>NZ_JAAMQM010000020.1 GCF_013523055.1 Pseudomonas capeferrum | reverse complement strand
GGCGATGGCAGGCTTCTTGGTGAACCATTCACCGGCAGCCCAGGAGTCCAGCACGGCCTTGGCATGCGCGTTGCCGGCCTTGGCCTTTTCGGCCACGTCGTGGAAGGCGTCGAACATCAGCAGGGTGTGCTTGAGCTGGTCGGCGGCGACGGCGCCCAGTTCGGCGTCATCCAGCAGCTCGACCAGGGTGGTGATGTTGTAGCCGCCTTGCATGGTGCCCAGTAGCTCTACGGCGCGCCTTTTGCCGATGATTGGCGAAGTGACCTGGCCGTGGGCAATCGCATTGAGAAAGCTGGCCTTGACATACGCGGCTTCATCCACGCCAGACGGCACACGGTTGCTGATCAGATCGTAGAGGAATGGCTCCTCGAACGCCGGAGGATTCAGCAACAGCTGTACTACCTCTGCGGTTTGTTCGGCATTCAACGCCAAGGGCGGCAGTCCATCTGCAGCGCGTGCCCTTACCTGGTGGATATAAGTTTCAAGCACAGCGATTGCTCCTAGTGGCACAGTAAAAAAGTAAGCGCAGGAGCGGCATCGAGGGTGACGGCTCAGCAACCGGCTGAACCTGGGCCTACTATAAGGAGCTGACGCTGACAACTTGGCTGCAGCAGCTCTTCGAACATGCAATAAAAATAACAATCTTTCAGCTATGTGACAACTGACGCATTGACATTTACTCGATCGAGACCAAGAGTTAGCGGGCTGTCGTCCTTCTGACGCCGTTGCATGCTGGCCTCACGAGAGCACCGATGAGCCTTCGTCAGTCAAAGAGAAATCACATGAAATACTGGTTCCCCGTTAAACGAGCGGTCGACTTCAACGTCAAGGTCCGGGGCAAGACGGGCAACTCCGGGGGTCGATCTTGACAATGTCAAGATGGCGCTCAATCTCTTCTGTGAAATTGCTATCGAAGAAGCGGTTCGGCCTAAAGAACAAGGTTTGGCGACCGAAGTTGTGGTGGTTACGGCAGGCAGACAAGCTAGGCGCGGGTGTCGGCGCTTCGCGCGCCGCGGTCGATGCGGGATTCGCTCCCAACGCTATGCAGGTGGGCCAAACCGGTAAGGTCGTTGCGCCGCAGCTGTACTTGGCGGTCGGCATTTCGGGGGCGATTCAGCACTTTGGCGGGTATGAAAGACTCCAAGTGATCGTTGCGATCAACAAGGATGAAGAAGCACCGATATTCCAGGTGGCGGACTGCGCCCTGGTTGCCGACCTGTTCGAAGCGGTTCCGGAATTGGCAAGTTTGCTCTGAAGCTCCGAACGGCAGGCGGCTTCAAGCCGCCTGTAACGCTGCAGGCAGCGCAATGCAGAAAGCCAGGGAAAATACCCTAGAACGTAAACGCCCCGCTAAGCGGGGCATCTGTGTAGCACATATGCCGTCAGGCGTTTTCTGCCATGATCTTGCCATCTTCCTTGGCAACGGCAGTGAACATTTGGATGATATCGCCCGAGGTAACGCAGCGGCGTACTTCGCCTTCTTTCAATGGCGCTGGGCCTCCGAACGACTTGGGCGAAGTGTCAACGTCGGTTGCCAGGGCGCGTAAGGCACCCACGGTGCAGTGCTCACGGCCGCCCATTTTGCCGAATGCGTCAAAATTGTAAGCACGCAAGGCATTGCCATGAGTGATCTTGTCGATGGCGGTTTGTGGTAGGTGCTTGAGTGAATCGACGAGCATCTCGGCACATTCCGGCCATACCGTATCCGAATGCGGGTAGTCGCACTCGTACGCTACGTTGTCTTCGCCGATTTCATCGAGGTTTTTCAGGCCGAAGCGGTCATCAATGAAGCAGGTTTGGAAATGTTCGCGGAACACTTCGCTGGGCTTTTTGCCACCGAAGTCCGCATAGGTCCATGCCTTGTGGTGCTCGTGTACGAAATCGGCACGCTCAAGGAAGTAGGGGATCCAGCCAATACCGCCCTCGGAGAGCGAGATCTTGAGGTCTGGATAGCGGTGCAGGGCCTTCAGGTGCAGCCAGTCTGCCGCCGAGTTGACGATGGAGATCGGCATGGTAATGATCCACGCGTCGATCGGCGAGTTCATCGATGCGTGTGGCGCCTGTGCACCTGAGCCGATGTGAATGTTGATAACCATTTTGTTCTCGGCACAGACTTTCCACAGCGGCTCCCAGTGGGCGTCATGGATACTGGGTTGGCCTTTGAGCGATGGGTTGTCGGAGAACGAAATGGCATGGCAACCCTTGGCAACGACACGCTTGATCTCGGCGACCGTGGCGTTGATGTCCCAGTAGGGCACGATTGCGTTGGGAATGTTGCGGCCTGGATAACTGCCGCACCATTCGTCGATGTGCCAGTCGTTGTAAGCCTGAAGCAGGGTGAGCGCGTTGCTCTTGTTTTCGAACTGGTGGAACAGGCTGCCATCGAACGTCACAACGCTGGGGAAGTTCAGCGAGGCCAGCAGGCCATTCGCGTTCATGTCATCGATGCGTGCATGAATATCCCAGGCGCCCTTGCGCATTTGTTCAAAAGAGATGGGCTCACAGCCGTATTCTTCGCGCAAACGGCCGACCACGGCGTTGAGGCCGATGTTACCGGCCCGGCGACCCTCGAACAGCCAGTAATCAGCCCCATTCTTGTCTTTGAGCACCTTGGGTGCGAAGGCTTTCTGCGCAATGGTGAGGTGCTGCTCGAACATAGTTGGCGGCTCGACGATGTGGTCGTCGACGCTGACAAGAATGAGATCATCGATTTTCATGCGTTATCTCCATCGCTCAAGCGGCCCCTCACCAGTAGGTTGGACTGCTCTAGGTTTATTGTTGTATGCGAGGTAGAACGTTACCTCGACTCACGGCGTTCATCAACATAAAAAACAGACGAAGAGTCAGTTACTGATCATTTTGTATAGCTCAGGCTGCCTGCACAGCTTTCAGAGCCTGACCTGAAACGTTCAGCACTCTTTCTCTTTACGTCAGTCCGGCTACATACACGGCGCCGACAGGCGGTGAACCTGCCGCTGGAGACGGGGTGCATTAGCTAATACAATGTCATCTTTTGGCGTGCGGAGGTGATGTGATGGGGTTGTGCCTTTTAGGGAGGATAGTGGGGGCTGTAATAGGTATTGTGCTAGCGCTGCCCGCCTGGGCCGTCGAGGAGTCGTATGAGGCAGAAGACCGGGAGGCCCGTGCGTTACTCAAGAGCGCGGCGGCTTACTATCACGAATACAAGGCACAGGCGTTGCCGGTATTCAGTCGGCAAGGGCCTTTCATTCGCGACGACCATTATGTCTACGTTCTAGACAGCAATGGCGTAATGCTCGCCAGCGGAGGGCCGTCAGCCAGCCTGATAGGCAGCAGCCTGCTAGAGCAACTGCCTGACGACATCAAGCAGTCCTTCGAGCACGCGTTGAGCGTGCAAGAGCAGCAGGGGGTCCAGGAAGCAGAGTACCGCTGGACGAACTGGCAAACCGGGCGGGTCGAACGTAAACGGGTGTTGTTCCAGCGGGTCGATGATGTGTTGCTCGGCGTTGGCTACTACATATCCAAAGCTACCCCGGCGCATGCCAGGGCGCTTCTGGACAAAGCGGTAAGCGCCATTACCACGCAACCGGAGCAGACATTAAGTGCCATCAACAGCGAAAACCTGGCGTTTCTTCAGGATGACCTCTACGTCTTCGTCGTCGATTTGGTTACATCACACTTCGTGGCACACGGCTATAACCCACGCCTGATAGGCACCGACTTTCGCCGGTTAAAAGACCCAACGGGTAAACCTGTGGGCGTGCCAATACTGGCAGCGGCGAATCAGCGCAGTGCCGGCGAGTACGACTACCAGTGGCTCAACCCTCTGACTCACAAGGTAGAACAGAAACATACCTATTTCAGGCGAGTCGGCAACTATCTAGTGGCGGTTGGTTATTACGAGAGAGTCGTTGAGTAGGTGCAGCGATAGGCGCCGGCTGGGGTGCGCAGGCTATTTGCATGGCCGCGCGCTGGCATAGCTGAACCAGCGGGGCAGGGTCATCTGCGCAGCTGTCACGCCAGAGGCAAATGCCCGTCAGCATGGCCAGGATGGCGCCACTGGTCATGTGATCCTGGCTCAGCAACCCGTGACGCTCACCCCGCAGCAGGATGTGTTTCAGCTCCTGTTCATAGCTGGATTTTAGCGCCATGACGTAGCACTTGTGTGGCTCCGATAGGTTGCGCAGGTCCATGCTGGCAATCAAGCTTTCGCTGTAGCGTGCGCGCTGGAACTCAAGGTGGTGGGCGACAAAGGAATTCAGCGCGGTTACCGGGTTGTCACGTTTTTTCGACCTTTGTTGCCAGGATTGCTGCAGGTCCTCCAGATAGCTGGCAATCAGGTCCTGCAGAAGGTCGTCTTTACTCTGATAGTAAGTGTACAGCGAGCCTGCCTGCAGGCCGCAGCTTCTGGCCAGTTGGCGCAGGGAAACAGCGCCAAAGCCGTGCTCGGCGATCAAGGCGATGGCGTTGCTGCGGATGTCGTCGATTCTGGACATGGCGAGGGTCAGGGCGCGGGGGCGGCAGTCAGGGCTTTGAGGCAGACCGACTCGTCTGCAAGCAGTTCGGCATCGCCTTCGAATCTGGCCTGTACCAGCTTCTTAATGGCCATGAACTCTTGCTGACGGTTGACGCAGTCCGCGGCGATAAGCCGGCCCTCGCGCCAGTAAAACGCGACAAATGAGCGTAACGCTCTAGAGCCACGTAGTACGACCTGGTCGTAGCCCTGACTGATACCCGCGATCTGCAGTTTGAGATCATATTGGTCTGACCAGAACCAGGGGAGCGAGCGATACGGGGCTTCTTTGCTATTGATGTAAGAGGCTGCAGCGCGTGCCTGCTCGACCGCGTTGGGGATGGACTCCAGGCGCAACCGGCCGCCGTGGTGGTTATTGAAGTGGTTGCTACAATCGCCTACGGCGAAAACGTCGGCCGTATCGGTACGAGCGTACTCGTCTACCCAGATGCCGTTATTCACCGCGATGCCTGCCTGCTCGGCCAATTCACTGTTGGCGATGGCACCTACGCCCACTAGCATCAGGTCCACCGGGAGGCGCGCGCCGTCTACGGTGATCACGGCATCTACCCGCTGCCCTGTAACATCCAGGCATACCCGTTCGATCTGCGCATTGACTCGGATTTCTACTCCAGCCGCCCGATGCTCCTGCTCATAGAAGCTCGAAACCTGCTCTGCAGTGACCCGTGCCAGTACCCTGGGCTGAGGCTCCACTACGGTTACCAGGAGCCCCGCTTTCTGGGCTGCGGCTGCGACCTCAAGGCCGATATACCCTCCGCCGACAATCACCAGGCGGCGCCCTTCGTGCCATTGAGCTTGCAAGCGTTGGGCATCGGCCTGGGTACGCAAGTAATGCAGGTTATCCGGTTGATGCTCACCTAAGCCCGGAACATCCAGCGTGCGCGCCCTACTGCCGGTCGCGAGGATCAAGTAGTTCCAGGCGAGGTTGCTGCCATCGGTCAGTTGTACCGAACGAGCGGCGAGGTCAAGGCTGCGCACCGAGGTGCCAAGGCGCACTTCGATGGCCGCTTTCTCATAGGCTGCTGCGGGGCGGATGGGCAATGACTCGGCACTGATCTGCCCGCTCAAAAAGCCCTTTGACAGCGGCGGGCGCTGATAGGGAAGGGTGGGTTCATCACTGAGGATCAAGATGCGGCCAGGGTAGCCGTGCTGCCTGAGCGAGATAGCGGCCTCGCTACCTGCATGGCCTCCGCCGACGATTATCGCGCAGGGGTGTGTCTGGGCTGTCATGACATTCTCCGATAGAGGCGGGCGGGTTCAGGCGATCTCAAGCATCGCGAAATCTTCTTTGGTTGCGCCGCATTCCGGGCAGATCCAGCTTTCGGGCACGTCTTCCCAACGGGTGCCCGCAGGGATCCCCTCTTCGGGTACGCCAAGGGCCTCGTCATAAACGAAACTGCAGAAAAAGCATTGCCACTTCTTCATATCCACTCCAGGTTCTAGCTGTGCCATTGCAATGGCGTTTTGCTGTTCTTTGCCTACGGCCCGCTCAGGCAGGCAGATTTTCGCGGCCTTTGACCATGCGTAGTGGCGTGTAGATCATGACTACACTGCCATCCTGCTTAACCACCCGGTTGCGCGTGCGCACCAGCCCCATGCCGGGCTTGCCCTTGCTAGGGCGGACCTCGATCACTTCGACTTCGACATGGACCGTGTCGCCTGCAAAGGTGGGGCCCTTGATATCCAGCTCCATGTTCAGGAATGCCACGCCAACGCCCTGCAGCGCGGTCTGGAACAACAAGCCTTCGGCCATGCAGAACACCTGCCCGCCGGGCACTAGGCGGCCATCGAAGCCTGCCTCGCGGCGGAACTCGGTATTGGTGAAAAGCACCTCGAGCATGCCAGTGGCGGATATGAAGTTGACGATATCGGCCTCGGTAATGGTGCGCCCGTAGGTCTTGAACTGGCGGCCTACGGGCAACTCTTCCCAGGTAAACCCGGTGCCAATAGTTTCGATCTCACTCATGGTGTGTTCCTTGTTGTTGTGACCAGGGCGGGTCAGATCGGATCCCACGTGGTGAGCTGCGGGGAGGGGGTGTTTTCGTAGAAGGAATTCTGCATCGCTGGTATGGCGTGCTCGGCGATGCTCTGCGGGGTCCACCCCTCGCTGCGATGCACCGAACGGGTCACTCGCGACTGTGAGTAGAGGTAGATCTCATTGGCGCGCACGCCGAAGACCTGGCCAGACACGCCGGCACCCGCGTCACTGGCCAGGTACACCGCCAGTGGCGCAATCTTGCGCGGCTCCATGGTCTTGAGTTTTTCCATGCGCTCGACGGCTTGCGGGGTGTCGGTGGGTACCGAAGCGGTCATGGCGGTCCAGGCAAACGGCGCGATGCAGTTGGAGCGTATGTTATAGCGCGCCATATCCAGGGCGATGGATTTGGACAGGCCGACCAGGCCCAGCTTGGCGGCTGAGTAGTTAGCTTGCCCAGGGTTGCCTATCAAGCCGCTGGTAGAGGTCATATGGATATAGGCGCCACTGGCCTGAGCCTTGAAATGAGGCGCTGCGGCGCGGGCGACATAAAATGAGCCGTTGAGGTGGACATTGATGACGGCCTGCCATTCTTCAAGGCTCATGTTGAAGAAGAAGCGGTCACGGACGATGCCGGCGTTGTTAACCACGCAGTCAACCCGGCCATAGTTGTCCATGGCGGCTTGAACGATGCGCTGGGCCGAGTCCCACTCCGATACGCTGTCGTCGCTGGCAATCGCTTCACCGCCCGCGCTGCGGATTTCCCCGACCACGGCCTGGGCGGCGCTACCACCGTCGGCGGTGCGCCCCAGGTCGTTAACCACTACGCGCGCGCCTTCGGCGGCGAAGGCAAGTGCAAATTCCCGGCCGATACCGCTGCCGGCACCGGTAATGACTACAACTTTGTCCGCAACCATGTTGGCCATGACGCCTCCTCTTATCGTTTTTTTTCAGCGCCTGGTGCCGGTGGCTACCTGCGCCTGCGTGCTAATGGCTCATAATAACTGTAAGTGTGTCAGTTATGTCTAGTCAATTTGATCGATTTACGATACTCGTCGATGACGTAAAGTCCTCCACACGTGAACGCTGCAGGCACTTCGCTAGCTGCGGGCGCTGTTAATAGATTCGACCGACAGCTGTCATTTTGTTTATTATCGGATTTTTAGGCCACCTGCGAATGGTCCCGTAAACGGGGCTGAAGGTTTCAGCGGTGCGCCAATCTTGAATTTGGAGTCAAAAGGGAATCATGCCATGGCACATGAATTAAGCATGAACAAGCAGGGGCAGGTCCTGGGGCGCAAAGGGCAAGAGACGCGCCAGCGACTGATGTCGGCTACCCGACGCCTGCTCTTCACCCACCCGCTGGTGGATATCACCGCAGTGGCAATTGCCAAGGCTGCCGGTACATCCTCGGCGAGTTTCTACATGTATTTCGATGACGTGCAGGACGTGCTGTACTCGCTGGCGCTGGAAGCCGGCGAAGACATGGCCAAGGTCTCGTTGTTTCTCGAGGAGCCGTGGCCGCTTGATCGGTTCGAGGAGGAAGCGCTGCGCCTGATCGAGGCGCTGAACGGGGTCTGGAGCCGGCATCGTGAAGTGTTGCGTTATCGCAACCTCGAAGCTGATCGGGGTGATCCGCGCTTCGAAGAGTTGCGAATGAATACCTACATTCCGTTCATCGAACGCTTCGCCAAGTTGATTCTCATGGTCAACCCAGCAGCGGGCAGTCGCAAAAAGGGCGACGCTTATGCCGAAGCCACGGTACTGCAGGCCGCCATGGAGCGCCTGGCGTCTACCGACCCGGTGGTGATGGAGCGCGGCTTGGGCGCCAAGCGGATCAACGCCGCAATTGCCCGAATTGTGGTGCAGACCTTGCGCAGCGCCATGGCTCCCCCGGCAGCGGCGCAAAACGCTGCGCCACCGCGTGCGCGCAAGCCGCGGGTGGCCAAAGCGGTTAAGGCAGTCGACCCCGTCTCCGAAGGGGTCACTACCCCATAGCGTTGCTAGGCGGCAAAGGGCTCAGTCCTGGTATTCGATAACGCCATGGCTGAGTACCGGCTGGTCGCGCTCCACCGCATGCATGCGCAGTAGCGCCAGGCCGGGCTCCACTTGCCAGAGCTCAAGGCGCATGGTTTCACCGGTGTACATGGGCCCGGCATAGCGCACCGTAAAGCTGCGCAGGCGCCTGGCGTCGTTGCCGCATACCAGGCGCAGTGCGCCACGACAGGCAAGGCCAAAACAGCCTACACCTCGCATCATCGCCTGTGGCTTACCCTGGGTTTGGGCCGCGATGGCGATATCAGCGCTGAGGCGAAACAGCGTGTCTGGGCTTCCCGGGGTGGGTATGTCCAACACCAGGTCGGCCTGGCGAGTCGGCAGTGGGGCGGGGCGGGGCGTGTCTTGTGGCTTGCCGCCGAAGCCGCCGTTACCGCGCAGGAGGGTGGTGACCTCGATGCTGGCAACGGCTTTCCCCGTCGGCTCGCTGAGCGTCAGTGTCTGCAGCATGACCGCGCCCTTGTCGGCGCCGCGATCGAATACCTCATCGATTTTCTGGGTTATCACCAACTCGCCCTCGCAAGCGAGCGGTCGATGCATGCGCAGGCTTTCCTGGGCATGCACGATCTGCTGCCAGGCAATGCCGGTGCGCGGGTCCATTTGCCAGAACTCGCCGTCGGCCAGGGCAACGGCAGTAGCTGGCAGTACCTGCAAGGCGTCGCCCGGCTCAAGGAAGCTACGGTCAGGCTCAGCCCAATCGGGCGATCCACCTGCACCGAAACCGCGGGCGATGAGGATACAGTCCTCTTGGCTGTAGCGCCGGACTACGGCAGGAAACGGCCAATTCATCAACTTTTGATAATTGAGGGCCACCGACAACTCCTGGGGATAGAAAAGGAACGAAGGGGCGAAGGATCAACTTCCTTGCCCCACGGTTTCAGGACTGGGCCTTTTTCGCAGCTTCCATCGAGGCGCGCATGCCGGCAGCGGCGAGATCCAAGTGCTCCCTGGTGGAAGTACTGAGGATGTGCGTATCAAAGTGCGCCATCAGTGAGTTTCTGAAGCCCATGATGTCTGCAGAGCGGTTCAGCGAACGCTTGAGCATACGGATGCCAATAGGTGGGGCAGCAGCGATGCGATTGGCCAGTTGCAGGGTGAAATCCTCCATCTCGGCACGCGGTACCACGTGGTTGACCATGCCCCACTCCTTGGCTTCGGCGGCCGACACGCGTTGGCCTGTGAAGAGGAACTCCTTGGCTTTGCGCAACCCCATGACCCACGGGTGCACCAGCGCTTCAACCGAAGCAGCGGCGAGGCTGTGGCAGACCGGGTCACTAAAGAAGGCGTCATCAGCAGCCACTACCATGTCGCACATGTTGGCCACCATGAAGCCACCCGCGATGCAGGCGCCCTGTACTTGGGCAATGGTAGGCTTTGGGAAGTCCCAGATGCGCAGTGCGTTGCCCAGGTAGTGCTCGCTTTCCCACAGCCAGTGCTGCTCGGGGGTAAAGTTGCCGCGTTTCTCCATGCCATCCATGAGGTCATGGCCGGCAGAAAAATGCTTGCCGGTGGCTCCGATGATGACCACACGAATGTCGTCATCACGCTTGGCGCGCTCAAGGGCGTGGTCGAGCTCGGCCAGCAAATGCTCCGATTCGGCGTTAGCCTGGGTTGGACGGTTGTGGTAAATGCGGGCGACCTCGCCGATCACTTCATAGCTGATTTCCGAATATTCCATTTTTTATTCCTCGTCTTGGGCGGCAGTAAATTCTGCATAGCCGTTGTTCAGGATGATCAGGTCGCGCTCTACGACGCGCGCGCGGAAGCTGGCCTTGCCCGGCCCTTCATGCCAAACCTCTACCTTCAGCGTCTCCCCGGGGTACATGGGAGCGGCGAAGCGCAGGTTCAGCGCCCGCAGGCGGGTTGGGTCATCGTTGCACAGGAGATGAACGATCGCCCGGCCTGCCATGCCGTAGCTGCTCATGCCGTGCAGGATCGGCTTGTCAAAGCCTGCCTTGCCGGCGAACTCGGGATCGATGTGCAGCGGGTTGAGATCACCCGACAAGCGATAAATGGTCGCCTGCTCCGGGCGGCTGGGGAGTTCGGTGCTTAGGTCGAAGGAGCGCTCTTGCGGTATGGCATGGGGCTTTGGTTGGCCCTCGGCAGTGCCGCCGAAGCCGCCGTTGCCACGCATGAACGTGGACCAGGTCGAGGTCGCCAGCAGTTCGTCGGTCTGCGCATCGTAGATACGCCGCGACATGTACATCACTGCGCCTTTGTCTGCGCCCTTGTCATAGATCTCGTCGACGCTATCGCGGCCAATCAGTGTGCCTGCAGCCGGCAGTGGCTTGTGGATGCGCAGGAACTGCTCGCCGTGTAGCACCTTCGTCAGGTCGATGCCGGTTTCCGGCTGCGCCATCCAGAATTCACCGCTGGCCATGATAGTGGCCATGGTGGGCAACGCCTTAAGGCCCTTCTCATAAACGAATTGCAGGTCGTGGGCCGGCAGCGGGTTGCTGCTCGCGGCCCCCACCCCCAAGGCATAGAGAATGGTGTCGCGGGTGCTGTAGCTCTGTCGGCCCTCGGTAATGGGCCAGTTTTTGATGCGGTGGTAGTCGAGAGGCACAGTGCATTCCTCGCAGGTGGGTCATGCCATAGCATTGCTCGCCGCTAAATAACTGTCAAACAGTCAGTTACATAATTTATTTTTAGATGTAATGTATGGATTGCTTGCTAATGAATTGACATTACTGATGGCCTTTCAGTTGGTGGCGCACGATCTAGGCCGTGCAACGATGCACGGAAGACCCTGGGCAGGGCCCTCGCCCCCCACATACGAACAGGTTTTGGAGACAGACAATGGCTCTACTCGAAGGAAAAGTTGCCCTCATTACCGGCGCCGGCCGTGGCCTTGGAGCCGCGTATGCGCAACTCCTGGCGGCCGAGGGCGCGGCCGTGGTGGTGAATGACCTCGGGCGTGACGAAGGCGGTTGCTACACCGCAGAGTCGGTAGTTGCCGCAGTGCGGGCAAGCGGCGGGCGCGCCGTGGCGCATACGCAGGACATCTCCACCGTAGAGGGTGGCCAGTCCTTGCTTGATACCGCGCTCAGCGAGTTCGGCCGCGCCGATATCCTGATCAACAACGCCGGCATTCTGCGCGATAAGTCATTCCTCAAGCTGGGGGAGGCCGACTGGGACGCAGTTATCAAGGTTAACCTCAAGAGCATGTATGCGGTTACCCAGCCAGTTTTCGCCTGGATGAAGGAGAACGGCGGCGGTGTGGTAGTCAACACCGCCTCGACCTCCGGCCTGGTCGGTAACTTTGGTCAGAGTAACTATGCCGCCGCTAAGTGCGGGGCCTGGGGTTTCTCCAATGTGCTCGCCCTCGAAGGCGCCAAGGCCGGCATTCGCGTCTGGACGCTCGCGCCAGCAGCGGTGTCTGCGCTCACAGCACCACTGATGGATGAAGCCACCCAGGCGCAAATGGCGCCTGAGCACGTTGCCCAGGTGGTGCTGTACATGGTTAGCGAGTTGTCAGGGCAGCGCACCGGCCATTGCCTTTTTGCCTCCGGCCAGAGTGTCCGCGAGCTCAAGTTGGTGTCGGCCGAAGGCGTCCCAGGCGGCGGCAAGAATCCTGGGTTCGACGCCCGCAGCCTTGCTGCAGTAGAGGCTCAGGTGTACCGCCCGGAAGCCGCCCTGACCATCATGGATTTCGCCAAATAACCGCCCCGCACGCGGTTTTGCACACCCTTGGGAGTTCAACATGAGTAACAAAGTACTGGTAGCGGGCGTAGGCATGGTCAAGTTCACCAAGCCTGGCAAGAGCGAAATGTATGATGTGATGGGTGGCGATGCCGCTGCCTTGGCGCTGAAAGATGCCGGTATTGCATACGCCGAAGTGCAGCAGGCATACGCCGGTTTCGTCGCCGGTGATACCTGTTCTGGGCAAACCGCGCTGTACCGCGTCGGGCTCACCGGTATCCCGGTGATCAACGTCAATAATGCGTGCGCCAGTGGCTCTACGGCACTGTTCCTGGCGCGTCAAGCAGTGGCCAGTGGGGCTGTCGATGTGGCCTTGGCGGTGGGGTTCGAGCAGATGAACCCAGGTGCGATGTCTACAGGTGACGCCGCGCTACGCACACCCATTACGGTAAAGATCGACGAGTCGGTACGCCGCCTGCGGGGTTGGGACGACAACGCGCCTAGCGGGCCGCAGTATTTTGGCGGGGCGGGTGCCGAGTACCTGGAGAAATACAATGTCTCTGCCGACCTGTTTGGGCGTGTCTCCGTCAAGGCGCGCAGCCATGCCTTGCGCAACCCCTACGCGCTGTTTACCGAGGCCCTGACCCTGGAGCAGGTGATGGCTTCGCCGCAAATTTTCGGACCTCTCACACGGCTCATGTGCTGCCCGCCGACCTGCGGCGCAGCGGCAGTACTGGTGGTGTCCGAGGCCTATGCGCGCAAGCACGCCTTGGGCAACTGTGTGGAGATCGCCGGCATGAGCCTGGCTACCGACACTGCCGACAGTTTCGCCTCGGGCAGCATGCTCGACGTGGTCGGCGCTGGCCTGACCCGCAGGGCAGCGGCTCAGGCTTATGAACAGGCCGGGGTTGGCGCGGCTGATGTCGATGTGCTTGAGTTGCACGATTGCTTCTCGCCCAATGAGGTCATCACCTATGAAGCGTTGGGCTTGTGCGAGGAAGGTGGCGCAGAGAAGTTCGTCAGCGAAGGGCAAAATACCTATGGCGGGCGGGTAATCACCAACCCATCTGGCGGTTTGCTCTCCAAAGGGCACCCGCTGGGCGCCACCGGCCTGGCACAGATAACCGAACTGACCTGGCACTTGCGTGGCCAAGCCGGTGACCGCCAGGTTGAGAACGCGCGCATTGCCCTACAGCACAACATTGGCCTCGGCGGCGCTGGGGTGGTCACCATCCTCAAACGTATTTGAGAGTGAGGCGCCTGGTAACGGCTGGGCGCCCGTTTACTACCCTGATTGGAAGAAAGGCAGATGAGCGAATCCATGCCCCAGCAGTACCGTGAGATCCTCCTCGGCGTAGGTGAGAACCCTGACCGCCAGGGGCTGCGTGATACGCCCAAGCGTGCCGCCAAGGCCATGCAGTTTTTGTGTAATGGTTATCACAAGACCCTGGCGGAAATTGTCAACGGCGCTTTGTTCGAGTCAGATAGTGACGAGATGGTGATCGTCAAGGAAATTGAGCTGTATTCGCTGTGTGAGCATCACTTGTTGCCCTTCATCGGTAAGGCCCATGTGGCCTATATCCCGACCGGCAAGGTATTGGGGCTATCGAAAGTGGCCCGCATCGTCGACATGTTCGCCCGCCGGCTGCAGATCCAGGAGAACCTCACGCGGCAAATAGCCGAGGCTATCCAGGAAGTCACTGGTGCGGCCGGTGTTGCCGTGGTGATCGAGGCCAAGCACATGTGCATGATGATGCGCGGGGTCGAGAAACAGAACTCGGTGATGAGCACCTCAGTAATGCTGGGTGCATTCCGTGAGTTTCAGAATACCCGTTCCGAGTTCCTGCAATTGATCGGGCGCAACTAGCCGCGAGGCTCGCATGCGCGGAGCAAAATCTGTTGTATGGAGCCCCTTCGAGCTACGAAAGGGGCTTTTTTATTTCAGTCCGCGAACGGCAGGGTCAGCGTTTTCCACAAGGCGGTGCCGTCGTTGGCCAGTACTTGGCGGCCAATGCGCTCCGACCACCAATGCTCACTGCCTGCCTCAGCTCGCCACTGCCAGAGCCGACGGGTGTAATAGTGCAGGCTGTGTTCGTCGGTCACTCCGATCGCCCCGAATACCTGGTGCGCGATGGCTGCAGAGCGGGTGGCAGCGCGGCCTACCAGGCTTTTGGCGATAGCCGCGCCATAGCTGGCATTGCCGGCATCGACTTGGCGTGCAGCATACAGCCCGGCCACCTGGGCGCTGGCAGCGTGCGCGGCGAGCTCGGCAATCATTTGCTGGATCGCCTGGAACTTGGCAATCGGTCGGCCGAATTGCACGCGCGTATTGGCGTATTCCACGCACAGGTCCAGCACCGTACCCATCGCGCCGGCCATTTGCACGCTGCGCAGCGTAGCGAGGTGGGGGCGAAGGCCTAGCGCGTCGAGAAACGGCGCCGGGTGCATCTGCAGCGGGCTGGCGTTTGCCAACACGAAATTGGCGCAGGGCAGGCGGTCCAAGGTGCGCACAGCCTGCTGCACGCCTGCGTCGGCGCGCATCAGGCACAGGTGGGTGACACCGTCGCGCAGCGCCGTCACGACCACATGAGCGGCGGCTGGCAGCCAGCTCAGTTGCGCATCCTGGCCATGTACCCTGTTCTGGTCGTCCAGCTCAAAGGCTTCTCCAGAAAGCGTCAGTACCCCTTCAGGTACCTCCAGGCCTGCGCGGGCGAGCGCCCAGGCGGCGAGGGCGGTTTCCCCTAGCGGCGCAGGTGCCGCATGGCTTCCGCACAGGCGCAGCACCGGCTCGCTTTGCGCCCAACTAAGGCCCGCACCGCCGGCGTCTTCATCCATCAGCGCCAGGGTGATACCCATCGCTTCGATGGCCTGCCAGAGTTCGCCGTCCAGCGTGCCGCGTTCGGCCTGCACCCAGCTGTCTCGGTTGATGTGGGCGGCAAAAAGGCGCTGCACTTGCTCGGTCAGCATGTCGCTTATGTTCATTTCGCTGTCACTCATTTCAGTCCTAGCCCCTTGGCGATGATGCCGCGCAGAATTTCCCGGGTGCCGCCGCGCAGGGTGAAGACCGGTACATTCTGCACCAGGAATGCCTGGAGCTCGCTGAGCCGATCCTGCCCATCGATCCGCGATGGGCAATCGAGCAGCTCACGCACCAGGTCTGGAATCCGCTGCTCATGGAGGTTGCCCAGGTCTTTGACTAGCGCTGCTTCCTTGGCCGGTGAATGGCCGCCTTGCAGCTGGCCTACGATGGACAGCGACATCTCGCGCAGCACGGCAAGCTCTGCCACTGCCTCGCCCAAGCGGCGCGCGGCGAGGCGATCGCAAGCCCCAGCCTCACGTAGGGCGTCGATGGTCAGTGGCAGCAGTGGGAACGCGCTCATGTAGCGGTCGGGCTGGCTGCGTTCGTAGGCCAGTTCGCCGCTGGCTTGCGCCCAGCCTTCACCCTCGCGGCCCACGAGCATGTCATCAGCCACGAATACGTTGTCGAACGTCACTTCGTTGAAGTGGGCTTCACCGGTCAGGTCGTGAATCGGTCGCACTTCGATGCCGCTAGCACGCATGTCGATGATGTATTGCGACAAGCCTTTGTGCTTCTCTGTATCGGCCGGGCCGCCAGAGCGGAACAGGCCGATCATGAAGTCGCACAGGTGGGCGTTGGTGGTCCATACCTTGCGCCCGTTCAGGCGCCAGCCGCCCTCTACGCGGGTCGCGCGGGAGCGCAGCGAGGCCAAGTCGGAACCCGAATCCGGCTCACTGAGGCCGATGCAGAACGACGCCTCACCTTGGGCGATCATTGGTAGGAAACGCCGGCGTTGCGCCTCGGTGCCCAGACGCAGTAACAGCGGGCCACTCTGGCGATCGCCGAACCAGTGGGCACCCAGGGGGGCGCCAACAGCGAGCATTTCTTCCACGACTACATAACGCTCCAAGCCCGAGCGCTCATGGCCGCCATAGGCTCCCGGCCAGGTCATACCGATCCAACCGCGCTGGGCGACTTCACGGCTGAATGCGCGGTCGAAACCGGTCCAGGAGTGGCCCACCTTCCAGCCTGACCACTGGGTTGCGGCTTCGGCCAGGAACGCTCGGGCCTCCTGGCGTAGGGGCTCAAGCGAGGAGGGCAGTTGCAGGGGTTGGAAACTGAATACGGAGGTCAAGGCAATTCCCTCAAATGACGTTGCGCTGGCGCAACTCGGCGATACGCTCGGTCGAGAAGCCGAGCCACTCGCCCAGCACGGCGTCGGTGTGCTCACCCACGGCCGGCGGAGCATGCTTGTAGCGCACCGGGGTGGCCGAGAAGCGCATCGGGCTTGCAGCCGAGCGCACGGTGCCGTTCACGGGGTGCTCCTGCACCACGATCATCTCCCGCTCGATCACGTGCGGGTCTTGCTCAAGGTCTTGCATATCGTTGATGGGCCCGCAGGACACGGTGTTGGCATTCAGGTGTTCGATCCACTCGGCTTTGCTACGCCCCTCCAGGGCCGCGCTCAATTGCTGCGACAATGCTTGGCGGTTAGCCACCCGCGCGCCGTTCTTGGCGAAGCGTGGGTCGTCTAGCCAATCTTCACGACCCACTGCCTTGGCCAGGCGTGCAAACTCACGGTCATTGAAGGTCGCGACCAGGATGAACCCGTCATCGACGGGGTAAACGCCATAGGGCGAAGCGCTAGGGTGGTCGTTGCCGGTGCGGCCCAGCTCCTTGCCGGCGTTGAACCAGGCGGAAAAGGTATTGAGCAGGGTTGCAGCCTGGGCGTCGAACAGCGACACATCGATATGCTGGCCTTCACCCGTATTGTTGCGATGATTGAGTGCACCGAGAACGCCAATCGCAGCGTAAAGGCCGGCACAAATATCAGCGACCGGAATGCCCACGCGCAGTGGGCCTTCCCCCGGTTCGCCGTCGCGGTGGCCGGTAACCGACATGACCCCAGCCATTGCCTGGATCAGGTAGTCATAGCCCGAGCGGTTGGCGTAGGGGCCGGTTTGGCCGAAGCCGGTGATGGAGCAGCAGATCAGGCGCGGGTTGATCTTGCGCAGGTCGTCATAGCCCAGCCCGTATTTGGCCAGGGTGCCGGTGCGGTAGTTTTCCAGCAGCACGTCGCAATTTGCTACCAGTTGGCGAATCAGTTCGGCGCCTTCAGGCTGCGCGAAGTCGACGGTAATGGAGCGCTTGTTGCGGTTGGCCGCCTGGCTGTAGGTGGACTCCTGGTGAGGCTGGCCCTCGGTGCTGGTGATCCAGGGCGGGCCAATGCGACGGATGTCATCGCCTTCGCCTTGACGCTCGACCTTGATGACCTCCGCGCCAAGGTCTGCCAGGATTTGCCCGGCGTAGGGCCCGGCAATCACGCGGGTCATGTCGAGTACACGGATACCGCTGAGTGCTTCTGCAGAGATACTGTTCATAGTCATACCGCGATGGTGTAGCCGCCATTGACCGAAAGGACTTGGCCGGTGATATAGGAAGCCCCTTCCGAGAGCAGGAAGCAGACCGGTACCGAGACTTCTTCGGGCGAAGCGAAACGGCCTAGGGCGATCTGCTGCAGGTAGCTGTCAAGAAAGCGCGGGTCGGTTCGTACTTTTTCGGTCATGGCGGTTTCCACCATGCCAAAGCACACGGCATTAGCACGCACCCCATGCTTGGCCCATTCGCGGGCGGCGGTCATGGCCATGCCGAACATCCCCGACTTGGCCGCCGAGTAGTTGATTTGCCCCAGGCTGCCGCGGCGCCCAGCGTCGGACGAGATGAACACAATCGAGCCGCAGGCCTTGTCGCCGGCTTTGCTGCGCTCGAGCAGGTGGCGGCCAACCGCTTGGGTGAACAGGAAGGAGCCGGTGAGGTGTACGTCCAACACTTGCTGCCATTGCTCGAGGGTCATCTTCTCAATCAACGCCGGGCGCCCGATGCCAGCGTTATTGACCAGCCCATGCACGGCACCGAAGCGTGCAATGGCACGGTCGACCGCGCTTTGCACGAAATCGGCGTCGGCCACACCGCCGGCCAGCGGTAAATAGCGCTCGCCGAGGGTTTCAGCGGCGGCCTCCAATGCCTGTTGATTAAGGTCCACTGCGGCCACGTTGGCACCGAGTTCGATGGCAAGGCGGGCAATGCCCAAGCCTATGCCTTGGCCGGCGCCGGTGATGATGATGGTGCGTCCCTCAAGGGACATAGGGTTTTTAATGGCCATGACGTTCGCCTGATTCTTGTGGGTCGAAAATGACAAAAAACTGTTCAGTGCCACCGGCTATTCGCGCCTTGACGCGCAGGCCAATGCTGACTTGCTCAGCCGCCATGCCCTCTACGCGGGACATGAGGCGCGGGCCTTCATCCAGGTCGACCAACACCACGCAATACGGGCTAGCCGGGGGTTTGGGCCGCACCACGGTGACCGCATAGACGGTGCCCAGGCCGCTGGCCTCTACCCACTCCAGGTCAGTAGCCCCGGTGCCGGGCTCGACAACCCGCGGATAAAAAAAATGACGCTGACTGGCCCGGCTGCGTTGGAGCATGAAGCGGCCCTGGCTGAGGTGAGTCTGGAAATCGAGATCGGGGCATAAGGGCATGATGTGCGGTCCTGATGAACGCCTGATAATCCAAGGTGGACAGCGCGATAAAGCTGTCATGTTGTTAGCAATTGCTGGGTAACCCTATATCTTGTCGATTGACTATGTCATGTAGAACGTTAAAACTGTCGATCAGTTAGTTTTCAATATGGGTCCATTCATACGGCGAGTCAAGCCACGGCCACTTTCGTAAACACGGGAATTCTGATGACTGACAGTTCGAACTCGCTCTGGGCGCCGTTGCGCTTTCGATCCTTTCGCTGGCTGTGGCTCGGCGCGCTGGCAATGAACCTGGCGATCTGGATGCAGAACGTGGGGGCGGCCTGGTTAATGGTGTCCCTGAGCAGTTCGCCGATGCTGGTGGCGTTGGTCCAGACTGCGATCAGCCTGCCGTCGTTTTTCTTCGGCCTGCCTGGCGGTGTGTTCGCAGACATCTTTGATCGGCGGCGTTATTTGCTGCTGACGCACTTGGGGATGCTGTTGGCAGCGTTGGCGCTGGTTGGCTTCTGCATCACCGGCATGATCGGTCCCTGGTCGTTGCTGGCGCTGACCTTCGCCTTCGGGATTGGCTTCGCCCTGCAAGGGCCGGCCTGGTACACCACCCAAGCTGAAGCGGTGCCGCGAGATTTCATGGCGTCCGCGATGGCGCTGTCGTCGGTCTCCTACAGTGCGGCCCGTGCGGTGGGTCCGGCCTTGGCGGGCGGTGTGTTGGCGGTTTCCGGCATCGTCAGCGTGTTTTTGATCTGCACTGCGCTGTTGCTTGGCTCGGTGCTGGTGGTGACCTTTATGAGCAAGCCCACCATGGACCTGACGTTGCCTGCGCAGGGGGTGTGGGCGGGGTTGCGAGATGCGCTGCGCTACGCCCGTTATTCGCAGGTTGTGCGCAGCCAGTGCTTGCGCACGCTTGCCTTCGTTGGCGCGGGCAGCGCCCTGTGGGCGCTGCTACCAGTGATAGCCAGCGGCTCTGGAGGCGCCGGCAACTACGGCTTGCTGCTCGGTAGCATTGGCGTTGGCACCTTGTGCGGCGCTTTGTTCCTACCGATGCTCAAAGCCCGCTTGGAAATCAATCAGCTGGTTACCTTCGCGTGCCTCATCTACGCCTTGGGCATGTTGGTGGTGGCGCAGGTACCCAACCCTGTCATGCAATGTGTGGCGTTGTTTTTTGCCGGCATGGGCTGGCTCGGTGTAGGCACCGTCAACCTGGTGGCTATCCAGAGCACGGTGCCGCCGTGGATCCGAGCCCGCTCCGTGGCGATCTACATGCTTGCATTCCAAGGCTCGCTTGCCCTTGGCGGAGCTGCCTGGGGCGCGGTAGCGACGCACATCGGCGCCGGTGAGGCGTTGCTCGTTGCCTCGTTGATGGTGGTGCTGTCGCTACTGGTGATGCGCCGCTACCGTGCCCGTGTCGGGGAGGAGGCGGAGGTAACGCCTTCTGGCCATGAAGTTCCGGGCTTCTCCTTTACCCATTTGCAGCCAGAGGACGGGCCAGTGACCGTCCAGTTCGCGTACCAGATCCGTGCTGAGGACCGTGTCGAGTTTCTTCGCCGGGTGCATGCGATGGGGCTCAATCGACGGCGCGATGGCGCAAGTTTCTGGTGTATCTACCGTGAGCTGGAGCGGCCGGGGTGGTACATGGAGCGCTTCACGGTGGACTCCTGGTCTGACTACGTGCGCCAGCAAAGCCGATCTACCCAGGCAGATCGTGAGGCGCAAGAGCGGGTACGGAAACTGCACGTCGGTGACCAGGGGCCAGAGCTGTCCCACTGTATTGCCGAGTCGATGCCGGTGCCGTCGGAACCTGGCGAGCGCCTGCGCACTGGTAGATGAGCAGGTACTAAGCGACGTCGAGCCGGCGATGCCTTGGCCAAGCTTTTTTGACCAGATGAGTGGATACAGCCGCGCCAACCTGCAACTGACCGAGGCCGCGTTGAGCGCACTGGGCGGGGCGCTGGAAACGCGTGTAGACCTTGCACGTCGGCAAATGATCTCGCTGCTGTCCGGGTTGGGGTTGGTGTTCTTATCGGTGCTTTACCTCTACGGTGCGCTCTACCTGTCTGTGCGACGCGTGCTCGGTGACCTGGATGCCGTCATGCAGCGAGTTGCAGCAGGGGAATATGACGGCTAGTTTCCAGGGCAGCAGTCAGGACGAATTGGCCCATTTAGGCTCGACTATCAATGGCGCCGTGGGCAAATCCAAGACCTTATCCTGCGGGTCAGCGGGGTGGCTGTGCAGGTTGGCAAGCAAACCGAACTCGTGCAGTCGGTGTCCGCCGTCAGCGCGCAGCGGTCGTGGCCGGTGAAGTGCGAACCCTGGCACGGCGAACCCAACACTCCACTACTGAAATCGAGCGAATGATCGACAGCCTGCGCAACCGCGTCGGCGCCACGGTGAAGACGATGGGGGACAGCCATCAGATGGCCGGTGCCACGGCAAGTCAGGCGGACCATGCTGAAACTGCCCTGGACAATATCCTCACGGCCATAGGCCTGATCGTCGAGCAGAGTCAACAGATCGCCGCCGCAGCCGAGCAGCAAACGGCGGTTTCGCAGGGGATCGGCAGATCAGCCAGGTCGGCGACTGCACCCCCCAAGGGGCAGCGCGTTCCGAGCAAGCCAGCGAACAGCTGCTCGGCCAAGTGGGGCACTTGCAACAGGCCATAGCGGCGTTCAGGATCTGAGCGTTGCCTTACTTAGAAAAAAGGCCTGCAGTTCTAGCCGGCAGGCCTTGCACATTGTCAACCAACTGCCTCCGGTCTGGGCAACCTCACTGCCACAACGGCGGCACTACCACGGCGGTATCATAACGGCTTAGTCACGCACCCCTTCAAGCAGGCCCTTGAGGTTACTGCTCATGACGCGCTTGGCCTGGGTATCGTTGAGGTCGGCGATGTCCTTGAAGAAGTCCCACGGGTGGGCCAAGCCCTCCGGGTGAGGCCAATCGCTGCCAAACAAGATACGGTTCTCCCCCATCACCTCGCACAGGCGCAGCACAGGGTCTTCGTAGAAGGGCGATACGAACACATGCTTCTTGAAGCTTTCCACCGGGTCGGTCTTGAATGCCCGAGGCATCTTTTTGTAGTTCAGGGCAAGGCGGCCCAGTAGCGGCTCCAGCCAAGCACTGCCGTTTTCCAACGAGGCTATGCGCACATCGGGGAAGCGATCGAAGACGCCGTGGCAGATCAGCGATGCCAGCGTGTCGGAGATGGCACGGCCCATCCAGTCCAGGATCTCTGGAAACGGCTCCTTCTCGAACGGGCGGAATTCGCCCTTGCCACCGGCAGTCCACCAGCGGTTGATCTTGTCATAGCCGGAATCCGAGACGTGCAGCATGACGAAGATCTTCGCTTCGTTGACCCGCGCCCAGAAGGGGTCGAATTCAGGCATGCCTGGGGCACGGCCGGCTAATGGGTCCTTGGTCCCGGCGACGGGCGCGGGCCGTATACCCACCACACGTGCCCCGTGCTTGAGCACGTATTCCAGCTCTTCGACAGCGCGGTCGACGTCGAACAGGTTGATCATCGGTACTGGGAACAGACGGTTATCGCGGGCGAAACCACAACCTTCTGCCAACCACTGGTTGGAAGCGTGCATCAAGGCCGCAATGGCATCCGGCTTGTCGGCCAGACGCTCTTCGATCACCGACGCCAGGGTTGGGATGAACAGGCCAGCATGGATTTTCTGTTCGTCCATGACCTTCAGGTGCGCCGCACCATCGAAGAACGCCGGGTCGGAGGGCACCGGCTCACCACCGATTTCGCGCAGCGACAGGCCTTCTGGGTTGTCGCCGCGGTACCAGTGCTCGTGGGCGCCCGGGGCGGCGACTACATCAAAGGTCGGGTTGGGGATGTAGTCGCTGATCACGCCGCCCACTGCCAGCTTGGTGCGGCCATTGACCTGCACGTACTGGAATTCCTTGCGGTATTGCTTGGGCAAGTGCGTCAGGAACGCTTCCGGCGGCTCGTAGAAATGCCTGTCAACATCGTAGATCGGGTAATCGACTTTACGCATCATGGCCTCTGCAATCGGTGTGGCTGTTAAGTGAAACTGACTGTATGTTAGTTAATGTGTGGCGTCAAGACACCGTAAATTGACGTAAGTCATGGTTTACTAACTGACACTTTGTCAACGAAAGGGCACTAGCCCGGAGAGCTTTGATATGCGCGATGCATTGGCAGGTAAGGTTGCTGTGGTGGTAGGCGGGAGCAGTGGAATTGGCTTGGCGACGGTCTCTGCGCTGCTAAGCGCGGGCTATGACGTGTACGCCACCGGGGTCGCGCTAACGGAGGTAGAGGCCTGCCGCGCGCAGGCGTCCCTGGCCGGAGTACGTTTTTCCGTTCTGGATGTACGCGACAGCCAGGCGGTGACGGGCTATTTCGCCGAACTCGAGCGTCTCGATATCCTGGTCAACTCCGCCGGTATCGGCCGCGGTGCCGCGGAGTTCGGGGAAGAGGGCTTTCTACAAACGCTGGATATAAACCTCAACGGCTCCATGCGCTGCTGCTATGCCGCCCGGGCGCTGTTGGCGCGCAACGGCGGGGCCATCGTCAACCTTGCCTCAGTGATGAGCTTCTTCGGCAGCCCTACCGCACCGGCGTATGCCGCCAGTAAAGGTGCTGTTGCACAATTGACCCGCAGCCTGGCAGTGGCCTGGGGCAAAGATGGCATCAGGGTCAACGCCGTGGCCCCGGGTTGGACAGATACGCCCATGACCCGCGGGATCCAGGAGCAGGCTAGCGAGCGCAATGCGCGGGTACTGGCGCGTACGCCGCTCGGGCGCTGGGCGCAGCCTGACGAGATTGCTGCCTGCATCGCGTTCCTGGTGTCGCCTGCGGCTTCATTCGTCACTGGCCATGTGCTCGCAGCCGATGGCGGATACATGGCGAGCGGGGTCTAGATAAACCGGGCCCGGCAGGCGTCGGGCCCCGTTTTCACGCCCCGTAGCCCGACAGGGCTACATCACTCTGATGCCTGAAAGCTAATAAGGCAGTTGCCGCCGGTGTTACCTGCGCATAGCCTGCTCCTCACACCGGCGAGCCGGAACAACCCCCAAACAAAATAAACGACAACATGTTGTCAATATGGAAATGAGGTGTCATAGTTTGAATACGACGTCCGATACCAATGGCACCGTGACGTTCGACCACTCGGTACATAGCGAGCAGGGTGCTCGCGTGGCGCTATTGGTCGATGAGGTGCTGCGTTTACACGGCCGAGTGGTGAGCGCAAAGAAGCCTTCAGCTTTAGGCAGTTCGGCCCAGGCTATCGTGCTGGCCTCCGTGGTACTGGCGCAGGATCCGCCGACCGTGGCTCGGATTGCGCGCAGCCTGGGCTATAGCCGCCAGGCAGTGCAGCGGGTGGCGGATGTATTGGTAGAGAACGGGCACGTGCTCTATCAGGATAACCCGCATCACAAGACCTCCAGGCAACTGGAGGCAACCGAACAGGGCAAGCAGGCCTATGCCGAGGCCAATCGGGAGAGCGCGCAGTGGACCGAGCGCGTCTCCGCGGGGCTAAGCGCGCAGGAGCTAGAGCAGGCACTGAGTGTCTTGAGGCGAATTCGCCGGAACCTTGAAACGGACAAGCAAGCGTCCGCAGGAGGGCCGGCATAACAATAAAAAACCGGTAAACGGGAGGTAAGTCGATGGGCCCCACTACGCGTACACCAGGGCATATCGCCAGACAGGCGATGCGGGTAGTCAGGAGGCAGGCCAGATGACGGCGACCCTTCCCGATTTCGATGGGCTACTGGATTGGGCGGCCTTGGCGCCCTGGATCGAGGCAGCCGGGCTGCCGGGTAGCGGCCCGGTGACCGCCGTCAGCCAGCTCAGCGGTGGTTCGCAAAACAACCTGTTCCTCATGCAGCGCGGCACTGGGCGTTTTGTCCTGCGTCGCCCACCGCGGCATTTGCGCGGCAACAGCAATGAGACGATGGCTCGCGAAGCCCGGGTGCTGGCAGCCCTTGCCGGCAGCGCCGTACCCCATCCACGACTGCTGGCGGCGAGCACCGACGGCGCAGTGATGGGGATGAATTTCTATGCGATGGAGCCACTTGAAGGGTTTTCCCCGGCAGGCCCATTGCAGGGGCGCTATGCCACAGACGCCACCTGGCGCAGATGCATGGGCGAAGCATTCGTGAGCGCCGCCGCAGCGCTGGGTGCACTGGATTATAAAGCGCTCGGCCTTGATGGCTTCGGCCGCCCCAATGATTGGCATAGCCGCCAGGTAGAGCGCTGGCGCTCCCAGCTTGAAGGCTATCGGCAAACCCCGGGCTATAGCGAAACCGCGCTGCCTGAGGTCGACCTCGTTGAGCGCTGGCTTAACGACAACCTACCTACAGACCGGCGCATTGGCATCATTCACGGCGACTACCAATGGCCCAACGTCATGTTCTCACTCGAGGCACCGCGTATATCCGGGCTGATCGACTGGGAACTGTCGACCCTGGGCGATCCGCTGCTGGACCTCGCCTGGGTGCTGACCTCGTGGCGGGAGCCGGGTGACCCTGAGGGAGGCGTAGGTGCCAACCCGGTGGTGCAACCGTGGGCTGATTTCATGAGCCGAGCTGATCTGATCAACCTCTATGGGCAGCTCAGTGGCCGGGACATGTTGAGCATGCCGTGGTTCTTCGTACTTGCCTGCTACAAGCTCGCCTGCCTGCTGGAAGGCACCTACGCACGCTCGCTGGTAGGTAAGGCCCCCAGGGAAATGGGCGCTTACCTGCACGATTACGCCCGCTGGCTGATGGCCAAGGCTCGACAACTCATCGCCGCCGCCTGATGCGGTTCATTGGAGAATGACAGATGTGGGATTTTGCAACCGACCCTGAATTCCAAACCAAGCTGGACTGGATCGACCAGTTCCTGCGCGAAGAAGTCGAGCCGCTGGATGTGCTCTACCCCTCGGTGAGCGTGGTGTACGACACACGCCATGCGCAGTCCCGGGCGATCCTCAAGCCGTTGCAGGAGAAAGTCCGCCAGCAAAACCTGTGGGCTTGCCACCTTGACCCCCACCTGGGCGGGGAGGGCTACGGGCAGCTCAAGCTGGCGCTGATGAACGAGCGACTGGGCCGGTCCCTTTGGGCGCCTACTGTGTTCGGCACTGCTGCACCCGACACCGGCAACGCAGAAATCCTCGCCATGTTCGGCACCGCGCAACAAAAAGCGCGCTACCTGCAGCCGCTGCTGGATGGCAACATCGTTTCTTGCTTCTCGATGACTGAGCCGCAAGGCGGCGCGGACCCGCGGGTGTTTACTACCCGCGCAGTCCGTGAGGGTGACGATTGGGTGATCAATGGTGAGAAGTGGTATTCATCGAACGCCCGGTATGCCGAGTTCATCCTGGTATTGGCCGTTACTGCGCCAGATGCGCCGATCCAGAGCCGCATGTCCATGTTCATCGTGCCGCGCGAGGCACCGGGGCTGAAGATCATTCGTAATGTGCCGCACATGGGCGAGCGCCTGGAGCAGGACGAAGCCACCGAAGGCTACCTGCACTACGACAATGTGCGGGTGCCGCTGGATCATCTGCTCGGCGAAATCGGCGGCGGTTTCGCGGTGGCCCAGGCACGCCTGGGCGGCGGTCGCATTCACCATGCCATGCGCACGGTTGGCCAGTGCCAGAGAGCGCTGGACATGATGTGCGAACGCGCGCTTAGCCGGCGCACCCAAGGCACATTGCTGGCAGAAAAGGGTACGGTCCAGGCCATGCTCGCCGATACCCAGATCGAACTGGAGCAGTTCCGCCTGCTGGTGCTCAAGACCGCCTGGCTGATCGACAACAGCCATGGCGACCCGCGCAAGGCCCGCGGCCATATCGCCATGGTCAAGGTGGCGATGGCGAAGATCTACTACGAGGTGGTGCGCCGCGCTATCCACCTGCATGGGTCGCTGGGGGCGACCTTCGAAACGCCGCTGGCCTACATGTGGAACAGCGTACCCACCATGGGCCTGGCAGATGGCCCCACCGAGGTGCACCAGGTCACCGTTGCCCGCGAGCTATTGCGCAACTACAAGGCCGCCGATGGGCTGTTCCCCTCTGAACACTTGCCGCCAAAAATCGAGGCCGCACGCACTCGCTATGCCCATATCCTGGAGAAAACCAATGACCGATAGCCTGTTCGATTTCACCGGAAAAGTCATTCTGGTAACGGGCGGCAGCCGTGGGCTGGGCTATCAAATGGTCAAGGCGTTTGCCGAACGCGGCGCCGATGTGATTATCGCCAGCCGCAAACTGGACGCCTGCGAAAGCGTCGCCCAGGAGGTTCGAGCGCTGGGGCGGCGTGCCTTGGCTGTAGCTTGTCACGTGGGCAGGTGGGCCGAGGTCGAACATCTGGTCGAGGTCGCCTACGCCGAATTCGGCCGTATCGACGTGCTGGTCAACAACGCCGGCATGTCTCCAGCTGTGCCCAGCCATGAGGTGACTGAGGCGTTGTTCGACAAAGTGCTGGGCCTGAACTTCAAGGGGCCGTTTCGCCTCAGCGCGCTGGTCGCCCAGCGCATGGCACTGGGCGAGGGCGGCTCGATCATCAATATCAGCAGCACTGGCGGCATCCGGCCGTCACCGCAAATCGTCCCATACGCCGGTGCAAAAGCCGCGCTCAATGCGATGAGCGTCGGGCTGGCCCAGGAATATGGTCCAAAGGTACGGGTCAACACCATCTCCGCCGGGCCGTTTCTTACCGACATCGCCAAGGCCTGGAGCGAAGACATGCGCCAGAGCTGCGCCAACGCCGTGGGTCGACCGGGCCAGCCCGAAGAGATCATCACCACCGCGCTCTACCTGGCCAGCCCTTATTCGACGTACACCAGCTGTGCGTTGATCAAGGTAGACGGCGGTATGTCGTAGCCCAGAGGCTGTTGCCCCCTCGGCGCCCCCAAGCGAGTTCCTACAACAATAAGAGGTCGGCCCATGCAGTTATCAGGCAGGAAGGCAATCGTCACTGGCGGTGCCCGCGGTATAGGTGCCAGCGTGGTACGAGCCTATGTCGAGCAAGGCGCGCAAGTGGTTTCCCTGGACGTATTGGACGAGCAGGGCACCGCCCTGGTCGCTGAGTTGGAACGCAGTTACCCAGGCCAGGCGATGTTCTTGCGTTGCGATATCGCGCACAAGGATCAAGTGGATGCAGCGTTCAGCGAGGCGGTTGCCTGGCTCGGCGGGCTCGATGTACTCGCCAACGTCGCGGCGGTCGAGCGTACCGCCCTGGCCGAGGCGATTGCCCAACCGGACTGGGACCTGATTTTCGACGTCAATGTGCGCGGCACACTTCACACCAATCAGGCCGCGTTTCCCCACCTGCAGGAACGCGGCGGGCGGATCATCAACTTCGGCTCGGCTGCAGGCCTGGGTGGGATGCCTGGCGCCGCGCATTACGCCGCATCCAAAGGCGCGGTGCTGGCCTGGACTCGCACCCTGGCCCAGGAGTGGGCGCGTTACGGGATCACCGTGAACGCGCTCGCGCCGATGATCTGGACCCCGATGTATGACACCCACCGGGCCAAGATGAGTGCCGCAGAACTGGCCGCCCACGACCAGATGCTCAGCCGCCTGATCCCGCTGGGTGGCAAGCTTGGTGATGCCGAGCAGGACCTGGCGCCTGTGATGGTGTTCCTCGCGGGAGAAGGCTCGCGCTTTATCACCGGGCAAACCCTGTGTGTGGATGGCGGCACGGTGCCGGTGCGCTGAGAGGGCGAGCGATGCACGAATTTACCAACAAGACAGTGGTTATCACCGGCGCCGCCAGTGGCCTTGGCCTGGCCATGGCACAGGCTTTTCAGCGCGAAGGCATGCGCGTGGTACTTGGCGACTTGCCGGGGCCTGCCCTGGACGCAGCCGGGATCTCCCTCGCGGCTATGGGCGGGGAAGTGTTGACGATCGCAGTAGATGTCGCCGACCTCGCCTCGGTAGAGGCCTTGGCATGCCAGGTGGATGCCATCGGCGGTGCGGATATTGTGTGCAATAACGCAGGTATTACTGGCGACCGGCCCAGAAACAGCTGGGAACACGACATCGGTAACTGGCAACGGGTGCTGGGCGTCAACCTGATGGGCGTGGTCCACGGGCTGCACAGTTTCGTGCCGCGGCTGCTGCGTCAAGGCCGCGCGGCCCATATTGTCAATACCGCCTCTATGGGCGGCTTGATGGCCCTGCCATTCATTGCCCCGTATGTAGCGGCCAAATCGGCGGTGGTGGCGTTGTCGGAGTCCCTGTGCAACGAGTTGGCCATCGAGGGTGCCGATATTGGCGTCTCGGTGCTCTGCCCAGGGCTGGTACCAACCGGCCTCACGGGCCCGGGGCGCGATCATCATCTGTCTCGAGTAGCCGAGCCGTCGGCGGCGGCCCTGGCCTTCCAATATCGCGCACAAGACGCCCTTGAGCACGCTGTGCTGAGCGCCGAAGACGTCGCGCAAACAGTCCTTGCAGCTATTCGCGAAAACCAGTTCTACGTACTCAGCCACGAGGGCTCCCTGGCCCTGGCAGGGCAGCGCTGGCAACGCCTGGTCGAACAATACCCATCTGGAGTGAAACCATGACCTTTTCCACCCAATTAAACGACAGGGCGCTATCCGGCTGGTCGGTCGGCCAGATGGACACCGTCAATGACGTGGTCCGTCGCGCAGCCCGAGAGCACGGCGAGCGGCCCTTCCTCGACGTACAGGGCGAGCTCTATAGCTATGCTGCCATCCAGCGCGAGAGCTGCAGGCTGGCCAACGGCCTGGCGGCGCTGGGCGTCAGCAAGGGTCAAACGGTCGTTACCATTCTGGATAACAACGCCGATGCAGTCTTGCTTTGGTTTGCCCTGAACAAGCTGGGGGCTATCAGCGTGCCGGTAAATACCGCGCTCAAGGGTGAATTTCTGCGCCACCAGATCGCCGACGCCACCGCCCAAGTGGTGATTGCCGAGACCGAGTATGCCGAGCGGCTGGCCTTGGTAGCGGAGCAACTGCCGCAGCTCAAATGCGTTGTTCACCGCGGGCGCGCACCTGAGGCGGACTTGGCCGGCACCACACTGCTGTCCTTGGAAAGCCTGCGCAGTGACGACCTCACGGACCCGGCCATTGAAGTATTGCCCAGTGACCTCAGCCTGCTCATCTACACCGGCGGGACTACAGGCCCGTCCAAGGGCTGCATGATCAGCCATAACAATGCCTGCAATGAAGCGCGGCAGATCATCGAAGCCCATGGGCGTACCGCCGAGTCGATTACCTGGACGCCACTGCCGTTGTTCCACCTCAACGCCACGGTAACCACCATCTTGTGCAACCTGATGATCGGTGCGCGCGCGGTGATCTACCCACGGTTTTCGGTATCCGGCTTCTGGGCGGACATCGAGCGCAGTGGTGCCAACGAGGCCAACTTGCTTGCCTCGATGGGCCCGCTACTCGCCGAGGCGCCGGACAACGACGCGATGGCGCGCTGTTATGGTCAGCTCAACAAGGTCTACTCGGCGCCTTTCCCACCCGAGCTGCAAGCGCGCTGGCGCGAGCGTTTTGGCGTGAAGCATACGGTCGGCGGGGCAGGCTTTGGCCTTACCGAATGCGCAATCGTTACCCTGTTGCCCTTTGGCCAACCGGAAAAGCCAAATTGCGCCGGGCGCCGTTGCGATGCGTTCGACATCCGCGTGGTCGACGACCATGATGTGGAGCTGCCCTATGGCACAGCCGGTGAACTGATCGTTCGTCCGCTCAAGCCCCACGTGATGTTCGAGGGCTATTGGAACCGTCCGGCGGACACCCTCAAGGTAATGCGCAACATGTGGTTCCACACCGGCGACATCGGCAAGATGGACGAAGACGGTTTCTTCTTCTTTCTCGACCGCAAGAAGGACTACATGCGTCGCGGTGGCGAGAATATCTCCGGTTTCGAGATGGAGCGCAGCTTCATTGCTCATCCAGAGATAGAGGAAGTGGCAGTGCATGCGGTGTTTTCCGAACTCTCGGAGGACGAAGTCAAGGTTACTGCAGTTTTGCGTGAAGGCAGCAACCTCAGCGAAGAGCAGCTCTGCCGTTGGGCCATCGAGCGCGTGCCGTATTACGCGGTGCCGCGCTTCATCGAGTTCCGCCCGAGCCTGCCGCGCAGCCCAGTGGGGCGCATCCTCAAGTACCAGCTGCGCGAAGAGGGCGTCACGGCCCACACCTGGGACCGGGTCAAGGCCAAACTCACCTTTGCCAAACGCTAAGCGCAGTCACGCGAAGCATGCTGCACAGCTCAAAAAATAAAAGAGTGTCACTTATTGATTTCTCGGGTATAGAATCCAGCTAAAACAACTACAAGATAACGCGGGGTATACAGATGAGTTCCCAGCACGACCACAAGCCTTCCCTGGCCATTGACCTAACCGAGTTTCGCCAGGGCTGGCGGGTGCTGATCCTGGCACTGCTGGGTATCGGCACCTCGGTGGGGGTGGCCCCGCTGTATTCATTCGGCACGTTGGTGCTGCCCCTGCAAGAGGCGTTCGGCTGGTCTCGTGAGCAGATCCAACCGGCAATCGCGTTTCTTTTTGCCTTCAGCATTATTGCCGTGCAGATCAGCGGGTGGATGATTCGCCGTTATGGCCTGAGGCCGGTGGCGATTTGCTCGCTGGTAACCTTGTCCGTCGGTTTTTTGTTGCTCACCCTGATGACGGGCGCCATCTGGCAACTGTATGCAGGCTATGCCCTGCTGGCGTTCGCCGGCATGGGCACTACCGTGGTCACCTGGACCCAGCTGGTTAACCTCTGGTTCGAGCGTAACCGCGGCTTGGCCCTGGCCATCATCCTCTGCGGCACCGGGCTTGCCGCCCTGGTGCTGCCGCCGTCGATCAGCTGGCTGATCAGCATGACTGACTGGCGTGCCGGGTTCTGGGTGCTGGCAGCCTTGCCGTTGTTGATCACGCTGCCACTTAGCGTGTTGTGGATGCGCAGCGACAGCCCGATTACCCAAGCGGCTGCGGCCCCTGGCGAGGCACCTCGGCTACCCGGGATGAGCCTGCGCCAAGCTGCACTGGCGCCACGCTTCTGGCTCTGTAACCTGGCCTTGGTGCTCTCGGTAACCTCCATGATCGGTATGGTGACCAGTACCGTGCCAATGTTGCGGGACAAGGGGCTGTCTGCCACTGACGCTGCGCTGGCATTCAGCGTCTACGGTATTTCGCTGATCCTCGGCCGGGTAGTGGTGGGTTACCTGGTGGACCGAATCTGGGCACCGGGGGTTGCGTTCGTGGTGCTGTCGCTGCCTGCGCTGGGCTGCTTGATCTTCGCCGCAACCGACACTCACATGACTAGTCTGATGCTGGCCTCGGTGCTGGTGGGGCTTGGCTCGGGCGCCGAGATGGACATCGCTGCATTCTTGATGGCGCGGTATTTCGGCATGCGTGACTACAGCCGTATCTTCAGCTTGCACATGGGTTTTATTGGGCTGGGGGCTACCGCCGCCCCGTTGTACTTCGCCTACCTGTACGCCCAGACCGGCTCCTACGCCGGCTTGCTGACTCACGGTACCGTCACCTTCGCCCTAGGCGCAGTGCTGATTCTAGCCATGGGACGCTACCCGAAATTCGATCTGGGCGGCGCAGCGCACCCTGCACCGGGCCGGTCAGGGCAGGAGGCGCACACGCTTACCGGTAGCGAAGTGTCGGGAGCCAGTAAATGAACAGCAAGAACGCCCAGGAAGTCAGCGCTTTCGTCGCCAGGGTGCCCGCCGAATGCGGGATGGACCCATTGCTGGCTCATCTCGAGATCTTCGGCGCGCCTGAATTTGACGAGGCCGGCGCAATCCTGCGCCTGCGCCTGCGCGACCATCACCTCAACGGCAACGCGAGTGCCCATGGCGGGCTGCTCATGACCCTGATGGATGCCGTGCTGGCCTGCTGTACGCTCGGGCATGGCAGCGGTCGGGGTTGCGTGACCGTGGAGCTGAAAACCAACTTCATGCGCCCAGGTGGAACTGCCGGTGATTTGCTGGTGGCCCGCGGTTTCCTGCGCTCCAGCGGCAGGTCTCTGGCTTTCTGCGATGGTGAAGTGCGCAATGAGGCAGGTGAGCTGTTAGCGACGGCCTCGGGTACCTTCAAGTACGTCAACTTGCGCGCGACGCCAACCCTGCCACAGCCTACCTAGGGATAGCGGACTATGTCTGCATTGAAAGGGCTGACCCAGCGTTGGGACCAGCAATGCCTGGCGCAGCTTTTCGAGTTGCTGCCGGATCTGCCAGGTGCTTTCACTGCCAGCATCCATGACAGCAATCTCAACGGCCGGGTATTCGGCGGCCAATTGCTCGCTCAGGCCCTGGCCGCAGCCCAGCAGCTACACCCGCAACTGATGCCGGCCACGCTGCACTGCTTGTTCCTGCAAGGGGCACAAACCGATCTGCCGCTGCACTTCAGGGTCACCCAGCTGCAGCACGGTAAGCGGTTCTGTAACCTGCTGGTCAGCGCTCAGCAGGGTGATCGCAGAGTGCTTGAGGCACAGGTCACACTGCAGACGCCGATCAGCGGCTTTTTCCATATGACCCCCGCGAGCGATATACCAGGCCCCGAGCACCTGCTCGCTCTGGACCAGCTCGAGGATGGCAGCTGGGCGAGCTTTGCCCGGCCCTTCGTGGAGTTGCGGATCGTCGACCCGCAGCGATACCTGCGCCACTGCCCGGCGCAACCTGCCATTGCCTATTGGTTGAAACTGCGTACGCGCCTGCCGTGCTCGCCTGCTGTGCACAATCAGGCGCTGGCCTATTTGAGCGATTACTGGATCAATTCAGCCGCCATCAGCTACCACTTGCCGGTCGAGCATGCTCGAGCGCGGCTGTTCGTCTCCAGCATGAATCACAGTGTGTGGTACCACCGGCCTGTGGTGGCAGACGATTGGCTGCTGTTTGTTGGCAAGAGTCACAGTTTGCAGAACGGTCGCGGCCTGACCCAAGCGCGGGTGTATGACCGGGCGCGTAACCTGGTGGCATCTGTCGCGCAGGATTGTCTTGTGGGCGAGCGGGACACACCTGCGGCGGGGTGAAGCGCTTACCTCCAGAAGGAGAGAGGTAAGCGAGGGAGGCTGCCGACTACAGCGGGGAATCCTCTACCAGCTGCAGTGGCAACGGATGATGTTCCTGCAAAAAGCCGAGGATAGCTGCGTTGAAGTGGTCGTTCTTGTCGCCAGCGACCATATGACCGGCACCCTCGATGTCGACGAATGCCAGATGCGGCAGTAAAGCGCGCAGCTCTTCGACCCCTTCCGGGCTGACCACATCGCTCTGGCGGCCGCGCACCAGCAACGTAGGTATTTTGACCCCAGGAGCGGCGCTGCTCATCGCCTGGCTGATGCGCTCGACTTTGTCCCGGTAATCACCCGAGATAAAGCGCGGGTCCCAATGCCAATACCAACGGCCGTCGTCGCGCTGGCGCAGGTTTTTCGCAAGCCCACTCAGGTCGCCGGGGGCAGGGCGGTTGGGGTTGTAGGCACCGACGGCGTCAGCTGCGCTTTGCAGCGAGCTGAAACCTTCGGGATGCTGGGTCATGAAGCCGAGGATGTGTTCGATTCCCTCAGGCTCCAGGCGCGGCGTGACGTCTACCAGCACCAGTGCCTGGGCGAGGTCTGGGTAGCGCCCGCACGCGACCAACGAGTGAGTGCCCCCCATGGAGGCGCCGACCAAGGCCGGGCGACCGCCGACGGCCTTGATCACCGCCAGCAGGTCGGCAACCTGGGCTTCCAGGCCGTAGTCACCGTCGGCTGGCCAGTCGGATTTGCCGTGACCGCGCGCATCGAGCGAGATCACCCGGTAGCCTTTGGCCGCCAGTGCCTGGTGCGCGCGTGCCCAGGCATGGCGGGTTTGCCCACCACCGTGAAGGAGGATTACCGCAGGTGCGTCGTGTGCGCCGGAAAGATCCGCCGCAAGACGGTTGCCATCGGCACCCATGAACCAGGTCTGCACAGTCATCGAGTTCACCTGCTTAGCGTTTGACGAGTTTGAATCCGGCTTTTTCACGGTCCCAGGTAGCGGCGGTCACACCTTCATCGCGCAGCTGGAACTTGTAGACCCGCCCCAGCGGGCTCTTGGGCAAGCTGCTGCGGAACTCGATATAACGCGGAACCGCATAGTAGGGCATTTGCTCGGCCGACCAGTGGCACAGATCGATCTCAGCCAGCGCTGTGTCCGCCTTCAGGGTAATGGTTACTTTCAGCTCGTCCTCGCCCAAGTCGGACAGCACCGCATGCGCTGCCACCTCGTCCACGGCGGGGTGCTGGAGAAACGCACTCTCGACCTCGAAGCTGGAAATGTTCTCACCACGGCGGCGCAGGTAGTCTTTCTTTCTGTCGAGGAAATAGAAATAGTCATCGTCATCGAACATACCGATGTCGCCGGTATGGAACCACATGTTGCGCATGACTTTAAGGGTGTCTTCCGGGCGCTTCCAGTAGCCTTCGAACATCACGTGGGGCTTGCGCGGGCGAACGATGATTTCGCCGGCGGTGTTGGGCGCCAGCTCGTTATCATGGTCGTCGACAATGCGCACGTCGAAGTACTCGGTGTTGCGTTTACCGGAACTGTTCGGGCGCATTGGCGTGCCGAATGGCAGGATAGTTGGCAAGGAGCATTCGCTCAGGCCAAAGCCGCCACAAATCGTGTGGGTCACGCCGAAACGCTCCTTCCAGCGCTCCTGCACCGCGACTGGGAACGGCGCGCCCCAGACTGCCTTGACCTGGCCATAACTGGCTTTCATTGCGTCGTTGTCCGGTGCGCCGGCGAGCATCGGCATCATCGAGGCCAGCAGCTGTACGTCGTTGGCGCCGGTACGTTGAATCTCCGGCCAGAAATTGGAAACCGAAAAACGCGTATAGAGCGCCACCTGGGCACCGACCATCATGTTCGACAAGATCGCGGTGGCCACGGCGTTGAAGTGGAACAGCGGTAGCGGCGACCAGGTAATGGTGTCTTCCTGGCGATTGGTAATGACCAGCATTTGCCGCGCCAGGCTGCAGGCATAGTTGTGGCTGATCATGCAGCCCTTGGAGGGGCCGGTGGTGCCGCCGGTATAAATCAACATCGCCAGGTCACCAGGCTGGACCTCGACTTGCGGCTCACTGGCGTCCTCGCTGAGGAGGCTGGCCCAGGGCAGCAGTTGCTGGTTGAACACCAGGTCAGGCACAGCGCCGCGGTAAACCAGGGTTTGCAGGTTGGGTAGCTTGCCAGCGATGCTTGCCACACGCTCGGCGTAATCGCTTTCGGCAATCACCAGTACCGAATCGGCGTCGGCCACCTGGTGACGGAGGAACTCACCTTTGAGGGCAGTGTTCACCGGCACGCTGACGGCCCCGAGCTTGTTGATGGCGAACCAGATGCACACTGCGTCGGCCGAGTTGTCGAGAATAGTGACCACGGTCTGGCCTTTCTTCACGCCCAAGGCAGTCAAGCCATTAGCGAGGCGGCTAGCCGTTCGGTTGAGGTCTGCATAACTGTAGCTCTCACCCAAAAAGTCTAGAAACTTGCGATCAGCATACCGTTCAGTGGCGCGCTGCAGCACCGCGTTGATGGTATCGACCTGATCTGTGCTCCAGCCGGATTCGCGTGTTGGCATCTTGTTTGAACCTCGATGTTGTTATTGTTGTGCCGTTGCTCGTGCCTGAGCCAAGCGGCAGACCCGCGATAATGCTTGCAGTCGTTTGCGCTGATGGCGATCGCTCGCCAGGGCTAAAACTGACTGTTTGACATTTATTGGAGTCTGACGCAGTCTGCATGGGGGGTCAATACTCTCTCTTGACTCTCGCTAGGAGTTCCTTGAACTCGCCTCAAACCTGATAACAAGTAGAAGAGGATAGCCATGGCGTCGGCTTTGGAACGAACTGCGATTATTTCCGGCATTGGACAATCAGCGGTAGGGCGCCGGTTAGGTCGTTCAGGCTTGGACCTTACCCTTGAAGCCGTGCTGGCGGCATTAGCAGACGCAGGCCTGGACCGCAGCGAGATAGACGGCGTGGCCAGTTGGCCGGGCTACCGGGCCGACATGCCGGCGTTCTCACCGGTGTCCATCGGCCAATTGAAAGAAACCCTGGGGCTTGAACTCAACTGGTATTGCGCAGGCAACGAAGCAACCCAGATGAGCGCGCTGATCAATGCCTGCATGGCAGTTGCCTCTGGTCAGGCACGGCACGTTGTGTGTTTTCGCACCGTCACTGAATCCACTGCCCTGACCCAGGGGGTGCGCTCCAGCACGGTAGGTGGTACCCAGCGGGTATCGGGCTTCGCCGAGTTCCTGGTGCCGTTCCAGGCCACATCCGCGGCCAACTGGGTGGCCCTGGCGGCCAGCCGCTACTTCCACGAATTTGGCACCCGCCGTGAGCAACTGGCAGCGGTAGCGCTCAATGCTCGGCGCAATGCGATGCTCAACCCAAAGGCGGTTTATCGCGACCCGTTAAGCCTGGACCAGTACATGGAGGCGCGCATGATTTCAACGCCACTGTGCCTGTTTGATTGCGATGTGCCGGTCGACGGTTGCACGGCGGTGATTATCTCGCACCGCGATACCGCACCCGACCTGCGCAGCAAGCCGGTGTTCATCGAGTCGATCTGCGGCCCGTTCAGCGGCCGTGATGCCTGGGACCAGATGGACGACCTGACGCGGTACACCGCCGAGGCGTGCGGCAAACGCCTGTGGGCGCGGACCGACTACACCCCGGCCGACGTAGACCTGGCAGAGCTTTACGACGGCTTCAGCTTCCTCTCATTGCTCTGGCTTGAGGGCCTCGGTTTCTGTGGCCGAGGTGAAGCAGCGAGCTTCGTCGAAGGTGGGCAGCGCATCGCGCTCGACGGCGAACTGCCCCTGGCCACCCATGGCGGCCAGTTGTCTGCCGGGCGGCTGCATGGCCTGGGGCATGTCCATGAGGCTGTAGTGCAGCTGCGAGGGGAGGGCGAAGCGCGCCAGGTCCCGGGCAGCCCAAGACTGGCGGTGGCGAGCAACGGCGGTGGCCCGCTGGCCGGCGCGGTGCTGCTTTCCCGCGAGTAACGCCCAGGTCACTAGACGGCCTTGCTGCCCACACACCTGGCCCACCGGCTGAGCCGGCCGCCATTAACCTGAAGGAGGTGCCATGTACGACGTGATGACTGGAATAAGGGTAATCGAGGTAGCCGAGCACACTTTTGTACCCGCTGCAGGCATGGTCCTGGCCGACTGGGGCGCCGATGTTATCAAGGTTGAACGCGCGCAAGGCGGCGACGCCGCCCGGCACATGAAGCTGCCGGGCGCAGATGGTGAGATCAATCCGTTTTTCGAGGCGGCCAACCGCGGCAAGCGCAGTATTGCCCTGGACCTGACCCAGGCAGCCGGGCGCGAGCAACTGTACCGTTTGATCGCCGGCGCTGACGTATTCATGACTAACCTGCGTGCGGACGCCCGGCGCAAGCTTGGGATCGAAACGGGTGACCTGTTCGGCCTCAACCCGCGGCTGATCTACGCCCGGGGAACGGGCTATGGGACGCAGGGGCAGCTGGCCGATGACGGCGGCTTCGATTACCCCTCAGCCTGGTGCCGTGCCGGTGCAGCCAATGCCCAGACCCTTCCGGGGGAGGCGCCACCGCGTCAACCTGGCTCGATTGGTGACCTCACCGGAGGCGTCACCCTGGCCGGTGCGGTGGCTGCCGCTCTACTGCGGCGCGAGCGCACCGGGCAGGGCGCGGTGGTAGACAATGCGCTGTACATGGTTGGTACCTACCTGATGTCGCAGTCGTTGCTGGCAACCAGCATTGGCGCGCCAACATTTACCGCCCAGGCGCAAACCGACAGCGATTTCGCCCTCGCCAATAATTACCGTACCCGGGATGGGCGCTGGCTCAGCCTGTGCGTGCTGATGGACAAGTGGTGGCCAGACTTCGTCGCCCATATCGAATGCCCCCACTTGCTAGAGGACCCGCGTTTCGCAGACAGCCGGGCCAGGCATACCCATGCGCGGGCGCTCATTGCGGTCCTCAATGAGGTATTTGCCCGCCGAGATTATGCCGACTGGTGCTCGCGTTTGGCGACACTCGAAGGGGTGTGGGCACCCGTGCAGAACCCAGCGGAGGTATTGGCCGATGGGCAAGCGCTGGAAAACGGCTTCATCAGTTCAGTCGCAGGCCGCTACATGACGGGCGTGTCCCCCGCGCAGTTCGATGAAAGACCGGTCGGTGATCTGCGGGTCGGGCCTGGTTTCGGCCAACATACCGACGAAGTACTGCGTGAGATTGGCATTAGCGAGCACGAGCTGGCGGCCTTACGTGAAACTGGAGTAACCCGCTAGCGGGCACAGGCCCGGCGCGCTGGGGCGTGGCAATCGCCAGCTAGGCCCTCGGCGCGTTCGCTACGTAGCCTGCCAGGAAGAACCGCACCAACTCGCGCAGGTAAGGCTCGACCTTGTGGGGCGCAAGCTCTAGGCCAATCATCCGCTCATGGGGTCGCCCAGTCAGCGTTGCAAAGATGATGGCAGCGTCCGGTATGGACGGCATGCGGACGACTCCGCGGTCATTGAGCCCTTGGAAATAGGCAGTCACGGGACCCATGAAACCGCTTCTGATCTGTTCGCGAAACGCCAGGATCAGCGCGGGAAACCGAAGGCTTGTGCGCGCCCCGAGGCGGGACATGGAGACCACCTTGGCCGTGCCCATCTTTTCGTATAACAGCTTGGCCAGGTCAAACAGTGCGTCTTCGACCGGCCGTGCCGGGTCGAGGCAGCGAAGGTCCAGCTCGAACTCTTTAGCAAGATAGTTCAAGGTCGCTTCAAACAAGGCTTCCTTGCTTGGATAGCGGCGATAAAGTGCAGGCTTGGTGGTATTGCCTGCTAGTGCGATGCGTTCGATGTTGGCATCGGTGTAACCGTACTCGAGGAATTCCGACGATGCGGCCTCGAGCAGGGAAGCGTCGAGCTCCCTGCGGGGTCGCCCCCTGGGTTTTACAGACATGAAGGCGTTCTCTGGAAATGCTCCATTGTGTCCGACATTCTGACTGCGGAATATCCCTCTGTGCATCGGGTTACCAGACAGCGCCGCAGTCGCTGCCTGGGATAACGCCCGGTCGCCATAATTGCGCCCGGGGGGCTGGGTCAGGGTGCGTGATAGAGGTCCCAGGCGCCGGTGTTCGGCGAACGCGTCCAGCCGCTGGAGGCAATCGCACCGCCATCCACCGGCAGCGTCAGGCCGGTGATGTAGGTTGCCAAGTTAGACACCAGGAAGATCACCACCCCAGCCAATTCATCTGTTGAGCCGACACGACCCATCGGGATGTACCGGTCGCGAGCAGCGCGCCCATCCTCTCCGGCAGCTTCGAAGTAGGGTGCCAGCCCAGGGGTGAGGATCATGTCTGGGGCTAATACGTGCACCCGAATGTCATGCTCCGCTAACTCAAGCGCCATGGAGCGGGTGAAACTGATCATGCCCGCCTTGCATGCTGCATACACGGCGAAGCCAGGTGCCGCGCGCAGGCCTTCGCTACTGGCAATGTTGACGATCGTGCCACCGTGGCCGAATGCGATCATCGCCCTGGCTGCCGCCTGGGTGGCCGTCAAGGTGCTGATCAAGTTGAAGTCGATGTGCTTGCGCCAGCTCTTCTCAGTCTGCTGCAGGAAAGGCGTACGTCGTACACCGCCAGCGTTGTTGATCAGGATGTCGAGGCGGCCGAAGTGACTCGCCGCTTGTTCTACCGCGGTGTGGATCTGCTCCGTCTGGTTGACGTCCGTGTGCAGGAACAGCGCGTGGCCGCCTTGCTCACGGATTTCTGCGGCCAGCCGTTCGCCGCTCTCGGCGTCGATGTCGGCAATTGCCAGCCGCGCGCCGAAGTTGGCAAGGTTGCGGGCAACCCCCGCACCGATGCCTCCTGCGCCGCCGGTGATAAACGCAACCTTGCCGTCCAGGCGAATATCGTTGGGTGTCATGCTGGTGTGCTCCGATTCAGACGCGCAGTTCAACGCGGCCGTTATTAATGACAATGACATCGCGCTCTACCGCCCGCACGCGGAATGCCACGGTGGTGCCATCGACCCAGATTTCGCTGCGAAAGGTTTCCCCGGGGTAGGCCGGCGCAGTGAAACGCCCAAAGATCGAAGCGATACGGTTGCCGTCGAAGCCGCAGACCGCCTGCATGATCGCGCGGCCGGCAACGCCCCAGGTGGCCAAGCCGTGCAGAATGGGCCGTTCAAACCCTGCTTTGCGGGCAATGTCTGGGTCCGCGTGGAGGGGGTTCCAGTCGCCATTGAGCCGGTAGAGCAGCGCCATGTTCGCCGGCGTGCTGAGGTCTACGCAGTAGTCAGCCGGACGCTCAGGCACCCCCGGCGGCGGAGCGATGCTTTGCTGCGGGCCGCCGAAGCCGCCATCCCCGCGAGCGAGCATGGTCTGGGTGATAGTGCACAGGGGCTCGCCAGTGGCGCGCTCGAGAATGCGTCGCTCGTAGGTGATCAAGGCGCCTTTGTCAGCGCCTTTGTCGATGATCTGCACCACGCGGGACTTACCGATTACTTGGGCTTCGGCTGGCAGCTGCTTGTGCAAGGTCAAGCCTTGTTCGGCATGGACGATGCGTACCCAGTCCAACCCGGTGTTCAGGGTTCTTGGCCAATAGCCGGGATGGGCCAGTACGACGCCCATGGTCGGTACCGCTTGCAGACCCTCCTCGTAAACCAGCGGCAGTTGCCGGGCGTCTATCGGATCGCTGGCATAACCCAGGCTCAGCGCATACAGGATGCTGTCTTTGTGGGTGTAGCTTTGCTGGGTATCGGGAATCTGTAGATCCAGGAGTTTTTCGTAGTCAATGGCCATGTGGGGGTTCCTATAGGCGCGCTGAGTGCGTAGCGAGCAGTGCTCGCAGGGTGCTGATCAGGGTCAAAGGCTGGTCGAACATTAAATGGTGGTGTCCCGCCGCAATAGCGATTGGGCCGCGGGCATTGGGCAGGGCGTTGACCACGCGCTCGGCGCGGGCCCGGCTGACTACCACGCTGCGCTCCCCATAGAGGTAGTCGACCGGGCATTTCACGCGCGCCAGCATCTGCCGGCCATCCGTTTCGCGGGCGCCACCGGCGGGCAAGTCGGGATCAAACTTCCAGCGCCAGCCAAGTTCTGTGTGGCGCAGCGAATGGCCAGCCACATGCGCCACCAGTGCGGGGATCGCATGCGGCTGCGCGGGTATCAGGCGAAACCGTGCAGCACCGCTGGCAAGGTCTGGATATACATGGCCACCGCGAACCTTGAACGGTTCTGCCGGTAACTGTTCGTCGTCGAACAGCACGTAGCTGTCGACGATGACCAGGCGTTGGAACAGATCCGGCCGTTCACCACAGGCGCGTAGCAGGCGCGAGCCGCCATAACTATGGCCCACCGCGATCACTGGTGCGGGGCTGATGTGCGCCGCGATTGCAGCGATATCCAGGGCCAGGGTAGTGCCGGCGTACTCGCTGCGGTGGGCGCTGTCGCCCATGCCGGACAGGTCCATGGCCACCACCCGGTAGTGCTCGGTAAACCAGGGCGCGATGAAGTCCCACCAGTGCGCATGCCCACGAAAGCCGTGTACGAACAGCAATGTCGGTTTATCACTGGCGTCAAAGCCCCAAGAAAGAAAATGCAGGCGCGAGCCGTTAGCCTCTATCCAGTGCGAACGCCCGGGTTGAGCCAAAGCCCAGTCGAGCCAATCGGGCCGATCAGCCGCAAGGGTGCAGGTGCTGGAGGCAGTCTCATTCATGTGCTGGCCTAGTTCGTCAGAAAACTCATAGCTACACATCTCTCACTTTGCAGCCCAACTTGCGTCGTCGCTGCTCATGGCGTAGCTTGTTGGTTAGCTGATACTATGTCAGTTATCTAGAGCGCGTCCAGAACAATGCGGCCATTTGCGGGCCACTAGCGGAGTAGGGCAATGGAGCAGTTTCCTCGCGGCCGAGTGGCCATAGTTGGTGCAGCTACTTTTGGCATGGGCGAATCCCCAGGTCTGCGCCCCTTGGACCTGGCGGCGCATGCAGCGGTGCTGGCCCTCAAGGACGCTAATCTCAAGTTGGCAGATGTCGATGCACTGTTCGTCTGCACGCCGGATGACGCGTTATCGGGCCTGAGCGCCGCGGAATACCTAGGCATCACCCCACGCTTTACTGAGAACAACCGCACCGGCGGTTCGGCATTTCATTCACACGTTATCACCGCCAGCCTGATGCTCGAGGCCGGTTACTGCGACACGGCACTGATCATGTACGGCAGTAATCAGCGCACCGCTTCGGGTGGCTTGGTATCCATGCGCCTGCCGTCACCCTATGAATTGCCTTACAAGCCCCTGACGCCGTTGTCGTCCTATGCGTTGGCGGCCTCACGGCATATGCACGAGTACGGCACCACCCGCGAGCACCTGGCGCATGTGGCAGTGGCCGCGCGCCAATGGGCCCAACTGAACCCCGACGCGTTCATGCGCGATGAGCTAACGATCGAGGACTGTCTACAGGCGCGCATGGTCTCCGACCCGCTGAGCGTACGCGACTGTTGCCTGGTGACTGACGGCGCAGCGGCAATTGTGTTGACCCGGGCCGACCGTGCCCGTGACTTACACGCCCAACCCATTCACGTGCTCGGGGCTGCGGCAGCGACCTGGTACTCAGGCGTCGATCAGTCTGGCGACCTGACGGTGACCGCCGCGCGGGAGTCGGGCCAGCGCGCTTACGCGATTGCAGGTGTTGGCCCCGCGGATATCGATGTGGTGCAGCTCTACGACGCCTTCACGATCAATACCATCCTGTTTCTCGAAGACCTCGGTTTTTGCCCCAAAGGCGAAGGCGGGCGCTTCGTGGCGCAGGGCAGCATCGCCCCAGGCGGCGCCCTGCCGGTCAATACCAACGGCGGCGGCCTGTCGTGCTGCCATCCCGGTATGTACGGGTTGTTCACACTGGTGGAGTCATGCCTGCAGCTACGTGGCCAAGCGGGGGATCGGCAAGTCTCGGGCGCTCGCTTGGCATTGGCGCACGCCAATGGCGGCACACTATCCAGCCAGGCGACGATGATCCTCGGGACGGCCGATTGCCTCTGAACTGACAACACTACAAGGCCGTCGGCCTGACAATGGAGCCTATATGAACAACCTGCCAGACACACGCCATGTGCGTGTCGAGATTCGCGACCGGGTGGCCACCGTCACCCTCGATCGCCCCCCGGTCAACGCCTTGGACTCAATAGCCGTTCGCGAACTCACAGCCACCTTCAATGCCCTGGCGCGTTCGACCGAGGCCAGCGTGATTGTATTTACCGCGCCCGGCGAGAAGATTTTCTGCGCGGGCATCGACCTAGCCGACTCAGCACGCCGCCACGCGCGGCAACTGGCAGACGGCGACAGCAGCATTGACTTGCTTGACCCAGGCGCCGTGGTGCGTGAGTGCTTCTGGGCCATACTCGAATGCCCGCTACCGGTGATCGCTGCCGTCAACGGTAAGGCGATTGGCGCAGGCCTGGTGCTGGTCGCTAGTTGCGACTTGATTGTCTGCGCAGAGGGCGCGAGTTTCTCCGTGCCGGAAATCAAAGCCGGCGTATTGGGAGGCGCGCGCCACTTGCAGCGCTTGGTCGGCCCTTTCAAGACGCGAAAAATGTTCTTTACCGGCGAAGCGGTGTCGGCGCAGGAGTTCTATCGCCTGGGTGCTGTTGAAGCGGTGGTGCCGGCAGCCCAGTTGATGGACACGGCGCTCGACCTTGCACGGCAGATCGCCCGCAACAGCCCCATTGGCTTGCGCCTGGCCAAGGAATCCCTGAGCCGGGTAGAAGACCTGCCATTGAAAGAGGGCTACCGCATCGAGCAGGATTACACCGGCCGGGTTACGCGATACAACGACTCCCAAGAGGCTCGCAATGCCTACCTGGAGAAGCGTGAACCGGATTGGTCATGGTCCTGAGGTTATCGACCCAGCCATCACTCATTAAAAGGTGCAGACAATAATAATGAATATATTCCAGGTAGAGTGGGCCGAGCCAGACATCAACCGAGTTCTGGCCAAGGTTGCTGATTGCCGCTTGCCCCCCGCGCCTGCGGGCGCGGGCTGGTCCCTCGGCTGCGACGCCGACTTTCTCGCCCGCCTGCAGCAGCATTGGCTGCATAGCTTCGACTGGCAGGCCTGTCTGACGGTGCTCAACCGCTACCCGCAGTTCCAGGTAGACATCGCTGGCCAGCAGGTGCATTTCGTCCATGTAAAAGGCGAAGCCGAGGGGCGTCGACCGCTACTGCTTACCCATGGCTGGCCAGGGTCGCATTACGAATTCTGGGACTGCATCGAGCCGCTTGCCTACCCATCGCGCCATGGCGGTGATGCCGCCGATGCCTACGACTTGGTAATCCCCAGCCTGCCTGGCTTTGGCTTCAGTGGGAAACCTGCCGGTATCACCACTCAACGCCACACCGCTGCACTGTGGAACACGTTAATGACCGATGTACTGGGCTACTCCCGCTACCGCGCCCAAGGCGGCGACTGGGGGGCCATCGTCACGTCCTGGCTTGGCTTGGATCATGCGGCTAACGTGGAGGCTATCCACCTGAACATGCTCGGCTTCCGTTCCCTGGTGCCGCCCCGCACCGATGCTGAAAAGCACTGGCAAGGCCAACTCGACAGTGCCCAGCGCGGTTATAGCGCCTATGCCGCACTCCAGATGAGCAAACCCCAGTCCATCGCCTGGGCCGCCGCCGATAACCCAATGGGCCAGGCGGCGTGGATCCTGGAGCGGTTCCATGACTGGGCCGACCTGCGCGGGCGACCGCTTGAAGAGGTGTTCAGCCTCGACAGCTTGCTTACCAACATTCTTATCTACGTCATGACCGGTAGTTTCACCAGTGCTGCCTGGTTCTACCCTGGGGTGGTCCAGGACGGCTATACGCTGCTGCCGGAGGGCACCCGTTGCGAAGTGCCTACGCACTTCCTCGAATGCACTGGCGATGCCCTGGCACCCGCGCCCCCCCCGAGCCGCGTGGAGCTGGTCTACAACGTGTCAGGCTGGAGCCGGCTGGAGCAGGGCGGGCATTTTGCTGCAATGGAAAACCCTCGGCGATTCGTCGAAGACTTGCAAAGCTGGGGCCGAAGCTGAGGCCGACAATCACCATGCGGGGCGACCGGTCGTCGCCGCGCTAATTGACGTACAGCGTCCACCGACTTACAACTGACTACCAGTCATTTATATGGGCAACAGCTGTCGTCGATCAGGGACAGGCAGCCGGTGTTGCATCGGCTGCAACCTATGACAATAAGAGGAACAGTGGGATGAAAGTCCGCCAACCCGCATTCGATTTTTCCACGATCCGGCCCCACTGGGCACCGGTGCGTGAATTCGCCCAAAGCTATAACGCCTTCTCCACCGTGCCGGCCCATATCGAGCCATATTTGGTCAAGGTGATGATGCGGGTCAAGGATACCCTGGGCGAGAAACACAGCGCCCTGCGCGACAATATCGAGATTTTCAACAAACAAGAGGTGCAGCACTGCAAGCAGCATGTAGCCTTCAACAAAATGCTCTACCGGTCTGGTTATGCCGGCATGCAGGCGCTAGAGAAGCCCTACCGGGACGACTACGCAAGTTTTCTCGCTAACCGCTCCTTGCGCTTCAACGTGGCCTACTGCGAAGGCTTCGAGGCAATGGGGTCCGCTGCAGGCCAGGTGTTCTTCGAAGAACTGGAAGAATATCTGGAGGGCGCCGATCAAGCAGCAGTAGATCTTTGGAAATGGCACCTGGCGGAAGAGTTCGAGCACCGCGAGGTGTGCTTCCAGGCTTACAAAGCACTGTACGGTGGTGGTCCCTTTGCCTACCTGTACCGGGTCTGGGCCTTCATTTTTGCGGTCAAGCACATCGGTACCCACACCGCCCGCGTGGCCGCCTACCTCAATGACGTTGACCGCGAGGCCATGACGCCCGAGCAGCGCGAGGAGTCGATCGCGCGGCAGAAGGCCCTTAAAGGGAAGATTTCACAGGCAAGCCGCAAGCGCTTGCTCAAAGTCCTCTCGCCGTTCTACGACCCTGGCAAGATGGTGCCTTCGCCTGGTATGGCGGCGCTGCTGGCGCGCTTTGGCTAATTGAACGACACGCAACCCGGGGACTTCCCCGGGTTGACGGTTCTACGGGTCAGGCCACGTCGTTACTGAACGCCTCAACCTGAAGAATCGCTACTTCCAGCTGGTCGGCGTTGACCGGCGGGGCAAACCGGGCCGCGCTGGGGCTAACCATGGACTTTTCCGCAAGCTCGCGGATTTCCTTGCTGCTGGGCTTATCAAGGCCGAAGTCGGCCAGCCGCGTGGGCAAGCCGACCTCCCTGAAGAAGCCGCACAATTCAAGAATGAACGCCTGGTCGCGCTTTTCCATCATCAGCTGCACCAGCAGCCCATAGGCGACATGGTCGCCATGCAGTGTTCCGCGCGCCCGGTCCAGATACGAAAAACCCCGTGCGAGGGCGTGGGCCAGGGACAAGCCGCCATTCTCGAAGCTTATGGTGCTGAGCAGTACCGTCGCTTCCACCAACGCTTCGAGGTCGTCGTTGACTTCATTTCGTTCCACGGCGCGGACCGCACCCACGGCATGCTGTCGAATGATGGTGTAGCAGGCATCAGCCGCCATCAGGCCCGTGAGCGAGGCGTGTGTGCCCAATAACGTGGTCGCTCCCGCAGCCGCACAGGCTTGCGCTTCGAATTTCTTGGAGATCGCGTCGCCTATACCGGCCCGCAGAAAGCGCACTGGCGCATTGGCGATCACCTGGGTATCGACCAGGACCAACTCCGGGTTGCGCGGCAGGTGGAGAATGTCCTGCATGATGTGATGCTCGTCATAGACGGCGATGGCAGCGCTCGCGGGGCCATCATTGGAGGCGATTGTCGGTACGCTGACGCTACGTGCGCCCAGCGCAAGCGCCACGCCTTTGGCCGTGTCCAGTGCCTTGCCGCCACCCAGCCCGACAATCATCTGTGCACCAAACTCACGCGCCCGGGCAGCCAACTCGGCGATGGCGGGGGCGGTGATCTCCCCTGGGAAGACCTTTATAGCGCTGGCCAACTGCGCCGCCTCGAAACTGGCCACGACGCGGGCGCCAAGCAGTGTAGCCATGTCCGCGTCGGTGATCACGAACGCGCTGCTGCCTAACGGCCGGCAGTGCTCGCCCAGCTGGTCCAGCGCCCCAGCGCCTTGTACGTACCGTGAGGTTGCCGCAAAGATCCGCATGTGTTGACTCCGCCTAAAGTGGAATATCTGTCAGTTCTGTTGTTTTTTTGCTGCAATCCGGCGGCCACCGCTGCGTGTTCCCTGTTTTCCACATCGGTAGCAGATGCCTGGAGAATATCGGATGCCTAGTGCGGCTTGCCAGCCTTGATGCAGTGCTATACAGTCTACACATAACTGACCTAGTGTCAGCTTTAATCAAACAACAATAGCCTATATGACCTGGAGCGCGACGATGAATTTCGCTGATTACAAGACGATGACCTTTGAACGCCGTGGCCGCGTTCTGACCGTGACCTTCAACCAACCCGAAAAGCTCAACAGCTTTGCTGGTGAGTCGCACACCGAACTGTCTTGGCTGTTCTATGACCTGGTTGAGGACAAGGAAAGCGACATCATTGTGCTGACCGGGGCCGGCCGTGCTTTCAGTGCAGGCGGCGACATCGAGTACATGCAGTGGCTGCACGACAACCCGGCTGAGTTCTACCGCTGTGTTCGGGAGGCCAAGCGCATCGTCAACGGCATGCTCGAGTGCGACAAGCCGATCATTTGCAAGGTCAATGGCGATGCGATCGGCCTGGGCTCGACCGTGGCGGTATTCAGCGACATTATCTTTGCGGCTGATACGGCACGCTTTGGTGACCCGCACAACAACGTCGCCTTGATCAGCGGCGACGGTGGCCAGATCATGTGGCCTTACCTGATGGGCTACGCCCGCGCCAAGCACTACCTGTTCACGGGCGAGAAGTTGAGCGCGGCCGAAGCCGAGAAATTTGGCCTGATCAACAAGGCCATGCCGGCTGCCGAGCTCAATGACTACGTTGATGCCTATGCAGACAAACTGGCGGCAATGCCGGTGCAGTCGCTGCGCTGGAGCAAGACCACCATCAACGTACCGCTGCGCCAGATGGCCGCGAGCATGATGGACGTCGGCATGGCCTACGAGAATATCTCTTCGCAGCACCCGGATCACGTAGAGGCGATCGCGGCCTTCCGTGAGAAGCGCAAACCTGTATTCAACAAGCGCTAAGCCGATGAATGCCAGCCACATGGCCTTGGACCAGTCGGCTTGCCCCGACTGGTTCTCGTGGTCGCAGCAGCGCCCCGGCCGCCCTGGCTTCGTTGAAGTGCAGGGCCATCGGCTGCACTATCTGGAGTGGGGAGAACAACACTCGCAACTGCCCACTCTGTTACTGGTTCACGGCATGCGCGCGCACGCCCACTGGTGGGATGGCATCGCACCGCACCTGACCGCTGGCCGGCGGGTGATTGCCATGGACCTGCCTGGTATGGGCGACAGCGAGCACTGGCGCGAGTACCCACTGCGTTTCGCTGCGCAGGCGATTACTGGGCTGATCGATTGCCTGGCATTGGGGGCGGTGACGGGCATCGGCCACAGCTATGGCGGCTCACGGCTACTGCAAGCGTGCAGCGTCAGGCCGGATCTATTCCGCCACCTGATACTGCTGGATTCGTTCCTGCTCTTGCCTGACGTCAAGCTGCCCGTCGATACGGCCAGCAACACCGGCAAGCGCTATTACCCTGACCTGGATACTGCATTGGGGCGCTACCGCCTCATGCCCCCGCAGCCGTTGGCGCTGCCCTGCATCGTGGACGAGATTGCCCGCCACTCCCTGCGCCAGGAAGCGCAGGGCTGGTGCTGGAAGTTCGACCCCGATCTGCCCCGCGGGCTGTTCGATGAAGACCTCGGCCAAGACCTGCTACCGAAGGTGCAGCGCCCGGTCGATGTGGTCTTTGGTGAGTGCAGCCTGGTGGTCGAGCCGGGTGACGCGCAACAGGCAGTTGATCTGCTGCCCTTGGGCCGCGGCCCGTTTGGTATACCCGGAACCCACCACCACATGATGATCGACCAGCCCCTCGCCGTGATCGCAATGCTGCGCGGGTTGCTGGCCGCTGGAGCGCACCATGAATGAACTGGTCTTTCAGGAACGACACGGCGCAGTTGCCGTCGTCACCCTGAACAACGAAAAAACCCGCAACGCACTCTCCCGCGACATGCTGTTTGCACTTGCAGAATGCCTCGAGGACTTGAATGAAGACGCCCAGGTGCGGGCGATTATCCTCAAAGGGGCGAACGGGCATTTCTGCTCCGGTGGCGATGTCTCCGGTATGTCTACCGAGCGGCCGCTGCCGGTAGGGCGCGGGCGGATGGTACTCGGTCATCGGGTTATCCGTGCCGTGGTCGAAGGCACCAAGCCGGTGGTTGCCGTGGTCCAGGGTTACGCTGCCGGCGCTGGCTTCTCCCTGGCCGCTGCAGCTGACTTTGTGGTGGCAAGTCCGGATGCCAAATTCGTTTCATCCTTTGCCAAGGTAGGCTTGATCCCCGACCTCGGGCTGCTCTGGACCCTGCCTCAACGCGTCGGCCTGGCACAGGCCAAGCGTATTTTCTACAGCGCACGTGTGGTGGGCGCGGTTGAAGGCGCGCGGTTGGGGATAGTGGACGAGTGCCTGGAGGAGGACGTAGACCCGCTTGCACGCGGCTTGGAAATCGCCGAACAGTTTACCGCCCACGCACCGTTGTCGGTCGCCTTGGTGCGTTCGGCCCTGGCGCGTGGGGTCACCTGCCTGGGGGATGCGCTGGATTACGAGATGGATAACCAGGCGGCGCTATATCTGACTCGGGATCACCGAGAGGCAGTCGATGCGTTTCTTAACAAGCGCTCACCGAAGTTTACTGGGTTGTGATGTTGCTCGCTTGGCGTACGCTAAGCGCAAGCCCCGATTTATCGGGGCTTTTTGTATGCAGGGGTTGTCGGTCTAGAACGCCAGGTGCCACGAACGCCGCCGCGCAACACCCAGTGGGCGCGCGCGGCAGCAGTTCAGGTGCGTGAGCGGGGCATGCCTAGCCCTTGTTCGGCGATCAAGCTGCGATGGATTTCGCTAGTGCCGCCATAGATCGTCATGCCGATGGACTGCCGATAACCCAATTCCACCAAGCCGACACCCTCGTCAGCCTGGAGCAGAGAGAGCGGCGCACACAGCTCCATCAGGTCTACCGCATCGCGGTGGTACCGCTCAGTCGAGAACAATTTGGACATCGGGCCATAGGCCGCCCTATTGGGCGCCTGGGCCTGAACCGACCAAGTCGCCCGGTAGCAAAGATCGCGCGCGATGGTGGTGTGCACGGCAACCTTGGCCAGGCGACGGCGGACATCCTGCTCGCCCAGGCGGTCCTGTTCTCTAGCCCACTGCAAAGCGTGGCGGTACATATTCCAGTAGCTGACGCGGTACTGGTCGCCACTGTGCTCAAGCTCCAACGTGGCGGCCATTACCGATACGCCGGCATTAACCTCGCCGACCCGGTAGCAATCGGGCACTTCAACGCCACTGAAGTAGGTGATATTGGTGCGCTCATCCTGCATGGTATGGACCGGTTGTACTTCGATCCCCGGCAGCGTCATTGGCACCAGGAACAATGTCAGGCCTGCGTGCTTGGGGGCTTCGAGATCGGTCCTGGCCAGCAGGAAGCAATAGTCGGCCAGGTTTGCCGCAGTGGTGAAGATCTTTTGCCCCTCTATTCGCCACGCCCCCTGCACGGTGCGTGTGGCACGGGTCGCCGCCGCGAACACATCCGAGCCGCAGGAGGGTTCGCTAAAGCCCAGGCACGCCAACGCCTCGCCACGGGCAAACCGGGGCAGGGCTTCAGCCTTGGCCTGCTCGCTAGCGAAGCGCATGACGATCTGCGCCACCTGGTTGGTAATAGGGCCAGTGATGCGCTGCCAATTGAACGTCTCGAACACTTCCTGCAGCGCATGCATGTCGAATGCGTTCTTGCCACGCCCGCCCCATTGTTCCGGCCAGTGCGGGAACAGCAGGCCGGCTTCGGCCAGCGCGCGGTTGAACCCTGGGTGGTAGCCATCGACCGAGTGATGCGCATGGGCTCTCAGCTCGTCAGTGAGGGCGGCCTCGAAGAACTCGCGCACCTCCTCAGCAAAGCGCGCCGCGGCCTCGCCGTAGCCGAACTCGACGGTGACTTCGCCAGCATCAGGCAGCGGTACCTCGGTTTGCTCGTTCCACAACCGGTCGGCGATGGTATCGAGCTCCAGCGCTGGGTCGCCTGCCAGCAGCGACCAGGCACGAGCACGGCGATAGTAGAGTTGGATGTCGTGCTCCAGCGATACCCCGTAGCCACCAAAGGTATGCAGGGCACAGGCTACCGCCCGATTCGCTGCTTGCCCAGTCCACCACCACGCCATGGAGACCATCGCAGCGGCGTCCGCCTGGTTGCCCGCAATCGCCGCCACGGCATGCCAAAGCAGCAACTGGCTGCCGTCTACTTCGGTCAGCGCATCAGCCAATGGATGGGCGATGCCCTGGAAGCTGCCGATAAACTTGCCAAACTGTTTACGCTCACACGAATAGCCTGCCGCCAATTGAATGGCCTGACGCGAAAGGCCCACCAGCATCGCACCCTTGAGCAGTTTCCATTCTTCAACGGCGGCGAGGAACGCGCGACGAGCATCCTCACTGTTTGCCAGTAGCTCACGCTCAAGGCTAACCAGCTGCGTTTTGGCAAGTACCCGGCAGCTGTCGCTGCCCAGGTTTTCCTGGGGTTGGCGCAAAAGCTCGCCGGTGAGCGCGACGATGCTATTGCCGTCCAGCGCTAGCACGGCTTCGGCAGCGCCCACGCCGGGTAGCACCACGTGCTGGGCTGGCTTATCCAGCGGCCATGGCAACAGGGTTACCACTGCACCACGGTTGATGCGCTCGAGTAATTCAGTGGCTTGCGGGCTGCCCAAGGTTGCCAGCAGGCGCGCAGCCGGGAGACTTTCGGCCAATGGCACAGAGGTCAGGTGGCGACCGGCCTCTTCGGCCACCAACAACGCATCGAACAGGCCCAAGTCGCTGCCACCAGCTTCGACCGGCACACGCATGGTGGTAATGCCCATCTCCACCAGATGCTGCCAAAGCGCAGGGTCAAAGCCACTGGCTTCGGCTGCGCGAACCTTGGCCGGGGTCGATTGTTCGGCAAACAGGCGCGCCACCGAGTCGCGAAGCATCTGTTGCTCTGCAGTGATCGCCAGCTTCATATACAGCCCTCATTGCACGGGAGGGTGCTCATTGCTCGTCCTCCATAACCTTCATTGGCCCGATCGGGTGGCCCTCGGCCTCATAGAACTGCGCGCACCATTGGCGCAGCGCGCGGTAGGCGGTGACATCCCGCTTAGCAAAAATAGGCTGCTGGCGGAAACGCTGGTGCCGCCACATGCGGGCGTCTTCCTCGAACAGCTCCTCGGTCTGGCGCGCCAATGCCCGCACATGCTCGGGCATGACCTCGGGGGAGGTGGGGTCACGCGGGAAGTAATAACTGACGCGCAGATCAGAGCTGTCGTCATCAATTGGCGTGCAAGACAGCACCAGGCGTCGACCTAGCACCTTGTGCTGGAAGATGGTAAAGGACAATCCCACACCGGCATTCCTGGCGTGCAAGCGCAAGGCAATTTCTTTGGTGTGCTTGTTTAGAAAACCCATTTCGGACTTCCACACCGGCGTGCTGGTGTCAAAATGGAGCAACTCCGGGTCTTCCGGCGCGTGGTGGGTAAATCGGAAGTGCGCGGTATCGGCCGCGTTCTCTGTCATCAGTTGCGGGTGGATGCGCTCATTGGGCTTGAATACAATCGCATTCGGGTAGCAGGGGTAGAAGTCTTGCGGGTTGGCCGGGTGCTCGGGGTGCTCGAACACGTCAGGCAGCTCCCAGCCTTCACGTGGCGCGCCACCGGCGGGGTCATGCCAGAGGAACATAAGGCCATGGCGCTCCACCGCGTGCCATTTGCGCATTTTTTTTGGTATCCGCCGCTCCTCACCGGGGATTAACATATTCTCGCCCCGAGTGTTCCATTCCCAGCCGTGATACGGGCAAGCAATACAGTCACCCTTGACCTTGCCGCCATGGCCCAGGTGGGCACCCATGTGTGGGCAGTGGGCGTCTAGGACGGCCAGTTCGCCAGCATCGCTGCGGAATGCAACGAGGTCATGGCCAAAGTATTTCATTGGCTTGACGCCGCCTGGAGCAATCTCCGCGCTCCAGCCGATCTGGAACCAGCCTGTGGGCTTCATCGACAGGTTGAGCATTTACTGTCTCTCTTCTTCTTATTATTCACGATGGATTCAGGTCAGGCCTTGGCGTACAGGCCGCGCAACTCGATCTTGTTGACCTTGCCTGTTACCAACTTTGGCAGGGCGTCCACCACGATGACCTTCTTCGGCTTTTTGTAGCCGGCAATCAACCCGCGGCTGTGCTCGATCAGCTCATTTTCACTGGCGCTGCGACCGGGTTTGAAAGTGATCACCGCGCAGACGTTTTCTCCCCACTTGGGGTCCGGGATGCCGATCACCGCGCATTCCGATACGCAGGGATGCTGGAGCAGAGCTTCTTCCACTTCGCGCGAGTAGACGTTTTCGCCACCCGTGATAATCATGTCTTTCTTGCGGTCTACCAGGTACAGGAAGCCGTCCTCGTCGAAACGACCCATGTCGCCGGTGTGACACCAACCGTCGCGCAGGGTCTCCAAGGTGGCGCCGTGGTTGTTCCAGTAGCCGCGGAACATGGCGCTGCTCTTGGCAAGAATCTCGCCGGGTTCACCCACTGGGCATTCCTGGCCATGATCGTCCACTACCTTGGTCAGCAAGTTGGGGTAGGGCTTGCCTACAGAGCCAAGGCGCTTGCGCTCTTGCTCGCTACCATCGGGCCGGTGTTGCTCTGCCGAGAGGCAGAACATGCAGATTTCGCTCTGGCCAAACAGGTTGACGAAGCCGCAACCGTCAAATACCTCGATGGCCCGCTTGAGCACCGGCACCGGCATGGGTGCTGCCGAATAGATGATGGTGCGCACGCTGGAGAAGTCCGCCTGGGCCACATAGGGGTGGTCCAGGACCATCTGCACCATGGTGGGCGCCAGCAGCAAGATAGACAGGCGTTGTTGTTCGATGGCCTTGAGCACTTCCAGTGGCTCGAACTGGCGCTGCAGGTAGGCAGCGCCGCCCCGCACGTGCTGGGACAGGCTGATGACCATGCCGCCTAGGTGGAACATCGGCATGACGATCAGGGTGACGTCCGGTTGCTGCATATCGCACAGCCAGGCGTCCATCTGTATCAGTTGGCGATATTCACGGTGCCCCCAGATCACGCCTTTGGGCTTGCCGGTGGTGCCACTGGTGTAAATCAGGCAGCAGATATCCTGCTCACTGGCGCGAATCGGCGGGCCGGCCTCATCGCCGGTGCAGAAAAAGTCCTCATGGTGCAACGCCCAGTCTGCTTCGGCGCCAATGCACACGTAAGTTTCAATCGATGGCAGCTCATGGCGCAGCTGCTCCATGATTGGTAGGTACTGGGCCTCGAAAAAGAACAGCTTGGGAGCACCGTCGCGAATGATGCTGGCGATTTCTGCCGGCGCCAGGCGGAAATTCACCGGCGCCAGGATGAAACCAGCCCACTGTGTGGCTGCCATGATCTCGCCGAACTCGATGGAATTCATCGAAAGGATGCCGACTCGGTCCTGGCGGCGTACGCCCGCGGCGTAGATGGCCGAGCTGATCAGCTTGGCGCTGGTCAACAGTTCGCCGTGGGAGATGTGTCGTGCGTCCTGCAGGTAGGCCGGTTCATCGGCATAGCTGCGGGCGCGTTGCTCCAGGTCATCGGCGAAGGAAAGCGGCAGGTAGTCATGCATAGAGGGCACCTCGCAGGCGGCGATCATCTGCCAGGCGCAGGTCTGCGTTGGCGCGATCGAGGTGAAATTCGCTATCGCCAAAACGCTTGTCGTAGACCACGGCTGCCTTGTAATGGTGGCCCACGGCATATTCGTCCGTGGTACCGATGGCCCCATGCAACTGGATGCCCTGGCCGCTTACGAAGTACTGGGCACGCGCAACGATCACCTTGGCGCCCGAGACAGCCAGGCCGCGCTGCACTGGGTCACCGGTCTCGAAGGCGCGAACGGCGCTGAACAACATCGAACGCGCCTGGTCGGTCTCCACGAACATTTCAGCCATGCGGTGTTGCAGCGCCTGGAACTGCGCCAGTGGCTTGCCGTACTGCACGCGGGTCTTGAGGTAATCTGCGGTCAACGCCATGACCTGCTCCATCGAGCCGAGGCATGCGGCGCTGGTAGCCAGCACCGCATAATCGAGGGCGGTTTCCAAAGTTTGTTGGGCTACATCACCGCGGGCGATCAGTGCACTCTGCGGAAGCAGCACATGGTCGAAGCTGATGTCGGCCGCGCGGGTACCATCGATCAGTTCATAATCCTCAAGTGCCGCGCCTGCTGTTTGTCGTGCCACCAGGAACAGGGCGAAGTCACCGGTACCTTCGATCTCGGCGCTGACCACCCAGTGATCGGCACCCGCGCCATGGAAGATCCGATGCTTGACTCCGGACAGCGTCCAGCCATTGGCGACGGCTCGGGCCTTGGTCGACACCTCGAATTCGTACTCGTGACGCATCTGTTGTTCTTGATGCGCCAGGGCCAGCACCACCTCGCCCATGATTACTTGCTCAAGCAGCTGCTCACGCAGCGCCGGCTCGCCCCAAGGAAGTAGCAGGCGAGCACAGAGCACGGCGGTGTCCACCACGGGTTCGGCTACCAGGCCCGCACCCAGTTGTTCCATCAACAGCACCAAGTCGTGGCCAGTGCCGCCCAAGCCGCCGAGTGCTTCCGGGATGTCCAGGGCGAGCCATCCCATTTCGGCAAAGGCACGCCAATGGTGGCGCGAGAAGCCTTGGGCGTCCTTGAACAGATGCCTGCGCTCCTCGAAGGAGTAGCGTTCGCGTACGTAGCGCTCGGCACTGTCGCTCAGCAGTCGTTGCTCATCGGTGAGATCGAAGTTCATGGTCAGAATCCGAATGCCAGTTTAGCGATGATGTTTTTCTGCACTTCCATGGCGCCGCCATAGATGGTGCAGGCACGCAAGTACATGAGGTCAGTGGTTACACCCGGTGTGTACGCAGGCCACAGCGGGTCGCCGGCAGGCTCGGCGTAGGCCTCGTCGCGCCGGTATTGGCGCAGGCTGCGCTGACCCAAGGCGTCTACCATCAGCTCGGTGAGCTTTTGCTGCAGGCTGGAGCCCCGCACCTTGAGTACCGAGGCGCAAGCCGCAATCGGATGCCGGCTGGGTGCCTCGTGCATGACTCGCAGTACCGACCACTCCAAGGCCTCGACTTCCAGCCGCAGCGCGCCGAAGCGACGGGCGAAGGTGGGGTCGAGCAGGAGCGGTTGTCCGCCCTTGTGCTCGTTGCTGGCGATGATACGAATGCGCTCGAGGTCGCCACGGGCCTTGTACAGGTCAGCGCTCGAGGTGCGTTCATTCGACAGCAGGAACTTGGCCTGGGACCATGCACTGCCGGGCTCCCCAAGCAGATTGGCGCAAGGCACCCGGACGTTATCGAGAAACACCTCGCAGGTGGACCCTTCGCCATTGATCATCGGGATCTGGCGCACGGTGACGCCTGGGGTTCGCATGTCGATGATGATCATCGAAATGCCTTTCTGCGGGCGGTCGGCGTTTTCCGTGCGGACTAGGAAGAACCCTTGCTCGCAATACTGGCCTTCGGTGGTCCAAAGCTTTTGGCCGTTGATGATGTAGTGGTCACCGTCCAGCACGGCGTGGGTCTTCAGCGAGGCCAGGTCCGAGCCCGCGCCAGGCTCGGAGAAACCCTGAGCCCACATTTCCTCACCCTTGAGGATGGCGGGCAAGTAGCGGGCCTTTTGCTCGGCACTGCCAAACGTATAAAGCACTGGGCCAAGCAGGCGCAAACCTTGCCAGCGCAGCTCAGGCGCGCCCGCCAACCAGGATTCGTACTCAAAGATATGCGTGTGCAGGTGCGACCAGCCGGTGCCGCCGTATTCCACTGGCCAGTGCGCTGCGGCCCAGCCCTTGTCATGCAGAACCCGATTCCACCAGCGGCGATCGTCTTCATTTGGTGGGTGCATGCCCGTGCGGGTGCGGCGGATCACATCCGCTGGCAGGTTGGCCTTGAGAAAGGCGCGAACTTCGTCGCGAAAGCATTCATCTTCCGCGGTGAGCTGTAGTTGCATGGCAATTTCCTTCGACAGATTCAGGTCTCGTTCAACACGCCAACGGCTGCACCGGAGTGGCCACGGCGCACAGGCCATGGACCGCTCGGTAAGCGTCATGCACGGCATCGCCGATGCGCCCGCCGCGACGCGCATCCCCGATTACGCTTACCGGTATCTGTGCTTCGAGCAGGCCGCGCAGCAGGCTCTCATCAGGGCGCCGGCCTTGGGCAATCAGGACTGCACTGGTTTGTACCTGGCTAACCGAGCCGTCCTGATGGCGCAGCACGACGCGCCCATCATCAAAAATGCGCTCGATGCTGGCGTTGTCTTGAATGTGCATGCGCGGGTTGTTCTGCAGCCGGCGCTTGAGCACGCCGCGGTAAATCATTTCTGCGGAGCGCGCCAGTTGCTCGGCCGAAGAGCGGCTCACCAGGATGACCTCGTGGCCTTGTTCGCTGAGCAACTCGGCCGTTTCACAACCGGTTTCGCCGCCGCCGTAGACAAGCACCGGGTATTCATTGGTATCGACGGGGAGCGACGGTCGGGTGCCCATCAACAACTCATAGGCATCGATCACCACAGGGCTGTTCGCACCTTCAATCGGCATCCGCAGCGGTTGCCCGCCTGTGGCGAGCATCACGATGGCCGGGGCCTCACCTTGGGTGAGGTCGGCCAGGCCAGCCCTGCTCCCCAAACGCACCTTTACTTCGCTGCGCTCGAGCTGGCTCTTGAGGTAATCCAGGTACCAGGTGAGCTTGTCCTTGAAAGGCGGTGCTGCCGAGGCGATAAGGCCGCCACCGAGCACCGTGCGGGATTCGTGCAACTCGGTGACGAAGCCGGCTTGCTGCAGCATCAATGCAGCCGCCATGCCGCCTGGGCCGGCGCCGATCACCACCGCACGGCGGCCACGTAGGCTGCCGGCGTCCGGTAGCGCGTCCAGCTCATGGCCTGCGCGCGGGTTCTCGGCGCAGCCAATCGCACCGTCTGCGGCTGAACTGATGGCCACGCAATAGTTGCACGACGTGCACGGCCGAATCTGCTCCCGCTCCCCGCGCAAGGCTTTATTGGCCCACTGCGGGTCGGCCAATAGCGGCCGGCCGAGTGCGATAAGGTCGGCATCGCCTTCACGCAGGGCGCGCTCGGCTGTTTCTGGCCAACGGATCTGCCCTACGGTGATCACCGGCACGCCAGCGGCCGCACGAATGCGCTTGGAGTAGGGCAGGCGCCACCCTTCAGGGGTAGACATGGGCTCTACCACCTTGTCGAAGCTGGTCCAGCCAAGCCCGATCGATACGTGCAGAGCATCCGCGCCGGCAGCCACAAGCTTGGGCGCAATGCGCTCCATGTCTTCAATGGCCAGCCCTTCAGGGGTGAACTCATCGGCAGACAGCCGGAAGATCAGCGGCCGGTCGCCGATGCTCTGCCGGACCCGTTGAATAACCCGGCGGGGGAAGTTGAGCCGGCGTTCTTCGTCGCCGCCCCAGCGGTCTGTGCGTTGGTTGGAGTAGGGCGACAGGAATGATGTCAGCAAGTAGCCATGGGCGCCGTGCAACTCGACGGCTTGGTAGCCGGCTTGCACTCCCAGTTCGGCAGCCCGGCCGAACGCCTCGATCAGCCGCTCGATCTCGTCGTCGGTCATTGCGCGGGCCATCAACCGGCCGGAGCGGGTGGCGACATCGCTTGGCGCGATGGGCATGCCATCGGCTAACAGGTCGCGCTTGGCGCCGCGGCCGCCATGCTGCAGTTGCAGGCAGGCAACTGAGCCAGCGGAGGTGATTGCCTCCACCAAACGCTGATGGCCAGCGACTTGGGCAGGGGTCTCCAGGGTCAGCTGGCGGTGCTCGGAACGCCCAGTCGCGCCCTCTACACAGCAGAACTCTACGATGATCATGCCTGTGCCACCCGCAGCGCGTTCGCGATAGAACGCAATCTGCTCGCACGTCACGAAGCCGTCCTTACTGCCCAGGTTAGTGGACATGGGTGCCATTACCGTGCGGTTGGGGATGCGCAGGTTTCGCAGGAGCAAGTCCTGTGAAAGGTGGGGGTAGGGAGCGTGTGGCATCGTTGCCTCCTGTGAATAGCGCTCTGGCCACTAACCCTCATGCTGGGTCCGGCCTCGTTAATGGCCGCGGGCATTGATATATAGCTGACGATATATCAGTTAAAGGGAGAGCGCTAGAGGCATGCTTAGGTAACTGCGCGCTAGCTCCCTGGCTGGCAGATGCGCCTGGGTCGGCGGCTCCAGGATATTGAATGGTGAGGGTGTGCTGAACGCTTCAGTGAGTGCGCAAGGCGGAAAGAGGGTGGCGGATGCTTTGAGTGTAACCGGCCTTAAACGCTCTATCTCAGTGGTATCTGCCTGACCCAAGGTCACTGTTTGCACGCTGAATGTCGTAGCCCTGGCATAGGCCAAAAGGCTATCGTATTGCCATCAATCAGGTTAAGTTACTGATTGGAAACGAAAACCGTGGACGCTTCTTTTTTTTGTGTACAGAGGGCTTGCGCAAAGCTGACGCTATGTTAGCTTATCTTTCCAGGAGCAGCGCCCGACAGGGGCCTTTGATGGGCTTGCCGCTTCTAGATTGCCGATGTTGTGACCGCCTCCGGACGTGCGGAGTCGACAAAAAAACCGATCTGAATCGGAGAAGCATCCAATTGAAAACAACAAAAACAAGAAATGCTTGTAGTGGTGTTCCTGGCCTATATAGCCCCAGCAAATTAGCCTGTTCGATCGCATTGATCCTTGGCGTCAGTGGCGGTGGCGTGCAGGCAATGTCGATCGACACCGGCAACCCAGACTTCGACGTGCGCTGGGACAACACCGTGCGCTATAACGCCGGATGGCGCATGGAAGGGAAAAACGACAATTTCAACCGATCGCCGTTTTTCGACGATACAGAGAACAAGTTCGACCGTGGCGCCATGATCACCAACCGCCTGGACCTGCTCACCGAACTTGACGTCGTCTGGCGCCAAAAGCATGGCTTCCGAGTGAGCGCCGCGGGTTGGTATGACACCGTCTACCAGGACAGCGCCGAACCCAACAGTGCGCTTGGTGCCAGTGGTAACTACACCAATAATCACTACAACGGCTATGCCAACCGATATATCTCCGGGCCTTCCGGAGAGATCCTCGACGCCTTTGTCTTCACTGGTTTCCAGCTAGGCGAGGTCGGCGTCAACATCAAGGCTGGCCAGCACAACGTGTACTGGGGTGAGTCGCTGTTCTCGATTGGCAACAGTATTGCCTACTCGCAAGGCCCGGTGGACACCATCAAGTCGGCCACGAGCCCTGGCTCGGAAGCCAAGGAACTGTTCCTGCCACTTGACCAGATATCCACCACCATCCAGTTGACCGACGAGTTGGCGCTCTCAGCCCAGTACCTGCTGGATTGGAAGCCGTTTCGCCTGGTGCCGGGCGGCACCTACTTTTCCGGCTCTGACGGTGCGCGCTCCGACCTTGGCTCGCCCGCTTCGCTGTTCAGCATCCCCAACGGCGACGATCTCGAGCCGCACGACAGCGGTGATTTTGGCGTGAACTTGCGCTGGAGCCCCTACTGGCTGGAAGGTACGGCAGGCCTTTACTACCGCAAGTTCGATGAAAAGCTGCCTTGGAGCTTTACCCAGGCTGGTATTACCCAGGTCGCCCCCGGTGTATTCCGGTCGCTGCCTAACGCAATCCGCCTGAACTATGCCCGGGACACCGAGCTGTACGGCTTCAGCTTGACCAAGAATATTGGCACCATCAGCGTTGCAGGGGAGCTCTCTTATCGCAAGAACACTGCGCTCAACTCAGTAGCCGGCTACTCCGTGGTACCGGGTAACAATACCGATGCAACTTACGATGAAGCAGAAGGCGCTCGAGGTAATTCCTGGCACGGCTTGATCAACGGCATCTACCTCTTGCCCAAGACAGCGTTGTGGGAAGGGGGCACGTTGCAGGGTGAGGTGACCTATAACCGTCTGGACAAGATCACCGAGAACTCAGAGCGCTTCAACGGCCGTGGCCACGGCTGCGTAACCGGCTTCACAGAAAATTGTGCGACCAAGGACTCGTGGGGCATGCAGGTTGGCTTCACACCGGAGTGGCCGCAGTTGTTCCCAGGCTGGGATGTGTCGATGCCTGTCAGCGTCGCCTACGGCATCGACGGTAACAGCCCAACCTTGGGCGGCACCAGTGAAGATGCCTACAACTACTCTGTCGGTATTAGCGGTAAGTATCGCCAGGTGCATAACTTTACGCTCAAGTGGATCGACTCATACGCTGACTACGACGTCAACCCGGCGAATAGTTACGTAACCAGCGATTACACCAACGGTGCGGCCGTTCAGAACAATCATGGCTGGCTGTCCTTTACCTATAAGGCGACGTACTAGCCAGTTCCGCTTTTTCTGCCCGACGTGAGGGATTAGTCAATGTATTACAAAAAAATGCTGATTGCCGGTGCCACGAGTGTGCTGCTCGTGAGCCATGCCTTCGCCACGCCTACGGACGACGAGATCAAGCAGCTGGGCCAGAGCCTGACGCCTCTAGGGGCGATCAAGGCGGCTAACGCTGATGGCAGCATTCCGGCCTGGGACGGCGGCCTTTGCTCGGCTCCAGCCGACTACAAGCCGATCATGGGCGCCAAAGGTGGTTCGCCTTATGCGGATCCGTTTGCCAACGAAAAGCCGTTGTACAGCGTAACGGCAACCAATCTTGAACAGTACAAGGACAAGTTGGACGGCGGTACCCTGGAGCTGTTCAAGCGGTACCCGGAGACTTTTCGCGTCGACGTGTACAAGACTCACCGCACCGCATGCTACCCAGAGTGGGTTTATGAGAACACGATCAAACGGGTTAAAAACCCTAAGCTGGTAGGCGCTGCCCCGGGCCTTGAGGGTGCCCATGCACAGATTCCCTTCCCGATCCCGAAAGACGGTTATGAGGCTATGTGGAACGCCAGCGTCAAGTACGAGGTGCCGTTCTCCGAGGGTACGCAGGCCGCCTACTTGATCGACAGTTCTGGCGGCGTGAGCCTGACCAGCGTTCAGAAGATTGAAAACCGCAACCTGTACTGGGACAACAGCCTCGACAAGGTGCCTGACAACCAGCCCTACTGGGCACTGGTGGCGTCCACAAGCGAGCCATCGGCATCGGCGGGGGTCAAGCAGATGCGCTTTAACTTCCTCGAAACCCACAAGCGAGAGGCAATGGCCTGGACCTACGTGCCCGGTCAGCGTCGTGTGCGGCTGGCGCCTGAATTCAAGTACGACACTGTAAGTACTTCTAGCGGCGGCATCCTGTTGTTCGATGAGATCAACGGTTTTGACGGCAAGATGGACAAGTTTGACTTCAAGCTGGTAGGGCGCAAGGAAATGCTCGTGCCTTACAACACCTACAAGGCATGGAGCGTTGATCCCAAGGTCGCCAACACGCCTAAGCACTTGAACCCCGATGTCTTGCGCTGGGAACTGCACCGGGTATGGGTAGTGGAGGCGACCCTCAAGGCAGGCGAGCGACACGTGCAGAAGGTCAAGCATTTCATGCTGGACGAGGACAGCTGGAGCATTCTTACCTATTACTCGCAAGATCAGGCTGGCAAGGTCCATCACCTGATGTATCAGCCGTCGGTGCAACAGTATGAGAAGCCGGCCTACCGCAATGGCCAGTACGTACTCTACGACATGACCAAGGGCGTCTATGGCAATGGCTCGCTCATGGGTGCGCCGAAAATGACCGGTTTCTACCAGGTGGGCCCTTACCCGGCGAGTTTCTTCACCTCAGGCAACCTGGCAGGCAGTGGGGTGCGCTGAGCGGCCGCTGAGAGGTTGAGCGGAGGGGGAGCAATCTCCCTCCACGTCGTTTCCGGCACCGGTGTGAGGTTGAAATGGCTGCGGTACGTAAACTGTTTATGTTTGTACTTGTGTCGTGCTGCCTGCCCGTTCTGGCGGAGCAAGCCGACACGTTTATCGACCCACTGGACCGCCCGGCCGCGACCGTGAGCAACCTGGTCTCTGCCCAGCTCAATGCGGTTGCCGTGGCGGGCAACAGGCTGGTGGCCGTGGGAGCCCACGGGCTAATCATTGCCTCCGATGATGCTGGCGCTACCTGGCAGCAAATTGCTTCCCCGGTATCTTCCGATCTGCTGGGGGTGGATTTCGTAACCGCCGAGAAAGGTTGGGCGGTAGGTCATGATGGCGTCATCCTGCACAGCACTGACCATGGCAAAAGCTGGGTCAAGCAGTACGACGGTCGTCAGGCCGCGAAGGATCTGTTCGATCATTTCACTGTGTTAGCCGAGCATGGCGATGAAACCGCCCAGGCCTACCTAGAGGGCGTCAAGCTTAACTATAAAGACGGGCCGGAGCAGGCGCTGATGGACGTTTGGTTTGCAGACGACCAACGCGGCTTCGCCGCAGGCACGTTCGGAACTTTGCTGGCCACAACCGATGGCGGCAAAACCTGGGTGTCCTGGATGGAGCGGGTGGATAACCCGGAGTTTCTCCATTACCTGGCAATCGCTGGGGTGGGGGGGCAGGTATTCATCGCCTCTGAGCGCGGTATCGTGTTCCGCTTGAATCAGCCTGCCGGCCGATTTGAACCCATTGAAACGGGTTACAGCGGCAGCTTCTTCAGTATCGAGGCAACACCACACGCGGTGATTGCTGCGGGGTTGCGCGGCACCACCTACAAGTCCTTGGACCAAGGCACGGCGTGGTCGCCGGTAGCAACCGGCATAAAGGTTGCGCTAAGTGACGTCCAAGCAATGCCAGACGGGCGCTTCTTGCTTGCCAGCGTCGACGGTCGCGTGAGCGTCAGCGATGCGATGATTGATCGTTTCGAGGCCTTGCCGGTAACCCGGCCTGGACGCTTCTCAAGCCTGGCGCTGTTGCCAGACGGCAAAGCGGTGACGGTTGGTTATTCAGGTGTGCGTCAGGTAAACGTGCGTTAAGCGTAGCGAATAAAGAACAATAAGAGGCGAATATGGCTTTCTCAAACGCACTCGACATGCCTGTCATTGCGGACCCGCAGCAATTCGACAGGGCCAGTGGCAACTGGCTGGAACGCATGGTGTTCAACCATCGTGTCGCGGTCATCGCGCTGTGTGCGTTGCTGACGTTGTTCTTTGGCTGGAGCGCGCTGAAACTGCCCGTGAACACCAGCTTCGAGAAAATGATCCCGCAGTCACACCCTTACATCCAGAACTACTTCGAGCACCGCGACACCCTGCGGGGCATGGGTAACTCCACCCGTATCGTGGTAGAGAACACCCAAGGTGACATTTTTGACAAGGACTACTTGCTGGCCCTGCAACGGGTCAACGATGCCGTATTCCTGTTGCCCGGCGTTGACCAGGGCTGGATGCGTGGCCTATGGACCAGCAGCCTGCGCTGGACCGAGGTCACCGAGGAAGGCTATCGCGGCGGCCCGGTGATCCCCGATCGTTGGGACGGTAGCCCAGCGTCAATGGAGCAACTGAGGGACAACATTACCCGGGCGGGCATCGTCGGCAGCTATGTTGCCAACAACATGCGCTCGTCGATGATCTTCGTGCCGCTCCTGGACATCAATCCTGAGACCGGCAAAGCACTGGACTACAGCGCCTTTTCTCACCAGTTGGAGGCCCAGGTTCGTTCGCTCCAGAGCGACAAGATCAAGATCCACATCATTGGCTTCGCCAAGCTGGTCGGCGACCTGATCGACGGGCTTTACGATGTCATGATGTATTTCGCCTATTCGGTGCTCATCGCCAGCGTCTTGGTGCTGGCGTACACGCGGTGCCTGCGCAGTACGCTACTGCTGGTGTTCTGCGCGATGCTCGGCGTGGTCTGGCTCTTGGGCCTGCTTAGCGTACTAGGCTATGTACTCGACCCTTATTCGATCCTGGTGCCGTTTCTGATTTTCGCCATCGGCTTGTCCCATGGCGCGCAGAAAATGAACGGCATCATGCAGGACGTGGGCCGTGGCACCCACAAGTATGTCGCGGCGCGTTACACGTTCCGCCGGCTGTTCATGGCCGGGCTCACAGCGCTACTGGTGAACATCGTTGGCTTTGCAGTATTGATGATCATCGATATCCCGGTGATTCGCGACATGGCCTTGACCACCAGCCTGGGCGTGGCGATCCTGATCTTCACCAAGCTGTTCCTGATCCCGGTGCTGCTGTCTTACTTTGGTGTCAGCCAGGCGGCTGCCAAACGTAGCGTGCAGTCGGCGCAGCAATTGGACGCCGGCCGCAGCCCGGTGCAGGCGATTCGTACAGGGTTGATCCGCTTGACTGAGCGCCGCCGCGCCACGATCACGGTGGCATGCGCAGTGGTGGTCACTGCCGTCGGCCTTTCCATTAGCCAGCAGGTTAAATTTGGCGACTTGAACCCAGGTGCCCCTGAACTGCGCCCCGAATCGCGCTACAACCGTGACGTTGCCTATGTCACTGAGAACTATGGGTTATCTACCGACCAGTTCGTGGTGATGCTCAAGACCCCGCGGGGCGAGTGCACGCACTTCGCTTCACTGGTGGAGGCCGATCGGTTGAGTGCCCGCCTGCGGGAAATCCCTGGTGTCCAGACCACCTTCTCACCGGCCGACGGCATTCGCTTGGCCACTGCCGGTATGTTCGAGGGCAACCCAAAGTGGATGACCCTCACGCGCAACAACAGCAATCGCACGCAAGCCTTCAATATGTTCTCCACGGATCGGCCAGAGCTGGCCGATCGCAGCTGCGAGATCACCCCGGTGGTGGCGTATCTGGCAGATCACAAGGCCGCTACGCTGGACCGGGTTGTAGAGCAGGTGGAGAACTATGCTGCTGAATTTAACACCGAAAACCGGGTGTTCATGCTGGCCGCCGGCAGCGCCGGGATTGAGGCGACCACCAATATCGTGGTCAAGCGCAGCTTCTGGACACTGCACCTGGTGCTTTATGGCGCCGTTGCCTTGCTGTGTTTCATTACCTTCCGCAGCTGGCGTGCGGTGGTGGTGGCGCTGATCCCGTTGATCATCACGTCGATACTCTGCGAAGCACTGATGGTCATGCTCGACATCGGCATCAAGGTGGCCACGTTGCCGGTGATCGCCGTAGGGGTCGGCGTGGGCGTCGACTACGCCCTCTACCTGCTCAGCGTTCAGCTGGGCATGCAGCGTCAGGGGATGAGCCTGGCTAAATCCTATGAAGGCTCCCTGGACTTCGTTGGCCGCATCGTCGGGCTCGTTGGCTTGACCATGGCGGCCGGCGTGCTGCCGTGGATCTGGTCGCCGATCAAGTTCCAGGCAGACATGGGCATCCTGCTCAGCTTCATGTTCCTGTGGAACATGCTCGGTGCCTTGGTGCTGATCCCGGCCCTGTCGTACTTCCTTCTGCCTTCACCAAAGGCCGAGCAGGCTGGCCCGCCCAAGGCGCACGCCGCACCCACGAGAACCTTTGAGCCAGCAGCGCACACCGCCAACGAGGTTGGTCGCCCCCAGGTCTCCCGCAGCACGATTTGAACCCGGGCAGCGCAGGGTAGGGCGTAGCGGCTGCGCTCTACCCTGTCTTCGACTGAACTCGCGAAGCTGACATGACGTTTGGAGTTTGCACAATGAATCTGGAATTGACAGGCCGTGTGGCCCTGGTCTCTGGCGGCAGCAAAGGCATCGGCCGCGCTTGCAGTGAAATGCTCGCAGCGCAAGGTTGCCGAGTGGTGGTAGTGGCCAGGGGGCAAGGCGCCATCGATGAGACGGTGGCCAGTATCCGCCACAAAGGCGGTACGGCAATCGGGGTGAGCGCAGACCTCACGCGTGAAGTCGATGTCCTGCGCGCCGTAGCACTGGCGCGCGAAGCATTTGCCGCCCCGGATATCGTTATCACCAACGTGCATGGCGGTGAGCCAGGAGACTTTCTCGAGGACAGCGCAGATGTCTTCAACGATGCCTTCCAAGGCTTGGTCATGAGCGTGGTACACCTGGCCCGCGCAACCCTGCCGCATATGCGTGAGCAGCAGTGGGGGCGGCTGCTGACCATAGGGACTGCTGCTGCAAAGGAGCCGGCCCCGGGGTTACGCTTGATGGCGGCCAATACCGCTCGTGCTGGCGTCGTCACCTTGAACAAGCAACTGGCTGATGAATTTGCCCCGTACGGTGTCACCGTCAATACCCTCGCCACAGGTTGGATTGCCACCGAACACATGCGCAGCCAGGTCGATACACTGGCGGCAGGCAAAGGCGTTTCGCTGGATGACATGCTCCAGCGCCTATCGAAAGGCGTGCCGGTACGCCGAATGGGTAAACCAGAGGAGATCGCCTCCTTGGCGACCTACCTATGCTCGCAGCTAGGTGGCTACATTACCGGATGCCTGATCCCCGTGGATGGCGGCGCCCACCGCTCAGCCTGGTAAGCATCATGGATCAACCCCTACTGGCAGCACCTACCCTGTGGGCCCTGCTGCAGCGTCGCGCCAACCTGACACCAGTGGCAACCATGCTCATTGATGGGCGTAGCCGCCAACGCATGAGTTTTGCCCAGGCGCTGCACATCGCCGAACGGCTAGCCGCAGGTTTCCAGCAGCGAGGTATTGGCCCCGGTTCGGTCGTGACCTGGCAGCTCCCCACCGGCATACCGGCGGTGCTGACTGCGCTGGCGCTGGCGCGCCTGGGCGCGATACAGACGCCGATCATCTCCCTGTATGGGGAGCATGAACTGCGCAGCGTGCTGGCGCGGAATCGCTCGCAGTTTCTCTTGGTGCCGGGCAGCCAAGAGCGTGATTACCCGGCGATGGCGCAACGCGTATGCCAAGGCCTTGGGCTCAAGCCGGTCACCATCGTGATGGCCGGCGACCTGCCCCAAGGCAAGCCAGCCGAGCTGCCGCCGGTGCCGGAAGACGGTGCCGCTGTGCGCTGGGTGTACTACACCTCGGGCACTACGTCCGAGCCCAAAGGGGCCCGTCACACCGATCAGACCCTGATGATCGCAGGGCGTAACCTTGCCCGAGCGATGGGTGTGGATGCCACGGACGTAGGCTCCATGGCGTTCCCCTATGCGCACATTGGCGGGGCAATGTATACCGCCATGCTGCTGTGCAGCGGGATGAGTGCCGTGCTGCTGGACAAGTTCCAGGTGGCCGAGGCCGCCGCGATTTTCCGGGATCTCAAGGTCAGTACTACCGGCGGTAGTACCGCCCACTATGAAGCCTGGCTGGCCGAACAGCGGCGCCAGCCAGGGGAGCCACTGTTACCTTCGCTGCGCCTGCTTTGCGGGGGTGGCGCGCCAAAGCCGGCTGAACTGTACTACCAGGTCAAGGCTGAGCTCGGCTGTGCGCTGACGCACAATTACGGCATGACCGAAGTGCCGCTCATCTGCGCCAGCTCGCCCGAGCATAGCGATGAACAGCTTGCGAACTGTGAGGGGCTGCCGGTTGAGGAGGTAGAACTGCGTATCGTGCATGCTGACGGCAGCCTTGCCGCAGTGGGCGAGAGTGGCGAAGTTCGCGTGCGCGGGCATGCGGTGTTCAAGGGCTATACAGATCCCGCCCTGGATGCCGAGGCATTTGATCAACAGGGCTTCTTCCGCACTGGCGATCTGGGAGTGGTACGTGCAGATGGCAGGGTGACGCTTACCGGGCGGCTGAAGGATGTGATCATTCGCAAGGGTGAAAACATCTCGGCGCGGGAGTTGGAAGATCTGCTCTACGAACACCCCAAGGTGGCTGGCGTGGCGGTAATCGGCTTGCCCGATGCCGAGCGCGGTGAACGCGTCTGCGCGGTCATCGAGCCTAGTGATGGCCTACCGCCGTTGCAGTTCGAAGAGATGGTCGACTACTTTCTCAAGCGCGGAATCATGCTGCAGAAGATACCTGAGCAACTCGAACGGGTTGACCGCCTGCCTCGTAATGAAACGCTCAACAAGATCCTTAAGCATGTGCTCAGGGAGCGCTATAGCGGCTAGGGCAGGGTAAGCAGTGCCAGCGAAGGGCCGCGCTGCGGCCCCGGCCTACTTTCAGCTCAGCGTCTCGATCACGGCATCACTATGACTGACAGTGCTGTACAGCGGCAGCTGATTACGCACGATAAATTCATGGGTCTCGGCCGAAGCGCCAGCGATGCAGTCTTCCGGAACCACCACCTGGTAGCCCAGATCCGAGCCGCAGAGAGACAAGCCAGAGATTGCCACGTTCGTGGACACCCCGACCGGCACTAGCGTCTGCACGCCCATGTTACGCAGCAGTGAATCCAGCTCGGTGCCATGGAAGCCGACCAAGGAGAAGCTGCGAGCGTGAACCAGGTCGGTAGCTTGGGGTTTTAGCGCATCGACCGGCAGTACATCCCGGCTACCAGCGATCATGCGCTGGGCCTTGACCGAACGGACGATGATCGCGCTGGTGCGCGGTAGGTCAGGGTAACCAGGGCGGTGCACGACGTGTAAATGAATGACAGGCAGTTCTGCCTTTCTGAATGCCTCTGCAAGGCGAGCGATGCGCTGCACGATGTTGCGCTTCGCAGCCTGCTCGGCCAGCCCTTCGAAAGGTGACAGCGATGGGTCTATAACCCCTTGCTGACACTCGCTTATCAGCAGCGCTGCGCGCTGTCCCTTATCCAAGCCTCTGAGCATGTTGCCTCCATCTTTGTTGTTTTTCGTCGTTATGGTGGGTCGCAGCGGATTTACATATTGCGTCACACAGCCTTTATAGCTGATAGTTTATCAGTTTCTTGGCGATGGGATAGCTGAAATGAATGATCATGCAAGTGTGTCAGAACTGCTCAGGGATTCGGCGAACGATTTTCTAGCGGGCAATCATGCGCCCTCCCGCCTGCGCGGCTGGATCGGCCGGGTGCGCCCGCTTGAACGGCGGCTATGGCAAGGGATGGCTGAGCTAGGCTGGACCGGTGTCATGCTACCGGAGGTGCTAGGTGGCAGTGAGCTCGGCTTGAGCGAAGCCTGTGTATTGACCGAGGTTATGGGCAGACATTTGCTTGCAGAGCCCTTTGTCGCCTGCTGTGTGATGCCATCGGTGCTGCTCCAGGCAGCCGCTAGGCACAACCACAGCGCTGACGTAGCCGAGCTAGCCGGTTGGCTGAGCCTGGCTGAGCGGCCCATCACGCTCGCTTGGCAGGAGGCCGCAGGGCAACTGGCGCTACCGCTCCCCGCATGCCGGGTCGAGAACGGCGTGCTGTGGGGCAGCAAGCAATTCGTGTTGGGCTGTGAGGAAGATTCGGTGCTGCTGGTAAGCGCCCAGTTGGACGGCCAGTTTGCCTTGGTAGCGATCGCTGCCGATGCCTCAGGCGTTGCCATAGACGATTTTGCGGCCGGCATCGGCGCCCAGGCCCATGTGCACTTCAACGAGGCTCCATTGTTGTACGCTGAGCCGCTGTTGGTGGGTGCTGAGGCTGAGTTAGCGCTGCGACAGGCGCTGGCGGCAGGGCGTATCGCCCACAGCGCTGAACAGGCTGGGCAGGCCGCTGGCTGCCTGCAGCAGACGCTTGATTATGTGAGCCAGCGCGTACAGTTCGCACGTCCGCTCGGTTCGTTCCAAACCGTACAACACCGCTGCGTGGACCTGCATATCGAGATCTCGTTGGCCAATGCTGCCTGGCAGCACGCCCTGGAATGCTATGAACAGGCGCCCTTGGCCAGCACGACCGAGGCCGCGATCAGTGCCGCCAAGGCACGGTGCGGTTCGGCGGCGCGCCTGACCAGCAAGCAAGCCGTGCAGTTGCATGGTGCAATGGGCTTTGCAGAAGAGGTGGATATTGGCCTGTATTTGCGTGCTGCGCAGTTTGGCGGGGCCTGGTTGGGCTCGGTCGAGGCCCATCGGCGCCGCTTTGCAGCGGCGTACCCAAGCGTGCGTGCGCAGCAGTTAGCGGACACAGAAGGCCTGGAAATTCAGCTAAGCGCGTCCAGTGACCCGCGCGAGTGGTCTGATGACGAGTTTCGCTTGCGCCTGCGCCGTTGGTTGCAAGGCCATTACCCCGCGCACTTGAAACAGAGCGATCGACGCCCGTTCCTGCGCCTTCGCGGGGACGATCTTCGCGATTGGCTGCGGCTGTTGGACAACCACGGCTGGCGCGCCCCCGCCTGGCCGCGTGAGTATGGCGGCATGGGCATTTCTTTCAGCAAGCAGTGGATCTATCAGCAGGAGATGGAGCGTGCTGGGGTAGGACGCATTATCGACAATGGCGAGACCCAGCTCGGCCCAACCCTGATTCAATGGGGTAGCCAGGCGCAGAGGGCCTATTATCTGCCGCGCATTCTGCGCTGCGAAGACGTCTGGTGCCAAGGTTACTCGGAGCCCGGCGCCGGCTCGGACCTGGCCAGCCTGCGTACGCAAGCCGTGCGCGAGGGCGATGAATACGTGGTTAGCGGGCAGAAGATCTGGAGTACCCACGCAACAGACTGCACTCACATCTTTACCCTCGTACGGACTGGCAAGTTCGAGAAGAAGCAGCAGGGCATCAGCTTTCTGCTGATTGACCTGAATGCTCCAGGTGTAAGCATCCGTCCCATCGCCAACATTGCCGGTGAGAACGAGTTTTGCGAGGTGTTTTTCGACGCGGTGCGGGTGCCCGCTGAAAACCTGGTGGGCGAACTGCACCAGGGCTGGAGTGTGGCCAAGGCCTTGCTGGGGCATGAGCGGATCTGGCTCGGCAGCTCGGCAATGGCCGGTAGCGCCCTGGACCTGGCCGAACGCCTGGTTGCGCAGCTGCACCGCAGCGGTGACCAAGGCGTGCTTGATCGGCTCGGGAGCCTGCAAGCCGATCTACACGATTACCGCCTCCTCTATGCGCAGCTTTGCACCCGCATTGCCCAGCAAGGGATCGAACCGGGGCCTGAAGCCTCGGTGCTGAAAGTCTATGTCTCTGAACTGTTGCAGCGGATCACCGAATTCAACCTGGAGGTCAGCGAAGAGTATGGCGGCGTTGTGGGCGATGTGCAGATCGGCAACCTGGGCACAGACCTGCACTGGCCGCTGATGATGGCCAGACCAGTGAGCGTCTATGCAGGCGCCAACGAAATACAACGGGACATTCTGGCCAAGGCTGTCCTCAACTTGCCCAACGCCCCCCGAGGCTGAAAAAGCACCTGGAGAATTGCATGAGAGAAGCTGTCATTGTTTCCACCGCCCGCACCCCGATAGGCAAGGCTCATCGCGGCGCGCTCAACGATATCAAGTCGCCTAGCATGACCGGCCATGTGCTCCTGCAAGCCTCGTTACGCGCGGGTATCGAACCGGGGCAGGTCGAGGATGTCATCATCGGGGCTGCCATGGGCGCCGGGACAGCAGGGCGTAACTTGGCGCGAGCGGCTGCGCTGCGCGCCGGCATGGGGGTCACAGTTGCCGGTTCCACGGTAGACCGCCAATGCGCCTCAGGCTTGATGGCGGTGGCAATAGCCGCCAAACAGGTCATGGTTGATCACATGGATATCGTGATAGGCGGCGGGGCAGAGAACGTCAGTGCGCTGACGCCTAGCTATCTTGAATGGGCTGTACGGGACAAGGATGAGGCCCTGGTAGAGGTTGTGCCTACAGCCTACATGCCGATGATCGAGACGGCTGAATATGTCGCCCGCACCTACGGGATCAGCCGCGCAGTACAAGATGAATTCGCTCTGCTGGCCAACCAGCGTGCGAGTGCCGCGCGTGCCCGTGGCGTGTTTGATGAAGAGATCGCGCCGCTGCTTGTGCGGCAAAAGCTGGTGGACAAGGAGACCAAGGCGATCAGTTATAAGGAGTTTTTGTTCTCCCAAGATGAGTGTTTACGCCCAGACACCACTGCGCAGGGTCTTGCCGCCCTACAACCAGTGCTGCAAGGCGGCAGCGTCACGGCCGGCAACGCAAGCCAGTTGTCCGATGGCGCTAGCGCGTGTGTGCTCATGGAGGCCAGGCTTGCCGAGCAACGCGGCTTGCAGCCCCTGGGGGCCTATCGCGGCTTTATGGTTACGGGCTGCGCGCCGGAGGAAATGGGGATCGGCCCGCTTTCGGCCGTGCCGCAACTGCTCAAGAAGCATGGACTGACGGTGGCTGACGTGGGGCTGTGGGAGCTGAACGAGGCATTTGCCTGCCAGGCCCTGTACTGCCGTGACAAGCTGGGTATCGACCCAGACCGCTTCAATGTCAACGGTGGTGGCATCGCCTTGGGGCACCCCTTCGGCATGACCGGTTCGCGCCTGGTCGGTAGTGCACTGCTGGAAGGGCGTCGTCGTGGCGTGCGCTACGTCGTCGTCACCATGTGCGTAGGTGGTGGCATGGGCGCCGCTGGCTTGTTTGAAGTGTACGGCTAAGGGCTCGGCATAGCGAGCGGGCGTCCTCACTAGGGCGCCCGCTTTTTTTATGCTTGAGGACATATACCGCGGGGCCTGTGGCGCATAAAAAAAGCATGACCAGAGAGTCCCGGCCATGCTTTAGGTAACAACGGTGCGCAAGCGGTTGACGCCCAACCCTTGGCTGCTGGGCTCGTGTAAGCCGGTCAAACCGACACGCCAATGGACCTCTCGCGGGCAGCCAACTGCTCGAAGTGGTGCATGCTACTACCCATCGCACCATTGATCATGGTCATGCGCTTGAAATAGTGGCCGATCACATATTCCTCGGTCACGCCGATGCCACCATGCAGTTGAATAGCCTGCCCGCACACGAAATGGCCACTCTTGCCGATATGCGCCTTGGCAACCGAGAGCGCGCGGCTGCGTTGGGCTGGGCTGTGCTCCAGGCTGGAAAGAGCGTAGTGCAGGGTTGCGCGGGAGAGTTCCAGCTCGATTAACATCTCGCTCATGCGGTGCTGTAGGCTCTGGAAATCCCCCAGCAATTGGCCGAACTGCTTGCGGATCTTCAGGTAGTCCCGGGTAATCCACAGCGCGCGCTCCATCACCCCAATGGCTTCGGCACACAGGGCGAGGGTGGCATGTTCGACACCGTGGCGCAGCGCAGCGAAGCCATGGCCGACGCTACCGAGGAGGTCTTTATCGCTGACCTCGACATCCTTCAGGTACAGATGGCAGGCCCAACGGTTATCGATCAGGCGCACGTCGCGACGCTCCACTCCGGGTGCGTTAGGGTCGACAAGAAACAGGCTGATACCGTGCTCGTCGTCGCTGTTGGCGCTAGTGCGTCCCGAAACGATCAGCAGGTCGGCAACGTTGCCAGCAACCACTGCACTTTTCTCGCCATTAAGCCGCCAGCGCCCATCGTCGATTGCGGTTGCGCGGGTGTGCACGCTCGCCATGTTGCCACGGGCATTGACCTCTTCGTGGGCTAGCACCGGCAGTGCCTCACCCAGGCACAGAGCTTGGAGCAGCGGGCCGGCCTTGGGGTCAGCCGTGGCAGCCAGGGTCTGCGCGGCCAGAACCGCGATAGCCCAATAGGGCTCGACGCACAGCACCCGGCCGCATTCCTCCATGACCAGCGCCGCCTCAACGGCGGAGCAGTTCATGCCACCGAATTCCTCCGGTACCGTCAGGCCAAGCAACCCCAAGTCAGCCAGTTGCTGCCAATGAGCTGCATCGAACGACCCGCGGTCGATCACCTGGCTGCGCTTGTCAAAAGCGCAGTTGGCCTCCATGAACCGGCGCACGCTGGCCTGCAACATGCTCTGTTCTTCGTTGAGTTGAAAATTCATGGCTCAGAGCTCCAGAAATGAGCGTGCAATAATGGTGCGCTGTACTTCGTTGGCCCCACCATAGATGGTGGTAGCACGCCGATAGAAGTAGTCAGCCATGATGCCTGGGGCATAGTCGGGCCCCGGTGCCCACGCCTTCTCCACGGCGGCGTTGGCCAGCGGGTCGGGGTAGACGTAACTGGCGTAGCAGCCCAGCGCCTCGACCTGCAGGTCGCCAATTTTCTGTAGCAGTTCCGAACCACGAATTTTCAACAGCGACCCCATTGGCAAGCGGCTTTGCCCGCCAGCCTTCTCATGCAGAGCGCGCAAGCTAAGCCAGCGCAGGGCGAGCAGGTCGGTCTCCAGTTGGGCCAGGCGGGGCGCGAAGCCAGCGCGGTCGATCAGGCGCTGGCCGTCGGCCTGTTCGACGTTCAAGAAGGTGCGCAAGCGTGCCAGGTTGGCATTGTTGCGTGGCCACTCGGCGCTGAAGGCACGCTCGTTTTCCAGCAGGAACTTGGCATAGGTCCAGCCTTTACCTTCTTCACCTACCAGATTGCTCGCGGGAATCCGCACGTCATCAAAAAAGACTTCGTTGAGGCTGTGGCTTTCGCCAATGTCGTGGATTGGCCTGATGGTCACGCCGGGGGCCTCGCGATCGACCAGCATCATGGAGATGCCACGCTGGCGGGCTTCGGGGTCGGTTTTGACCAAGACAAAGATCATTTCTGCGGTTTCGACGAACGACGTCCAGATCTTGCGACCATTGATCACGTACTCGTCGCCATCACATACCGCACGCGTGCTCAATGAGCCCAAATCGGAGCCCGCATTGGGCTCGGAAAAACCCTGGCCCCAGTAGACATCGCCGTTAAGGATGCGCGGGCCGTATTCCGCCTTCATGGCCTCACTGCCAAAGGTCATGATAACCGGCCCGATCATCTTGAAGCCGGCAGTGTCCACCGGCGGCGCGCCTGCAAATAAACATTCTTCATCGAAGATGAACTGGCGCACGGGCGACCAACCCGTACCCCCCCACTGCTTGGGCCAATTGCCGCCGGACAAACCGTGGCGATTGAGGATCTTGGTCCATTGCCGGATATCTTCTCGCAACGGGTGGTAGCCACGGTGATTGCGCTCGGCCAAGTCCGTGGGGAGGTTGGCTTGGATGAACGCGCGGACCTCTTGACGGAACTGCTCGTCTTCCAGATTCTGGGTGAAATGCATGGGTCAATCCTGTTCGTTCCGAGCGGTGGTCCCGCTCCTGTTGTTAGTAGGCATCAGGTTCACCGCGGTTTATTTGGCCAACGCATTGAAGGGCACGCCCTTGTCCGGTCGGTGGTCCTGGGGCAAGCCCAGCACCCGCTCGGCCAGGGTATTGAGGAGCAACTCATCGGTGCCGCCGGCGATCCGCAAGCTCGGGTCTAGCCACGCGCGGGCGAAATCGTTGACCGAGTGACCATGAGCGGCCAGCTGGGCACCATTGGCGCCCAGCAGGTCCAAGGCCATTGCCGCCAGGTTCTGCCGGGTCCGGCCTAGTAGAAGCTTGCGTATCGCCCCTTCAGGCCCCGGCTCCTGGCCGCGGGCAAAGGCTTCCAAGGCGCGACGGTGGATAGCCCTCAACCCTTGGCGCTCGACGTAGGTTTCAGCTATGCGCGCGCGCACCTCGCCATCGGCCAAAGCCGGGCTGCCATTGAGTCGGGCCTTGCTGGCCAGGTCGATGAAGTTTTCCAGGGTGGGGCCGTAACCGGACTCGTCGGTAACCGCGTAGCGCTCGATCATCAAGGTCTCGACGGCGACCTTGAAACCGCCATTGACCTCACCGAGACGTTGCTCATCGGCCACGAACACCTCGTCGAAAAACACCTCGTTGAGGTCTTTTTCCTCGCCCAATCGGCGGATCGGCTGCACCGTGATGCCCTTCGATCGCATATCCAGGAAGAAGTAGGTCAGGCCCGCGTGCTTGGGCAGGCTTGCATCAGTGCGCGCCACGACGACACCCCAGTCAGCGATCTGCGCCCAGCTGGTCCAGACCTTCTGCCCACTGAGCAGCCAGCCACCTTCTGTGGGTACTGCCTTGAGGCGTAACGACGCGAGGTCCGAGCCGGCCGAGGGCTCGGAAAACAGCTGGCACCAGATAAGCTCACCGCGCACCGTGGCCGGGCCCAATTTTTGTTTCCAGGCCTGCGGCGCATAGCGAAGGAATATGGGGAGTGGGTTGTTCAGGCTAATGCCGAAATAGACGAGAGGCAGGTCGTAGTGCATCTCTTCTTCGCAAAAGATGACTTTTTTCAGCTCGCTTTCACCCGCGCCGCCATATTCGCGGGGCAGGGTTATGCAGCCATAGCCGTGCTCGACCTTGTGCGCCTGCCAGGCGCGGGCCAAGGCCAGGTCATCATCGAAAGACAAACCGTGCCGAGCCTGGCCGCTGTAGCGGGGTGCGTGCTCAGCGAGCCAGGCCTGGGCATCTTCGCGGTAGCACCTGAGTTCATGGTTCATGCGGATCCCCCCACTTCCACGGTTGTGGATTCAAGCCCAAGGTCAGTCAGCAGCCGCTCACGCCAGTAAGCGACGCTGCCCAGTTCCAATGCCAAGCTGCGAGCACGACGATAGTAGTGGTGCGGCATGGCTTCCCAGGTGACGCCCATGCCACCGTGAACATGCAGGTTCTCCTGGGCGGCGAGGTTGTAGGCGCGCGTGGCCGCAATGCGTGCAGCGCAGGTCAACTGTTGTTTGTCAGGGCGCTGTTGCTGCCACGCGTCTAGCGCATCGGCGGCGCAACCTCGGGCGATTTCCAGCAGGCAGTAGATTTCCGCCAACTTGTGCTTGATGCCTTGGAAACCCCCGATGGCCTGGCCAAATGCCCGGCGCTCGCGGGCATAGTCGCAGGCCATGTCGAGGCAAGCATGGGTGCCGCCAAGCTGTTCGAAAGCAGTTGCCAGCGCCGCCAAACTGCTGATCTCGCTGACCAGCTCGGCGCCCCCGAGGTAAACGGCCTCGGTTTGCTCAAACTGCAATGCCGCGGCGGCACGGGCGTTGTCGAAACCCTCGAGCACCTGGCGTTTTACCGATGGTTGATCAAGGTGAACCAGGTAAAGGCCATCGCCGCGTTCATTTACGCCATGGACCAGCGCGACATCCGCTACCGCAGCAAAGGCTGCGAGCGCTTTCACACCATCGATGCGGCCGTTGCTCTCCTTGGCAGCACCTGGGCTGCAGATCCCGCTATCGCTCGGGTCGGCCAGCGCCAACGCAGCCGTCAACGCGCCGCTGGTCAAGTCTTCCAGCAATTGCTGATGGCCAGAAATGCCGGCACTGATCACGGCATGCGCAGTGAGCGCGTTGGCAATGAGGGGCAGGGCACCGGTTAGCCGCCCAAGCTCTTCGCAGATCACGGCAAGGCCGCTCCAGCCTAGCGCCAACCCACCCACTTGTTCTGGCATGGCCACCGATGGCCAGCCTTGTTCAACAGCGTGCCGCCAGAGCGCCTGGTCGAAACTGCCAGGCGCGTTCAACAGGTTTTTCAAGTGCTCAGGTGTTGCCTGGTCCACGAGCAGGCGACGCGCCTGTTCACGGATGCTGGCGAGGTCTTCAGCGTGGTCTGCTTGCATGCGGGCTCTCTCAGGCAGGAGTGAACAGCGGGAGGTAGACGTCCTCCATCGCTTCAAAGATGACCTTCACACGTTGGCCTATAAAGGCCGCGTCGGTAGGGCAGCCCACGATGTTGGTCGTCAGTTGCAGCCCTTGCTGCTCATCCAGGCCAACAATTGCGACAACGTAGGGCACCTCTTGATCTGGGCTCCAGCGCTGGTGATTGACGGTCAGGGCTTCGATGGTGCCCATACCTGAGACAGCCTCGGCGGCGAGGTTGCGACTCAGGCACTTAGGGCAAACGACGCCGGGCGGGTGCAGCCAGAAACGGCAGTCGCCACAGCGCAGAAAACGCAGTTGGCCGTCTGCTCCGCCAGTCCAGAAGAAGCGGTTGAGGTCATTCAGTTCGGGAAGCGTTCGGTTGGAAACAGTGCTCATGGGTTCTCCAAGGGCCAGGGGGAAACCTTGCATCATGCGCCAGGTCCCGGTTAGCCATCTACAACAGTCCTGCATGCAAGCAAAACTAACACAGTGTTACTTTTGATGTATAGTTTCTTCGGCGGCACGGTTCCAGCAAGCAGACCGTAGAGTTAGCACCAACCAAAAATTGCGCGGGCTATGCCTGCTGTCAAAATCCATTTATAGCTGACTCAGGGTCAGCTATATTGCATCCTTAGGAGATACGCGAATGTCCGGTCTTATCGTGGTTACAGGCGCCGCTGGCGCATTAGGGCAAGCGGTAGCACATGCGTTCATCGAGCAAGGTCACGCGGTGCTCCTGGTGGACTTCAACGACGCAGTCCTTCACTCAGCGTATGAAGGCGTAGGTGGCAACGTGCAGTTTGTAGTAGCAGACCTGACCGATGGCGCGGCGACCCAGGCCAAGCTCGGCGCCGCCTTGGCGGCCTCGGGGCCTGCGTTCGCGCTGTGCAACATCGCTGGTGGTTTCGCGATGGGCGCGCCGGTACACGACGCTGACGCATCAGTGTGGGAGCGCATGCTGGACATGAACGTGGCGACCACGCTCAATGCATGCCGGGCGGTAGTTCCCGGCATGCTGTCGGCTGGCGCAGGCAAGATCATCAACGTTTCGGCCGCTTCGGCGAACACCGGCAAGGGCAGCATGGGCGCGTACTGCGCCGCTAAGAGCGCGGTAGCGCGGATCACCGAGTCAATGGCCCAAGAGCTACGAGAGGGCGGCATCAACGTCAACGCCGTGGCGCCTAGCATTATCGACACGCCAGCCAACCGCGCGGCGATGCCCGATGCAGACCCAAGCAAATGGGTTTCTACCCGACAACTGGCGGATATCATCAGCTTCCTGGCCTCTGCCCAAGCAAGTGCCCTGCACGGTGCGGTGATCCCCGTGGTGGGCCTGTCCTGATGGGCGCGGGTGCTTTGGTTGGGCGGCCTGAGGCTGGCGTTTGCCAGATCAGCTTCAACCGCCCGCAACGGCGTAACGCCCTGGATCTGGAGACTTACCGTCAAGTGACGCAAGCGCTGCAGGCGGCAGACCTTGAGCCCGCCATCAGCGTCATCGTGCTGACCGGGGAGGGCGAGCACTTTACCGCGGGCAACGACCTGGCAGACTTCCGCTTGCTGAAGGGCGCGCAGTCAGTACCGGGTATCGACTTTCTTCGCGTACTCGCAGGGGTACGCAAACCCGTCATTGCAGCTGTAGAGGGCTACGCGATAGGCATCGGCACAACGCTTCTACTGCATTGCGACCTTGCCTATGCAAGTAAGAGTAGTACGTTTCGCATGCCCTTTGTGGCGCTGGGGCTATGCCCAGAGGGCGGCGCCAGCTACTTACTGCCGCGCCTAAGCGGCACTAAGGTTGCCTCTAACCTGCTGTTTTTTGCAGAGCCTTTCCCCGCCCACGTGGCCCGAGAGGTCGGGTTGATTAATGAGGTGGTAGAGGCGGGGAGTGCCCTGAGTGTTGCGCTAGAGCGGGCCAAGGCACTGACGCACTTGCCCGCCGAAGCACTGCGGCACACCAAGGCGCTGATGGCGAGCCATTGCCGTAGCGAGCTGGAGGCTGCCATGGCCGCCGAAGAGCGCGCCTTCCTGGAATGCTGTGCCTCGGATGAGGCGCAGGCCCTGTTCGATGCTTTTCTCACCCGCTAGGGAATTGACAATGACGGTTCTGCTCAGGCGCCGCGAAGGCCCTATAGAGATACTTACCCTTAACCGGCCCGAGCAGCGTAACGCGCTGAACCCCGAACTGATCGAGGCGCTATCAGAGGCCTTGGCGCAAAGCGAAGTGAACCCGCAGGTCCGGGTGCTTGTATTGACCGCCACGGGTACCAATGCGTTCTGCGCTGGGATGGACCTAAAAGCGTTCTCCGAGGGCGCCATCCTGGAGCAGGGGCGATCAACGGCCTGCTTTGAAACTTTCCTGCAAGGTCGTTTTAGCAAACCGGTGATTGCTGCAGTCAATGGGACCGCGGTAGGGGGCGGCTTCGAGCTCATGCTGGCCTGTGACATGGCGGTAATGGCAAACAACGCTAAGTTGGGTTTGCCTGAGGTTAAGCACGGCTTGTTCCCGGCCGGCACAGGCGTACTGCTACCTGCCCGGATTCCACTTCCCATCGCATTGGAGATGGGTTTGACCGGTGGCCTGTTAGACGCACCCCGAGCCCTCCAGCTCGGCCTGGTCAACCGCGTTGAAGCCCTTGCGAATGTTCTGCCCGCAGCGCTGGACTTTGCCCAAAGTGTCGCAGACAACAGCCCGCTTGGGGTGGCCGCCACCAAACGGCTGATGTGCTTATGCGAAAAGGAAGGCGCCGCTGCGGCTTTGGCCGCGTTGCCGGCTCAGGTTGCAGCGGTTTTCAGTAGTCAGGATGCGCGGGAGGGCGCAGCGGCGTTCGCTCAGAAGCGCTCCCCGGTTTGGCGAAACCAATAGTGCTGGATGAACTGCAAGCCATTTCTCATCGCAGGGGGATTCCTCAGTAGCGGTGACCAGGCTTGGCAAGGGTGTCGGGTTTGGGTTCACGGCCGGTGGCGCGTATCAGCAGGGCGATCAGCACAAGGAGTCGGCAATCGACAGGTACAGGCTGCCCCAGCGCCGCGAGGCAAGGGACACGGCCCACATCAGCAGGGGCGTGACAATGAGCTTCAGGTAAAAGAGCGTCATTGCCTGTATTCAGCAGGTGGGCTCGGCAACGGCTACGCCCGCCTTGATGACCGGGTCGGTACTGAAGCCTACATGGATGACCCGGGTTTCCAGCTTCATGCGATCGGTCCTTGAGGTAGGTGAAAGTGATCGAGCACGCGATGCAGAGGGTGTAGTGGTCAACACGGCTCTATGGAGCCAGGCCTAAGGCAGCAGGTCTACTCGCCCCAGGACATCATGCTACCCCCCAACGTTGTCGAACCCGCTACTACGGCGCCTGAGAGGATTGCCCCTTGGACGGTGCCGATCCCCGGGACCGCCACGCTGCTCGCTGTAAACACGGTGAGGGCCGCTCCAACATCCGCAACAATCACGGTTGCGCCGCCGAGTCGCCACATCCACTTCTTGAAGTTGGCCGCAGACTCGGCTTGCTGGGCTTCGGCATCGTTGATTGCCTGGAGTTGCCTGGCACTGGTGCAGAACTCTTGTTTAAGCTCGTCGACCTGTTTCGAGACTGCACCCGGATCGATAGGAGCACCAACGTTGGCCTGGAATTTTGACAGCTTGTGAATGAGGTCATGAGCGAGATCCTTATCGAGCCCTGCATCCTGGAAGACCTTTTCTTCGACGGGCACGAACGCCAAAGTAAAAAGCTGAGGGTTCCGCGCCATCTCGGTACGTAGCTTGTCACTCTCGGCGGAGGTTTTGGCAACGCTCTGCAGGCCCTCCTTGAACTTTGGGTCCTCAAGTAACTGCCCTAAAGCGTTGCAGGCCAGGGTAGTGACCTGTATCAGATCGCTGCGCTTGGGCGAGGGTGATTTGCCAAGGATTTCATGGATCTGGTTGATGCTTTTGGCGAAATACGGGAACGCAGTATCAGCGAAGGCCAAGCTCGTCGGAAGGGCTAGCAGGAAGAGCAATAGAAACCTAAGCATTGGCAGTCACCTAGTCGGTTTCGGGACGAAAGCTGACCTCGCGTCGCGCGATACGCGAGGCTGGCTTCGCGAGCGCACGGTTGCTGATGGTCCCCGTACCAGGCCAAAGGCCGGTCAGACAATATGGGGTCTAGTCCGTCGCGGGATGGCTGTCAAATAGGCCAGGCCAGTCGCAAACCTGTTTGAAAAGTTGACCTGTATGAATGCCCAATGCTGTCCGTTTGCGCGGCAGTAGAGCAGCGAAACTTTTTTCGGAGTGACAGCAAACAGGTGGATCGGAAGACTTTTCTCGCTCAGCCGGATGTACACGACTTCATCGACTGGCTGCAGGTAACGCTCTCAAAGCTCAAGGTTCATCTGCGTTTTTGCGTCGAGCAAGTTTGTGAAGGGTAGCCTGGACCAACAGGTGGTCGGCATCCTGAACGTGCATGCGCTGTAATGCTGGGCAGCGGCTGGCAGGGCTACTAGACCGGGGCAGTGGGTGGCATCCAACGATCTGGGCCAGCACCAAGGTTTCCCTGGACCTGTTGCGCAACCGGTTGGAGACGGCCGTGCGGTCCTGCAATGGGGTGGGTACGCGGGGCGGTGCCTTTCCTCAACCGGTTGCGGCAACAGGGCACGTTGGTGGATTACTTCAACCGCTGCCGGCTGTTGTTCGACCAGGGTGCCAAGCAACGGCTCTCCCAACTGAGCGACAAGACCATAGCGTGACACCCAACTCCTGCATCATGGTCGCACCAGTACGGCGCAAGTCAGGCCCAAGGGGCGCGAGAGGAATTGCTCAGGCAGGTGATTCAAACACGCGAGCAGCTGGAGGCGGTGCGCGCTTCCCTGGCTCGCCAGCAGCTCGAACGTGAACATCTCGAGGATGAACTGGGGAACTGTCGTGTCGCGCTCGCCGCCTGCCAGGCACGCCTGGAACAGGCCTCGGAAAACCCGGTGGAACACCGGAAGTGATCGCGTGGTCCATGCCTAGGCAGTTCACTCGCAATGACAGCTAAGGAGCATGACATGGACAATTATCACCTGAACCCCACTTCAGAAGGCTGGGAACTCAAGAAAGAGGGTGCCGAACGCGCCTCCAAGCGGGGCGCTACCAAGCAGGAACTGGTGAGTGCGTTGTCCGATTATTTCGACGGCAAGACAGCCTCGGTAAAAATCCACCGCGCCGACGGCAGCATCGAAGAAGAGCGCACTTATCCAAGGTCCGCGGATCCTAGCAAGTCCAAGGGTTGACCCGATGCGGCTCGCGTTCACGAAAATGGCAAGGACAGCATGAAGATCGCGTGTCTGGGATGGGGCTCATTGATCTGGAAGCCGGAACCGCTGGAAGTCGTCGGCCCGTGGCATGAGGACGGGCCGCACGTGCCCGTAGAGTTCTGCCGCGTGGCGGATGGCAGCGAGCTGGCCACGGCGATCTGCCTCACCACATCGCCGCTGCCGGTGTACTGGGCCGTGCTCGCCAGCGCCGATCTGGCCGAGGCATGCCAAACCCTGAAAGCGCGCGAGCAGATACCGGCACACCGCGGCGACGCTATCGGCTCGCTGATTGTCCGTGAAGACGACCAAGGCGTCCTCGGCCGATGGGCGGCTGCTCGTGAACTCGATGCCGTGGTGTGGACCGCCTTGCCGCCGCGCTACGCAAATATCGAAAACAGAATGCCTTCGCAGGTTGATGTCATCGAGTATCTCGGTAGTCTCACAGGGGATGCGCTGGAGCATGCCAAGCGCTATATCCAGCGAGTACCCCCACAGATCCGGACACCCTATCGCAGTGCGATCGAGCAGACGTTCGGCTGGTAGCGCCGGAGCCGATAGAGCCTGCGACAACCTGCCTGATTAACTCAATCTTGTAATGCTTTGTTACTTCCGCTGGCGAAGCTGTTACCATTCAAGGCCCGTGATGAGCAGATGATACTGAAAGTATCGCACCCCTCGACGCTGTTTCCGTTCCGAATTCGGTACGGACGCCCTGATGCCAGCCCAGCATAAAAAGAGCAGCCAGCCAGGCTTGCCATCCCCTGTTCCGGCCTGCGCTTCGCGCAACGATGGCGGTGCCGACTTCGGTCTGCATGTTTTTCCCCACGTCATGGCATCGTTCGTTTCAACCTGAACGTTCTGGAACCTGGGCAGTCGATCAATGTGCCCTCGTGGGCAATTCGGCTGTCGCCAAGGGACTGCATCAGGTCGATACAGCGTTAGAACGCTCGGCCCTTGCCTTGCGTCATCCGGGTTTCCTTGTGAGTAGTCATAGGTGAACCTACATGTTGTTGTCCAAGCAAACCTCGCGAAGAAAGTTTCTGCTTTCTTCACTGATCGCCCTCCCTGCGCTGGGCGTGACCATGAAAGGGCTCAGTGCGGCCGTGGCCGCGGAAATGATAGCCCCGAGCCTTGAAGCCTATACCCCGACCTTCTTCAGCCCCGCTGAATGGACGTTCATCATGTCGGCCTGCGATCGGTTGATTCCGGGTGAAGGCCGTGGCCCGGGCGCGCTGGAAACCAACGTGCCGATCTTCATCGACCAGCAGCTGGCCAGCGACCTGGGCAGCGAGATCTACCTGGAGGGGCCGTTCGACGTGAATGCGCCCGCCACCCTGGGTTACCAGCTGCCTTTCCTGCCCCAGCAGATCTACCGCAAGAGCATCGCTGCCATCGAGGCATGGTGCCAGGACACGCACCGTCAGCGTTTCGCATTGCTCGATCCCGCCGCCCAGGACGATGTGCTCAAGAAGGTCCAGGCCGGAGAGGTGAATTTCACCGCCTATGGCGAGGACATCCTGACCTCCAAGCCGTTCTTCTCCGAGTTGCTCAACCATACCCGGCAGGGCTACCTGGCCGACCCGATCTATGGCGGCAACAAGGGAATGAAGGCCTGGATCGCCATCGGCTTCCCGGGCGCGCGTGCCAGCTACCTGGAATGGGTGGCACAGCACAACGTCCAGTACCCACTTGGGCCGGTCAGTCTCAGCGGCGATCGCGGCTGATCCATTCGCAATGCATCAAGCAAGCAGGTTTCTTATGTCGAACATAACCAATGACGAAGTCGATGTAGTCGTCGTCGGCCTAGGCTGGACAGGCTCTCTGATGAGCATCGAGCTCGCGCAGGCCGGCCTCAAGGTCCGCGCCCTGGAGCGCGGCGAGGACCGCAACAACGCCGATTTCACCTACCCGAAACCGGCCGACCAGTATGCTTATGGCGTACGCAACAAGATCATGGTTACGCCGAAGGATGGCGCCTTGACCGTGCGTCACAGCATGCGCGACACCGCGCTGCCGACCCGTCAGTGGGGCGCCTTCGTCCCCGGCACCGGCGTCGGCGGTTCCGGGCTGCACTGGACGGGCGTACTCATTCGTCCTACCCCTACCGATATCAAGCTCAAGACCTACGCGGATCAGGCCTACACCCGAGGTCAGCTGGAGGAGGGCATGCAGATCGGCGACTACCCCTTCACCTGGGAGGAGATCGAGCCGTACCTGGACAAGTTCGACAAGATCTGCGGTCTGTCCGGCAACACCGGCAACCTGCAGGGGCGCATCATCGAGGGCGGCGATCCTTTCGAGGGCCCGCGTTCCAGTCCCTTCCCGTTGCCCGCGTTGAAAGACACGCTCAACAACACGATGTTCGCCGATGCCGCGCGCAAGCTGGGCTACCACCCGTTCCCCAACCCCTCGGCGAACGTCTCGCAGGCGTGGAAGAACCCCTATGGCAACCAGATCGCGCCGTGCAACTACTGCGGCTACTGCAGCAAGTACCCCTGCCTGAACTATTCCAAGGCCTCGCCGCAGACGGCGGTGCTGGATTCGCTCAAGCGCATGGAGAATTTCTCCTACCGCACCAACGCCAACGTGCTGCGGGTCGACCTGCATGCCGATGGCAAGACAGCCAAGGGCGTGACCTACGCCGACGCCCAGGGCAACGAAGTCTTCCAGCCCGCCAAGATCGTCGTCCTGGCGGGCTTCCAGTTCGTCAACGTGCGCCTGATGCTGCTGTCGGGTATCGGCAAGCCGTACGATCCGCTGACGGGCAAGGGCACCATCGGCCGCAACTACGCGTTCCTCAGCGTCGGTGGCAATACCCTGTTTTTCAAGGACAAACAGTTCAACCCGTTCGCCACTGCCGGGGCCACCGGGCAGATGTTCAACGACATCTCGCCAGGCAACTTCGATGGACCGTCGCTGGGTGTCATCGGCGGTGCCAAGATCCACAGCTCCCAGGCCACCGGTACGCCGATCGGCACCGCGTTGCCCGCCGGCACGCCGGAATGGGGCCAGGGCTGGAAAGAGAGCATGAACGACTGGTACGGCCACTCGATGAAGATCAGCATCTCCACCGGCTGCATGTCCTACCGCGAGCACTACGTCGATCTCGATCCTACCTACAAGGACCCGTGGGGCCAGCCCCTGCTGCGCATCACCTTCGACTGGAGACAGAACGAGCTGAAACTGCAGCAGTACCTGCGCGGCATCGTCAGGGACATCACCAAGGAGCTCGGCCCGGACAGCTTCAGCGAAAGCTTCCTGTCCATGGATTCGCACTGGGATATCACCAAATACGTCTCTACCCACAACGTGGGCGGGGCGATCATGGGCGATTCACCGGAAACCAGCGCGCTCAACCGCTACCTGCAGAGCTGGGACGTACACAACGTGTTCGTACCGGGTGGTAACGCCTTCCCGCAGAACTTCCAGGCCAACCCCACCGCGTTGATCGGCGCATTGACCCTGTTCTCGGCCCAGGCCATCAAGGAACAGTACCTGAAAAACCCTGGCCCGCTGGTTCAGGCATAAGGAGCGTGAAGATGAAATCCAGATCCCGTTCCTTGCTGCTCATCGTCCTGATCGCAGGCGTGGTCATTGCCTTGCTGGCCTGGGCGATCAGCTTCGTGCTGAACCGCTCGGGCGATGCGAGCGCCCAGCTCACCCAGCAGGTCACCCCTGAACTGGTGCGCAAGGGCGAGTATCTCGCCCGGGTCGGTGACTGCGTGGCTTGTCACACCAGCCATGAAGGTGGCAAGGCCTTCGCTGGCGGATTGGGCATCGAGTCGCCGATCGGCACCATCTACTCGACCAATATCACGCCGGATCAGGCGACGGGTATCGGTCGCTGGACCTACGGCGAGTTCGAACGCGCGATGCGCAGGGGCATCGGTCACGATGGCAGCGCGCTGTATCCGGCGATGCCTTATCCGTCCTACGCAAAGACCACCGATGCGGACCTGCAGGCGCTTTACGCCTACTTCATGAAGGGTGTGGCGCCGGTCGAGCAGAAGAACAAAGCCAATGACATTCCCTGGCCGCTGTCGATCCGCTGGCCTCTGGCCTACTGGCGCAGCCTGTTCTCGCCGGCACCGCAAGCTTCCGCCGGCGCCGATGCACAAACCGCGACCACGGATGACGCACGCATCGCGCGTGGTGCCTACCTTGTCCAGGGCCTGGGCCACTGCGGCTCCTGCCACACGCCGCGGGCACTGACCATGCAGGAAAAGGGGCTCGATGAGCAAAGCTCCACCTATCTGGCCGGTGCGGAACTCAATGAATGGGCAGTGCCTGCCATTCGTGGAATCGAACACTGGTCCCAGGAAGACCTCGTCGAGTACCTGGGCAGCGGACGCAACCGCATGGCTTCGGTCGCCGGGGAAATGAAGGACGTCGTCGCCAACAGCACCTCGCACATGACCGATGAGGATCTGCAGGCGATGGCCGCTTACCTGAAGTCACTCGAGGCAGACACCGAGCGGGCCTACCGACACCAGCCCGAGCGCAGCACCGCGACCAGCGACAAGCTGACAGCGGCCAAGGACCTGACCCTGGGCGAGCGTCTGTACGTGGATAACTGCAACGCCTGTCACTTCGTTTCGGGCGGTGGGGCTTCTCATGTCTTCCCGAGGCTGGATGGCGCTTCGGTGGTCAACGCCGACAACCCATCGGCGTTGATCCACGTGATTCTGGCCGGAGCACAGACGCCGTCCACCGAGCGTTCCCCGTCGATACTGCCGATGCCCGGCTTCGCCAAGCGCCTGGATGATTCGGAGGTTGCCGAACTGGCCAGCTTCCTGCGTCAAGGCTGGTCGAACGGCGCCTCGGCGGTCGATGCCGAGCAGGTGCGCAAGGTTCGTTCGTTGCTGAGTCATGACCCGGTCGGCGAAAGGACACTGGAAGCCTCCGAAGCCCAATAGTCGTACGACATCAGGGATACCCGCAGCGGTGCGGGTATCCTTGCCGTCTTGTAGTCCCCCCCGCGATTTCCTGCATTCATCCCCTTCCCGAAACAAGCCAACCTCGATTGCCCTGAACAGCGCTGTCGTGTCCGGGTCTATCGATGTCCACGCTGAACATCGAGGACTGGAGACATGGAGATCGAACCGCTGCTGGACGAATTGCTACTGGCCCGAGGTCCGGGTGGCCAGGAGGACGAGGTCCGTTCCATCTGCAAGCGAGAGCTGGAGCGCTACTGCGACGAAGTATCCGTCGACCGTGCCGGCAACGTCCTTGGGCTGATTCGCGGCGCACCCGACAGCGATCCAGAGGATGCCATCCGAGTCATGGCTCATCTCGACGAAATCGCCATGATCGTCAAGAACGTCAAGGACGATGGCACCTTGGAAGTAGTGGCGCTCGGTGGCGCGCAGCCCATCTGCTTCGGTGTGTGCCCGGTCGATATACTCGGCGATCGCGATCCGTTGCCCGGGGTATTGTCCTATGGCTCCATGCACAACAGCGGCCAGACCAGCGGTGGCCGCGACGTGCTGGCCGGTGACGTGCAATGGAAGGACGTCCATGTCGTCACGCGGATGACGCGCGAGGCCCTGACCGAACAAGGCATTCGACCCGGCACGCGGGTGGTGCTCAGTCGGCACTGGCGCGCCTCGTTCAGGGTCGGCGACGCCATCGCCGCGCATTTCCTGGACGATCGCGCGCCCATGACCGCCGTGCTGGATGCAGCGCGCCGCATTCACCAGCGGCGCGCCGAGCTGGCCCAGAATGCCTGGTTCGTCTTCACGACGCTGGAAGAGGAATCCAATGCCGGCGCCATGTATGCCGCTTCGCGCTTGCCGGGGGACACGACGATCGCAGTGGAAGTCGGACCGGTCCTGGAAGAGTACGGGACGACCTTGTCGGCAGACCCGATCATCAACACCGGTGACCAGAAGGGCTACTACACGCGATCGGTCGTCCAGGCGCTTCTCGAGGCCAGCCGCCGTGCCGGCCACGAGCCGCAATCGGCCTTGCTGGTCGATTTCGCCTCCGATGCCAGTGCCGTGATGAGCATGGGCATCGCCGCCCGTGCCGGGTGCCTGGCGATTCCCACCGAAAACACCCACGGTTTCGAGATGGTCCTGGCAGAAGGAATCACGGCCTGCGCGGCCACGCTTACCGAGTATCTGCTGAGGCCCGATGGCGTCGGCGCCGACAAGTAGCCGCAATCTCTGAAGCGACCTCATGGAGAATACGCATGCTTGTAGAGAATGGATTTGCCCGCCGCACGCTGCTCAAGCTGGGTTCGATGATCGGGGCCGGGCTCGTGCTGCCCGCCATGGCCGCCGAGAGCGGCACGCCGCCTCGACGCGAGCGTGGGCGCACCTTGATTCGTCACGCGACGATCATCAGCATGGACTCCGCTATCGGCGATCTGGTGGACGCCGATGTGCTTATCGACGAGGAGCGGATCAAGGCGGTGGGCAGGGAGATCGATCCCACGGGTGCCGAAGTGCTCGATGCCCGCGGCATGATCATGATCCCGGGCCTGATCGATGGTCACTGGCACCTCTGGAACAGCCTGCTGCGCAGCAGCGCGCCGCGGCCAGGCGGGGAAGCCTTTTTCAAGACGCAACTGGCCACCAGCAAGCGGTTCACTGCCCAGCTGACCGAGCTGGGCGTACGGCTGGGCCTGGTCGAGGCCATCCATGCCGGCATCACCACGGTCAATAGCTGGTCGCACAATCTGCGCAGCCCCGAATTCGCCCAGGCCGAATTGCGCGCACTGAAAGCCAGCGGCCTGCGTGCTCGGTTGTGGTACGGCTATGCCCAGGATCTGCCAGCGGGGTCGGCCATGGACTTCAAGGACATCGAGCGTGTCCAGGGGCAGTTGCGCGACAGCGCCTACGAGCGCATCGACCTGGGCCTGGCCATACGCGGCCCGGAACGCACCGAGGCGGCCATCTGGCAGGACGAATTCGCCTTTGCCAATGCCCGCAAGCTACCGCTGTCGATGCATATCGCGGTCAGCCGCGAGATGCAGGAGAAGAAGGCGATCCAGCAGTTGGCCGAGCGAGGCGTTCTCGGGCCCTCGGTGCAACTGGTGCATGCCACGCATGCCGATGAGCACGATCTGCGCAGTATCTCCGGCAGTGGCGCATCGGTCTGCCTCACGCCCTTGACCGAGATGCGCGTCGGTTACGGCCTTGCCCCGGTCGCGGCGCTGCATGGCGCGAAGATTCCGGTCAGCCTGGGTATCGACACACTGGTCCTGAGCGGTAACGCCAACCCCTACATGCTCATGCAGACCAGCCTCAACCTGGCCATCGGCATGACAGGCGACGAACAGCGCATGAGTGCCCGCGATGTGCTGCACTGGGCCACCCAAGGCGCGGCGGATACGATGGGCCTAGGCCGGGTCATCGGCTCGATCACACCAGGCAAGCGGGCCGATCTGGTCTTGATCGATGCACGCCAGCTGGGCATGTTCCCGGTAGCCGATCCAGTAGCCAGCGTTGTCCAGTCGGCGAGCCCGGCCCATGTCGATACGGTGTTTGCCGATGGCGTGATGCTCAAGCGGGGCGGGCGGGTACTTGGCGTGGATATGGCGCGTCTGGGAGAGGCGGCGGCGGCTGGTTTGGAAGGGCTGAGGGGATGATGGCTCGTCAGGCACCTGAGCCACATTGGGGACAGAGCGCTAATGACACCTGTATCGATCTATAGTTTTGGCGTCGTTCGCTGAGGCCCTGTCGCGGAACAAGCCCGCTCACCACCCTATATCCAGGCGCTGCGCCCCGGTGGTGAGCGGGCTTGTCCCGCGATGGGCCCTAGCTGGCACCGCAACAATCAAGCGAGCCCGATGATTCCCGCACATCCAGGTGGACGTTCTTCCCCAGCGGGTCAATGATGAAGGGGCACGGTAGCGGCATATCCCATAACAACAAGATGAAGAGCCTGCCATGAATATCCTGTATGACGAGCGCGTGGACGGTGAGCTGCCCAAGGTGGATAAAGCGGCCCTGCTCGCAAGCCTGCGCGAGCGGATGCCCGACCTGGACATCCTGCACCGCGACGAAGACCTGCGCCCCTACGAATGCGATGGCCTCTCCGCCTACCGCACCACGCCGATGCTGGTCGCATTGCCGGAGCGCATCGACCAGGTCCAGGCCTTGCTCAGGCTGTGCCATGCGCAGCGGGTCCCGGTGGTCGCCAGAGGGGCGGGAACCGGGCTGTCCGGGGGTGCCTTGCCGCTACGCCAAGGTGTCCTGCTGGTCATGGCGCGCTTCAACCGTATCCTCGAGATCAGCCCCGAGGGCCGTTTCGCGCGGGTCCAGCCTGGGGTGCGCAACCTGGCGATTTCTCAGACCGCCGCGCCCTATGGCCTCTATTACGCACCGGACCCGTCTTCCCAGATCGCCTGCTCGATCGGCGGCAATGTCGCCGAGAATGCCGGTGGCGTGCATTGCCTCAAGTACGGGCTGACCGTTCACAACCTGCTCAAGGTAGACATTCTCACGGTCGAAGGCGAAGCGATGACGTTGGGCTCCGAGGCCCTCGATTCGCCTGGCTTCGACCTGCTCGCGCTGTTCACAGGGTCCGAAGGCATGCTCGGCATCGTTACCGAAGTGACGGTCAAGTTGCTGCCCAAGCCGCAAGTGGCCAAGGTGCTGCTGGCGGCCTTCGACTCGGTGGAGAGAGCGGGGCGGGCGGTGGCGGATATCATTGCCGCGGGCATCATCCCCGGCGGCCTGGAAATGATGGACAACCTGGCGATCCGCGCCGCCGAGGACTTCATCCACGCCGGCTACCCGGTCGACGCCGCCGCGATCCTGCTTTGCGAGCTCGACGGCGTGGAGGCGGACGTTCATGACGATTGCCGACGTGTCGGCCAGGTGCTGGAGCAGGCCGGCGCCACGGAAGTTCGGTTGGCCCGTGACGAGGCCGAACGCGTGCGCTTCTGGGCGGGGCGCAAGAACGCGTTTCCCGCCGTGGGACGGCTGTCGCCTGACTATTACTGCATGGACGGGACCATCCCTCGCCGCGAGCTGCCTGGCGTGCTGCAAGGTATCGCCACGCTTTCGGTCGAATACGGCCTGCGGGTGGCCAATGTCTTCCATGCCGGTGACGGCAACATGCATCCACTGATCCTGTTCGATGCCAACCGGCCCGGCGAACTGGAGCGCGCGGAAGCCCTGGGCGGCCGGATCCTCGAGCTGTGCGTGGCGGTAGGCGGCAGCATCACCGGCGAACACGGCGTGGGACGGGAGAAAATCAACCAGATGTGCGCACAGTTCAATGCCGATGAAATCACCTTGTTCCATGGCATCAAGGCAGCGTTCGATCCCACGGGACTGCTCAATCCCGGCAAGAACATTCCGACCCTGCACCGTTGCGCCGAGTTCGGTGCCATGCACGTGCATATGGGTCAGCTACCGTTTCCCGAACTGGAGCGTTTCTGATGGGCATCTCAATCGACGCCAGCGGGCAGCTCTTGGAACAGGTTGTGGAGGCCCTGGCGACACGCAGCCCCTTGCGCATCCAGGGCAGCGACAGCAAGGCGCACCTCGGGCGGCCGGTGATCGGCGAAACCCTGGATACCCGCGTGCATCGCGGCATCGTCAGCTACGACCCGACCGAGCTAGTGGTGACCGTACGCGCCGGTACGTCCTTGACCGAGCTCGAGCAGGTGTTGGACGAGCAGGGCCAGTGGCTACCTTGCGAAGCGCCGCACCTGGGCGCCGGTGCCACGGTGGGAGGCATGGTCGCCGCCGGGCTGTCGGGCCCGCGTCGCCCCTGGGCGGGTTCGGTACGTGACTTCGTTCTCGGCACGCGATTGATCACCGGTCACGGCAAGCACCTGCGCTTTGGTGGCGAAGTGATGAAAAACGTCGCGGGCTATGACGTGTCGCGTCTGATGGCGGGCAGTTTCGGCTGTCTGGGCGTGATTACGGAAGTATCGCTCAAAGTGTTGCCCAAGCCGCGTGCCGTGGCCAACCTTCGTCTGCAGACGGATGTTGCGACAGCCTTGCGCCTGCTTGCACAGTGGGGCCAGCAGCCGCTGCCGTTGAGTGCGGCCTGTCATGACGGAGAGGCGTTGCACATACGTCTGGAGGGCGGTGAAGGCTCGGTCGCCTCGGCGCGCGACCGGCTGGGTTGCGAAACCCTCGAGCCCGGCTTCTGGGAGGCGCTACGCGAGCATCGGTTGGCGTTCTTCGCCGATCCGCGACCGCTCTGGCGACTGTCGCTGCCCAACGCTACCGCGCCCCTGACGCTGCCTGGCGCGCAACTGGTGGACTGGGGCGGTGCGCAGCGCTGGTTGAAAAGCGAGGCGCCGCTCGAGGAGGTCCGTCGCATCGCCAGTCAGGCCGGTGGTCATGCCACGTGCCATGCCCTGCAGGGTGACAGCGGCGAAAGCCCATTTCATCCGCTGCCCCCGTTGCTCATGCGCTATCACCAGCAGTTGAAGACGCAGCTGGACCCGATGGGGATCTTCAATCCTGGACGCCTGTACGCAGACCTTTGAGGCCGAACATGCAAACTCATCTGACCGAAGAAATCCTGGCCCTGCCGCGTGGCGAAGAGGCCGAGGCCATCCTGCGCAGCTGTGTGCACTGCGGCTTCTGCAATGCGACGTGCCCTACCTATCAATTGCTGGGCGATGAACTGGACGGGCCTCGCGGGCGTATCTATCTGATGAAGCAAGTCATGGAAGGGCATGAACCCAGCACCAGTACCCTGGAGCACCTGGACCGTTGCCTGACCTGCCGCAACTGTGAAACCACCTGCCCGTCGGGCGTGCAGTATCACAACCTCCTGGACATTGGTCGGGAGGTGGTCGAGCGACAGGTATCCCGCCCCTTGAGCGAGCGGATAATGCGCGCAGGCGTCCGCGCCGTGGTTCCGCGACCCGCGCTGTTCAAGGCGCTGCTTGGCACCGCCGGTGTCTTTCGCCCGCTCATGCCATCCTTCGTACAGGCCAAGCTGCCGCGCGAGGTCCGGCCCGCCGGCATACGCCCCGCCCTTCGTCATGCGCGTCGGATACTGATGCTGGAAGGCTGCGTGCAACCGGGTCTGTCCCCCAATACCAACGCGGCAGCGGCCAGGGTGCTGGACCGTCTGGGGATCAGTGTCGTGCCGGTGCGCGAAGCAGGCTGCTGTGGCGCGGTCGACTATCACCTCAACGCCCAGGCCACGGGCCTGGACCGTGCCCGGCACAATATCGACGCCTGGTGGCCGGCCATCGAAGCGGGCGCCGAAGCGATCGTCCAGACGGCCAGCGGTTGCGGCGCGTTCATCAAGGAATATGGCCACTTGTTGAAGGACGATGCCCGCTACGCGAGCAAGGCCCAACGGGTCAGCGAACTGGCCAAGGATCTGGTCGAGCTACTGCGCGACGCGCCGCTGGAGCAGCTGGCCGTGCGCACCGAGTCGACCCTGGCCTTCCATTGCCCTTGCAGCCTGCAACATGCGCAGAAGCTCGGCGGCGCCGTGGAAGCGGTCCTTATCCGTCTAGGCTTCGATCTCACGGCCGTCCCCGACGCGCACCTGTGCTGCGGTTCGGCCGGCACCTATTCGCTGACCCAGCCGGTCTTGTCTCGCCAGCTGCGCGACGACAAGCTCAACGCGCTCGAAAGCGGGCGGCCACAGGTCATCGTCACGGCCAACATCGGCTGCCAGGCGCACCTCGACAGTGCTGGGCGTACGCCGGTCAGGCACTGGATAGAGCTGGTCGACGAGGCCATGGCGCACCCGCGGCACTCTTGACATCGATCAATCACCGAGGACCTACCCATGCTCACGAAGAGAAATACACGGTAGAACAGAAACGCAAGGCCCAGCATCGAGCAAAGCTACGAAGCGAAAGGCACGCCGAAGGGCGAGGCCGAAGCCCAGGCCTGGGCCACCGTGAACAAGCAGTCAGGTGGGGGCGAAGTCTGGAGGGGGAGGCAAACGTACGCCGGCCAAGGAAAAGCAGAACGCCCGCGGTGTCCTCCCCGAGCCGGAGTTGCCCGCGTTTCTGGAGCGCTTGGCGTAGCAGGGGGACCGGGGCTCGTCAGGCCCTGAGCAGGTATTTCGAACCTTCGCTTGGTGGCACGCTCGTAACTTTTAGATACAAGCATCCAGGCCAGACTGTCCCGACGGAGGACCGCTCCATGCAGCTGATTCACCCGACCGCGCGTTTCCGGCCCTATATCAGCGCTTGCGGAGGTTGGGGATCGGCCCATTCGGTGATGAACATCCTGTGGCGGGAGCAGGCGGTGGTAAAGGGGACCAAGGCGCTGCTCGTACAGAACAAGCCGAAAGGCTTCGCCTGCGTCAGCTGTGCCTGGGCCAAGCCCGGCAACCCACATGCGCTCGAGTTCTGCGAAAACGGCGCGAAGGCCACCGCCTGGGAGCTGACGTCGCTGAGGACTGGGCCGGATTTCTTTAGCAAGCACTCACTGAGCGAATTGCGCGGTTGGAGCGACTACGACCTGGAGCAGCATGGGCGTCTGACCCATCCCTTGCGCTACGATCCTTCCACGGACCGTTACCAGCAGACAAGCTGGGAGCAGGCCTACGTCGAAATCGGCGGCCAGCTGCAGACCCTGGACCCCGACCAAGTCGTCTTTTATGCCTCTGGACGCGCGTCGCTTGAAGCGTCGTTCATGTACCAGCTGTTCGCGCGCGCCTATGGCACCAACAACCTGCCGGACAGTTCGAACATGTGCCACGAGAGCACCTCGGTCGGCCTGCAGGAAAGCATCGGTATCCCGGTCGGCACGGTGACGCTCGAAGATTTCGAGCGCACCGACTGCATTTTCTTTTTCGGCCAGAACGTCGGCAGCAACAGCCCGCGCATGCTGCATCCGCTCCAGGAGGCGCGTAAGCGCAAGGTGCCCATCATCACCTTCAACCCCTTGCGCGAACGCGGCCTGGAGCGCTTCGTCAACCCGCAGTCGCCTGTCGAGATGCTCGGGGCGAAGTCCACCGTCATCAGTACGCAGTACCACCAGGTCGCGATCGGCGGCGACACGGCCGCAGTCATGGGGATCGCCAAGGCCCTGCTCGAGATGGATCGGCAGGCTACTGCCCAGGGCCAGAGCCCGGTACTCGATCATGCGTTCATCGCCGAACATACCGATGATTTCGCGGCTTTCGCGGCCGAGGCCGAGCGCCATGCGTGGTCCGACCTGGAGCGCCGGGCCGGGCTGAGCCGAAGCGCGCTGGAAGCGGCGGCCACCGTCTATGCGCGCAGCGAGCGGGTGATGATCGTCTACGGCATGGGCATGACCCAGCATCGGCACGGTGTGGAGAATGTGCAGATGCTGGTGAACCTGCTCCTGCTGCGCGGCAATATCGGCAAGCCCGGAGCGGGTATCTGTCCGGTTCGCGGCCACTCCAACGTACAAGGGCAACGCACGGTCGGAATCACCGAAGATCCCGAAAAGGTACCGAAGGACAAGATCCAGGCGCGGTACGGCTTCAAGGTGCCTGAGCGCAAAGGCCTGGCCACGGTGGATACCTGCGAGGGCATCCTCGATGGCAGCGTGAAAGGCTTCGTCGGCCTGGGAGGCAATTTCCTGCGCGCCGTGCCCGACACCGGCCGCATGGAGCCGGCCTGGGCCGGCTTGCAGCTGAACGTGCAGGTCGCCACCAAGCTCAACCGTACCCATCTGTTCCCGGGCGCTCACACCTGGCTGCTTCCTTGCCTGGGGCGCATCGAACTGGATCGCCAGGACGGCCGCGAACAGGTGCATACCACCGAGGACAGCACGGGCTGCATTCGGGCATGGCAGGGCAACGCCGAGCCCGCCAGCGATCACCTGCGATCGGAGGTGGCTATCATCGCCGGGCTGGCACAGGTCACGCTCGATGGCCAGGCAGGGATCGACTGGGAAGGGTGGCGCAAGGACTATGCAGTGATCCGTCGCGAGATCGGCGTGATCTATCCCGAGATCTTCCATGACATGGAAAGCCGGATGTGGGAGCACGGTGGTTTTCATCGGCCTCTGGCCGCCAGTCACCGCGAATGGAAAACCGCTTCGGGCAAGGCCTGCTTCATCGCGCCGCGCATGCTCGATGAAGATGACGATGTCTCGCCCGAACCCGCAAGGCGCGACGTCGTGCAATTGATGACCCTGCGCAGCAACGATCAATTCAATACCACGGTCTACGGCTACGACGATCGATTCCGAGGGGTGCATGGCACGCGCAGCGTGGTGTTCCTCAATCGCAACGATATCGTGCGCCTGGGGTTCGCGCCCGGCCAGTGGGTGATCCTGCGCACCGCCATCGAGCCGCAAGTGCGCCGTGAAGTGGGGCCGTTTCAGATCATTGCCTACGACATTCCCGAGGGTTGCGCAGCGTCCTACTATCCTGAGTCGAACGTTTTGGTACCGCTCTGGCATCACGCCGAGCGCAGCAAGGTGCCTGCGGCCAAATCGGTGCCGATAACCCTGCATCCGGCCCAGCCCAAGGCGGATGACCTGGAGCATGCCGTGCCTGAAGCGGACCAGGTAGGCTAGGGTGAATACACCGAGAGAGCCCCATGGAGGCGCTTGACTCGGCGCTAATGGCGGCTCGCGCTCAATTCGCGATCACCATCGGCTTTCACATCGTCCTGGCGGCGTTCACCATCGGCATGGCCAATTTCCTGATGGTGCTGGAAGCGATGTGGCTATGGCGACGCCAGCAGGTCTATCTGGAGGTCTATCGGTACTGGCTGAAAGTGTTCGCCCTCAATGTGGCCATGGGCGCGGCGACTGGGCTGATTCTCGAGTACCAGTTCGGGCTCAACTGGTCGCGGCTTTCCACGCAAGCCGGGGAGATCCTGGGGCCGTTGATGTTCTACGAAGTGATGGCGGCCTTCTTCCTGGAGGCCGGTTTCCTCGGCATCATGGTCTTCGGACTTCGAAAGGTCGGGCCACGGCTGCATTTCTTCGCCACCTGCGCGGTCGCCTTCGGCTCGCTGGTCAGCGCGTTCTGGATCCTGGCAGCGAACTCCTGGATGCATACGCCCGCGGGCTACGGCATCGGCGCGGACGGACGCTTCATCGCGCAGGACTGGTGGCGGATCATCTTCAATCCCTCGTTCCCCTATCGCTTCACGCACATGATACTGGCGACCTTTCTTGGTACCGCCACGCTGGTCGCAGGTGCCGGTGCCTGGCAATTGCTGCGTTCAGCGGACACCCCGCGGGCGCGCTTGCAGTTATCGATGGCGCTGTGGGTCATCGCGACAGTGACGCCGCTGCAGTTCGTCGTGGGCGATCTTCATGGGAAGCACACCCTTGAGGTACAGCCGCAGAAAATCGCGGCCATCGAAGGCTCGTGGACACGGCCGCCCGAGGGTGCCGGGGAGCCCTTGCGCCTATTCGCGCTGCCGGACATGAATGAGCGGCGCAACCATTTCGAAGTGGCGATTCCGCGGATCGGGTCGCTGTACCTGCGCCATGACCTAGGCGGCACCATCGCCGCGCTCGACGAGTTCCCGGTACAGGATATTCCACCCGTGCCAGTGGTCTTCTGGGCGTTCCGGATCATGGTGGGGCTGGGCCTGCTGATGCTGGGAGTCGGCGCGATCGGCCTGGTCTTGCGTCGCAAGCGGCGGCTCTATGGCACCCGCTGGATGCACAGGCTCTGCGTGTTGACGGCTCCGGCCGGTTTCCTGGCAATGCTCAGCGGCTGGGTAGTCACCGAAGTCGGGCGGCAGCCCTTCACTGTCTACGGATTGCTACGAACGGCTGACAGCCTGTCGTCGGTATCGAAAGAGCAGGTCCTGGGTGCCACGCTGTCTATCCTGGCATTTTACCTGGTCATCTTCGTTATCGGTCTGTGGGTCTTGCTGCGGCTGCTACGCGAGCCTGCACACGAGAACGAGCCTGAACCACAGCCTACTATCGCCGATGAAACAGGCAGGCCCTGAGGAATGAAGCATGCCAAGCGATGATTGGATCGTTCTGCTTTCCGCGGCGGCGCTGGCGTTCTCGGTACTGAGCTACGTGCTGCTGGACGGTACCGACCTGGGTGTCGGCATGCTCCTGGGCGGCACCCGCGACGCCACCCAGCGCAGAGCCATGGCGCTATCCATCCTCCCTGTGTGGGATGCCAACGAGACCTGGCTGGTGCTGGGCGGTGGAGGCTTGCTGGCGCTGTTCCCCATGGCCTATGCCATTCTGCTGCCAGCGGTGTACCTGCCGTTCATTCTGATGTTCCTGGCGTTGATCGTTCGAGCCATGGCACTGACCTTTCGCGACCATGCTGGCAGCGATCGGCTGAAACGAGCCATCGATGCCTTGCATTCGTTCGCTTCCTTGCTGGTCGGTGGGTGCCAGGGCGTGGTGCTGGGAGCCCTGGTTCAGGGCGTAGATCAGCAGGACGGGCAGTACAACGGCATGGGGTGGGAATGGCTGAATGCCTTTGCGCTCTACTGCGGCCTGGTGCTGGTGGTGGGTTACTTCTGGCTGGGGAATTGCTGGCTCTACTGGCGCACCGAAGGTGAACTGCACTGCAGATCTCGCCGACAGGCGAGGGTACTGGCCTTGTTCACCTTGACGCTTCTGGCCTTGCTGGTCGCCTGGACCGCGAGGCTTGACCCGCGTTATGCAGAGCGGCTGACGCAGCCTTGGCTGATCTCTCCGGCCGTCATCCTGGCAAGCGCTTTGCTGGCAGGGCACTACGCGGGATTTCGCAGCCGCCGACATTACCTGCCTTTGTTCTGCGCGCTTGGGGTGTTCGTTCTAGGATTCGCGCTGATGGCCGCTACGCTCTTTCCCTTGCTGGTACCGCCCCATCTGACGTTGCAGGCAGCCGCCTCCGGCCCGGTCAGCCAGCGCTTCATGCTGGTCGGTTTCGCGATCCTGATGCCGATCACGCTGTTCTACAACACCTATGGCTTCAGGGTGTTCAGTGGGAAGATGCGGCCCATCGTTCGCTAGACAGGGCCGATCTGCACTGACCGTCACTTACGGCCAGTGCGGCATGCCTGTTGGCAGGCTCGGGCCGGCCGCCCTCATTTCGCACACCATCGCACAGGAACCGCCATGCGCCCATGGGAAGCGTCTGTTCCGGGAGTTGCCAGCGATCCTCGTCGCGACCACGGCTCTAGTGGTCGATCAAACCATCCTCATGAAGTCATCGGAACACCTGCGCCCCGCAAGTACTCAGAAACACGAACTCATTTACTGCAAGGAAGTCCCGATGCCTACCGCTGCCGATTTCATGGTCAAGACCCTCAAGCAAGCCGGGGTCAAACGCGTCTACGGGGTAGTCGGCGATTCGCTCAATGGGTTCACCGACTCCATGCGCCGACTGGGCGGGCTGGATTGGATACACATGCGCAATGAAGAGGCCGGCGCGTTCGCGGCCGGCGGCGAGGCGCATCTGACTGGCGAGTTGGCGGTGTGCGCGGGGAGTTGCGGCCCGGGCAACCTGCATCTGATCAATGGGCTCTTCGATTGCCATCGCAGCGGCGTGCCGGTGCTGGCGATCGCCGCGCATATCCCCAGCAGCGAGATCGGCATCGACTATTTTCAGGCAACCCACCCCGAATCGCTGTTCAAGGACTGCAGTCATTACGTGGAGCTCGTGTCGCGCGCCGAGCAATTGCCGCAGATCCTCGAGCGCGCCATGCGCGTGGCCGTCAGCCGGCGTGGCGTCGCGGTGGTCGTGATTCCGGGCGATGTGGCGCTGGCCCCGCTGGAGGCCAAGGTCAGCCAGTGGCTGGCGCCCAAGCCTGCGGTGGTGATACCCGAGCCCGCGCAACTCGATGAGCTGGCGGCCTTTCTCGACCAGGGCGAGCGCATCACCCTGCTGTGCGGCGCGGGTTGCGCGGGTGCCCATGACGAGGTGGTGGAACTGGCCCGGCAGCTCAAGGCCCCCATCGTGCATGCCCTGCGCGGCAAGGAGCACCTGGAGTACGACAACCCCTATGACGTGGGCATGACCGGACTGATCGGCTTCGCCTCGGGGTTCAACGCGATGAAGGCGTGCGACACATTGTTGATGCTGGGCACCAACTTCCCCTACCGACAGTTCTTTCCCGAGCATTCGCGCATTGCCCAGGTCGACCTGCAGCCCGAAGCGCTGGGCAATCGTTGTTCGCTGGCCATGGGCCTGATCGGGGACGTGAAGCATACCTTGCGGCAACTGCTACCCCGCCTGCGCGAGCGCAGTGACACGGCGCACCTGGACAAGGCACTGGCGGACTATGACAGCACCCGCAAGAGCCTGGACAAGCTCGCCGAGAGCGGCCCGAACAGTTCGAGCATTCATCCGCAATACGTCAGTCGCCTGGTCAGCGAGCTGGCTGACGAAGATGCCGTGTTCACCTGTGACGTCGGCACGCCCACGGCCTGGGCGGCGCGCTACCTGAAAATGAACGGCAAGCGCCGCCTGATCGGCTCGTTCAACCACGGCTCCATGGCCAACGCGATGCTCCAGGCGATCGGCGCCCAGGCCAGCCATCCAGGGCGCCAGGTGGTATCGCTGTCTGGAGACGGTGGCTTCGGCATGATGATGGGAGACTTCCTCACCCTCGGTCAGGCCAATCTGCCGGTCAAGGTGATCGTGCTCAACAACGGCACCCTGGGCTTCGTCGAGATGGAGATGAAGGCCGGCGGGTTCGTCGACGTGGGTTGCGACCTCAAGAACCCGAACTTCGCCGCCTTCGCCGAGAGCATGGGCATCAAGGGCATTCGGGTGGAAAAGCCGCAAGACCTTAAGGCGGCGCTCGCGGCTGCGTTCGCCCATGAGGGTCCCGTGCTGGTGGACGTCGTCAGCGAGCGCCAGGAGCTGATCATGCCACCGGAGATCACCGCCCAGAACATCAAGGGATTCGGACTGTTCATGATCCGGGCAGTGATGGATGGACGTGGCAAGGAGCTGGTAAGCCTGGCGAAGACCCATCTGCTGCGCTAGCAGGGAACAGCAAGAGGGCCTTTCAGGCTAATACCGATCAGTTAAGCCTCACAGTCTGCAATGGGCTGCTTCGCACCCCTTCGCGGGCAAGCCCGCTCCCACAGGGATTGCACGATTTCTGCATTCGGCGCTCACCTTGTGCGAGCGGGCTTGCCCGCGAAGGGCCGCAAAGCGGCCCATTGACCTTAACTGACAGGCATTAGCCGTTCAGGCCTTCTTCGGTGGCTTGCCACGAAAGCGATCGCGCCCCTCGACGGCGGCCAGCTTCACCGGCTGCCCCGTGCGGGCGCTCTCGTAGATAGCCTCCATCAGCTTGTGGTCCTGCACGCCTTCCTCACCCCGGGTCCAGGGTTCGCTGTCGGTGAGTATGCAGTCGGCCATGTGATCGATTTCCTGGGCGAACTGGTTCTCGGGCTCGAGGGTGAGCTCGCCATTGCGAGTGGCCTGGTCGTCTCGCTCGATCACCGACAGGCGCTGGCCGTGATAGGCGTACGCGCTAGGCATGTCGATGGCGGCGGTTTCGAGGTTGAGACGCTGGTACTTGTCATCTCGGCCACCATAGCTGGTCAGGCAGTTGGCAACGGCATGGGAAGGGAAGCGCAGCATGAATTGCACCGTTTCCTCGACCTCGGCGAAGCGTGGGTCACCCGCTGGAGAATAAGTAGTGGCAAATATCTCTATCGGCTCTTCGCCCGTGATGAAGCGCGCGGTATTGAGGCAATACAGGCCGATATCGACCAGCGAACCGCCGCCGGCCATATCCTTCTTGTGCCGCCATTGGCGTTCGCCATCCGCGGCCACCGTTTGCGTGTTGACGCCATGGTAGGCGAGCAAGCGCCCGTACTTGTCGTTCTGGACGAACTCCCTGACATGGCGGTTGTAGGGTTCGTACTGGATGCGGTACGCAACCATCAATTTGACCTGGGCCTGGCGACAGGCGTCGACCATGGCTTGGCCGTCCTTGGAGTTGATCGACATCGGCTTTTCCGTCAGCACGTGCTTGCCGGCTTTGGCGGCGCGCTCGCAGAACTGCCGATGCATTGCGTTGGGCAATACGATGTACACCGCTTTCACTTCAGGATTGTCGCGAATCCGGTCGAAGTCTTCGTAGCTGTAGCAGGCTTCAGGCTTGATGCCGTATTGCTTGGCGACCGCTTGAAGCTTTTCCGGAGTGCCGGAAACGAGGGCAACCGCCTTGGCTTTCAAGGACTTGGCGAATGCCGGCAGAATCTGCTCGAGGGACAGACGCCCCAGGCCGACGATCGCAAAGCCCACGCGCTGCTCGGGCGGGAGCGGAGCAGGCGGCGGCGAGGAGGGCGCATCCGCCGGCCCGCGCCACGGCGGAAACTTCACGCTACCGTTTTCGACCTTGCCTATGTCGACCGCGGTGGGCGGCGTGAAGGGGCCCGCGATGGCGTGTGGCGCTACGACGGCAGCGCAGACCCCTGTCGCCATCCAGGCGCAGAGGGCACGGCGGTTGGTATCGGGCAGGTGCTGGCTCATGGGCATCCTCGTTGCGTTGCGCGGTTCCAACGCTTGATAGGGAGCGGTAGATGTCAATTCGTTGTCCAGAGATAGCTCTCATCGTCCGCGCAGCGCGCATTCTTCGACCTTTCGCTGGAAGACCAAGGCGTTCATGAGGACTCGCCTTGATCGGGCTGCCGCTTATCCCTGACGCGCCATACCATTATGTGCAGTGGCGTGCTCTGCCACCGGGGATGAGTCGAGCAGGGCGGCAATACATCTTGCGGGGCCGAACCGTGGCCACGAAATCGTCCGTTGAATCTGGCAGATGAAGAACAAGGTCCAGGATATCTGCATTGCTTTAGGTCCTCCCCAGCGCAGTGGCGCTACTGGGGTCCAACTCAGGCTGGAGAAAGCTCAGGACTGCACGCGCGAAATCGGCAGGGGCCTCCTGCGGCAGATTGTGACCCACGCCATCAAGAATCATACGGCGAGCTGGACCTGTAAACCTTCTCAGGGCCTGTTGCTCATCCTGGACAGGCGTAACACCGTCGCTCGAGCCTGCCAATATGACCACAGGCACTGAAATGGCGGCTTGCCGCGCCAGCTGTTGCTGGACATGTGCGTACTGAGGGTCACCGTCGACCAAACCGAAACGATGCCTATAGGAATGGGTTACCACATCCACGAAGTCGGGATTGTGGAACGACTGGGCGGACGCTTCAAACTGCTGATCACTGAAGCCCCAGGTGGGTGACCATTGTTGCCACAGAAGCCGGCAGAAGGCGTCCCGATTCGCCTCCAGTCCGGCGTAACCCCGATCGCCATGCAGATAGTACTGATACCACAAGCGGTGCTCGGTTTCAGGCCCGGCGGGTCGGCCCGCATTGGCTATGTCCTGAATGTTGTAGCCAGGTTCACAGCTCACCAAACCGACGACGCGCTCCGGCCAAAGGGCCGCCACGACGCAGGCGGCCCGGCCACCCCAATCGTAGCCCGCAAGCACCGCTTGCTGAATGTTGAGCGAATCCAGCAGTGCCAGGAGGTCAGCGCCCAAGGCAGCTTGTTCACCGGAACGTGGGGTAGTCGATGAGATAAAACGCGTGTCACCGTATCCCCGTAGATAAGGAATGACGCATCGACACCCGGACGCGGCCAGCAGGTCAGCAACCTCGTCATAGGCATGGACATCGTATGGAAAGCCGTGCAAGAGCACGGCAGTCGGCCCATCGCTAGGGCCTTTTTCCAAGTACGACACATTCAGAACGCCTGCCTGGATCTGTTTCACTGCGCCACCTCCTGAGCCATGTCAGCATCAGACAGTACCGATGTCCATGTATTCCAGGTTGGAATCAGTCACACGTAGCTTTGAGCTAGCGAAGCGTGTGAGGTATTAAGCTGATCAACGACCGGCGCCCATGCAGGGAGGGCGTAGGTCGTGACTAGCAGCGGCAGACTAGGAGACCGGATACGCATAGAGCCGACTCTCAAGTACACCCTTTAACTTATAACCTCGGGACGTCAGGCCCCCTGATCAGTAGTCGTTTAAATAAAGCACAGCCACGTAATGCTGGAGCCGTTTATTTTGCTGAACGCAATTACTCAAAACGGGAGCGACGTCGGATGGACACCAGGGCTCTGATGATCTTCATCACGTTGCCGCGCTAGGCAGCCTGACGCCTGCGTTATTGGCGCTCGAAATTACCAATTCGACGATTAGCCGACAGTGGGCGCAACTGGAAACTCAATGGGCTGGAAAGCTTTTTTTCTGCAATGGCCACGGGGTCGTGCTCACCCCGCTGGGAGAGTGTGTCTTGCCCCATGCGAAAGCGATCGTGGCAGGCGTCGACCGCTTGCAGCGTGACTCGGCTGGCATCGCTGGGGTGCCTACCGGAGTGGTCAGAATCGGCATGATGCCCGCGTTGGCGCCCCTGTTGGTGCCGCAGTTGCATGCACGCGTTGCCGAGCGCTATCCGGGGGTCACGCTGAGCGTGTGGGAAGGATATAGCAGCCAGCTGGACGAGATGTTGGCGGACGGTTCCATCGATCTGGCGATCCTTTTCCAATATGGCCGGGCGACTCGAGTGGGGCGTGATTTCCTGGCTCCGATCGACTCTTGGCTAGTGGGCGGTCCCGGCGTGTTGGATGCCCACCAGGCGCCCATCGCTTTCGATGCGATTGCCCGTCAGCCGTTGGCGCTGCCGCCCTTGCCGAACAAATTGCGGGTCACTATGGCACGGCAGGCAGAGCAACGTGGCATCGACCTCGATAGCCGCGCGACTGCGCCGAAACGCCTGCCTGCAAGCCGCAGCCCGCGCTGCCTAGACAAGTCCTTATCCTGAATTTGGGCAGTGGCCAATGGCTGCGCGATGGCCTGAACCTGATCATCGGGTGTTCCGACTGGCGTGGGCACCCGCGCGCTGGCTCATAAGGCCTGCTGTGACGGCTACTGCGTGCGCTACCTCCATGACTGCGCACAGGCATATACATATCGCCAAGGTTCTTGCTGCAGAAGCGATCATCGCGGACAAAAGCTACGACAAGTGAGGCCATACGGAACAGATTGACCAAGCCGCTAAAGCCGTGATTCGAGAGAACGTAGCGCCGCGAAAAGCAGTGCAGATCTAGGTCGAGCGCGTGAGCTAAGTCGGCGCTTGGTAGGAGCGCCTTCGCCCGGCTATAGCCTTCCCGGGCGCTCGCATCACGCTTGGACAAGCTCAAGGGAAATTACGAAGTAGTGATGATGCCCTACGCCTGCCTTTTGACTCCTGTGAAATGGGAACGAACCCGACGGTGGTCAATTTCAACGCCACGAAACATTTTGAAACAAATTATCCGACCTCTCTATTTCGGCTGTCTTCCCAGTGTCTCGCATCAATCACACTTTTCAGGGGTGCTGCCCATGAAGCGCTCTATCTCGGCACTTTTCTGGAGCCATTTCCTCTGCAAGGTAAAAGCGTCCTTTTCCGGCAGGACAGTTCTCTGACGAAACGTGACTTGAGAGCATTTTCAAACAGTCTTTGCCAGTCGACCTGATTATCCTTAATATAGATTGCAATTCTGACATTAGAATTTAGCCAGCGACCCACAAGCAAGAACAAAAATAGGGAGTGGTTTTTCATGGTGTTGAACAGAACAGTCCAAGATCCAGACGAATTTAGTGCGAGTTGGAAAATACTTCTTCTCGCATTGCTAGGGATGACAACTTGCGTCACGGCCGCCTTGCTTTATGGATTCGGAGTATTGGTCGGGCCTCTGCAGGAGGCTTTTGGATGGACGCGAAGCGAAATCCACCTGGCGATAACCTGCATGTTCACCAGTACCATCCTCGCCGCCCAGTTAGTCGCCTGGCTCAATAAGCGTTATGGCATTCGTGCAGTCACCATCACTTCGTTGGTAGCCTTGTCGCTCACCTATCTGAGCGCGCTGTTGATCAACGGCTCTATCTTATCGCTGTACGCAGTGTTTACGATATTGCCGCTGGCAGGGCTCGGTACTTTGCAAGTCACCTGGACTCAAGTAGTCAACTTGTGGTTCGTGCGCAACCGCGGACTGGCGCTCGCCATTACGCTGTCTGGAACGGGCCTGGCGGCGGCTATCACACCGCCGCTGTTGAGTTGGGCCATACAGAAATGGGGCTGGCAGTCTGCATTCTTCGCACTTGCGGCGCAGTCCTTGTTCCTAACGCTGCCTATGGCAATCTGTTTACTGCGTCCCTCCCTAGCGCCAACGATTTTATCTATGTCGCGACAACGGGATGATGGTGCAAGACTTGAAGGCATGGGGTTTACCGCAGCTTTGCGCCAGCGCCGATTCTGGATATGTAACCTCGCCTTTTCGGTAGCCGTATCGGGGGTCATCGCTATGATCACCAACATCGTACCGATGCTACAGGACAAGGGCTTGACTGCATTGCAAGCCAGCAGCATTTTCGGCAGCTTTGGACTAGCGCTTATTGGCGGACGGATAATTTCCGGGTACTTGATTGATCGCTTTTGGGCCCCAGGAGTTGCTTGCATCAGCCTGTCAATGCCGGCCCTCGGCTGTCTGCTATTCCTATTCGGTTCGAGTGATACAAGCCTGTTGATTTTCGCCACGGTATTGGTCGGTTTTGGTACCGGTGCAGAATACGATATCGCTGCTTTTTTAGTGGTGCGCTATTTCGGCCTGCGCGAGTACGGCCGGCTGTTTGCCATAACGTTTGGTCTTACCACCGCTTCAGCGGCATTTTCGCCACTCTTCTTTTGGTTGCTGTTTGACACTTCAATGGGATACTCCTCCCTGCTTATTTATGGCGCGACGTGTTTTATTATCAGCGCGATAATGATTTTAGCAATGGGCAAGTATCCCTCCCGGCCCAGCCATTCTCCATCTGCCGAGGGTGAATTGTACGCCTCGTAACCTCTTATAATAAAAATTTATAGAGAAGGTCGTTATGAAATTCCTGAAACCCTCACTTCTCATGTGCGGCAGTGTTATATTGCCCTGCGCCCATGGCGACATACTTAATGACAGTACTGCCAATCTGACCGCTCGCAATTACTATATTAACCAAGATTTTCGCAGTCATGATTCGTCCCCCCGCCAAGAAGAGTGGGGGCAAGCGTTTATTCTCGACTACCAGTCCGGGTATAGCGACGGACCGGTGGGTTTTGGGGTGGATGCTTTGGGTATGTTAGGCATCCGGCTCGACTCGGGGGGCTCGGCAACCAAAGCCAACCGGACACGGACACCGGGCGCCATCTTCCCGCTTGATTCAGATAACCACGCCGAGGACGAGTTCAGCCACTTGGGGCTTACCGCAAAAGCACGCTTTGCCAAGTCTGAATTACGCTGGGGAACACTCCTGCCTCGCGTGCCTGTAGTGGCTCGAAACGACGGGCGCCTTTTACCGCAAACATTTGAAGGGGTGCAACTGACCAGCAAGGATCTAGATGGGCTGAGCCTGATTGGAGGGGTGTTCGAGCACGCTAAAGGGCGCAACTCTAGTGATAATCGCTCGCTATCTATCACTGGCGCAGGCAGGGTGAGTGGCGCTGACAAAGTGAAACGAAGCAACAAATTTTATTATGCTGGGTTTGATTACGCTCTGAATAAAAACTGGCTGGGCCAGTACTACTACGGCACGTTGAAAGATTTTTACCGACAACATTTTTTAGGGTTGATTTATACACGCCCATTACCTGTAGGCTCGCTGAAAGCTACGTTGCAATACTTCAATAGCACCGGCGACGGTAAGAATACCAGCGAGGCAGGGAGGGCCGAGGGCTATACCAGCACCGGTTACTATGACGGATTGGCCGCTGGCAAGGTGGATAATAGAACCTGGAGTTCATTGCTCTACTACCAGATCGGCGGGCACAGGTTTGGTCTCGGCTACCAAAAGTCTACCGGTAAAAGTAACATGCCTTTCCTCAATCAGGGCGACGGTGCTTCCGCTTGGCTGATGACCGGCGGACTCATATGGAACTTCACTCGGGCTGGGGAGCGTTCCCAACTGGCCCAGTATGATTATGATTTCGCTGCATCGGGGTTACCTGGGTTGAATGCCACGCTTATTTATATCAAAGGCTCCCATATTTACGCCCATGGCGCGCATCAAAAAGAATGGGCGCGTGACCTGAGGCTTACCTATGTAGTGCAAAGCGGTCCTTTGAAAAATTTTAGTGTCGGCTGGTACTATGGGGTCATTCGAGGCAATGCAACCACCGTGCTCGCTGGCGATGTCGACCACCAGCGACTGTTCATTAATTACAAAATACCGATCTTTTAAGCCCGTAGCCAATTACGACAGGCGGCTTTTTAACCATCCCATACGGTATACCCAATGTCAGATTCTGCTATGCGTTCAAACGAACAACCTTATCCCGCAGTCAGCTATGCGTGGCTGGTTATTGCGATCCTTTGGTTGGTGACGCTGTTCTCCCAGTTGGATAGGCAGTTGCCCGCATTATTAGTCAAACCCTTGAAAGATCAGTTTGCGATCAGCGATACGCAATTCAGTTTGCTGCATGGGTATGCCTTTGCCATTGCCTATACGCTGATGGGCCTGCCGTTTGGGCGCATGGTTGATCGAATCAACCGACGTAATCTGATTCTCTTTGGGGTATTTGTATGGAGCGCCATGACCCTTCTGTCAGGATTCGCTCGCAGCTATGAGGAACTCCTGCTGACGCGCATGGGGATAGGCGTCGGGGAGGCGGTACTGGCACCGGCCGCTTACTCCATCATTGCCGATTACGTGACACCGAAACGACGCGGCAGAGCGCTCAGTATCTATTATGTTTCGCTGGCTATCGGTTCTGGAGCCTCGCTGTTTCTGGGTGGATTGATTCTGCGCTGGATACCACCGGAGGGGCTGTTGATCCAGGGTCATTTGTTATCCCCTTGGCAAGCGACCTTCATTCTGGCGGGCCTACCTGGTATTCCATTACTGTTCTTGTTGCTCGCAGTGCGTGAACCTACGCGACGCGAAACGGGCACGCAGCCCAATAGCACAATGAGGGAGTTTTTCGCACACCTGTTCCGCCACCGCTGCACCTTTGCACGGCTGATGACTTACCCTGCTCTGCTGGCCGTAATAGGCTATGGCACATTGGCATGGGCACCGGCTTTCTTCGAGCGCCAGCATGGGGTGCCAGTATCGCAGTCAGGGCCCATACTCGGTCTCATCATTGCTTTCGCCGGGCTTTGCGGCACGCTGCTCAGCGGTCAGTTGAGTGACCGCTGGCTGGCGCAGGGCAAGCCAGCTGCAAGGTTTCGGGTCACCCTGGTCGCCTGGGCCTTTATTATCCCAGCCGCACTTTCCTGGCCGCTGATGCCGGACGCGAAGCTGAGTTTCCTGCTGCTGGGTTTTGCAATATTCGGCTTCAGCATTGGTCAGGCTGCGGCGCCTGCGAGTATTCAGGACATTGTGCCCAACAGCATGCGCGGGCAGGCCGTCGCGGTCTATTTGCTATTGGGGGGATTGTTGGGTATAGGGCTTGGTCCGACGTCCGTCGCTTTGGTCAACGACTACTTGTACGCCGGCGATCCCCAAGCGCTGCCCTATGCTTTGGTCACCGTCACCCTGCCAGCTGCAGTACTTGGCTTGTGGATGTCCTGGTCGGGTCTGGCATGCTATGCGCGAACCTGCGCCTCGCTGAAGGGACCACTGGCCAGCCCTGAAACGCGTTGAAAGAACAGGGATGCTGGATGCGGCAGGGCGAGCAGCCAGAGTAACGAGGAAAAATCGGCTAATCTCTCGCCATCCGGCGCCCAATGTAGTGGTCTAATGAAAACGGACACCCATTTAGGCGAGAATGCTCGCCATAGAGAGGTGTCTGATGACCAAGCAACGTCGTACCTTTACCCCTGAGTTCAAGCGAGAGGCTGCGTGCCTTTTGCTCGAAGGCTACAGCCATACCGAAGCAGCCCGTTCGCTTGGGCTGGTTGAGTCGGCCTTGCGTCGTTGGGTGAACCCGCTCCAGCAGGAACGTGGCGGTGTCACTCCGATCAGCAAAGCCCTGACTCCAGAGCAGCAAAAAATTCAGAAATTGGAAGCCCGAATCAACCGTCTGGAACGGGAAAAATCGATCTTAAAAAAGGCCACCGCGCTCTTGATGGCCGAGGAACACGAGCGTTCGCGTTAATCGATCAACTGCGGGCTCAAGAGCCTGTTGATCTGTTGTGCTCGATACTTGAAGTCCCCCGGTCTTGCTACTACGCGTACTGCCGCAAACGTCGATCTCCGGATGCCGAGCGGATGGTTTTGCGCAGCCGCGTGAACGAGCTGTTTACGCAAAGCCGAAGCGCTGCGGGCAGTCGAAGTATCATGCTGATGATGAAAGACGATGGCCTGAAAATCGGGCGATTCAAGGTAGCAAGTTGATGAGCGAGATGAACTTGATCAGCAAGCAGCCGGGTCCCATGCCTACAAAAAGGCCACAGTGGAGCGTCCCGATATCCCGGATGTGCTTGATCGAGAGTTCACCGTTGCATCCCCCAATGAGGTCTGGTGCGGTGATATTACGTACGTCTGGGCTCAGGGCCGGTGGCACTATCTGGCGGCCGTAATCGACCTTTATGCGCGCCGGGCGGTGGGTTGGGCGTTCTCACCCAAGCCCGACGCCGACCTGGTCATCAAGGCGTTGGACATGGCCTATGAGCAACGTGGCCGGCCTCAAAATGTGCTGTTTCACAGCGGCCAAGGTAGCCAATACGGAAGCCGTAGTTTCCGCTGGAGACTATGGCGATACCGCTTCAAACAGAGCATGAGCCGGCGCGGCAACTGCCATGACAACGCAGTCTGAAAACAGAATGGATACCGACGGTGGGCTACATGAGCGCTACGTTGGCGCAACAGGATATTGGTCGGTTCTTGATGCAGCGGTACAACTGGCGGCGACCGCATCAGTTCAATGAAGGCCTAGCGCCTGCGGTCGCCGAGCAAAAACTTAACGCAGTGTCCGGGATTAGTTGACCATTACAGATACGCCATCGGCGTTCGATCACCTACGCATCGGACTCCGTAATAGAGAGTATCTTTTTAAGGGAGGGTTTATCCTTTTTACGGATCCATGGTTCGCATACGAGAGGGCAAAAAGGGAGTGGATTTATCCTTTTCAGGAAGCTGATTGAAGAGTCATCGACCTTCCAATACGTCGAGAATCAGGGTAACAAGCTGATTTTTCAGGATTATTCTTTCTAAAAGGTGGTTATTTTTTTCGATACCCTGACAGCCGAATACGTCCTGGCGCTCAGGGTATCGCAGCGGGGGTTCAGCAGCCGGTGGCGACGCCGTCCGCGCGCTCCAGAGAGATCAGGTGACCGCCGGCGTCCACTACGCTGATAACGATCGCTGCGCTGCCGCGATACACTGGCCTAAAACCGTAGTCAAAAATAATACAGCGCTTGCATTGTTGCCGTCGCTTGCTGGCGATCTCTGCCATTGCCAAAGGGCCGGTCATCATCATTTCCGCTAAACCAGTCGTATCTGATTTCTGGTCGCAGCGACAAGTTACGCGTGGCTTCATAGCGCAGGCCCAGGGTAATACCATTGAATGCGCCTCGAGCTATGGATATCGGAAACAGCGCAAACCCCTGAGGGTCACTGAAGTGTTCTGCCCTGGCGGACAAAGTCAGGTCCTGGCGATACCGATAACTCAATGAACTATTGACGCCCCACCAATGCGCACCCGCAAACCCCGGCCCGGTCACTACATCGACGGTGTCTGATTTACCGTCGCCGTCCTGGCGTCCATATACAGCCTCGACGCCGAGGGACCAACGTCTATCCAGCGCAAACCAGCCATTCAGTGAATGCAGTTGCTTGAATTGGCCGCTGGATGAAATCAAACGCGAGGTAGGTGCCTGGATATCGTCGGTGTTTTTGTTCTGCTCATTGCCGACGATGAATTCATAATCTATCCAGGCTTGCATATCGGCGCTACGCCAGCGTAAGGCGCCCAGTACCGATTTGCAGTCGTTATTGTCACGCAGGTTATTCCAGCCCTGCACGATGCCCAGTTCGCCACCCAGTACGCTGGATTTGGTATCGAATATTCTCGTACCCAAAACCACTCCGCTGACCGTACCTGGCTCGGTCACGAATGCGTAGGTCTTGGTCGCGAACGCGTTGCGCGCGACCCGGATATTTGGCGGAATTTCATAGCCGATCCCTGGCCCGAAGATCCCCGCCATGATACTCACGCCGGTGCCATACGGCAGGTAGGCCGTGGCGAACAGATCCGGGAATGCATAGAATTTTTGCCGGCGCCGCTGGGCACTGGCAGCGTCCGATGCGCCCGGTTCATTGACTCCCCAATGCTCATCCCAGCCCGTGGTGCGGGCGAATTGGCCGTCACGGCCATATAACAATCCCAAGTTGAAGCCGAATGAATAATCCGTGGCCTGTGGCCCTGGCAGAGGCGTGGCGCGTGGTAAGTAGCGGCTGTTCAGCGGCTTTTCGATAAATAGATTGAAAAACGCCAGTTCGAATTTCTCATCGGCATACCCGGCCACTGGCAAGTTGGTCTGGCCACCGCTGCGCTCGCTGCGGGTGGATGTGTTGTTACGCGAATACCCTGCGTCGATCACGCCATAGACTTCTATGCCAGTGTCTTGTTTCAGTTCGGGGATCAACCAGGTAGCCAGGTCACCTTCCCCAGGTTGGGAGGGGGAGGCAGCACACAGCGTGCACGACAACATCGCGCACAGGGAGGCGAGGGACTTGCGCATGGGGCTTTGACCTTATTGTTATTTTTGTTCGAACGGGCTCGTAGCCCTCTCTTCTGTGCCCGGACGTTAAGTTCCCAGCCCCGACCAAACAAGGCCAATATGGGCGAATAGAATGTTCATGAAACACGAACAACCCTTGTTTGTATGCCGATCGAGTCGACACGGCGCAGGCCTTATCAATTGCTTTGTTCGCGTTTCGCGAACAGTCATTTCGCCGAGAATGGCCTTGTTAGCGCAGGGGGGGCACCTTACCGTTTAGCCAATCAAACACAAAAATAACAGGCTAGGACGATGAGTACTCAACCTGCATTCAAGTCAGTTTCAATCTCGCTGGCGCCTTGCACCAACGCCTCGCTCAAGCGAGTCCGCGGCCAGAACAGCCGCGTTACCCACTCTGAGGCAACCTCATGAATACCTTTATCTATCAAGGCACGCCGACGCGGGTGATTTTCGGCGCGGGCAAACTCGCCAGTCTGAGCGACGAAATCCAGCGCCTGGGCGCCCGTCGCGCACTGATCCTCACCACCCCGGAACAACAGGAACTCGGTGAGCAGGTCGCTCGCTTGCTGGGCGAGCGCAGCGCCGGGGTTTATCCCAAGGCCGTAATGCACGTGCCTCTGGAAACCGCCCAGGCCGCCCGCGAAGAGGCCGTGCGCCGCGAAGCGGATTGCTGCGTGGCGGTGGGCGGTGGTTCGACCATCGGCCTGGGCAAGGCCATCGCCATGGACAGCGACTTGCCGATCCTGGCGGTGCCGACTACCTACGCCGGCTCGGAGATGACGCCGATCTACGGCCTGACCGAAAACCGCCTGAAGAAAACCGGACGTGATCCGCGGGTGTTGCCCAAGACCGTCATCTACGATCCGCAACTGACCCTGACCCTGCCGGTCGCGCTATCGGCGTGCTCGGGCATGAACGCCATGGCCCACGCGATCGAAGCCCTGTACGCCGAAGACGCCAACCCGGTGATCTCGCTGATGGCCGAAGAGTCGATCCGCGCCCTGGCGCAGTCGCTGCCCAAAATCGTCGATGACCCGCACAACGTCGAAGCGCGCGGCCAGGCGTTGCAAGGGGCGTGGCTGGCCGGCATCTGCCTGGGTTCGGTCGGCATGGCGATCCACCACAAGCTCTGCCACACCCTGGGGGGCACCTTCAACCTGCCGCACGCTCAGGCCCACGCCATCGTTCTGCCCCACGCCGCGCACTACAACCGCGAGGCCGCCGCCGAGCCGTTGCAACGCGTGGCGCGCGCATTGGGTGGGGAGCAGGCAGACGAAGTCGGGCCACTGCTGTACGCCCTGAACCGCCGCCTCGGTATTCCCTTGGCCCTGGCCGATATCGGCTTCCCCGAGGATGGCCCAGCTGAAGCGGCGCGCATCGCCTGCGCCAGCCCTTACTACAACCCGCGGCCGTTTGAGCAGGATGCCATCGAGGCCTTGCTGACCCGCGCGTTGAAGGGACAAGCCCCGGCCTGAAGGCGTTTGCGCTGATCCACGATTGCCAGATGAGATTATAAATATGAGTAACGCTGACTTAGCTTCCGAACGCGAGATCACTGCCCGTGCCGTCAACAGCTTTGCCCATACCCCCGACGCGCGCCTGCGCTTTTTGCTGCAAAAACTGGTAGGGCATCTGCACCAGTTTGCCAGCGAAGTGGAGCTCAGCGAGGCCGAGTGGTTTCAGGCGATCCAGTTCCTCACGGCCACCGGCCAGAAGTGCGACGACGTGGTGCGTCAGGAGTTCATCCTGCTCTCCGATGTGCTGGGGCTGTCCATGCTGGTCGACGCCATCGAGCACCGCAACGGCGCCGAGGCGACCGAGAGTACGGTGTTCGGGCCGTTCTATATCGCCGGCATGCCGGATCGCGAATACGGCGAAAACATGGCGCTGATTCCCGGCAGCGCTTCGTTGATTACCGGTTATGTTCGCGATACCGCCGGCAACCCGCTGCCGGGGGCCACCCTCGATGTCTGGCAGACCGCCGAAAACGGCCAGTACTCCGGCCAGGACGTTACCCAGCCGCACGGCAACCTGCGCGGTCGCTATCACACCGATGAACAGGGGCGCTATGCAATTCGCAGCGTGGTCCCGGTCAGTTATCCGATCCCTACCGATGGCCCCGTGGGTGAGTTGCTGGAGGCGACGAGCCGGCACCCGTGGCGCCCCGCGCATTTGCATTTCATGCTCGATGCGCCAGGCCACAAGCGCCTGGTGACTCACGTGTTCAATGACGACGATCCCTATATCGATTCGGATGCGGTGTTCGGGGTCAAGGATTCCCTGCGGGTGGTCTACCAACCGCGTAGCGCCCGCGACCCACTGGCCGCGCAGTTCGATATTGGCACCGACTTCCACCTCGCGAGTTTCGACTTCGTCTTGGATGCCACGGCGTAGGAGGGCAACGCTATGACACTCGATATCGAGTCTGCCCAGCTGTTGGCGCAGTTGGCCGAAAGCGGCTTGAAGCCGTTTCACTTGATGGATCCCGTGGAGGCCCGCGCGATCATGGCGCAGCTGCGTCCCGAGGCCGAAGGGCCGGTCATGCACAGTGTCGAGGAAGTGCAATTGGGCGGGGCGCGCTTGCGGGTGCTAAGCCCCAGCGCCTCGGTCCGTGGCGCCATTCTGTACCTGCACGGCGGTGGCTGGGTGGTCGGAGGCATCGACGACTTCGATTATTTTGCTCGCCAGTTGGCGCAGCGTACCCAATGCACCGTGGTGCTGGTCGAGTACCGCCTGGCCCCGGAGTTTCCGTTTCCGGCCGCGCTCGATGATGTCGAGCGCGCCGCACAATGGCTGGTAGATCGTCGTCCCCGGCTGGCTGGCGGCACCGACGGCAAGCTCATCGTCGCCGGTGACAGCGCTGGCGGCAACCTGGCCGCGGTGTTCGCCCAGCGCGCGGCCCAGCGTGGTCAGTTGCATTGGGCATTGCAGGTATTGATCTATCCGGTCACCCAGGCCGATCTCGATGGCCCCGCTTACCTGGACCCGCAACGCCAGTTGCTGCTGTCCCGTGAAGACATGCGCTGGTTCTGGGATCACTACCTGGCCGATGCCAGCCAGCGTCAGCAGCCTGCCGCCTCGCCGCTGGCCGCCAAGGACCTGCATGGCGTGCCACCGGCAGTGGTACTGACCGCGGAGCTGGATGTGCTGCGTGACGAAGGCCAGGCCTACGCCGAGCGCCTGGCGCAGGCCGGAATCACCGTGGTCGAGCGCTGCTTCAGCGGCCAGATGCACGGCTTCGTGACCATGCCGTTCTTGCGTGCCAGCGGCGATGCGCTGGATTGGCTGGGTGACCAGATCGAACTTTGGTTACCGCCCGTTTGACCCCTTACAGACGATCAACGACTCCTGACAAAAAGAACAAGAGGTTTACCATGAGCGCTTTTAATACCACTGTGCCTTCCCTTGACTGTGACGATGAAACCCTGCGCGGCCACCTGCAGGGAGCTGATATACCGACGCTGCTGATGACGGTCGCACACCTGACTGGCGACCTCACAATCCTCAAGCCCGAATGGAAGCCCGTGGTTGCCATGGGCGTCGCGGGCAGCGGCATGACCCCCGAAACAGAAGCCCAGGTTCGCGCGTTTTGCCTGCAGCGCCTGCTGGCCTTTCGTGACAGCGGCCGGCCGGCACCGGGGCGTCCTACCAGTGATCAGCTGCACGCCTTGGGCACCTGGCTGATGGGCCCCGTCATCGAACCCTATCTGCCCCTGATCGCCGAGGAGGCGGTCACGGCCGAAGAGGATCTGCGCACCCCGCGCTGGCATAAAGACCATGTCGCCCCCAACCGGGACTTCAAGGTCGTCATCATCGGTGCGGGCGAGAGCGGCATGATCGCGGCGCTGCGCTTCAAGCAGGCCGGGGTACCGTTTGTAGTCTATGAGAAGGGCAGCGATGTCGGTGGCACCTGGCGCGAGAACACTTACCCGGGTTGCCGCGTCGATATCCACAGTTTTTTCTACAGTTTCTCCTTTGCGCGCCATATCTGGGACGACTGTTTCGCTCCGGCGCCGCAGGTGTTTGCCTACATGCAGGCGGTAGCCCGGGAAAACGGTCTGTACGAGCATATTCAGTTCAACACCGAAGTCAGCGATGCCCATTGGGACGAAGCGACTCAACGCTGGCAATTGCTGTGCCGCAACAGCGACGGCCAGATCCGCGTCGACAGCAACGTCGTGGTATTTGCCGTAGGGCAGTTGAATCGGCCGATGATTCCGGCGATCCCCGGTATCGAGCAGTTTGAAGGCCCGACTTTCCACTCGGCGCAATGGGACCACAGCGTCGACTGGAGCGGCAAGCGTGTGGGGGTGATCGGCACAGGTGCCAGTGCGACGCAGTTCATTCCACAGCTCGCCAAGACGGCTGCCGATCTCAAGGTGTTTGCGCGCACCACCAACTGGCTGCTGCCGACCCCTGATCTGCACGAGAAAAATTCCGAGAGCTGCAAGTGGTTGCTCGCCCATGTGCCCCATTACAGCCTGTGGAACCGGGTAGCCATGGCGATGCCGCAGGGTGTCGGGTTCCTCGAGGATGTGATGGTCGATGTCGATTATCCACCGACCGAAGTCGCGGTGTCTGCGCGCAACGAGCAACTGCGCCAGGACATCAGTGCCTGGATGGAACCGCAGTTCGCCGACCGCCCGGACCTGCGAGACGTGTTGGTCCCTGACTCGCCAGTGGGTGGCAAACGCATCGTGCGCGACAACGGCACCTGGATTTCGACGCTAAAGCGCGACAACGTCAGCATGATTCGCCAGCCGATCGAGGCCATCACCCCCAAGGGCATCTGCTGCGTCGACGGCACCGAGCACGAGTTCGACCTGATCGTCTATGGCACCGGGTTTCATGCCTCCAAGTTCCTCATGCCGATCAACATCACCGGCCGTGGCGGCGTCGCTTTGCACGAGGCCTGGAAGGGGGACGACGCACGGGCCTATCTGGGTATGACCGTACCTGAGTTCCCTAATATGTTCTGCATGTACGGGCCCAACACCAGCCTGGTGGTATATAGCACCATCATCCAGTTTTCGGAACTGACCGCCAAATACATCGTCGATGCGGTGCGGCTTCTGCTCGAGGGCGGGCATCAGAGCATGGAGGTCAAGGAACCGGTGTTCGAGACCTACAACCAGCGGATCGACCAGGCCAACCTCCTGCGCGCCTGGGGTTTCTCCAAGGTCAACAGCTGGTACAAGAACAGCAAGGGCCGGGTCACGCAGAACTTCCCTTTCAACGCCGTGGAGTTTTGGCATCGTACCCATGAAGTCGAGCCGACCGACTACCACCTTTCCTGACCACTGCGCTGGCGGGAACAAAGGCACAGCCTTACTATGCCAAGGCCGGCTGTGCCTGATCGACCCGATGAGGGCCGCCAATAATTACAAGAAGAGAGAGGTCATGGATCGTCTACTCATTACTGAAGCATTCGTGCGCGTGGCGCAAACCGGCAGCTTCGCCAAGGCTGCGGAGCAGTTGGGCGTCACCCGTTCCGTCATTACCCATCGCGTGCAGCAGCTCGAGACGCTCATCAACTCGCCGCTGTTCCACCGTAGCACCCGCCATGTCCGTCTCTCGGATATCGGCGAGGCGTATGTTCAGGAGTGCGCCGACATGGTCGCGGGCTTTCATGGCCTGACCGAGAAGATGCGCCATCAGCGTTCCAACCTCACGGGCCAGTTGCGCTTGCAAGTACTGCAAGGCTTTGCAATCGACCACCTGGGCCCGATGCTGGCGGAGTTCACCGCGATGTACCCCGAGATCGAGCTCGATGTGGTGGTCACCGACCGCGTGGTCGATCCGATCGAGGAAGGTTTCGACATTGCTTTCCAGATGTTCCCGCCCCATGCCGAGCGCCTGGTGGTACGCAAACTGTTCACGCTGCATCGGGTGTTCTGCGCATCACCGCAGTATCTGCGCGACCAGGGTGCTCCGGAGCATCCCGTGCACCTCAAGGATCATCGCGTTGCTTTGTTTAGTTCTTACCCGTCGCGCAATCGCTGGCAATTTACCCAGGGGGAGGAATGCGTTGATCTGACCCTGCACAGCCAGATGCGCTCAAGCTCCATCCATTTGCTGCGTGACTATGCCTTGAACGGCGCCGGCATCACTTGCCTGCCGACTCTTATCGCCAGCAATGATTTCATCAGCGGTCGGTTGGTACCGATTCTCACCGACTATCGTTTGTCGTCTTTCGATTTCGCCGCTGTGTACCCCGAAACCCAGCGGCGCGCCTTGCGGGTACGGACCTTGATCGATTTTCTGATCGAGCGTATCGGCGAGGTACCGCAGTGGGATCAAAGCCTGATCGATTGCGGGTTCCAGCTCCACTGATGCGGCAGTAGCGCTACCGTTTCCTGCTCTCTTCTAGGCACCACTAGACCGGCTCAAATAATCGCTCCCCCCAGGGGCGAGCAGCTCAGCACGACACACAAGACAAAGGTGTAAGGGCGCGCTAATCCCGTTTGCGGTCATTCGTACCGCCTTGTCCAGCCCTTAAGTCATCCGAGCACCCTGCAATGCCTCAAGGGCTTGTCCCGCAACCGCGCCAGCCGATCATCCCGCCGCTTGCGTGGCTACCTCACCCCCATCCCCAGTTCCCGGCAAACCGCCCCCAGGCCGATTGCGAATCACCGATACCCGAACACTTAGGTATAGCGCTTCATCCAAGGCCGCACGCTGAGGCATGCCGCCCGACAAGGCCTTGGGCAGAGCATCGGCAAAACCACCGAGCCCGATATTTTTATAAATGAATCGTATATTTCGCCTGGCGGAACTAATGATTTTCTAGGCGAATTGATGGTAATAAAATAATTCATAAAAAACATGCAGTTATTGAAAATAAGCATTTCTGGTTAGCGTTTTGTCTTTACATGAAAATCTAGACATGGCTATATTTTCGTTCATGCAGAGGAACTGAGTTCCGCACAGCGAAATAGCCTATTAGGCTATGAGCTGTCAGCCAAACTGTCATGTGAAAGGCGGTGTTACATCGATAACAAAAAAAGGGCCGCACCATGGAGCGCAATACCTGCATTCTTGCGCCGCATCTTCTATTGACCAGCGCGGTCATTGGATTTTCGGCACCTGCAGCAGCAGACTTTTTTGAGGGCAGCAAGGCAAGCGTCGAGCTGCGCAATTTTTACATCAATCGGGACTTTCAACAGTCCGGCGCACCTCAGTCAAAGCAGGAGGAATGGGCCCAAGGGGGACTGTTGCGCTACGCGTCTGGCTTCACTGAGGGCTCTGTCGGATTTGGGGTCGATGCCATCGGCTTGCTTGGCCTGACGCTGGACTCCAGTCAGGACCGTGCCGGCTCTGGGCTGGTTCCGCGTCGGCGCGACGGCCGTTCCGTGAGCAACAACGGTTTTTTGGGCCTGACCGCCAAGGTACGGACGTCCGGCAACGTGCTCAGACTCGGCACGTTGCACCCGCGCCTGCCGGTGGTGCAATTCAACGACACGCGTCTGTTGCCGCAGACGTTCGAGGGCATGCATTTGAATTCCCAGGCGTTCGGCAACCTTACGGTTGACATAGGCTCCCTGCGCCAGGTGACCCAGCGGGACTCGACCAACCGGGAAGACATGACGCCTTCAGTATCGAATGCCAAGGGCATACGGCTCACCAAGGGCGTCACCAGCGACGAGTTCAACTTCGCTGGTGTTGGCTACACATGGAGCGACCAGCTGAGCGCCAGCTACTTCTACGGTGCACTCGACAGTTTCTATCGCCAGCACAACTTCAGCGTGCTGCACGTGCAGCCGCTGGGCGGCGGCCAGTCGTTCAAAAGCGACCTGCGGTTTGCCCGTTCCTATAACCAGGGCAATAGCAACATCGACAACACGGCAGCGGCGGCGATGTTCACCTACAGCGTAGGCGGTCATGGTCTGGGTCTGGGCTACCAAAAAATGAGCGGAGATACCGGCTACGCCTACATCAATGGCGCTGATGCCTTTCTTCCCAACTTCGTTTCGAACAATGACTTCGCCAACCGAGAAGAGCAGTCCTGGCAAGTCCGTTACGACTTCAATCTGGCAGCCGCCGGGATTCCTGGGCTGACCTTCATGACCCGTTATATCCATGGCGATGGGATCGAACTGGGGGCGGGTAAGCCAACAGGAACGGAGTGGGAGCGCGATACCGATATCACCTATGTGTTCCAGGGCGGGCCATTGAAAAACGTCGGGGTGAAGTGGCGTAACTCTTCGTTGCGTATGAAGCACTTTGGCAGTGATCTGGACGACAACCGCCTGATCATCAGTTACACCCTGCCATTGCTGTAGTCGAGTCGGTAAGAGCCCGCAGGGCGTCCATAACAACAATGAGGTCGTAGCGGCTATGAATTCACGTTATCCATCAACTATACGCGCCTGGTTCACTGTTGGCGTGCTGATGTTGGCCTATGTTCTTTCGTTTGTGGACCGGCAGATTCTCAACCTGTTGGTGGGACCAATTCGGCATGACATGGATATCAGTGATACCCAGATGAGCCTTTTGATGGGCTTGTCTTTTGCGATCTTCTATACCATGTGCGGTATCCCCTTGGGGCGGATTGCCGACAGCAAGAGCCGACGCAATTTGTTGCTGTGCGGCGTTCTGGTCTGGAGCGGCATGACCGCTGCGTGCGGTATGGTCAAAGGCTACTGGCAGTTTCTCTTCTGCCGTATCGGCGTGGCGGCCGGTGAGGCATCGCTCGCGCCTTGCGCCTATTCGATGATATCCGACAGCTTTACGCCTGAGCGCAGGGGTACTGCCTTTAGTGTGTATTCGACGGCGATTTACCTGGGATCGGGCGTTGCCTTGCTGTTGGGTGGGGTGGCGGTGCACTTCGCCACCAGCCAGGGGGACTTGAACTTGCCGCTTCTTGGCACGGTGCGCCCGTGGCAAATGGTGTTTTTGATTCTAGGTGCCATCGGTCTGGTCTTTTCACTGTGTCTGTTGCTGCTGCGTGAACCGGCACGGCACGGGGTCGGTGCGGGCCTGGAGCTACCGTTTTCGGAGTTCGTCGATTATCTGTACAAGAACCGCCGCACCATGCTCTGCCATAATCTGGGATTTGCCTGTTTAACCTTCACTGCCTATGGCAGCAGTGCATGGATTCCTACCTTCTTTGTGCGCTCATTCGACATGACCGTGCCCGAGGTCGGTGTGATTTACGGCAGCATGATGGCGATCTGTGGTTCGCTCGGTTTGCTGGTGGGAGGTCGTCTGTGCGACTGGCTGATCAAACGCGGTCACAGGGACGCGCCGTTGCGCATTGCGATCCTGGCAGCGCTGCTGACGCTGCCGTCCAACCTGGGCTATATGGTGGAAGACAAGAACCTGGCCCTGGTACTGATGGCCTTGCACGTCTTCACCGTGAGCATGCCGTTCGGCGTCGGCCCTCTGGCTGTCCAGGAGGTCGTGCCCAGCCCGATGCGTGGGCAGGCGTCGGCGCTTTATCAGTTCGCCGTGACACTGATTGGTCTAGGGATCGGGCCGACCGCCGTGGCCTTGGGTACCGACTATGTGTTTGGCAGTGACTCAGCGTTGCGTTACTCACTGGCTGTGGTGACCGCGGTTTCTCTGATCCTGGCAGTAGTGATTCTGGCAAGTGGCTTACGTGCTTATCGCGCGAGTCTGGAGCGCCTCAAAACCTGGACGCCCACAGATCAGCGCATCGTTGTGCCCACCCCCCACGCACCACGCGCGGATGCCTGACTTCCAGCCCGTGCTTGCTGCTTGACCGAACTGGCACCCTCGTGGTGTCAGTTTTATTTCTGTCACTCAATACCGCAAGAAACCATTTGCCTTACACCAATGCTTTGGTAAAATCACCCAATTCGTTCTGCACAGCGAAACCTAGTTCCAATAAAAACAAGTATTGAGGTTCAGATGAATTCCAGCGTGAACTATGAGCATCAAGGTCGGATTGCCCTTATTACCCTGAACAACCCTCCTGTGAATGCGCTCGGTCAAGCCCAGCGCCAAGGTTTGCTCGATGCCTTGCACGAGGCGCAGAGTGATGCCCAGGTCGATGTGCTGGTGTTGCTGTGCAGCGGCCGAACCTTTATTGCCGGCGCGGACATCAAAGAGTTTGGTAAGCCGCCACAGGCACCGAGCTTGCCAGACGTCGTCAATGCTTTTGAGCAAAGTGCCAAACCCTGCGTCGCGGTAATTCATGGCATGGCGCTGGGTGGCGGTCTTGAGATGGCGCTGGGTTGCCACTACCGCATTGCCCACCGCGATGCCCAGGTCGGTCTGCCGGAAGTCAAGCTCGGCCTGCTGCCAGGGGCGGGGGGAACGCAACGGTTGCCGCGCCTGGCAGGGATAGGAAAGGCGCTGGACATGATTGTCTCCGGCGCGCCCATCGATGCCCTGCAAGCCTTGGAATCCCATATCATCGACGAATTGTTTGAAGGCGATCCGCGAGCGGCCGGAGTCGCGTTTGCCCAGCGGATGCTGGACGAATCCTTGGGGGTGCGGCGCACTGGCGACCAGACCGCCGCGCTCGATAGCGTCGATAACAGCGCGCTGATCGCGGCCAAGCGCGCCGAAGTGGCCAAGCGCATGCCTGGTTTCTTTTCTCCACCGCGTTGCGTTGCGGCGGTTGAAGCGGCGGTCTGTCTTCCCTTGGCTGAAGGCTTGCAGCGTGAGCGAGCGTTGTTCCAGGAGTGTCTGGGTTCTGAACAACGCGCGGCGCTGGTACACGCGTTCTTTGCCGAGCGTCAATGCGCTCGCATCGAAGACGTGCCCAAGGAAACCCCGGTGCGGGCCATCAAGCGGGTTGGTGTGGTGGGTGGCGGCACCATGGGCGTTGGCATCGCGCTGAGCTTTGTCAGTGCCGGCATTCCAGTAACACTGCTGGAGATCAATGAACAAGCCCTGCAACGGGCGCTACAACATGCGCGGGAAACCTGCGCTGCCAGCGTCGAACGTGGCAGCTTGAGCGCCGAGCTGATGGGACAACGTCTGGCGCTGCTGCACGGCGGACTGGATTACAACGAGCTGGCCGAGGCAGATTTGGTCATTGAGGCGGTGTTCGAGAGCCTGGAGGCCAAACGTGAGGTATTCGAGCGGCTGGATCAGGTCTGCAAGCCCGGGGCGATCCTGGCCAGCAACACCTCGTCACTGGACCTGGACGTCATCGCCGCATTCACCGCGCGGCCCCAGGACGTGGTCGGACTGCACTTTTTCAGTCCGGCCAACGTCATGCGGTTGCTGGAAGTGGTGCGCGGCCGGGACACCAGTTTAGAAGTGTTGGCGACCGTGATGCGCCTGAGTAAAACCCTCGGCAAGGTCGCGGTGGTGGTGGGCGTCTGTGATGGTTTCGTCGGCAATCGGATGATCTTCCAGTATGGCCGTGAGGCCGAATTCCTGTTGGAGGAGGGCGCCACACCAGAGCAGGTGGATGCCGCCCTTCGCCGCTTTGGCCTGGCCATGGGGCCTAACGCCATGCGCGACCTTTCGGGACTGGACATCGGCTGGAGCATCCGCAAGCGGCAGCGCGAGACTCTGCCTTCGCACTATCCACTGCCCGGCGTACTCGACAAACTCTGCGAGGCCGGCATGCTCGGACAAAAGACGGGCAGGGGCTTCTATCGCTATGCGCCTGGCTCGCGCCGCCCTGAGCCGAACCCGGCGTTGATGCCGTTGTTGGAGGCGGTATCCCGTGAGAAAGGCATAACGCGCGATGACCTCAGTGATCAATACATCGTCGAGCGCTGCATCTTCGCGCTGATCAACGAGGGCGCAAAGATCCTTGAAGAAGGCATCGTGCGGCGCAGCAGCGATATCGACGTGATCTACCTGCATGGCTATGGCTTTGCCGCCTGGCGCGGCGGCCCGATGTTCTATGCCGACAGCCTGGGACTGGACAAGGTGCTGGCCCGTATTCGCGAGTTCCACCAACGCTTTGGCGCCTGGTGGGAACCGGCGCCGCTGCTGGTAAAACTGGCCGCCCAAGGTGGGCGCTTCGCTGACTGGAAACCCGCTTCATAACGGCCCGCTTCACGGTCTTTCATTGGCTTGGAGAAATACAATGGACATTCATTTTACGGCTGAAGAATTGGCGTTTCGCGATGAGGTCAGGGCTTTCCTGGAGAGCAAGTTGCCCCAGGACCTGGCCGAAAAGGTACGCCTTGGCAAGCACTTGTCCAAAGCCGACCACCTGCGCTGGCAGGCGATCCAGAATGAAAAGGGCTGGTATGCGACCCACTGGCCCGTGGCATTCGGCGGCACCGGCTGGGGACCGGTACAAAAACATATCTACGAAGAGGAATGTGCGCGGATGGGGGCACCGCGCACTATTCCGTTCGGGGTCAGCATGGTCGCTCCCGTATTGATCAAATTCGGCACGCCCCAGCAACAGGATCATTACCTGCCGCGTATTCTCGACGGCACGGACTGGTGGTGCCAGGGCTACTCCGAACCCGGTGCCGGGTCCGACCTGGCTTCACTGAAAACCCGGGCGGTGCGCGACGGCGATCATTACATCGTCAATGGCCAGAAGACCTGGACCACCCTGGGCCAGCACGCCAACATGATCTTCTGCCTGGTGCGCACCGATCCGCAGGCGCAGAAGCAACGGGGTATTTCTTTTCTGCTGATCGACATGAGCAGCCCCGGCATCAGCGTGCGCCCGATCATCACCCTCGATGGCGAGCATGAAGTCAACGAGGTGTTCTTCGACAGCGTGCAAGTTCCGGTCGAGAATCTGGTCGGCGAGGAAAACCACGGTTGGACCTGCGCCAAATACCTGCTCACCTACGAGCGTACCGGGTTGGCGGGCATCGGTCCGTCCAAGGCGGCGCTGGCGCACCTCAAGCGCATCGCTGGCCGGCAGATGAGCGAAGGCAAGCCCCTGATCGAAGATCCGCTGTTCCGGGCCCAGGTCGCGGAGGTGGAAATGCAGCTCATGGCCACTGAGATGAGCACCTTGCGCATCCTGGCGGCGGCCAAGGAGGGCGGTGTACCCGGCGCCGAAAGCTCGATCCTCAAGGTCAAGGGCACTGAGATTCGCCAAGCCATCAGTCATCTGCTGCGCAAGGTGATCGGACCCTATGCCTTGCCGTTTCTGCAGGAAGAAATGGACCTGGACTATCCGGGCCAAGCGCTGCACACCGACTACAGTGCTGCGTTGGCCGGTCAGTATTTCAACCTGCGCAAGCTGTCGATCTTTGGCGGCTCCAACGAAATTCAGAAAAACATCGTCTCGAAGACGATTCTCGAACTGTAAGGGGGTTCTGAACATGGATTTCAAACTGACCGAAGAGCAGCAAATGTTGCAAGACACCGCGGCTCGTCTGGTACGTGACGCCTACAGCTTCGAGGCACGCGAGCAGTATGCGAGTGGTGAAGAAGGTTTCAGTCGCACCTTCTGGCAACAGCTCGGCGAACTGGGGCTGACCGCTGTTCCATTCCCGCAAGAGCTGGGCGGCTTTGGAGGCGGGGGCGTCGATACAATGTTGCTGATGACCGAACTGGGCCGAGGCCTGTGCCTGGAACCCTACCTGCAATCGGTGATCTACGCGGGCGGGTTGATCATGCAACTCGGTAGCCCGGCGCAGCAGCAAGACCTGCTGCCACGGGTGGCCAGTGGGCAATTGCTGCTCGCTACTGCTTTTCAGGAGCCTCAGAGCCACTACCACTTGAACGATGTCCAGACCCGCGCCGACCAGGACCCACAAGGCTGGACGCTGACAGGCAAGAAATCCGTGGTGGTCGGCGGGCATCAGGCAGGGTTGATTCTGGTCAGTGCCCGGGTCAGTGGCGACAGTCGCGACGATCTGGGGATTGGCCTGTTCCTGGTCGACCCGCAAGCCGCTGGCGTCGAGCGTCGCACCTATCAGACCGTGGATGGCCGCAAGGGCTGCGACCTGTATCTGGACAAGGTACGGGTGTCCGCCGCCGATGTACTTGGCGAGCCGGCGCAGGTTTATTCGGCGCTGCGTTACCAGCAAGGACGGGCGATTGCCGCGCAGTGCGCTGAAGCGCTGGGCAGCATGGAGGAGGCCTGTCGCCTGACCCTGGATTATCTGAAAACCCGTCAGCAGTTCGGCGTGGCAATTGGTCAGTTCCAAGTGTTGCAGCACCGCATGGTGGACATGCGCACCGAGTTGGAGCAGGCCACCAGCATGGCGATCCTGGCCGCGTACTGCGCCGACCAGGCTGACAGCGACGAGCGCAGCCGGACCCTGGCGGCCGCCAAGTTCATCGTCACCCGTGCAGCGCGCAATATCGCCGAACAGGCGATCCAGCTGCATGGCGGGATTGGCATGACCAAGGAATATGCCCTGGCACACCATGCCAAGCGCCTGGTGATGCTCAGCCATGAATTTGGTGACGACGATCATCACCTGAAGGCCTATTCAGCTCTGCTCGATGTGGCCTGAACCCATTTTGTAAACAAAGAACAAAGGTGAGGACGGTGGCCACAAGACGCTGCCCCTCACAGCGGTTTCATTGCTTTAACTGTGGAGGTAATGCATGAAGGTCCTCGTCGCTATCAAGCGCGTGGTCGACTACAACGTCAAGGTTCGCGTCAAGGCGGACAACTCCGGCGTCGACCTTGCCAACGTAAAGATGTCCATGAACCCTTTCTGCGAGATCGCGGTGGAAGAAGCCGTACGCCTGAAGGAAAAGGGCGTGGCGACCGAGATCGTCGCGGTGACCATTGGCCCGGCGACCGCCCAGGAACAACTGCGCACCGCTCTGGCCCTGGGGGCCGACCGTGCCGTGCTGGTCGAGTCGGCTGAAGAACTCAACTCCCTGGCCGTGGCCAAGCTGCTCAAGGCCGTGGTCGACAAGGAGCAGCCGCAGCTGGTGATCCTTGGCAAGCAGGCCATCGACAGTGACAACAACCAGACCGGCCAGATGCTGGCCGCGCTGACCGGCCATGCCCAGGGCACCTTCGCCTCCAAGG
>NZ_JAAMQM010000001.1 GCF_013523055.1 Pseudomonas capeferrum | reverse complement strand
GGCAAGCCCGCTCCCACAAATTGAGCGCTGAATTCAGGAACTGCGCACTTCTTGTGGGAGCGGGCTTGCCCGCGAAGGGGTGCAAAGCAGCCCCATTGGCCTTAACTGACAAGCATTAGGGTCGGTTGCCGTTCTTCAGGCGATCGTCGATCAAGCATTTCACCGCAAAGCGACGTTCCTTGAGCAGGCGCATATCATCATCTTCGAAATTACCTGCCGAGATGGATTCTGCTGCCAGTATCTGGTTGTCGAGGTCCACATAGGCGTCCAGCAGGCGGTCGAGCTCCTTATCCTGTTGACGGCGCTGCTGCACGATCTCTCGCGGGTAATGAAGATCTTGATAGAGGTCATGTGAAACCGGCATTGGCGCTCTCCTTGAATGGCGCGGGTGGACTTAACTCTTGGAAAGGCGCTGGAGCGGGGAGTTGGCGTACGCCGACAGACGGTAGCCTGAGTCAGGGAAGTGTTCTGTAGAAGCGTCAGGCTAACGGGGCTTACAGCATGAAACAGGACTAACCCGCTGTTTTAAGGAAGTTTTTTTCATAAAGTGCTTCCCACCCGTACAGAAAGTTGGTAAATTGCCGCTCATTCCCGCAACGCAGCTACTCAAGTGGCTTGTCAGGGATGGTTCTCAAGGGTGCCAGCATCCTTCGCAACAGATACAGGGGCGTCGCCAAGCGGTAAGGCAGCAGGTTTTGATCCTGCCATGCGTTGGTTCGAATCCAGCCGCCCCTGCCATTTTTCAAAAATCCCGTCTTTTTCTCTCGCTGGTCTACTCGCGGCGGTTTCGTGTTCCTGTCAGTTTCCTACGGATGTTCCGCGAATCTGCCTACGTCTGTAGCTTTTCAAGGATGACGATATTCTGCAGGATCCATCCGCCGGTTCTTGCAGGCAGCCAAGCGATACGGGTGAGTCCGGGCTGGCGAGCAGCCCGACGCATCGCCAAAAGCATCCCGGTCACGACAGGCTCAGCAGTTCGCTCAATCCCTGGGCCAGCACTTCTGACTTTACCGGCTTCTGGATGACCAGGCTTCCCGGCAGCTCCAGCCCCTGGAATTCCGCATATCCGGTAAGGAATACCACCGGCAAGCGCGGATAGCGCGCGCGCGCTGCCTGCGCCAGCTGCGCGCCAGTAAATTCGGGCATGGCGAAATCGGTAAGTAGCAGGTCGATGTCATCGTCGAGCATGGCCAGCGCCTGTTCGCCGCTGTTCGCCTGCCGAACCTGGTAGCCGTACAGCCGCAGGACTTCGCCGATCATTTCGCGGACCAGGTCATCATCGTCGACCAGCAGCAGTGTGCGATCACCACCGCTCGCCGAGTATGTGTCGATCTGGCTGGTCATCGGCACTTCGGCATTCGGGGCGTTTTTAACGGCCGGCAGATAGACGCTGACCTGGGTACCACGTCCAGGCGCCGTATCGATACGAACACCGCCACCTGACTGCTTTGCGAAGCCGAACACCTGGGCCAGGCCCAGGCCGGAACCTTTGCCGATGTCCTTGGTAGTGAAGAACGGTTCGAAGACCTTGGCCAGCACCTCTTCGCTCATGCCGCAACCGGTATCTCGGATCGACATCACCACATAGTCGCCCGGATCCGGATCCTCGGGGCGACGAGGGCGGGCATTGACCCGAGTATTGCGGGTGGACAGGGTCAGCTGTCCGCCTTCGTTCATGGCATCGCGCGCGTTGATGGCCAGGTTGAGAATGATCATCTCGGTCTGGGTCGGGTCTGTCAGTGCCTGCCAGAGTGCGTCTTCGAGCTCCAGACGCACGGAAATATTGCCGCCCAGGGTTCGACGCAGTAGTTCTTCCAGGCCACTCAAGGTCGTGTTGAGGTTCAGTGGCACAGGCTCCAGACGTTGGCGACGGGAGAAAGCCAGTAGCTGCGCTGTGAGTTTGGCGCCTCGTTCCCCGGCTTCGCGAATGTGCTGCAGGCGCGTTCTCGCCTTTTCGAGATTTTCCCTTTCCAGGTCGCGTTCGAGGAAGCTTGCGCCTGTAAGGATCACGGTCAGCAGGTTGTTGAAGTCATGTGCCACCCCTGCGGTAAGCTGACCCACGGCCTCCAGGCGTTGCATCTGCTGCAGCGCCGCTTCGACACGTTCGCGCTCGGTGATCTGCTCGCGCAGTCGGTTGTTGGCTTCGGCCAGTCCGAGTGCCGCTTCGCGCTCGGTGGTGATATCGCGGGCCACGACGTAGAGCAGGGTATCTTCGGGCACTGCCACCCATGACAACCAGCGCTGCTGGCCGCTGGCATGCTTGATGCGTCCGACGAAGCGAGCGCTGGTGCGACCCATGGCCAGCGCCGCCAGCTCGGCGAGAAAGGAATCCTGGTCCTGTTCGGGCAGCAGTTGCAGCAATGACGTTTGCGCCAGTTGTTCCCGGGTGAACCCCAGTTTGGCTTCCCAGGCCGGGTTGAGCGCAACCGGCGTGAGGTCCTTGTTCAGGACCGCCATCAAGTCCTGGGACAACTCCCAGGCCCTGTCGCGCTCGCGGGTGCGACGCTCCACGCGCTCGCCGAGCATCTCGTTGAGTTGCTTGAGCGCCTGTGTGGCCTGGCGCTGCTGGTGGATGTCCTGCAAAACGCCGGAAAAGCGCACGCAGCGCCCGTCGACCCACTGGCTCTGGCCGCTGCTCAACAACCAGCGCGGCTCCTGGCCTCCCGGTTGCGGGATGCGAAACTCGGACCGGTAGTTGCCATCGCTGCTCGGTACCAGCGCCTGTTCCACCGCTGTCCGGACCTGCGCGACGTCATCGGGATAGATGCCGTCGAAAAACACTTCCATGGACATCTCGATGTCAACCGGCAGCCCGAAAAGCGTCTTGCACCGGTCATCCCAGAGCAGTACATCCTCCACGGGGCGGTAGTCCCAGGTCCCCATGCCCGCGGCATCGATGGCAATTCGGGCGCGTGCCTCGACATCGGCAAGCGCCTGTTCGGCATGCCGCCGTCGCTGACGCTCCTGCACCTCGGTGAGGGCGCGCCTGACGGCCTTGGGCAGCAAGGACAGGTTTTTCTTGAGGATGTAGTCGGTGGCGCCGAGGCGGATCATTTCCACCGCGTGCTCTTCACCATAGACCCCGGACAGGAAGATGAAGGGCACGCCAGGCGCCAAGCGCTGGGCAATGGCCAGCACATCGGTGCCGGAAGAGCCCGGCAAGACGCAGTCGCACAGGATGAGATCGAAGCTGCCGTTGGCCAAGGCATTCTCGGCGCCGACATGGTCGAACACTTGATGGGCATGCACCTGCAGGCCGTTGCGCTCGAGGCGCAACAGGGTCAGTTCGGCATCCATCGAGCTGTCTTCGACGAACAACAGTTTTAGCGGGGTGTGCAACATTGCGCCTCCGTCAGGCAGGGCCTCGACGATTCAGACGCAGGGATCCGGGTGGCGGTTCGTTGAGCACGGCCCAGAACACGCCAAGGTCGGAAATGGCGGTGACGAACTCCTTGAATTCCACCGGCTTGACGACATAGGCGTTGACGCCGAGTTCGTAGGCGCGCAGCAGGTCCGGCTCCTCGCGCGAGGACGTCAGCATGACCGTCGGTATGCTGCGCAGCTCGGGGGTTTCGCGGACCACCTTGAGTACTTGTAGGCCATCGACCTTGGGTAGCTTCAGGTCGAGCAACAGCACGGCCGGGTTGCCGTCGTCGCGGTCGCTGTAAGCGTTGCGGCGCAACAGGTAATCCAGTGCATCGGCGCCATCGCGCAACACGATGACTTCATTGGCCAGCTGGCTGCGTTCGAGCGCGACGAGCGTCAGCTCCAGGTCGCGGGGATTGTCTTCGACCAGCAGGATGGGTTTGAGCATGATGTGTCTGTTTCCTTCAAGTCTTCGAAGGGTGGCGGGGCAGGGCGAAGTGGAACGTGGCGCCATGGTCGATCTGGCCGTCGGCCCACGCGCGCCCATCATGCCGTTCGATGATGCGGCGCACACTGGCCAGGCCTATGCCGGTACCTTCGAAGTCTTCCATTCGGTGCAAACGCTGGAAGACGCCGAAGAGCTTGTCGGCATAGGCCATGTCGAAGCCGACACCATTGTCGCGGATATACAGTTCGATTTCATCCTCATGCTCGAGCGCGCCGATTTCGATTCGCGCCGGATCGCGGCCGCGAGTGTACTTGATGGCGTTGGCGACGAGATTGTGCAGGGCCAGGTTGAGGAACGCAGGATCGGCGATCACCTTGGGCAGCGGTCCGATCTCCCAGATGATTTGCCGATTGGCGTAATCCGGGGCAAGGTCCATCCGCACCGACTCGACCAAGGCACCGAGGTCGACGTCGGACAGGCGCAATGCGGCGCGACCCATTTGCGAGAAGTTCAGCAGATTGTCCACCAGGGTACCCGCGAACCGCGCGGCTTCCTCGATATGACCCAGGAAACGGCGGCCGCGCTCGCTCAGCCCGCCGCCTTCGACTTCGGCCAGCAGTTCGGTATAGCCGGCGATATGCCGCAAGGGCGCGCGCAGGTCGTGGGAAACGCTGTAGGAAAACGCCTCCAGTTCCTTGTTCGAGCGCTGCAGCTCGTCCGCCAGCTGTGCCAGCTCTTCCGCCTTGCGCAGGACGATGCCCAGCACGGCGGTACGTAGCTCCAGCACGCCTTCGATGATCAGCGGGCTCCAGGGAACGCAGAAGCCCCGCACCACTTCCTGCCAGCGTTCGAAGCTGTTGCGTGGGTCGAGCCTGCCTTGTGGCCCGACCTGTTTTTCCGGTCGGCCGGTCCAGGTGACCTCGCGTGTCAGCTCGGGACGGAACCACACCAGGTAATGCGAATGGATCTGCGAAATAGCCACGGCGAGCACTCCGGCGCAATGCGTGCTCAGTTCCGGCAGTTCTTCGATGTCGCGGCGCACATTGTCGGTGTGAAACACGGCGCCGTCGTCGTGCCGCGCCATCCAGTGCACCAAGGCGTTGACCATATAGGCCGGCGGAGTCGCGCCAACCAGTTCGCAACGTTCAGCGGAAATGATCGCCGCGCCCGAGGCACCGGCGAAATCCAGGAGTACTTGTGGCAGGCGCAACAAGCCATCGCTGACGCTGTCCTGGTCGGCCATGGCCGAGAGCATCTGCACGATACGCTGGCGCAGCTGTAGCAAGGCTTGCGTATCGGCATGAGCTTCGCGGGATTCGATCTGCAACGACAGCACGCTGGCCAACAGTTCGCAGGCGGTACGGCTCTGGAAGCTCACTGGGCGAGGCAGATCGTGATGGCATGAAATCAACCCCCAGAGCTGACCGTCGACAACGATCGACAGCGACATGGACGACAACGTACCCATGTTGCGCATGTATTGGAGATGCACTGGCGACACACTGCGCAGGGCGGCAAAGCTCATGTCGAGCGGGCGGCCTGTACGTGGGTTGACGACCGGGATGAGGGGGGAGGGTTCGTAGTCGGCATTCTCGATCACGCGAATGCGATTGATTCGGTACAGTTCACGTGCTTGCTGGGGGATATCCGACGCGGGAAAGCACAGCCCCAGGTACTGCGGGTAGCCGGCATCCGCCGTTTCGGCCAGGACCAACCCATTGCCTTCGGCATCGAAGCGGTACGCCTTGACGCGACCAAAGCCGGTAATGCGTTTGACCTCGTTGACCGAGCGCTGCAGCAGTTCATCGACGCTGGCTGCCTGGTGCATTCTGCTGACGAATGCCCGGATCAGTGGGTAGTAGTCGCTCTGCCCGGTCGTGTGCCGAAAGGGTTCGACTTCCACGAACAATACCTGGTCATGGCGATGGACCAGGACTCGCAACAGTTCACTGCAAGGCGCGCCTTCGCGCAGGCGCACGTCGGCAATATGGAACGGAAAGATTTCTTCATCCGGGAGGTATTGCAGATGCGCGCGCAGGTCGAAGTCTCCCAGGACCAGGGAATCGAACGCGCTGCCCAGCAGCTCTGTAACCGGGATGCCCAGCCAACGCTCGGCATTTTCACTGGCCTGGAGAATGCACAAGTCTGCGTCGTCCAGCGCCAGCAGGAATCCGTGAGGCTGAATACAGCCGGGAATCTGGATCCGCTCTTGGGCGCAGCGTTCTACGGCTTGTTCGAACGCGGTTTCGGCAGTGGTCAAGGGTGTTCTCCAGTTGTATCCATCCCGAGGAAAACGACTGCGTCAGGCACAGGATGTTCCGGGCGTACGGTAACAGATTGTGGTCGTTAATGCCGCCATTTGGCCATCGGAGGAATAGGGCCTGGCAAGTTAGGCCTTAGTCCAGGCTTCTTTTCTCCATTGGGCAGTCAGTTTTCTCGCAACTAGCGGGATGCAATCGCGGTGCGGCAGTGGCTATCAGGTGGAATTCCCTCTGAAGAGGGTGCTTGCGGCAAGCATCGTTCTGGTCGACGGGGCTGGAAAGGAGTTGCCGCTTGGCAATCTTGTCACCCACCAGGAAAGCGGCGCTCGGGCGGTCGTGGGCTGGGACGGATTGACATACCTGGAAAATGTGGTGCCCCTCAACCACCTGCTGGTGGAGGTTGCCGACGCAGGACAGTGTCAGGCCGACTTCGAACTGCCAGAAACCGAAGGCGTCATCCCCTTCCTTTCCCATCACCCGTTGGGGGCCTTCGACTTTGCCCGCAATGGCATCCTCGACCTGCTGGGATTGCTCAACGGCACCACGCCGAAGACCGTACCGCTCTATCTACATACCGCCGCTGGCGGCAACGTTGCCGCCGGCCTCTATCAGGAAACCCTGACCTCGCCTGGGACTGGAATTACTGCGCGGGCATCGGCGCCATCTGCGTGCTGCGCGATGCGAACAGGGCACCGCCACGTTGAACATCAATGTCACCGTGACCAATGATTGCCAGATCACCACGCCCGACAGCGTCTCTGGCCGCGCGGCGGTGGTCGGTAGCTTCAGTACGGTCAATCAGAGCATCAACTTGTCCTGTACCAAGGACAGCAGCTATACCGTGGGTCTGAATGACGGACAGAACGTCCTTGGCGGGCGTCGGCACATGAGTCCGACGCCAATAACTACCTGGTCTACGACATCTTAAAGAGCGTCGGAACCGTGCGCTAGGGCGCCACCGGTAGCGCCCGTCGTGCCAGCAGCGATGCCGATGGGAACCCCGGCGCCGGTACCGGTAGCCGGGTATTCAACTACAACGCAAAGGCCTATGCCGACCAGGCCACGCCCCCGGCGGGGGCTTACCAGGACAGCGTGTTCCTTGATGTGCAGTTCTGACAGGCGGGGCCTTTCTCGATGCGAGTTCTAGCGCAAGGCCCCGGTCATCCCTGCCAGGGTTTCCAGTACGGCCCCGGCCAGTGCCTTCGAGCGCTTGCCCGACCAGCCGGTGACGGCATCGGGTGCATCGTCGTGGTCCTTGAACGGCATCTCCAAAGTCAGCGACAGGCAGTCATGCGTCTCACCGACCGCGTTGCATGCCAATGTCATGTTGGCCTGGCCGGGCTGGTCGCGGGTATAGCCGTAGGTGGTCTGGAAATCCGGCGTGAGGCGGCACAGGGCAGTGCGGAACTGCTCCTCGAGCGCTGCCAGGCGCGGCGTATAGCCAGGGTTGCCCTCGCAGGCGGCAGTGAAGACATGGGGGATCTCTTCGTCGCCATGAACGTCGATGAACGCATCGACCCCGTAACGCTGCATCTGGGTCTGGGCGAAGAACACTTCCGGGCTGGCTTCGACACTGGCGTCCTGCCATGCGCGGTTGAGGTCCTTGCCTTTGAAATTGGTGCGCAGATGGCCATGAAACGCGCCGTCCGGATTCATGTTGGGGATCAGGTACAGATCGGCGCGCGCCAGCAGTTGCCGGATCACCGAATCGTTGCTCTGCAGGCGATCGATGACGCCCTCCATGAACCATTCGGCCATGTGCTCGCCCGGATGCTGCTGGGCAATCAGCCACAGTTTGCGCTTGCCTGGCGCGCCGTCTCCGGCGCGCAGCAGCGCGATGTCGCGGCCCTGCACACTGCGTCCGCTGGCCAGTAGTTCGACGCCTGGCAACTGCAGGGCGCGATCGATGAGCTGGTTATGGCGTGCCCGGGGATAAGGTTCGAAGTAGGCGAACCAGGCCTCGGTTTCACGGGCCTGGATCTCGAAGGACAAGGCTTGACCATTGAACTGACTGGGTACGCGGAACCAATCGTTCCGGTCGTAGGAGGCGACAGCCTGATAGCCGCTCCAGGCATTGCCGTAGGACGACTGGCTGGCGTTGTCCAGGCTGAAGCGGTGAACCTGCCCTGGAGTCAGGCCGCTGACCTTGAAGTAGAACCACTGGAAATGGTCGCTATGGGTATCGGGACGGATCGCCAGGTGGACGCGACAAGGATCGCTGGCATCCAGCACCTGTATATTGCCAGCGTCGAAATCGCAGTCGATGTGAAGAGAGGTCAGCGTCGCGGTCATTGCCAGGCTCCTGCGGCTTTATTGTGTCGCTACTCTACACCGCTTGGCTCACACCCATAACCCAATGGCCAGCAATACCGCGGCGCCAAGGCTGACGGCCACCGAGCAACCGCTCAGCGACAGGGCGGCACGACCCTGACGGTACCAGCCATCGTGTCCCAGCTGCCATGCCGGGGCGAGCAGGCTGCGCCAGCGCAGCTCGATCTCGTGAAACGCTTGCAGGTGCTGGGGCGCGGCATCCAGCCAACGGCGAAAATCGATGCGCTCGCTGGCTGTGACTTCGGGGCTCTGCAAGCGGACATACCAGCGCGCGGCCTGGTCGGCCAGCGCGTCGGCCGACGGTCGAGCGCTGCGCAATACCTGATTGATGCAATGTTCGATACAGGTGGAAGATAGGTCCAGGCGCTTGGCGATGTCGGCAAAGCGCTGTTGGTCAAGACGGTTGAGCAGGAAGACTTGCTGGACTCGACGCGGCAGTCTTGAAAGACCGTGGAGCAGGGCGTCCTGCTGGATGCCGATGTCCGGAGATGAACTGTCTTGATGAGGCAGCGGACGGACCATGTACAAGCTCCTTGCTAGGGTATGGGCGTTTTCCGGGGACATCATCCTTGATGCCGATCAACCTGGACCTAACGAAATTGATTCTCAAGTGCTGATTGAGCAAAATTCTGCAACAACTATTCACCTATCAATAGACGTTTGCTACCATCATGCCATTCCAAGCGGTAATACTTCTTCATTAGCCTGAAGAGTCAAAAAAAGACCCGGCTATAAGCCGGGTCAAAAACCGTGATTAGCCTGATGAGGAGATAATCTGAGAGTCCGACCTAAGGTCTTCAGGTTATCCAGCCGGTCTTGCGACCTGCTGATTGCAATAATAATCGTTATCATTTGACAGTCAAATGATTTTTCATCTCGCCGACGAATATATTGTCGGTGCATCCCTCGGGTTCCCGGCACATGGGGCCTGTGCCGTCATCCGACCATCACGTGATCGCTCTATTTCTGTTGCCGTTGCACCGCTTGCGTGTGCTCGAGCAATGCGCGCGCCATGTTGACCATGTGCATCAAGGCGAACAACAGTTCACGTGAAGAGCCCTGCGCATTGCTTCCGGATTCGAACGCGGTGGTGGCTGCGCAGCGCAGCAGGCTCATGGCATGTTCGCCGGCCTGCTCGGCGCTGACGCCATCGCGCGCCGTCCACAGCAGTTGATCGGGCTCGGTACGAGGCGCGGGCGGGTTGAGGTAGTAATCGAGTGCGCGACGCGCGGCTTCGCTGTCTAAATCCGTTTCTGAATATGTCGATGGTTTCATCCTGTTACCTACGGGTGCTAAGCGGGGAAAAGGGTACGGCTCAATTTTAGTACGTCATGTATTAACTACAATGAAAATAAATACTACAATATGTGTATTGAGCGGCCGTGAGCAGTCCGTATCGTGCCAGCGATGGAAAACTGGATTGCCTTGGTCAAGGCCAAGATGCGTGATCTCGACATCACGCAGGAAAAACTCGCGGAGCGCGTAGGCGTCACTCAAGGTGCAGTCGGTCATTGGCTGCGCAGAGAGCGTCAGCCCAGGCTCGACATGATGAACAGGGTGCTGGCCGAGCTGGGAATGCCCCACCTTCTGGTGCGTTTGCACATCTCCCGAAGGGACCGTGTCGCCGAGCAGGCTGGCGAGTATGAGGCGGAAAATGGTCCTACGCCTATTGAGGAGGATCTCCTACAGTACATATTGTGTTTTCGTTATCCGGTCTTGGCCTGGACAGAGCTGGGCGGTCCCTTGCCCAAGGACAGCATCGTTCAGGAACAGACCGACTACAACGCTCAGGGTAAGGCCTACTGGCTCCGAGTGGAGACCGATGCGATGAATTCGCCGACCGGAGTCAGCGTACCCGAAGGCATGTTGATCCTTGTCGACAACGGTCTGCAGGCTGCCCCTGGCAAGCTGGTGATCGCACGCCAGCCAGGCACGTCCGCGGTATTTCGGCAGTTGGTCGAGGAGGGTGGCCAGCGCTACCTGCGGCCTTTGAATCCGACCTATCCCAAGCTGCTGTGCGTGGAGGGTTGCGAGTTCCTGGGGGTAGTGGTCAGGTCTCACGCGCGGTACTGAAGCGGGGTGCTGGAGGCTGCGCGCTTGTGCCCTCCAGCAAGATCCCGCCCGGCTCACGCTTTCTCCAGCGCCTCCAGTTCGACCAGCGCCGCTCCTTCGCTGACCATGTCGCCTTCCTGGCAGTGCAGCGCCTTTACCTTTCCGGCGTGAGGCGCGCGGATACTGTGTTCCATCTTCATCGCCTCCAGGACCACCAGCGTCGCGCCCGACTCGACGGCCTGGCCCGCTTCCACCAGCACTCTGACGATGCTGCCATTCATGGGCGCCCCGAGATCGTCCTGTTGGCCATGACCGGCCAGCGCAGCCGCAATCGGGTCGAATGCCGTGATTGCGTGCAGTTCGCCCCGCCAACGCAGGTAAAGGGTATCGCCGCGGCGGATGGCCAGGTGCCTGTGACGCACGCCATCCTGCTCATGGATCAACTGGTCACCACACAGGCGAAACCGTGCGGCTGCGTCCTGCTCCAGCGTGATTGCCTGATCATGACCGTTGCAGAGCAGATGGACATGGGTACGTGCGGGCATTCCAAGACGCAGGCCACTGGTGACGGACCAGGGCGAGACAGGGTCCCGCATGTCTTGCACGGGCAGGTGGCTTTGTCGCCAGGCTTGGGCAGCTGCTTGCCAGAAGTCCGATGACAGGTCGCCGACCGGCGGCAGCAGTGAGGCTTGATGTCGGGCGATGAAGCCGGTGTCCAGTTCGGCGGCGGCGAAGGCCGGATGGGCCAGGATACGTCGCAGGAATTTCAGGTTGGTCCTGACACCTCCCACGGCGAACTCATCGAGCATGGCCAGCAGACGCAGGCGGGCCTGCTCGCGGTCCTCGCCCCAGGCGATCAGCTTGCCGAGCATGGGGTCGTAGTAGGGCGAGATGCTGTCGCCTTCGCTGACGCCAGTGTCGACCCGTCGTCCTTCACCCGGCATCGACTCGCGGTACAGCGACAGGGTGCCGGTCGACGGGAGGAACTCGTTGGCCGGATCTTCGGCATACAGACGTACTTCGATGGCGTGCCCACGCAGCGGGACCTGCTCCTGGCTCAGGGGCAGCGCCTCGCCACGCGCGACACGAATCTGCCAGGCCACAAGGTCTAGGCCGGTAATCGCTTCGGTAACCGGGTGCTCGACCTGCAATCGCGTGTTCATCTCCATGAAGAAGAACCCGCCGCGCGAATCGAGAAGAAACTCCACGGTGCCCGCGCCCACATAGCCGATCGCCAGGGCCGCGCGCACTGCCGCCTCGCCCATGGCCTTGCGCAGGTCAGCGCAAAGGCCGGGCGCCGGTGCCTCCTCGACGACCTTTTGGTGGCGACGCTGGATCGAGCAGTCACGTTCGTTGAGGTACAGGCAGTTGCCATGTCCGTCGGCGAACACCTGGATCTCGACATGGCGCGGCTGGAGCACGAACTGTTCCACCAGGATGCGCGCATCGCCAAAAGACGACTTCGCTTCACGCTGCGCCGAAGCCAGTGCTTGCGCCAGTTGGCCCTCGTCCTCCACCACCTTCATGCCCTTGCCGCCACCGCCGGCGCTGGCTTTCAACAGGACTGGGTAGCCGATGCGCCTGGCCGCGGTGCGGAAAGTGTCGTAGTCCTGCGCCTCGCCGTGATAGCCGGACACGACCGGTACCCCGGCTGCCTCCATCAATGCCTTGGCGGCCGATTTGCTACCCATGGCATCGATGGCGCTGGACGGCGGTCCGAGGAAGACCAGCCCGGCCTGCTCCACGGCGCGAGCGAACCCCGCGTTCTCCGAAAGGAAGCCATAGCCAGGATGGATCGCCTGGGCCCCGCTGGCCCTGGCCGCGGCCAGCAACTTGGCGATGTCCAGGTAGCTGTCGGAAGCCTTGGCGCCGCCCAGGTCAACCTGAATATCCGCTTCGCGGCAGTGCCGTGCGTCACGGTCGACAGCGCTGTGCACGGCGACTGTCGTCAGGCCGAGTGCCTTGGCGGTGCGCATGACTCGGCAGGCGATTTCGCCGCGGTTGGCGATCAGGAGCGTGGTCAAGGTCGAATGGTTCATGGGCGCGAGTCCTCGGAGTGGGCAGGGGCTTGCCAGGCCGGGGCGCGTTTTTCCAGAAAGGCGCGCAGCCCTTCCTGGCCCTCGGCACTGACCCTGATGCGGGCAATGGCGGTCTCGCAGTAGTGGCGCAGGGCAGGGGTAAGCTCGCCGTGTCCCACTTCTCGCAGCAATTCCTTGCTGGCTCGCATGGCATACGGGCTGTTCTGCAGCAGGTTGCCCACCCATGCCTCAACCTGGCTCTCCAGGTCGGCGCTGGGGTAGGCCTCGGCGAACAATCCCAGCTCTCGGGCGCGTATGCCGCTGAAACGTTCGGCGGTCAGGGCGTAGCGACGGGCCGCGCGTTCGCCCATGGCTTGGACCACGAAAGGACTTATGACGGCCGGTGCGAGACCAATGCGCACTTCCGACAGGCACAATTGTGCATCCTCGCTGCCGATGGCCATGTCGCAGCAACTGATCAGGCCCAGGGCTCCGCCAAAGGCGGCGCCCTGCACGACGGCCAAGGTGGGGATCTTGAGCCGCGCCAGGTTGTACATCAGCTCGGCCAACTCGCGCGCGTCGTCCAGGTTGGTGTTGTAGTCGAGTTCCGCCGCCTGTTGCATCCAGGCCAGGTCGGCACCGGCGCTGAAGTGTCGACCACGACCGCGCAGCAGCAAGAATCGCAGGGTAGCGTCGTTGTCTACCTGATCGATGGCCAGGATCAGCTCTCGGATCATCTGCGCGTTGAAGGCATTGTTCTTGTCCGCACGGCTCAGCCAGAGGGTGGCGAAACCACGGGGGTCCTTGACCAGTTCAAGGGTGCTGAAGTCGTTCATGGTTACATCCGGAAAATGCCGAAACGGCTTTGTTCGATAGGGGCGTTGAGCGCGGCGGACAACGCCAGGGCAAGCACGTCTCGGGTCTGGGCCGGATCGATGACACCGTCATCCCACAGCCTGGCACTGGAATAGTAAGGGTGGCCCTGGCGTTCGTACTGTTCGAGGATCGGTTGTTTCAGCCTGGCCTCGTCGTCGCTGCCGAAGGCCTGACCGCTGCGTTCGCTCTGCTCGCGCTTGACCTGTACCAGGACGCCGGCGGCCTGCTCGGCACCCATCACGCCGATACGCGCGTTCGGCCACATCCACAGGAACCGTGGGTCGTAGGCGCGGCCGCACATTCCATAATTGCCTGCCCCGAAACTGCCGCCGATGATCACGGTAAATTTCGGGACCTGAGCGCAGGCCACGGCGGTGACCAGTTTGGCGCCATGCTTGGCGATGCCGCCTTCTTCGTATTTCTTGCCGACCATGAAGCCGGTGATGTTCTGCAGGAAGATCAGAGGAATGCCTCGCTGGCAGGCGAGCTCGATGAAATGCGCGCCTTTCTGCGCCGCTTCGGCGAAAAGGATGCCGTTGTTGGCCAGGATTGCCACCGGGTAACCGTGCAAGTGAGCGAAGCCGCACACCAGGGTCGTGCCGAAAAGCGCTTTGAATTCATCGAACACCGAGCCGTCGACCAGCCGGGCGATGACTTCGCGAGCATCGAAAGGCTGTTTGGCATCGGCTGGTACCACCCCATACAGCTCGCCTGCTTCGTATAGCGGGGCGATCGGCGCCTGCTGGCGAAGTTCGCCCAGCTTGCGCCAGTTGAGGTTGGCAACGCAGCGCCGGGCGATGGCCAGGGCATGCTGGTCATCGTCAGCGTAATGGTCGGCTACCCCGCTGATGCGGCAGTGCACGTCGGCGCCGCCCAAGGCTTCGGCGCTGACCACTTCTCCGGTGGCGGCCTTCACCAGCGGCGGACCGGCGAGGAAAATGGTGGCCTGCTCACGAACCATGATCGCTTCGTCGGCCATGGCCGGTACATAGGCGCCGCCAGCCGTGCAGGAGCCCATCACCACGGCGATCTGCGCGATGCCCAGGGCGCTCATGTTGGCCTGGTTGAAAAAGATGCGCCCGAAATGCTCGCGGTCCGGAAAGACTTCGTCCTGACGTGGCAGGTTGGCGCCCCCGGAATCGACCAGATAGATGCACGGCAGGCGGTTCTGCAGCGCAATGGTCTGGGCGCGCAGGTGTTTCTTGACCGTCAATGGGTAATAGGAGCCCCCTTTGACCGTGGCGTCATTGGCCACGATCATGCATTCGACCCCTTCGACCCGACCGATTCCGGCTATCACGCCCGCGGCGGGGACGTCCTCACCGTAGACCTCATGGGCCGCCAGCTGGCCGATCTCAAGAAAAGGCGAGCCTTGATCGAGCAGGCGGCCGATACGCTCGCGGGGCAGCAGTTTGCCCCGTGACACGTGCCGCTCCTGGGCGGCTGACCCACCGCCCTGTCGCACTCGGGCGAGCAGCTCGTGCAAGGCATGCACCTGGGCCATCATGGCCGCGTGATTGCGGGAGAATTCCGCGGACTTGGTGTTCAACTGTGACTTCAAGATCATCGTGATTCCTCACGCGGCAACGGCTGTCAGCCGCCGGATGGATCGGTGTGGAAGGGACGGACAACGCGGGCGGAAAGTTGTGTCCATTCCTGCCCGCAATGCCTCAGCGCGTTTCCTGGAACAGCTCGCGGCCGATAAGCATTCGGCGAATCTCGCTGGTGCCTGCACCGATCTCGTAGAGCTTGGCGTCGCGCAGCAGACGCCCGGCGGGAAACTCGTTGATATAGCCGTTGCCGCCGAGGATCTGGATCGCTTCCAGGGCCATTTGCGTGGCGCGCTCGGCGGTGTGCAGGATGACCCCGGCGGCATCCTTGCGCGTGGTCTCGCCGCGATCGCACGCCTGCGCCACGGCATACAGGTAGGCACGACTGGCGTTGAGCTGGGTGTACATGTCGGCCAGTTTGCCCTGGATCAACTGGAACTCGCCGATGCTCTGGCCGAACTGCTTGCGGTCGTGGACATAGGGCAGGACCAGGTCCATGCAGGCCTGCATGATCCCGGTCGGCCCGCCCGCGAGCACCACGCGCTCGTAATCCAGTCCGCTCATGAGCACTTTCACACCCCCGTCGAGCTGACCGAGGATGTTTTCTTCCGGGACTCGGACGTTGTCGAAATGGAGCTCGCAGGTATTGGAGCCGCGCATGCCCAGCTTGTCGAACTTGGCGCTACGACTGAAACCTTGCCAGTCGCGTTCGACGATGAAGGCGGTGATGCCATGCGCACCCTTGTCCAGATCGGTCTTGGCATAGATCACGTAGGTGCTGGCGTCCGGACCGTTGGTGATCCAGGTCTTGCTGCCGTTGAGCACGAAGTGGTCGCCGCGGCGCTCGGCGCGCAGCTTCATGGAAACCACGTCGGAACCAGCGTTCGGTTCGCTCATGGCGAGCGCGCCGACATGCTCGCCGCTGATCAGCCCAGGCAGGTACTTGCGTTTTTGCGCTTCGGTGCCATTGCGGTTGATCTGGTTGACGCAAAGATTGGAGTGAGCGCCGTAGGACAGCGCGACCGAGGCCGAGCCGCGGCTTATCTCTTCCATGACGACTGCATGCGCCAGATAGCCCAGACCGGCGCCGCCATATTCTTCCGACACCGTGATACCGAGCAGACCCATGTCACCGAGTTTGCGCCACAGATCGGCGGGGAACAGGTTGTCCTGGTCGATCTGCGCCGCGCGCGGCGCTATTTCCTTGGCGACAAAGGCCTGCACCTGTTCACGAAGCATGTCGAGGGTTTCACCCAGGCCGAAATTCAGGGAGGGGTAGTACATTGAGGCACCTTCTTGTTCTTGGTTTTCATGAGGGTGCTGGCACGCCAGCACGGCCCGTTCGATCAGTTACCTTTACGTTAACGTAAACCTGGGTGGGTGGTCTGTCAATGTGGGTTTCGAATAAACATCATGGTTGTGACGTGCTTACCTTGGGTCCCTGAGCTTGCTTTGAATGGCGGTCGATGCAGGGAGCGAACTTCACCAGCAGCCTATCGGGCGGGCGGCACCAGGCTTGCGTTTCGCGAAGGGGTGAAGACGGTCGTACCTGGCTAGTCGCCATGGATGGCGTGGACGAGGCGAGGTACGGTATCGATCCTGTCAGTGCTGAGGTCGATGCCATAGGCCTGGGAGAGTTCTTTGGACAGATCTTCGAGTTCCTGGGAATTCAACAACCGGTTCAATCTCGGTTCATGCTCTACCTGATGTTCGGGCACACCAAATTCCCGAAGCATGCCGAGAATGTGCATGAGAACGGCGGACTGGCTTGTGCCCATGGCCCGAGCTCCTGATGGGAGGAGAGCCTATGGTCGGCAAGATCTTGAAGGTTTGCCACTGACAGAAATATCAGTTTTGAATGCGATTGGGCTGAGCGGTAATTGTCTGCGGCTTTGATTCGGTGGGTGAGTATCCGGGATGTGGTATCGGAATTGGGCGAGGGCCGCCAGGTGCATGGCATTGGTCTTTTAGTGCCCTCAAGATCGAGCGCCGCTTGCGTGGCGCTTCGCGGGTAAACCCGCTCCCACATTTGTTGCAATGTGCCATGGCCTGATAGACCGAGGTCTTAGCCCTTGTTTGTATGGCAAGGATAATGAGGTGCCAACAACAGCCTTGATGCAGACCCCAGCCATGCACCAAGGCTGACAACTCCAATCTCACAGGCCATGGCGCATTGCAACAAATGTGGGAGCGAGTTTACTCGCGAAGCGCCGCTCGCGTGGCGCTTCGCGCGATGCATGTCATGGTATGTGTAGTGTCCTTGAAATCGAGCGCCGCCCGCGCGGCGCTTCGCGGGTAAATCGCATCGGCGAACCGCCGCTCCCACATTTGTTGCACCGTGCCATGGCCTGATAGATCGAGGTCTTAGCCCTTGTTTGTATGGCAAGGATAAGGAGGTGCCAACAACAGCCTTGATGCAGTCCCCAGCCATGCACCTAGGCTGACAACTCCAATCTCGCAGGCCATGGCACGTTGCAACAAATGTGGGAGCGAGTTTACTCGCAAAGCGCCGCGCGGGCGGCGCTCGATCTCAAGGGCCCTACACATGCCATGACATGCACTGCGCGAAGCGCCGCGCGGGCGGCGCTCGATCTCAAGGGCCCTACACATGCCATGACATGCACTGCGCGAAGCGCCGCGCGGGCGGCGCTCGATCTCAAGGGCCCTACACATGCCATGACATGCACCGCGCGAAGCGCCGCGCGGGCGGCGCTCGATCTTGAGGGCAGCGAAGGTCCAGCAGCAGGCCTCGCGATTGTCAGGCAACCGCTTCTATGCGGTCTCGCTCAAGCCTTCACCGGTGGTTCCTCACTGGGCGGATCTCCCACGGTCGGCGGCATCGTCGGCTTCACCGGCAACTCGTCCGGCTCCTCCTTCGGAACGCTGGGTGGCAGGCTCGGATCGTCGATGTTCGGATCCGGTGTTTCCGGGGGCGTCGGGATATTCATGGCCTGGCCTCTCGATGGGAAATGAAACGTCCTGAAAGCATGGACCAGCGCCCCCACCAATCGCTCATTTTTTCTGATTTTTTGAACCCGCGCAGGCAGCTCGGCTCTGACCTCTTACCGTCGCAGTCAAACATCCCTACCGCCTCAGTGAAATGGAGCAAGGTTCGATGTCCCGGAATGAGCCCTTCGAAAGTGTGCCCATGGCCAACGACCATCCAGACCAGGCGATCAGCCTGTCTCAAGCGTTGCTGGCTCCACGTATCGTTATTGAAGACACCCAGCCGGTGCTCGACGGCGGTGCCTACGCCGCCAAGGCTGTCAGCGGGCAGCCCCTGCAGGTCAGCAGCAAGGTCTATGTCGATGGTCACGATCGCCTCGCCGTCATGCTCAACTGGCGCCAGGCGAACAGCCGTCGATGGCACTGCGTGCCAATGGAGCACCTGGGCAACGACCTCTGGCAGGCCGAATTCACCCCAGTAGAGCTAGGGTTGCATGTGTTCGCCATCGAAGCATGGATCGATCCCTTCGCCACGTATTGCTATGACCTCGAGAAGAAATACCATGCCGGTGTCAGCGTGCAACTCGAACTCGAGGAAGGTCGGCTGTTGCTCGGTCAGGGCATGGAGCGCAGCGATGGCCTTTTGCGCGAGCAGTTGCACGATCTCCAGCAACGCTTGCCCGACCAGTCGGTGGAAGAGCAGGTGACGCTCCTGTTGCATCCGGACACCTCGCTACTGATGAGCGAAGCCGAACACCGCAGCTACCTCACGCGTAGCGTCGAACTACCGCTGGACGTGGACCGCGAGCGGGCCCTTTTCGCCAGCTGGTATGAACTGTTTCCCCGTTCGATCACCGATGACCCCGAGCGTCACGGCACCTTCAACGACGTGCATTCGCGATTGCCGATGATCCGCGACATGGGTTTCGATGTGCTCTATTTCCCGCCGATCCATCCTATCGGCACGAGCCACCGCAAGGGACGCAACAATTCGCTGCAGGCCGTACCGGGAGATCCTGGCAGCCCTTACGCGATCGGTAGCCCCGATGGCGGACATGACGCGATCCATCCCCAGCTGGGTACTCGCGAGGATTTCCGCCGACTGGTGGCCGCCGCCGCGTCCTACGGGCTGGAGATCGCGCTCGACTTCGCCATCCAGTGCTCGCAGGACCACCCTTGGCTCAAGGAGCACCCGGGCTGGTTCAGTTGGCGCCCCGACGGGACCATTCGTTATGCCGAAAACCCGCCGAAGAAATACCAGGATATCGTCAACGTCGATTTCTACGCGGCCGATGCAATCCCTTCGCTGTGGCTGGCGTTGCGCGATGTGATCATTGGCTGGGCGGAAGAGGGCGTCAAGACCTTCCGCGTCGATAACCCTCACACCAAGCCACTGCCGTTCTGGCAATGGTTGATCGCCAACGTGCGCAGCCGTTACCCCGATGTCATCTTCCTGGCCGAAGCCTTTACCAAGCCCGCGATGATGGCCCGTCTGGGCAAGGTCGGTTATGCCCAGAGCTACACCTATTTCACCTGGCGCAACACCAAACAGGAACTGAGTACCTATTTCCAGGAGCTCAACCAGCCACCCTGGAGCCAATGCTACCGGCCGAACTTCTTTGTCAACACACCCGACATCAACCCGGCCTTCCTGCATGAGTCAGGTCGCGCCGGGTTCCTCATCCGCGCCGCGCTGGCCACCATGGGCTCGGGGCTGTGGGGGATGTATTCGGGCTTCGAGCTGTGCGAGTCGGCCGCGCTACCGGGCAAGGAAGAATACCTGGACTCGGAGAAGTACGAGATCCGTCCACGTGACTTCACCCAGCCAGGCAACATCATCGCCGAGATCGCCCAGCTCAACCGCATCCGTCGTCAGAACCGCGCCTTGCAGACGCACTTGGGCCTCACCTTCCTCAACTGCTGGAACGACAACATCCTCTACTTTGCCAAGCGCACCGCGGAGCGTGACAACTTCATCCTGGTCGCGGTCAGCCTCGACCCGCACAACGCCCAGGAAGCGCATTTCGAACTGCCGCTGTGGGAGCTTGGGCTGGACGACAATGCCGACACCCTGGGCGAAGACCTGATGAACGGGCATCGCTGGACCTGGCACGGCAAGACCCAATGGATGCGCATCGAGCCCTGGAACCAGCCGTTCGGTATCTGGCGCATCGAAAAAGCCCAGTAGCGAGAACCCACGACACAGGAGTCGCACATGGCCAAGCGTTCACGCCCGGCAGCTTTCATCGATGACCCGCTCTGGTACAAGGACGCGGTGATCTACCAGGTACACGTCAAGTCGTTCTTTGACGCCAACAACGACGGCATCGGTGATTTTTCCGGGCTGATCGCCAAGCTCGACTACATTGCCGATCTGGGTGTGAATACCATCTGGCTGTTGCCGTTCTACCCCTCGCCTCGGCGTGACGATGGCTATGACATCGCCGAGTACAAGGCGGTGCATACCGACTACGGGTCGCTGGCCGACGCCAAGCGATTCATCGCCGAGGCGCACAAGCGTGGCCTGCGGGTGATCACCGAACTGGTCATCAACCACACGTCCGACCAGCACCCCTGGTTTCAGCGCGCCCGGCATGCCAAGCCGGGCAGCAAGGCGCGTGACTTCTATGTATGGTCCGACAGCGACGAAAAGTACGACGGCACTCGCATCATCTTCCTCGACACCGAGAAGTCCAACTGGACCTGGGATCCGGTGGCCGGACAGTACTTCTGGCACCGTTTCTACTCGCATCAGCCAGACCTGAACTTCGACAACCCGCAGGTCATGAAGGCCGTGATCGGGGTGATGCGCTATTGGCTGGACATGGGAGTCGATGGCTTGCGCCTCGATGCCATCCCGTACCTGATCGAACGTGACGGCACCAACAACGAGAACCTGCCCGAGACCCACAAGGTGCTCAAGGCGATCCGCGCGGAAATCGACGCCAACTATCCCGACCGCATGCTTCTGGCCGAAGCCAACCAATGGCCGGAAGACACCCGGCCCTACTTCGGCGAAGGCGAGGGCGATGAATGCCACATGGCGTTCCACTTCCCGCTGATGCCGCGCATGTACATGGCCCTGGCCATGGAAGACCGTTTCCCGATCACCGACATCCTGCGGCAGACGCCTGAAATCCCGGCCAAATGCCAATGGGCGATCTTCCTGCGCAACCACGATGAGCTGACCCTGGAGATGGTCACCGATCGTGAGCGTGACTACCTCTGGAACTACTATGCCGAGGATCGTCGCGCGCGCATCAACCTGGGCATCCGCCGCCGTCTGGCCCCGTTGTTGCAGCGCGACAGGCGGCGCATCGAGTTGCTGACCAGCCTGTTGCTGTCCATGCCGGGCACGCCGACCCTGTACTACGGCGATGAACTGGGCATGGGCGACAACATCTACCTGGGAGACCGCGACGGGGTCCGGACCCCCATGCAGTGGTCGCCGGACCGCAATGGCGGCTTTTCGCGCGCCGAGCCGCAGCGTCTGGTGTTGCCGCCCGTCATGGACCCGTTGTACGGCTACCAGACGATCAACGTCGAAGCCCAGTCCCACGACCCGCACTCGCTGCTCAACTGGAACCGCCGCATGCTCGCGGTCCGTCAGCAGCAGAAGGCGTTCGGTCGCGGCACCATGAAGACGCTGACACCCAGCAACCGGCGCATCCTGGCCTACCTGCGCGAGTACACCGATGCCGATGGCCATACTGAGATCGTCCTCTGTGTCGCCAACGTTTCGCGAGCTGCCCAGGCGGCGGAACTGGACCTGTCGCAGTACGCCGAGATGGTGCCGGTCGAGATGCTCGGCGGCAGTGCCTTCCCGCCCATCGGGCAGTTACCGTTCCTGCTGACCTTGCCGCCCTACGGCTTCTACTGGTTCCTGCTGGCCTCCCGCGAGCGCATGCCGAGCTGGCACAGCGAGCCTTCCGAAAGCTTGCCGGAGCTCACTACCCTGGTGTTGCGCAAGCGCATGGAAGAACTGCTCCAGGCACCCTCGCGCGACATTCTGGAAAACACCATCCTGCCCCAATACCTGCCCAAGCGCCGCTGGTTCGCCGGCAAGGAAGTGGGGATCGACAAAGTGCGCTTGACCTACGGCGTGCGCTTCGGGACAGCGACGAACCCGGTCCTGCTGGCCGAGCTGGAAGTGCAGGGCGGGGGCCAGACAAGTCACTATCAACTGCCGTTCGGCCTGCTCGCCGAAGAGCACATCACTACCGCCTTGCCTCAACAGCTGGCGCTCTCGCGCGTCCGTCGTGGCCCCCAGGTCGGCCTGATCACCGATGGCTTCGTCCTCGAATCGTTCATTCGCGCCGTATTGCGCGGCTGCGTGGACAGGACGCGGCTGCCGATCGGCGATGGAGAGCTGCGCTTCGAGTCCACCGAGCAACTGGCAGCGTTGCAGCTCAACGATGACAGCGAAGTCCGCTACCTCAGCGCCGAGCAGTCCAACAGCTCGGTGGTGGTCGGGGATCGGCTGGTCCTCAAGCTGATCCGTCGGGTCAATCCGGGCGTGCATCCGGAGCTGGAAATGAGCGCCTACCTGACCGCCGCCGGGTTTGCCAATATCTCGCCTCTGCTGGGTTGGGTAAGCCGTGTCGATGGCGCCGATCAGCCGCACCTGCTGATGATCGCCCAAGGTTATCTGAACAACCAGGGCGACGCCTGGGCCTGGACCCAGAATACCCTCGAGCGCGCCATTCGCGACGAGATGGAGCCCCTGACCGTCGAGCCCGAAGCGCATACCGACGCGCTCGAAGAGCTGGCAGGGTTCGCCACACTGCTGGGCCAGCGCCTGGGCGAAATGCACCTGCTGCTGGCGGCGCCGAGCGACGACCCTGCCTTTGCTCCACGCACCAGTGATCTCGAGGACAGCCAACGCTGGAGCGAGCAGGTCGGTGCCGAGCTCGACCACGCATTGAACCTGTTGGCCCAGCACCGCGACACGCTCGATCCCGACAGCCAGGCGCTGGTGGATGACTTGCAGCAACAGCGCGAAGGGCTGGCCAAGCACATCGACAACCTGGCCCGCCAGGCGCAGGGCGGTGTGCTGTTGCGCGTGCACGGCGACCTGCACCTGGGCCAGGTGCTGGTGGTGCAAGGGGATGCCTACCTGATCGATTTCGAGGGCGAACCGTCGCGGCCATTGCAAGAGCGCCGAGCCAAGCACAGTCCCTACAAGGACGTCAGTGGCGTGCTACGCTCCTTCGACTACGCTGCTGCAATGATCTTGCGCAGCGCCTCGGCAGTAGACCTGTCAGAGCCCGCCCGGCAGGCGCGTCAGCGCGTCGCCCGGCAGTATCTGCATCAGTCCCGGCATGCCTTTGTCGAAGCCTATGGCATGGCCACCGCCGCGATGCCGCATGCGTGGGAAGCAACCGAGGGCGAGCGTGCCGCGCTGGAGTTGTTCTGCCTGGAAAAGGCGGCCTATGAAATTCTTTACGAAGCCGAGAATCGGCCGAGCTGGCTGGCCGTGCCCTTGCATGGCCTGCATGGACTGATCAGTACCTGGGGAGAGTCATAGATGAATGCAACCACGCGTGAGAACGGCGAACTACGGCAACGGGACCTGGATGCCCTGGCCCGTGCCGAGCACGCCGACCCATTTGCGGTGCTGGGCCCGCACTCGGACGGAGCGGGTGGACACCTGGTCCGCACCTTTCTACCAGGTGCATTGAGCGCGCGGCTGCTGGCGCGTGACGACGAACGGGTGCTTGCAGAAATGTCCCAAGACAATCTGCCGGGCCTGTTCAGTGGTTCGTTGGACGGTCTCCAGCCCTACCTGCTCCAGATCAACTGGGCAGGCGGCGAGCAGGTTATCGAGGACCCCTACAGTTTCGGCCCTCAGTTGGGCGAGATGGACCTCTACCTGTTCGCCGAAGGCAATCATCGAGACCTGTCGGGGCGCTTCGGTGCCCAACCTTGGGATGTCGATGGCGTTAAGGGAGTGTGCTTTTCCGTCTGGGCGCCCAATGCGCGCAGGGTTTCGGTCGTCGGTGATTTCAACAACTGGGATGGCCGCCGTCATCCGATGCGTCTGCGTCATGACGCCGGCGTCTGGGAAATCTTCATTCCCCGCCTGGGCATTGGTGAAAGCTACAAGTTCGAGGTTCTGGGTCAGCATGGCATTCTCCCGCTCAAGGCCGACCCGCTGGCCCGCGCCACCGAGCTGCCACCCAGCACGGCTTCGAAGGTGGCCGGTCCCCTTGCCCATGAGTGGCAAGACCAGGACTGGATGGGAAAGCGCGAGCATCGCCATGCCGTTAACGCGCCCCTGTCGATCTACGAGTTGCACGCGGGTTCCTGGCAGTGCGAGATGGACGAAGCCGGCGAGGTCGCGCGCTTCTTCAACTGGCGCGAGCTGGCCGACCGGTTGGTGCCTTATGTGCAGCAGCTAGGCTTCACCCATATCGAGCTGCTGCCGATCATGGAGCATCCCTTCGGCGGGTCCTGGGGCTATCAACCGCTCTCCTTGTTCGCGCCTACCTCGCGTTACGGTACGCCTGAAGACTTCGCGGCCTTCATCGACGCCTGTCACCAGGGCGGGATCGGGGTCCTGCTCGACTGGGTCCCGGCGCATTTCCCTACCGACGAGCATGGTCTGGCCCAGTTCGACGGCACGGCCCTGTATGAATATGGCAACCCGCTGGAAGGCTTCCACCAGGATTGGAACACCCTGATCTACAACCTGGGGCGCAACGAGGTGAGTGGCTTCATGCTCGCCTCGGCGCTGCACTGGCTCAAGCATTTCCATATCGATGGGCTGCGCGTCGACGCCGTCGCTTCCATGCTCTACCGCGACTATTCGCGCAAATCCGGCGAATGGGTGCCTAATCGCCATGGCGGTCGAGAGAACCTGGAAGCCATCGATTTCCTGCGCCAGCTCAACGATGTCGTGAACCTTGAAGTACCCGGTGCATTGGTGATCGCCGAAGAGTCCACGGCCTGGCCAGGCGTCAGCCAGCCAACCCAGCAGGCCGGCCTCGGCTTCGACTACAAGTGGAACATGGGCTGGATGCACGACACCCTGCATTACATCCAGAACGACCCCATCCACCGCGCGCATCACCACAACGAACTGAGCTTCGGCCTGATGTATGCCTATTCCGAGCGTTTCATCCTGCCGATCTCCCACGATGAAGTGGTGCATGGCAAGCATTCGCTGATCGACAAGATGCCGGGCGATCGTTGGCAGAAGTTCGCCAACCTGCGTGCCTACCTGACCTTCATGTGGACGCATCCGGGCAAGAAACTGCTGTTCATGGGTTGCGAGTTCGGGCAGTGGCGGGAATGGAATCACGATACCCAGTTGGACTGGTACCTGTTGCAGTACTCCGAGCACCAGGGCGTGCAAAAGCTGATCGGCGACCTCAACGCGCTGTACCGCCAGGTCCCGGCATTACACGAGCAGGACTGCCAGCCGCAAGGCTTCCAGTGGCTGATCGGCGATGATGCGAAGAACAGTGTCTATGCATGGCTGCGATGGAGCGGCACGGGCGAGCCGGTGTTGGTGGTGGCCAACTTCACGCCGGTACCGCGCGAGGGATACCGTATTGGCGTGCCGATCCAAGGACAGTGGCAGGAACTGCTCAATAGCGACGCTCAGGACTATGCCGGTACCAATGTCGGCAACTTCGGTGGCGTGGCGAGCGAAGCGATACCCGCCCATGGACAGCCGTATTCACTCAATCTCAATCTACCGCCGTTGGGCGTGCTAATCATGCAGCCAAAGGCTGTCGAAACCGGTTCGCCGCAATAGCAGTGTCTTTCTCAGGTTCAAGGCATGGGGCGCCTCTCGCGCCCCATCGCACCCTGTGATTACCAGCGCATTCTCACCCCCAGGCTTCCGATCAATCCGTTCAAGTCGTTGTCATCCACGTCGCTGCTGTAATCGGCGCTGACGAATAACGCGACCTTCGGCGTGACCCGTGCCACCAGCCCCAGGCCCAGGTCCACCGTGGTCGAGCTGCGGGAACTGCTGATCTTGTCCACCTGGTCCAGCTTGAGGGTGTCGGCGTAACTGAAGTCGTACCAGACGTTGGTCCGTACGAAGGGCTCCAGTGGCATGCCGCGTACCTCGTAGCGACCCGACAGCCTTGCGCCCACCCGGCCGGTCCAGTTCGGTTGACTGTCAAAGGTCTGCCGCGTATCGGTCAGCGCCTGGGCACCCGGGAAGAATTGCTGGTTGATCAATTGCGCCTGCGGCTCGATGACCCAGTTCGCGCCAAGTCCGATGGGATACCCGCCCTCTACCGAAAAAGTCACCGCATGACCACTGTCCTCCAGACGCTTGCCACTCTCGTCACTGGCATCGTAGCGCGTGCCCATGGCCACTGCGTCGACATGCCAGCCCTGATCGTGGGTCATGCTCCAGTACACGCCCAGGCTCTCGCCAGTGAGCGTGACCCCAAGCCTTTGCTGTTCACCGCGCGATGGGCGCAGCCCGTTGAAGCCGCTTTGCAAAGTGTTCCGGCCCACGAAGACCCCCGCGCGATGGACATTGCCTGCGCTGCTTTCGCGGACGACCAGATCGGGACTGACCTGCAGCTGCTGCCCGGGCGCTTGCAAACGCTCGGGGGAAGGCCCGCCGATGACGCCTGTGTCGGGAAACGAGGCGGACCATTGGCTCGACGTCGGATCAGCCGCGTCTTGCCTACGGCGTTCGCCCAGGCGATCGGAGAAGGCCTCGAGCAACCCCAGGCCAAGACCGCTAGCGTCGGCCGGGTCCAATGACAGCTGTGGCACGAGTGGTTGCTGCAGCGGGAAGGCATAAGTGGCATCGGCTTGTGAATCACGTGCAGTGGCGTGCAGCGGTGCGGTCAGCAGCAATGACGCGGAGACCACGTAGACGACATTTTCCAGGCTCATGGTGGGCAGGGTGTTTTTCACGGGTAGTTCCTCTGGTGGAGTAGCCAATGACCTGGCCTGATGTCACGGGCTCTACAGCACACCGACAGAGGAGCGACCCAAACCAGCACGCCAGCGCAGGTTCGTGCGCAACGACGCGCGCTAGACACGCGCGAAGAGTCTATGCGAGACGTAATTTTCAAGCTAAGGAGAGATGGAAGCGGTCGTCAAGAAGAGGGTGGAGGGCAGGTCTTCTTCCTCTCGCCTGCTAAACCATTGAATAATTGAGTATTAGTGTCTGCTATATCGACTTTCGCTATCAGGGCACTTTCTGCTATGCCGAATCGATGCTAGGGAGGGACGTGGGCAGCCGAGGGCAATAGGGTCCGACAGGGAGTTACCGTCCTGCTAAGCCTGCGCTTGAACGTGTCCCGCGCACGGGACACGTAAGGCCGGAGCTCCTCAGGTTCTTCGCCGGTTCAATCCTCTTCGTGCTGCAGGGCAAACAGCAGGAGCGAACGCCCAGGTACCTCGAACTCCGTCTCGAAGGCCTGCGGCTCGGACTTGCGCAGCTTCGGCTTGTCGGTGTTGACTAGACACTCCCAATGATCCCCTTCAGGCACCGTCGGCAGGGTGAACGGCACCGTGTCATGGTGCGAGTTGACGATCAACAGCAAGGTCGCATCCGAACCCGGCTTGGCGATACCACTGACCTGCGCACGACCGTCCATGACCATGCCCAGGCAGCGACCATTGGGATCTTCCCATTGTTCGACGGTCATCTCGGTGCCATCGGGCGACAGCCAGGTGACGTCCTTGACACCGATCGCCTCGTTGTAGTCCCCGACCAGGAAGCGCGAACGGCGCAAGACCGGATACGTCAGGCGCAGGCGGTTCAGGCGCTTGACGAAGGCCTGCAGTTCCTTGCCTTCGTCATCCACTTCCCAATTGATCCAGCCGATCTCGCTGTCCTGACAGTAGGCATTGTTGTTGCCGTTCTGGGTGCGACTGAACTCGTCGCCGGCGACGATCATCGGCGTACCCTGCGATAGCAGCAGCGTGGCAAAGAAGTTGCGCATCTGACGCATGCGCAAGGCATTGATCTCGGGATCCTCGGTCGGGCCTTCGGCGCCGCAGTTCCAGGAGATGTTATTGCTGGTGCCGTCCTGGTTGTTCTCGTCATTGTCCTCGTTGTGCTTGTCGTTGTACGACACCAGGTCGCGCAACGTGAAGCCATCATGGGCCGTGATGAAGTTCACCGAGGCGTAGGGACGACGACCGCGGTTGTTGAACATGTCACCCGAAGCGGTGATGCGCGCGGCGAAATCGGCCAACTGGCCTTCGTCACCTTTCCAGAACGCTCGCACCGTGTCACGGAAGCGGTCGTTCCATTCGGCCCAACCTGGAGCGAAATTGCCGACCTGGTAGCCGCCCGGCCCGCAGTCCCAGGGTTCGGCGATCAGCTTGACCTGGCTCAGCAATGGGTCCTGGCGGCAAGCGACGAGGAAACTGTGGCGTTCGTCGTAGCCATCGTGATTGCGCCCGAGAATGGTCGCCAGGTCGAAGCGGAAACCGTCCACGTGCATCTCGCCTGCCCAGTAGCGCAGCGAGTCGGTGACCAGTTGCAGCACGCAAGGGTGGCTCAGGTCGAGGGTGTTGCCGGTGCCGGAATCATTGATGTAGTAGCGTTTTTCATCCGGCATCAGGCGATAGTAGGAGGCGTTGTCGATGCCACGCATGGAAAGCGTAGGGCCGAGTTCGTTGCCTTCGGCGGTGTGGTTGTAGACCACATCGAGGATGACCTCCAACCCTGCGTCATGCAGGTGCGCCACCATTTCCTTGAATTCGGCGATCTTGCCGTGCGCCAGATAGCGCGGATGAGGCGCGAAGAAGGCGATGCTGTTGTAGCCCCAATAATTGTTCAGGCCTTTTTCCAGCAGGTGCTGGTCATTGACGAAGGCATGGATCGGCAGCAGCTCGATCGACGACACGCCCAGGTCCTTGATGTGCTTGAGCAGCTCATCGTTCATCAGCCCCGCGAAGGTGCCGCGGTTGGCCTCGGGCACCGCTGGGTGGCGCATGCTGATGCCACGAACGTGGGCCTCGTAGACGATGGTGCGTTCCCACGGGACCTGCACGCGCTGGTCGCGGCCCCAGGTATAGGCCGGGTCGATGACCTTGCACTTGGGCACGAAGGGAGCGCTGTCACGTTCATCGAAGCTGAGGTCGCCGTCCGGGTGGCCGATCGTGTAGCCGAACAGCGCCTCGGACCATTTCAGCTCGCCCACCAATTGCTTGGCGTAAGGATCGATCAGCAGCTTGTTGGGATTGAAGCGGTGACCGTTTTCAGGCTCGTAGGGACCATATACCCGATAACCGTAGATCAGACCCGGATGCGCGTCCGGGAGGTAGCCGTGGTAGATCTCATCGGTATATTCAGGCAACTCGATGCGCTCGATTTCCTTCTCGCCGCTAGGATCGAACAGGCACAGCTCGACCTTCGTGGCGTTGGCCGAAAACAGCGCGAAATTGACACCCAGGCCGTCCCAGGTAGCACCGAGCGGGAAGGGCATGCCTTCGCGAATGCGGGACGGGGCGACTGAACGGGTTTTCTTGGGCGTGCGTGGGCTCATGACAGTCCTCTGATGGCCTGAAACTGATAAAGGTGTTATCTGCAGGAAGGGTTGCCAGTGCCGGGTAGACCGCGACGCCTACTTTGGAACGAGTGGGTCGCTCAAGGTGCCATCGGGGCCTACCAAAGCGCCGATCGACGCTTCTCTGCAAAGGGCAGCTACATGCCGGGAGCTGTGCTCAGGTCGAACCTGTCGCAGACTTCTTGACGGCCCGCGGCTTTTTTGCCTCTGCAGGTTTTTCGGCGGGGCTGGGCACGGCCTTGGTCTGGGCATTGCCCTTGGGCTGGGCCGCGGTCTTGGACGCGGCATCGGCCTTGGGCTTGGCCGCGCTTTTCTTGCGAGGGACAGCCTTGGGCGCCGATGCTTCGGCTTCGGCTAGCTTGCGGGCCATATCCCAGTGCCGCTCTTCTTCACCTTCCGGTTTGCCCTCGGACTCCCATATCTGGTAGGCGAATTCGCGGATACGTTTATCATCGACACTCATCTTGAAGCTCCTGATGTTTAGGCATGTTCAATCAACAGGTTGACCGGAAACTCCGCCAGCAGGCCACTCAGTGCCAGCTCCCTTGTAGAGCTGACCGCGGCGTCGCCAAAAAGTCCCGAACAGTTGGCAGTTGACAGGGTAAACGGCAGAACCACCCGCGTATCTTCCCAGTTCCGGGCCGGGATCAACGGGACCGGACTACTGCCAAGCAAGGTACAGGCCAGACGTGGTGCAACGACAATGGCCCGTTCGCCCTCGCCCAACCGTGCAAAGGCCAGCACCTTGTCAGCGTGACGTCCCTTGACCGTCAGTGGCAGATACGCGCCGCGGCTGAACAGGGCCGGGTGGGCGCCGCGGCAATCCAGGACACGGCTGATCAAGGTCTGCTTGACCCTGCCATCGCGCCAGTGCTGCAGCAGTTCGGCCAAGGAGGTGGAATCGTCCAGCGCTGCCCGCCTGGCAGCGTAGTCGACCGCACGGCGGTTGTCCGGGTCCACCAGGCTGAAATCCCAGAATTCGTTACCTTGGTACAGGTCCGGCACTCCTGGCGCGGTCATGCGCAGCAGGCATTGCACCAAGCCATTGAGCGCGCCGGGGCAGGCAATCAGGCCAGCGGCATCGGCCATCGAATGACGCAACTGGTCGTTTTCGCGATCGAGCAGCAAGCCATCGACGTAGGCGGCGCAGGCCTGCTCGTAGCTCTCGTTGGGTGCGTTCCAGCTGCTGCGCAGCTTGGCTTCGCGCAAGGCTTTCTGCTGCCACTGGCGAATGCGCTCGGCGTACTGGCGCAGGGCGTTGTCATCGTCGGTATCCAGATCCAGCGGCCAACTGCCCAGCAAGGACTGGTAAAGCAGCATTTCGTCGCCAGGACTTGGCGCATGCCCGTCTTCCAGCGTCTGGCGCAGCGGTGCTGCCAGTTCACGCCAATGCTCGACACGACTGGCCAGCCAAGGCGCGCGCTCGCTGAGCACGGCCAGGCGAGCGCGGCAATCTTCCCCGCGCTTGTGGTCATGGGTCGCGGTGGCCAGCAAGCTGTCCGGGAAGTCGCGCAGGCGGCGTTGCGCTTCATTGTGGAACACCTCGGCACCGGCGCTGAAGCGCTCGGCCTCGAAACCTACGTCATTGCGCGACAACAGCCGCGCCGAACGGTAGAAAGCGGTGTCCTCGACAGCCTTGGCCGCGCTCGGCGCGGTGAGTTGCTGGAAGCGTACACAAGCGTGGCGCAATTGCTTGCGTGCCCGGCCTGGGGGCAAGCTACGCCAGCGTTGGCCACCAAGCCAGCGTTGCAGATGGTCGAGCAGGGGCCAGTCGGCTTCACCGAGGGTCTGCCGGGCGCCGCCGAGGGCCTGCTGGAAGAAGCGTTCGTCTTCTGCCGGACGGCCCAGGGCGTTGATGTAGGTGCGATAGACCGGATAGTGCTCGACCAGTGCCTGCAACGCTCGGCGGATCGCGCCCAGGGTCAGGTCGCGGGTCATCAGGTCATTGCGAGCTACCTGGAGCAGGGCCTGGGCCACCGATTCGAAATCTCCGGCCAGGCTGCCATTGAGCACCAGATGGCGTGCCAGTCGGACTTCTTCGTCGAACGCGGGACGTTCGCTGACACGGGTCCATAGCTCGGTCAACGGAACCTCGCCAGCGGGATCATGTTGCAGGAGCGAGACCTGGTTCATGAACTCGTAACCGGTCGTGCCATCCACCATCCAGTCCTGATGCAGGTGCTCGCCCGTGCCGAGGATCTTCTCCACGTAGATCGGGAAGTGTTCAACGGCGGCCTGCGGCGGTCGCGACGACAGCAAGCCTTCGACACGGCGACGCAGTTTGCGGCAATAGCCCCGCGGGTCGGCGAGACCATCGATGTGATCGATCCGCAGGCCATCGATAAGCCCCCGCTCGATGAGTTCGAACAACTTGGCGTGGGTCGCCTCGAACACCGTCGCGCGCTCGACCCGCAGACCGCCCAGCTCGTTGATGTCGAAGAACCGCCGCCAGTTGATATCGTCGGCCGCGGTGCGCCAGCTGGCCAGGCGGTAGGTCTGGCGTTCGAGCAACAGGTGCAAGCGCTTGAAGCCAGCTTCTGTCTGACTGTCGAAGGCCGCCAGGGCCTGGGCGAGGTCTGCCCCGTCGCGCACCGACTGGCGCAGTTGCGCGTGCAGCGGCAGTGCATCGTCGAGTGGGTGTGCTGCGTCCTGCAACGCTGCGAAACGCTGGCCCAGCGCCTGCAAGCGTGGATCTTGCGCGTGTTCGAGGATGCGTGCGTAATCCACCGGGCAGATGGGAAAACGGTGCTCGTAGTGAGCGACCTGCAAGATGCCGTGCTCGTCATCGAACGTCAGGGGGATCTCGCCGTTCTGCAAGGCCAGACCATAGTCCGTGCCCAAGAACGGTAGCAGCAGCTGGCCCGCCAGCAACGGGTCGCTGGAATGCCACTGGATGTCGAAGAATTCCGCGTACGGACTGCGTCTGCCCCAGGCCAGGAGACTCTGCCACCAGGGATTGTCGGCCCCGCCGACGGCCATGTGGTTCGACACGGTATCGACGATCAGGCCCATCCCATGCTGACGCAAGGCGGCCACCAGCCGCTCCAGGGCAGCCTCGCCACCCAGCTCGGGGTTGACTCGGGTGGGATCGACCACGTCATAGCCGTGCCTCGAGCCCGCGCGCGCGCAGAGTACAGGGGATGCATAGAGGTGGCTGATCCCCAGACGGGCGAAATAGGGCACCAGGGGAACAGCGTCATCGAGGGTGAATTCGGAGTGGAATTGCAGGCGTACGGTCGCGGTCAGGGCTTTCATCGGTCACGCTCAAAGGCTTGGTCACGTGCCTGGGCCAGTTGCTCCAGGCGGCGGGCGGCGTCAGGGTCGTCCAACAACTGATTGGCTGGGATCGCGAAACGGCGGCGCCAATTAGGGTGGCCGTCGGTGGTACCCGGCAGATTGGGTTGCTCGTCACAGCCCAGCAGGTCTTCCAGCGGCACCAGCACCAGGGGCGCACGGGTATGGCCGACGTAGCGGATGGCCGCGTCGATCATGGCCTCCTGGCTGTCCAGCGTGCCGTTGTAGTCCTCTTCCAGGGCTTTGCGCAGTCCCTGCCGTTCGACTTCGCGATCGGCACGCCAGCGTTCTTCGACGCTGGCATCGATCAGTTGCAGACGCTGGTTCCAGTCGATGTCACGGTCCTGCAGCCAACCGGCCAATGTCGGCAGGTCATGAGTGCCTGGGGTTGCCAGGGCATCGTCCGGCCATTGGTCAGGGGAGGGGAAGTGGCCGGGCGGATCCTGTTCGAACGGCAGTACCCGCATGCCCAGGATGGCCTTGGCTGAAAGCTTCTCGCGCAGACCGTCAGGCACCGTGCCCAGGTCTTCGCCAAGGACGATGGCGCCATGGCGGACCGATTCCAGCGCCAGCAGACGCAGCATGTCCGGCAATGGGAAGTTGACGTAGGCGCCTTCGCTGGGCTTGCTCCCGCGCGGGATCAGCCACAGGCGCTGCAGGCCCATGACATGGTCGATGCGCAGACCGCCGGCATGGGCAAAGTTGGCTTGCAGCATTTCGATGAAGGCACGGAAACCGTTGCGCCGCAGCCCCTCGGGCGAAAAAGCGCTGATACCCCAGTCCTGGCCCGAGCGATTGAGGATATCGGGCGGCGCCCCAACGGTAAGGCCGGCCAGCAGCTCATCCTGGCGACTCCAGGCCTGGCTGCCCGCGCCGTCGGCGCCCACGGCCAGGTCGGCGATCAGGCCGATGGCCATGCCGCTGCTGCGAGCGGCGTCCTGCACACGTTGCAGGCAGCGTTCGGTCAGCCACTGGCAAAAGGCGTGAAACTCGATCTGCTTGGCGTGCTCGGCGGCAAAACGTTCGACTTCGGGGTTCTCGGGGTCGCGCCATTGCGCAGGCCAGGCGCGCCAATCGGCACCCTTGCCCATTTGCGCGGCTTCGGTCTGGAGAGCTTCGAATCGACAGTGATGTTCCAGGGCCTGGCCGGCCGCCAGACGGTAGCTTTCGAAGTCCGCGCGCTGCGCGTGATCACCGCTGACGAAGTCCTCGTACAGCGCTCGCAACAAGTCCTGGCGCACCGCAGCGGCGCGGGGCCAATCCACCAAGGGCTGGCTGTCCATTTCCTGAAGCGGATTTTCCAGGCCGTGCGCCTCGATGACCAGGCGTACGGCACGGTCTCCCAGAATCACCTCCGGGCTGGCGTAGAGGGTATTGAGCAACAGTCGGCTGGACGGGGAATAGGGGCTGAAATGCTGCTGGTCGATCAGCGACAGCGCATGCATGGGGCTGATAGCCAAGGCATCGGCACCACGTTCGGCGGCGCTGCGGGCCAGTTGCTCCAGTGCCGAACAGTCGCCATACCCGCCGTCACCGGGACGACGCAGGCTGTACAACTGTACGCTCAGGCCCCAGCTGCGCGGGTTCGGCTGCTTCAGGGCGTCGGCCATGCCATAGCATCGGGAGGGCGCCACGGCGAGGATCACAGCCTGCTCACCGATCTGCAGCCTGTGGTAACCGACCGGCACGGGCTCGGCCAGACAGGCCTGGCCATCAAGCGCCACCGCCATTTGTCGACCATCTTCCATTACCAGCTGCACCTGAGTGTTGGCGGCGAAGTAATGCGCCAGCGACAGCGGCTGGCCGACCTCGGCAGTCAGCAAGGGCGGAAGGTGCCGGGCATCATGGGCTTCTTCGAGCGCGGCCAGGCTTTGCTCGATGCTCGCCGAGTCTGCCGCGGGGTAGCCCAGGCCTTCGAGGACCTTGAGCAATACCTCGTCGCTGACTTGCTGCTCGCGACCGTTGGCGTCGACCCAGTCTCGGGAAATGCCGGCCTTTTCGGCCAGACGATACAGCGGGGTTTCGCTCATGGAGCCTCCTGTTGCGCAGGCAGCAAGCTGATCACGCAGCTGTAGGGGGCCAGGGCATCACCGCCAGTGTCTGCATCGGCCGTGACGAACAGACGCAGGTCCCTGGCGGGCAGTCGCGCCGGTTGAGGTTCGGCAGCCAGGTTCAGGTCGATGCGCAGGACCTGACCGTCGCCCAGGCGCCAGCGGGCGCTCAGTGCGTGTTCGCTCAGCACCTCGGCGTCCAGTGCGCGGGTGCCGGGCAGGCGGGGCACCAGGTGTTCCCGGCGCAAGGCCAGCAGCTCCCGATAAAGCGCCTGCCAGGCCTGCGCGTCGTTGCTGTCGGCGGACGGGCGTGAGTTTTCGAAAGTCTCCAGCGCATTGGGGTCCGGGATCCGCTCGCGGCGCTCCGGATCGGCGAAGGCGGCAAAGTGCTTGAACTCTCCGCGACGACCCTCGCGCACGGCGTCGGCCAGTTCATCGTGGAAATCGGTGAAGAACAGGAAAGGTTCCTGACTGCCCTGTTCGTCACCCATGAACAACAGCGGAATCATCGGCGCCATCAGCAGCAGTGCGGTCGCGGCGCGCAGAGCCTGCGGTGGGCAGAGTCGGGTCAGGCGTTCACCGAAAGCTCGGTTGCCGATCTGGTCGTGATTCTGCAGGAACAGCACGAAAGAGGTGGGGGCCAGATGCTCGCTCGGTTCACCGCGTTTCTCGCCATGGCGGTTCTTTTCGCCTTGGAACACGAACCCTTCGCTCAAGCAGCGTGCCAGTTGCTCGATCGGTCGGTCCTTGAAGTCGGCGTAATACCCTTCCGTCTCGCCCGTCAGCAGGACATGCAGCGCATTGTGCCCGTCATCGTTCCATTGAGCGTCGAAGCCCTGTTCGAGCAACGAAGCCTGGTTGTGCTCGTTTTCCAGCACCAACCACACCTGCCGACCGGGCTCGACCGTTTCGCGCACGCGGCGCGCCAGCTCGACGAGAAAGTCAGGCTGATCGATGGCATGCACCGCATCCAGGCGCAAGCCGTCGAAGCGGTAGTCGCACAGCCACATCAGGGCGTTCTGGATGAAGTATTCGCGTACTTCCTCGCGACGGAAATCGATCGCCGCGCCCCAAGGCGTCTGGCGATCCTCGCGGAAGAAATCGCTGGCGTACTGGTGCAGGAAGTTGCCGTCGGGGCCGAAATGGTTGTAGACCACGTCAAGCATGACCATAAGGCCATGACCATGGGCCTGATCGACCAATTCGCAGAGTTGTTCGGGGCTGCCGTAATTGTGCTGGGGCGCGAAAGGCAGGACGCCATCGTAGCCCCAGTTCCGTTCGCCTGGGCATTCGGCCACGGGCATCAGTTCGATGGCCGTGATGCCCAACTCGGCCAGGCGCGGCAGGTATCGTGCAACGCTGGCATAACCTTCCTGTACCCCCACGTGCAGTTCCTGGATCACCGCTTCGTGCCATGGGCGGCCTGTCCAGGCGTTTTGCCATTTGTAAGAGGCGACGTCCACCAGCTCACTTGGACCATGCACGCCTTCGGGTTGAAAGCGGGAGGCCGGATCGGCGACAGGCGGGTGATCATCGACTGCGTACTTGTAATGGCTGCCCGCTTGGCAAGGTGCCGTACCCACGAACCAGCCATCGCCTTGAGCTTCCAGTGCAATCGAATTTTGCTCGAACTCCACGCTCACGCGTCGCGCATCAGGTGCCCAGAGGGCAAAGCGCGCCGACGTGGCGTCCAACAGGTGTGCGCCATGCTTGTGCATTGTCGGCTCCTTGCTCAGTAATGGCTGACCAAGGCCTGCTGTACCAGTTCCTCGTAAAGCCGAGCATAGGGTTCCACGGCTTGGCACCAGTTGAAAGGTTGTGTCATTGCCAGGCAGCGCATGGCATTGAGCAGGTCCTTCTTGCCATAGACATGGAACGCACGGCCGAGCGCCTCGCGATAGCTTTCAAGGGTCGATTCGTTGAAGAGAAAGCCCGTGACACCGTTTTCGATGGTGTCCGCCAAGCCGCCGGTATTACGCGCCACCGGCAGCGAACCGAAGCGCTGCGCGTACATCTGGCTGAGGCCGCAAGGCTCGTAGCGCGAGGGCATGAGCAGGAAATCGCTGCCGGCGAACATGCGACGTGCGTCGGTTTCATTGAAACCGATACGTACACCGACCTGGCCGGGATGGCGCAGCGCCAATTCGCGCATGGCCTGCTCCTCTTCGGGCTCGCCGCGTCCGATGATGGCGATCTGGCCGCCCTGGCTGACGATGTATTCGGCTACACCCAAGGTAAGGTCCAGACCCTTCTGGTAGACCAGGCGCGAAACGACGGCGAACAACGGGCCTTCGGAAGGCGCCAACTGGAACAGTTCACGGACATCCTGAGCGTTACGGGCCTTGCCTTCCCAGTCATTGATGCTGAAGTTGTGACGCAGGTGGGTATCGGTGGCCGCGTCCCAGCTTTCGTCGATGCCGTTGGGAATGCCGCTCAGCAGGCCTTGTTGCGCCTTGCTGTCGAGGAAACCGTCCAGGCCGCAGCCGAACGCCGGCGTAGTGATCTCGCGAGCGTAGGTCGCGCTGACCGTGGTGATATGGCTGGAATAAGCCAGGCCTGCTTTGAGATAGGACAGCTTGCCGTAGAACTCCATGCCCTCCTGCTGAAGCGCATGATCGGGGATGGCCAGCTCCGGGCAGCAGCCACGGCTGTAGACGCCCTGGTAGGCAAGGTTGTGGATGGTAAACAGGGTAGGGGTGCTCAGGCCACGCCAGTGCATGTAGGCCGGCGCCAGGCCAGCGGGCCAGTCATGCGCGTGCACCAGCTCCGGACGCCAGTGGGTCATGCCTTCGCCAGCGGCGATTTCGGCGGCGGCCAGGCCCAGGCGAGCGAAGCGGATATGGTTGTCGGGCCAGTCACGACCGTTGTTGGCACCATAGGGAGTGCCTTCACGCTCGTAGAGTTCGGGGCAGATCAGGACATAGATGACCAGGCCATCGGGCAGGTCCATGCGCCCGATCTTGCAGGGTGGCAACGCCGCATGGCCACCCAGTTCTCCCACCAGATGGATAGGATTGTTGCTCTCCAGTACCTGCGGATAGCCGGGGATCAGCACGCGGACATCGTGCAGGTGGCGCATCGCCCGCGGCAGTGCGGCGGATACGTCGCCCAAGCCCCCGGTCTTGACCAGGTCGGCTATTTCGGAGGTGACGAAAAGGACTTTGCGCTTATTGCGATTCTGCTGGCGCTGGGCGCCGGGTGCCTTGGCTGTCGTCGCGAGCTCGGGCCGAAGCGGCTCGCGGGTGTCCGGGCTGAAAACGTTGGCGTGAGGTTCGACAGCGGCACTGATCATACTTCTCTTCTCCGTCCCTATGTTCGGGTGCTTGCACCCGTTTGCACTACATCGTGTTGGTTCTCTCTATACGTCTTTTCGTCGTGCGCTCCATGCCCCTGGGTCGTGCGCGCACGCACTTCGCGCGACGGCGGTCCGGCCGAAGGCGATTGGACTGATTGGGGTGGGTGGGCCGTGGCGGGTTAAATCCCAATACCGCTGCCTACTTAAATCCTGACCCAAGCGCCTATCAGAAAGTTTCGACTATTTTCTGTCGCGTTTTCCGAACGGTTTGTGGGAAGTGTTTCGAGTGTAGGAGAGAAAGAGATTAAAAGGTGACCCGTTGGTCACTTTCGTTCTGCGGGATGGCGCTATGCCTGACAGGGGCAAAAGGCCGGGCAGGTGCCGGGAGTATCGTCGTGGAAGCCTGTGTCGAGGGTTGTCCAGCCTTTTGTCGCTGAACCCTGAGGCTGTACGCTGGACTAACCTGAAAGCCAGGACCGCCTTGTCATTCACTACATTAAGGAGCATCGGCACATGCAATTGGGAATTGTCGGGCTGGGCCGCATGGGCGGCAACATTGCAAGACGGCTTATGCGCGCCGGGCATCATACGGTGGTGCATGACCGTAATCTTGACGCGGTCACCCTCCTGAGCGGGGAAGGCGCCAGCGGAGTTCACGATCTGGCCGCCCTGGTCCAGCACCTGGACGCCCCTCGCGCTGTCTGGGTGATGCTGCCCGCCGGTGTGCCCACCGAGCAGACCATCGCTCAATTGGCCGATCTGCTCGAACCGGGTGATGTGATCATCGATGGCGGTAATACCTTCTACAAGGATGACATGCGTCGAGCGGCCGTATTGGCCGAACGTGGGCTGCACTATATGGATGTGGGTACCTCGGGCGGCGTGTGGGGACTCGAACGTGGCTACTGCATGATGATCGGCGGGGACGCGCAGGTGTTCCAGCGTATCGAACCCTTGTTCCAGGCACTGGCGCCCGGGGTAGGCGACATCCCTCGCACGCGCGGTCGCACCGGCGAGCCGGGGCGTGCCGAACAGGGCTACATCCATGCTGGCCCGGCCGGCGCCGGACATTACGTCAAGATGGTCCACAACGGCATCGAGTACGGACTGATGCAGGCCTACGCCGAAGGCTTCGACCTGCTGCGCAGCAAGGGCGGCGAAGGCCTGCCGCACGATCAGCGCTTCGACCTGGACCTGGGTGAAGTCGCCGAGGTGTGGCGGCGTGGCAGCGTGGTCACCTCGTGGCTGCTCGACCTCACGGCCGACGCCCTGGTGGAAGATCCGCAACTGGATCTGTTCAGCGGCGCCGTAGGCGATAGCGGTGAAGGTCGTTGGACCATCGATGCCGCCGTGGAGCAATCCGTGCCGGTGCCTGTGCTGTCCAGCGCGCTGTTCGCCCGCTTCCGGTCGCGTCAGCAGCAGGGCACCTACGGTGACAAGCTGCTGTCGGCGATGCGCCTGGGGTTCGGCGGCCATGTCGAGAAACCCGAATGACAGAACACAAGATCCCGACTGCCCCCCCTTGCACCGTATTTCTCTTCGGCGCCAACGGCGACCTGGTCAAGCGCCTGCTCATGCCGGCGCTGTACAACCTCAGTCGCGATGGTCTGCTCGATCGCAACCTACGTATCGTGGGCGTCGACCATAACGCCGCCACCGCGCAAGTGTTCGCCGAGCGTCTGCACGCATTCATGCGCGATCGCGCCGTGGGCGGCGAGGGCGTCAGCCAGACCCTGGACGACAAGGTGTGGGCACGCCTGGCCAAGCGCCTGGATTACCAGACCGGCGATTTCCTCGATCCGGCCACTTATGCGGCCATCGGCAAGCGTATCGCCCAGACAAGCAACGGCAACGCGATCTTCTACCTCGCCACGGCGCCGCGCTTCTTTCCCGAAGTGGTGCAGCGGCTGGGCGAGGCGGGCTTGCTGGATGAGTCCAAGGGCGGCTTTCGTCGGGTCGTGATCGAGAAGCCGTTCGGTACCGACCTGGCCAGCGCCGAAGCCTTGAACGCCTGCCTGTTGCGGGTGATGAGCGAGCGGCAGATCTACCGCATCGACCATTACCTGGGCAAGGAGACAGTACAGAATATCCTGGTCAGTCGCTTCTCCAATGGCCTGTTCGAGGCGTTCTGGAACAACCACTACATTGATCATGTGCAGATCACCGCGGCGGAAACCGTGGGGGTCGAGGGCCGTGGCGCCTTCTATGACGGCACGGGCGCGCTGCGCGACATGGTGCCCAATCATCTGTTCCAGCTACTGGCCATGGTGGCCATGGAGCCACCGGCAGCCTTCGGTGCCGATGCGGTTCGCAGCGAGAAGGCCAAGGTCATCGGCGCCATCCGGCCGTGGTCGCAGAAGATGGCCTTGAAGAACTCCGTACGCGGCCAGTACGCCGTGGGCAAGCAAGGACGCAAGCGGCTCCCGGGCTATCGCGAGGAGGCCAATGTCGAACCGCAAAGCCAGACCGAGACCTACGTGGCGCTCAAGGTCATGGTGGACAACTGGCGCTGGGTCGGCGTGCCGTTCTACCTGCGTACCGGCAAGCGCATGAGCGTACGCGATACCGAGATCGCGATCTGCTTCAAGGCCGCGCCCTATGCCCAGTTCCGCGAGTCGGAAGTGGAGCGGCCCAAGCCCAACTACCTGAAGATCCAGATCCAGCCCAACGAGGGTATGTGGTTCGACCTGCAGGCCAAGCGCCCCGGACCCGAACTGGTCATGGAGGACGTCCAGCTCGGCTTCGCCTACAAGGATTTCTTCAAGATGACGCCGGCCACGGGCTACGAAACCTTGATCTATGACTGCCTCACGGGTGACCAGACCTTGTTCCAGCGGGCCGACAACATCGAAAACGGGTGGCGCGCGGTGCAGCCTTTCCTCGATGCCTGGGCCGCGGGTGGCGAGGTGCACGCCTATCCGGCCGGTGACGATGGCCCGGAGGCAGGCGCCGAACTGCTGACGCGGGACAAACGCGAATGGCACACGCTCGGTTGATCGAATCCAAGGAGATGCAATGCCAGCCCTGATAGAAGACTATTCCCTGCTGGGTAACTGCCGAAGTGCGGGGCTGATCAGCCGCGACGGTTCGCTGGATTGGTTGTGCCTGCCGCGCTTCGATGCTCCGGCGGTATTCGCGGCCTTGCTCGGCAATGAGGAAAACGGACGCTGGCGCCTGGCGCCTAGCGATCCGGTAGAGGAAGTCACCCGGCAGTACCTGGAGGACACACTGGTTCTGCAGACCACGTACGTGACGGCCACCGGCAAGGCTCGCGTCACCGACTGCATGCCGCTGGGCGAACGCAATACCGTGGTGCGTGTAGTCGAGGGTCTGTCCGGAGAGACCAGCTTCGAAATGGACCTGGTGCTGCGGTTCGACTATGGGCGTAGCGTGCCCTGGGTGGAAAAGATCGATCCCTTGACCCTCAGCGCCGTGGCCGGGCCGGATCGGCTCATCCTCCGCAGCAGCGTGGCCAACCACGCACGGGATCACCATACCGTCAGTCGTTTCCGCGTGTGTGCCGGCGAACGCCAGACCTTCAGCCTGTCCCACCAGCCTTCGCACCTTCCGGTCGAGCCGGACTGCGATGCCGATGAGGCACTGGAGCGCACGATCACGCAATGGCAGGTGTTCACCGCGCGCTGTCCCGATGTCGGGCCGTGGTCCGCATTGGTACGACGCTCGCTGATCACGCTCAAGGCCATGACCTATGCGCCTACCGGCGGGATCGTCGCGGCCATCACTACATCGCTGCCGGAACACCTGGGTGGCGAGCGCAACTGGGATTACCGCTATTGCTGGCTGCGCGATGCGACCATGACCCTGCTGGCCTTCATGAACCTGGGCTATTTCGAAGAAGCCGAGGCCTGGCACGAATGGCTGCTGCGTTCGGTGGCTGGCAATCCCGAGCAGATGCAGATCATGTATGGGCTGGCCGGCGAGCGAGACCTGCACGAATATTCGCTGCCCTGGCTGGCCGGGTACGAGCATTCCCAGCCTGTTCGCGTAGGCAACGCCGCCTCGCAGCAACATCAGCTGGACATCTATGGCGAAGTGGCCGACGCCATGAGCCAGGCCATTCGCGGTGGCTTGCCGCGCCATCCGCGCGGCGCCGCCATCGCTCGGCTGATCATGCCGTACCTGGAGCGCATCTGGCACGAGCCGGACGAGGGGATCTGGGAGGTGCGCGGCGGCTGCCAGCAGTTCGTCCACTCGAAGGTGATGGCTTGGGTCGCGTTCGACCGCGCGGCCAGCCTGGCGGAGACCGAGGAAGACCATGAGCGCGCCTGCCACTATCACGAGGTCGCCGAGCGAATACATGAGCAAGTCTGTGCCCAAGGCCTCGACCCACAGGGCAAGCACTTCGTGCAAGCCTACGGCTCGACCGAAATGGACGCCAGCCTGCTGCAGATAGCCCTCACGGGCTTTCTCCCCGCTGACGATCCACGCTTCCTCGCGACCCTGGCTCGGATCGAAGAGCGGTTGCTGCACGAAGGGCTGCTGCTGCGTTACGACACCGACAGCAGTTGCGATGGCCTGGAGCCGGGGGAGGGCACCTTCCTGGTGTGCTCGTTCTGGCTGGCGGACGTCTACGTCCTGCTGGGTCGCCACGATGAAGCACAAACACTGTATGAGCGCCTGGTCGGCCTGTGCAATGACGTAGGGTTGCTGGCGGAGCAGTACGATCCGCGTGGCAAACGCATGCTGGGTAACTTTCCTCAGGCGTTCAGCCATATCGGCATCATCAACACCGCGCTCAATCTGCATCGCGCGCAATGTCCGGTACAGGCCCGCGCGATGGCGTGCGGGCGTAAGGCCACGCCATGAGCGTCCGACCGGGAATCGTCGCCACGACCGGGCGTGCGAGTCCCGGTTTTGGCACAAGTGCGGCGTGGTGGGTGAGTTATAGTCCGGCGCTGTGAACCCACCGACGCAGGAGTGCCCACCGTGTCCGATTACAGCGCGTTCAAGGTCGAGCTGACCGACAACATGGCCCATGTGCAGATAGATCGCCCGGAAAAGCTCAATGCGATGAATGCGGCGTTCTGGCAAGAGATCATCGATATCTTTCGCTGGATCGACGATGAAGATGCCGTGCGCGTGGTGGTCCTGAGCGGCGCCGGTCGACACTTCTCGTCGGGGATCGACCTGATGCTGCTCGCATCGGTGGCCAATCAGCTGGGCAAGGACGTGGGCCGCAACGCTCGCCTGCTGCGCCGGACCATCCTCGGCATGCAGGCCTCCTTCAACGCCGTGGATAGCTGCCGCAAGCCCGTGCTGGCCGCCATCCAGGGTTATTGCATCGGCGGTGCCATCGACCTGATCTGCGCCTGCGACATGCGTTACTGCAGCACCGACGCGCAATTCTCGATCAAGGAAATCGACATGGGCATGGCCGCCGATGTCGGCACGCTGCAACGTTTGCCGCGTATCATCGGTGATGGCATGTTGCGCGAGCTGGCCTATACCGGTCGTACAGTCGAGGCCGTGGAAGCGCTGCGCATCGGCCTGGTCAACCGGGTCTTCGATGACCCTGCCTCCCTGCTGGAGGGCGTCTTTGCCATCGCGACCGACATTGCAGCAAAATCCCCGATCGCTGTGGCGGGCACCAAGCGGATGCTCGACTACATGCGCGATCATCGTATCGATGATGGGCTCGACTACGTGGCTACCTGGAACGCCGCCATGTTGCAGTCCGATGACTTGCGGGTCGCCCTGACGGCCCACATGAGCAAACAGAAACCCGAGTTCGCCGACTGAAGTCTGTGGCGGACGTTTGAAGGAAGTGAAACATGTCTGCACGCTGGACTACCGCAGTTCTGGATCCTCGACAACCGGGTGGCTGGGCGGTCGCTCGCAGCGCCGAGGGGTTCCTGGTCGACGCCAATGGCGCGCTGTTCCCCCGCGACTGGCTCAAGCGCCAGGGGCTGGATGTGCTCTGTGAGCATGGCATCGGACACTTCGATGGCGAGCCGGTGTTCCTGTTGGAGCTGCGTGCTCCGGCCGACGTATCCGGCTGCGGCTGGCGTGGGCTGCGGCAGTTCATGCTCGAAGGCGATTTCGCCATCTACAAAGTGCTTGGCTATGCCGCCCAGATCGGCACCTGGGCGCGCGAGCACCGTTTCTGCGGCAGCTGCGGACAGCCCATGACCCAGGTTCATCTGCAGCGAGCGATGTACTGCCAGCGCTGCGAGCTGCACAGCTATCCGCGTATCTCGCCGAGCATGATCGTGTTGGTGACCCGTGGCGACGATATCCTGCTCGCGCGTTCGCCGCGTTTCGTTACCGGGGTCTACAGTACCCTGGCGGGCTTCGCCGAGCCAGGCGAGTCGGCCGAAGCGTGCCTGATACGTGAAGTGCGCGAGGAAGTCGCTGTCGAGGTCACCAACATCCAGTACGTCGGCAGCCAGTGCTGGCCGTTTCCCCACTCGATGATGCTCGGCTTCCATGCCGAATATGCCGGGGGCGACATCGTCATGCAGCCGGACGAGATCGAGGATGCCCAGTGGTTCAGCGTGCATGACTTGCCGCCCCTGCCAGCGGGATGTTCCATCGCCCGCTACCTGATCGACCTGTACGTGGCCAGGCGTCTAGGCCTGCCCGAACCAGTGCTGCCAGGCTAGGCGTACGGTCAGCGCCAACACGACCGTGATGAACACCGGGCGGATGAACTTGCTGCCGCCACTGATGGCCGTGCGTGCGCCGAAGAACGCGCCGACCATCAGCGACGAGCCCATCGCCAGGCCTACCAGCCAATCCACCTGGCCCGAGAAGATGAACACCGAGAGCGCCGCGGCGTTGCTGACGAAGTTCATGCTGCGCGCCACTCCGCTGGCACGTACCAGATCGATCGGGTAGAGCAGCAAGGTGCTGACCGTCCAGAACGCGCCTGTGCCCGGTCCGGCCACGCCATCGTAGAAGCCCAAGGTAAAGCCCTGAGGGAACTGCCAGGTCTTCTTGATGGGCGCGTCCGCATCCAGCGGTGCCTTTGGCGTGCCGCCGAACAGCAGGTAGATGCCGCACGCGAACACCACCACCGGCAGCATCTTGTTCAGCCATTCGGCGGGCAGGTAGTGGGCGACCACCGCTCCGATGAAGGCTCCGACCAGCGTCCCGAACAGCGCGGGTTTCCACTGCGCCGGATGGAACAGCTTGCGACGGTAGTAGGCGAAGCTTGCGGTGGCAGAGCCGAAGGTGGAGCTCAGCTTGTTGGTCCCCAGCACCAGGTGCGGCGGCATGCCGGCGGTCAGCAGCGCAGGCGTGGTCAGCAAGCCACCGCCGCCGGCGATGGCATCGATGAATCCAGCGACGAAGGCTACCGCGGCGAGGATAAGGAGGGTCAGGGGTTCTACTGAAAGTTCGAAAGGCATGGGCGTTAGGGCTTACCGGCAGGGCGCGAAAGGCGGCGCAGAAGGCTGGGTATGGTAATGCGCGCTGGGGTGGGTTGCCAGCGATAGACGCGGGAAATGGGGAGCGGTAGCACTTGGGATCGAGCCGAGCATTCCTGGAGTGCGCACTGGGCACTGGTCTGCCTTAGTCCCACGCCATTTCTGTGGGAGCGGGTTCACCCGCGAACAATGACGAAGTTCCTGCCGTACACACAGAGATGGCGAGGAAGGGCCTCTTCGCGGGTAAACCCGCTCCCACAGAGAAGGTGGCGGCTTCAGAAGGTCTTATAAGTCGGTCAGGTAAAACTCACGCTATAAGCGCTGTGAGTGCACTTTGACAGGACAGGGCGCAGGTTAATGCGATTCGTTGGTCTCAAGCAGGCGGCAGCGCACAAATCAGGCTGGTTTTTTGGCTGCCTTGCGCTTGCGTGCGGTGCCGCTGTTCGTGCCCGTGCTTTTCGCCTTGCCAGCCGTCCGACGCTTGTTCTTCCAGGGGGCGCCCTTGCCGCCAGCCGGCGCGGGGCCGCTGATGGTCAGTTGCAGGCCGGCACAGCGCTGCACCTGCTTGCTCATCCAGGCCGATTGCTTGGCGACGAACTCGTCCAGGCTCATCTCTCCGTTCTGGACCATGTCCAGGGCCTGCTCCCAGATCGCCGTGGTGCCAGGGTCGGCGATGGCGCGAGGCACGGCATCGATCAGGCTGAACGCGGCAGGCGTGGCGCTCAAGGCCTTGCCTTGCTTGACCAGGTAGGCGCGGTCGAGCAAGCCCTGGATGATGCCCGCGCGAGTCGCCTCGGTACCGATGCCGGTAGTGTCCTTGAGCTTCTGCTTCAGGCGCGGATCGTCCACGAGCTTGGCGACGTTCTTCATCGCCTTGATCAGGTCGCCTTCGGTAAAGGGTTTGGGCGGCTGGGTCCACAGGTCCTTGAGCTGCAGCCCACGCACCGTGCAATCCTGACCTTCGCGCAGCGGCGGCAGGACCTGGGCCGGGGGAGCTTCACGGCCCTTGGCGGGTGTAAGCGCCTCGGGCAGGGCGCGGCGCCAACCAGGCTCGACGATCTGCTTGCCTACCGCGCGCAAGGCATGGCCCGCACAGTCGAAATCGGCCTGGGTGCGGTCGTATTCGTGATTGGGCAGGAACTGCGCCAGGTAACGCGCGCGGATCAGGGTATAGACCGCCTTGTGCTTCGGTGGAAGCCGGGAGGGATCGGCGGCTGCCGCAGTGGGAATGATGCCATGGTGAGCGCCGACCTTGGCGTCGTTCCAGGCCCGTGAGCGACGCTGTGGCTCGAGATGATCGCGCAGGGGCGCGAGGCCGGTGTCCGCCCGCTGCAAGGCAGCAAGAATACCGGGCGCCTCGTTGTGCTGGCTGACGGGCAGGTAGCCACAATCGCTACGTGGGTAGGTGATGAGCTTGTGGGTCTCGTAGAGAGCCTGGGCGATATCCAGGGTTTCCTGGGCGCCAAGGCCCAGCTTCTTCGAGCACAACTCCTGCAGGGTACCGAGATCGAACGGCAGTGGGGCCGCTTCGCGAACGCGCTCGGTGACGACCTTGCATGCGCGCGCCATGCCCGCGCGTTCCATGTCGGCGGCCGCTTGCCGCGCCAAGGTCTGGTTGAGGCAGCGGCCTTGGTCGTCGCAGGCATCGTCCGGCGCGCGCCACTGGGCGTTGAAGACCGTGCCGGCATGCTCCAGCTGAACGTCGATGGCCCAGAACGGTACCGGCACGAAATCGGCGATGCTGCGATCACGATCGACCACCAGGCGCAGGGTCGGCGTCTGTACCCGTCCTACCGGCAGCACACCCTGGTAGCCGGACTGGCGACCGAGCAGGGTGAACAGTCGACTCATGTTCATGCCGATCAGCCAGTCGGCGCGCGATCGACCCAGGGCGGAATGGTACAGGCTGAAGGTCTCGGCCCCGGGACGCAAGCGCGCTAGGGCCTTGCGGATCGAGGCATCGTCCAGCGCGGACAGCCACAACCGCTGGATCGGCCCGCGGTAACGGCAATGTTCCACGAGCTCGCGCGCGATCATCTCGCCTTCACGGTCGGCGTCCGTCGCGATCACCAGTTCGCGGGCTTCGCCCAGCAGGCGCTTGACTGCCTTGTACTGGCTGGCGGTCTTGGGCTTGACGAGCATTTTCCATTGACTGGGAATGATGGGCAGATCGGCCAGCACCCAGCGTTTGTAGCGAGCGTCGTAACTGTCGGGTGGGGCGGTCTCGAGCAGGTGGCCGATGCACCAGGTCACGCAGACATCGGTGCCGCTCCAGCAGCCGTCGCCTTTGCGCGAGGCGCCGAGAACCTTGGCGATGTCCTTGGCTTGTGAGGGTTTTTCGCAGAGAAAGAGGCGCATGGCCGACAACGCTTCATGGGCAGTGATAGGCCCTAGGATGCGCAATGCGCGACGACGAGGCAAGGATTATCTGTATGGATGTACAGTTTTGCCGTGCGCGGAGGTGTCTGGAGGTCCTGGGGGCCGCATGGCGGCCCCAGGGGGTGAGGCGATGAAGCGTGGTCAGTCAGCCTTGCACGAGGTGCGGACCATATCGACATGCGGGATGCCGGCCTCGAGGAATTCCTCGCTGACCACCTTGAAGCCCAGTCGCTCGTAGAACGGCGTGGCGTGCACCTGTGCGCTCAGCATCTGTTGCTGAAAATTGCGCTTCTGCGCTTCGTCGATCACTGCCTGCATCAGCGCGTCGCCGACCTTGAGGCCGCGCCAATCCTTGAGTACCGAGACCCGCCCGATGGTGCCGTCCGACAGCAGGCGGGCGGTACCGACCGGGTAATCGCCTTCCAGGGCGAGGAAGTGCACGGCGTCGTGGTCGTCCGAATCCCACTCCAGCTCGGGCGGCACGCTCTGCTCGGCGATGAACACCGCCTCGCGAATCCGACGGATATCAGCATTGTCTTTCTGCCAGTCGGCCAGGCGGACGCGGATCTTATTCATTGGCGAAACCCAGGCTTCCTTGTTGAACCAGCTGACTGATCAGCATCAGTCCGTCTTCGTCGTTCAGCCACTGCGCAAGGTTCTCGATGTGCAGGGCGTCTGCTGCGCAGATCAGCTTCAACAGCTCGCGCAGGTGGCCTGGAAGCAGTCGGCTCTGGCCGCTGGCGAACAGCAGCAGATTGTCGTCCACCTCGGACCACGCCAGACGCGCGCTCGGGTTGCGGATCAGGATGGCCCCGTTCTCGAGGCTGTCGAGCAGCTCGGCTTCGGTGAGCGCTTCGCCACTGACCAGCTCCGGATAGCGTGGCTCGGTCATGAACTGGCCGAACCAGGTGAGCAGCAGGCGTTCGTCGCCCATGTGCTCGGCCAGCAGGCCCTTGAGCCGGTCCAGGGCTTCGTGCTGGATCTGGTGTGGGTCGCTCACCGGCTGGGCGTCGGCGTCGGTGTAGCGCTCTTCGTCCGGCAGGAACTGGCTGAGGAAGTCGGTGAAGTGGGTCAGTACTTCCGCCGCGCTTGGAGCGCGGAAGCCCACCGAGTAGGTCAGGCAGTCATCTTCAGCCACGCCGTAATGCGCCATGCGTGGTGGCAGGTAGAGCATGTCGCCCGGCTCCAGGGTCCACTGGTCGCTCTGCTCGAAGTCGGCGAGGATGCGCAGGTCGGCGTGCTCGAGCAAAGCGCTGTCGCTGTCGCACATCTGGCCGACCTTCCAGTTGCGCTTGCCATGGCCTTGCAGCAGGAACACGTCATAGTTGTCGAAATGCGGGCCTACGCTACCGCCAGGGGCCGCGAAGCTGACCATCACATCGTCGATGCGCCAGCTTGGCAGGAAGCGAAAATGCTCCAGCAATTCGGCCACTTCGGGGACGAATTGATCGACGGCCTGGACCAGCAGCGTCCAGTCGCGCTCGGGGAGATTAGCGAAGGTGTCTTCGGCGAAGGGACCACGGCGCAGCTCCCATGGACGCTCGCCGTGTTCGAGTACCAGACGCGCCTCGACTTCGTCTTCCAGGGACAGGCCAGCCAGTTCGTCGGCGTCGATGGGGCTTTCGAAGTCAGGGAAGGCCTGGCGCACCAGCAGCGGCTTCTTCTGCCAGTAGTCACGCAGGAATTCACGGGCTGTCAGGCCACCCAGCAGCTGAAGTGGAGTATCTGAATTCATGTTCAACCTATTGAAAAAACGTAGTTTTCATCCGGGAATAAAAACGCCCGGCTCGGCCGGGCGTTATACGCAGGGCATCGATCAGATGCGTTTGGCCTGAGCCGCCGCGTTACCAATGTAGTTGGCTGGAGTCAGCAACTTGAGTTCGGCCTTGGCTTCGGCCGGCATGTCCAGACCGTCGATAAAGGTCTGCAGTGCCTGGGGGCTGATGCCCTTGCCGCGAGTGAGCTCCTTGAGCTTCTCGTAGGGGTTCTCGATGTTGTAGCGGCGCATGACGGTCTGGATCGGCTCGGCCAGGACTTCCCAGCAGGCGTCCAGGTCGGCGGCGATGCGCTGGAGGTTGATTTCCAGCTTGCCGATGCCCTTGAGGCTGGCTTCATAGGCGATGACGCTATGAGCGAAACCGACGCCCAGGTTACGCAGCACGGTCGAGTCGGTCAGGTCGCGCTGCCAGCGCGAGATCGGCAGCTTGCTGGCCAGGTGCTGGAACAGCGCGTTGGCGATCCCCAGGTTGCCTTCGGAGTTCTCGAAGTCGATCGGGTTGACCTTGTGCGGCATGGTCGAGGAGCCGATCTCGCCGGCAACGGTCTTCTGCTTGAAGTAACCGAGGGAGATGTAGCCCCAGATATCGCGATCGAAGTCGATCAGGATGGTGTTGAAGCGGGCGATCGCGTCGAACATCTCGGCGATGTAGTCGTGCGGCTCGATCTGGGTGGTGTAGGGATTGAAGCTCAAGCCCAGCTCGTCTTCGATGAAGGCGCGTGCGTTAGCTTCCCAGTCGATGTCGGAATAGGCCGACAGGTGCGCGTTGTAGTTGCCTACGGCACCGTTGATCTTGCCCAGCAGTGGCACGGCGGCTACCTGGGCGATCTGGCGCTCCAGGCGGTACACGACGTTGGCCAGTTCCTTGCCAAGGGTGGTCGGCGAGGCTGGCTGACCGTGGGTACGCGAGAGCATCGGCACTTCGGCATGCTCGTGGGCCAGGACACGGATGGCCTCGGCGATCTGGCGCATCAGTGGCAGCAGGACGCCGTCGCGGCCGTCGCGCAGCATCAGGGCATGGGACAGGTTGTTGATGTCCTCGCTGGTGCAGGCGAAGTGGATGAACTCGCTGACCTTGGCCAGCTCGGGCAGCTTGGCCGCCTGCTCCTTGAGCAGGTACTCGATCGCCTTGACGTCGTGGTTGGTGGTGCGCTCGATTTCCTTGACGCGCTCGGCATGCTCTAGCTTGAAATCGCTGGCCAGCTCGTCGAGCAGGGCGTTGGCCTCGGCGGAGAAGGCCGGGACTTCGGAAATCTGTGGGTGAGCGGCCAGGCGCTGGAGCCAGCGAACCTCGACCAGGGCACGGAAACGGATCAGGCCGTATTCGCTGAAAATGGGGCGCAAGGCCTGGGTTTTGCCGGCGTAGCGGCCGTCTACAGGGGAAACCGCAGTGAGCGAGGAAAGCTGCATAGGGTGTTCTCGGACAGTCAGGCTTTTGGAAGGGCGCATATCATACATGAAAAACGCGCGCGGGTCGGGTGGCTGACCAAAGGTCCAGCCTGTTGGTCGCTGACATCGGCCGACGCGACCGATGATGGCACAATGCCGCTTTTGTTTCGATTTGTATCCGCGGTCAGGTCCGCATCATGCCGTACAGTTCATTGAGCAACTTGCGCCGGCTGAACACCAGCTGCCAGCGGTGGCCGCCGAGCTGGCGCCACAGGCGCGCCGCGCGAATGCCCGCGAGCAGCAGGGCACGGATCTTGGAAGCATTGTTGGCCTGCTGGAGGAAGCGCATGTCGCCATGCACCTGGATACGCTGGCGCAGCGTACTCAGGGTGTCCTGGTACAGGGCGCCGCTGGAGGCGATGACATTGTCGTGCACCAGGCCGAAATGATCGGCCTGGGATTGGATCTGCGGCAGGCGATTGCCAATGGTCTCCAGGAGGTCGTTGCGCTTGGCCAGCTGACGCTCGAGCCCGAGCATCGACAGGGCATAGCGCAACGGTTCGCGTTGCAGGCTGCTGGGGTCGCGCTCCAGGGCGCCGAGCAGGGCGCGATAGCCGTCGCGCAGATTGAGGTCGTCGCCGCCGAAGACCTCCAGGGTGTCCTTCGGGTCGCGCACCAGCAAAGTGCCGAGCATGCAGCCCAGATCGGTCTCGCTGGCCTGGCCGGTGCGGGCAATCCGGTCGACCAGCACGGCGGCCTGGAAAACACCCCCCAACGCAATCAGCTGTTCTCGAAGGGTGCCGCTCATTGGCGCGGGCTCCAGGGCTCGGCGATCTCGATCACGCCGCCGCCCAGGCAGACCTCGCCGTCATAGAAAACCACCGACTGGCCTGGGGTGACCGCTCGCTGCGGCTCATCGAACACGGCGCGGTAGCCCTCGGCGGTGCGCTCCAGCGTGCAGCCTTGGTCGCTCTGGCGGTAGCGCACCTTGGCGGTGAGGCGGCACGGCGCGGACAGATCGACCGGGTTGACCCAGTAGATTTCGGAGGCCAGCAGCGCGCGCGCGAACAGCCAGGGATGCTCGTTGCCTTGTCCGACCACCAGGACGTTGCGCGCAAGGTCTTTTTCCAGCACATACCACGGTTCGTCGCCCGCATCCTTCAGGCCGCCGATTCCCAGGCCCTGGCGCTGACCGATGGTGTGGTACATCAAGCCGTGGTGGCGGCCGATCACTTCGCCATCGGTGGTCTGGATCTCGCCGGGCTGGGCGGGCAGGTACTGCTTGAGGAAATCGCTGAAGCGGCGTTCGCCGATGAAGCAGATGCCGGTCGAGTCCTTTTTCTTGGCCGTGGCCAGGCCGTGCATCTCGGCGATGGCGCGCACTTCGGGTTTTTCCAGTTCGCCGACCGGGAACAAGGTGCGGGCGATTTCCTTGCCGCCGACCGCATGGAGGAAATAGCTCTGGTCCTTGTTCGGATCCAGTCCCTTGAGCAGTTCGGTGCGACCCTCGCGGTCGCGGCGACGGACGTAGTGGCCGGTGGCGATGAGGTCGGCGCCCAGCGACAGGGCGTAGTCGAGGAAGGCCTTGAACTTGATTTCACGGTTGCAGAGGATGTCCGGGTTCGGCGTGCGGCCGGCCTTGTACTCTTCCAGGAAATGTTCGAAGACGTTGTCCCAGTATTCGGCGGCGAAGTTGGCCGTGTGCAGGGTGATGCCGATGCGGTCGCACACGGCCTGGGCGTCGGCCAGGTCTTCGCGCGCGGTGCAGTATTCGGTGCCGTCGTCTTCTTCCCAGTTCTTCATGAACAAGCCTTCCACCTGGTAGCCCTGCTCCATGAGCAGGAGGGCGGAAACGGAAGAATCCACGCCGCCGGACATGCCGACGATGACGCGGGTCTTTGCAGGATCATGGAGTGCTGGGCTGGACATGGCTACCGGTGTGTATCTGGGGGAAAGGGCCGATTCTATCAGGCCGGGCGGTTGAAGGCTAAGTGCCTGTCAATCACGTAGAAGCTCGAGGCTGTGCAACGGGCCCGCGAGATAATCGTCGATGCAGCGTGGCACCAGTTCGCTACGCCAGCGCGAGGGGTCGACGAACAATTGCTCGCGAGTCAGCCAGAGCGCACGGACGATATCGCTGTCGAGCGCGAGATCGGTATGGTGACGCACCGGGCGAGCGGCGAAGCAGATGCGCTGGTAGGTCACGCCGTTGCTCGGCGCGGTGTACAGATAGATGCCTACCAGGCCGGTCAACTCGACCTCCCAAGCGGTCTCCTCGAGGGTTTCGCGCAGGGCGGCCTGTGCCAGGGTCTCGTCAGGCTCCAGGTGCCCGGCCGGCTGGTTGAATACATGTCGGCCAGCCTTGAATTCCTCGACCATGAGAAAGCGGCCCTGGTCTTCGACGATGGTGGCGACGGTGATGTGAGGTTGCCAGGTCATGTTCGGCTCCTTGAGTGTCCGTGATCCTGTCGGAAGATTTCTTGGGTCATGAAAACGCACGAGCCCCGGTGCGTGGCCGGGGCTCGTGCGTTACCTAAAGCGAACCTTACAGTGCGGAAATCGCGCTGTTGAAGGTCTGGCTCGGGCGCATCACCTTGGCGGTCAGCTCGGCGTTCGGTGCGTAGTAGCCACCGATATCGACCGGCTTGCCCTGGACGGCGTTGAGCTCGGCGACGATGGTCGCTTCGTTCTCGGCCAGGGCCTTGGCCAGCGGTGCGAAGCGCGCCTGCAGGGCGGCATCGTCGTTCTGGGCGGCCAGGGCTTGCGCCCAATACAGGGTCAGGTAGAAGTGGCTGCCGCGGTTGTCGATGTTGCCGACCTTGCGCGATGGCGACTTGTTGCTGTCGAGGAACTTGCCAGTGGCCTGGTCAAGGGTAGCGGCCAGGACCTTGGCGCGCGGGTTGTCGTAAGTCTCCCCCAGGTGCTCCAGGGAAGCGGCCAGGGCAAGGAACTCGCCCAGGGAGTCCCAGCGCAGGAAGTTCTCTTCGACCAGCTGCTGCACATGCTTGGGCGCCGAACCGCCGGCGCCGGTTTCGAACAGGCCACCGCCGTTCATCAGCGGCACGATCGACAGCATCTTGGCGCTGGTGCCCAGCTCCATGATCGGGAACAGGTCGGTAAGGTAGTCGCGCAGCACGTTGCCGGTCACCGAAATGGTGTCCTTGCCTTCACGAATACGGGCCAGCGAGAACTTGATGGCCTCGACCGGCGCCAGGATACGAATGTCCAGGCCGCTGGTGTCGTGATCCTTCAGGTACTTCTGCACCTTCTCGATCATCATGCTGTCGTGGGCACGGGCCGGGTCCAGCCAGAAGACGGCCGGGGTATTGCTCAGGCGGGCACGGTTGACGGCCAGCTTGACCCAGTCCTGGATCGGCGCGTCCTTGGTCTGGCACATGCGGAAGATGTCACCGGCCTCGACGTTCTGCTCCAGCAGCACATTGCCTTTGCTGTCGACTACGCGGACGACGCCATCGGCCTTGATCTGGAAGGTCTTGTCGTGCGAACCGTACTCTTCGGCTTTCTGCGCCATCAGGCCGACGTTCGGCACGCTGCCCATGGTGGTCGGGTCGAAGGCGCCATTGGCCTTGCAGTCCTCGATGACGGCCTGGTAGATGCTGGCATAGCAACGATCAGGGATGATCGCCTTGGCATCCTGCAGTTCGCCCGCGGCGTTCCACATCTTGCCCGAGTCACGGATCATGGCAGGCATCGAGGCGTCGACGATGACGTCGCTCGGTACGTGCAGGTTGGTGATGCCCTTGTCGGAGTTGACCATGGCCAGGGCCGGACGCGTGGCGTACAGGACCTGGATGTCGGCTTCGATCTGTGCCTGCTGTTCGGCTGGCAGGTCCTTGATGCGGGCGTACAGGTCGCCAATGCCATTGTTGGCGTTGAAGCCGACCTGGGCCAGGGCGGCAGCGTGCTTGGCCAGGACGTCCTGGTAGAACGCTTCGACGATGATGCCGAACATGATCGGGTCGGAGACCTTCATCATGGTGGCCTTGAGGTGGACCGACAGCAGCACGCCGGAAGCCTTGGCATCGGCGATCTGCTCGGCGATGAAGACTGCCAGGGCCTTGCGGCTCAGGACGGCGCAGTCGACCACTTCGGCGGCGTTGACGGCGGTTTTCTCTTTCAGGACGGTGGTGGTGCCGTCCTTGCCGACCAGTTCGATGCGCAAGGTGTCGTCGGCTTCGATCAGCGCGGCTTTCTCGCTGCCGTAGAAGTCACCTTCGGCCATGTGCGAGACATGCGAGCGGGAATCGGCTGCCCAGGCGCCCATCTTGTGTGGGTGCTTGCGAGCGTAGTTCTTGACCGACAGCGGGGCGCGGCGGTCGGAGTTGCCTTCGCGCAGGACCGGGTTGACGGCGCTGCCCTTGATGCGGTCGTAGCGGGCGCGGGCTTCTTGCTCGGCGTCGCTGGACGGCGTGTCGGCGTAATCAGGGATGTTGTAGCTCTGGCCTTGCAGTTCCTTGATCGCGGCCTTGAGCTGCGGGACCGAGGCGCTGATGTTCGGCAGCTTGATGATGTTGGCTTCGGGAGTGGTAGCCAGTTGGCCCAGTTCCGCCAGGTGATCGCCTACCTGCTTGTCGGCACCCAACTGCTCGGGGAATGCGGCGAGGATACGGCCAGCGAGGGAAATGTCGCGCGTTTCGACGGCGATGTCAGCCGAAGCGGTGAAGGCTTCGATGATCGGCAGCAGTGAATAGGTGGCGAGAGCCGGAGCTTCGTCGGTGAAGGTATAGATGATCTTGGAACGGGTGGGCATATGCGGGTTAACTCTCTGTTTTGCTGAGCGTGCCCGAAGTCTCGAGGTGCGCAGGGTAGGCGCCACGCCCAGGCGGCGCCATGAGCGAAGGGTCGAGAGGCTACGAGCGGTGATGGTGGATGCATCAGTCGAGCGTCAAGCGGCTGGACTGCGGTAACAGCCCAGACTTTCGTGGCCGGTCGCGGCCGCAGGGCGATCCGGTTTTCCAGCAGGTTCGCCCCGGTGACCTTACAGTCAGCGCAGGAGTATATCAAACCCTTGGTCGTAATCAGCAAGGCTGAGCGATATCGGCCCGTTTCTAAGACCAAAGAAGGGGTGCGAAGCAGCCCCATTGGCCTTAACTGAGCCTATGTTGGGCAAGGCCGACCAAGCGCGAGCAGCCTTGGACGGCCTTTGTCTTTCGGCAGCGGCGACGCGGCGTGTCAAGCCTCGACCGTCCTGCTGGCCGGTGTCGCCTCGGCTGATGACTTTTCGATGGCGCTGGCGATATTCACCGCATGCAGCCCCTTGGGCCCTTGGATGATCTCGAACGTTACCGGCTGCCCCGCCTTGAGCGTCTTGTAGCCGTCCATCTTGATGGCCGAGTAGTGGGCGAAGAGGTCTTCGGTCTTGCCGTCCTCATTGATGAATCCGTAGCCCTTGGCATTGTTGAACCACTTGACTTTACCGCTTGCCATCCTTATGTCCCTCTGCAAAGGACTCCATCACTGGAGTATCATCAACGTCATCCGCAATGAACCTGCGAAAAAATCTGGTTGACTGCGCGGATCTTTATCGCCCACGGTGGGTTCTTATTGGTTGTAACACCGTTTAGCCGATAGTCAAGGTCATGCGGCGGCTGCTTCGACGGCCCGTTTCGCAGGCAACCCACAACCTTAACCTGTCGATATGATGAATTTCTTTCCATGCATGCACACAGCCAGATTCGACTAACATTCAATCAGGATCCTCCGCAGTCGCATGAGGACGACAGTTCCGGTCTGGCCGTGCAGGAAGCCAAACCGATCCTGCAGGCGCCGCCGATGTACAAGGTGGTTTTGTTCAACGATGACTACACACCAATGGATTTCGTCGTCGAAGTGCTCGAGACGTTCTTCAATCTGAACCGCGAGCTGGCGACCAAGATCATGCTGACCGTCCATACCGAGGGACGGGCCGTATGCGGATTGTTTACCCGCGACATTGCCGAGACAAAGGCCATGCAGGTCAATCAATACGCTAGGGAAAGCCAGCATCCGCTACTCTGTGAAATCGAGAAGGACGGTTAATCGCCGACCACTTGGGTATGAGGTGAAGCTATGTTAAACCGCGAGCTCGAAGTCACCCTCAATCTGGCCTTCAAGGAGGCCCGCTCGAAGCGTCATGAGTTCATGACCGTCGAGCATCTGCTCCTGGCACTCCTTGACAATGAGGCGGCTGCAACCGTTCTGCGCGCCTGTGGCGCCAATCTCGATAAGCTCAAGCATGACCTGCAGGAGTTCATCGACTCCACCACGCCATTGATCCCGGTCCATGACGAGGATCGCGAAACCCAGCCGACACTGGGTTTCCAGCGCGTATTGCAGCGCGCCGTTTTCCATGTGCAAAGTTCGGGCAAGCGTGAAGTGACCGGCGCCAACGTACTGGTGGCGATCTTCAGCGAGCAGGAGAGCCAGGCGGTATTCCTGCTCAAGCAGCAAAGCGTGGCGCGCATCGATGTGGTCAACTACATCGCCCACGGCATTTCCAAGGTGCCGGGTCACGGTCCGCAGTCCGATGGCGAGCAGGACATGCAGGACGAGGAGGGTGGCGAAGCCGCTTCCTCGAGCAATCCGCTGGATGCCTATGCCAGCAACCTGAACGAACTGGCCCGCCTGGGGCGTATCGACCCACTCGTGGGGCGCGAGCTTGAAGTCGAGCGCGTCGCCCAGATCCTGGCGCGCCGGCGCAAGAACAACCCCTTGCTGGTCGGTGAGGCGGGGGTGGGCAAGACGGCCATCGCCGAGGGCCTGGCCAAGCGCATCGTCGACGGGCAGGTACCGGATCTGCTGTCCCAGAGCGTGGTCTACTCCCTCGATCTGGGTGCGCTGCTGGCGGGCACCAAGTATCGCGGCGACTTTGAGAAACGCTTCAAGGCGTTGCTTGGCGAGTTGCGCAAGCGTCCCCAGGCGATCCTGTTCATCGACGAGATCCACACCATCATCGGTGCCGGCGCGGCCTCGGGTGGGGTGATGGATGCGTCCAACCTGCTCAAGCCGTTGCTGTCTTCGGGTGATATTCGTTGCATCGGTTCGACCACCTTCCAGGAGTTCCGCGGCATCTTCGAGAAGGACCGAGCCTTGGCGCGGCGTTTCCAGAAGGTCGATGTCAGCGAGCCTTCGGTGGAAGACACCGTGAGTATCCTGCGCGGTCTGAAAGGACGATTCGAGTCACATCACCACATCGAATACAGCGACGAGGCCCTGCGCGCCGCCGCCGAGCTGGCCGCGCGCTACATCAATGATCGGCATATGCCGGACAAGGCCATCGACGTGATCGACGAGGCGGGCGCCTACCAGCGCCTGCAGCCGGAAGGGAATCGCGTCAAGCGCATCGAAGTGGCTCAGGTCGAGGATATCGTCGCCAAGATCGCGCGTATTCCGCCGAAGCACGTCTCGAGCTCGGACAAGGAGCTGCTGCGTAACCTGGAACGTGATCTGAAACTCACCGTCTTCGGTCAGGATCCCGCCATCGATTCGCTGTCGACAGCCATCAAGCTGTCGCGTGCGGGCCTGAAGGCGCCGGACAAGCCTGTCGGTTCCTTCCTGTTCTCCGGCCCGACCGGGGTGGGCAAGACCGAGGTTGCGCGGCAGTTGGCCAAGGCCTTGGGCGTCGAGTTGGTGCGCTTCGACATGTCAGAGTACATGGAGCGTCATACCGTGTCCCGCTTGATCGGCGCGCCGCCTGGCTATGTCGGTTTCGACCAAGGCGGTCTGTTGACCGAGGCCATCACCAAGCAGCCGCACTGCGTATTGCTGCTCGATGAGATCGAAAAGGCTCATCCGGAAGTCTTCAACCTGCTCTTGCAGGTCATGGACCACGGTACCCTGACCGACAACAACGGGCGCAAGGCTGACTTCCGTAACGTGATCCTGATCATGACCACCAACGCCGGTGCCGAAACCGCCGCGCGGGCCTCGATCGGCTTCACTCATCAGGACCACTCGTCGGATGCCATGGAGGTGATTCGCAAGAGCTTCACGCCGGAGTTCCGCAACCGCCTGGACACCATCATCCAGTTTGGCCGCCTCAGCCACGAAGTCATCAAGAGCGTGGTCGACAAGTTCCTCACGGAGCTGCAGGCGCAGTTGGAAGACAAGCGTGTGCAGTTGGAGGTCAGTGACGCGGCACGCAACTGGCTGGGTACCAGTGGCTACGATGCGCAAATGGGTGCGCGGCCGATGGCGCGGCTTATCCAGGACAAGATCAAGCGGCCGTTGGCCGAAGAAATTCTGTTCGGGGAGCTGGCCGATCATGGCGGCCTGGTGCACGTCGATCTGCGCGATGGCGAACTGGTGTTCGACTTCGAGACCACCGCGGAAGTGGCGTAAGCCAGCGGCGCGCCCTGGCGGGTGCGCCGCTCTTTCAAGACATATGAAAAAGCCCGGCGCATTTGGCCGGGCTTTTTCATGACTGGACTTAACGAGCGCGGTAGGTGATACGGCCCTTGCTCAGGTCGTATGGCGTCAGCTCGACGCGGACCTTGTCGCCAGTGAGAATACGGATGTAGTTCTTGCGCATCTTTCCGGAGATATGCGCGGTAACGACGTGCCCGTTTTCCAACTCCACGCGAAACATGGTGTTGGGCAGGGTGTCGACGACAGTGCCTTCCATTTCGAAGCTGTCTTCTTTCGACATGCAGTGTAACCCTCGGTGACCAAAAGACTGGCCCGACACATCAGCGCACCGGGCAAAAAAGTGGCGTGGATTATGCCCGAAAACTGCGGTTCAAGCCAATGCTTTCAGTTGAGGGATACCCAGCGCTGATTGACCAGCAGTTCGATGGGGCGATACTGGGTCTTGTAGTTCATCTTCTTGCAGTTCTTGATCCAGTAGCCGAGGTACACGGCTTCGAGGTCCTGGCGCAACGCCTGGGTGATCTGCCAGAGGATGGCGAAGCGTCCGAGGCTGCGGCGCTCCTCTTGCGGTTCATAGAAGGTGTAGACCGCCGAAAGGCCATTGGGCAGCAGGTCGCAGACGGCCACGGCGAGCAGCCGTCCCTCCAGACGAAACTCGTAGAACCAGCTGAACGGCAGGTCGCGGACCAGGAAGGTAGAGAACTGGTCGCGGCTGGGCGGGTACATGTCGCCGTCCGCGTGGCGTTGCTCGATGTAGCGCCGGTACAGGTCGAAGTACTCTTCCCGGAAGGCGGGCCGAGCGGCAACGACGGTGAGGTCGGCATTGCGCTTGAGGATGCGGCGCTGCTGGCGGTTGGGAATGAAGCGCGCGACCGGGATGCGCGCCGGGACGCAGGCATTGCACTGTTGGCAATGTGGCCGGTAGAGGTGGTCGCCGCTGCGACGAAAGCCCATCTCCGAAAGATCGGCGTAGACATGCACGTCCATCGGCTGGCTGGGATCGAGGAACAGGGTAGTGGCCTGCTCCTCGGGCAGGTAGCTGCACGAATGGGGCTGAGTGGCATAGAACTTCAACCGCGCCAGCTCTGTCATGATCAACCCCTCGGCAAGACTTTGCCTTAAGTGTAAGCCACCTCGGTGAAACTCGCCTAGCGAACCCAGTTGGCGTTGCTGGGCGCGTCGAGATAACGAGCCAGATAGCCGGTAAAGCTGGCCCGGCTGATGGGGCGGGCACCGAAGCTGTGCAGGTGCTCGGTCGGCATCTGGCAGTCGATGAGCACGAAGCCGGCATCGCGCAGGTATTCCACCAGGGTCACGAAGCCGACCTTTGAGGCGTTGTCCGCGCGACTGAACATGGATTCGCCGAAGAACAGGCGACCCATGGCCAGGCCATACAGCCCGCCCACCAGTTCGCCCGCCTGGCGGACCTCGACCGAGTGCGCGATGCCGCGTCGGTGCAGTTCGCAGTAGGCAGCCTGCATCTTGTCGGTGATCCAGGTGCCGTCGGCATAGCCCCGCGGCGCGGCGCAGGCGGCGATCACGGCCGGGAAGTCGGTGTCGAAGCTGACCTGATAGCGGCCCTGGCGTCGCAACTTGGCCAGCGAGCGAGACTGGTGCAGCTCTTCGGGGAACAGCACCGTGCGCGGGTCGGGTGCCCACCACAGGATCGGCTGTCCATCCTGATACCAAGGGAAGCAGCCATGCCGATAGGCCTGCACCAGGCGGTCGGGGCCAAGGTCGCCGCCCACGGCGAGCAGGCCGTTGGGTTCATGCAAGGCCTTTTCCAGTGGAGGGAATGTCAAGGAGTCGCGGCTCAACCAGGTCAGCATCGTTTTTCGCGGCGGGGGAGGGGAGAGCTTCAGGATGGCTTGGCCGGCGAGGAAGGTCAAATGCTGGCATGCGCGAAAACCCCGCGCGGCCGCGCAGACACGAGCCGCGAGTGCCGGTCGGCGTCTGCCGAAGCGCAACTTGGCAGCCCTCCTGCTGTCATACCTGTGCAAAAACACAGCATAAGCCTTTGTCACGAAAGAAAATGCATGCTCAAATTGCACCCTATTGCTTCTTTACCCCGTTTTCGTCCCGTGGGCGTATCGCCATGGCGGCAACGGGCACTAATGTTAAAAGTAGTGATTCATTGACTGGTCACCTGGGTCGATCACTCGTGGACGCGCAGCAAGCGCAGGAATAGACGCGTTTTGAAGAAATCCACCGCAACCCCGCCACCCCTGCCCGTGCCGCTGTGGCGCCAGCATCTGCATTACCGCCTCAAGGAAGGCGCACTGATCGCCGTCGGCGCCCTGTGCCTGTACCTCTGGATGGCGCTGCTGACCTACGACACGGCCGATCCGGGCTTCACCCACACCAGCAACGTGGACCAGGTGCAGAACGCCGCTGGCCGCGCCGGCGCCTATTTCGCCGACATCCTGTTCATGGTGCTGGGTTACTTCGCCTACATCTTCCCATTGCTGCTGGCCATCAAGACCTGGCAGATTTTCCGCGAGCGCCACCAGCCCTGGCAGTGGAGCGGCTGGCTGTTCTCCTGGCGCCTGATCGGCTTGGTGTTCCTGGTGCTGTCGGGCGCGGCGCTGGCGCACATCCACTTCCATCCCTCGGCGAGCCTGCCGTTCTCGGCGGGCGGTGCCCTGGGCGAAAGCCTCGGGGACCTGGCGCGCAGCATGCTGAACGTGCAGGGCAGTACCCTGATGTTCATTGCCCTGTTCCTGTTCGGCCTGACGGTGTTCACCGACCTGTCCTGGTTCAAGGTGATGGACCTGACCGGCAAGATTACCCTCGACCTGTTCGAGTGGGTGCAGGGCGCGGCCAATCGCTGGTGGGAGGCCCGCAACGAGCGCAAGCGCCTGGTGGCGCAGTTGCGTGAGGTGGACGAGCCGGTCAGGGCGCCTGCGATGCCTGAAAAGCGCGAGCCGGCCAAGGCGCGCGAGCGTATGGTCGAGCCTGTACTGGCTTCCGTCGCTCCCGTTTCTGCTGTTCCAGCTCCTGTTCCTGTTCCTGTTCCAGCTCCCGTTGCCACGCTTGCCAAACCCATGGTCGAGCGCGAGCAGAAGGCCGCTCCCGTGATCATGCCGCCGGCCAGCAAAGCTCCTGAACCGGTCGCTCAGGTGGTCAGGCAGAAGCCGGCCCCGGTATTCGTCGACAGCGCCGTGGAAGGTACCATGCCGCCCATTTCCATCCTCGACCCGGCCGAAGAGAAGAAGATCGAGTACTCGCCCGAGTCCCTGGCCAGTGTCGGCAACCTGCTGGAAATCAAGCTCAAGGAGTTCGGCGTCGAGGTGTCGGTGGATTCGATCCATCCGGGCCCGGTCATCACTCGCTACGAGATCCAGCCAGCCGCGGGCGTCAAGGTCAGTCGTATCGCCAACCTGGCCAAGGACCTCGCTCGTTCCCTGGCGGTGACCAGCGTGCGCGTGGTCGAGGTGATCCCTGGCAAGACCACGGTGGGTATCGAGATCCCCAACGAAAATCGGCAGATCGTGCGCTTCAGCGAAGTGTTGTCCTCGCCTCAGTTCGACGATGCCAAGTCGCCGGTCGCGCTCGCCCTGGGTCATGACATTGGCGGCAAGCCTGTGATCACCGACCTGGCCAAGATGCCGCACCTGTTGGTGGCCGGTACCACCGGCTCGGGCAAGTCGGTGGGTGTCAACGCGATGATCCTGTCGATCCTGTTCAAGTCCGGCCCGCAAGACGCGCGACTGATCATGATCGACCCGAAGATGCTCGAGTTGTCGATCTACGAAGGCATTCCCCACCTGCTGTGCCCCGTGGTCACGGACATGAAGGACGCCGCCAACGCCCTGCGCTGGAGTGTTGCCGAGATGGAGCGGCGCTACAAGCTCATGGCGGCGATGGGCGTACGGAACCTGGCGGGCTTCAACCGCAAGATCAAGGATGCCGAAGAGGCGGGAGAGGTGATCCATGATCCACTGTTCCGCCGTGAAAGCATGGATGACGTGCCGCCCACGCTGAATACCCTGCCGACCATCGTGGTGGTGGTGGACGAATTCGCCGACATGATGATGATCGTCGGCAAGAAGGTCGAAGAGTTGATCGCCCGTATCGCCCAGAAGGCGCGGGCGGCGGGCATCCATCTGATCCTCGCGACCCAGCGCCCGTCGGTCGACGTGATCACCGGCCTGATCAAGGCCAACATTCCGACGCGCATGGCGTTCCAGGTGTCGAGCAAGATCGACTCGCGGACCATCATCGACCAGGGCGGCGCCGAGCAATTGCTTGGCCACGGCGACATGCTGTACATGCCACCGGGCACCAGCCTGCCGATCCGGGTACACGGTGCCTTCGTTTCCGACGACGAGGTTCACCGTGTCGTCGAGGCCTGGAAGATGCGTGGCGCGCCGGACTACAACGACGACATTCTCAACGGTGTCGAGGAAGCCGGTAGCGGCTTCGAAGGCGGCGGTGGCGGCGGTGGCGATGGCGATGATTCGGAAACCGACGCACTGTACGACGAGGCCGTGCAATTCGTGCTGGAGAGCCGTCGTGCTTCCATCTCGGCGGTGCAGCGCAAGCTGAAGATCGGCTACAACCGTGCCGCGCGGATGATCGAGGCCATGGAAATGGCGGGTGTGGTCACGCCCATGAACACCAACGGTTCGCGGGAAGTGATTGCGCCGGGTGGCCCGCGCGATTGATGATCACCTTGCCGGGCGGTCGACGCGCCGCCCGGTTCATTCACTGTTCAACGAGGACTCCCATGCGCGCGATTCGCATGCTGTTGGTTTCTGCCCTGGCCCTGGCCATCCTGCCTGCCCAGGCCGATGATAAAGACGTGGCGCGCCTGACCCAGTTGCTGGAAAAGTCGCAGACCCTGACCGCTCGATTCTCCCAGTTGACCCTGGATGCAAGCGGCACCAGCCTGCAAGAGACCAGCGGCCAGATGTCGGTCAAGCGTCCAGGCCTGTTCTATTGGCACACCGATGCTCCACAGGAGCAGGTAGTAGTGTCCGACGGCCAGAAAGTCACGCTCTGGGATCCGGACCTCGAACAGGCCACGGTCAAGAAGCTCGATGTGCGCCTGAACCAGACGCCGGCGTTGCTGCTGTCGGGCGATGTATCGAAGATCAGCCAGAGCTTCGATATCGTGTCCAAGGAGCAGGGCGAAGTCATGGACTTCACCTTGAAACCCAAGACCAAGGACACCTTGTTCGACTCGCTGCGCATCTCGTTCCGCCGTGGCCTGATCAACGATATGCAACTGGTCGACGGCGTTGGCCAGCGCACCAATATCCTGTTCAATGGGGTGAAGGCCAACGAGGCGATTCCGGCGAGCAAATTCCAGTTCAAGATCCCGGAAGGCGCCGACGTCATCCAGGAATAAGTTGCCATCAGAGAATCCGTCATGGACCTGTTTCAAAGCGAACCTGTCGCCCAGCCCCTGGCCGCCCGCCTGCGTCCCTCCAACCTGGACGAATATGTCGGGCAAGAGCACCTGTTGGCGCGTGGCAAACCGCTGCGCGAGGCGCTTGAGCAGGGTGCGCTGCACTCCATGATCTTCTGGGGGCCGCCCGGGGTGGGCAAGACCACCCTGGCGCGGTTGCTGGCCCAGTTCTGCGATGCTCATTTCGAGACGGTCTCGGCGGTCTTGGCCGGGGTCAAGGAGATTCGCCACGCGGTCGAAGTGGCCAAGCAGCAGGCCGGGCAGTATGGCCGTCGGACGATTCTGTTCGTCGACGAGGTCCACCGTTTCAACAAGTCGCAGCAGGACGCCTTCCTGCCCTATGTGGAAGACGGCACGCTGCTGTTCATCGGGGCGACCACCGAGAACCCCTCCTTCGAGCTGAACAACGCACTGCTATCGCGGGCGCGGGTATACGTGCTCAAGAGCCTGGATGAATCCGCCCTGCGCAAGCTGGTCGACCGCGCCCTGAGCGAAGAGCGGGGTCTGGGCAAGCGACAGTTGCGGGTGGGCGACGAGGCCTTTGGGATGTTGATGGCGGCGGCCGATGGCGATGGCCGACGGATGCTGAACTTTCTCGAGAACGCAGCTGACCTGGCCGAGGACGGCACGGAAATCGATGTCGAGCTGTTACAGAGCCTGCTGGGCGATAGCCGCAGGCGCTTCGACAAGGGCGGCGAGGCGTTCTACGACCAGATCTCGGCGTTGCACAAGTCCGTGCGTGGTTCCAACCCCGACGGTGCGCTGTATTGGTACGCGCGCATGCTGGACGGCGGCTGCGACCCGCTCTACATCGCCCGGCGCGTGGTGCGCATGGCCAGCGAGGACATCGGCAACGCCGACCCTCGGGCGCTGAGCCTGTGCCTGGCGGCCTGGGACGTGCAGGAACGTCTGGGGAGCCCGGAAGGCGAACTGGCCGTGGCGCAAGCCATTACCTACCTGGCCTGCGCGCCGAAGAGCAACGCCGTCTACACAGCCTTCAAGGCAGCCGTGCGCGAGGCGGCCGAGCATGGCTCGCTGGAAGTCCCGCTGCACCTGCGCAATGCGCCGACCAAGCTGATGAAGCAGTTGGGCTATGGCGATGAGTACCGTTATGCGCATGACGAGCCCGAGGGTTATGCCGCGGGTGAGGATTATTTCCCGCAGGAGCTCGAGCCCCGGCCTTACTATCAGCCGGTGCCGCGAGGCCTGGAGCTCAAGATCGGCGAAAAGCTGCGTCACCTGGCCGAGTTGGATCGTAGTAGCCCCAAGCAGCGGAGAAAACCTTGATCGGACTGATCCTATCCGTCAGTGTGGCGGGTGTCGCAGGGACCCTGCTGCGTTTTGCGACCGGCCAGTGGGTGACTACCCACTGGCCGAGGCATTTCTATCTCGCGACCCTGGCGGTCAACCTGCTGGGTTGCCTGATCATCGGCATGCTATATGGACTGTTTCTCGTCAAGCCGTCGGTGCCGATCGAAGTGCGCGCCGGGCTGCTCGTCGGCTTTGTCGGCGGCTTGACCACGTTTTCATCCTTTTCGCTGGACACGGTGCGCCTGCTCGAAAGCGGCCAGGCACCCCTGGCCTTCGGGTATGCTGCCGCCAGCGTCCTTGGCGGGCTGCTTGCAACCTGGGCCGGCCTTTATCTGACCAAATTCTGAACACAACGAGAGAACGATATGCTCGATTCCAAACTGTTACGCGGCCAACTTCAGGAAGTGGCGGACCGCCTGGCCTCCCGTGGCTTCAGCCTGGATGTCGCGCGCATCGAATCCCTGGAAGAGCGCCGCAAGGCGGTGCAGACCCGCACCGAGAAATTGCAGGCCGAGCGTAACGCTCGCTCCAAGTCCATCGGCCAGGCCAAGGCCAAGGGCGAAGACATCGCGCCGCTGATGGCTGACGTCGATCGCATGGCTGGCGAACTGGCTGCCGGCAAGACCGAACTGGACGGTATCCAGGCCGAAATGGATGCCATCGTCCTGGGTATTCCCAACCTGCCGGACGCCAGCGTGCCGGTGGGTGCCGATGAAGACGGCAACGTCGAAGTACGTCGTTGGGGCACGCCGCCCCAGTTCGATTTCGAGGTCAAGGATCACGTCGCGCTGGGCGAAGCCAGCGGTGGCCTGGACTTCGAGACCGCGGCCAAGCTCTCCGGTGCACGCTTCGCCGTGTTGCGTGGTCCTGTCGCTCGGCTGCACCGTGCGTTGGCGCAGTTCATGATCAACCTGCACACCGGCGAGCATGGTTACGAAGAGACCTACACCCCGTACCTGGTGCAGGCGCCGGCCCTGCAGGGCACCGGCCAGCTGCCCAAGTTCGAGGAAGACCTGTTCAAGATCACCCGCGAAGGCGAAGCCGACTTCTACCTGATTCCGACCGCCGAAGTCTCCCTGACCAACATCGTGTCCGGCGAGATCCTCGATGCCAAGGCCTTGCCGATCAAGCTCGTCGCGCACACCCCGTGCTTCCGTAGCGAGGCCGGTGCCTCGGGTCGCGATACCCGTGGCATGATCCGCCAGCATCAGTTCGACAAGGTCGAGATGGTGCAGGTCGTCGAGCCTTCCAAGTCCATGGAAGCGCTGGAAGGCCTGACCGCCAATGCCGAGCGCGTTCTTCAGGCGCTCGAGCTGCCGTATCGAGTCCTGGCGCTGTGCACTGGCGACATGGGTTTCAGCGCGGTCAAGACCTACGACCTGGAAGTCTGGGTGCCCAGCCAGGACAAGTACCGCGAGATCAGCTCGTGCTCCAACTGTGGCGACTTCCAGGCCCGTCGCATGCAAGCGCGCTGGCGCAATCCCGAGACCGGCAAGCCGGAACTGGTGCACACCCTCAATGGCTCGGGCCTGGCGGTGGGTCGGACCCTGGTCGCGGTCCTCGAGAACTACCAGCAGGCCGATGGTTCGATCCGTGTGCCTGAAGTGCTCAAGCCCTACATGGGTGGCCTCGAGGTCATCCGCTAAATGGATTACCTGCCGCTGTTCCACAAGCTGCAGGGCAACCGCGTGCTGGTTGTCGGTGGTGGCGAAATCGCCTTGCGCAAGGCTCGCCTGCTGGCCGATGCCGGCGCGGCGTTGCGGGTCGTCGCGCCGGAGGTCGACGGCCAGCTTTCGGCTTTGGCGCATGCGTGCGGCGGCGAGGTCTTGATGCGAGGCTATCGATCAGCCGACCTCGACGGTTGCCGGCTGGTGATCGCCGCTACCGATGACGCCGGGCTCAACGCCCAGGTCTCGGCCGATGCGCAACAGCGCAGCCTGCCCGTCAATGTGGTGGATGCGCCCGCGCTGTGCACGGTGATCTTCCCGGCCATCGTCGATCGCTCGCCGCTGGTCGTGGCGGTTTCCAGTGGCGGCGATGCGCCGGTGCTGGCGCGTTTGATCCGCGCCAAGCTCGAAGCCTGGATTCCTTCCGCCTATGGCGAACTGGCCGGTCTGGCCGCGCGTTTTCGCCACCAGGTGAAAAAGCTCTATCCGGACGTCAATCAGCGCCGTGGATTCTGGGAAGAAGTCTTCCAGGGGCCTATCGCCGAACGCCAGCTGGCCGGACAGGGCGCCGAAGCCGAACGCCTGCTGCAGGCCAAGGTGGACGGTGCCCCGGCGCAGCAGGGCGGCGAAGTGTATCTGGTCGGCGCGGGTCCCGGTGATCCGGACCTGCTGACGTTTCGCGCGCTGCGCCTGATGCAACAGGCCGACGTGGTGCTCTACGACCGCTTGGTAGCTCCGGCGATCATCGAGATGTGTCGACGCGATGCCGAGCGGTTGTATGTGGGCAAGCGTCGTTCCGAACACGCCGTGCCGCAGGAGCAGATCAACCGGCTGCTGGTCGATCTGGCCCGTGAGGGCAAGCGCGTGCTGCGACTCAAAGGCGGAGATCCCTTCATCTTCGGTCGCGGTGGCGAGGAAATCGAAGAACTGGCCGAGCATGGGATTCCCTTCCAGGTGGTGCCGGGTATCACCGCGGCCAGCGGCTGTTCCGCCTACGGTGGCATTCCGTTGACGCATCGTGACTATGCGCAATCGGTACGTTTCGTCACCGGACATCTCAAGGACGGTACCTGCAACTTGCCTTGGAACGATTTGGTCGCACCGGCGCAGACCCTGGTGTTCTACATGGGTCTGGTCGGCTTGCCGACCATCTGCGCCGAGTTGATTCGCCACGGTCGCGCGCCTGCCACCCCGGCTGCCCTGGTGCAGCAGGGGACGACGCGCAACCAGCGGGTGTTCACCGGTACCCTGGCGGATCTGCCCGCGCTGGTCGCCCAGCACGAAGTGCATGCGCCAACCTTGGTGATAGTCGGGGAAGTGGTGCAGTTGCGTGAAAAGCTGGCGTGGTTCGAAGGCAGTCAATGAAGCCTGAGCGGGCCTTGTCCAGGCCCGCTCGCGCGGTCACTCTCCCGTCTTGTGCCAGATACCGCGACCCGTCATACGCTCCCGGTCGTGAGGCAGGCCGAAGTCCTGCTCAGGACCCTTGGGCACGATGCCGTTCGGGTTGATAGTCTTGTGGCTCAGGTAATAGTGGTTCTGGATATGCTCCAGGTTCACCGTCTGCGCGATGCCCGGCCACTGGTACAGTTCGCGTAGCCAGTTGGAGAGGTTCGGGTAGTCGGCGATGCGCCGCAAGTTGCACTTGAAGTGCCCGAAGTAGACGGCGTCGAAGCGCACCAGCGTGGTGAAGAGGCGCACGTCGGCCTCGGTCAGATATTCCCCCGCCAGATAGCGCTGGCCATCCAATAGCTGCTCCAAGCGATCCAGCTCGGCGAATACTTCGTCGAAGGCTTGTTCATAGGCATGCTGCGCGGTGGCGAAGCCTGCCCGGTAGACGCCATTGTTGACCGCCGGGTAGATCCGTTCATTGAGCTGATCGATCACCGGTCGCAGGGGCTCCGGGTAAAGGTCCAGGCGATTGCCGGTAATGCCGTCGAACGCATGGTTGAAAATGCGGATGATCTCGGACGATTCATTGTTGACGATGCGCTGCTCCTGTTTGTCCCAAAGCACCGGCACGGTGACGCGGCCCGTGTATGTCGGGTCATCCTTGGTATAGCGCTGGTGCAGATAGGTTAGACCGTCCAGCTTGTCGCCGGTCGATCCCTGCTGCGCGTCGAAGGTCCAGCCATGTTCACCCATCAGCCAGCTGACGACCGAAACGTCGATCAGCGGCTCGAGACCCTTGAGGGCGCGCAGGATAAGCGTGCGGTGGGCCCAGGGGCAGGCAAGCGAGACATAGAGGTGGTAACGCCCGGCTTCGGCGGCGGGCAGCTGATCGCGACGCTGGGCATTTTCTCGTTGGAAGGTGCCGTCCTTGCTGTTCTCGTACCACTGGTCATGCCAGCGACCTTCGATCAATAAGCCCATATCGTGCTCCTCGAAACCTGTCGTTTGTCATTGGAGCCCAGTGTAGGGTTTATCGTTCGAAGAACTAGCGCAAAGACTGCGCCCTCATTATCGAATCCATTGATGTTTCAACGGTCATTCCAGAAGGTTTGAGCTGTCTGGAAAGCGTGTTCGCGGTCCTGTCCAAGACCTCTCAACGCCAGGGCCATGGTCGCCAGTACCGCCAGTTCGCCGTAGCTGTCCGCCGCCTCACGATTCCACACCGCCAGCAACTGCCGAGGATCCAGGTTGGCCGGCTTGACATGACGCTGGGCGCTGAGCGCTGGCCATTCCTCATCCCAGGCTTCGCCATCCGCCGCGCCATACAGGTGACTGATGACATCCGGGTTGACCTCGATCTCGCCGCCGTCACCCTTGACCACAATCACGCGGTCGCCCAACAGGCGGCTGGCTTCGCGGTGCACGGCCTGGTAGCCAGGGTGGAAGATGCTCTGCAGGCCGCACTTGGCGGACAAGGGGTTGAGTACCCGCGCCAGGGAATGGATCGGCGAACGCAGGCCCAGCGTGTTACGCAGGTCGATCATTCGCTGCAAACCCGGAGCCCAGTCCTGCAGTGGGAAGAATGCCAGGTGTCGGGTATCCAGGGCTTGCTCGACAGCAGGGAAGTCCCGGCACAGCGGGATCTGCAACAGATCGAGCACTTGTTCGGTGTAGAGACGGCCGGCCGTATGGGCGCCACCGCCGTGCATGAGGATCCGCACACCATTGGCTGCCAGGCACTTTGCCGCCAGCAGGTACCAGGGCAGGTGACGTTTCTTGCCTGCGTAGGTGGGCCAGTCCAGGTCGACCGAGATGGCCGGTGCCTTCAGGTGAGCACGCAGCGCCTCGGTGAAGCCTGCCAGCTCTTCGGGGCTTTCCTCCTTGTGCCGCAACAGCATGAGGAAGGCGCCAAGCTGGGTGTCCTCGACCTTTTCTTCCAGCAGCAAGGTCATGGCCGCCCGGGCCTCTTCGCGGTTCAGTCCGCGGGCACCGCGCTTGCCTTTTCCAAGGATGCGCACGAACTCGGCGAAGGGATGTTCGGGCGGGGTTTCCAAGGTCAGGGGAGCTGGCGTCGGCATGCTGTACTCGGTCATATGCAGTTGGTCGGCTTGGGCAAGCCCGCCAGCTTGGCGGCGAGCTTGGCGGGAGTGCCATTGAACAGGCGGTTCAAGTGCGGGCTGTTGCCTTTTTCGGGGCCTAGCCTCAGCGCGGTGTACTTGATCAGTGGCCGTGTGGCGGGTGCGAGCTGGTATTGCGCATAAAAGTCACGCAGCACGTCCAGGATCTCCCAGTGATCCGAGGTCAGCAACAGTTGTTCGCGCTGGGCCAAGGCCTCGGCCACCTCTGGCGACCAGTCGTTCAAGTCGACCAGGAAGCCATCCTTGTCCAGTGCGATGGATCGATCATCGACAGTCAGGTCGTTCATAGCCAGCTGTTGACCTTGTCATGATGGAGCGAGAGCTCGACGAAGGCCGGATAATCCACGGCCTTGGCCAGGCCGCCATCGATGGCGCGTGCCTGCAGGTCCTCTTTCAGGGCGAACAGACGCCCCTCCAGGTTCATGGCCTGCAGGTCGCGTAGCGGCTCGCTGCCAGGGCGCAAGGCATAGACCGCATCGCCGCAGAGCAGTAGCGCATCCTCGATGCCGAGTAGCCGCAGGCAGCTGGCAAGACGGTTGTCCGCGAAGGGGGAGTGGGCAATTACATGCAGTGTGGTCATCAGAGCGTTATCACTTCGTCGAAACGGGCAATCAAGGCCCTCAGGGCTGGGGCGTCGAGCGGTTCGGCCGGCAGCGCCAGGTGGCACAAGTCAAGACCGCGCGCGGCGAGGCTGTGTGCGCAGACGAACAGTTCATCTACGCCGAACATTGGCAGCGCCTGCAGATTGGCGGCGAGATTCTTCTGCTCGAGTACTGCAGGCTGTTGCTCGGCTTGCAGCTGGAATACGCCATCGTCGAGGAACAGCATGCCCAGCGGTAGATCGAATGCACCGCCCGCCAAGGCAATGTCCAGCGCTTCGCGGGCGGACGGCCCTTTCCAAGGTGCCTGGCGGCTGATGATCAGCAGGGATCTGGCCATTTCAATCTCCTCCGAAGCAGACCAGGCGGTCAGCCAGTTGCGCGGCTTCGTGCAATTGACCCAGGCCCGACAACGCCCAGGGCGCCGGCAGGTTAGCCGCGGGACGTTGATAGCGCCTGGACTCCTCGTCATCGAGCACGCCACGGCGCAACGCCGCCGCAATGCAGACCACGGCATCGAGGCCCTGCTCGCTGATGAAGGCTCGCCATCGAGCCGCGACGTCCAGCTCATCCTGCGGCGCGACTACATTGGCCGAGGCACTGTGCACGCCATCCTGGTAGAAGAATAACCGGCTGATCTCGTGCCCACCGGCCAACGCCGCCTCGGCAAAACGCAAGGCGCGACGGGAGGAGGGCGCATGGGGCGGAGAAAAGACCGCAATCGCGAATTTCATGAAAGGCTCTTTTGGGGAACTGTGGTCATGATAAAGCAAAAAACCCGCACCTGTCGGCGCGGGCTTTCGGGGCGCTCGGCAGACATGCGCCGAGCATGAGGCGCGGGCGTCAGGCCGTGCGTGGCTCGCTGTCTGGCAGGAACCAATTCAATACCACCGCGCAGATGCCGCCGGTGGCGACACCGGATTCGAGCACGTTGCGCAAGGCGGCAGGCATGTGGGCAAGGAACTCCGGCACCTGCGCCACGCCCAGGCCAAGGGCAAGGGACACGGCAATGATCAGCAGGGCGCGGCGATCCAGACGCGTGCTGGCCAGGATGTTGATGCCGGAGGCCGCTACCGCGCCGAACATGACCATGGCCGCGCCGCCGAGCACTGGTTCGGGCACCGCTTGAATCACGCCTGCGACACTAGGAAACAGGCCCAACAGCACCAGCATGGCCGCGATCCAGATGCCGATATGGCGGCTGGCGATGCCGGTCAGCTGGATGACTCCGTTGTTCTGCGCGAAGATCGAGCTCGGGAAGGTGTTGAAGATCCCCGCCAGAAGCGAATTGGCGCCGTTGACCAGTACGCCACCCTTGATGCGCTGCATCCACACCGGGCCTTCGACTGGCTGCCGCGACACCTTGCTGGTGGCGGTGACGTCGCCGATGGCTTCCAGCGACGTGACCAGGTAGATCACCAGCATCGGGATGAACAGGGCCCAGGAGAAGCCCAGGCCAAAGTGAAACGGCATCGGCACCTGGAACAGCGCGGCCTCATGCATGCCCGTGAAGTTCAGACGGCCAAGGTAGCCTGCCAGCGCGTAGCCGACCGCCAAAGCGATCACGATCGCGCAACTGCGCATCCATACGACCGGAATACGGTTGAGCACCACGATGATCGCCAGCACCACACCCGACAGCAACAGGTTCTCGCCATTGGCGAAAGTGCCATTACCCATCGCACTGAAGCCCCCGCCCATGCTGATCAAGCCGACCTTGATCAGGGTCAGGCCGATCATCAGCACCACGATGCCGGTCACCAGGGGGGTGATCAGTCGTTTGATGAACGGCAGGATGCGCGACACGCCCATCTCCACGAACGAACCCGCGATCACGACACCGAAAATCGCCGCCATCACCCCTTCCACCGGTGTGCCTTGCTTGACCATCAGCGCCCCGCCGGCGATCAGCGGCCCGACGAAGTTGAAGCTGGTGCCCTGCACGATCAGCAGGCCGGCGCCGAAAGGCCCGAAACGACGGCACTGCACGAAGGTGGCGATGCCCGAAATCACCAGGGACATGGAGACGATCAGATTGGTGTCTCGTGTGGAAACGCCCAATGCCTGACAGATCAACAGGCCAGGCGTAACGATGGGCACGATGATCGCCAGCAGGTGTTGCAAGGCCGCGAGCATTCCGATCAGTGGGCGCGGCTTGTCCTCGAGGCCGAGGACCAGTTCATTGGTAGACGCACTCGCGTCTGGCCCGTGTTCTATCGAACTCATGGGTAAGGCTGCCCCGGAAGAAAAGGAGCGCATTCTACGGGTCGGAGCCGGATTGGGGTAGGGGAATGAGCAGGAAGGCATCGGTGCGTTGTTTCAACCTGTAGTGCGGCCTGTCGCTGATTGCGCCCATATCGCGGTAGCCAGCCAGGCATCCAGTCCAGGCGCCCACAAAAAAGCCCGCCGAAGCGGGCTTTTCATCATCACTCTGGAGATCAGTCGTCTCGACCCATCAGGCCGAACAGTTGCAGCAGGCTGATGAAGAGGTTGTAGATCGACACATACAGGCTGATGGTCGCCATGATGTAGTTGCGCTCACCACCATGAATGATCGCGCTGGTCTGGAACAGGATGCAGACCGAGGAGAACAGCACGAAGCCGGCACTGATCGCCAGTTGCAGGCCGCTGATCTGGAAGAAGAAGCTTGCCACCACGGCGCCCAGCAGGACGAAGAAACCTGCGGTGATGAAGCCGCTGAGGAAGCTCATGTCCTTGCGGCTGATCAGCACGTAGGCCGACAGGCCACCGAACACCAGCGCCGTCATGGCGAAGGCCGAGCTGACCACTTCCGCGCCGCCGCTCATGCCGAGGTAGCGGTTGAGGATCGGCCCGAGGATGAAGCCCATGAAGCCGGTGAGGGCGAAGGTCGAGACCAGGCCCCAGACCGAATCACGCAGCTTGGCGGTCAGGAAGAACAGCCCGTAGAAGCCGATGAGCACGACGAAAACGTTCGGGTAGCCGACCCGCATCTGCTGTGCGACAAAGGCCATGACACCGCTGAAGGCAAGGGTGAGTGCCAGCAGGCTGTAGGTGTTGCGCAGGACCTTGCTGACCTCCCGCTGCTCGACCTGCTGGCCGTGTTGAACGGCGTAATCCTGTTCGCGCATGGCGAGACTCCTGTGGTTTTGAAACGTCTGAATGCAAGGATCATAGCAGAGCACCTGCAACCGGCGACATAGAGAGTTTGACAGCGTGTTTCATTACGGTATTATGGCCGCCGCAAAACGAGGAAGCGTGGCCGAGTGGTTTAAGGCAACGGTCTTGAAAACCGTCGATGGGCAACTATCCTAGAGTTCGAATCTCTACGCTTCCGCCATATTCAAAGCCCTGATTATTCAGGGCTTTTTGCGTTTTGGAGATCTAAAAAGCTGCCTTGGAAACAGCGTCGCGAATACGCTGATCCAAAAGCGCTTCACTATTCGCCTTCTGTTGGTTTCGCTCATAAAGCCGGTCTACTGGCAAGCCATCGCTCGACAAGGCCGTTCTTGCCGTAGCTAGTATCCGGCTGCATTCCCCTGTCTCCTCGATCTCTCCTTTCCCCACGCAACGTGATTGCGTGCCAGCCACCTGTCGCGCCACTTTCGTACCGTTCCGAACAGCGTGAACAGGGCCACGGTCATCTCTACAGGTGCGAACGCGAGCGCAGAAGCACGAGCAGCGCCAAGTCCCTGTAATGCCGTCCCGTGTGGAGACTTCTAATGAGCGACCTTCCAATAGCACGTCCAGCGGTGACCCCGCAGCCTTTCCAGCCTTCCTTTGAGCAAGTCCCCGATGATGAGGCCCAGACCAGCAAGGAGCTGATGGAAACACTCCATGCCATCATGGAAAAGACATTCAAGGATAACGGCCATGCTTACCGGGGCGTCCACGCCAAGGCGCATGGCCTGCTGCGCGGGCAAGTGACAGTATTCGATGACCTGCCTCCGGTGTTGGCTCAAGGTGCGTTCGCCAAACCTGGGATCTTGCCCGTATACCTGCGTTTCTCGACCAACCCAGGTGACATTCTGAACGACAAAGTGTCCACGCCCAGGGGACTCGCGATCAAGATTGTTGGTGTCGAAGGGTCTCGCTTGCCTGGCAGTGAAGGGGCGACCACTCAAGATTTCGTCATGGTCAACGCCAAGGCTTTTACCTCGGCGACACCAAAGGCATTCCTGAAGACCCTCAAGTTGCTGGCCAAGACCACTGACAGGGCACCGAGAACGAAGCAGGTAATTTCGACGATGCTGCGTGGCGCCGAGGCGGCCCTTGAAGCCGTTGGAGGAGAAAGCAGTACGCTGAAAAACCTCGGCGGGCACCCGCAGACGCATATCCTCGGTGAAAGCTTCACCACCGTGGTGCCCGTTCTGTACGGTCCCTATTACGCAAAACTGGCAATGATCCCGGTCTCTCCATCCCTCACGGCGCTGACTGACAGGCATGTCGACCTACAGGACGATCCGGATGGGCTGCGCGCTGCCGTAGCCGAGTATTTTGCCCGGCAGGGGGGTACATGGGAGTTGCGTGTCCAGCTTGCAACGGACATCGAGAAAATGCCGATCGAAGACGCCTCCACGCCTTGGCCGGAAGATCTCAGTCCCTATGTCACCGTCGCCCGGATCGATGTCGAAGTGCAGGCGTCCTGGGATCAGGAGAAAGCCAGGGAAATCGACGACGCAATGGCGTTCAGTCCATGGCATGGTTTAGCGGCCCACAGGCCGCTGGGCGGAATCATGCGTGTGCGCAAACCTACCTACGAGATGTCTGTGGGCTATCGAGCGAACCATAATGGCTGCCCGATTCATGAACCTGGGCAGTGATATCAAGATAATTACTTAAGGCCATCTATCAGTCGCCTTTTTGAAAATTTGAACCGCCATCGCCTTTCTCCTGACTCAAGCACGTAAGCATGAAAAATTCATCTTCCGAGCCTGTCCGATGGAGGCAATACAATGATCAAACCCAATCGGGTATTTGTACTTTCCGTGCTGTGCGCAGCGATAGCGCTTGGTGGATGCGCTCGAGATCCTGAGAAACGCTCAGTGTCGGAGCTTGCCGTGAGCGGCACCAAGAGCATGCTGCGCACCGACGCCGATATGCAGAAGGTGCTGAACAAGTTCGCGAGCTTCGATGCCAAGGCCATCGAAAAGACCACGCCTGCCGAGGCCCGCCAGCAGCCCACCATGGCCGATGCGGTCAAAGGGGTGCTGGCCGATCAGGAGCGCGACAGCACACCCACGGCATTGGTGCCAGGCGTCACCAGCCGTGAGACCACCGTGCCCGGAGCCGCGGGGGCGATGCCCGCAACCGTCTATACGCCCGAAGGCACAGGCCCCTTCCCGGTCATCCTGTATTTCCACGGTGGCGGCTGGGTGATCGCCGATCGCACAGTATATGACGGCGGCGCTCGTGGACTGGCCAAGCAGGCCAATGCGGTCGTCGTGTCCGTGGATTATCGCCGTGCCCCGGAGAACAAGTTCCCCGCTGCCCACGACGACGCGCTGGCGGCTTATCGTTGGCTGACCAGCAACGCCGGCAAAGTGAACGGGGACCCCACGCGCTTTGCCTTGGCGGGCGAAAGCGCGGGCGGCAACCTGGCCGTCGCTACTGCCATCGCTGCGAACAAAGCGGGGCTGACGGCGCCCAAGCACGTGCTGTCTGTGTACCCCGTGGCCCAATCGAGCACCGAGACCGAATCCTACTTGCACTACGCCGATGCCATGCCGCTGAATCGCCCGATGATGCTGTGGTTCATCGCGCAAGTCACCAGTGGCGCAGCCGATGTCAAGGATCCACGTATCGATCTGGTGCATGCGGATCTTCAAGGGCTTGCCCCGGTCACCCTTATCAACGCCGAGATCGATCCATTGCGCGACGATGGCGCTCAACTTGAGCAGGCGTTGAAGAACTCGGGCGTAAGCGTGGAACGCAAGCTTTACTCTGGCGTCACTCATGAGTTCTTCGGTACCGCTGCCGTCGTGAAGAAAGCCCAGGAGGCGCAGGAGTACGCTGGCCAGCGCCTCAAGGCGAGTTTCGCAAAGTAAGCAGCTGACCATCAGGCGCCGCGCTCGTGTGAGCGTGGTTCTTCATGGCTTGTTGGAGCCTATGAATGGGGAAACCGCACCGGACGTCGAGCGTTCGCCGTCCGGTGCGGCTTCCCGGCTCGCTTCAGCTCGCGTCGTGTGAAGACAGCCTGATCGGATGGACAAAGCGATTATTCACCGACACCGCTTTCTATCGAGCGCCGGGGTCCAGAGGTCTTTTCTGCACCGCGGGCAGCATGCTCCTTGCTCTTTTTCGATAGAGACTGGAAAACCGCATCCAGTACAACAATACAGTGCCGAGGTGGGCATGAGCTTGTACTCGGGACGGTGCTCGGGCGGCAAGACGGACAGCCCCGGTCGGACCTCATCGTTATCATAGAAAAGCAGGCTGACGTCGCCGTCGGTTTCCAGAATCGCCAAGCGAATCTGTCCCAGATGTTCCACCCCCTGCTGGCGAAGCTCCATGAATAGCTCGTTGGAGGAAATATTCAGTTTTCCCAAGGAGCGAAGTTCATATAGGCCATCTTGGATAACAGTGATGGGCAGACCGTCTATCCACGCCTCGACTCGCTTGCTGCGCGTCATGAGAAATACGATGAAACGGTACAGCAACAGTAACGTAAGAAAGACCATCGCCACAGGTAGCAATGGTACATCGTGGTAGAAAGACACATCACCCGCGGCCGAGCCTAGTGTGAGAATCACGACCAGTTCAAATAGGGAAAGTTGCCTGATGCCCCGTCGCCCACTGGACTTCAAGAACAAGAAAACAGCTGCAAACGCAAAACTTGCACGGAAGATGACTTCCCAAAGAAACGACAATGGAAATTCGTCTATCAATATGCGATGCCAGTCAAAGGTGGACATATTTTAGCCTGAGTCCTTCTGGTGTGTTCGAATCGGCCGCTTCCCGTGCGACCCCCTCTAACGATTGCGCTCCGATCTTGGCCGGGCACGGCATTGCTCCCGGATTCCCAGCGCTATCACGCTAGAACCCAGGAAGTAGGTCTATACCTACACCAATGATTCGGCGTATGCCACGGTTATATGGTGACGGCGAAGCGGGGAGTTGGCGCAGGCGTTGCCATGAAGAGGAGCGAGCCTGATATGGACAGGATGTATGCATTTGTCGATGAGTCGGGCGATCAGACCGCAGGCACCGCGAAACGTGGAAGCTCGCGTTTCTTCGTCGCGTGCACGCTACTCGTGACCGAACGTGATCTGAACAGCGCCTACGAACGCGCCGAGGCGCTACGCCAGCGGCATTTTCAAAAGGGTACGATCAGATCCAATCGGATTCGGGCCAAAGACGCCGAGCGGCGTATGCGCATTCTGGCTGAACTGGCAGAGCTTCCACTGAAACTTTATTTTACCGTCGTCGATAGGTCGCGTGTGCATCAGGATGGAGGTCTGCGGCTGGAAACCCCGTTCATCGAGCACATCAACGGATTGCTGTACGAACGTCTATTGCGCGATTGCCGTAATCTGCAGTTGATCGTTGGCGAGCACAGCGGGGTGCAATTCCAGGACAGTCTGAGAGCCCGCATTCAGGCGCGATACGACGATGATCTGTTTGGTGACGATCATGCGTTTCAGGTGAAACCCGATCAGGACGATGTCCTGATACAAGTCGCGAACTTTTTTGCCGGGTCGGTCGCCCAGGTCTACGAGGAGAAGGCGGGGGAGCCGGTGCGCCGGCTCTACGAGAGCATCCTGCGTGACCAGACACTTGGCCTTCTGGAGTGGCCTCCCAGGTACAAATCGCTGCTTCCTCCGCCCTTGGACGAGGCCGGATACGCCGATTATCAGGTCCATCAGGAAGCCTTGCGACAAGCCGATCGATTCATCGAGCGGGTGGGCAAGCACCCGGACGAGGACGAGCGCCTGCAGCTCTGCATCCTGGACTACCTGAGGTTTCAGAGCGAGTTCGTGACTCAGGATTACATCGCTACCGGCGAGATAACCAGCCACCTCGCAGCTCGCGGATTTGGCGAACTGAACGAGCAGAAGATCCGCTCGAACGGCATTGCGAAGCTTCGCGATGCCGATGTGATCATTACCAGCGCCGCCAAGGGCTACAAGATTCCCCAGACCCGAGCGGACATCAATGACTTCCTGGGTCTGGCTTCCGGCGTGATCGTTCCGCTCCTGGATCGCATCAGGAAGGCTCGGGATGTCTACAGGCAGAGCAGTGGAGGAGGGTACGACATCGTGAAAGCGGCCAATCTCCCCGCTCTGGAAAAGTTGCTCGCGTCCCTCGAAGCGTTCGCCGATGACGGATCGAGCAGGCACTGACTCGTTCAGTACTGTTTGTGCCGGATAGGTATATTTCTATGCTTGAACTGGTGGTATCCGGTGTAAGGCAGCATGACGGTATCGGCGATACCGCTTAAACCCATGTCCAGCACAATGGTCGGAGCTGCCCAGTGCGCACCTGACCTAGGCGGCCCATCCAGGTTGCAGAATTGGTAGGCCACACCGCTGTATGCACGTGGGAGGGTGTGGCAATTGCTATGCCAGAGGGCCAGGTCGTCTATCGCGCCGGCAGCATCGCTGGTCGTCCTTCGTCCCGCAGCCGGTCAGTGATACCGACAGCATGGCCGCAATCCCTCGCTTCATCCTCGTGACCCTTGTCTGTTCCGGCTCGCCGAATGCGAGCCCGTTAGCGTAAATGCATCCGAATTCTCTGGCTTAGAGCTCGAAGAGTCTGGCGCTGGCGAATACTCGAAAGCGGCGCGGCGCTGACACCTGAGCGCGTCCGGCCGTCCAACTTAGCGTCAGCAAGCTGATGGAAAATGGGTATATGCATTTTCGATATAATCAAGTTACATAAAGTTACTTTTAGAAATAACTCAAGTTGATCATTATCTGCCTGCCCATAGGCGAACTAGAGCGCCTTGTCCTTTTCCATGGATGACAGGAGCAATGAATGAATAACCTCAAGGCTGCCTTGGAGGTGCGGTGGCAGCCGGTGCCAGGAGAGCTGCTCGACCTGGGTCGCGTTTTTCGTGAGCCGCTGGGCCAGTCCCGACTGCAGCGTGCGCCCAAACCTGTACTCGGTAGACGTCAAGCCGTGCTGCTGGGGGCGGTTGCCCTGGTTTTGCATGGTGCGGTGATCTATTGGGTCAGTCAGGCGCCGACGCCTGTATTGCCCATCGTGCCGCCCGAAGTACCACCGATGACCATCGAGTTTTCCCAACCGGCACCGCCTGTCGTGGAAACGCCACCGCCGCCGCCCGAGCCGATCGCGCAACCGGTCGTGGAGCCACCGCCGCCAGTGGAGGATGAGCTGGCCACCAAGCCGCCACCGCCGCCCAAGCCCAAACCCCAACCCAAGCCTAAGCCCGTGGTGAAGGAGACGCCCAAGCCTGTGGCCAAACCGGTCGAACAGCCGCCAGCGCCGCCTCAGCCCGTTGCGCCACCGGCGCCGCCGGCACCCAAGCCGATCACGCCAGCGTCGGCGAGTGCGGGGTACTTGCATAACCCGGCGCCGCAATACCCGTCACTGGCCCTGCGTCGTGGCTGGGAAGGCACGGTGCTCCTGCGTGTGCATGTATTGGCCAGCGGCAAGCCGAGCGAGATCCAGATTCAGAAAAGCAGTGGTCGCACGCAGCTCGATGAAGCAGCCCTGAACGCCGTCAAGCGCTGGAGCTTCGCACCCGCCAAGCAGGGAAACGACCCGATCGATGGCTGGGTCAGCGTGCCGATCGATTTCAAGCTGAAGTAACACACCTGTTTCGCCATATACCGCGGGCTACCTGACAAAAGGCGCATCGCAACACCAAACGCCTTGCTACAGAGAGCCACGCCATGAACCTTCTCTCAGATTCTCCTTTCGCCTCCGTCGAGCACTCGGTCATCTGGCTGCTCATCCTGTTTTCCGTCGCGACCTGGGCCCTGGCCCTGCTCAAGGGTGTGCAGTTCGCCCGTCTGAAAGCGCAGGATCGGCGATTCCACAAGCAATTCTGGGCCGCCTCGAGCCTCGACTCGGCGGCCCATCTGGCCCAGGAACAGCCAGGCGCCGCCGCGCGCGTCGCCCAATCGGGTTACGCCGCTATTCAGGTCAATGAAAACGCCCATGTCGACCTGAGCCAGGCAATCAACCATCAGGACCGCCTGGAGCGCGCCTTGCGCCAGCAGATCGTGCGTGAGCGCCGCTCGCTGGAAACCGGCCTGGCGGTCCTGGCAAGTATCGGCAGCACGTCGCCCTTCATCGGTCTGTTCGGCACCGTGTGGGGCATCATGTCCGCCCTCAAGGGCATCAGCGCGGCCGGTTCCGCCAGCCTGGAAACCGTCGCCGGGCCTATCGGCGCGGCCCTGGTCGCCACGGGTGTCGGTATTGCCGTCGCGGTGCCGGCGGTGCTGGTCTACAACTACTTCCTGCGTCGCCTGAAGCTGACCGCAGCTGACCTGGACGACTTCGCCCATGACTTCTACAGCCTGGCGCAGAAGCATTCGTTCCGTGTGCTGCAACATCCCGTCCTGGCCAAGAGCGGTGCGTCCGCGGCGGGCCATAAAGTGAAGGAGGCATCCTGACATGGCCTTCTCGACCCAAGACAGCGACGAAGTGCTCAGCGAGATCAACGTGACGCCGCTGGTGGATGTGATGCTGGTGTTGTTGGTGGTCTTCATCGTCACCGCGCCGCTGCTGACCAACTCGATCCCGATCAACCTGCCCAAGACCGAAGCCGTAGCCCCCGCCGAGCAGAAGGATCCGCTGGTGGTCAGCATCGATGGCCAAGGCAAGCTGTTCATCAACAAGGACGAGATCCAGCCGGACCTGCTGCAGACCAACCTCCAGGCTGCCAGGGAGAAGGATCCCGAAGTCCGTGTCCAGCTCCAGGCCGACGATGGCGTGAACTACGGAGAAGTCGCCAGGGCCATGGCGTCCATTGAAAAAGCGGGCATCACCAAGTTGGCCGTGATCACTGCCAAGTAGGCTGGCGCCCACCGTTCCGACAGGTGCGGTGGGCGGCTGGCTATCGAAGACGGATTTGGCGAGCGGTCGTCCCGCCCAGGATTTCGGCACGGCCTGCGATCGGGCTGAACATTCACCCCGTCGCGCCTCTCCAACGAAGGACAACTTGTCCCTTGAAGGAGCCGACAATGAATCCCGAGACCGAAGGCACGGAAGAGCAGGGCCCCAACCGGATACCCTACGTGAACGATCCCGGAAAGCGACCACCGGGCGCACCTGTCCCCGACCCGGACTTGGAGGACGAGTCCTATCAAAGCGACGCCCCGCAGGTGGGCACCCTCGAAGAGCCCCCGAAATCCTGAACAGGTAGGCATGCTGGGTAGTCTGGCATGCCGATCCCAGCAGTGGCGGCATCCGCAGACCACGGCTACCTCAGCTCGCAAACGCCAATCCGGCCGAGACAAGCAACAGCAACCCCATTGCCTGATTGAAGCGGCGCATCTGCGTGGGAGAGCGGCACCAGCGCGCGGCCCCTCTGCCAAGCAATGCCCACGTCGTCATGCAGGGGATCGACACAGCGAAGAAGATCAGCGAAAGCCACAAGATACGCGTCACACGATCGGCATCGCTGCCTGCGAAGACCGTCAGGACCGCGAGCGCCATCATCCAGGTCTTCGGATTCACCAACTGAAGCAGTGCTGCCCCTGCCAGTCCAATTCTTGGTCCGGTGTCACGCCGATCGGCCTCGATTCCCTGCGCCGGGGCACTGAAGATCTTCCATGCCAGCCATATCAACCAGGCGATCCCGACCCAAGACATGATCCGCTGAACCTGCCCATGACGTGCGAGCGTCTCGCCCATGCCCGTGCCGACCAGCAGCACGATTGATGCCGCGGCGGCACAGGCACCGATGATGATGGGAAAGGTCGCAGGCACGCCCCAGCGTGAACTGTGGGTCAGAACCAGGATGTTGGTAGGACCGGGCGTGATGGACGCCACGAAGGCAAAGAGTATGAAGGCTGACAGCTGGTCCATGAGCGACTCTGCAGGAATGATCGGAAAAGCGATCATGTCCGGCTGGACGACCCTCGGTCTGGAACAATTGAGCAGAGCGTACGGTAATGCGCGGGTGTCATGCGGTAGGCGCGCCGAAACCAGCGTCCCAGGTGGCTCTGGTCGGCAAAGCCCAGCGCCGTTGCAACGGTGGCAGCCGCTGCGCCGCTTGCCAGCAGGCGTCGGGCTTTCGCCAGGCGCAGCTGGATGAGATAGGCATGAGGAGCCAGGCCGAAGGCTGCCTTGAAGGCACGGGATAGTCGATGCCGGTCGACGCCGCAGATGCTTGCTAGGTCGGTCAGTGCGATGTCTTCATGCAGATGACCATGCAGGTACTCGCGAGCACGTTGCGCGACCAGAGGAAGGCGGGGGTCGGGGTCGATGCGTTTGCGCCAGTGCAGATGCTGTGTCAGTTGCCCTAGCAGGGCGTCCAGCGCAGTGTCCCGAAGCATCCGTATCTCTTCTCCATGCAGACTGGCGAATGCATAGGCAATGGCCGACGCCAATGGCCGATCGGCAGCCAGCGTTCTGTCAAAGCCCAGTTGTCGCTGGTTGGACGCCTCTTCGAACAATGACCGTAGTTCTCGCTCCAGCCAGTCCGGGGCCAGGTATAACGTGCGGTAAGTGAAACCATGCGCCTGGGGCGCGTTTCCATCGTGCAGCTCGCCCGGCTCCAGCAGGAATACGCAGCCAGGCGTGCTGTCGTGTCGTTGGCGTCGACAGTTGAACTGCTGCACCCCTTGCTCGGTGATGCCTACCAGGTAACTGTCGTGCCAGTGGGGGTCATAGGCATGACCTTCGAAATGGGCGTGGATGGTTTCGATACCCGATGCAGCATCCTGCTTCAGGTCGATCCAGTCGGATTCGCGCATGCTGGTTCTTCCTGCAAGGGTAATGTGAGCCAATGATGATGGATCGATGGCGGGAACTGCTCTGATCCTGCTGGAGAGGAGCGAGCCAGTACCGTGACCGAGATCGACCACCCGTGAGCGCAGGGCGCTCTCGAAAGCTTCGACAGTCTACCCAAAGCCCTTAGGGATGCCCATTGTCGGGCAAATGGTGCCGGCAAGGAGATGAATCAGGCGCTAGGCCTTGGTGGCCAGCCGCATGCGCAGGCGGGATCCGGCGTACAGTACCAGCCCGAGTGCGAGCAGCGCCCCCGCGCGTATCCAGGTCTGCGCATCCTGCTGGCTCATCAGTACCAGGCACGAGAGGATGGCGAGCACGGGTACCCAGGAGGGAACGCGAAAGTGTGCCTCGCTCACGGTGTCGCGCCGCAGCACGAGCACGGCGAGATTGGTGCTGAGAAACACCACCAGCAAGAGCAATACGACAGTCTGTGCCAGCACCGCCAGAGAACCGGTAAGCGTAAGAACGATCGCCACCAATGTGGTGACCGTGATCGCCACCCAAGGGGTGCGGCGAACGCTCAAGACCTTGCCCAAGGCCTCGGGCAGCAAACCGGCATGGGCCATTCCGTAGGCCAGTCGGCTTGCCATGATCATCGTCAGAAGTGCTCCATTGGCCACGGCCACCAAGGCGATCAGCGCGAACAGTCGAGGTGGGATGTTCAATCCCGAGGCTTTGACGACCTCCAGCAGCGGAGCGGAGGAGGTAACCAGACGTTCGACCGGCACCACTGACGCAGCGGCCACGCCGACCGCCATGTAGATGGCACCGGCGATGAGCAATGCGCCGAACAGCGCCTTGGGATAGGTGCGGCGTACATCCCTGACTTCTTCGGCAAGGTTTGCCGAGGTTTCGAATCCCACGAATGAATAGAACGCCAGCAGCGCGGCGCCCAGTACCCCGACCACCGGGTTCACGCCGGGCTTGAACTCCAGCGCGCGACCAGGGTTCGCCTCGCCGGTGCCAAAGAACCAGGCCGCGGCGACGACAACCAGGACAAGACCCGTCAGCTCGATGACTGTCATGACGATGTTCGCCCCAAGCGACTCCTTGATACCCCTGGCATTTATCAGCCCGATGACGATCAGGAAGACGAGCGCGGCCACGTGCGCGGGGACGTCGACGAAGAGCGCGAGGTAATCTCCCGCGAACGCCAGCGACAAGCCCGCGGCGCTCGTCACGCCGGCGGCCAGCATGCTGAACCCCACCAGGAAAGACACCAGTGGCGATCTGAAGGCCTTGGCGGCAAAGACAGCGGAGCCTCCCGCGTGCGGGTACTTGGTCACAAGCTCCGCATAGGATCCGGCAGTCAGCATGGCGAAGAACAGCGCCAGCAGCAACGGTACCCAGATCGCGCCACCCACTTCGCCAGCGATGGTGCCGACCAGAGCGTAGACACCCGCGCCCAGCACATCCCCCAGGATGAACAGCACCAGCATGGACGTGGTGACGACTCGTTTGAGCGGGAGGGGGGACGAGATTTCCATGGGCTTGACCTGCCGAGCGTGAAGATAGGAGTGATGCGAATGTCGGAAAATGAGATCGACGAGGGATGGAGTGCTGGCTGTTTACAATAGTTCAGCGCAAGCGCGCCGGGCGTTCGAGAAGAACCAGGACAGGTTGGTGGCGGGCCGAGCGCGAGCTCGGCCACGCCGCAACCTAACGACTCATGCTTGATGTGATGTTCAGGTCGAAGGCACCGCGTCCATGTCGTTGCCCACTGGTTGCGCAATGGTGGTGGACCCCGGCGTCAGGATGATCTTGCGGCAATCCTGCTGTTTCTTGTCGAAGATCTTGTACCCCTCGGCTGCGTCCTCGAGCCCCATGCGATGGGTAATGATGGCCTCGGGGGCCAGCTTCCCGGCTTCGATGAACTCCAGCAATTCAGGCAGGTACTTCTGTACATGGGTCTGGCCCATGCGGAACGTAAGGCCCTTGTCGAACGCGTCGCCGAACAGGAAGCCGTGGATGAAGCCCGCATAGACGCCCGGTACGCTGACCACGCCACCACGGCGTACCGCCGCGATGCACTGGCGCAATGCCTTGCCACTGCTGCCTTCGAGCTTCAGCGCGGCTAGCACCGTTTCTGTAGTGCTGCCCTTGGCTTCGAAGCCCACCGCATCGATCACGCCGTCGACACCGCGCTTTCCCGGGGTCTGCTGGATGATGGTGTCGGCCGGGTCATCGTCCTCATCGAAGTTGATCGGAATCACGCCATAGGTTTTCTGCGCATAGGCGAGGCGGTAAGGATGATGGTCGACCATGAAGATCCGCTCGGCGCCAAGCATCTGCGCCACCGCCGCGCAGAGCAGCCCGACAGGTCCGGCCCCGTAGATAGCCACGCTCGAACCGCTCTTGATCTCGGCGTTCAGCACGGCCTGGTAGGCGGTGGGCAGGATGTCCGACAGGAACAGCACCTTTTCATCGGCCAAGGTGCCCGGCACCTTGAACGGGCCAGTGTTGGCCTTGGGCACGCGCACGTATTCGGCCTGACCACCCGGAACACCACCATACAGATGGCTGAACCCGAAAAGCGCGGCCCCTGGCGGAATGGATTTCTTGTTCAGGATGGCGCCGCGCCCCGTGTTCGTGGTCTCGCAGGCCGCGTACAGGTCCTGCTGACAGAAGAAACAGCTACCGCAGGCAATGACAAACGGGATAACCACGCGGTCCCCCTTGCTCACGGCGGTGACAGCGCTGCCTGTCTCTTCGACGATACCCATGAACTCGTGCCCGAAGATATCGCCACTTTCGACGGTGGGGATCTTGCCGCGATACAGATGCAGGTCGGATCCGCAGATAGCGGTGGCGGTCACCCTCAGGATGATGTCGTCGCTATCTTGCACGGTAGGGTCGGGGACGTTGTCCACTCTGACATCGTGGGCGCCGTGGTAGGTAAGGGCTCTCATGGTTTCCACCTTCTTGATGAGGAATGTAATCAGGAGAGAGATCATTGCCGAAGGAAGTTCAAAGATAGCAGGGAGAAGGTGTCGGGCGGTGCGGGAAATGGCGGTGACGGCGGCGCTTACGTTGAGCCGATTCATATGGCACTGAACTGCAAGGAAGCATGACTGCCAAAGGGACATCGACAGGAGAACATGAACATGACCGAAGAAAAGAAAGAAGAGCGCAAGCCGGACAATGTTCCAGCGCATTCGACCGAGCAGGAGCGCGAGCGATTGAAAGATCGCAACAAGGACGGCATTCCGCCTGGCGCGGAGTAGGGCACGGTGCGGTTGCCGCCGGACAGGCGAGGCACGGAATATTCCACGCTTCAAGAGCGCCAAGCCTGGCGGCAAGCGGCAATGGGATGGATTCTTCTATTCGGGCGTCACGCATCCCCTGAATGAAAACACCGCGAATGCATGGCCCTCGAACATGAAGGTTGCAACCTCTCGCATGCCCATTTTCAAGTGGGCGTGCATGGAGGCCTCATTGTCCTTGCGGATGAACAGGATACCTTCGCGGCCTGGCTCCAGTCGGCACAAGTGTTCGAACATTGCTTGGGCCAGACCGTGCCCTCGCTCTTCCTCGATCACGCATATCGGCCCATAGATGTAAGCGTCCGGCGAGCCGGGATAGGCCTTGAGCATGGCGTTGACCAAGGGGTAGTCGGCATTCATGTAGCGGGTCGCGGTCAATAGGAAGCCGGCCACGCGTCTGTCCCGACGCGCCACGATCAGGGGCATTTCCCGCATCATCGTCAAGATGCGCTCGGGTGGCAGACTTGAAGCGAGCAGACCGCCGCGATCTACCTGGTTCATGGCTTGCAACTCGAGAATGCCGTCCAGATCCATTTCGTTGGCTTTGGTGACAACCGGCTTATCGTGCGTCATCGTCTACATCCCAGGATTCGCTAAAGGGCTGGGTTGATCTAATAGGTCTATAGCACATCGAAGCAGCGCCCCGACCATGGGCGCGGCGTTAAGCTCGTCCTGCGAGCTGTCGAAGATTCGCAGATGCCTCAACCTGTCACCGCCCAAGATCTCGGCATCGACCTGCAGGCCGGTGGCGAAGGCGCGCTGTTCAAATGGATGCTCGCCAGTTTCCTCATGGGCAAGCGCATTCGCGCCGCCACTGCCGTGAACGCAAACCGCGTCATGGTCGATCGATACCGGCATGATACGCCGCGCTCGCTGGTCAAGTGTACCCATCGAGAGCTTGTACGCATGCTCGGCGAAGGTGGCTATGCCCGTTATGACGAGTCCACCGCAAGGCGCCTGCGCGCGCTCGTGGCCAAGCTTGAAAACGAAATATGGCGGAACGCTCGGCGCAATGAAAGAGGCCAGCAGCGACCTTGAAGACTTCGTGCAACGACTGATGGAATTCGAAGGTATCGGTCCGAAGACCGCCGAGATCTTCATGCGCGAGGCACCCGTTGTCCCGCGATAGAACGCTTGCCCGAATCCGCTGCCGGATCCCTGGCTGGCGGCATCGTGCCCGAAGACGCGGGCCTATCATTCGGCCTAGGGATGCGTATTGGCTGTCGTGCCTATCCGTTCATCCTTTGCTGTGGTTGGGAGAGCTCGGTGGCCTGGCGATGCCACGCGGTCCCGCAATACCCCAGATGATCAGCCCTACCAATGGCAGGATGAAGATCAACAGCGTCCACGCCACTTTGGTTCCGGAGCTTTTGGTACTACGCCACACGCTGTTCAATGCCCATAGATCCAGGGCAATGACGACCACGGCTGCGGCAAGCCAGAAGAATGAAGTTTCCATGTAGCGCCTCCTCAAACGATCAAGACGGAAGATCGACGATGCCCCTATGCGGCCTCTCGCTGAAAGCGTCGGTACCGTGTGCTGTCCCATGGAAAAGTGTGCGGTCGTTCCAGTAGCGACCGATTGGCCAGGGATATTCAAGAGAGGTTGCGCGCGCCAGGTAAGTTCAAAGTAAACGCTACCCCCGGTCCTGACCGTTCGGCGGAGAACATTGATCTCAGAGGCACCAAGATTCCAGCCCGAAACTCCCAATTCGGTAGGCACTGCAATTTTTCCGTGAAATCAATGCTTGCGTAACCCGGTCTGGGCAAGACAGAGGCGCGAGGTTATCAGGACAATGCTGGAACCTGACGGCGACCCTGTTGCAGTAGAAGACCCGGGACGCGATTGTTCAGGGCAAAGATGAACGCACAGCAATTCTTTTTGACGGGAGGCGTTATGGTCGGTTCACGCAAGAAAGACAAGGTTGAGCTGCTTCCAAACGGGGATCGCTTTCTGCTCTCGGCCCTGGCAGGGTTCGAGGTGGACTCTCGCCAGGCGTGTCGAGCGCTGAGAGTGTCGATAGCGATGAATGTATTTGGTGTCGGTAGCTTGCTGCCCAATGAACTGCCCGCCGAGCGACCGACTATGGATCGCCGTGGGGCCGCCGATGCTCGAGCAGTGGGTTGAAGTGCGCGAGCCGGCCTTCTGGCCTGGAAAGAAAGGTCGAGCGGCCCGTTGCCCTGCACTAGAGCGATAGTGCAGTCGGCCTATTATGCGTTGTCGGCTAGTCTTGTCTGCCAGATGAACAAGGTATTCGCGTGGGTCATTAGCGCGGCAGATGTAACTAGTCATGTAATTCATTACTTCCTCTCTTATAAGATTTCTGATCCTGCCGACGTGCTCCTGAAACTCTTCGTCTTCACCTGTTCGTCTCGCGGGACATACAGGAAGTGCAAGTGTCGGAAAGACGTTCAACTATTATCCCGCACGGTGCTATGATCCTGTCACGCATTCAATCAACCCCAAAGGAAACGAACATGTCGCGTTTGGCAGAATTTCGCCAGCTTGAGCAACAACTAGCCACTCAGCTCGCCGAGCTGGAAACCCTGAAAGGCAGTTCCGAACTCAAAGCGGAAATCGAATTCGAGAGCAAATTGCGCACCTTGTTGGAAAAGTACGGCTTCAGCCTCCGGGACATCATCAATATTCTCGACCCGCAATCGAGCGCTCGGTCCTCGGCTCCCGCCGCGCCGCAAAAAGCGACCCGCAAGGCGCGTGAAGTCAAGGTCTACAAGAACCCTCATAATGGTGAAACCATCGAAACCAAGGGTGGCAATCACCGCCTTTTGAAAGAGTGGAAAGCGCAGCACGGCGGTGACGAAGTAGAGTCCTGGGTCACCCGATAAGCAGATGGCGCGCCTCGGCCATCGAACGAGGCGCGAGATCGAACATTGCCTGTCTTTGCCGGAATTCAACCGTGGTTTCGGCTGCTTTACTTGAGGCTCTCGAAATCTTCGGCCCCGAGCATTTTATCGTAAAACTTTTGCAATCGACCGATCGTCCCTTTGTCTGAACGTTGTTCCCCGCGTTATCACCAATAGCAACATGCACTTGGCCTGATGGGGTAGCGATGACTGATCTTGAGCATTTCCGGTCCACGTGTATTCAACTGCTTGCTGTCCTGGATGCTGAAACCACCAGGCTGATGCAGCTCGTCTGCGCTCGTACCACCAGTGGTTATATCTGGGACGAAGCTGTCCGGCGTCAGCGTGACGCCTACTCCGCCTGGCTCGATTATCTGAATGAGCCGGTACCCGGCGCATGTGTCTATCCTGCCAGCCCCACGGCGGCTCCCACGGAATCAGGTCACGGCGAGCGGCATCTCTATCTCGCATGGCATAACCCTTCACGCTGATTCGCGAACCTGTTCACGACCGGGCGGCTCTCGACTGCTCGATGGACCAGTCTTATGTGAGTTCGGGTGCAAATGCAGCCTGGACCATGACACCAAGGTTCCCACGCGATATTGAACCCAAGCAGCGCTGCCATGCTCGTAAAGAGAACAATCACCTGCGGAGAACGATGATGAACAAAGATACCGGCGCCACCCCCAGCCAGCAGCATTCTCCTGGAGAGGTGCCGCGTGACAACGACGCCCTGCGGCCAGCCCCTGGGGAAAAGGAAGACGGCAATACTACCGCCCAGCGCACGGGCAAGCGGGAAGGTGAGGCCGAGCAGGGGCGCAAGATTCCTGAGTGATTCCGGCCGCGAAACGTGCGCGTAGGCCACCTTGCGCCAGATGCCTTTCGAATCAGGGCGCAATCGAGGCAAGGACTTCGGCGGTGGTTGCTATCCGTGCGTAATCCAGGGCCAGGTTGGCCAATGACAAGGCGTGCACGTCCTCGGCCCGCCAGAGGCGACCACGGTGATCGCGTTGGTCGAAGGTGTAGCACGCATCCTCCACGACTTGGGTATCGAAACCCAGGTTTCCAGCCGATCGCGCCGTCGACTCCACCGAATTATTGGTGATAAGGCCAGCGATCACCAATCGCGGTATGCCGCGGACATGCAGCCAGCGCTGCAGGCCAGTGTTGGCAAAGGCATCGGGAACGTTCTTTTCGAACACCACTTCGTTCGCCAGAGGCATGAACGCCGGTTGGAACTCGCATCCTGCTTGCCCAGGCGAGAAAACCGAGTCGGCCATGCGCGAGACATGCCGGACATGTACCACTGGATGACTGGCCAGGCGCCAGGCCGCGAGGAGTTCGCCCATGCGTAGCTCTGCTTCGGGATTGTTGCGGGGGCCCAACCGTGGATGGTTGATGCCGACCTGCATGTCGATAAGCAGTAGAGCGATGTTGGTTGCGACCTGATTCATGATGGGGGCCGGGTTCTCGATCTGGAAATGGGTGTCATGTGCCTTCCGATGCAACCTGTCAGCAGCCATGGCGTGGCTTGATCAAGGCTGTGCCGTACCTGTCATTGATCCTCGGGCTTATCTGATCTGCTTTTTTACCGCCAACCTGAATCTGTAACCATATCAGCCGAGAATCGACAATACCCATCAAGCCTGGCCATTTTCCAAGGTGGCAAAGGCATGCCGTTTCGCCAATAGAGTGGAGAATATCTGATGGGCAAGCTTACGTTGTTTCTGGGTGGCTTTCTGCTATTGACTATCTTTATCGGCTTGTTGGGGACTATTCCCCCCAGCTGATTCCTACCCTTCGGAGGCTGAGATCATTGCGATTCGCGTGAAGAATTCTGACAGGGAAACTGTCCACAGAAAACGTGGGTAGGTCTGTGGATAAATTGCTGGAGGCCATAATTACAAAGGCCTCTGTCACTTTGAGCAGAAATTGAACAGAGCCTGCAGGCACTCATTCCACTCGCATCACCCTGCGTACCGATGCGGCTCCGCTTGTTCGACGCGGTTGCGACCCTTGGCCTTTGCACGATAGAGCGCCCTGTCGGCGCTTGCCAGCAGGGCATCCAGGCTTGGCGAGGCGCTGCCCGTGGCGCAACCGGCCAGGCCTATGCTGACGGTGATCTGCAGGCGCTGCTCGACTTGGGTGATACACAGATCCTGTACGGCCCTGCGCAGTCGCTCGGCGGTGAACGTGGCCTGTTCCGGTGGCAAGCCTGGCAGCACCACGACAAACTCCTCGCCGCCCAGCCGGCCAAGCAAGTCGCCTGTGTGCAGCTGAGCCTGGAGGCCGTGGGCACACTGGCGCAGCACCTGGTCGCCGATCGCATGCCCGTGCAGATCATTGATCGTCTTGAAGTGATCGATATCCAGCATCAACAACGTCAATGGCAACGCAGGGCTGGTTTGTTCTCGGTTTTCCAGCAAGGCATTGGCCTGCTGGGTGAGAGCCCTGCGCGACAAGGCGCCGGTGAGGTGATCGATCGCGGCGCGATGGGTCAGGCGCGCGAGAAGACTCCGATTCGCGTGACTGACGCAGGCCACCATCAACGGACCCAGCACCAGCATGGCGATGCCCAGGCGCGCCGACGTCAGCGTCGTCGTGCCGAGTTCGCTCTGCACGATGCTGAAATGCATGAGGTTCTGTGCCAGGGCGACGATCAGCGCGCTGCCGGTCATCAAGCTCAACAGGGCTACCAGGAAAGGGGAGTAGACCAGCGCGCACCACAGTAGCGCGGCAATGGGGAAGGCGATAGCGCCGGGTCCGCCGAAGGCTATGCTCAAGGTCAACGAGGCCACCAGGACCAGTAGCGGAGCCACGCCGATCGGGCGACTGCTGCCGCGCCAAAGGGCCGCGGGCGAGGGTACGGTGAGCAGTACAGGGAGGACCAGCATCCCGGTGGAGAACTGTTCGCTGAACCAGGACAGCCAGGTCGAGCGCAGCGATGCGTTGAACCAGGGCGCCGCCATCACACAGGCCAGGCTGGCGGCCACCGCCGCGCCGACAGTGCAGGCTCCGAGCAGGCGCAGGACACCCTGAGGCGTGCGTAACCTGCGGTGAGCCCGGGCTTGTCGCGAGAGAATCTGCCAGAACGTTAACACTGCGCCCAAGTTGCACAGGTTGACCCAAAGCGCCGGCTGCCAGGCACTGCCGCAGGCGACATCCGCGGCAAGCATGGCCACGAATATCACACCGAAGCCGCTGCTCGTCGCCTGGCGCGGATAGCGCAGGAGTATCCCTGTCAGTACCGCGTTGACTGGCCAGAACATGGACAGCGATTCGATCGGCCGTGCCAGGATGCCGATCAGGGTCAAGCCGAACGTCAAGGCAAACAGAATGAAATGAGGTACCAAACGCGAAGAAGCTGCAAACACCATGGGCGTGACCGACTAGCGGAGACAGGATCCAGGCCAACGACCGTAGTCCCTGGGACGATGTGATGCCAGTGTGTGCAACCGGGTAATTGATGTCAATTGGATATTAACGTGCTGCTATCCCCAGATATCATGCTCTTTTCAGGGATTTCATGCTGCGTTGGGAGGGGCTAGAGGCCGTAGTACCAAGGGACCATCACCACGGTCACCAGCATGACCAGTAGCGTGAACGGCACTCCGACTTTGACGAAATCGGCGAAGCGATACTGGCCGGGCCCCAGCACCAGGGTATTGACAGGCGACGACACGGGCGTCATGAACGCAGCCGACGCCGCAAGGGCGACGGTCATGGCAAAGGGGTAAGGGGACAGGCCGAGTTGGGTGGCGGTGCTGATCGCCACGGGCGCCATGAGTACCGCCGTGGCGGTGTTGGAAATGAACAGCCCGATCACTGCGGTAAGGGCGAACAGGCACGCCAGCATGACGCGAGGGTCGGCCGCGCCGAGCGTGCCGACCAGTGCGTCGACGACGAGGTCGATGCCGCCGGTCTTCTGCAAGGCCAAGGCGAAAGGCAGCATGCCGACGATCAGTATCAGGCTCGGCCAGTGGATGGCACGGTAGGCGCTGTTCATGTCGACGCACCGTCCCGCGCCCATCAACAGGCAGCCAATCAAGGCGGCGATGACGTTGGGCACCGCGCCGCTGACCATCAGCCCGACCATCACCGCCAAGCTGACCAGGGCATAAGGCGCACGCGCGCGCGCAGGCGCCACTTGGTCGATTTCTGCCGGCAGGCTCAATACAAGGAAGTCGCGAGGCCTGCCTTGCAACTGGCGTACGGCCTTCCAAGGCCCGACGACCAGCAGGGTGTCGCCCATGCGCAATGTTTCTTCCACCAGCTGCTCGTCGATGGCGTGCTGGTCACGGCGCAGTCCCACCACGTTCAGGCCGAACCGGCTACGGAACGCGAGCTCCAGGATGCTCTTGCCGATCAGCTGAGAGCCGGGTGGCAACGAGATCTCCGCCATGCCCAGCTCTTGTGACTGGTCGATGAAATAGGCCGCCTTGAAGGGCAGCGGTTCCAGGTGCATGGTCTGGCACAGGCCGCGCAGGTCGTCGTGATTGGCAAAAAGGTCCAGCAGCAATATATCGCCGTGCTGCAGGATGCTGTTCGAGTCGGCGGTCATCACGCGGGTGATCAACTTGTGCTGGCGTTCGATGCCGATGACGTTGGCGCCGTGTCGAGTACGTAGGGCGAGCTCACCCAGGGTATGGCCGATCAAGGGAGAGTCGGGGTGCACGCGCAGGCGGCGCTCGCGACCGCTGAGCTTGTAGTCCTGCACCAGGTCCAGCAGGGTGCGTCGAGTCTCGAGGCTGCCATCCTTGCGTACTTCACCTTTGAGCCAGTGGCGGGTCAGCAACATATAGCCGATACCCAAGGCCAGCACGGTCAGGCCGAACGGGGTAAAGCTGAAGAAGCCGAAGCCGGGCTCGCCATGGCGCATGAGCTCACTGTGCACCACGACATTGGGTGGAGTGGCGACCAGGCTGAGCATGCCGCTGATCAGCCCGGCAACGCTCAGGGGCATCATCAGGCGGCTCGGAGACACGCCCTGGCGTGCCGCGATGCTCAAGACCACGGGGATGAAGATGGCGACCACACCGGTCGAGCTCATAACCGAACCCAGCCCGGCAACCGCCAACATGAGCAGGATTAAAAGCCGTGCCTCGCTATGGCCGGCGCGGTCGCTCATCCATTCGCCGATCCGATAGGCAATGCCGGTGCGGACCAAGCCTTCACCCATCACGAACAGGGCCGCTATCAGCACCACGTTGGGGTCGCTGAACCCGGCCAGGGCCTGGTTGACGTCGAGGATGCCGGACACTGGCAGGACTACCATCACCAATAACGCAACGACGTCCATGCGCGGGCGATTGATGACGAACAGGATAATGACGGTAGCCAGCAGGCCGAGGACCCAGAGCAGTTCATGGTTCATCGCGGGGGTGATCCTTCACAAGGAGTGGCACGTACAGTGTGCCAGGGTGCAATGGGAAGGTATTGATGTATCGCGGTTGTCTGGGGGATGAATGTTGGGGGTTGGCCATCAGAGACATTTGGGCAGTCCCGATGGCCAGGCATTACAGGTCGAGAGGCAGACCTGTCAGCGGTGATGACGGTGGCGACGTTTCTTCTTGCCGCCACCGTCGTTATCGCCCAGATGATTGCCGATGGCGCCACCGGCGGCACCACCCAGGCCGGCGCCTACCGTCGAGCCGGTAGAGCCGCCCAGCCTGCCACCGATCAGCGACCCGCCTGCCGAACCCAGGCCGCCGCCCAAGGCGGCTTCGGTACGATTGCCCTTGCGCGCGCCAACGGCGCTGCCCGCGGCACCCCCGACGCCGGCACCGATAGCCGCACCGGTGCTGCCGCCGATCTGTTGACCGACAACGTTGCCCAGAACGCCACCCAGGCCGCCGCCAATGGCAGTGGTACCGTCACCGGCCAATGCGCCCTGGCAGATCAGCAGGCCTAGCGCGAGAGAAGGCAGAGTCAAACGCATGATGTAACCTCGAACGAATCATCAGGTAGAAGTGCCGCAAGTCAGGCGGCAGGTAAGAATGGTGTGCTCAGCGGTAGCCGCGGTCGTTGTAGCGACGCTCATCGTCACCGCGGTCCTGGCGGTGGTGACGCTTCTGGCGATGCTCTTTACGATCATTGTCGCGCCAGCCATCGTCACGGTGGTGATTGCTGTGGCAGCCAGCGAGCAATAGCACTGTGGCGATCAGAGGGATACAGGCGAGGCGGGTCATCATGATATAGGTCCTTGATCCGCATAGGTTTACGGGGTACCACCTAAGACCGGGAATTCTCCTTTTTGTTTCAGTCGTGTAGGAAAAATCGTGATGCGCCAGTGCTGTTCCCAAGTTGTGAGTCAGGGCGCCGAGGCTTGGTCAGAGGGTGAGCGACGTGAACTGTCTCGCCACTCGAGAAGACAGCATGATCTCGGTAGTGAGCGTTGATCGATGTTGGCGAAAGACGGCATGTGCTCGGAAAGCCGAGAGTGCATAGGGCTTTGAAGGAGGGAATATCGGTAGTGCGGGCCAGGCAGCCGAGCGACGAAGCCTGATTTTGATCGTGCCTTCAGGGGCGCCCTGGCAGGCAGGCCCTGGGCCGCAATGCGGTGAACGAGTCACCGCTTGCCGCTTCGGCGGGTGTCAGGATTCGGGCTTGATCTCCAGAATCACCCCATTGGTGATCTGCACCAGCACATATTGGTGACCCATGCGTACCCACTGGCTCACCCCTTCCTCGGGCGCAGGCGTCAACCCCTTGGCTTTCCAGTCAGCGACGACCAGTTCATCGCGCTTGTACTGGTCAGGTGCCTTGTCGCCGACCTTCAGCTCGCGATTATGAGCCTCCGGGCCTTCGACCTTTGCTTCGTCGGCATGGGCAGTCGTCGCCACCATGGGAAGGCAGGCAAACGTGGTGCTCAAGAGTACTGCGGACAGAACATTGCGGTAGTTCATGTAAATCTCCTTCGGCGGGGCGTACCTGTCTGGGACAACGCGCCTGGCCAGAGAATTCACTCGTACTGCTGGCGAATGCTAGAGTCGGCTTCTTTTTGCTCCGAGGGTGCAACATGCGAGTAATTCTGGCGATGGCTGCAACGGTGTTGCTGACCGGATGTGTGTCATCCACCATGGAGGCGACCCGCAGTGGCTCGCCGAGCGCGCAGATGGATTCGCGCAAGAGCGCGGAGCTGATAGCGCAGTGCGTACAGTTCAGTTGGCAGGACGAGGCAGTGTTCGGAGTCGATGCCAGCGGCTATCTGGAATCGCGCGAGCAAGGCGGATTCACCGTGCATTCCCGCGACGCCGAATCCTTTGTCGATATCGTTCCCAAGTCTGCGGGTACCCGAGTGGATTACTACGCGCAGAAGAACGACAGCATGGCCCTGCGCCGCAAGGCCGCTGCCGCTACCTGTCTTTGAAGACGCGAAGGGCGTCGTTCGGGGAAGGGCTGTCCGACCCTTCATCTATGCCAGGTAACCCCCATCGACATTGAGCGCAATGCCAGTGGTGTAGCTGGAGGCATCGCTGGCCAAGTACAGCACCGCGCCGGCCATTTCCTTGGGATCGGCCACGCGCTTGAGCGGGATCTGTTGCAAGGCGACATCGAGGATGGCTTGGTTCTTTACCAGCGCGGCGGCGAAGCGGGTATCGGTAAGGCCCGGTAGCAAGGCATTGCAGCGAATGCCGAACGCCGCGCATTCATTGGCGAACACCTTGGTCATGTTGATGACCGCCGCCTTGGTCATCGAATAGATCCCCTGGAATGCGCCCGGCGACACGCCATTGATCGATGCCACATTGATGATGCTGCCGCCACCGTGCTCGCGCATCAGCTTGCCGGCTTCCACCGACATGAAGAAGTAGCCGCGGATATTGACGTCGACCGTCTTCTGGAACGCGCCAGGGTCGGTGTCCAGCACATTGCAGAACTGTGGGTTTGTTGCCGCATTGTTGACCAGAATATCGAGGCGGCCGAATTGCTCGCCAATGGCTGCGAAAGTCTTCTGGATCTGGTCCAGCTCGCCGATGTGACAGGCGATGGCGGTCGCCTGGCCGCCCGCCGCGACGATGGCGTCGGCCACCTGCTGGCAGCCCTCGAGCTTGCGACTGGATACGATCACATGAGCCCCTTGCTGGGCCAGCAGGTGGGCGATAGCTTCACCGATGCCACGGCTGGCGCCGGAAACGAAGGCGATCTTGCCATCGAGGTCGAACAGGGAGGTCTTGGGCATGGCATTTACCTTGAGGGCTGTCATCAGAGGCTGGACTTGTCGATCACTTGCAGGGTCATGTGCTCCAGCAAGCGGTTCATGTGGATGAACTGGGCGAAGCGTTTGTCCTGGGTCTGGCCGTGGAAGTAGCGGTAATAGATCTGCTGGACGATGACGGCCAGGCGAAACAGGCCGTGGCAATAGTAGAAGTCCAGGTTGTCGATGGTGATACCTGCGCGCTCGGCATAGTAGTCGGCGAACTCGCGGCGGCTGAGCATGCCGGGCGCATTGCTCGGCTGGCGGCGCATCAACTGTACCGGCGCCGGATCATCGGCCTCGATCCAGTAGGCGAGGCTGTTGCCCAGATCCATGAGCGGGTCACCCAGGGTTGCCATCTCCCAGTCCAGCACACCGATGATGCGCATGGGGTTTTCGGCGTCGAGGATGACGTTGTCGAACCGATAGTCGTTGTGCACGATGCCGGAGCGTGGGTGGTCGGCGGGCATTTTTTCACGGAGCCAGTCGATCACTCCCTGCCAGCGTGGCGCATCCGGGGTCAGCGCTTTCTCGTAGCGCGCGCTCCAGCCTTCGACCTGGCGCCGTACGTAGCCTTCGGGCTTGCCCAATTCGCCCAGGCCGCAGGCCTGGTAGTCGATCCGGTGCAGTTCTACAAGACGATCGATGAAGCTTTTGCACAGGGCATTGGTGCGCTGGGAGTCAAAGCCCAGTTGCGCGGGAATGTCCGAGCGCAGAATGATGCCCTTGACCCGCTCCATGACGTAGAACTCGCTGCCTATCAACGACTCGTCGGTGCAGTGCACATACGCCTTGGGGCAGTAGGGAAAGCCGCTGTTGAGTCGACTCAGGATGCGGTACTCGCGACCCATGTCATGCGCCGACTTGGCTTTCTGCCCGAAAGGCGGGCGCCGCAGCACCAGCTCCTGGGTCGGATAGCTGACCAGATAGGTCAGGTTCGAGGCACCACCGGGGAACTGGCTGATCGTCGGCTGCCCGACCAGGTGGGGCAGGTGAGTCTTGAGATAACCGTCAATGACCGCTGCATCGAGTTCTTCGCCCGGACGGACCTGAATGGAGGGATCGGTAAGCGTCATGCGATTTCCTTTGTGGCCGGCGGCAGGGAGCGTTGATTAATCTAGTTCTCGGTCGAGCCTGGAACAAGCGTACCAGCGGCTGTATAGGCGTGGGTGTTGCCGGTCGATCACTGCATCTGATGGTCGGCAAGCCCCGCCGATCATTTGGCGAGCTTCCCTGCACAGGGCTGCTCGCGGATAATTACGAACATTCTTTCAGCAGCTTGTGAGTCGGTATGAGTGATTCGGTAGTCGGCCCCGACCAGCCCGAGGTCGAGGTGGTGCGCAAGTCGCGCAAGAACAACCCGGAAAAGACCCGGGAAGACATTCTCCAGGCCGCCATCAGCGAGTTCGTCCAGCAAGGGCTCGCTGGTGCCCGAGTAGATGCCATCGCTGAACGCATGGCCACCTCCAAGCGCATGATCTATTACTATTTCGGCAGCAAGGAGCAGCTCTACGTCGAATGCCTGGTCAAGCTTTACGGCGATATCCGCAAGACCGAACACAGTCTCGATCTGGAGTCGCTGCCGGCTGACCAGGCTATCCGACGGCTGGTGGAATTCACGTTCGATCACCATGATCGGAATGTGGATTTCGTGCGTATCGTCAGCAACGAGAACATCCATTACGGGGAATATGTGAAGCAGTCCCCGCTCATCCGGGAAATGAGCAGCATGATTCTCGACGGCCTGGCCAAGACCTTGCGCCGAGGCGAGGCGCAGGGCTTGTTCCGGCCCGGGATCGAAGTGATGGACCTGCACATGCTGATGAGCTCCTTCTGCTTCTACCGGGTATCCAATCGTCATACCTTCGGCGAGATCTTCCAGGTAGACCTCTCCGACGAGCAGATCAAGCAACGGCACAAGCAGATGATCTGCGAGACGGTACTGCGGTACATCCAGGCCTGAGGTTTGCAGCGGGCAAAAAAAACCGAAGCGGATCAGGCTTCGGTTGATTCACCGCCAGGGTGAGGATCAGGCGGGGAAGAGCTCGCTGAGCTTCATCGACAGCATCATGTCGCCTTCGACGCGCAGCTTGCCGCCCATGAAGGCCTGCATGCCGTCGGTCTCGCCGCTGACGATGCCCTTCAGGGTCTCGCTGTCCAGTACCAGCGTACAGTTGGCGTCAGGGTTCTCGCCTTCCTGCAGCTCACAGGTGCCATCCTTGACGATCAGCGCGTAGTGCTTGTCTTCATCGGTGATATTGAAGCCGTACACCAGGTCCAGGCCGGCGGCGGCGGACGGGTTGAACTTCTCTTGCATCTTCTTGACGGCATCGGCTACGGAGGTCATGGGCATTCCTTATTCAGTGGTTGTTCAGGCCCCACAAGGGGTAAAGCGGCCGGGCTCATCGATAGGTGACAAGCTCCGGCATCCTCAACAGCTGTACATGGGTCTGGCTGTTGAAGGAAGCCAGCGCCACGTCGCGGCCACGAAACTTCAATTGGCTGAGCGACGTGTTGATGATCTGCCAGTTGAAGGCAAAGGCCTGGCTGGGAGTGATCCCGGTGACCAGGTGAAGCAGGGCGGCAATGGTGCCACCGGACGTAAAGAGAGCGACGTTATCGTCACCGGCGGCGCCGTCCAATATGCGCTGCAGGCCACCATCCACGCGCGCGACGAAAGAGCTCCAGCTTTCCAGGCCGTCATCTGCATGCTTGCCGTCGTGCCACCGCCTTACCATGAGAGCGAACAGGCGCTGGAATTCGCTGCGATTGTGCGAAGCATTGCGGAGGATATGCATGATTTCGGGCTCGTCCGGCAGCAGCCCGGGAGCCAGCGCGCGGATCATGCCCTCGGCATCGAACTCATTGAACGCCGGATCGACCTCGAGCGGCGCGACCGCGTGCCCTGCGGCATGCAGGCAGCCCAGCGCCAGCCGTGCGGTGTCCTGTTGGCGACGCAGGCTGCCGGACAGACAGCGATCGAGTGTCACGCCCAGCTCGGCCAAGTGGCGGCCAAGCGTTTCACTCTGGCGAATGCCGATGGGCGAGAGCACGTCGTAATCGGCGGCACCAAACGAGGCTTGGCCATGTCGGATCAGATAGATGCTGCCCACGTCGCTCGCTCGCCTGGAATTCGGATTGCTGGGAGGTTAGGACGAGGCCGACAGGCTGTCAACGGAAAAACATACAAGCGTTTGAAAAGGTCGTTTGAACTGCGTTTCCGAGATTTGCCTGCTCTGGCAGCGTTGCGGGCGCACCGGTATGCTGCATCAGTTTCGCGTCGTGACGACGCAGGTCTATCAAGGAGTCAACGTGGAGTTTCTTGCAGAATACGCAAGCTTTCTCGCCAAAACCGCTACCCTGGTCATCGCCTTGCTGGTGGTTCTTTCGGCCATCGCCGGCTTGCGTGGCAAAGGCCGTCGCAAGGCTGGCGGACAATTGCAGGTCATCCGTCTCAACGACTTCTACAAGGAGTTGCGTGAACGCCTCGAGGGTGGGTTGCTCGACAAGGCCCAGCTCAAGACCCTGCGCAAGCAACAGGCCAAGGCGGACAAGCAGGGCAAGAAGAAAAAGAGCGAAGAAAAGAGCCGTGTGTTCGTCCTCGATTTCGATGGCGATATCAAGGCATCGGCAACCGAAAGCCTGCGCAACGAGATCACCGCGCTGCTGACGATCGCCACTGCCCGCGACGAAGTGGTGCTGCGGCTGGAGAGCGGAGGCGGGTTGGTGCACAGCTACGGGCTGGCCGCGTCTCAGCTGGCGCGCATCCGCCAGGCCGGCATCCCATTGACCGTGTGCATCGACAAGGTTGCCGCCAGTGGCGGCTACATGATGGCGTGCATCGGCCAGAAAATCGTCAGCGCCCCCTTCGCCGTCCTTGGCTCGATCGGAGTGGTCGCGCAGTTGCCCAACGTCAATCGGCTGCTCAAGAAGCACGACATCGATTTCGAAGTGCTGACCGCGGGCGAGTACAAGCGCACGCTGACGGTCTTTGGCGAGAATACCGAGAAGGGCAGGGAAAAGTTCCAGGAAGACCTGGAGGTGACTCACCAGCTGTTCAAGGACTTCGTGACCCGTTACCGCCCGCAACTGCACATGGACGAAGTCGCTACCGGTGAAGTCTGGCTCGGCGTGGCGGCTCTCAACCTGCAGTTGGTCGATGAGCTTGGCACCAGCGACGAGTACCTGAGCAACCGGGCCCGTGAAGCCAATCTGTTCCATCTGCATTTCGCCGAACGCAGGAGCCTGCAGGAGCGAATCGGCATGGCTGCCAGTGGCGCTGTCGAGAATACCCTGGTCGGGCTGTGGAGCAAATTCAGCCGCATGCGCTAACGCCTTGAACCCCTTGAAGAATTTTATGATCAAGGGGTTGCAAGGCATGTCGAATGCGGACATAATGGCGTCCATCGAAACGCAGCGAACTTTCAAAAAGTCCTGTGATTTCAAGGAGATAGCAAGGCAGTAGGCAGCTGTTTCCGACCTTTGAGGCCGAGTAGCAAAGTGGTTATGCTCCGGATTGCAAATCCGTCTACGCCGGTTCGATTCCGACCTCGGCCTCCATTATTCGAAAGCCCCGCAGATTAACGTCTGCGGGGTTTTTCTTTTGAGCGCAGAAAAGCCTGGAGTTCCGAAACTTTTAGGCAGGAGTTTCGAACTGGCGGGGGCATTGTCCGGCGCCGTGTGAGCGGCCGAGTGAGCACGAGCAGCGTCGACGCGGCGAGAACCGCTGCTATCCAGGGCCTCGGTATCGCGATGATGCATATTGGGATGTTCTCCCTCAGTTGCGCGACGGCTCTCTGGTTGGAATCGAACTGGCGGATGGAGGCATGGAAGAGCTGTCAGTATGGGCTGTCACTCCATCGCGCCGGTATGTCCCGGCACGAGTGAAAGTGTTCCTTCAGAGGCTCGAGGCGGAAATGGCCGAGCGGGGTCGGGAAGGCGCAAGGCCTGCGTGAGCGTTCGCTTCCTGCCCTTCGCGGGCCGCCGCCGCGCACCTACTCCACAGCCTCGGCCACCCCCTGATCCTCACCCAGAAACCCACCACTCTGGTGCTGCCACAGTCGCGCGTATATGCCGTTCTTCGCGAGCAGTTCGGTGTGGGTACCTTGTTCGATGATACGTCCGTCATCCATGACAATGAGCCGATCCATGGCCGCGATCGTGGACAGCCGATGGGCGATGGCGATGACGGTCTTGCCCTGCATCATTTCATCGAGACTTTCTTGGATGGCGACTTCGACTTCCGAATCCAGGGCGCTGGTAGCTTCGTCAAGCAGCAGAATTGGGGCGTTCTTCAGCATCACCCGAGCAATGGCGATGCGTTGGCGCTGGCCGCCCGAAAGCTTGATGCCGCGCTCACCCACCAAGGTGTCGTAGCCGCTATGGCCCTGTCGGTCGCTCAGCTGGCTGATGAAACCGTCGGCCTGGGCATTGGCCGCGGCAGTGCGAATCTGCGCGTCGGTCGCATCGGGCCGGCCGTAGGCGATGTTGTCGCGAATGGAGCGGTGCAGCAGGGAGGTATCCTGAGTGACCATGCCGATGGCGCTGCGCAGGCTGTCTTGCGTTACGTGGGCGATGTTTTGCCCATCGATGCGAATCTCGCCGCTGTCCACGTCGTAGAAACGCAGCAGCAGATTGATCAGCGTGGATTTGCCAGCACCGGAACGGCCCACCAGGCCGATTTTTTCGCCTGGGCGGATGTTCAGGCTCAGTCCGTCGAGCACCTGGCGTTCGCCATTGTAGTTGAAGCTCACATTGTCGAAGGTCACTGCGCCGCCAGAGGTCTCCAGCACGCGCGCGTTCGGCGCGTCCTGTACCTTGGGGCCACTTGTCAAGGTGGCCATGCCATCCTGCACGGTGCCGATGTTTTCGAACAGCGACGTCATTTGCCACATGATCCAGTGCGACATGCCATTGATGCGCAACGCCATGGCGGTAATCGCGGCCACGGCACCCGTGCCGACTTCGCCTTGGTGCCACAGCCAGAGCGCATAGCCGCCCGCTCCAAGGATCAGGACGACCACCAGCGCCTGGTTGACGATCTCGAACTGGCTGACCAGACGCATCTGGCGAAAGCCGGTCTGCTTGAAATCTTCCATGGCCGCGCGGGCGAAGTGTGCTTCGCGTTTGGAGTGCGAGAACAGCTTCACCGTGGTGATGTTGGTGTAGGCGTCCGAAATGCGCCCGGTCATCGACGACCGTGCATGAGCCTGTTCCTGGCCGACTTTCCCCAGGCGCGGCACGAAGTACAGCATGGCCAGCCCGAACAATGCGACCCAGGCAAGGAAGGGCAGCATCAGTTTCAGGGCGAAGCCGCCGGCCAGTGCGATGATCGCGATGAAATACACCCCGATCCCAGGTGCGATCTCGATGACTGTGAACAGCACTTCGCGCACGGCGAGCGCGGTCTGCATCACCTTGGTGGTGACGCGGCCGGAAAACTCATCGGAAAAGAATGAAAGGCTTTGCCGCAGCATCAGCCGATGAAAGTCCCAGCGCAGCCGCAGCGGCAGATTGATCGCCAATATCTGGTGTTGAACCATGGTGCGCAGCGCTACCAGCCCAATGCTGGTGAAGAGCACGATGCCGATACCCCACAGTACGCGACTTTCCTGCCCGTTCGCATCGCCGCCCGCCTGCCAGGTTGAGAGCAGGTCCACGACCTGCCCAAGAAAGGAAAACAGCCAGGCTTCGTAAATCGACACGCTGGCGCTAAGCAATGCAAGCGCGAGGATATAGCCGCGGGCTCCGCGTGTGCAGGCCCACAGGAATCGTACGAGGCCGACAGGTGGTGGTGGGGCCTCGTCGGGCGGGAAGGGGTCGAGCAATCGTTCAAACGCACGAAGCATAGTGCTCTCCGAAATGGTCACGTCAGGGAGATTCTGCCATTTAACGATCGCCTTGAGGGTTTTGTAGGTGGAGGGTGGTGACTTGCCCGCCGCGCGCTGTATCAGCCACGGGGGGGCAGATCGAATGGCTCGGTGAGGCGCGGATTGCCTTACGAAATCGAAATCACGACTTTGCCGAAAGCACCTCGTGCCAGATGCTCGTAAGCCTGGCGTGCTGCTTCGAAGGAATAGGTTCGGTCGATCACCGGACGTATTGCGTGCTCATTCAAAAAGGCATTCATACGGTCGAAAGAGGAGCGAGGCGCGACCGCGATTCCGCGAATGGTGGTCTGGCGGAAGATCAGTGGCATCAAGCCGAGGGTGGTGGTCTGCCCGGTAAGAAAGCCGATCTGCGCAATGCGACCCGCTGCCTTGGTGGCGGCGATGGATTGGTTCAGGCCTTCACCGCCGGCGACGTCCAGCAGCAGGTCAACGCCCTTGCCATCGGTCAGCTTCAGCACTTCTTCTTCCCAGCGTGGGAAGGTGCGGTAGTTCACGCCTGCTACGGCGCCGAGCTCTTCACCGCCTCCAGGTTGGCGTCGCTGCTGGACGTTACGATCACCTTCGCGCCCAGTGCGGTTGCCAACTGCACGGCAAAGATCGATACCCCGCCGGTGCCTTGTACAAGCACCGTTTGTCCAGGCTGGATCTGGCCGTAATCCACCACTGAGTACCAGGCTGTCAGGGCGGCGATGGGCAAGGTCGCCGCTTCTTCGTCCGACATGTTGTCCGGCACGCGCACCGCGCTTTCTTCATGAATGATCATGTATTCGGCCAGGCCACCCGGCAAGGGCATGCCGAAGCAGTGATCCGGTTCGTCAGGTCCAGGCTCACCGTCGAGCCAGCGCGAATACAGGTGCGAGTTGACTCGCTCACTCACCTTGAATCGCGTGACACCTTCACCGACGGCGACGATTGTGCCTGCTGCGTCGCTAACCGGAATCAGCGGCTTGGGCACCAGGTGCGGTTCATAGATGCCGTCCACAATCGCCTTGTCGCGGAAATTGAGGGAAACGGCGCCGACCTTTATCAGCAGTTCACCAGCTTCAGGCTGCGAGGTGGCCGTATCGCCAAGGACGAGGTTGTCGAGTCCGAAATCTTTCAGTAGCCATGCGTTCATGCGCCAAGCCCCCGGCATTACGCTCGACCGTCGCCTGGCCGACGGTTCACTGGTCGAAGTGTTGCGGCGCTTCCGCCCACGGCCTCGACCCGTTTCGGTTCTGTATCCGAGCCGATCGCATGTAGCACCGCAGATCCATGTTTTCGTCGATTGGGTGCGTGAGCAGTTTCCCGCGATTTACAGTCGTTGGTTGCAATAGCGGGAAGGAGAGGGCTGCCATTGCGGTCGCCTCGACAAGCTCTGCATGACGAGAGCTGGAGTAATCCGGTTACCTGAACCAGTCATGATGTACCTGGATTGAAGCTGTCCTGCAAAAAAAGAAAACCCGCCAGGGGGGGCGGGTTCAAGAACGTATCGAAGCCATGTCAGTCTGCCAAACCGTTTGTCAGAATTTTGTGAAGAGGATGTGGTGGGTTTGTCCTTGATCTCTCCCGCATGGTCGGCCGAGAGGTTGACTGAAGTTCTACCAACCATCCATTACGGGCTCGAAAAAGAAGCCCGCTTGAAAGCGGGCTGAAAGTTTGAAGGGAGGATGGCCAGGCTAACGGGTCATCGGTTAAGCGAGCGTTAATTCATCCCGGCATTGACCTGCTGAAGCTATGGGCCTATACAGGCGAGCTTTGACTGGAGAGCCTGCATGTGCGACGACGATATCCCCGAACCCGAGCACGATCACCTGCTCGATCACGAGTTTCTCTACGCCGACAGGGAGAGCGAAGCGGATGCTCAGCCGTTCGACGATCTGCTTGAAGAGGGCGAGGAGTCACTGGATGATCCGGACGAACGAGATCATCCAGCATGGCAGGACGACTACGACGACTGATGCAATCGGCGCGTCTCAGCCGCGATCGAGCGAATAGCGCCCCGCGCCGGTCACGGCGAGCAACAGCATGCCGCCGACGATACTCATGTTCTTGAAGAACTGGGTCAGGTTGGCGCTGCGCTCCGGTTCCGCCATGTTCCAGAACGGGTGCCCGATCAGCGCGGTGCCTATCACGAACAGCGCAAACAGAAAGGCCAATGGGCGGGTATAGAAGCCCAGGATCAGCGCCATGGCGACGAAGAACTCCATGATCACTGCTATCGCCGCCGCAAGGGTTGGCGCTGGAGCCCCCAAAGAGGCCATGTAGCCCACCGTGCCTTCGAAACCGGTCAGCTTGCTCCAGCCGGAAATCAGGAACAGGATCATCAGCAGAACGCGGGCGAGCAGGAGGATGGCGTCGCGTTGACCTACGAACAAGGTATGACGCATGACGATGCTCCAGTGGCGGGCTCAATTCCACTCTAGCAGGTACATCAGGGTTTGGCCGCAGAAGCGAGTGCTCCATGATCCGTTGACAGCCGCTGGCTTGAGCGCTGTGCGCTGGGTAGTCAGGCTGGATCAGGCGAAAAGGAAAGGTTCCAGGAAGTGGTGCCCCGAGCCGGACTCGAACCGGCACACCTTGCGGCGGCGCATTTTAAGTGCGATGTGTCTACCAATTTCACCATCAGGGCACGATGGAAGGCCGGAATTAGACACGAAAAACCGGCGATAATCAACATCTTAAGGCATAGATAGACGAGTCCCAGCCGCTTGTTCGCTACCTCGTCGAGCTCTGGTCCAGTGGTATTTCATTCACGCAAGCGACGGTGTTTCCGGAAAGAGCAACCGCTTCCTTCACGCCAGGGCGCCAACTCATGCAAGCTGGACAAGCTTCATATCTTCCAGGCCCAGCGTCAGGGTAAGATGATCTCGGCAATCTCGCGTAGCTCACTGGCGGTGGCCCGCGGACCGGTTACCTGACTCGTGATGACCTCGGGATCGGCGTCGTGGACCGAGTGCTGCAGATAACGCGCGTGCGCATGGAGGGCTCTGGAAATGCTGGCGAGCTCACTGGCGGTACGTTTCAAGTCGTCTTGGAGGTCTTGCATGCGACGGCTGTCGGCGGGCATTTACGATCCTCGGGCGCCATGGGACGGACCTGCCGCTCGACGATAGGGCAATCCGCCGCGTGCTGGCACCGGATCACTGGTGGATTTGTCATATTCATGGAATGCTGTCCTATCGCCTCCATCAGGTGGCATTGAATCGGAGCAGTACGATCGTCGTCGCACAGTCATCGCTTGCGGCGCTTTTGGCTAAGCTCTATCGGTTGTTGAGGTACCCTGGAGCTTCCATGCCTGTCCCAGACCGCTCTGATCTACCTGTCATGTACCCCAGCCGCTATGAGCAACTGGTTCAGGCAGTTGTCGATTACGCTATCTACATGCTCGACCCCTCTGGGCGCGTGGTGTCCTGGAACGCCGGCGCCGAGCGGATCAAGGGTTATAAAGCCGACGAAGTGATCGGTCAGCACTTTTCCTTGTTCTTCACCGAGCATGACTGCGTTCAGAATCGTCCTAAACGACTGCTCCAGCAGGCTTTGGAAAAAGGTGTCGCCCAGGACGAAGGCTGGCGTATGCGCAAGGACGGAACACAGTTCTGGGCACTGGCCGCGCTGGATGTGGTGCGCGACGAGCATGGCGAGATCATCGGCCTGGCCAAGGTTACCCGCGATATTACCGATCGCCGCGATTCGGCCATGCAGCTGGATGCCATGCGCGCCCAGCTGTTCCAGGCGCAAAAGCTCGAAGCGCTCGGTCAGCTCACCGGCGGGCTGGCCCATGACTTCAACAACCTGCTGACCATCATCATCAGTTCCGCGCGGCTGGCGCTCGACAGTCAGGATTCGAAACGGGTCCCCCGCCTGCTGGAGCACATTCTTGACGCGGGGCAGCGGGGCACCCAGCTTACCCAGCAATTGCTCAGCTTCGCCCGGCACAAGCAGTTGAACGTCGCACAGATCTCGCCGGCGAGCCTTATCGACTCCACTCGCGGTTTGATCGAACATGCATTGCCTCACCACATCGTCGTCGAAGAGCATATCCAGCCCGACCTGCCGTTGATCGAGGTGGATGCCGGACAGTTGCAGATGGTCCTGCTCAATCTGGTCTTCAATGCCCGGGACGCCATCGGAGCCCATGGACGCATCAGCCTCGAAGTGGGTTGTGGCGAAATCGCGGGCGAGATCGACGATCTGCATGGCGAGTTCGTGCATTTCAATGTTCGCGATACCGGACAAGGCATAGATCCTCAGGTCCTGCCGCGGATCTTCGAACCTTTTTTCACCACCAAGTCGTTCGGCAAGGGAACCGGCCTGGGATTGAGTCAGGTCTATGGTTTCGCGAAACAGAGCAATGGGGCCATTCATGTGAGCAGTACGCCTGGTGAGGGAACCTGCATGAGCCTCTACCTGCCGACATGGCATCCAGTGACAGCAGCGGACACTATGGGGAACAGTGATGGTTGAAACACTCAAGCGTCTGGTCACGGGAATCGACGGGCTCGATAAACTGCTCAAGGGCGGTCTGGTGGCGGGCGCCTCATATATCGTCCAAGGGCATCCGGGCTCTGGGAAGACCATCCTGGCCAATCAGATGGCCTGCCATCACGTCATGCAGGGTGGTCGTGTGTTGGTGGCAACGCTACTCAGCGAGTCCCACGAGCGTCTTTTCCAGTACCTCTCTACCCTGGATTTCTTCGATCCTGCATTGGTCGGCAACCAGATCCAGTTCGTCAGTGCCTTCGATACCCTGGAGCGGGACGGCCTTGGTGAAGTGGTCAGGGTCCTGCGTCGCGAGATTGCTCGCCACAAAGCCAGTCTGTTGATCGTCGATGGTTTGCTCAATGCACGATCCCAGGCTGGAACCAGCCTGGATACCAAGAAGTTCATCTCCGAGCTGCACGGACATGCGGCTTTCGCCGGCTGTACGGTCGTGTTGCTGACCAGTTCCAGGCTTGAGGAGGGCAGCCCAGAACACACCATGGTCGATGGAGTGATCGAGCTGAGCGAAAGGCTGGTGGAGGGCCGCGCGGTGCGGCAGATGCAGTTGCGCAAGACGCGAGGTAGCGGGTCCCTTTCAGGCATTCATGAATGCATGATCACCGAGTCCGGCATGCAGGTCTATCCACGTCTCGAGTCGCTTTACAGTCATCCCAGCCATCCGGGTACCGCGACACAAGGTCGGGTACCCAGCGGGATCGCTTCGCTCGATCAAGCGCTTGGCGGCGGGCTTCCGGCTGGCGCGGTGAGCCTGGTCATGGGCCCCTCGGGGATCGGCAAGACTTCGCTGGGTCTCAGCTTCCTGTCTGCTTCCACGCCTGCCGAACCCGGGCTGCTGTTCGGCTTCTACGAAACGCCGGCGCGCTTGCGTCTCAAGGCCGCCGCGCTGGGGCACGACTTCGCGGCGCTGGAGGATGCCGGTGCCTTGCACCTGTGCTGGCAGCCTCCTACCGAAGGCTTGCTCGATCAGGTAGGCGCGCGGCTGCTGGACATCGTCGCGCGCCTGGGCATCAAGCGAGTGCTGCTCGACAGCCTCGGGGCGTTCAGTCGTTTGAGCAACAACCCCGCGCGGTTGAACGCGTTCTTTCGCGCCATTACCGGCGAACTGCGCGCGCGCCATGTGGATGTCCTGCTGACCTGGGAAATGCGCGACATTTTCGGATCGGAAATCAACGCGCCGGCACCGGACCTGTCGAGTATCGTCGACAACCTCTGGTTGATGCGATTCGTCGAGCTGGATTGCAAGCTCAGGCGCGTATTTTCGATCCTCAAGGTACGGGACAGCGATTACGATCCGGCCTTGCACGAGGTTCTGATCGGTAAGCAAGGTATGACCTTGCACAAAACATTTGCCGGTGCCAGTGGCGTCCTGACCGGTACACCCGTACCGGCAGGAGACGGATGATGGGGTAGGTAGCGAGACGATGAGCACCATACTGATCGTCGACGACGAGTACTTGATTGCCGATATTCTGGGATTCGCCCTGGAAGACGAAGGGTATCTGGTAGAGAAGGCGAGCAACGGTCGCAAAGCGCTGGAGGCCTTGCAGGACAAGCGTGTCGAGTTGGTGATCACCGACTACATGATGCCCGTGCTCAATGGCGAGGAGCTGCTCAAGGCGATCCGCGAGGAAATGAAATTACCCGACCTGCCTGTCATCCTCATGAGTGGGGCGCAGGCAAGTCTGGGGCGGATATCTCCGCAAATGTTCGCCGCTGTCTTCGACAAGCCCTTCGACATGGATGAGATGATAGCCAAGGTGCGTGAATTGCTGACGACCTGAGGTAACTGTCTGGTGGATGAACCTACGATGGGCTCACGTTCTTCCGTACGGCCTGAAGCAATCGGGCTTATTGCGGGCCTTCCGTCTTTTCCGGCGCGGCATTGCCTGCCTGGATGCGTTTGAAAATTTCTTCCCGATGGACCTGGACATCTTTTGGTGCATCGATGCCGATCCTCACTTGCATCCCTTTGACGCCCAGAATGGTGACTTTGATGTCATCGTTAATGACGATGCTTTCGCCAACCTTGCGGGTGAGTATCAGCATGTAATTCTCCTTGGTGGTGAAAAGTGCCGTGTCGTCTATGACAGACACGAGCGGGAGTGCCCCTTGGCCTTGTCCCTGTTCCTTCTAATTAAAGACGCTTTCGGCGGTAAGTAATTCCCCCGCAGATAAATCTGTTGCCTGTATTTATGCGCAGGTCCTGGCAGAATCTAGTGCAAGAGCCTGTCAGTGAAGGTGTTCGGGTGCCAAGGATAAGGGGCCGTGGCACAGATGGGAAATTTCTCTACATCATGAAGGGAATAGAGCGCGTCAATCATGCCGCCGCCGCTTCCAGCGCTTGCAGGAATACCAGCAGTGTCACTTCCTCCGGCTCGAGCCCTTTGCGGGCACGCACCTTGGGAAGCTCGGCCAGACGCCCGAGGATGTAATGTTCCAGTACCGCCGGGTGGATGTAGCAACGTCGGCATACCGCCGGTGTATTGCCCAGACGCCGAGCCACGTCCTTGACGATGCTCGCGATCTGGCGCTTGGCCTCGGTTTCCGGTGTCCAGGCCAGAGGGCGCAACAGATGCAGGGCCAGGGCGCTACCGCCCCAGGTGCGATAGTCCTTGGCGGTAAAATCGGCACCGGTCAGTTCGTGCAGGAACTGATTGATATCCCCTGAGCCGATGCTGTGCCGCTCACCATTCTCGTCCAGGTATTGGAACAGCTCCTGGCCAGGGAGCTCCAGGCAACGCTTGAGGATCCCCGCCAGGCGCCGGTCGCGGACGGCCACATCATGCTCGACGCCCCGCTTGCCTCGGAAATGAAAGCGGATGGTGCTGCCCTGAACCTTCACGTGGCGTGTGCGTAACGTGGTCAGCCCGTAGGATTGGTTATCGCGCAGGTACTGCTGGTTGCCGATCCGGATCAATGTGCTGTCGAGCAGGCTGATCACCAGGGCCATGACCTTCTCGCGGTCCAGTCCGGGACGCGAAAGATGGCCGTCGATCTGGCGCCGCAGCTTGGGCAGGGCCTTGGCGAAGGCCAGCATTCGCCCGTACTTGTGCGCATCACGCAGCTCTCGCCATTGCGTATGGTAGCGGTACTGCTTGCGGCCCCTCGCATCGCGGCCCGTTGCCTGCAGATGGCCCTGGGGATCCCTGCAGATCCATACATCGGTGTAGGCGGGCGGGATGACCAGCGCCGCGATACGCGCCAGGGTTTCGCTGTCCTTGACCCTGTCGCCGTCGGCATCCAGATAGATGAAACGGTCGCGCCAGCGACGTCGGCTCAGGCCAGGTTGGGTATCGTCCACATAGTGCAGGGTAGGGGGTAGAACGCAGTCGAGCATGGTAGTGATCCGTTGACCGGGAACCTGATCAATGGACAGCACTCATGCATGGCAGTGCCATCATTCAACCTAGCAGCGCCACCGACTTGATCTGCGCCCAGAGCGCCTGGCCTGGCTGCAATCCCAGTTGATCGGCCGAATAGCGGGTGATACGCGCGAGCAACGGGTTGCCGCTGACCTCCAGGCTGATCAGTACATGCGCCGGATTGTGCGCGGCGCGGCATGCCTTCACGCGTACCGGCAGGCGGTTGAGTATGCTCGATGCACAATCCTGGGTAAGACTCAGGCTGACGTCGCGCGCCTGCACCTTGACCCGCAAGGTACTGCCAGGCGGTCTGGTTGGATGAGCAATGCGCAACAACGGACCGCCTCCGGGCAACTGCAGGTCGAGCAGCTGATAGTGGGCATCGTATCCACGCACCGCGCACTCCAATACCACGCCTGCATCCTCGCCTTGGGCCAGGCTCAGGTCCAGGCGCGCCAGGGTATCGCCGATCGGCCCGCTGGCCATCGCCTTGCCTTCTTCGAGCAAGACCAGATGATCGGCCAGTCGCGCCACTTCATCCAGGGCATGACTCACATAGATCACTGGCACGTCCAGCTCATCGTGCAGGCGCTCCAGGTAAGGCAGGATTTCGCGTTTGCGCGAACTGTCCAAGGCTGCCAGCGGCTCGTCCATCAGCAACAGGCGTGGACTGCTCAGCAGCGCGCGGGCGATACCGACACGCTGCGCCTCGCCGCCGGACAGCGTTGCCGGGCGACGTTCCAGCAGGTGGCCGATACCCAGTAACTGGCAGGCCTGTTCCACGTCGACCTTGCGCTCGCGGGGGGCTACCCGGCGCCAACCGAACTCGAGGTTGCCGCGCACGCTCAAGTGCGGGAACAGGCTGGCTTCCTGGAAGACATAGCCCACCGGACGCAAGTGCGGCGGCAGGAAGTAGCCGCTCGCGCTGTCTTCCCAAACCACGCCGTCGACCTCGACGAACGCCTGGCTGGCCCGTTCCAGCCCGGCAAGGCAGCGCAGGCATGAAGTCTTGCCCGACCCGGAATGGCCGAACAGCGCGCTGATACCTCGGCCCGGCAGGTGCAGATCCACATCCAGAGTGAAAGCGTCGCGTGTCAGCTTCAGGCGTGCACGTAGAGGGGTCATGTCAACTCCAGCCAGTCTTGCCGCGTCGACCGGCATAGAGCACAAGCAGCACCAGGAACGAGAAGAGCAACATCGACCCGGCCAGCCAGTGGGCCTGGGTATAGGCCATGGCCTCGACATGATCGAAGATCTGTACCGAGACCACGCGAGTCTTGTCAGGAATGTTGCCGCCGATCATCAACACCACGCCGAATTCGCCTACGGTATGGGCAAAACCCAGAATGCTGGCAGTGACGAACCCCGGACGGGCCAAGGGCAGTACCACATGCACGAACGTGTCCCAAGGACTGGCGCGCAAGGTAGCGGCGACCTCCAGTGGACGCTGCCCCATCGCATCGAAAGCGTTCTGCAATGGTTGGACCACGAAGGGCATGGAGTAGACCACCGAGCCGATCACCAGTCCGGTAAAACTGAACACCACGGTCCCCAGGCCCATGGCCTGGGTGGCTTGCCCGATCCAGCCATGGGGTCCCAGGGCTATCAACAGGTAGAAACCGATCACCGTCGGCGGCAGTACCAGGGGCAGGGCGATCACTGCCCCCACCGGGCCACGCCACCAGGAGCGCGTACGCGCCAGCCACCAGGCGATAGGTGTGCCCACGATCAGCAGGATTACCGTCGTGAGGCTCGCCAGTTTGAGGGTAAGCCAGATGGCCCCTAGGTCACTGGCGTCGAGCGGCATCAGATTTCGTAACCGTAGGACTTGATCACAGCAGCCGCCTTCGGCCCCTTGAGGTAGTCGACCAGGGCCTTGGCCGCAGGGTTGTCCTTGCCCTTCTCGAGAATCACCGCATCCTGGCGGATAGGCTCATGCATCCGGGCCGGGACGATCCAGGCCGAACCGCTCTGCACCTGGCCATCCTTGTAGATCTGCGAAAGCGCGACAAAGCCCAACTCGGCATTGCCGGTGGAGACGAACTGGAACGCCTGGGTGATGTTCTGCCCCTGGACGATTTTCGGCTGCGTGACTTCGCTCAACTGCAGCTTGTCCAGCACCTGGGTGGCAGCCAGGCCATAGGGAGCGGTCTGCGGATTGGCGATCGACAGGTGCTTGTAGGTGTCGCCCTTGAGTACCTGGCCCTGATCATCGACATAGCCAGCCTTGGGCGACCACAGCGCGAGCGTGCCGATGGCGTAAGTGAAGCGCGATCCCGGGACGATGGCCTTTTCTTCCTCGAGCTTGGCTGGCGTGCTGTCATCGGCGGCGAGGAACACCTCGAAAGGCGCGCCATTCCTGATCTGGGCATAGAACTGTCCAGTCGCGCCGTAGGAGGCCACCAGGGTATGCCCGGTATCCTTCTCGAAATCCTTGGCGATGGCCTGGATAGGCGCGGTGAAGTTGGCCGCCACGGCAACCTGGACTTCGTCGGCCCAGGCGAGGTTGCAGGTCATCGAGGTGGCCAAGGCACAGCCAACCAGATGGGATAGACGAAGACGCATGCGCAGCTCCTTGAAAGGGGTCGTTATGTCGTCGACTATATAGCGATACCCCGCTTCCATGGAAGGGGATTTGCCTGGCGGTTGGCCGTGACCTGCGGGCAGGGAAGCCGTTGCGCTTTTCGCCAGCCGGGCGCGATCGCCTTATCGGCGGATCACGCCGAGCGCTCTCTCGGCCAACTGCCGGGTCAGCTCGCCAGCCGACAGGTGCCGGCACAGGCGCAGACCTTGCCCTGACCACAGATTGCTGAAGTCGGCGCTACGCTGCGGTTCGCTGATGGCCCGCAAGGGCATCAGCGCGCCACCGGCCAGGGGGAAGCGCGGCGCAAAATCGCTCATGGGCCCCAGCTCGCGCATGATGCGATTGTTGATACCGCGCGCAGGGCGCCCGGTGAACAGGTTGGTCAGTGCCGTATCGCTGGCCGATGCGGTGTCGAGGGCCTGGCGGTGCGCTGGCGAGACCTTGGCTTCAGGTGTGAACAGATAGGCGGTGCCGATCTGTGCCGCCGACGCGCCCAAGGTCAGCGCCGCCGCCAGGCCACGGTGATCGCCTATCCCGCCGGCGGCGATGACCGGGATTGTCACCGCGTCCACTATCTGTGGCACCAGGGCGAATGTACCGATCTGGGTGGTGATGTCTTCGGTGAGGAACATTCCGCGATGGCCACCCGCCTCGTAACCCATGGCAATGACTGCGTCACAACCGTGCGCTTGCAACCAGATCGCTTCCTCGACGGTAGTGGCGCTGGAGAGCACCTTGGCGCCGGTAGCTTTCACTCGTTGCAGCAGCTGCGCTTGCGGCAGTCCGAAATGAAAGCTCACCACCTCCGGGCGCAAGGTTTCCACCCACCGACAGCTCCTTTCGTCGAACGGAGCCCGGTCGGATATCGGCGTGGGCGCGCCGAAATCGACGCCCAGTTCGTGATAGTAGGGTTGCAGTGCCTGCTTCCAGCGCCTCTCGCGTTCAGGGTCGGGCGGCGGCGGACGGTGGCAGAAAAAGTTGAGGTTCAGAGGCCCATGGCATGCCTTACGGAACGTTTCGATTTCCGCGCGTACCTGTTCTTCGCCCAGCATGGCACAGGGCAGGGCGCCAAGGCCGCCGGCATTGCCGACCGCGATGGCCATGGCCGAACCGCTCGCGCCTGCCATCGGCGCCTGGAGAATGGGCAGCTCGACCCCTAGAAGATCGAGGATACGACGGTCTGGCCAGGCGCTCATGCGGGCTCCTTGCGTATCGAACAGGTTACAAGGCTTTGCTGACGTGGATCTCGGTGATGTCGTCGGCCTCATCGCCATGGATCTTGCGCAATGCTTCCAGCGCCTGTTCCTGCGAGGCGTCGGGCAGATAGGCGAAATCCCAGCGGCGCGAGCCGTCGAGCTTGTACTTGATCACATACTTGATGGTCTGGGTCATGGTGCCTTTATCTCAGCGCAGACGAGGAGCGACGAATGATCTTGATCGTATGGGTGAAGGTCGGCTTGCTCACCGCCGACAGGGCGCGCGGGCCGACCGTATCGATGGTGATGTTCCAGAAGCCGGTGCTGGGCACGGTGATCTTTGCCGGGAAATCGACGAACGCGCCACCATGGTAAGTGTGCCGACCGCCGTTCTTGAAGCTGCGGAAGTTGGCGTCGTTCATCAGGCGGATGTTGCAGCGCTGGGAGCAGTGGATGACGACGATGTCATCCTCGTTGAGGTGCTCGCGCTGGTGTACGAATTTCATGAGGGTCTCCGCATAGGAAATGTTCGGCAAAGAAGAAAGATTATCACGATTGTCAGGGTAGACTGGCGTCCATGGCGCCCGGCGGAGGTTAAATCTGCCAGTCAAGGGAGCAAATCGGTCTAAGCATAGTCAAAGAACTTTTTCGATAGCATAGGGGAATGAGAATGAAGTGGCTGGTTGCGGCGGCAGCGGTGACGTTGGGGGGATGTGTCAGTGTGTCTGAGCTCGAGCGCTCACACGAAACGATGGATGTCATTTCCGGCAAGACGCCGGAAGAGTATGCCGATTGCGTGAAACAGAGGCTTTCCAAGACCCGCGAAACGCTCGAGCAAGAGCAGCGCGGAGACGGCGTGCGCCTGATCGTGCCACAGAAGCTGGCCGCAGGCCCGGCGGCTCTGTTTGATATCGACAAGCGTGGAAGCGGCAGCAGCATCAAGGTGTATGAGCGTCTCAATAATTTCCCGTTGCGCCTGAGTGACGTCCGTACGGCCGCGACCGAGTGCATCTCAGGTTCTTGACCTAACTCAGTAAATGAGCCACTAGCGGGAAATTTTCCATCTTCTTGTCTTATTCGGCGTTGTTCCGAGTAGGCGGATAGCCCTACTATCCGCAGGCTTATTACCACCAGGTCTAAGCTTATAACAAGGAAATGGAGTTTCGTGATGAATCTATTTGGCCGCTTTTTGATCAGCAGCCTGTTGATCGGGACGTGGCCGACGGTGTATGCCGCCGACGGCCAAAAAATCTTCGCCCAAGGTGGGCAGGACCCCGCGGCCATGGCTTGCCTTGGCTGCCACGGGGCTGACGGCAAAGGTGTAGCTGCCGCCGGGTTCCCGCGCTTGGCAGGTTTGCCGGCCGGCTACCTGAGCAAGCAGTTGGCGGATTTTCGCAGCGGCAGTCGCCAGCATGCGATCATGGAGCCCTTGGCCAAGGCCATGAGCGAGGAGGAAATCCAGGCTGTCAGCATCTTGCTGGCTGGCATGCCTGCCGATCCTGCCCCAAGCGTGCGGCGGCAGCAGATGAGCAGCGATCCCGCCGAGAAAATGGCTCTCTACGGTGACTGGGACCGGCAGATACCAGGCTGTGTGCAATGCCACGGCCCTGGCGGCGGTGGCGTTGGTGAGCATTTCCCACCCTTGGCCGGACAACCAGCGTCCTACCTCATGGCACAGCTCAACGCCTGGCGCGACGGCAGCCGCAGCAATGACCCGAACCAGTTGATGATCGGCGTGGCCAAGTCCATGACCGATGCCGAAGTCAAGGCGCTCGCCGACTACTTTGCCAATCTCGTCAGCCAGGAGGTCACACGATGAAGCGTCTGATTCCCGTCCTTATGGTTCTTGGTTTGGGCAATGCCTACGCCGCAAAGATCGCCATGCAAGATCAGTCTCAGCTCAAGGTGCCCGGCAGCCAGGCTGCTCCCGTGTTCGTCGCGCCGGCCGAAAGCGAACTGCCCGACAATGCCTTCGGCCAGATGGTCCGCGATGGCTACGCGTTGTTCGTCGATACCCGCCGACTCATGCCTGAAGCGGTCGGCAACGGAATGAATTGCAGCAACTGTCATCTTGACCAAGGGCGCATGGCTCATTCCGCGCCACTATGGGGCGCATATCCGATGTACCCGGCCTATCGCAAGAAAAATGACAAGGTGAATACCTTTGCCGAGCGCATCCAGGGCTGTTTCCAGTTCAGCATGAACGGCAAGCCACCGGCTGCTGATAGTGCGCAGATGACTGCCTTGTCGGTCTATTCCTACTGGCTCGCGAACAAGGCGCCGATCGGCGTCGAGGCTCCTGGCCGTGGCTACCCTGAAGTGCCGCAGCCAGCGGGCGGCTATGACTTCAAACGCGGTCATCAGCTCTACCGGACGCAATGCGCGATCTGCCATGGCGAGCAGGGGGAAGGACAGAAGATAGCCGACGACTATGTCATGCCGCCGCTGTGGGGCAAGGACTCTTATAACTGGGGAGCCGGCATGCACCGGATCAACACCGCAGCGTCGTTCATCAAGCACAACATGCCTTTGGGCAAGCCCGGTAGCCTGACTGACCAGCAGGCCTGGGACGTCGCCGCCTGGATCAACCGCCACGAACGACCCCAGGACCCGCGTCTGGTGGACGGCTCGATCGAAAGGACGCGGCTGAAGTTCCACGCCAATGATGGCGTCAATCTCTATGGGCACGAGATCAATGGTGTGCTGATCGGCAAGGGTGTGGATTAGGGGGCCATTCGTCCGCAAACGTAGCCCGTTCTGCAGTATGTTCGATGGTCATAATGTTCATGGTTCCCAGGAACTATCTACACTGGGTTCTCTCTATCATGGGATCGGCCAGGCCGGGACGGGGCATTGTAAGGTAGCCTCCGCCTGATTAGACTGCGCCGAGACTACATGCCAAGCCCCACTGTTAAGGACGAATATGATCAAGAAATGCTTGTTCCCGGCTGCCGGTTACGGCACTCGCTTCCTGCCTGCTACCAAAGCCATGCCCAAGGAAATGCTGCCGGTGGTCAACAAGCCACTGATCCAGTATGGCGTCGAAGAAGCGCTGGATGCCGGGCTCAATGGCATCTCCATCGTCACGGGTCGTGGCAAGCGTGCATTGGAAGACCACTTCGATATCAGCTATGAACTGGAAACCCAGATCAAGGGGACGGACAAGGAGAAATACCTGGTCGGCATCCGTCGTCTGCTCGATGAGTGCACATTCTCCTACACCCGCCAGACCGAGATGAAAGGTCTGGGCCATGCGATTCTCAGCGGTCGTCCGCTGATCGGCGACGAGCCGTTCGCTGTGGTGCTGGCCGACGACCTCTGCGTAAACCCGGACGGCGACGGCGTACTGACCCAGATGGTCAAGCTGTACAACCAGTTCCGCTGCTCGATCGTGGCCATCCAGGAAGTCGATCCGCAGGAAACCAACAAGTACGGCGTGATTGCCGGCGAGATGATCCGCGACGATATCTACCGGGTTCACAGCATGGTCGAGAAGCCTAAGCCCGAAGACGCGCCATCGAACATGGCGATCATCGGTCGCTACATCCTGACTCCGGACATCTTCGATATCATCGAAAACACCGAGCCGGGCAAGGGTGGCGAGATCCAGATCACCGACGCCCTGATGAAGCAGGCGCAGAATGGCTGCGTGCTGGCTTACAAGTTCAAGGGCAAGCGTTTCGACTGCGGTGGCGCCGAAGGCTACATCGATGCGACCAACTTCTGCTTCGAAACCTACTACAAGACTGGCAAGGCCTTCTGAGGCCCACGCTGCCAGGCGCGCCCGCCTTGCGAGCGCGCCTTGTCGCAGCGTGAAACTTGCAGCTTGCAGTCAAAAAGGCCACCCTCGGGTGGCTTTTTTTGTGAGGAGTCCATTGTGGCCTACGATTTTGATCTTTTCGTGATTGGTGCCGGCTCCGGCGGCGTGCGTGCCGCGCGTTTCGCGGCGGGGTTCGGTGCGAAAGTGGCGGTGGCCGAGAGCCGCTACCTGGGCGGTACCTGCGTCAACGTCGGCTGCGTGCCGAAGAAACTCCTGGTCTATGGCGCCCATGTGGCCGACGAACTGGAGCAGGCTCAGGGCTTCGGCTGGACATTGGGAGAGAGCCACTTCGACTGGGGGACGCTCATTGCCAACAAGAACCGCGAGATCGAGCGCCTGAACGGCATCTATCACAATCTCCTGGTCAATAGCGGCGTCACCCTGCTGCAGGGACATGCGCGCATCACCGCCGCACACGAGGTCGAAGTCGATGGGCAGCGCTACAGCGCCGAGCGCATCCTCATCGCCGTCGGCGGCTGGCCGCAGATTCCTGACATCCCGGGCAAGGAGCTGGCCATCAGCTCCAATGAAGCGTTCTATCTCAAGGAACTGCCACGCCGCATCCTGGTGGTCGGCGGCGGCTATATCGCCGTGGAGTTCGCCGGTATCTTCCAGGGCCTGGGCGCAACCACCAGCCTGCTTTACCGAGGCGACCTGTTCCTGCGCGGTTTCGACGGTTCGGTACGCACCCATCTGAAGGAAGAACTGGAAAAGCGTGGCCTGGACCTGCAATTCAACAGCGACATCCAGCGCATCGACCGTCAGGACGACGGCAGCCTCAAGGCCACCCTCAAGGAAGGTCGTGAGCTGCTCGCCGATTGCATCTTCTATGCAACCGGTCGCCGACCGATGCTGGACGATCTGGGCCTGGAGAACACCGGCGTGGAGCTCGACGAGCGCGGCTACATCCGTGTCGATGATCAGTACCAGACGACCGAACCCTCGATCCTGGCGATCGGCGATGTGATTGGCCGCGTACAACTCACCCCGGTCGCCTTGGCCGAAGGCATGGCCGTTGCCCGGCGTCTGTTCAAGCCCGAGCAATATCGCCCGGTCGATTACCAGAACATACCGACTGCGGTGTTCAGCCAGCCGCCGATCGGCACCGTCGGCCTTACCGAGGAAGAGGCAGTCAAGGCCGGGCACGAGGTGCAGATCTTCGAGAGCCGTTTCCGACCCATGAAACTGACCCTGACACAGGTTCAGGAAAAGACCCTGATGAAGCTCGTGGTCGATGCCGAGACCGATCGCGTACTGGGCTGCCACATGGTCGGCCCCGACGCTGGCGAGATCGTTCAGGGCCTGGGCATCGCTCTCAAGGCCGGTGCCACCAAGCAGCAGTTTGACGAGACCATCGGTGTGCATCCGACGGCCGCCGAAGAGTTCGTCACGATGCGTACCCCGACGCGCTGAGCTCACTGACGAATCGGTCGATCACACGGGGGTGGCGCTCAGGCTGCTCCCGTCTCTTCAGTTCAAACCCTTCTATCAACCTCCGCTCCCTATAGCCAAAACCAATTACAAGCATGAGCTTTGCCAATGAGCCTTATGGGACCACCTTGGGTAGGATTCACTCCGTCAACGAATTTCATACCCCTGAAGGAGCGTCTCGCATGCCTATCATCAACAGCCAGGTCAAACCGTTCAACGCTACTGCCTACCACAACGGCGAATTCGTCGAAGTGTCCGAAGCCGACCTCAAGGGCAAATGGGCCGTCGTGTTCTTCTACCCGGCCGACTTCACCTTCGTCTGCCCGACCGAACTGGGCGACCTGGCCGACAACTACGAAGAGTTCAAGAAAATCGGCGTGGAAATCTACGGTGTGTCGACCGACACCCATTTCACTCACAAGGCCTGGCACGACACTTCGGAAACCATCGGCAAGATCAAGTACCCGCTGATCGGTGATCCGACTCACGTGATCTCGCGCAACTTCGACGTGCTGATCGAAGAAGCCGGCCTGGCCGATCGCGGTACCTTCGTGATCAACCCTGAAGGTCAGATCAAGATCGTCGAAATCAACGATGGCGGTGTAGGTCGTGACGCCAGCGAGCTGCTGCGCAAGGTCAAGGCTGCCCAGTACGTTGCCGCTCACCCAGGCGAAGTCTGCCCGGCCAAGTGGAAGGAAGGCGAGGCCACCCTGGCTCCTTCGCTGGACCTGGTCGGCAAGATCTAAGACCGTGCGTCAGCCGCGGGCGGTGAGCAGCCGCCATACCTGAGTTGTTCACTGCCCCGCAAAAACGCCCGGGCATACCTGCCTGGGCGTTTTCATTTCAAGGTTCGAAAAAAGGAATCGCCCGTATGTTGGACGCCACGCTTAAATCGCAACTCAAAGCCTACCTGGAGCGGGTTACCCAGCCGATCGAGATCGTTGCTTCCCTCGACGACGGCGCGAAATCCCGAGAAATGCACGACCTGCTGGTGGAAATCGCCGGCTTGTCGCACCAGATTTCCCTGCGCGTGGACGGTGATGACGCACGTCGTCCATCGTTCTCGATCGATCGCCCAGGCGCCGCGCTGGAGGGCAAAGGCATCGACCTGCGCTTCGCCGGCATTCCCATGGGCCATGAATTCACTTCCCTGGTCCTGGCGCTCCTGCAGGTGGGTGGCCATCCCTCCAAGGCCAGTGCTGAAATCATCGAGCAGATCCAGTCGCTCGAAGGTGAGTTCCGGTTCGAAACCTACTTCTCGTTGTCCTGCCAGAACTGCCCGGACGTGGTCCAGGCCTTGAATCTGATGGCCGTGCTCAACCCGAACGTTCGCCATGTGGCCATCGACGGGGCACTGTTCCAGGACGAAGTCGAAGCACGCAAGGTCATGGCCGTACCGAGCATCTACCTCAATGGCGAAGTCTTCGGTCAGGGCCGCATGGGCCTGGAGGAAATTCTCGGCAAGATCGACACCAGTGCCGGTTCGCGTCAGGCCGAGAAGATCAACGCCAAGGATGCTTTCGATGTACTGGTGGTCGGTGGCGGCCCGGCGGGCGCGGCCGCGGCCATCTACGCCGCGCGCAAAGGCATCCGTACCGGCGTCGCGGCCGAGCGCTTCGGTGGCCAGGTCCTCGACACCATGGCGATCGAAAACTTCATCTCCGTGCAGGAGACCGAAGGCCCGAAGCTTGCGGCAGCGCTCGAAGAGCACGTCAAGCAATACGATGTCGACATCATGAACCTGCAACGTGGCGAGGTCTTGATCCCCGGCACCGAAGGTGGCCTGCACGAAGTACGCCTGGCCAGTGGCGCCTCGCTGAAGGCCAAGACCGTGATCCTGGCGACCGGTGCCCGCTGGCGCGAGATGAATGTCCCGGGCGAGCAGCACTACCGCAGCCGCGGCGTAGCCTACTGCCCGCACTGTGACGGTCCGCTGTTCAAGGGCAAGCGTGTGGCGGTGATCGGCGGCGGCAACTCTGGCGTGGAAGCGGCCATCGACCTGGCGGGTATCGTTGCCCATGTCACGCTGATCGAGTTCGACAGCCAGCTGCGTGCCGATGCCGTCCTGCAACGCAAGCTGCACAGCCTTCCCAATGTGAAGGTAATCACCAGTGCCCTGACCACCGAAGTGCTGGGCGATGGCGAGAAGGTCAGCGGCCTGCGCTACAAGGACCGCGCCAGTGACGAGTTGCATGATCTGTCGCTCGAAGGCATCTTCGTGCAGATTGGTCTGCTGCCCAATACCGACTGGTTGAAAGGTACGGTCGAGCTGTCCCCGCGTGGCGAGATCATCGTTGACGCCAAGGGCCAGACCAACATCCCTGGCGTCTTCGCCGCCGGTGACGTGACCACCGTGCCTTACAAGCAAATCGTCATTGCGGTGGGCGAGGGTGCCAAAGCTTCCCTGTCTGCCTTCGATCACCTGATCCGGACCTCTGCGCCGGCATGATCGAACCCAGGATCACCGCGTGACCTGCGCGGCGATCCTGGACGGCGTCGAGACAGATGCGAATAGTCGGGGCCGGACAGTGGGGATGACACTCACCTGTCCGGTTCCGCGCATCTGCATGCATTGTCCGCACGACCACTGCGATGCGTCCTGTCTATAGTAAGGAAAGGTGTCGTTTCGGAGCGCGTCAGCATGATCCTGATCAGTCGTGAACCCTGGTGGCTGCTACCGCCCAAGCCTGGACAGCGAGAGCAGGACTTGCATTGGGGCTACCTGGAAATCTACGCCGACGGCAGTGCCCGGTTCGTCGACCAGCGCCCTGGCGAGCAGGAGCTGGCCGCGCGCAAGAGCTGCCGCAATTTCCCCGATGAAAAGGCGCCGTGAATCAGCCTTCCAGCTCGGCCAGGCGCGCTTCCAGCGCGGCGATCCGTGCCTCCAGCGCCTCGAATCGTTCCTCCGCCACGTTGCTGGTATTGCTGCGTTCACTGCCTCCCTGCTGACGTGCGGCAAGGATCGTCTCGATTTCAGCCGGATCTCCCAATGCATGGGTATAGCGGTCTTCACGTTGGCCGGACTGGCGTGGCAGGTGGATCGCCAGATCTCGCGAGACGAGACGCTCCAACTGATGCTGGATCTGCTCGGCATCCTCGAAGTCGTGCAGGCGATTGCTGCGCGTCAAAAGCTCATTGATGGTCTGCGGTCCACGCAGGAACATCAGACCGAGCAAGGTCAATTGCGCCGGGACCAGCTCCAGGGCCTTGTCGACCCGGTGCTCCCAGCGGTCCGCGCGGCTGCCCATCTGCAGTCGCGCCATCCCTTGGCCTTCCAGGCTCCGCAGGGCCTGACCGACTTGGCCCTGAGTCAGGTTCATCACCGGTTCACGGCTGGTCTTCTGATTGCAGGCCAGGACCAGGGCATTGAGTGTCAGTGGGTAGCTTTCAGGGCCGGTGGCCTGTTTTTCGATCAGCGAGCCGAGGATACGGATCTCGATGCTGTTCAAGCGTCCTTCGCTAGCAGTTTCGTGTTCGGACATGGCCCTGTCTCATGGCATGGAGAAGCCCCTAATCTAGGGGGCTCCCCAGGTAAAGACAAGCGACGTCAGGCACTCGTGCGTATCTCGCCCTCGCAGGCGGCGGCAGTGAAGAGCACGTCGGTGGACGAGTTCAACGCGGTTTCCGCCGAATCCTGCACCACGCCGATGATGAAGCCGACCGCTACCACCTGCATGGCGATCTCGCTAGGGATGCCGAACAGGCTGCAGGCCAGGGGGATCAACAGCAGCGAGCCACCCGCTACGCCCGAGGCGCCACAGGCACAGATCGCAGCCACCATGCTCAACAATACGGCGGTCGGCAAGTCCACGGGAATGTTCAAGGTGTGCACGGCCGCCAAGGCCAGCACGGTGATGGTGATCGCCGCGCCGGCCATATTGATCGTCGCGCCCAGCGGGATGGAAACCGAATAGGTGTCCTCATGCAGCCCCAGCTTTTCGGCCAGGGCCAGGTTGACCGGGATGTTGGCGGCCGAACTGCGAGTGAAGAAGGCCGTGATGCCGCTCTCGCGCAGGCACAACAGCACGAGTGGGTAGGGGTTGCGGCGGATCTTCCAGAAGACGATCAGCGGGTTGACCACCAAGGCGACGAACGCCATGCAGCCAAGCAGGACCGCCAGCAGGTGCAGGTAGCCAAGCAAGGCGTCCAGGCCGGACTGCGCCAAAGTCGATGCGACCAGGCCGAAGATACCGAGCGGCGCGAAGCGGATGACCACGCGCACGATCAGGGTGACGCCGTTGGACAGGTCATCGACCACGCTGCGTGTAGTCTCGCCTGCCTTGCGCAGAGCGATCCCAAGGCCGATGGCCCAGGTCAGGACACCAATGAAGTTGGCATTCATCAACGCATTGATCGGGTTGTCCACGGCACTGAGCAACAGGTTCTGCAGTACCTCGGCAATGCCCCCGGGTGGGCTCAGGGAGGCCTCCATGGTGCTCAGTACCAGGACCGATGGGAACGCCATACTGGCCACTACGGCGACCACCGCGGCAGCAAAGGTGCCTAACAGGTAGAGCCAGAGGATAGGGCGAATGTGGGTTTCCTGTCCGTGGCGGTGGTTGGCGATCGATGCCATGACCAGCACGAACACCAGTACTGGCGCGACCGCCTTGAGGGCGGTAACGAACACCTTGCCGAGGAACGCCAGGTCCAGGGCCACGCTTGGCGCGAGCAATGCCAGGACGATACCGGCGATCAGGCCGATGACGATCTGGGTCACCAGGCTGGTGCGATTGAGCAGACGAAGCACAGGAGTCATGGCGCAGGGAGTCTCTATTATTAAAAGGCCGCGACTTTATCACAGAGCTTTCTGTGCAGGTCCCATGGGTTGCCCGAGCGGCTTGCGCGACATCTCGTCAGGGAAGGCCAATGTATCCACGCGCAGGCCAACGGCTTACCAGTTGAACAGTTCCTTGCGCGCGCCTTCCGTGATCGCCACGATCCCTGGATGCTTGACTTTGCGCTCCACCGAGATGGCATAGAATGACTCGTTCACCGCTTCGGTCTGCCCGATCAACCGCACGCCATATTGCCGACACACTTCATCGGCAATGACGCTGGGCGCGACGAAAATCCCGCTACCCGATTGGCCAAACGCCTGCATGAGCGCACTGTCATCGAATTCACCGATGATCCGCGGTTGGACCTGTTGCTCCGCCAGCCAGCGCAGCAGTCGACTGCGCACGACGGTTTCCTGGCCCGGGATGAGCATCGGTGCATCGTGCAGGCAGGCAGGGAAGGGGCGGTCATGGCGGCGGGCGAGGGCTGGCGTGGCGAAGAAGCTCAAACCGCATTCGCCAAGTTTCTGGCTATAGCCCTTGATGTCCAGATGGCTTGGCATGGGGCTGTCGGAGATCACCAGGTCCAGACGCTGGATCGCCAGATCCGCCAGCAAGCGCTCGAGCTTGTCTTCCCGGCAACTGAGACGCATGACATTGTCCACTTCCATGGTGGGTGCCAGCAGACGGTAGACGATGGACTTGGGTACTACGTCGGCTACCCCTACCCGGAACAGTATCTGCTGTTCTTCCGGGCGAGCCCTGAGCATCGCCTCGAGTTCGCTGCCGATCTGAAACATCTGCTCGGCATAGGCAAGGGTCTGCCGACCGCTCTCGGTCAGCTCCAGTTGTCGGCCGACGCGCTGGAACAGCTCTATCCCGTAGGTCTGCTCGAACAGGCTGATCTGCCCGCTGATGGTCTGTGGCGTGAGGTTCAGCTGTTCGCTGGCGCGCACGATACTACCGGTCTTGGCCACGACCCAGAAGTAATGCAGTTGACGATAGTTGAGCACAGGTCACCGCCGATTCGTCAAAACCGAAGTATACCCCATGAAAATACGAATTTTCCTGATGTGTCCTCATCTCTAGAATGCCGTCCATCAGGCGCGGTACAGGCGCTGTCGTACAAAAGACAAGTGAGGGATCCATGCTTCAATTGAAATCTATCGGTACACCCCTGGTACTGGTGCTGGCGTTGGTCGCCATGACGGGCTGCGACCAGGCCGAGAAATCCGCTCAACAGATGCTCGACCAGGCCGCTCAATCGGCCAAGCAGGCCATCGATCAGACCAACGAAGCGGCCCAGCAGGCCCTGAACGATGCACTCGGAGCAGGCGGCGAAAAGTCGAACGCGGCCGATGAAAGCAAGACTCAGGACATCTGACCTCTTACCGACTGCAGGATTGATTCATGGAATATTTGCTGGAACTCGCTGCGAGCCCGACCGCCTGGGTTGCTCTGGCTACCTTGGTAGCCATGGAAATCGTCCTGGGCATCGATAACCTGATTTTCATTTCCATTCTGACCAACAAGCTGCCGGAAGCCTATCGCTCCAAGGCACGACGTATCGGTATCAGCATGGCCCTGGTCATGCGCCTGGCATTGCTCAGCACCGTGGCCTGGATCGTGCAGCTGACCGAGCCGGTCATCGATGTCTTCGGCCACGCTTTCTCGTGGAAGGACATGATCCTGATCGCCGGTGGTCTGTTCCTGCTGTGGAAGGCGACCAAGGAGATCCATGAGAGCGTCGATTCCCGTGGCGCCAAGGAAGAAGCCAAGCTGGGTTCGACCGTTACCATCGGCTTCGCTGCCGCCATCGGGCAGATACTGCTGTTGGACATCGTGTTCTCCATCGACAGCATCATTACCGCCGTGGGCATGACCGAGCACTTGCCGATCATGATCATCGCCGTGATCAGTGCCGTGATCGTCATGCTGGTCGCCGCCGATCCGCTGGCCAAGTTCATCAACGACAATCCGACCGTGGTCATGCTGGCGCTGGGCTTCCTGATCATGATCGGCATGACGCTCATCGCCGAAGGCTTTGGCGCTCATGTGCCCAAGGGCTACGTCTACGCGGCCATGGCCTTCTCGACCGCGATCGAAGTGCTCAACATCATGTCGCGTCGTGCCAGGGAAAGGCGCGAGGCGCTCTGAAACGCTCCGCCCTCGAGCTGCAAGCGCGTACCGGTATTCCCGGCCCGCACTTGCAGCTTTTTTGCTTTCCTAGACTCTGGCGTGGTGGCGTTGCGCGGGCGTGGAAGTATCTGGGGTTGCCTCGGATGGCAGCTGATGGGAACGATGGCGCCGATGGACGATGCGCAGAACGCCCCAGAGCATGGCCGCTGCGATGCTAAGCCACATACCTACCAACATGAGGATTGTCGTTGTCAGGTTCATGGTGCCTCTCTCCGCGCAGCAGGCGCCGGACTTGGTGTCCGGGTACCTCTTGAGTCTAGCGCGTTGTCCATGACGATCCAGCGAACACAGGTCGATGGCCCGCGCGATAGGCTGCGACGATGGCGCGAGCTGTACCCCGGCGCGTCGGCAGCCTATGATCGGTGCCCGTGTCCGGGCAGTGCCTGTCTGGCGTCGATACGAGCGAGTGTCCATGTTGCACCTTTTCCCCACGTCTTGCGTTCGCGCTCGGCGCCTGCTGGCTGCCAGTCTCCTCGCTGGCTTGGCTGGATGTGCCAGTCAGCCCCCCGTATCACCGAAAGGTCTGCCTCAGCGGGTCGAGATCAGCAGCGTGCCGTTCTATCGCGGTCATGCCAATCACGGCGGGGCCATGGCGCTGGCGGCTATGCTTTCGCAGCAAGGGGTACGCATCACGCCAGGTTTGCTCGACAAGCCGCTGGGCCTGCCCGAGGCCGCTGATGACTTGGAGGTCGGTATCCCCCGCGTTGCGCGGGATTACGGCATGGTGGTGTATTCCCTCGACAAGCGTCTGCAGGCCTTGCTGACCCAGGTTGCTGCCGGCAATCCGGTATTGGTGCGCTACCGCGACGGCGCGGCGTTCTGGGGAGAGTCGCGTTACGCGGTGATGATCGGCTATGACGCCTACGAGCAGCGCGTGCTGCTGCGCTCGGGCATGAACCGGCGCCAGCGCATGGCGTTCGACGACTTCAACTCGGCTTGGGAAAAGGAGGGCAACTGGGCGGTCCTGGTACAGCCACCGCGGCATTTGCCGGCCCAGGTAGACCGGCAGCGCTGGTTGCGCGCCGCCGAGGAGCTCGCCGGGGCGGGCCAGGAATTGGCAGCGCGTCAGGCGGTCAGTGCGCTGGAGCAATGACCGACCGCCTTTCACGCATCAGATGCCCAGGCGGTCGCGCAAGCTGTAATACCAGGCGCCCAGGGCGCTGAACGGTACGCGCATCATCTGTCCGCCTGGGAAAGGGTAGTGCGGCAGTTCGGCGAAGGCATCGAAGCGTTCGGCCTGGCCGCGCAGGGCCTCGGCCAATACCTTGCCCGCCAGGTGGGTATAGGTGACGCCGTGACCGCTGCAACCCTGAGAGTAATAGATGTTGTCGCCGATGCGACCTACCTGCGGCAAGCGCGACAGCGTCAGCAGGAAGTTGCCGGTCCAGGCGAAGTCGATCTTGACGTTCTTGAGCTGCGGGAACGCCTTGAGCATTTTTGGCCGGATGATCGCTTCGATGTTGGATGGATCGCGCGCGCCATAGACCACGCCGCCACCGAAAATCAGGCGCTTGTCGCTGGTCAGTCGGTAGTAGTCGAGCAGGTAGTTGCAGTCCTCGACGCAATAATCCTGGGGCAGCAGCGTTCGCGCCAGTTCCTCGCCCAGCGGTTCGGTGGTGATCACCTGCGTGCCGCATGGCATGGACTTGGCGGCCAGCTCGGGGACCAGGTTGCCGAGGTAGGCGTTACCAGCAACGATGATGAACTTGGCGCGCACCTTGCCTTGCGGCGTATGGACCACGGGGCTGGCGCCACGCTCGATGCGGACGGCAGGTGACTGCTCATAGATAGTGCCACCCAGTGATTCCACGGCAGCGGCTTCGCCCAGCGCCAGGTTCAGCGGATGGATATGGCCGCCGCTCATGTCGAGCATGCCGCCTACGTAGCTGTCGCACGCCACCACTTCGCGGATGCGTCGCTCGTCCATCAGCTCCAGCTGCGTATGGCCGTAGCGTTCCCACAAGCGCTTCTGCGATTCCAGGTGACCCATCTGCCGCGGTGTCAGCGCAGCGAAGACACCACCGTCCTTGAGGTCGCACTGGATGTTGTAGCGCGCTACACGATCGCGGATGATGCGGCCGCCTTCGAATGCCATCTGACCGAGCAACTGTGCCTGGGCAGGGCCCACGGTACGTTCGATCACATCGATGTCGCGGCTATAGCTGTTGACGATCTGGCCACCGTTGCGGCCCGATGCGCCGAAGCCCACTTTGGCGGCTTCGAGAACGGTCACCTTGAAGCCATTCTCCAGCAGGAAGAGGGCGCTCGAAAGGCCGGTATAGCCTGCGCCGATGACGCACACGTCAGTTTCCACCTCGCCCTGCAGCGCTGGACGTGCCGGTACCGGATTGGCCGACGCGGCGTAGTAGGACTGGGGGTAAGGGGTATTGGCCATGCTTGCGAACCTCTGTTTTATATTTTTAACGAATGTAGCGATGCTATCAATAATAATAAACACCCGCTAGTCGTTCGTTGAAAATGCCTTCCACGAGCGAGGCCCGGCGATTTCGATAAATATTTTTAGATTCAGTGGGTTAGCGCGAAAAAAACAGTTGACAGCATTTTTGGAATGCGTAGAATTGCCGCCACACGACAGGCACATAGCTCAGTTGGTTAGAGCACCACCTTGACATGGTGGGGGTCGTTGGTTCGAGTCCAATTGTGCCTACCAAATCCGAGAAGGGGCGATCTGAAAAGATCGCCCTTTTTTGCATCCCAGCTTCGCGGCATGGGTTGTGACTCAAGTTGCAGGCGGCCCGCAAGCCGATGCAATCGTGTGGTCCGATGTTCTGACCTTGGCGCGCACCGCTGCGCAAAGTTTTTGATTCTTTTGAAGAAAACCGCTTTACAGGGTGTGCTTTCCTCCGTAATATGCGCACCACACGACAGGCACATAGCTCAGTTGGTTAGAGCACCACCTTGACATGGTGGGGGTCGTTGGTTCGAGTCCAATTGTGCCTACCAAATCCGAGAGGGGCGATCTGAAAAGATCGCCCTTTTTGCATTTTCAGCCCGTGCTCTTATGTCGCGTGTGGCGCGCGACGGCCTTGATCGATGCGCTTCAGCCCCTTCTGGCAACCCGATCATGGTCCCGGGCACCCCTCTCCTCATGCTAGAATTCGCCCCTCGAAATCAGGAGGTAGGCACGTGCGCAAAGTGGCGGTGGTAATGGCGATGCTGGTACTGGTCGGCTGTGAGAACGAGGTCGAAGGTGTCCACAAACAGGTTGCCGAGCACCTGCAGAATCCCGAGACAGCCAAGTTTGCCAACGTTCGATTCGATACCCAGGGCTCGATCTGCGGCCAAGTGCGAGGCAAGGACGATGACGGCAAGTACGAGCCGTATCGTAGCTATGTGGCACTCAAGCACGACGGCCAATACCAGGTCATCATCGACGCGACCGGCAATGACCTGCGTCTTCGCGAAGCCTGTGGTGGCGCCGAGCTGCAGCGCCGCGCCGAAGCCGTTGCCGACCAGCCTGCGCCAGCCGGATGGGACGTGGAGGTGATCCAGGGCCCGAATATGGGCGCCGTCAGCGACATGACCGCGCGCCTTATTGAAAAAGGCATTCCTTCATCGGTGGAATACCGTGACAACAAGCCTGTGGTATTGATGGGGCCATTCCCCACCAAGGCCGAGGCCGAGGCGCGCAAGGCCGATGTCATGGCCCGGCAAGGTACGGACTCCATTGTCATCCAGCATGGCGTTGCGCGTTGAGCTGATGAATGCCGTTTCGCCGGGGCGACGCTTCACTCAAGCGAGCCGTCGCGGCAGCTCGTCTTGTGCATGAATCTCATTCACTGCCTATCTGCGTAACATCTGGCCATGATGTTGATGTCAAAGGACATTTACCCGGCTATGATGTGGAGAGCGAACGCTGGAGCAGGAGAGCCGAATGTCTACACTGGAGCGGGCTATTGCAGTGGCTACCAAGGCTCACGAAGGACAGTACGACAAAGGCGGCGCGGCCTATATTCAGCATCCCCTGCGGGTGATGATGCGGGTCTCGACGCCGGAGCAGCGGATTGTCGCCGTATTGCACGATGTGCTGGAAGATACGCCAACGACCCTGGCCGACCTGGCGCGAGCGGGGTTCAACCTGAAGATTCTGGCCGCCTTGTTGGCCTTGAGTCGCAAGCGCGAAGAGAGCTACGAGGATTTCGTCGTCCGCGTGGGCGATGACCCCCTGGCACGAATCGTGAAGCTGGCGGATCTGGCCGACAACAGCGACATGGCGCGCATCGCCATACCGGGTCCGGCGGACATGGCCAGGTTGGCCAGGTACCATCAGGCCAGGGCCTACCTGCAGGCGCTGGCCTGATAGTCAGCCGCAGGCCTTGAGATCGACGGGTCCGACAAACTCATTGCCGCGGCCCATGATGCAGGCTACCCGCTGGTTGCGTTGCCGCTCCCAGACCTGAGGTGGATAGGTCTTGTCCCAAGCGCTGTACAGCTGTCGATCCTGCTTGGAAAGTCGCAGGTTGTACTGTTTGCTCATGTAGAAGTAAGTTCTGGCGATCATCCCGCGGATCGATGGGCGAGGCATGACTTTCCTGGCCTTGAAATCGACCTGCGTCAAGCAGCTGCCATATTGTCCCTGCTTCTCGGGCAGCCAGCCAAAACCATAGTTGCTACGATCGCCGTTGACTTCACCGATACTGGGTACCAGGTTGTGCAGATCGGCTTCAGCGCGTTTGTACGTTTCATCAGTGCGGGTGCAGTTCTTGCGCCCGCCATTCTGCCAGCACTGACGTTGGTGACCGATCTGCCAAGCCGGAACGATGTGCTCCCATTCGATGCGTGAAGCGCGTTGGGCATTCTTGCGCGGTACGTAGCCACACCCTTTCAGGTCGACCTTGTTGCCGTTGTACTTGCAGCCGCAATAGAACTCGGTCGATTGCGGGGCGTACAGGCGCCAGGCGACTTTCTTGGCTTCGCTGAATGTGCGCGGGGCATCGGCGTGGGCGAGGGAGGTGGTGAGTAGCAGGCAGGCGGCAGCAAAAAACGACACTCTCATGCGGGGTCAATCTTCCTTCGGCACGGTCCAGAAAATCTGCACACCGCCATCGTCGCGGTGGGCGAGGGTGACGTTGTCGTTCTCACTGATTTCTTCGAGCAGGGTTTCCCAGTCTTCGGGCGACTCGCTGTCCAGGCGGAAGATCAAGGCGGCGCGGCTGCGCTGGGCGGTGGGGCTGTTGATGATCTTCTGGATGCGCACACCCAATTGTTCATAACGGCTTGGCGTTACTGCGGGGAGACTGGCCACGCGGCTTTTCCTTGTTTTGCTGTATGCGCGTACAGTATTTCACTGTAGGGTTTTTCGCAACAGCTTGTAAGGTGCTGAAAGATGCTTTGTGGCGGACGTCGGTAAGACTTGGTATCAGGCAGAGTCGTGATGCCGGAAGCAAAGCGGTTACAAAGCCTTGCTTCCGTAGGTTGCAATTGAGTTCAAAACCTCCGGTTTACATCTCGAAAATCATATTGATCGATCATTCATAGCGCTGCAGGGAGCCAGGACGCCTAGCGTTCTAGCTCACTTGCTCAAGGATCAGTATTCCCAGAAGATCCGCTGCAGCTCCTTGCTGTCCTGGGTCTTGGTCATCGCGACCATCGCCAGGATTCTCGCTTTCTGCGGATTCAGGTCGTGCGCCACCACCCAGTCATTCTTGTCGTCAGGCTGCTCGGCATTGCGCAGCACGAAACCACCCTGGTTGACGTGAGATGAACGAATGATCTGCACGCCGTTCTTGCGCAGCTCCTGCAGGGCAGGGACCACCCGCGACGATACCGAGCCATTGCCGGTACCAGCATGGATCAGTGCCTTGGCGCCGTTCTGAGCCAGCGCCTTGTAGGCGGTATCGGTCACGTTGCCGTAGCCGTAGGCAATGTCCACTTGTGGCAAGCTGCTGATCTGCTTGATGTCGAACTCGGAGTTTACGGTGTGGCGCTTGGCCGGCAGGCGGAACCAATAGGATTTACCTTCCACGACCATGCCCATGGGGCCCCAGGCGCTTTTGAAGGCTTCAGTCTTGATGTTGACCGACTTGCTCACGTCACGGCCAGACTGGATCTCGTCATTCATGGTCACCAGCACACCCTTGCCACGTGACTGATTGTCGCTCGCCACCGCCACGGCGTTGTACAGATTGAGCATGCCGTCCGCAGACATGGCGGTGCCCGGGCGCATGGAGCCAACCACGACGATCGGCTTGTCGGTCTTTTCCACCAGGTTGAGGAAGTAGGCGGTCTCTTCCAGGGTGTCGGTGCCATGAGTGATGACGATGCCATCGACATCAGGGCTCTCAGCCAGCTCGGCCACGCGCTTGCCCAATTGCAGCAGGTTTTCGTTGCTGATGCTCTCGGAAGCGATCTGCATCACCTGTTCGCCGCGAACGTTGGCCAGGTCGGCCAGTTCCGGCACGCCCGCTATCAGTTTGTCGACGCCAACCTTGGCGGCTTGGTAGGTCGCGCTGTTGGCAGTGCTGGCGCCCGCGCCGGCGATGGTCCCGCCAGTGGCAAGGATCACCACATTGGCCAGCTTCCGTTGTTGTTCGGCTTCCTTGGCGCTGACGCTCATTGGCAAAATGAGCAGGAAAGCAAGCGCACTGGGCGCTAAGGTGTTCAGAGTGGTTTTGATCATTATTCTTTTCTCTTCCTGGTGAGATTCGCTATATCGCCTGATGAGCAGGCAGTTTTCGTACCAGCATTTTCCTATTTGTCGTCAATTGCGAGTATCCCGCAAACGCGGGGCGTATCCTATCGAGGCGGATGGCTACAGGCTTGGTTGCATTCGGGATGTCGAACAAGACCAGAAAAAATGTTCGGAATGCCGTGAAGTTTTTCAGATCATTCCGACGCATGCTGTCGGATAGTTCTTAAAGGCTCGGCTTTGACGACGTCCAGTCCCGTTTCCATGGTAGCCAGCAGTAAAGGTTTGCGATCCGATAAGAATCACAGTCCTCCGCCATTGCCCACGGTCGGTCAGTCGATGCGCGAGCCGGAACAATTGACGCCGAGCTGCCACTGTCGCGTACCGCTTCACCACTGGGTACACATCCCGAACAACGTCATCGCGCCGAAGATCATCCTGCGCGGGTTAACTGACCCGCGTCCCGGCCTGTTCAGTGAGTATCGCTGAGAACGTTTCAGGCGCGGTAAAGCTCTGCAGGGCTCTGCATGGAATGCAGGATCAGCGATGGGCATTCGTCTCAATCGCGCCCGATGCTCCGATCTGCTCAGCGGGCGGCTGTCGCCCCTGCAAGAGACGCATGCGGGGCATAACGCTCCAGAACCTGCTGGACGAAATTACGTGCCGCGTCCCTGCCGCGGTCGCGAACCAGGAGGTCGACGGCAATCAGCAATAGTTCTTCTGGAGTTCCTGGACTATAGGCGCTCTGACCTTCAGCCCATTTGACCTTGATGTCGGCGTCGATGCTGTGGGTGCTCATGGATGATTCTCGCTGCAGGCCGGTACGGAAAATGCGGACGCTTGGCCTTGGTATTCGAAGGGCGGACGTCTCGTGATCCACTTATTACAGTAAATCATGACTTTACGTAAGTGACCCTGCGAGTTAGGCATAAGAAATCCTGACATACAAACCAATCGCGCGAATGCAAAATCCGGTCACGATTGGCTTTTCCCTCTGCGCTGGGATTCAGGCAGACTTGATCGGTTTTGCAACGAACTGTTGGTGCAACTGTCGCATGAGGCAGTTCCCGTGATCGATAGGAGGATTCATGTTCCGTACCCGTGCTTCTCTGGCAACCTTGCTGGTAGCTGCAGTCCTGGCAGGTTGCAGCACTGGCGGCAAGTCGAGCGATAGCGACAACGCTCCGGCGGCCCCGGACGCCAGTGATGGCCGCTGCGAATCCAGTGGCGCCGATTTCACCCTGGGAAAAGTGGCCAGTGCCGAATTGCTCGAGCAGGCGCGCAAGGCCAGTGGCTCCCAGGTCGCGCGTATTCTCAAGCCTCATGATGTCATGACCTTGGAATACCGCTCCGAGCGGCTGAACTTGAACGTCGATGAAAAAGGTGTGGTGACGCGCGTCAACTGCGGTTGAGCGTCTTTCTGCGTCTGGTGTGGCTTCGTCGAGATTGATAGAGGAGGGCGCTACTTCTCGATAGCGCTTTCGCTTGATGAGGGCGCCACCAGTGGCTGTCAGACGACCTGTTCGAGACAGCGCATTTGTTCAGCCCACAAAAAAACCCGCCACGAAGGCGGGTTTTTTTGTAGCTACGCCCGAATTACTCCGGACGAACCTGTGCAGCCTGCATGCCCTTCTGGCCGCGCTCGGCAACGAAGGAAACGGTCTGGCCTTCTTTCAGGCTTTTGAAGCCGTCGGATTCGATGGCCTTGAAGTGAACGAACAGGTCGTCGCCGCCGCCTTGAGGAGTGATGAAGCCGAAGCCTTTTTCATCGTTGAACCACTTGACGGTGCCGGTTTGGCGATTGGACATGGGTGAATCTCCAGAAACATGATGTTTTTTCAAAGGTGCGATGTTGCCGAGGCCACAGGGTGCACAAGCAACATCATAGTCTAATTTTGCGCAGCAAGCGCCAATTACATTCACAGAATACTGATTCAGCGCAAATTAAGGCTGATCAGCCCCCTCCGCAAGGGTGCTATTTCGGCTTGCAGGCCTCTTGTACCGCGGCCTGCGCGCGTTGCATCAGTTTAGCGTCAACGCCATCCTTGCTGTCGAGTTCTTGTATCTCCTGGGTACTAAAATTCTTTTCGATGGCCTTGGCGCCACATTCGCAGTGCGATTTTGCCTCACTGGCGCTGAGGCCCTGGCCAGTGGCCACCTGCTGGCATTGCTGCATGTAGGTGCCTTTCTTGCCTTCTGGCCACGGGCCAGCGTTCGCCACCATCGGCAGCATCAGGGCACCAACAGCGCTCAGGGCGAGAAGAGACTGAAGTCGCATAACCACACACTCCTTGGGTTAGGGCTCGTAAAGAGTAGGATGCTTCAAAAACTCTGAGGGGAAATCTCCCTGACAAGTTCATCCTCTGTCCGCATTTTCCAAATATTTCTGCCTGCCGTCGAAAGCGGCGTGCTAGCATGCCCGGCTTGCAATTGACCGTTGGTCGCTTGCACCCATTTTCTTTCTTCCAGTCACTCTGGTTCGTCCCTGGTAAGCCGAAAGGCTTCTGCCACTGTGAGGCAGGCTTTCCCAACGGAAAGACACGGCGGATCTTGTACTGGCTCATCCCAACCCACGTGACCTTTGGTAGGGGTCACCACTAGGAGAGGAGGCGCCATGCCCATCATTACTCTTCCCGATGGCAGTCAACGCTCGTTCGACAAGGCCGTCACCGTTGCCGAAGTCGCCGCATCCATCGGCGCGGGTCTCGCCAAGGCCACCCTGGCCGGCAAGGTCGATGGCAAGCTGGTCGACGCGTGCGACCTGATCGAGAACGATGCCACCCTGCAGATCATCACACCCAAGGATGAAGAGGGGCTGGAGATTATCCGTCACTCGTGCGCCCACCTGATCGGCCACGCGGTCAAGCAGCTCTATCCGACCGCCAAGATGGTCATCGGCCCGGTGATCGATGAAGGCTTCTATTACGACATCGCCTATGAGCGTCCTTTTACTCCCGAGGACCTCTCCGCGATCGAGCAGCGCATGCAGCAGCTGATCGAGAAGGATTACGACGTCATCAAGAAAGTGACGCCGCGCGCCGAGGTCATCGGCGTGTTCCGGGAGCGTGGCGAAGACTACAAGCTGCGTCTGGTCGAGGACATGCCTGATGAGACGGCCATGGGCTTGTACTATCACGAAGAGTACGTCGACATGTGCCGTGGTCCGCACGTGCCGAACACGCGCTTCCTCAAGGCATTCAAGCTGACCAAGCTGTCCGGCGCCTACTGGCGCGGCGATGCCAAGAACGAGCAATTGCAGCGTGTCTACGGCACCGCCTGGGCTGACAAGAAGCAGCTGGCCGCCTATATCCAGCGTATCGAGGAAGCCGAAAAGCGCGATCACCGCAAGATCGGCAAGCAGCTCGACCTGTTCCACCTGCAGGAAGAAGCGCCAGGCATGGTCTTCTGGCATCCTAACGGTTGGACGGTCTACCAGGTGCTCGAGCAGTACATGCGCACTGTGCAGCGCGTGAATGGCTACCTCGAGATCAAGACCCCGCAGGTCGTCGACCGGATCCTGTGGGAGCGCTCGGGTCACTGGTCCAACTACGCCGAAAACATGTTCACCACCTCGTCGGAAAGCCGCGATTATGCGGTCAAGCCGATGAACTGCCCTTGTCACGTGCAAGTATTCAACCAAGGGCTGAAGTCATATCGCGACCTGCCGCTGCGCCTGGCCGAATTCGGTGCCTGCCACCGCAACGAGCCGTCCGGCGCCCTGCACGGCATCATGCGTGTGCGCGGTTTCGTACAGGACGATGCGCACATCTTCTGCACCGAAGATCAGGTAAAGAAAGAGGCCGCCGATTTCATCAAGCTGACCCTTGATGTCTATAAGGACTTCGGCTTCAGCGACATCGCCATGAAGCTCTCGACCCGTCCGGCAAAGCGCGTAGGCTCCGAAGAGCTATGGGATCGTGCCGAGGGCGCGCTCGCCGATGCCTTGAACGAATCTGGCCTGGAGTGGGAATACCAGCCGGGCGAGGGGGCGTTCTACGGTCCGAAGATCGAGTTCACCTTGCGTGACTGCCTCGGTCGCAGCTGGCAGTGTGGTACCCTGCAATACGATCCAAACCTGCCCGAGCGCCTCGACGCGAGCTACATCGCCGAAGATAACGCCCGCAAGCGCCCAGTGATGCTGCATCGTGCCATCCTTGGATCGTTCGAGCGTTTCATCGGCATGCTGATCGAGCACTACGCCGGTGTTTTCCCGGCCTGGCTGGCGCCGACCCAGGCGGTGATCATGAATATCACCGACAAACAGGCTGATTTTGCTCAGGAAGTGGAAAAAACTCTCACTTCCAGCGGATTCCGTGCCAAGACCGACTTGAGAAATGAGAAGATCGGCTTTAAAATCCGCGAGCATACTTTGCTCAAGGTCCCGTACCTTTTGGTTATAGGGGATCGTGAAGTCGAAACGCAAACCGTCGCTGTGCGAACGCGCGAAGGTGCTGACCTGGGCTCCATGCCCGTCGCCCAATTCGCTGAATTCCTCGCTCATGCGGTTTCCCGGCGTGGTCGCCAAGAATCGGAGTAATTACTATTAAGCGTGAAATGAGAAACGATAAACGAACTGCACCGAAGGCCCCGATCAACGAGAATATCTCGGCACGCGAGGTTCGGTTAATTGGCGCTGATGGCGAGCAGGTTGGCATCGTCTCGATTGATGAAGCGCTTCGAATCGCTGAAGAAGCGAAGCTGGATCTGGTAGAGATTTCTGCTGACGCCCTACCTCCTGTCTGTAAAGTCATGGACTACGGCAAGCACCTCTTCGAGAAGAAGAAGCAGGCCAACGAGGCCAAAAAGAATCAGAAGCAGATCCAGATCAAAGAAATCAAGTTTCGTCCAGGGACGGAGGAAGGGGATTACCAGGTAAAACTACGCAACCTGGTACGTTTCCTAAGTGAAGGGGACAAGGCCAAGATCTCTCTGAGATTCCGTGGTCGTGAGATGGCCCACCAGGAGCTGGGCATGGAGCTGTTGAAGCGGGTTGAAGGTGACCTGATCGAATACGGCACCGTCGAGCAGCATCCGAAGATGGAAGGACGCCAGCTTATGATGGTCATCGCCCCCAAAAAGAAGAAATAACCACCAGGGCACGGCAGGCCTTGCGGTTATGTTTATCCATCCAATGCGGAGTTCCGAACATGCCAAAAATGAAAACCAAGAGCGGTGCTGCGAAGCGTTTCCTGAAAACAGCTTCCGGTTTCAAGCACAAGCACGCTTTCAAGAGCCACATCCTGACCAAAATGTCGACCAAGCGTAAGCGTCAATTGCGTGGTAGCAGCTTGCTGCACCCGTCCGACGTGGCAAAAGTCGCGCGCATGCTGCGCGTTCGTTAATTCTGGTCAAAGATAGAGGAAATTACTCATGGCTCGTGTAAAGCGTGGCGTCATCGCCCGTAAGCGTCACAAAAAGATTCTGAAACTGGCTAAAGGTTACTACGGTGCGCGCTCGCGCGTATTCCGCGTAGCCAAGCAGGCTGTCATCAAGGCCGGTCAATACGCCTACCGTGACCGTCGTCAGAAGAAGCGTCAGTTCCGCGCACTGTGGATCGCTCGTATCAACGCCGGTGCTCGCATCAACGGTCTGTCCTACAGCCGTCTGATCGCTGGCCTGAAAAAGGCTTCGATCGAAATCGACCGCAAGGTTCTGGCCGATCTGGCAGTGAACGAAAAAGCGGCGTTTGCTGCGATTGTCGAGAAAGCTAAAGCCGTCCTGGCTTAAGTACCCGCGACAATCACCCGGCGACGTTTGCGGCGTCGGGTGTTAAACGTCATCGATAGGGGAAGAGCCTGTAAGCTCTTCCCCTATTTTGTATCTGGAGTCTGTACATGGAAAACCTGGACGCGTTGGTCTCCCAAGCCCTTGAGGCCGTAGAGCGCGCTGAAGACATCAATGCCCTGGAACAGATCCGGGTTCAATTTCTCGGCAAGAAAGGCGAGCTGACCCAGGTGATGAAGACCCTGGGCAACCTGCCGGCCGAAGAGCGGCCAAAGGTTGGCGCGCTGATCAACGACGCCAAGGAGCGCGTCACCCTGGTGCTCAACGCACGCAAGGCCGCCTTCGAAGAAGCGGAGCTCAGCGCTCGCCTGGCCGCCGAATGCATTGATGTGACCCTGCCAGGCCGTGGCCAGACCACCGGTGGCCTGCACCCGATTACCCGTACCCTTGAGCGCATCGAACAGTTCTTCACCCACATCGGCTACGGCATCGCCGAAGGCCCTGAGGTCGAGGACGACTACCACAACTTCGAAGCCCTCAACATCCCTGGCCACCATCCGGCCCGAGCGATGCACGACACATTCTATTTCAATGCCAACATGCTGCTGCGCACCCATACCTCGCCGGTGCAGGTGCGGACCATGGAGTCCAGCCAGCCGCCGATTCGCATTGTCTGCCCAGGCCGCGTCTACCGCTGCGACTCGGATATCACCCATTCACCGATGTTCCATCAGGTCGAAGGCCTGCTGGTTGACCGCGATATCAACTTCGCCGACCTCAAGGGCACCATCGAGGAATTCCTCCGTGTGTTCTTCGAGAAAGAGTTGGCAGTGCGTTTCCGTCCTTCGTTCTTCCCGTTCACCGAGCCGTCCGCCGAAGTCGACATTCAGTGCGTGATGTGCAGCGGCAAGGGCTGCCGCGTGTGCAAGCAGACCGGCTGGCTCGAAGTGATGGGCTGCGGCATGGTTCATCCGAACGTGCTGCGCATGTCCGGTATCGACCCCGAAGAGTTCCAGGGCTTCGCCTTCGGCATGGGCGCCGAGCGCCTGGCCATGCTCCGTTATGGCGTCAACGATTTGCGTCTGTTCTTCGACAACGACCTGCGGTTCCTGGCGCAATTCCGCTAGACCGCACCTTGACGCAATTTTCAGGAGAACAGCATGAAATTCAGTGAACAGTGGCTGCGTGGTTGGGTCAACCCGCAAGTCTCCCGTGACGAGCTCGTTGCTCGTCTGTCCATGGCCGGCCTCGAAGTCGACAGCGTCACTCCGGCCGCTGGCGAGTTCAGCGGCATCGTCGTTGGCGAAGTGCTGAGCACCGAGCAGCACCCGGACGCCGACAAGTTGCGTGTCTGCCAGGTCAGTAACGGCAGCGAGACCTTCCAGGTCGTATGCGGTGCCCCCAACGTACGTCCCGGCTTGAAGATCCCCTTTGCCATGATCGGCGCTCAACTGCCTGGCGACTTCAAGATCAAGAAGGCCAAGCTGCGCGGTGTCGAGTCTAACGGTATGCTCTGCTCGGCAGCCGAGCTGCAGATCAGCGAAGAGAACGATGGCCTGCTCGAACTCGCTTCCGATGCTCCTGTCGGTGAGGACGTGCGCGTCTATCTCAGCCTGGACGATGCCAGTATCGAAGTCGACCTGACCCCGAACCGTGGCGATTGCCTGTCTTTGGCCGGTCTGGCCCGAGAGGTGGGCGCGCTCTACGATGTACCGGTCACCCGTCCACAGGTGCCGGCCGTAGCTGCGGCCCACGATGAAGTCCGTCCGGTCGATGTGAGCGCGCCAGCCGCCTGCCCGCGTTACCTGGGCCGGGTCATCCGCAACGTCGACCTGTCCAAGCCATCCCCGCTGTGGATGGTCGAGCGCCTGCGCCGCGCCGATGTACGCAGCATCGACGCCGCTGTCGATATCACCAACTACGTGATGCTCGAGCTCGGCCAACCGATGCACGCCTTCGATCTCGCCGAAATCAACGGCGGCATTCGCGTGCGCATGGCAGAAGAAGGCGAAAAGCTGGTGCTGCTCGACGGTCAGGAGGTGGCCCTGCGTGCTGACACGCTGGTCATCGCCGATCATTCCCGCGCCTTGGCCATCGCTGGCGTCATGGGTGGCGAGCACAGTGGCGTGTCCGACAAGACTCGCGACATCTTCCTCGAAAGCGCATTCTTCGAGCCTATTTCCGTAGCCGGCAAGGCCCGTTCCTACGGCCTGCACACCGATGCTTCGCACCGCTTCGAGCGCGGCGTGGACTCGCAACTGGCGCGTGAAGCCATGGAGCGTGCTACCGCACTGATGCTCGATATCGTCGGCGGTGAAGCCGGGCCGATCATCGAAGCCGTCAGCGAGCAGCATTTGCCAGAGGTCGCACCGATTACCTTGCGCGCCGAACGCATCAGCCAGATGCTCGGCATGGACATGGAGAAGACAGTCGTCGAGCAATTGCTCAACGCCTTGGGCCTGACCACCAGCGCCAGCGGGGAAGGGCAATGGACTGTAGAAGTTCCTAGCCACCGCTTCGACATCAGCATCGAAGTAGACCTGATCGAAGAGCTTGCCCGCCTGTACGGTTACAACCGCCTGCCGGTACGCTACCCGCAAGCCCGCTTGGCCCCCCAGGCCAAGTCCGAAACCCGTGGCGAGCTGCCGAATCTGCGTCGTCTGCTGGTCGCCCGCGGTTACCAGGAAGCTATCACCTACAGCTTCATCGACGCGAAGCTGTTCGAGCTGTTCAGCCCTGGCGTCGAGCCTTTGCTGCTGGCCAATCCGATCTCCAGCGACATGGCCGCCATGCGCGCCTCCCTGTGGCCAGGTCTGGTCAAGGCACTGCAGCACAACCTCAATCGCCAGCAGGATCGCGTACGCCTCTTCGAAAGCGGCCAACGCTTCGTTGGCAAGCTCGGTGACCTCCAGCAGCAACCAATGCTTGCCGGCGTCGTCTGCGGCAGCCGCCTGCCGGAAGGCTGGGCAAACGGGCGCGAGGGCATCGACTTCTTCGACGTCAAGGCCGACGTCGAAGCGGTGCTTGGCTACGCTGGCGCGTTGGACGAATTCAAGTTCGTCGCCGGCAAGCACCCAGCCCTGCACCCGGGCCAGACCGCCCGCATCGAGCGTGGCGGACGCGAAGTCGGCTATCTCGGCGCGCTCCACCCCGAGCTCGCCAAGACCCTCGACTTGGACCGTCCAGTATTTGTCTTTGAGCTGGTACTGGGTGAGGTCGTCGAAGGTAGTCTGCCGGCCTTCAGCGAACTGTCCAGGTTCCCTGAAACCAGGCGTGACCTGGCCTTGATCGCAGGTCGTGATGTGGCTTCGAGCGCGGTGCTCGAGGTAATCCGAGAGCACGCGGGTGAATGGCTCAAGGACCTCAGACTGTTTGATGTCTATGCAGGTAAAGGTATTGATCCGGATAGAAAAAGCCTCGCGGTCGGCTTGACCTGGCAGCATCCATCGCGCACTCTTAACGACGATGAGGTGAACGCCACCCTGCAGACTATCCTCACCTCGCTCGAACAAAGGTTGAACACCACGTTAAGGAAATAGCGTATGGGTGCTCTGACGAAAGCTGAGATGGCCGAAAGGCTCTATGAAGAGCTAGGCTTGAACAAGCGTGAGGCCAAGGAACTGGTAGAGCTGTTCTTTGAAGAGATCCGGCACGCGCTTGAAGACAACGAGCAGGTCAAATTGTCCGGATTCGGCAATTTCGACCTGCGGGACAAACGCCAGCGACCGGGTCGCAACCCCAAGACAGGGGAAGAGATCCCGATCACTGCACGCCGTGTCGTCACCTTTCGTCCAGGGCAGAAGTTGAAGGCCCGGGTTGAGGCCTATGCTGGAACCAAGCCATAACGACGAGTTGCCGCCCATACCCGGCAAACGTTACTTCACCATTGGTGAAGTGAGTGAGCTCTGTGCCGTAAAACCGCATGTGCTCCGTTATTGGGAGCAGGAGTTCCCCCAGCTCAATCCGGTCAAGCGTCGCGGTAACCGACGGTATTATCAGCGCCAAGACGTGCTGATGATCCGCCAGATTCGCGCGCTGCTGTATGACCAAGGCTTCACCATCGGTGGTGCGCGATTGCGCATGTCCAGTGAAGAAGCCAAGGAAGACTCTACCCAGTACAGGCAACTGATCCGGCAGATGATTGTCGAGTTGGAAGATGTGCTGGTAGTGCTGAAGAAAGCCTGAGCCGACGAATGGAAGTTTTTTTGAAAAAAAGCTTCCATCTATCAAAAGGTTAGGGTACATTCTTCATCGTTCTCGGCAGCATTGGGAACATGCTTCAAGCCCAGTCGGGGCGTAGCGCAGCCCGGTAGCGCACTTGCATGGGGTGCAAGGGGTCGAGTGTTCGAATCACTCCGTCCCGACCATATATTCCTGAGTAAAATCAGACACTTAAGCCGGTTATCTAAACCGGCTTTTTTGTGCGTGCGCAAAACATGCGCAAAACCCGCGCAAAACTATCCGGCGATATCGCCGATATCTAGGTCCGCTTCCACCTCGGACCAGATCACTTCTTCATGTCCCTTCTGGTAGTTTCTGGTCATGCCTTCAGTGGTATGTCCGGCAATCTTCTGGCCGTCTTTCCCTGCCCGTTTGTAGAGGTGAAGGGAGAGGGCGCGCACCTCATGAAACCCTGGCATTTCCTCCTCTTTGAGGTCGATGTAACAGCGAGCGGCATCCCTCGCATCTTTGAAGGCACGCGTGAGAAAGCGCTCGTCCACCTTCGTCCAGTGATCTTTCCCTTTGCGTTTCTTCTTCCGCTCCGGCCGCCTGTGCACCAGGTAGGGCGAGAGGATGTCGTCTCGACACCGGGCCAGCACGTCATTGAGCTGGTCGGTAATCTTGATCTTCAGCCAGCCGGCATCCGATGCCTTCTCCGTTTTGTTCTGCACCACGTACAGAAACCCGTCCCGCGCATCCTCAAACTTCATGTCCAGGATGTCTCCGCGCCGCTGCGCAGTGATCAACGCGAGATCGATCGCGTTTTGCAGCCAGCGCGGTGACTTTTCCCGAATAGCCTTGAGCCCTTCCACGGTGTGGCGCTTGCGCTGCTTCTTCTCGATCTTGGGGATGGTGCTGGCGGCAGGGTTGTCTGGGCACAGGCCTTTGGCCGCCGCGTGGTTGAACACATCGATCAGGATCGCCCGGGCCTGGTTGCTGGCGCGGGCGGTGAGCGGCTCCAGAAACTCTGCAACCATCCTGATCGTCACCTGGTCAAGCGGGCGGTCACCGAGAACGGCTCTGACCTGCTTGAACCTGACCGCGTAGAGATCGAGCGTAGCCTTGGCCAACTCCCGCGGTGGGAGCACGTCTTTCTCATAGGTATCGAGGAATTCGGAAACGGTAACAGACGTCTCCCCGAGGACTATGGCTACCAGGTCGCCGCCCCGGAGGAAGGTGGTATTCAGCTGGCATGCAGCGTCGATCGCTTTGCCTCGATCGGCACCAAACTGAAACCACTTTCCGTCCGTGGGGCGCCGGTAGCGGTAGGTGCCCCGGCGCGCATCGAAGTACAGATTTATGGGCAAGCCTTTGTTGGCTTTGTTCCTTGGTCGAGGAACCATCACGCAGCTCCTTTCAGCACCATGTCGACCAGTGCGTTCCCGGTGGTCCGTTGGTAGGCGGCCCAGTCAACGTACCAGATATTGCCGATGCGCTCGCCTGGCAGTTTGCGGTCTCGCAGGTAGTTGCGGATTGCCTGGGAGCACAACGGCGTACCATTCTCTCCCCACTTTCGACGCTGGAACTCGCTGATCTTGATCAGTTCTTTCTTCATGATGATCTCCACGCCGCCGGCGGCGGCAGCTTGGTGTTAGGCGGGAACCTTATCGAGTGCCGTATCGGCGACCTTGAGGGCGGCCTGGGCATCGTTGACGTAGGCAGGATCGAAGCCGCCGGCGTAGTGGATGACACGCTGGCAGGCGTCCAGCTCTTTACGCGCCAGGCGCAGCGCGTGGATCAGCTCATCTTGGAGCTCACCCTCGGCCCGGCCGATATCCCAGAAGCGCTGCCCCCAGTGCCCAACTGGTGGTGGGTTGCCGTCCTGCTTGCCGCACACCATGGCGCCCACGGCGGCATCGCAGATCAGGTCCTTGTAAATGTTGTTGCCGTCGATACTAAGGCCGGCGCGTCGGCGCAACGTGCTCACAATCTCGTCGACGCTGGTGCTGCCCTCTTTCAGGACAATGTCTTGCTCTGGCTCGCCGGGGATGTAAATCACCAGGGCAAGCTTGGCTTCCGGCTTGAGATGACTGCTGATCTTCACCAGCGCGTCGTTGGCGACATCGTGGAACCGGTTTATTGCAGACATAGGTCATCCTCACCCGCGCATGTCGGCGGGCTTGAGTTGTAGTGAAGCGATAGAGGGAGAGGCGTGTGCTAGCCGCGGCAGATGCTCAGCCAGCCAGTAATGAGCCACCAGAAATCTTGAGACACCATGAATCCGAAGCCGGCGCAGAAGCCGACGAGCAGAGCGGTTCGGGCGGTCTTCATCGCGGCCCCCTGTAGATCAGATAGGCCATGTAGGCGAGGGCGATCATAGGAGGTGCCCTCCGGCTTCCAACAGGCCGTCGCGATCTTCGCGCAGCCGATTGTTCTCGGCCTTGAGCTGGTCACGCTCCCGGATCAATGTCTTGATGGCGGTCGAGATATTGGGGTGGCCAAGCTTGATGGTGATTGCCTGGGCCTCATCGAACAGAGCCACCTTCTGGTCGCGCTCCTCGGCCGCCCGCCGGGCCAGTTCTTTTTCGCGGATCTTGAGGCAGCGCTTGCAGGTAACGTAGCGCCAGTCGTTGGTGAGCTGATCGTCGTCCATCACGCCATCGGTACCGCAATGCACATCCTCTGGCGGATCCTGATCGGCCTCGGTGCCGCCGTCCCACTCATACATGTGAACAGCGAGCCTGCTCATGGCATCAGCTCCTTCGGCACATGGACGGTATCTGTCTTCACTTCAATCAGGTCGGTCATGGCTTCACCGCCCTCAGTGTGCCTCGATCAATCTCTGGAAGCCCCTGAGCTGTGGCCTCAAGTACTGCGCGTGTTGCTTCGGTGCCGATATCGGCGCACATCGTCCCGGCAGCTGCAGCAATGAAGCCAGCGTATACTTGGCCCTTTTCACGATAACCGCCGAACCTATCAAGCCTTGTAGCCTCGTCGAAGGTCGGGGACAGCAGCAGCCACAGGTCTTTCCCATATTCCAATGCTTTCGTCACAGCTCATACCTCTCATCAATCCAGCGCCCAGGCGCCAGTGCGGGTGTAGGTTGGTTGTCTTGCTGTTCGTGCGGAGAGAGCTGGCGCTCGTTGCCGGCCTGGAGTTGGCTGTCGGGGATGCAGCTGATTCCGCCAACGTATCCGGTGTTGATCGTGTAGCAGGTGACTCCCCGCTTATCGTCGCGAGTCACCTGTATGTATTTACTCAGCTGTTCAGCACTAGCATTGGCGCCGGTGGCCAGCAGCAGGAGGCAGAGGGCGAGGCGGGTCATGCGGTAATTCCTCCGACAGAGATGGGTGTAAGCTCTGCCTTCAGGCGTTCTTTGATTGCCAGGGCATCTGCCTGGGCCTCTTCAATGTGTTCGTGGTAACCGCCGTAGTGGATTTTGTTCTGGCGCCGGACCTGGACGTACCAGCGGTTCTTCCGGCCATCCCAGTACACCCCGCTGACACCGCTTACGCCTCGGCCGACTCGCTCAACACTGGGCGGTCTCTTGCAGGCCTGGTTTTCCTTTGGAGTGAGGAGCCTGAGGTTTTCCCATCGGTTGTCACCTGGATTTCCGTTGATGTGGTCAACGTGGATGCCGATCGGTGGCCAGCTACCAGTCATGTAGAGAAACGCCAGCCGGTGGGCAAGCCGTTTCTGGCGGTACACTGAGACCCTAACGTAGCCGTCTGGAGTGAAAGAGCAGGACCTTCGACCACGGTACTTGATCAGGTGGAAAAATCCGGTTTCAGGGTCGTACGTTACGACTTTCTTGAGGAGTGCCTGGGTTAGGTCTTTGGAATCCATGTGCGCACGACTCCTTGCCGCCATATCGCGGCAGTGAATAGAGGGGAGAGGGGTTACAGCAGATTCAGCGCTTAGGCGGATGCACCGGGCAGGGCCAGCGCAGGGAGCCGTCGCCGGATGGGCAGGTGCAGATCATGGATTGCGGGCCAGGGCGGCGCGGGCCTGCCAACCATCCCACTCGGTCTTTGCAGGCTGCACCAGGTACTGCCCTTTAGGTCCGCGCTCAAGTTCGAACGTATGCACGGCATTCGGGTAACGCTTCTTGAACGTCCTTTCGAAGTCAGCGCGCTCATCCTGCTCAACCGGCGCGCTCGGCTCTGCGCTGGCGGATAGAACGCCATTGGCCTTCCCACGAAGTTTGTCGATGGCATCCCACCACTTTTCTCCGTACCGATGGACGAGCCGAGCATGACTGTCGTGCCCGGTCATGATGTACATGAGCTCGTCGGTTTCACGCAGCAGCACATCGCGCTCGGCCAGCTGGGCTCGCAGGGTCCTGCATTCAGCGATCCAGTGGTCACGCTGCTTTTCAGTTTGCTGGTTCAGTGCTTCCAGCGACTTGACGTGCCTATTGTGCAGCCGCTCAGCCTCGGCCATCTGAGCGGTCAGCTCAGCGACAACTGCGGCCTTCGTGTCGCGGTCAGCCTCTGCGTCACGCCTCAACCGCCACTGCTCGGCACGCTCGTTTTCGATGCGCTCAACCTCGCCAGGATCGGCGTGGGTGCATTTTTGATCACACATTGGCTTCACTCCAGTCTGGGGCCTTTGCCTTTCTGTTTTTGCCAGTCACGATGTCCCTGATTGTTTCATCGCTCACGCCGTATTTCTTTCCGAGTTGACGGCATCCAACTACTCGATACCTGTAGGATGCGCGAATCTCAGCGACCTGTTCGTCGGTGAGGGCTACCTTCTGGCCGTGAACGCGCCCCTTTACAGCCATGTCGCATGCGTTCTGTGCTCGGGTTCCAGCTTTCAGGTGCTTAGGGTTCACGCACTTCGTATTGTCACACTGGTGCATAACGTTCTCTGGGTAGAACCCATTATTCAGGTAGAACTGAACTCGATGGGCGCGAGCCTGCTTCCCCTGGAAGTACATCTGTCCATATCGATACCCAGATAGGGCGAAAGGCCATAGCACGCAGTCATCTGTTTCTGGAGCACCCATGAGGAATTGAATGCATTTATTCGCCATGCGATTCCCCTTCGTTAAGCTTGGCAATTTCGTCAAGGCAGGCGTTCCAGCCTTCCGCCTTATGAACCCCGCCAGGCTCAACCCAGTACTGGGTGGGGTCTTTGCGCTCAGGAAGTGCCACCGGATCGCCCTGAGGCTGCTCGGTCGACTTGGGTGCAGCTCGCAGCATCGCACGCCACTGGCTGTCGGGACTTTCGCCTATGCCTTCTTCGTATCGATCGTGCGCCTCGTGGAATGCTTCGCGCATCTCGGGCGTGAGCTCACGCGGCACGCTGATCATTTCGTTGTTGCTCATTCGGTTCCATCCTCCACAGCTGTGTAAGTGATCTGGAAGGCCAGGCGGCTCCCATCTTCGAAGTAGAAGGTCTTGCGGGTATCGCTCACGTCGCGGCTTGTGAAGCAAGCAATTGACGCCCGGTAGGGGTCGCTTGACCGGCGGATGCTCTGGGCGATGTTGAGGTGCGGCACATCGACGGTTCGGTGCTGGATATTCATGCTGCCTCCCCGAGGCGCTTCACCTCGGCAATGACATCGTTTACCCCGTTGCAGAAGGCTGCAGGCCGGCCAACCGTCCCGCGCTCCAGGTAGTTGACGAGCTGGCGGTAGCGATCGCCCTTTCCGGACAGTTCGCGCAGCGCTCTGATTGAGTCGAGGGCCCATTGACGGCCTTCGCGGTAGAGGATCTGGCACATAGGGATACCTCTCGACCCGGTGACCGGGTCCTTCGTGGTTAGGCGGCCTTCGCGTCATCGGGCCGGTACTCGGTCCAGCCGATCTTTGGCATCTTCGTTTTCGGATTGAGTACCGGCTTGCCCTTGGCATCGGTGACCACGCACTTCGCCCGGATCCGCAGGTCGCGACAGTTGCCAGCTTTCCGGGCGAGATCGATGAACTGCTGCGCGTACTGAGGTGCGTCGAAGAAATGACTCAGCTGCTTCACCTTGTCACTGCTCATGATCTTGGCGGCATGCTGTTCGACAGCTTCATTCCACTCGGTGGGCGTTAGCTCCAGGGGGGGGGGCAGCCCGGCTTGGGGTTTGGCTTGGTGGTCTTGGTGCGCTTTCTGGCCTCGGCCAGGGCGACATCGGCGGTCATGCCGAAGACGGCGAACGTGCTCATGGCAATCTCCATTGCAGGCGCCGCCCTCCGTAGCCGGATGCGGCATGGTGGCAATTGGGTTGAAGAAGATTTAGTCGTTGAGTAGGATGGGATATTGGCTTGCGGCTTGTGTCGCATGCCTACAGCGTTGGGTTCATAGTGAACTGCAACCTAAAGCTAACCGAAGTCCTGGCCGTCCTAGCCGATCTGGTAACGCTGTACCTTCCAATCGCTCCATTCATTGCTGTATTTGACCTGGGGGTTGCTATGACGATTATGACAATGCTGAACTGGTGCGAGGCGGTTACTGCGGGGTCTGAAAGGACTGGCCAGGCATTCGAGCTTTAGTTTGTGGCGAGCTACCAATAGGCCGCCCGGGGAAATCTGATTTGCCCAAGACCCGCACCAATTTGAAAAAAGACTGATTTTTCAGTCTTTTTTTTTCGTCGCCGATTACGTTTTCTAACTAGCTGATGCTCAAGCCGAAATGATCGCGACGCAGGTGTTGACCATGGTGCCGGAGGTCTTGAAGGACGCGTCAGGCAGGTTGACGATGTTGCCGCTGCGCGCTGATACGATGCCCCTGAAGTCCCGGGATAGGGCGTCCTCTCGGAAGATAACACCCGTAGGCATGATCGCCACCAGAAGCCCCCGCGGCCGGAGGAACTTTAGAGCGTGCAGCACGTGGTGAATATCGCTGCGCTTCTTGTCGAACGGCGGGTTCATCACGACGCGGTCATAGATCGGTTCTGGCTCAATGCTGAGGAAGTCGGCGCACCGTACAGAGCGGAAGGGCAATTGCTCCAGGTGGTTAGCGTTGTACGGCAGAAGCTCGACGCAATCTACCTCAAGGCCGGCGATGGCCAGGGCTCTGGCAATGGCGCCTCGGCCCGCAGAAGGCTCTAGGGCAGACATTCCCTTGCCCAGCTGCGCGAGCTCCAGTAGCCGATCAACCACAGGGCCAGGCGTTGGGAAGAAGCCAAGGTCCTTCGGTACCGCGATCTCGCCGGTGAGGATGATGTTTTCGATCGCATCGGCGGCGTCATCAGCAAACAGATGCGCTTTAGCCTTGGTATTCCATTTGCCTCCGGCCGCCTTCAGGACCTTGTCCAGGCGGGCATACAAGTTTCGATCCAGCTGGCCGCTGGTGATGAATAGCTTGTTGCCATCGGTGCGGGAAGCGCTGAGCGCCGCCATGACTTCGGTGTCAACCTTCATGTGTTTCTCCTGGATGCGCGAGGCCCTGCCAGGGTCGCGGCATGGTGGCAATTTGGTTTGAGATGGGGTATTACGGGTGACCGGCATGGGGCGGGGCACAACAGGGGTAAGCTATGGGTAAACCGATTGGGTTGTCAGGACGATGCGGGTTTGCCCTTCTTGCGGTGACCGTTATGGGCTTGCCGGTTGCCGTCTTCTCCGGCGCAATTGGTCTGCCGGTCTTCCTGTCGGTTGGCGCGCTTTGGTTAGTCGTGTCTGCCGCGATGATATTTGGCCATGACATTACCGAGATCACCATCTGGAAGGCCTCGATAAAGCGGGATGCGACAGCCGCCATGCTTGCTAGGGAGGAAGTTGAAAAAATCCGCGATCAACTACGCAGAGTCTCTGCAGTTACTGTCGAGAATTCATACATAACGTCTGGAGAAATCCTGCTGTTGATCAAGCACCTAATGGGGGAAAATAATTTGGATGTCGCTAAGAACAGTCCTGGTATGAAGCGACTGTTCAGCAATATGAACGAAATTTGGTCATTTGTTGAGCCTGATCCAGTCAAGGCAGAACTGCTTAGAAAAAAGGTCAGGCAAGACCTTGGAATGACGGATTTATGATCTCATCCCCCGGATCCTGCTGAATCATCAGCATGCTCTTCCGATCGAAGGCTAGCGCCATGCTTCGTCATACCTCGCACCTGCGTGGCGCCATCCTTCGTGCGGAGCTTCGCATTTGATGGGGCTCATCGCTTCTGGTACGTCTTGGTCAGGTCGCCGTTGACGACAGAGCTGCGGCGCAGCACCAAGTTGGCTAACGCAGCGCGGTCTTTCTGGCTGTGGCTGGCTTGGGTGAACAGTCCGAAATAGCTGTTACGTCTACTTCTTTGGCTTCGGACTGGCTTTAAGCGGTGTGGTCAGTGCCTTTTCGACACTCCAGCCGAGCCGCAGACGCATACTCAGAGCATTGGCGGTAATCCCGATTTCGGCAGCCCAGTCGACCACGTTTTTAGTGGCGCCGTTATGCTCCAGCAGCACGCAGTGGGTGCGGTTCTTGTTCTGAGCTGCCTGAGTGACCCACCTGCAGTTCCCGGGCTCGTATCCCTTGTGGTTCTCGATTCTATCCAGCGTCATGGACCGATCAGGGCATTCGCCCATGTCTTCACGGAAGTTGGCGAAGTCGTGCCAACGGCCGCAGACCTTCACCCCGCGCGCGCCGTAATACTTGTAGTTGCCGCAGGTCGGCGTATTGCAGCGCTGCATCATCGACTTCCAGCGCAAGTAGGTCAGAGTCCCGCAACCGCCGTGCTTGGTGCGCATGATGCTTTCCTTTCTAGTAAGTCAGGTGTGGTCGCTTTGTCCTGTGTGGAATTGGCCCGGGCGATGAGCATCAGCACGTCGATGCATTCATCGATCACCCGCTTACCGAGGGACTGCTTCAAGTCTCGCGGGATATTGCGGGTGAGGTTTGTGGCCATCTGCAGCAAGCCGAGCGAAGCTTTGTAGATTTGCAGGTCCATGTGCATTGCCATTGCGGCGATCCTCCTGGAGCAACCGGCCGCAAGCGGCCGGATTGAATAAGTGAATTAATCAATAAGCGACCTGCGGACGGGGCGGACGCGGAGCTCGTTGTCCTTGCCGCCGTAGCCCTGAGTGCCAGCAACGAAGACCATGTTGAATGCGTAGCTGGCGGAGCGCTGCGAAGATGACCAGTAGTAGCGCGGCTGGAAGGCCTCTGGCTCGCCTTCAGCGAAGCCCGCTACCTGCGTCCTGGCTGGCGACTCTTCGGTGTACAGCAAGCCCGCCGGCAGGCTGTTGGGGTTATCGCCGTCACGGTTCCATGCATAGTTCTCGCGGCTGGTCGGCTTGAAGTGCCGGTACTGCAGCTCCTGCACGTCGCGCGCCGGGATGGCCCAGTCTGTGAAGCCGCCGATATCCAGGGTCAGGACCTTCTGTGCGAGCTCGCTACCGGATGCGGCCATCGCTTCCGTGTTGGCGCGGCTGTCGGTGAAGCTGTCGGCGCCGTCAATCTTCACGCCGTACTCACCCCATTCGCCGACCAGCTCATGCTCGCCGCCTGAGGTGATGTTGGCGTAGCGCTGGCCGTGCTCGACGGTGACGCCGGAGAAGAAGCCGCCACCGAAGGGCTGACCTATCTCGGGAAGTGCAACGGGTACCGATTTCTCTACTGCGCTCATGTGCTGCTCCTTTCTGAAGGCAACAAAAAAGGCGCCTGGGCGCCCTGGAATGGATGAATGAAGGATTAAATGAACAACCTGCGGACGGGGCGGACGCGGAGCTCGTAGCCCTTGCCGCAGCTGTACTGATAGCCATCATCGAAGAGCATGGTGAATGCGTAGCTGGCGGAGCGCTGCGAAGATGACCAGTAGTAGCAATCCTGCGCGAACACCTCGGAGCAGTTCACCCAGCAGTGATAAAGCTCAGCGGCGGCCGGCAGATAGAAGTCGTCATGCCCGTCGGCAGAGAACTCATAAGCGGACTTGGCTGCTGGGTGTTCGCCCTTGATCAGCTTCAGCGTGTTGTGTCGCCCATCGGTCTTGCTGGTGGCTTCCGACTCGCTGCCTCGACCACCCCATGCATGGTCACCGATGTCCTTGGACGCGATGATCAGGTAGTGCTCTGGTACATCGCCGCGCGCCGGAACCAGCCCGCCATTTATGCCGCCTTCACCGGGCCAGACCTGGCCCACTTCTGGGGTGTTGGTTGGCGCTTCGGCTGTTGTGACCCCTCCTGCGGCGATCGCGGCACCGAGCATTGCGAGGCCAGGAATTGTGGCCTTCGGCGCTGCATGGATATTCAGGGTGAGGTTCTTGATGCTGATGCTAGGTGTCTGCATGGTGGTTCCCCAGTGGATCATTTGGCGTCGAAGGTGCCCAGTGCCAGCTTGGCAGCGTCGGCCACTTTGGATTCAAGGACCGATTTAAACTCTTGGGCGATGGCCTCGCGCTGCGCCTCTTCACCGAGCCAGCGCAGCTTGAGCACCGGTTGTGCGCCGCTGGTGATGACCGACATGCGCAGGCGGATTACCTGCTCGCTCAGGCCCTCGAAGGGGATGACCTTGAAGTCCAGCCAGGCTGGCAAGGTCTCCTTGCTGCTGGCCTCGATCGCGTCCATGGTGCTACGGCTGGCGCGGGTCTCGCCTACAGCGTGGTCGCTTTCGGACGAAGCCTTAACGGTGATGGTGCGTACCGCAGCGATGGCCTTGGCGATCGACATGCTGGCGCCGTTCTCGTCGGTCGCGGTCAGGTGCTGGTTCCAGTCCTCGATCCAGTCGCTCATCGCCTTCTGGGCCAGGCTCTGGCCGCACACGGCTTGCACTGCGGCGAAGGCTGCCGAGGCTTTCAGGCGCAGCACGGCGCGATCATCGGCGTGACCTGGCTCAGCTGGCGTGCCGATGTTGAACAGCACGATGCAGCTCATGGCGTCCTGGTCGATGAAGCCTCGAGCGTATGGCGCCGAGCGCTCGACCACATAGGCGCCGAAGTCGGCCAGCGAATGCGTGGAGTAGGTGCCACGGAAGCGGCTGCGCCCGAGTTGGAACCGCTCCAGGTCCACGATCTTGGCGCCTTCCGGAACGATGACTGTCGGGGCGTCGGTTTCGAGGGGTTTGGCAGCGGCCGCCAGGGCCTGGTCGCCGATGTGCTGAAGAGCTTCTTTGCTGAGGGACATGCGAGATTCCTTGCGGGTTAGGAGCGTGGGTGGATTGGGGCTTGGTCGCGGGTGAAGAGCTGGTCATGCTTTTCGGGGAAGAGGGAGATATTGCCGCCGGTACCGACGTACATCGGCGTGTCGAGGCTGGTGTTCTCGCTGCGGGTACCGCGCTTGGTCGGCACCTTGTAATCGAGCTTGTGCTTGATCTTCACCTGGTGGGAGTCGCCGATCTGGCTGAAGTCCAGGGTGATGGTGAGCTTGCCGGCCTTGCCGTGGTCGACGACGCCCGCGGCTACTTCCGAGAGGGCATGGCCGATCTGGCTGGCGAATGCGCCGCCATTGAACTCCTGCAGGAACTCGGTGGTATCGGTTGGGGTTGGCATTGCTGCGTCTCCTGGGGAACGATGCCGCTGGGCGGCAGATTGATGTGCTGCTGGCGCCGACCGTGGCGCGCGCGGTTGAACGTTCGTTTCATGCGGGCCTGCGCCACTTGGGAAAATCGATGTCGTGTTGCTTCGCCAGCTTGCTCAGCTGCTGATGGCTGATGCCGAGCAGCTTGGCGACGGCGTCTCGACTGAGACTGGTGTGGGCGTAGGTGCGGATCTTGTCGACGAGTTCGGCGCGGGCCTTTGTCCTGGCCTGGCGTTTGATGTCGCGTTCAGCCTTCTGCTTGGTGTTCACCCTGAACAGGAACCCATGCTGCTTGCTGAGGTGATGCAGCGTCGTCCGGCTGACGCCCAGCTGCGCGCAGGCTTCGCTCAGGGTCATGGTCTTGGCAGCCTGGCGCGCCTGATCGAGCAGCTTCCTGTCGATCTGTGCCGCTTGCGGCTGTGGTGCTGGATATGAGCGGAGGTTCGGCTCGCGCGGTACGGACCCGGCGCCGGTGCACTGCTGGATCTGCCCGCCCTCGGCCAGGAACCGAGCCACACTTGCGCCCAGGTCACGTCGCGCCTGCTCATGTTGATCTGGAATGTTTTCGCCGATCATTGCCGCCCGATCAGCTTGCGCCCGGCAGCCGCCTCCATTGCCTGGACAAAATGCTGAGCTGCGACGTAGCTGCCGCAAAAACCGCAGGTCTTGCCGGTGGTCCTGTCGATGATGTGCCACATCCTGCCTTTGGTTACCGCCTGGAAGCGGGGGCCAGGGGCGGGCGCCGGACGGCCGATCTTCGCGTAGAAGTCGGCGGTGGCCAGGATGGTTCGTTCGCGCAGGACGGCCAGGCCGTCCACGCGCTGCTGCATGGCTGGGTGCATGGTGGTTTCCTCAGGGGTCAGGCGTGGAGCTCGAAGGCCTCGGCCTTGCGAACGACTTGGGTTTGGGCGTAGCGGCGCTCAGGGGAGCGGCGATCGCGACGCATCGGGTCGTTGATATCGATTGCCGAATGCATGGCTATGAGGCCCGCCAGGGCGATGCACAGCGGATTGATGATCTGCCGCTTCAAGGCTTCAGCAACTAAGGAGGCACGGCGGGAGGCCTCAAGCTTGAACATCGCCGCGGCAACGCGCTTTTCGACTGTGCCCTCTGTGATGCCGAGCAGCCTGGCGATTTCCTTGCTGGTGAAGCCTTGAGCAACGTTGAGCACACATTGCAGTTCTCGAGGCGCAAGACCTCGGCCTAGATGGCCAATCCATGCCCCGCTGGTGATCGTTTCCATGATGTTGTCTCGGTTGACTGCATTGGTCAGGCGCCGGACACCAGTGACCAAGCTGGGCGTGAAAAGCCAGCCCGGCGCCTGCCGATGCAGTCGTAGTTGAGGGGGTAGATGGGTGCAGGCGCCCGGCGCTGCCCGGGAAGCATCTGGACTGACCGGGCAGGTCCCGGATTCGCCTGCGCGCCGGTAAGCCCCGACTTCTCACCACTACGCAGGTGACGCGTTCCCGATATGCTGAGGCTTCCACACACTCAGCAAGGAAATCAGCATGGATATCAAAGCAACCTGTAAGGCGTGCGGAAGCGACAAGCTTGTTATTCCGGAGGAGGGAGAGTCGGACCAGATGGTTCGGTGCTCAGACTGCAGCGCCTTGCTTGGAAGCAAGCAGGATATTCAACAGGGACTTCGGGAGGCCGCAGCAGAACAGGCCAGAAAGATGAAAGAGGAGCTATCAAAAAGCCTCTCTAAACTTGGCTTCAAGCGCCGGTAGGCTTAACAGCGTCTTCGGCGCAGAGCTGGAGGCGCTTTACAATGGCATCGCACGCAGCGGTTACAATACCGCTCACCAGGGCCTGAATTTCTTCATCGTCTGCTTCAGGCATCTCTACCTTTACTGTCAGCCCATCGCTGCCACCTACTTCTTTCTCGGATTTTTCAAGTTTGTTGACAGGAAGGTCGCCGAAACATCCTTGAGCAGCTTCAAGCCGTATGGCGTGCTCGGCGTCTCGAACAGCGCTTTGCGCCGAGTACAGCACATCCTCCGCCTCGAGGGTTTGCGCCTTCAGCTCCCCTATTCGCATCGCCGCTTGCGCCTGGATTTTTAAGGCTGAAGATAGGCGCTCAAATAGTTGATTTAGTTGAGTCATTATTGATCTCCGATTGATTTCCCATTTGGCCATCGCTGAAAGCCCATCAGCGAAAGCGGCTATCGAAAACGCGCCTCTAGCTCGTCGTGCACTGCTTGAAGTTGCGCGATCAGCTCCAGGCGCTCAGCGCCTGACAGCACGTGAGCCGCGTAGAGCAAGCCATCGAGAAGCGGGCTCCTTTGGAGCTCCATGATTTTGGTACCGGCTTCGCGTACCGTCAGGCAGACGGTCTTGGTTGCGGGGGTGACCATCCTGCCTCCTATTGATTTCTGGATGGCCCCGTTGCCAGGGCTATCCTCTACTGCTGGGTACGCAGCTCAGATCGTGGTACCCATCCGGAGCTGGTCTTGACCATGCAACCTACGAAGGCCGCAAAGCGCGTCTCCCGCTCGGTCTGCGTGCCATACCAGGAGCACAAGCCCCAGTCGACTGCGCGAAGGATCAGCCAGAGCAGGGCAGCAACCAGGGCGATTGCGAACATGCCGGCCATGGTTGCTTTCTTGGCTGACGCTCGCATTACAGGTAGTCCTTGAGACTCAAGCCCATCAGCTTGGCCGCCTTCTCCAGCACAGCCATTTCCTTGTCGTCGATGTCTCCCGACGCTTCGGCGATGGTCAGCATGACGTTGATGACGGTTGCGGCTTCTTCCGGCGAGTGCGCCAGGTCCTTTAGCTCCTTCTCGGCATTCATGCGCAGGATGCGATGGCCTCCGTCATGGAAGTCTTTCTCGGCGCGATCCATGGTGTTGGATAGCTCAGGACCGAAGCCTTTCAATTGCGGGGTGTTGGCGATGAGCTTCTCGGTTTTCTTCAACTCATCTTCACTGATGTCGCCATCAGCTGCGGCAACGTAGAAGGCGCCGTAGACGATCGCCTGCATCAGGTCGCGGTTTTGCACCACCTGCATTGCAGCGCGGGCTTCACGACCTTTCTTGCCGAATATCTTTCCAAACATGGGTGTTGCTCCGGTGGGTTGATTTCCCGGATGCCCCTCGGGGGAAGGGCATCGAGGAAATCGGTTCAAGCAGCCTCGGTGGCAGCTGCCTCGGCCTTGATCCGCTGGTGGATCTCTTCGCGGTGCACCGCCACGTTCGATGGCGCCTCGACGCCAAGACGAATCTGGCCTCCCTTGATGCCCAGGACGGTTACCCGGATTTCATCGTTGATCACGATCGTTTCGCCTACCTTGCGGGTGAGTATCAGCATGGTCCTGCTCCTTGGTTGGTTTCCCGTCTGGCCCGCGGTGGCAGGTCAATCGGTGATATCTGTATCAGTCCAATCCGGTTTCTGATGGCGCCCTCATCACCAGATCAGCCATCCGCTCGAAGGTCGCAGCGAGTTGGCCGCGCCGTTCCTGCGACTTGGGAAGCCAGAAGGTAACCGCGCTGCGGTCGTCGTCTTCAGGCGGGTGGTGCAGCCTGTCGCTGCTGTGCAGGATCAGCTGCACTGCGCTGTAGGTCAGGCCGGTGTTCGATCTCTTCTGGATCTCGACCACCTCAGTGGTCAGCTCTTGGCTGTAAACATTGATTCGCATGGTGTCGCTCCTATGGATTCCCAAAGCACCCGGTCTCCCAGGTGCTTCAGTGAATATCTGGTCTAGCTGCACCGTATGCCGGGCTTCCCCACCTCTGCCCGTCGTCGCACATTTCGTGTTCGATGCTCTTACGGGTGGCAATGCAGCTTTGCGTCCTCGCGATATGGCGAGTCCGGCAGGTATCCAGTGCCTGCATGGGCGGCGGCTTAGCTTTTTCCGACCCAGGTAATGGCCTGGGTGCGTCGCGGTGGTCACGTCTGATTGTGTAAAGAGCGGTGGCCTTGCGGCCTGAGGCGCCAGGCGTCTCGTTGAGTCTAGTAAACAACACGTTTATAAACTCGTCAACACAATTTGTTTATTAGGTTTATGGCTTGAGAAAATCGGGGGCGCCGTACTAAATCGCAGGCGCAAAAAAAAGCCCGCACGGTGGCGGGCTTGGAGGGCTGTTTAGACTGAGTTACTAGATGTCGTCGCACATGCTCATGGACGAGGTGCGTAGGGCAGAGTCAGAGATCTTTGCAATGCGGCGCATGCACTGGTCATAAGCAGAGGCGGCGGGTTCAGCCACTGTTGCTGGTGCTGGCAAGGTCTCTATAGGTTTGGAGGAGAGGGCGTTTACCACCTCGTTAGAATTCAGCACCTCGCCCAAAGCGTCGGTTCCTGCGGCAATGACATTGGTAACCTGGCCGCTGTTCTTCGCAGTCTTGGAGGCTAGCTCTTTCCCATGCTCGTCGAGTACAGACGCTGTAATGTCGTAATCGAAGCGGACCTTCATGTAAGCGTCCATCTTCCATTCCCGCAACTTGAGCACCAAGAGCTTCTGTCCTGGGTTCGCGCTGGTAGCGGCGTATGAGACGACAGTATTGACGCCAGACTTGGCAAGGGCACTCCGTACAGCCTCCTGTATATCAGCTGAGAGCGGACTGCCTGATAACGTATTCACGTTGAAAGGGTTGTAGTAGAGGCCTCTAATCCGCCCAACAAAGGTCGAGTTCTTGCCGGATCTAGAGACGTAGGGTCGCTCGTCAACGACGCTAAGTTCGATAGGTTTATCGGATCTGACGGCTAGGTAGGGGCTCGACTGGCGGTAGTCGATCTTCTGGCCAAAAGCGCACCCACCAAGAGCTGAGAAAACGCAAAGGACTGCAAAAGCGCGGAGAAGCAGCATAGGGAAGTTCCGTTTCATTACTGAGCCGGTGATTCTACCCTGCCGTCAACGCGCATCCCATCAAATCCAGGCTATGTGACAGCAGTCACCAGAGGACAGATGACCAGAACACGCGGCCCAGGATCAGGATCTCTTTATCGATCATATCTTCGCCCGAATATTCCTCATCTGGATGCTCTTCGCGATTGTAGCTGCGCATGCGAATTCCGCCCCCTGGGAGACGATAGAGCGTCTTGACCCGAAGCTGACCGCCATGGTCGAGAGCATACATTTTGCCGTCAACGACAGTGGTGCTGCCCTTGTCGACGCCCACAACGCTACCGTCGGGGAGGACTGGCTCCATGCTGTTCCCGCTGACCGCTACGCATATGGCCTCGCTGGGCTGCACGTTCTGCTTGCGCAGAGTTTGCTTCCCGAATCGGAGTTTTCTGGTCGCTGATTGCTCAACCGCTGTGCGGCCCTGTCCAGCCGACAACTCCACTTCCTTGAGGAACGGCACATATACCTCGTCATCATCCAATGGGGTGTTGTCATCCCATGGAGCGAGAGGCCCGATATATGACGCATTGGACTCGATTGTAACAGGATCGGCAGTGCGATCCCCTTCACCGGTGCTCAACCACTCTGGACGCACCTTTAGCTGGCGCGCGACCGGAAGGAGCTGGCGCGAGGGGATACCTCGACTGAACCAGTTATTCAAATTTTGAGTAGTGATCCCGAAAGATCGCGCGGCTTCCGTGGGCGTGAGCTGGAAATCTTCCAGCAATTTGCGCAGACGGTCGCCTGAATTTTCATTAGTCATAAACACAAAGTTTACCGGGCTTGCGCTGTTTATTAAATAAACGTATCGTTGACGCATGTTTATTCGCCGACGGCGGACTGTTTATGAATCCCACACCTCTCGAGCGCGCAATCCTGGCTGCCAGCTCCGGCAAAGCCCTTGCTCAGATCTTGGGCGTGACCCCTATGGCGGTCTCCTACTGGAAAGTCAGAGGTGTTCCCGCTCGCCATGTACTTCCAATCGAGAAAGCTACTGGCGTCTCGCGCCATGAGCTTCGCCCCGATCTCTACCCGCTCGTAGCTTGACCATTACCAGCATTACGGTGCGCTGAGTGGAGGAGGCATGGGACAGATCGCGCAAATTCGCACACCGCGTCTACGGCTCAGGTTCGTGCCGCTCAACCTGAACAAATTATCAACCAAATGGCGTTGCGCCAGTAGTCAGCCTTTCCTGCTGTTCATTCGTCCAGTACCCGAATCGCAGGCATAAAAAAACCGCCTGGCAGGGCGGTTTCTTCAACAACTTCAACGAGGTCGATTATGCACAGAGCAGTCGATGCAATCAATACCCAGGTGGGAGCGCCAGCTTTGAGCGGATCACCAGCACTCGCGGGTCAGGTGATGTCTTCGCGTGAGATCGCCGACCTGACCGGAAAGCGCCATGACAACGTCAAGGCCGACATCCGTAGCTTGCTTGCCGAGCTCAAGAGAGATGTCCTGACTTTTCAGGGCATCTATTTGGACGGCATGAACCGTCAGCAAACTGAATATCTACTCGACCGTGAGCACACGGACTGCCTTCTGACTGGCTACAGCGCTGGAATGCGAATGGCTGTGATCAAGCGCTGGCGCGAACTGGAGGAGGGCAATGGGAGGGTGATTGCGACCCTGCCTGATTTCTCCAGTCCTGCAGTCGCCGCCCGTGCTTGGGCTGAGCAATACGAGCGCCAGCAAGCAGCCAGCCAAGCCTTGGCTATCGCCGCACCGAAGGCAGCCTTCGTCGACCAATACGTTCAAGCGTCCGGCTCCATGAGCTTCCGCCAGGTGGCCAAGCTACTCAAGGCCAACGAACGCCAATTCCGACAGATGCTGCTGGACAAGGGCGTCATGTACTACCTCGGCGGCGTCCTGACCCCGTGCAGCCAGCACCAGGCCGCGAAGCGCTTCGAACTCAAAACCGGTACCAGTGACACCAATGGTCATGCGTATGCACAAGCGCGGTTCACGGCCAAGGGCGTGCAGTGGGTCGCTGGCGTTTGGGCTTCCTACCAGCTGGAGCAAAGCAATTGAGCACGATCATCATGAGTGCCTGCTGGCCCTTGGAAGGCATGAGCCCTGCGCAGAAGGCTGTCCTGATCTCCTTGGCCGATAACGCCAACGATGAGGGTGTTTGCTGGCCTTCCGTTGCCACGATCGGTGTACGCACCTGCCTGTCAGAGCGCGCCGTCCGTAATGCTCTGCGCTGGCTGGAAGAGTCGGGGCTGTTGACCAGCAATCAGCGTTTCGGCCGCTCTACCTGGTACTCGGTCACCCCGGCACGATATGCCCCCGGCAGCAAATGCCCCCCGGCACCAGATGCCCCATCACCCCGGCAGGATATGCCGGATACCCCGGCACCAGGTGCCCCCAGAACCGTAAGGGAACCGTCAGGTGAACCGTCACCTACTGGCAACCGCGTTCCGCGATCGCCGTCATGCCCGGTTCAGGACATCGTGGATTTGTTCAACCGACTGCTCACACCTGCACTGCCAACCGTGGTTCTGGTATCCGAGGCTCGGAAGAAACAACTCCGCGCTCGATGGAACCAGAGTGATGTTCACCAGAGCCTTGATTTCTGGACCGAGTACTTCGGCGCCGTCGCTCAGTCGGAATTCCTGATGGGTCGTGCTGCTGGGAAAAATGGCGGTGCGCCTTTCCGAGCCACCTTCGACTGGCTGATTGCCCCAGCCAACTTCGTGAAGGTCGTGGAGGGCAATTACAATGCGTGAACCCTACAACGCCGAAGCCGAACACGGCCTGCTGGGCGCGATGCTCCAGCGTCCTGAACTGATCGACACGCTGTCCGATGACCTGGCTCCGGAGTCGTTCTACTTCGCTGAGAACGCCGAGGTTTATCGCGGCATCATGGAGCTGCGTGCCGCTGGTCGCCCAGTAGACCTGCTGACCGTGTCCGACCACATCGGCATGCTGAGCAACGGCGACCTCGCACTCGGTCATTGCGGCTCCCTGGTTGCCAACACCCCAAGCGTGGCGAACGCCGGCGGCTATGCGCGGATCGTCCGGGAGAGGGCGATTGAGCGGGCCCTGTATGACTTGAGCACCCAAACACTCGAGATCGCCCAGGGTGCTGGCGACGTCCAAGCGAAGATCGCAGCCGTCCAGGCCGCAGCCATGGCAATCGACTCCGGCTGTGACGGTGACGAGGTGGTCAAAGCTGGCGACCTGATGGCTGACCAGCTGGAAGTGTGGCAGGAGCGACATGACCGCCATGTCCGGGGCGAGACCTTGATCGGCCTTTCCACTGGCCTGGATGACTTGGACGAGAAGCTGGGCGGCCTGCAGCCCGAGCAACTGATCATCGTTGCTGGGCGGCCTGCTATGGGCAAGACCACTCTCGCCATGGGTTTCGTCATTGATGCCGCGGTTCGCCAGCGTAAGTCAGCCCTCGTCGTGAGCCTTGAGATGAGCAAGGGGCAGTTGCTCGACCGCGCAATAGCTTCCGAGGGGCGTATTCCTCTCAACCTGATCAAGAACGGCGCGGCATGCCAGTCCCATGGCATGGAACTCGGCTTAGCGACGCAGAAGATCCAGCAGGCGAATCTGTTCATTGCTGACCGTGCTGGCGCCACTGTTGGCCGCATCCGCTCCATGGCTCGCCGCCACAAGATGCGTTACGGCCTGGACCTGCTGATGGTCGACTACCTGCAGCTGATGGAAGGCGACGGAGGCAACCGGACTGAGGAAGTCAGCAGCATTAGCCGTGGTTGCAAGCTGCTGGCGCGCGAACTGGGTATCCCGGTTGTGCTCTTGAGCCAGCTGTCCCGCAAGTGCGAAGAGCGCCCGAATAAGCGCCCCGTCCCATCTGACCTCCGCGAATCCGGTGCCATTGAGCAGGACGCCGACGTGATCCTCTTCGTTTACCGCGACGAAGTTTACAACGAGAACACCGACCAGAAGGGCATCGCCGAGATCATCGTGGGCAAAGGCCGTGACGTGGAGACCGGTACCGTCCGCGCTGCCTTCCTGGGTCAGTACAACCGATTCGAGAACCTGGCTGCTGGCTGGAAACCTGAACCCGTCGAGCAGCCGGTCAAGGTCGCGAACCTGGCTTCGCGCTATGCCAGCAAAGGGAGGCACTGATGAGCAATATCGCCCAAATCCGCGAAGCCATGGCTATGGCCCAGGCCTTCACCAAGCACCGCGTTCTGTTTGTACCCATGCCGGTCACCAGCGAAGAAGACCATCATCAGCTTCTGGGTCAGGCCCAGCAGCGCCTGGACATCCTGGCCGCTCAGGCCGAAGCCGAGGAGCAGCACTGATGGACACCAACAAGATGCGCGAAATGCGAGAAGCCTTCGAGCGCACGAATGCCCGAGACCACCGCCGCCAGCCCCCGAAGGGCAACAACTACATCGACCCGATGGCCCAGTCTGACTGGGAGTCGTTCCAGAAGGGCTGGAAGGCCTCTCGCGAGTCTCTGGTGGTGGAACTGCCCGAGACCAGCAAGCCCGCCGCTGAAGACGATGTGCGCTGGCATAGCGTGCGTAACCAGACCCTTGCCGCCTGCAAGCGGGCTATTGAGGCCCAAGGTCTGAAGGTGGTGCCATGAAACGAGTATGGACAGTCCACGTCCCAGGCTACCGCCCGTTCTCGATGGTGCTGATGGAGGGGCCGCAAGACAAGGCCGGCGCGCAGCGTGAGGCGAAATTGATCTGGCCAGCATGCGAGGTGAAATCATGAGCACGCTCGACAATTTTTCCGACGATGAACTGCTCGAAGAGCTTGTCCGTAGGCGCAACGGAGCCAAGAGCAACCGCAAGCCAGCAAGGTGGTGCGAGGAGTGCTTGAACTTCCGTACATGGAGCGGCTGCGGCGAAGTGCCCGCCGACTACAACCCTTGTTCCAAGCAGCACCAGATGGATTTCCACACGCCAACAGCATGGCAATCGCCAGAGTGTTTCGGCCACTACCGAACCATCTGCATAGACCGACAGGAGTGCCCGCAATGAGCCATCAATTCAGGCCGGGCGACCTGGCGCTGACCCTTGTCGATGACGTGGAAATCCCTGCCTACAGCGTAGTGACTATCGAATCGCGCCTTCTGAAAGGGCAGGAGCTTATGGATTCAGATGCTTTTGCATTCCTCGCCCCGTCGGATGGCTGGTTTGTGACTCACCCGGCGATTGAGGACGAGCTTGCGTATGGAGAAAAGGAGTTGATGCCTTTGCGTGGCGACTTCGAGCCCGAGCAGCAGAAAGCCAAGGAGGCCTGTCATGGTTAATTCCACCGTGTTGATCGAGCGCCTGGTTGTCGCAGAGGACGAAATCAATGCCCTCAAGCGCAGCCTGGCTATCAGCGAGGCGAAGCTCCAGGCGGCTGCGCAGGACCTTTCCAGCATGCGCGGCTCCTGCAAGGCCATGGGCGATGAGCTCCGCAAGGTACGCGCACGCAACGGCACGCTGACCCGGGCGCTGGCCTGGGTTGCCCGCGAGTTGGACCTGAGCCTGGTAGGCAAGCCCGATTGGCTGTTGAGCACGCTGCAAGGCGTGATTCAACGAGACCAGAAGGCGAAGCAGAAAGGAGCCCGCGCATGAAGCAATCGAAACTGACCAGGGCCGCCCGCGGCCGGGAATGCCAAGTGCGGATCCCGGGCGTCTGCAATGGCAACCCTGAAACCACCGTGCTGGCGCATTACCGCATGGCCGGCACCTGTGGCATGGGCAGCAAACCGAATGACCTGCAGGGTGCCTGGGCCTGCAGTGCTTGCCACGACGCCTGCGACGGCCGCAGCGCAGCAGTCAGCCGCGCCGAAGCACGCCAATACCACGCCGAGGGCGTCATGCGCACTCAGGCTTTGCTCATCAATGAAGGCGTCATCGGCGCCAAAGGAGTTGCAGCATGAACTGGGAAACCGCTGGGTACGTTCTTCTGGCCGCTATGGTCGTCTGCTCGAGCTTCTGCCTGATCCGTGGCGCGATCATCGCCAATATCCGCAAGCGCGCCGAAGGCAAGAGGTAATCCACCATGCCAGCTACCGCCCGCGCGTACGCGGCGCCTCGCAAGCGCGCTACACCCATCGACCGGGAAGGCCAGGAACAGGCAGCGCTGATGCGTGAACTGGAGCTGCGCTTTCCGGCTGTCGCCAAGCTGATCTACCACGTACCCAATGGTGGTCATCGGATGAAGGCGGTAGCTGCCAAGCTCAAGGCGCAGGGCGTTAAAGCTGGTGTGCCTGACCTGGTGTTGCCCATGGCGCGCGGTGGGTATTTCGGCCTGTATATCGAATTCAAGGCTGCACCGCCGTTCGATGCTGCCGTGTCCGCCAGTCAGCACGGCTTCATTCAGGCGCTGAACACCCAAGGTTACCTGGCCGTAGTCTGCCGCGGGCAGCTTGACGCTATGGAGGCGGTGCAGGCCTACCTGCAGCTGCCGCAGACGGTGGCAGCATGACCCTTACCATCTCGTTTTCCGACGCCGAGCTGCGCCGAAGGGCCAGCGATGTGTCCTGTGTACTCATGCGTGACCCGCGTCACCCTGGTCTGTACTTCCGCTTTACCGAGGATCGCCCACGCGGGACCTGGAGTCTGGTGGTGCGCAAGAAGTGGAACCGGATCGGTGCCTACCCCGATCTGTCGGTCAAGGCTGTTCTGGCCGCGTTGCCTGAAACTCGTCAGCGTCTGGCGACCGATCCCCATGCCAGCGCCGCGCTCTCGCCGTGGGCGACCCTGGGCGAGCTGCTGACCTGGTACAGCGACAGGATGAGCCGCGATCGGCACCTGTCGGCCAAGCGCAAGGCCACGGCCAAGTCGGCGATTGCCTGCCACCTGATCCCGCGCGTTGGCGGCCTGGCCTTCGCTGACGTGCGCCACGGCACGCTGGACACCCAGTTGATGTGGCCGCTGCAGGAGACTCTGTCGCTGGAGTTCGTGCGTCTGATCTTCGCGCTGCTGGTGGTGGCCTGCCGGCAGGCGCATACCCTGGGCATGATCCCGAGCAACCCCATGGCAGGCATCAAATTCAGCGACTTTTCCAAGACCAAGATCAAGGTAAAGCCGGCACGCCTGCGCGGCGTCCAGGTGGAGGCGTTACTCGGGCGTTTGGCCGAAGCCATGGAACGCCGGCCAGCCCACGCCATGTTGGCCCTGATGATGCTGTGTCATGGCTCGCGTGTCGGCGAAACCCGGATGGCGCTGTGGTCGCATATCAGCCTGGCCGAACGCACCTGGCACCTGCCGGCCGCCCACACGAAGACGCGGGTTGAGCACACCCTGCCACTGACCGATCAGGTGTGCGCGCTGCTGACACGCTACCGCGCCCGCCAGGCCGCCACGGGGTACACCGGGCAGTACCTGTTCCCGGCGCGCAACGGCAAGGGCATGACCGAGGGCCAGGCCGCCGCTGTGTTCACCCAGCTGGGGGAGGGCGAGTGGACCAGCCACGACCTGCGCAAGCTGGCCCGTACCGGCTGGGCAGACCTGGGCATCGACTTCCTGATCGGTGAAATGCTGATCAACCATGCCATGGCCCGCACAGTGCAGGCCTACATCCACACCACGGTGGAGGAGCGCAAGCGCGTGGCATTGGAGAAGTGGCACGCCCATTTAGACGCCAAGGGGTTTGCTGCCATTCATGGGTTGGAGGAAGGCAGAAACAAAGACTCCAGCAATACGCCAGAGGCCGCGCCGGACAAGGGCTGCGCGGCCACCACTGAATCAACCATAGGCGAGGATTCGAAATGAGAAATCCGGGGAAGTCCCAGTGGCCTGCGGTCCTGGTCATCGGTGGGAGTGGCATTCATGAAGGCATTCGAGGCGGGATACCCGGGCTGGTGATCATTGACGAGTTCTATGACATCACGTCGGAGCTCGCTGGCGAGAAGCGACAGCCGCCGCGTCCCTGGCTGCGAGCCAATAAGGGGCGTCGAGCAGAATGAAGAAGAGTCACGGCCCAGCGCTCAAGAAAGAAAAGGTCGTCCTGACGCAGTGCTATGAATGCCGAGGGAAGTCGGTGATCAAGGGTGTCTTCTATGAGCTGCCCTGTGGCCGCTGCAATGCCTCCGGCTGGGTGTCGGCCGTTACCGGTGAGGCGCTGCCGGTGGAAGAACTTGTCACCCAGCTGAGTCTGCGGCTCCAGGAAGCCGAGCGGCATATCGAACAGTTGAAGGCGCTCCAGGGTGTTGGTCCTGGTGCGCAATACGAGCAGAACAACCGCCGCGGCGCCGGCGGCACGAACTACACAGGGGATTAATCAATGAGCATGTACAAAGACGTGATGAGCACCCTGGTGCGAGTGCTGGCAGCAGACAACATAGACAACAGCACCAAGCAGTCTTGGCAAAAGCTGATCGACGCCGATCTGCGCCAGGGCGGTAACGGCAGCACGCTCTCGGTACGCGACAAGTTTGACTACGATTGCTGCCTCTATGCGTTGCTGCACCGCCAGCTTGGTAGGGCTCAGTGGGACGTGCTGGTCGCCAAGTACTCCACCCATAAAGCCAACAAGGTCGCAGCTATCGGTCGCTTGGTCAGCCGCACGACCTCGCCAGCGCCACAGCTCTTCGTCTATAAGGCCCTGACTGCCTGGGCAATCCCTAAACTGAAAGGCATCCAAACACGCAAGCGCTCGACGGACATGATCGTGCTGCGAGCGGAGTTCTACGACATGAACACCTGGGATACAGAGGGCAAGCCCGAGTCCACCCGCCGACGCTGGAAGACCGGCATCGTTAAGCTTATGGAAAAGCTTGAAGAGGAAGCAGTGATCCATGCGACCGAGATCTTCGACCGCGAGCAGATCTTTATCGACGCCGCTTGACGTAGTGGCGGAATGATCATAAATTAGCCCCATCATGTCGATCTTGCGCATTATGAGAGACGACAAAGAAAAGCCCTGCCTTCGAGCGGGGCTTTTTCGTTTATGCAGATGAATGCGCAGGCTGATGCGCCTCAGCGGTCGAGGACTGTGCCGGGATCAGCACCGGTCATCTGCGCCTATTCAGGGCCTCGCTACTCAGCGGGGCCTCATCGTTTTCGGCTCCCCACACCCATTGCCCCAAGCTGGGAGTGCAGAGGCAGCCGGATCTATCAATCTCCCCTCGGGGGAGCAACCCGGATGTCCCGCATGAAAGTAGCCGGCCCAATCGAGATGACTCGCGATCAGCTGTCCGCAGTACTTGAGTATTCTGAGGAATCCGGCGAACTGCGCTGGAAGCCCAGACCAGACTACGAATTCAGTAGCCTGGGCGCAGCCAAATCATGGAATTCCCGCTACGCCGGTAAGCTGGCAGGGAGCAAGCTTCACAAGCCCGGCGGCATCTCCTATATGCAAGTTTCATTGGGTCGCAAGACATTGAAAGCGCATAGGCTTATTTGGATTTTGGTTCACGGATCCATCGATGAATCCCTGATGATCGACCACGTGAACGGCAATGGCCTGGATAACCGACTTGTGAATCTCAGGCTGGTTACCCCAAGAGACAATTCCAAGAATCGCTCTGTCCGCAGTCGTAACCGATCTGGAGTGGTAGGCGTTTACTGGAATAGCCATGAGCAAAAGTGGCATGCGCGAATTCAAATCAACGGCGTCCGCAAGAGCATTGGCCAGTACGACAGTCTCGAAGACGCTAAACAGGCTCGAAGGGCTCACCAAGCCGCCCAGGATTACCATCCATTGCATGGTCTCTCGCGCGAAGCTCGGGCGCTGTCCAACTGACGCCCTCCATGAGGCGAGAATGAAAATGCCTGAGAAAAATCCTGACGTATGGGCGCAGCTCTGGCTCCTTCTAAGTACGCCACTCTGGCAGGGCGCAATCATGGCCATCACAGTCTCCTTACTTCGCATCATGTGGGACGCGAAAGAAACCAGTAAGCGTCGAATCATCTTCGAATCGCTGATCTGCGGATCTCTGAGCCTGGTTGCGTCGAGCCTGATCGAGTGGATGACCTGGCCGCCGAGCCTGTCGGTAGCCGCCGGTGGCACGATCGGATTCCTTGGCGTGACAGCCATTCGCGAACTGGTGACCCGCTTCCTGGGCCGCAAGGTAGATGCCGCATGAAAGCCTTTGCCGCTGCACTGCTCATCGCGCTGGTGGGGATCCTGCTCATCGGTATCCAGCAATACCGTGTGATTGCCCTTCAAGGCCAAGTCACCGTATCAGCCAAGGCTGTGAAGGAAGCGACCGAGGCCAACGCCGAGAGCCAGGCCACGATCACCACCCTGCGTGCCGAAGCCAAGCGCAATGCCGACTACTTGGCCGACCTGAACAAGCGCCTGAAAGCCAGCGAATCCAAAGCCCGGCAAGCGAGGAAGAACTTTGAAGACCTCAAACGCAACAGCAAGCCTGTTCGTGACTGGGCTGCTCAGCCTCTTCCTGACGGCCTGCGCGGGAAGCCCGCAGCCAGCACCGGCAAAGACAACGGCGGTAAGGATCGAGCCCCCTGAGATGGTCCCGTGTGAGCGGATCAGCGACAGCGACGAAGACCTGGCCTTGAACGGTGACCTCTGGGCGCTGAAGGATCGGGCCATCAACCTGCTCGACACTTGCGCCGATCAAGTCGACGCGCAGATCCAGCGCAGTAAGAGCAAGTAGGTGCGCAACAAATCAATCGGCGCTGATTGTTGGAGCAAAGCGAGGGTTTCACATGGCTGAAGGTGCAAAGCAAATCGCCCCCTATCAGTTGGACTACACATGCGATGAGTGCGGCTCTGGATCGATGAGGCCTACCGGCATCGCGCTCATGTCATATCCAGCCCAGTATCCGCACCGGTGCAACGCGTGCGATGCGCCTATGACCTTTCTGAAGCAGTACCCGTGCATTGAGTCGCGAGACGCGCCACAAAATCAATAAGTGCCATTTCGTGGCGCGATCATCCCGAGGAAACCCTTGATGGATAACCAGCATAAGAAGATCACCGGCTACCGCGACCTGACCCAGTCCGAAATCGACGGCATGAACTCGATCAAGGCTTTGGAAGCGGACGCGGGCGAGTTGTTCAAGCAGATCAGCAAGATCGAGGGCGTCGACCCACGGCTCTTGGCTTTGGCCAAGACGAACTTGCAGCAGGGCTTTATGTGGTTCGTCCGTTCGATCGCCAAGCCTGCTGATCCATTCAGCTGATGGAACGCCGAGACGACTCGCCGCAGTTGGCCCGAAACAACCAGGCCCCGCCTTTCCGCAATCCGCCGCCCGTATTGGAGCCCACGATGAATCTGCCGCGAAGCATCTTGGTAATCACCAGCAATATCGCTTTGTCCGAAACGCAGCTCGCCACAAGCAAGGCAATGGCGCAGGCCGTCGCCGAAAAGATCGGCGCGGAGGTTCTGATGCTCGGCACCGGTCAGCATGCTTACCTGATTGGCACAGAGCGGACCGAGTTTAAAGCGACATCGGATAGCCGTCTCATGACCGCCACCCAAGGCGAGACGATGAGCTTCATGCTCGATCCGCTTGAGCAAGCTATTGATCAAGCCGCCCGGCTGCTCCCTGAGACTACTGGCGAGTTGGCCGTGAGGCTGAGTCGCCATCTAGATACGCTGCTGGCTGAGCAGCTCAAGCGAGTAACTGCTCATGAGTAGCAGCAAAGCTGAAGCCGAATACTTCAGCCGGGAGCATGTCCACATCGCTGGTGACGGGCGCGGCCCACGTCTCGCTTTCATTGATGGCATCGAATGCAACTATGTTTGCTACGCCGACACTGTGCTGGGCATTGCCGTAGTTGCCGTACAGCCTTTTCAGGTCATGCCTGGCACTGACTACATCGATCAGATCGTGCTCATGGGTGATGTCCGGATCGAGTTCAAGGAGTCCAATGATGAATGATAAAGCCGAGTACTACGTCATGAAGGGCATGGTCAGCGAGATGTCGCCCGGAGAGCAGGCCGAGGTCAAGAAGGCTGAGGAAGATGTGATCGCTATCGCCAAGCAGTCAGACACAGCTATGGTCAGCGCCGTAATGGCGATGATTCGCCTTACGCTGGAGAAGTAACCATGTCCAGGCTCAAGGCGTTGAAGCCTCGCATGCAAGAGGCTGAAGGAAGGCAGTATGCAGCGCCGGTTTCCCCTGAGGCCGAAAAGGGCTGGGGTTCTGGCCGCGGCGGTCGACCCTGGCGTCGTAAACGTGAGTCGATCCTGGTGCGTGACAAGTACACATGCCAAGCGTGCGGCATTGTCACGATCGACCTCGAGGTCGACCACATCGTCAACATCGCCCAAGGCGGTACCGACGACGACGCCAACCTCCAGGCGCTATGCGTTCCCTGTCACCAGGCCAAGAGCGCTACCGAGTCTGCCCAAGGGTCTGGCCGGGTTCGCTGATCGTCAGCGATGCACCAAAGAGGTGCGATGCCCCTTTTGTAGCACGTCAGACCCCCAGGGTGGGTCGAAACCGTGGCGCCTTCCGCCTCGGACACCGCCCCCGAACGCACGCAGAGATTTTTTCCCTCACTCAGGAAAAGTTAAATGGCATTAACCGACAAAAAGCGCCGGTTTGCTGACGCTCTTTTGTCTGGGGCCAGCAAATCTCAAGCAGCGATCGATGCTGGATACAGCGTCAAGACCGCGCCGCAGGCTGGCTCCAAGCTTTTCAAAGACCCAGACGTGGCCACTTATATGCATCGGTGTACTGCTCTGGGCTCCGATCAGCCAAAAGTTAAGTCTGAGGTTAAAAAAGTTAACCCGGAAGAGAGTCCAGCCGATGACCAACCGTTGTTCGATAGCAGGGCGCTACTAGAGCGAATAGCTCGGGATAATGAGAAGCTAAACCCGGAGCTGGCCGCAAAGATAGCCCTTGGACTTATGCCTTACGATCACGCCAAGAAGGGCGAGAAGGGGAAGAAGGAACAAGTGCAAGAGGCTGCCGAGCAGGTAGCGTCTGGCAGGTTTGGCTTACGCAGGCCGGGGCAGCTTAGGGCGGTGAAATGATAAGATGACGAAGCCCCAGGGGAGTGCAATCCCGCCGGGGCTTCTAACCAAGCCAACCTGTTTGAGAGGTCGTCATGGCTGTCTGCGATTCTACATCCCTCGTAAAGCAGTGCTCTACCTGCGAGCACGTAAAACCCGCCACAACTGATTACTTCCACGCAAATAAAGGCGGGAAGTATGGCCTGCGCGGAAGGTGCCGAGAGTGCCATAAGGCTGCTGTCCGTGAGGCAATAAAAAAGCCGGACATAGCTGCCAACCGAAAGCGTCTGAATCAGAGCTATGTCGCCAGTGGGCGATATGCGGAAATGAAGCGGGATTGGCGCAATCGTAATCTGGACAAGGCCCGGGCATCGACAGCGGCGTGGAAGGTCCGGAACCCGGAAAAGACCAAGGAAACAGACAGGATTTGGCGTGATGCGAACAGGGATAAGGTCCGGGCGAAGCAGCGTAGGTCAGACGCGAAGATACAGAGCAGCCCGATACACGTCTTGAATAAGCGAGTCAAAGCGCGAATCCGCGGAATGCTTCGCGGCACCTACGAGCCAGGAGCCATAGGTGAATTCCTTGGCTTCACAAAAGCTGAGCTAGTTGCACATATAGAGCGTCAATTCACCAAAGGCATGACCTGGGAGCGCTTAGTTACCGGGGAGATTCATATCGACCACATCATTCCTGTTGCGGCCTTCAACATCAAAGAGATCGGCGATGCGGAGTTCCGTGCCTGCTGGTCGTTGAGCAATTTGCGGCCGCTGTGGGAGATGGACAATTGGAAGAAACAGAAAAAGGTACTGACGCTCCTTTAGATTGGACAACGTCTTGCAAAGACTGGGAGTCGCGCATTGTCGATCGAGAGTCGATCATGCCGCTGACCCCTATATTCCAAGATCAGGCTGACGACGCGCTCGACGTGTTCTGCAACCTGAGGATGGTTGACGCGACCGGCAGTCCTTTGATGGGGGATACCTGCCAGCCGTGGGTGCTGGATCTAGTTGCGGTACTGTTTGGATCCTACGATCAGGAAGCCAGGCGCCGCCTGATCACCAATTACTTTTTGATGGTTAGCAAGAAAAACGGCAAGAGCACCATCGCAGCCGGCATTATGCTGACCGCGCTCATCTTGAATGTTAGGGCGTCCGGCGAATTCATCATTCTTGCTCCCACCAAAGAAGCGGCGGACAACGCCTACAAGCCGATCCGCGACATGATCAAGGCCGACGAGGATCTTGAGGCTCGCTTTCATGAGAACGAGTGGCAGCGCACCGTCACTGACAGGCTGAATCAGGCAACGCTGAAGGTGGTCGCCGCCGACAGTGCGACGGTCACCGGCAAAAAGGCGATCGGCGTATTCATCGACGAACTGCACGAGTTCGGGAAGCAGGCCAAGTCCGCAAATATGCTCACTGAGGCCACTGGCGGTCTGGCTTCGAGGCCTGAAGGGTTCGTGTTCTATTGCACCACTCAATCTGCCGCGCCTCCCGCGGGCGTCTTCAAGGCAAAACTCGACTATGCGCGCGCCGTGCGGGACGGACGAATCACCGATAAGCGGTTCCTTCCGATCATTTACGAGTTTCCGAAATGGATGATCGAAAAAGACCTGCATAAGGATCTGTCGAATGCCTACGTCACCAACCCGAACTGGGGCGTTTCAGTCGACGAGCAGGTGATCGAGCAGAAGTACCAAGAGGCTCAGGAGGCGGGCGAGGAGGCGATACGCGACTTTCTCGCAAAGCACATGAATGTCGAGATCGGGCTGGCGTTGATGTCCAGTCGCTGGGCTGGTGCTGATTTCTGGGAGGCAGCCGCCGAGCCCGTATTGACGCTCGACACGCTGATTGCAAGATCCGAGGTCATCGACGTCGGCATCGATGGCGGCGGCTTAGACGATCTGCTCGGGTTTGCAGCAGTAGGGCGCGACAAGCGCACCCGAGATTGGCTGGTATGGACGCACGCCTGGGCGCACCCATCGGTACTGGAGCGCCGGAAGGCGGAAGCCCCGCGCTTCCATGACTTCGAAAAGGACGGTGATCTGACGCTTTCCAAGCGAATCGGCGACGACGTGACCGATGTAGCTGACCTGGTCGACCAAATTGAAGAGGCGGGCTTGCTCGACAAGGTTGGCGTCGACCCGGTGGGTATTGGGGCCATCTACGACGCCATGATCGAGCGCGAAATACCGCCGGAAAAGATCGTGGCGATCAGTCAGGGCTGGAAGCTCGGCGGGGCAATCAAGACTGCCGAGCGCAAGCTGGCAGAAGGCGGCCTCAAGCACGGCGGTCAACCCATGATGGCCTGGTGTGTCGGCAACGCCAAGGTCGAGCCGCGTGCCAACTCAATCCTCATTACCAAGCAAGCCAGCGGCTCGGCAAAGATCGACCCATTGATGGCTCTCTTTAACGCAGTGACCTTGATATCGCTTAACCCAGAAAGCCGGGGGAATGACGATTTCATGGCCGCTATTCGGAACCCGATCATCGTATGAACCCACTGCACCTTTTTATCGCTATCGCGCTGTGCGGGTTCGCTGTGGCTGTTGGTGGGGTATATGTCCTGCTCGGTCTGGGCTGGGCACTCCTGGCCGGCGGTGCCGCGCTACTCATCATCGCTGGATTCATCCGAAAGGGGCTAATCAGTGACTAGATCCTTGTCGGTAGTACTGGGGCGCGCCGCCAGTAAGCCCCGTGCTTCGCTTGGAGAGTGGATCGGTAAATCCATCAAGTTGAGCGACGGAGGCTTCTGGGGACAGTTCCTGGGTAGCCAATCCAGTTCTGGCAAACGCGTCACCATCGAAAACGCGATGCAGCTCTCGGCCGTATGGTCCTGTGTACGAATCATCTCGACATCCGTCGCAGGACTACCGATGGGCGTCTACCGGCGCGAGCCGGATGGTAGTCGGAAAGACGCTCGAGACTTCGGGCTTTACGACATCGTGCATACCAGTCCCAACGAAGATATGACCGCGTTCCAGTTCTGGCAGGCGATGGTCGCTTCAATGCTGCTGCGCGGGAACGCGTTCGCGGAGATTCACCGTAGCGGGTCACGCATCGTGGCTTTGGACTTCCTCTTGCCTGGGCGAGTGGATCTTGATCTGGATGACGACGGCAGGGTCACTTACTGGTTTCGACCACGCAAAGGGGCCCGTCGACAGATCGAACGGCAAAACATGCTGCACATCCCGGCGTTCAGCCTCGATGGACGCGTGGGGCTTTCTGCGATCCGCTACGGTGCTGACGTTTTCGGCGCGGCCATGTCCGCAGACGATGCAGCAAATGGCACCTTCAAGAACGGCTTGCTGCCTGCAGTTGCCTTCAAGGTTGACCGTGTTCTCAAGCCGGAGCAGCGCGATGAGTTTCGCGACTACGTGAAGCAGGTATCCGGTGCACTCAATGCCGGGCGTTCGCCGGTCCTGGAGCAGGGCATCAGTCCAGAGTCGATCGGGATCAATCCAGTAGATGCTCAATTGCTGGAATCCCGTGCGTACAGCGTCGAGGAAGTATGCAGATGGTTTGGCGTGCCGCCGTGGATGGTGGGTAAGACGGACGCTGGCAGCAACTGGGGTACCGGCCTCGAGCAGCAGATGATTGCTTTCCTGACCTTCAGCATCAGCTCCATCACCAACCAGATTCAACAATGCGTGAACAAACGGTTGTTGACGGCGGTAGAGCGACAAACGTACTACGGCGAATTCTCACTGGAAGCCTTCCTAAAGGCTGACACAGCGGGCCGGTCAGCCTGGTACAGCCAGATGACCCAGAACGGGATCATGACGCGCGATGAATGCCGAGTGAAAGAAAACCTGCCGCGTCATGGCGGCAATGCTGGCGTGCTTACCGTGCAGGCCAACCTAACCCCTATCGATAAGCTGGGGGAATCCACCGATGGCCAGGCCGCGCAGGCCGCTTTGAAAAACTGGCTCGGCCAGCAGGAGTAACCATGCAGCTAAACGTCAAGGCACGCAGCTTCAACTGCGAGCTGAGCCCGCGCGCGCTCGATCTCTGGAATCCAGACCTGCGTGCAGCGCTCGAGTCCGGTACCGATACCATCACCATGTACGGGATCATCGGTGAGGACTGGTACGGCGAGGGCGTTACCCTCAAGCGGGTAGACGCTGCGCTTCGGGCGATCGGCGACAAACCGGTCACCGTCTATATCAACTCGCCTGGCGGCGATATGTTCGAAGGCATCGCGATCTACAACCGCCTGCTCGAGCATTCGCAGGAGGTCACCACGAAGGTGCTCGGCTTGGCCGCCTCTGCTGCCTCCGTCATCGCCATGGCCGGAGCCAAGCGCGAGGTGGCCAAGACAGCCTTCCTGATGATCCACAACTGCTGGACCTACTCCGCTGGCAACCGACACGCGATCCGCGAGCTCGCCGACACGATGGAAGAGTTCGACCGCGCCATGATCAGTCTCTACGCGGACACCAGCGGTCAGGACGAGGCGGCGGTAGAGAAGATGCTCGACGCCGAGACCTACATGAACGGCGCTAACGCTGTCGAGAAGGGCTTCGCTACCGGCCTGATTTCCTCTTCCGAAGTAGAGCAGGCCCCGAACGGGGAGGGCGCCCAGGCGCATTCAGCCCGCAAGTTGGACGCGGCCCTGGCCAAATCCGGCATGCCCCGCAGCGAGCGCCGCAAACTCATTTCTGAAATCAAGACCGGTACGCCTAGCGCTGCCGGCGGGGATACGCCGTGCGCTGTTCCGACCGATAAGCCCCGCGCTGTCGCTCCTGATGTTTCAGCCTCCTTGTCCGAGGCGACCGCAATCCTCAATTCCATCAAAGGACTTTCGCGATGAGCGACAATTACGAAAAGCAGTACACCGAGCTGAGCGCCACCCTCAAAGGTATCGGCGACCAGATCAAGAGCCAGGCTGAATCGGTCGAAAAGCAAATCAAGACCTCCGGCGAGATGAGCGCCGAGACCCGCGTTAAGGTCGATGAGCTGCTAACCAAGCAGGGCGAAATCTCGGCCCGCCTGACGGAGACTGAGCAGAAGCTGGTCAATGCCAGCCGTGACCGGTCACAGCCCGATCGTCAGCCATCCGTGGGGGAGATCGTTTCCGCTTCCAAGGAAATGGAGGGCGTAGACTCTTCCTTCCGCGGCTCCCGCCGCATCTCGGTACCGCGCGCTGCCATCACTTCGGCTACTGGCTCCGGTGGCGATCTGGTCCCGGCTGAGCGCCTTTATGGCGTCCAGGCCGCGCCCGAGCGACGCCTGACCATTCGTGATCTCATCGCACCGGGCCAGACCGGAAGCAATTCGGTTGAATACGTGCAGGAAAGCGGTTTCACGAACAACGCTGCGCCCGTGGCGGAAAAGGGCGCCAAGCCGTACTCCGACATCACGTTCAAGCTCGAGAATGCTCCGGTCCGAACGCTGGCGCATCTGTTCAAGGCCAGCCGCCAGATATTGGACGACGCTCCGGCATTGAGAAGTTTCATCGACGCGCGCGGTCGCTACGGTTTGAAGCTTGCCGAGGAAAGTCAGTTGCTCTTCGGCAACGGCGCCGGCGCCAATATCGGCGGTATCGTGCCGGCAGCACAGCTTTATGCTGCTCCTGGCGGCGTCACCGTAACAGGAGAGCAGCGTATTGACCGTCTCCGTCTGGCGCTGCTGCAAGCTGAGTTGGCCGAATTCCCCTCGGACGGCATCGTACTCAACCCGATCGACTGGGCCTTGATCGAGCTGCTCAAGGATGCGAACGGCCGCTACCTGATTGGCCAGCCACAGGGTGACACCCAGCCCATGCTGTGGCGCCGTCCAGTCGTGCCGACCCAGGCCATGCCGCAGGATGACTTCTTGGTCGGCTCCTTCGCTCTCGGCGCACAGATCTTCGATCGGATGGACGTCGAGATCCTGATCTCTACCGAAAACGACAAGGACTTCGAAAACAACATGGTCACCGTGCGTGCAGAGCAGCGCCTGGCGCTGGCGGTGTATCGCGGCGAGGCCTTCGTAACCGGTCCGCTGACCGGCGAATAAGTCCTTCTTCCTACTACTGGCGCCTATCCAGGGCGCCGAACCGGAGTACGCCCCATGACAGCCTCCACACGGAAACAGGAAAAACCAGCTCAGCCACCGACTTCATTGGCCTCTGACGTTGTCTCTGCGCAGGACAGTACCAGCGCGGACGTTGCGCCGCCATCCGTGCTGGATGGAGCGTTTTCGCCGAGCGACGAGACTTCAATTCCGGAAGCAGCCTCCCCAGATGACCCCAATCCGGTGGAGGTAGATGTGTACCCTCTGCGCACCTATCAGGACGCCGGCGAGCTTAAGCGCCGGGGTGGGCCGGCTTATAGCGCGCCAAGACTTCATGCCAAGCAGCTGATCGCCGCTGGCCTGGCCACTGACAAAAAACCGAAGGCCTGACATGAACGCTATTCCTACGGATGTGGCCATGCAGCACGTACGCGCCGAGGAATATGACCGCGAGCACGTCGAGCTTCTTCTGGCGGCTGCCGAAGACAGTGCAGCTCAGTTCATGAATCGGCGCTTCTACGCAGACGCAGAAACAATGGCGGAAGCGGTCCTGGCTGGCGAGGCGGGAGATGATCCCATCCTCATCAACCCATCGGTGAAGGCAGCCTGCCTGCTCATTCTGGGAAGCCTTTATGGCAACCGGGAGGACGTGGTGGTCGGCACTATTTCCAGTGAGCTGCCTATGGGCTCTCGTTCACTGCTGACGCCTTATCGCGTTGGCTGGGGGGTCTGATGCGTGCGGGTCCCTTGCGGCACCGGTGCTCGGTGCAAGAACACCAGCGTGCGGACGATGGCATGGGCGGCGGGGCATTGACCTGGATAGAGCTACGCCAAATCTGGGCCGAAATCACGATGCCGTCAGGCCGCACCGCCGTCGTTGCACAGCAGGTCACCGCGCTCGTTACTGCTGAGATCCGCTGTCGACCCGCTGATGACTTGGTGCCCGGCTTGCGCTTGGTTCATGGCGCTTCGACCTACCTGATCGAGGCCGCACTTCCCGATAACGAGCGCAGCATGCTGCGACTTCTGTGCTCAAGCGTCCCAAATCCTTGAGGAATCCATCATGAAAATGATTGCAAAAGCCCGTCTGTCCGGCCCTTTCGGCGTGAAAGAGCGCGGCGAAGAGTTCACGGTCGACGCAAAGACCGGGGCCGAACTGATCGATCGCCGAGTGGCCGAAGAAGCGACCGCAACCCAGCCCACCAAGGCATCCAAGTCTACCGACGAGAAAGCCTGATCATGGCTCGCCGGTCCCGCTCCCAGGGCGATTACAAGCTACGGGGACTACTCAGGCGAATCGGCAACCAAATGGAGAGCGATCTCCGTCCGGCGATGGTCGAGGCCGCCAATTTGGTGCTGGCCACCCAGCAGGAGCTCATCCCTCGCGACACGGGTGATGCCGAGAACGCACTCGAGGCATTTGTCTCGAAGTCTGGTCTCGACGCGGAAATCGGCATCCGTGGCAAGCGCAACAACCGGAAGATCTTCTACGCCAAGTTCATCGAGTACGGCACCAAGCAGTACCAGTTGGGCGACGGCACCGTGGCAGCTCGTCCTGCACATCCATGGCTGCGCCCATCCATCGACATGAACCGCGACGAGATTGCCACGATCATCAAGCGAGCCATCTCGAGCACGCTCGCTCGAGCAGCCCAGGAGGCTCGATGAGTGATCCTACAATCGCGCTCCAGATGGCCTTGTACCAGCGGCTGACCGTAGCCTTGAAGCCTGTACCGGTGTATGACGCCGTGCCCGAGGGAACGCCGTATCCCTACGTGACGCTCGATTACGAGGTCTCGAGCAACAAAACCCCCGTGTTCGGAAGGAAACGGGAGAACCGGTTGTTCTACCTGTCCATCTGGTCCAGCTACCAAGGCCAGGCCGAGGTGAAGCGCATAAATGCTCAGATCGCTGAGGCCCTGGACGAAGTGAGCCTCCCATTGAGCACCGGCAACGCTGTCTCTGTTCGCGTACTACGAACCCAGACAAACCGGGAGCCTGACGGGAAGACCTTCATGGGCGCCATCACGCTCCGAATCATCACTCAGCACTAATCCCACTGCATCCCGCCGCCCAGCGGCTTTATCCAATGTCCCTGGAGGACTAGCTATGCCCATCAATACCGCCGCTGGCACGCGCCTTTCCATCGGGCCGCGCCTTTCCGCGAAACTGCCAGCCACCGAGTCGGCCGCCGTCACCCTCCTGGAGGGTCTGACTTACGTCGAGGTGGGCGAAGTGTCCAACATCGGCGATTACGGCGATGAGGTCGGTGATGTCACCTTTGCCGCTCTGGCCGACAGCCGTACTCGCCACCTGAAAGGTCTGGCCGACGCCGGCTCGGTTGAGCTGACCATCGGATTCGACGTGGGTGACGCTGGCCAGCTGGCTCTGGTCGAGGCTCAGAAGGACCGCTCTCAGTTCGATTACCCGGTCAAGGTGGAATACGTCGATGGTCTGGTCGATTACTTCGCGGTCAAGGTCATGAGCTCCCGTAAGACTATCGGTGGCGCAGAAGACGTGATCACCCGCGCAGTGACGATGGGCATCAACTCCGAAATCTACGAAGTCGGTCCGACCCCCTAACCCCGGACCCAATTGCACTAGGTGCCGCCCCTCGCGGCGCCTAGCCCACCTATCGCATATCAATTAGAGAATCATCCATGTCCAAGACTGACCACGGCAACATCGACGTTCAAATCGGTACCGAGCTGTACACCCTCGCGTTCACACTGAAGGCTGTGAAACGCATCGAGAAAACGTTCGGCGGTATCCTGCCTGCCATGCACGAAGTCCAAAAATTCAGCCTGGCTGCTGTCACCCAGGTGGTGATCGCGGGCGCTGGCCTGGCCCTCAAGCCTTCGGCCGTCGAAGAGCTGGAAGAAGAGATCTTCAACGTGGGCGTGATCAGCGTGACCCCTCCACTGATCGAGTATCTCAGTGCCCTGCTGAACCCAGCTGCCAAAGCCGCCGAGCAGCTCGAGGCTGCGGCTGAAGAGCAAAAAAAGACGGGAAAAAAGTAAAGCGTGACGGCAATGGCAGCTACGTGGATGAATTGTTTGGCATAGCCACCGGCTGCCTGGGCTGGCCCCCTAGCGAGGCATGGGCGGCAGCTGTCCCGGAAATCCTCCTTGCCTGGGATGCGAAGGTGGAGTTCATCCGCAACACCAATCCATTCGGGTCGGGCGAGAAGCCTAGGTCCAAGGAAGTTGTCGCCAAAGACGTGCGCATGGGGTTCCGAGCTGCCGCGATAAACCGCAGGACTGATGCAGCGTAGCGGTGTGCTTTCATGGCCGCTACAGGCTCCTCAATAATGGCGTTTTGAAGCATAATCCCCCGTCAATAGTGATTGGAAGGGATTCGGTTATGGGTGTTGTGGAAATTGAAAGCATAAACGAAGCGGAACAGTATTATTTGAAGGCGCTGTATGTGCTCCATCAGCTGCAGGCGAATAAGCAGGTATACGGATCTAATTCTCGGTTAGCCGGAGTAGCCAGCCCAGCCGATGTCGACCTTGCTCTGAAATATATAAATCGTTCAATCGAGATAATCCCGGATAATGCAGTATATCTTAATCTCAAAGCTTTGCTCTTGTGGGAAGGTCATGGGAATAAGGATGCAGCTTTGCCGCTTTTGGAGAAGGCTGCCCTGATAAATCCAAGAGATATCGATATTCAGAATAATTTAAATGCAATGAAGACATCGCAGTGCATTGTCGCCACGGCAGCCTTTGGGACTCCGCTTGCAGAAGATGTGAAGGTTTTGCGCTGGTGGCGAGATAACTATTTGAGAAAGCACTCTGCAGGTAGGTTGTTCATTGGATTTTATTATTATGTTGGTGGTTTCATGGCCGTGCCTGTTGGCAAGTCTGGTGTCTTGCGATTACTTGTGCGAAAGCTGTTGACTCCCATCATAACCAGAATTAAAAAACGCAATCCCGACATTCGAATTTAGTCGATATTGCAATTTGAATGTGAGAGGCCCGTCCGAGCGGGCTTTTTTTCGCCTGGAGAAACGCATGTCAGGTCAAGAAGTCCAGGGAATGCTGATTCGGCTGGAAGCAACCACAGCCCAGCTGCGGCAGGAAATGGCCAAGGCAGACTCAACCGTTGCGCAGGTCTCTGGGCGAATCGACCGTCAGCTGTCTACTGTCGACTCCGCATTTGCGCGAGCCGGGCAAAGCGCTCTTTCTGCAGGCAATATGGTCAGGGGCGCCATGGCTGCGGCTGCTGGAGGCTTGAGCATCAGCTCGCTGATGAACCAAGCCGACGCCTATGCGACGATTGCTAGCCGTCTCCGTCTCGTCACTACCAGCGCCGCCGAATTCAATGCTGCCCAAAAGGCGGTGTTCTCCATCGCGCAGAGCTCGTTCCAGCCGCTGACCGCTACGGCCGAGCTGTACCAGCGTATCGCGACGAACCAGAAAGAGCTCAAGCTGACAGGCGAGGGCGTGGCCGGGATCGTGGGTACGATCAGCAAGGCTCTGGCGATTTCGGGCACTTCGGCTTCGGCGGCTGATGCCGCATTGATGCAGCTCGGCCAGGCTTTTGCGTCCGGCGTGCTGCGCGGGGAAGAGCTGAACTCCGTGATGGAGCAGGCTCCGGCCCTGGCGCAGGCGATTGCTGCTGGCATGGGCAAAACAGTTGGCGAACTGCGCGCCCTGGGTTCTGAGGGCAAACTCACTGCTGAGGCCGTTGTTAAAGCGCTGCAGAGCCAGCAAAAAGCCGTCGAAGACCTATACGGCAAGACCGCCGTCACAATCGGCAATAGCATCACGGCGATTGGCAACTCCTACACCCAGCTTATAGGGCGCCTGGACCAGGCAAGCGCTGCGAGTTCGCGGGCTGCAGAGGTCATCGTTGGGGTCTCGCAATCGATCGATATCCTGACTTCTGATTCTGCGGCGGTAGAGGAAAGCCTCGCACGTGTCTCGAATGTCGCTGAAACCTTGGCTGTAATCGTCGGTGCGCGGCTTGCCCTGGCGATTGGCCAGGCAGTGATTGGGTTCGGAGCGGCAACCAAAGCTGCAATCCAGCAGGCCGGGGCCACCGCTCTGTCCATCGCCGCAACGAATAATCAGCTAAAGGCAGATGCGGCCTCTGCCGCCCAGTCGCTGACGTCTGCCCAGGCCAAACAAGCTGATGCACAGGCAGCTCTTGCCAGGGCAAACGCTGATGTACTGTCGGCACAGCAGAAAGTCGCTTCGGACCGGATGCGGCAACAGTCTGAAATCAACAACCTGAAAGCCGTTCAAACAACTCTTGCTGGCGAGCGCGTACTGGAAGAGCAGCGCCTAGCAGCCCAGATAACAGAGCAGGGACGAGCGGCGGCGAGAAACAGGATGGCGCTGGCTCGCCTTGATGAAGTTGCAATCATCAAGCAGATCCAGGTTGCCGAAGCCCAACTGGCGGCAACAACCGTCGCTACATCGGCAGAAATTCAGGCTGCTTACGCTGGGAAGACTGCCGCAGCCGCCGCTTTTGGCGAGACAACGCTCGCAGTGAATGCAGCTGTTCAAACATCGGAAAGAGCAACTGAGGCAGCGACATTGGCAAGTCGTTCAATGACCGCGGTGTCGGCGGCTGGAGACGCTCTGTTGAGACTGATGACAGGGCCTGTGGGTCTTATCGCCATGACCGGTGCTGTCGCATACTCATTCCTCAGCCTGGGCGAGAACAGCGGTGAGCTTAAAAAGCGCCTGGGCGACTTGGCCGACCCTACGGATCAGCTGATCGACCGCTTTGAAAAGCTGAATCGGGCCACGCAGGCCGTCACCTTACGGGAGTTGAAGGAGCAAATCGCAGATACCCAAAGCCAGATCGCTCAAATGTCCGGCGCGATGGCTGACAAGTTTGAAAACGATATGCGCGGCATGGGGGCGGCTGGCGCAGACAGTCTTATGGCGGGTCTCGCCAATCTGCCTGCAGACGCCCAGGCCGCGCTGAGCCTGGTACGCAAGGCATCCAAAGAGCAGGCCGCCGGCATGACCGTCGATTGGAAAGCGGTTGCTGATCAGCTGCGCGCGATGCCGGGCGTTACCGAGAGCATGGCCAGGTCGCTTGAGACGGGCCAGGCTGCAGTAACAGATCTTGCTGCTGAGCTTGATAAGCAGCAGAAAACCCTTGCTGCCTTGACCGGCGAAACGGAGAAGAACACCACTGCCCAGGTCGCCAACAATGAGGCCCAAGCTGTAAGCGGACAAACCAAGGCTCAGTTGGCAGAGTGGGATAAGTACATTGCCAAGCTGATCGAGACCCGAGATTTGCTGGGTGCCAACGCTGCGGCAGAAGCTGCTTATGCCACTGCCAAGATGGGCGCGACCGCCGAGCAGAAGGCCCAGGCCAAGGTCATTGCCGAGCAGACCGATACGCTCAAAAAGTATCAAGACGCCATCAAGGACAATGACAAAGTCCAGAAGGCTGCACTCAAGGCGCAACTGGTCGCCTTGTACACCCAGGAGCAGGCAGCTGCTGATGCTGCCGCTGCTGTCAAAAAATCCCATGAGGATGCTGCGAAAGCGGCTAAAGAAAGTGCCGACTCGCAGATCTTCGACATGCAGCGGGTTATCAACAAAGCGATCAACCTCACCGAGGGTCGTAACCTACTGCTGCTCCCGGAGCAGAAAAGCTCGCAGAAAAATCTCACCGGTAAGGACCTTCTTACCAATGGCGCGACTCCGGCTGTGACCACTGCTTCAGCAGTGACGCGTCAATCGCCAGAAGACCGCGCCTCGGCGGCAATTGCTCAGCTTGATCTGACCACTGAGGCCAACAAGCGGGTTGATAAGGCTGCAAACGCAGCGGCCACGGCATTGAAGAATCAAGCGAAGGCCCTGGAAGACCTGCTGGCTAAGTCAGGCATATCCACCAAGGCGGCCAGTGATATGGCAAACGCATATGTGGGCGGTGCTGACAACGTCAGGGCGTTGACGATCCAGCAGGAGATTGAGGAAGAACTCCTAAAAACAGGCGCGGCCGCACGCGATAAAGTCACTGCTGCAGTCAATGCGCTGCACGATGCGGAAGATCGCCGGGATGTCGCGAAAACAGTCTCTGCCATGGCAGCTGAGCTCAAAAGCATCAATGCTCAGGCTGTTGCGACGCTGAAAGGTCGAGATGCGCTCGAAGCCTTCAACATTGAAAAGGCCGTCCAGGCTGAGCTTGTAGGCAAGAACATCAAGGTTGGCAGCGAAGAGTATAAGCAGCTCCTGGCGACCACTCGTGCACAACTTGATGCCAACAAGGCGCTGGAGCAGGCAAACAAAGCCAACGACCTCGTCGACCGGCTCAACCCGCAAGTCAAATTGCTCAAGGACTACACCGAAGAGCAACAGGCCTTGATGGCCGCAATGTCCATGTATCCAGAGAAAGCCTCGCTTTACGGCGATGCTCTGGTGAAGTTGGGCAAGGAATACGAGGTGAACCGCTCGAAGGCCACGATCTGGGGCCAAATGACGGAAGCTGCAATCGATCGTATCGACGGGGCGTTTGCTACCGCGTGGGGCAACATCGGCGATGGCGCGGAAAGCCTATGGGACAACCTCAAGAAGGGTTTCAAGCAGACCCTGGGCGAGATTGCTCACATGCTGACCACCAAGCCCCTATTGGCTTCCATCAGCAACTGGCTAACTGGCACGGACAATGGCCAAGGCCTGAGCGCGGTCTGGAGCAAGCTCCTTGGATCCGTGTCCGGCGGGTCGAGCGGTTCGTCCGGCGGCGGCTTTGGCCTGGGCTCCCTTATCGGGATCGGCAAGACCCTTTACCAAGGTATAAGCGCTCTGACCGGCGTCGGCTCCTCTATAGCTGCTGGTTATGCTTCGGGAGGGATCGGCGGGGCACTTTCCGGCGGCGCGGGCTACTACAGCAGTATGTTCAGCTCCACCGCATCGACCCTTCAGTCTGGGTTCGCCAACCTGGCTGCGGTGTTCACCGGCGCAACCGCAGCAAACGCTGCAGCGGTCGTCGGTGCTGAAGGCATTACTGCAGCAGCGCTGAGCGGGGCTGTTACGCAGGGCGCGGCAAGTGTGGGCGCTCAGTTCTCGACAGGCGTCTCAACGATGACGGCCGCCTCCTATGCCGCTGCCGAAGCCGGTGCTGCGGCGACCGCTGCCTCACTGGGCGGCCAGATCAGCGCAGCGATGAGCAGCGCCGCAGCCGCCTGGCCGCTCGCTGTCGCCATGGGCATGTATCAATCCGGCAAGCTCTATGACGCCGGCGTGCGGTATGACACCAGTGAGGTGACCAACCTCGATATCGTCAAATACGATCCTCTGGCAAAGGTTTCCCTGGCGGGGCTTGGCCTGACGGACAAGATTGCTTCCAAGCTCGTTGGTGGAAAGCTGGCAGCGATCCTCTCCGGCTCAACCTTTGCCTCGGCGGTGCTTGGCGCGATCAACTCCAAGCTGTTCGGTGGATCGTGGCAAACCAAGGACGGCGGCATCCAGCTCGGCGTTGAAGATGGCGAGTTCGAAGCCGAGCAGTACATCTACCAGAAGAAGAAGGGCGGGCTGTTCTCCAGCAGCAAGAAGCGCACGCGGTACAGCGCACTGGATCCAGAGACCGACGCGGTGCTCGGCAATGCGTACAACGCCACGGTCCTGGGCGCGATGGACCTGTTCGCTGCGCTCAATGTGCAAATGACCGCCAGCGTGCTTGACGGCTTGAATGTCGCAGCCACGAAGATCAGCACCAAGGGCAAGACTCAGGAGGAAATCCAGACCGAGATCGATGCATGGTTCACCGGTCTGGGCGACTCGGCGGTAACCGCCATCAACGCTGCAACTGCCGCGGGTCTTGATGGGTTCAACATCGAAGGCCTAACCTCGTTCGTCAACAACCTGTACAGCGTCAATGCCTCGTTCGACCTACTCGGCGTGAAGATTCTAGATATGTCGGTGGCCAGCGGCTTTGCCGTTGAAAACTTGATCAACATGGCTGGCGGCCTGGAAGCGCTGAACACCAATATCTCTGCCTTCTACGAAAACTTCACTAGCGACATCCAGAAGTCTGTGGATTCGCTGGCAGGTATTCGGGCTCAGTTCGTTGCCATGGGTGTCGAGCTGCCGGACACGCGGGATGCGTACAAAGAGCTACTTCAGGCGCAGGATATGTCGACTGAGGCCGGCCGTACGATGTTCTCGATCCTGACGGCGGGCGCGGAAAATGCCTCGGCGGCCTACTCGATCTTGGAGCAGCGTCAGTCCGACTACTACACGGCGTTCTATACGGAGGCGGAGAACACCCAGCGAGCGATCAATGAAACTACATCGATGCTCAAGGAGCTGGGCGTTGCGCTGCCCGGTACCCGGGACGAGTATCGGGCCATGGTCGAGTCGGCCGCCGGCGACACCAGCGCTGCGGGCAGGGCGCTATACGACACGCTGATGAGCGCGGCTGCCTCTGCCGGTACCGTCTTTGATGGTTTGGAAGCACAGGCGAGCGCTGCGGCGGAGGCAGCGGCGGAGGCTGCAAAGGCCGCTGCAGAGATTGCTGCCGCCAACTTCAATACCTACTACGCAGCGTTCTACACGGAGACAGAAAAGTCTGCTGACACTCTCGCTGCGGTTGGCAAGCAGTTCGCGGCACTGAACATGGCACTGCCCGGTACCCGTGATGAATTCCGGGCCCTCGTTGAGGGTCTTGACCGAAGCACTGCAGCGGGCGAGGCGATGTATCAATCGCTGATGGCTGTCTCGGGTTCTGCGGCTTCGGCTTTCGATATCTTAGAGACGCGTGCGGCCGAGGCGGCCCAGGCTGCTGCAGATGCGTTGGTGGGTGCGGTAACTGCAGCGAGCGGAGCACTAACCCGCGCTATCGGCGCCGAGCGAGACAAGCTCACCAAGGCCTATAACGCTCGATCGACTTCGCTGAATGACATGCTCAGCACTGTAACCACGAAGGTCAGCGACCTGACTGGTGTCAGCACTGATCTGGGGTCGGCGCTTAAGTCGTTGCGCGGCGACTCGGACGAAGCGGTGAAGATGCTGCGCGCCCAGGCACAGGCCGTGCTGAAGAGCGCACTGACTGCAGCTCGCGGGGGCGGATCACTGGCAGGTTTCAGCGGCCTTGAGGATGCGCTCGATACGCTCGGCAGCAACAACACTGATCTCTACGGATCCATGGAGGATTTCGCGCGGGACCAGGGCCGAACAGCGAACGTGATTGCCGAGCTGGAAGGGATCAATGGCAAGCAGCTCACTGCCGCCGAGAAATCGCAGAAAGGACTGGAGACGCAGATCGAGCAGGCCAAGGCAGCCTATGACGCTCAGATCGCTGGGCTGGATAGTCAGCTGGAGTTCGCTCAAGCGCAGATCGATGCGCTCAATGGCGTCGACAACTCGATCATCGGGGTGAAAGACGCAGTTCAGGCGATGAATGCTGCGGTGGTTGCTGCCCTTGCAGGGCAAGCTGCTGGTGCAGCAGCGCGGAACACCTACGACAACAACGTGAAAATGTTGGAGTCGGTTTATCAGGTGGTACTGGGTCGGAGCCTGGACAGTAGCGGGCTGGCGACCTGGACCGCCGCGCTCGCCAACGGGACGGTGACCTACGACAACCTCATTCAAACGATCGCCGAGGGCGGGCGGTTGAACGGGGAGGCCATCAAGATTCCAGGCTATGCCTCTGGCGGTATCCATGGCGGAGGGCTGCGACTGGTAGGGGAGAACGGGCCTGAGCTCGAGGTGACTGGCCCAAGCCGCATCTACAACGCCCAGCAGACTGCTTCGATGCTGAACAACAGCAACGACTCGGACACGGCAGAAGAAGTACGTCAGCTGCGGGCGGAGTTGAAGCTGGCTCTGTTCGCAATCGCCAAGAACACCCAGAAAGCAGCGAAGAACACCGATCTGCTACCGCAGAAACTGGAACAGGAGTTGTTTTCGTGAGGATCATTGAGCCGGTGGGAATAACGCCGGGCATGGCGACCTTTGAGCCGTTCCAAGTGGCGCCCGATGCTGAGCCTCTGGTGGTGCAAGTCGGGCAGGCGTTTCAGGTCGCATCCCTGATCACCAACGTGCCGGAGAACGATTACCCCTTGTGGGTATCGAGCAAGGCCTATGTCGTGGGTGATCGGGTGATGCTCGGGCATAGCAACTACGAAGCATTGAAGGCTCATACCAACAGCAGCCCAACGGTGGTGACCGATCCGCCGACCTGGCTGGATCTTGGCCCCACCAATCGCTGGCGAATGTTCGACGACAAGGTGGGTACCGTGACCACCAACCCGGAGAGCATCTCGCTGTCCATCTCACCTGGCAGGGCAGTGGACGCCCTGGCGTTCTTCGGCCTGGACGCTGGATCGATCTACGTGCGCGTGACCGACCCTTATCAGGGGATCGTGTTCGAGTCGCAGGTTTCGCCTGTGTCCACGGACGGTATCAACGACTGGTACGACTACTTCTTCAGCCCGGTGGAGCTCAACGAAGACTTCGCCTTGCTGGATATACCGGTGGGCAGCTATGGGTCTGTCGATATCGTCATCGCCAAGCCAGGCGGGGTGGCCAAGGTCGGCGCGTTGATCGTGGGGAAAATGGCCGTCCTGGGCGAGACGCTGTATGGCTCATCGATAGGCATCACTGACTACAGCCGCAAAGAACGTGATGATTTTGGCAACTTCATTGTGGTCGAGCGGGGGTACTCCAAGCGTGCCGAATTCGACCTGATTGTCCAGACCTCCCGGGTGAGCGCTGTTCAGCGAACACTCACCAAGTATCGCGCCAAGCCCTTGGTGTGGATTGGGGAGGCTAGCTACCAATCCACGATCCTCTACGGCTACTACCGGGATTTCAACGTGGTGATCAGCGGCCCGACGGCGTCGGATTGCTCAATTTCTGTCGAAGGACTCATCTGATGGCTACACCCACTATCACTCCGCTGCCAGAGGCGCCGAGCCGGCAGAACTCGGCAGGCACTTTCGCCACGCTGGCGGACAACTTCATGGCCGCGCTGCCGGCGCTTGGTGACGAAATCAACCAGGCCATTGATTACATCGGTGATCAGGCTGCGGCGGCTGCCGAGAGTGCACAGCTGGCGACCAAAAACGGCGCTATTCAGGTAGAGTCCGCCAGGCAAAAGGCGGATGCTGCTTCGCAAAGCGCTCAGTCATCCGCACAACAGGCGACCGCTGCGAAAGCTCAGGCGGACAACAGCAAGGCTTTCCGCGACACGGCCCAGGCGGCTGCGGCTGCGGCCCAAGCATCAGCCGGTCTGCCGGCGGTTGCCGGAAAGGGTGGACTGCCACTGGTGGTGAAGCCGGACGGAACCGGCGTGGATTACTCCGGTAGCATCCGGCGTTATGACCTGGATGTCGCAGTCTCAACAGCGGTCCTCGATCTGAATATCAGTCAGGTGTTCAAGGTCAATGCCAGCGCACCCCGCAAGCTTTCCTTCACCGGAATTCCCGCGGCTAACCGTGCGATGACGGTCGTGCTGCACATCACCGGAAAGTCCGACATCACCTGGCCGCCGGGAATCCTCTGGAACAACAGCCAGGCGCCTGTATTGGGCACAGTGTGGACGACGGTCATTCTTATCTGGGTGAGTGACGGATGGGTGGGTTCGGTGGGGGCGCGCTCATGATCGAAGCTGCATTGATGGGTGGTGCCCTCCCTGGGCCGTGGTCAGCCTGGGAATTTGTGGGCTCGACGAGTCTTCTGGCTAGCGGGTCGGCTGTTGTAGAGGCCAAGTTCCCAGCCGGCGTGCAAGCCGGCGATCTTGTCGTTGCGATCATGTCGCCGCGTGACGAGGATATCAAAACGACCATGCCCGCATCTGGCTGGCAACACTGGGTCCAGGGAATCCAGGACTATGTCTGTACTGCGAGGTACGCCCAAGGCCTGTCAGCGCCAAGATGGACCAGAGGTGGAATCAACTCGCTGTATGTGGCTGTTCTGGTGTTTCGCACCCCGGGATGGTCCAGCGTGAAGCTGGAGGCGCACACATCGCCTGCCATGCCAATAGACGTCACGACCCGTTTGCAGAACGAGCTTCTGTTGTGCGTCGGCCTCACCCCGAAGACCACTCGAGGCTGGGCAGTAACCATGACTGGGGCGGAACCTGCCGCAAGGGTGGAGAGATCCTTGGCACCTGCGCTGCAGGTTTACTCAGCGAATATCGATTTCCCTCATGAGGTCACGGGCGTTTGCGTCGACGCGCTTTCAGGCGCCGAGCGCAATCTGATCCTCACCGTGTCCTGAAACACACCAATTACTCAAGCGGTGAGCTTACCCCTTAGGAAATCGCTTTCGTGACTTGGGGCCTGTATTTGGCTGTGGCGTGGCGTTGTCTGGAGCAGAGGGGAGCGCACCTAGACCCACAAGAGCGCTCTCGACCGCCACAGAAATGGCATCCATTAGGTCCTCGCGAGTGACTCCAACGCCGGCAATAGAGCTTTCAATCAAGGCCCGCTTGTCGACGCCGCGAATACGATGCTTTGAGCCTTCTTTCTCAGGCACATCCTTTTTCTGAAATGTCGACCAGAGCCGAGTAATTATCTCGGCATGCAGGGACCTTGCCCCTTCTTCGGCACTGGCCTCCAAGAGAGCGCGTAGGTCCGGAGGCATCCGGACGGGGTAAGGGCTGATGGAGTGGCGATCTGACATGTCGGTGCTCGGGCTGCTTTTGAGGAGTATGCAAAATGAATCCACTTATCTCAATGAGTCCACTTGACTCATAAGTGAAGTGAGTTATTATGAATCCACACCAGTCATGGAGGCAGGTATGAAAGACAGGCATCAAAACCCACCCTACAGCTTGCGGATCGGCGCCGATTTGAAAGAGAAGGCTCGTAACCAAGCTCATGCGAATCGACGTAGCTTGAATGCAGAAATCGGACTCTTGATAGAGGAGGGGCTGAAGTGGAGAGAAATGCAAGGCAAGCAGGCGATTGCCTGAAACGAAGAAGCCCCGGCGTGCAGGCCAGGGCTTCAGGAAACGAAATCAACTACCAGGAAGAAATCGTCATGACGAATAATAGCACAAACGTAATCCCATTCCATTTCGGCAAGCAGCAAGTTCGCACGTTGTTGATTGACGACCAGCCATGGTTCGTCGCTGCTGATGTCTCGTCCGCCTTGCTGTATGCGGAGGCTAAGGACATGACGCGGAACCTCGACGATGACGAAAAGGGTCGGCAGATTGTGCCGACCCCTGGCGGGGCCCAGGAAATGCTGGTGATTAACGAGTCCGGACTGTACTCGGCGATCCTTCGCAGCCGCAAGACCGAGGCCAAGCGGTTCAAGAAATGGGTGACTGCGGAGGTTCTCCCAGCAATCCGCAAGCATGGCCGTTACGAAGACTCCGGTAGCAAAATGGCAACCCTGATGGATGAGCTGATCGGCATGACCGAGCTCAATGTCATCAAAGGCCTGATCAGGGACAAGGGCAAGGCCGTGCCGGCAGACAAAAGACATAGCTTCGCCTTGATGATGCATAGCCGACTGCGCACCCGCTTCAACGTGCCACGCACTGAATTGATTTCAGCTGGCCAATTTGAGGCGGCGTGCAATTTCATCGCTGCTTACGCAGTCGAAGGCGAGTATCTGCCCAAAGAGGGAGATAGCTTTCCAACCTTGCAGTATCCTTTTGATCGGCTCCTGGTCTGGACGGACTGCGAAGGTAAACGACAATTTAAGCTGATTCCTCGTGATGCGTATGTGCTAAATCGCCGTCAGATGATTGATGGCTTGATTACTGGGGACGTGAATTTTTCTACGTCTGAAATGTTCGAGTTACTTGCGGCAGCCACCGAAAATCTTCGCATTGTTTCTCGGAGCCAAGCACGGAGGGTGGCAGCATGAGCGCACTCATGATCGCAGGGATTGAAATTCACCAGGACCAAGACGGGCGCTTCAGCCTAAACGACTTCCACCGGGCGGCAGGCGGCGAACCGAGGCATAAGCCAAGTGAGTGGATGCGGGTAGGTCACGCCCAAGAGCTTGCTGATGAAATTGGCAAAGCGGGAATTCCCGCTTTGAGGGTGGCTCGGGGCGGTCGCTCTCCCGGCACCTACGTTTGTAAGGAGCTGGTCTATGCATATGCGATGTGGGTTAGCCCCACGTTCAGCCTTCATGTCATTCGGACCTTTGACTCGGCAGCTGCCAACGACGCTGTTATTCCACAGGATAAGCGGCTTCCGGTTGCCGCTGACAACTTGGAGGCAGCCAAGCGCATTGCAGAGAGCTTTGGCCTGGAAGGGAACCAGGCATTGCTGAGTGCCAACAGCATGGTCCGATCCGTGATCGGCATCGATTTGATGGACATGGCCGGGGTAAAGCACTTAGTTAACGAGGCTCAGGAGCTGAACTATACGCCGACCGAGCTTGGCGCTAAGTTTGGCATGAGCGGCGTGAGCATGAATAAACTCTTGGCGCAGTGCGGCCTGCAGCACAGTGTGGTGTACAGGCTTGGCAAAAAGCGCTGGGAAGTCACGCCCGAAGGCAAAGAGTTTGCCGTAATCACTGACACAGCCAAGAAGCACGGCGATGGCAAGCCGATTCAGCAAATCCTTTGGAAAGAATCGGTTGCCAAGCCGCTGAAGTGCCTTGCCGAGAAGCTTCAGTCCGAAATGCCTGAAGTCGTCGCGCACGGTCTATCGCAGTAAACACCCTATCCGGCCGAACCTCACTTGCGTGGGGTTTCGGTGCTTCCTGCGGATTCTAGAGAAGCCCTATATCCATAGCGCGTAATTTAAGCCGCTACGACCAACCTCATACTGAACAAAGAACCCGCCTGTGCGGGTTTTTTTATGCCCGGAGAAAACTCATGGCTTATAACAGCGCCCATACTGGGGCGGAGATCGACGCTGCAGTAGAGATGCTCGGACAGGTGCAAAGTGCTCGTGATGCAACCCGCAATGACCTCGTGGAAGTAAGGCAGCTGGCCTCGCAGGTCGCTACGGATGCAGATCAAGTGGCAGACCAAGCGGCCACAGTTAGCGCTAGGGCCGATCAGGTCCAGGTAAATGCCGCTGCTGTCGAGCAGGCACGCAACGCAGTCGTGGCTGCAGCAGAGGTAGCGGCAGACTCGAAGGATGCAGCTGTGCTGGCTGCGGCCTCCGCGCAAGGGAGCCAAGAAGCGGCCAATGCCAGTGAGCTGGCGGCCGCCCAAAGCCAGGTCGCTGCCGGACTGTCGGAACAGGTCTCTGCCGAACATGCCGAAACATCAGCGGCAGCAGCGCTCCAGACCGAGGCGAATAGGGCTATTGCTCAAGAAAGCGCCGAAAGCGCCGCCCGCAGCGCTGAAAATGCGGAAGCAGTAGTCACAGGCGGAACCGCCACTAGTACGCCCAGTCCGGGGAAAATCCCTCTTGCAGATGCGGATGGCAAAATCAATTCGGAATGGCTCGGTCCGGATATCGCCCGAGCCCAGGATGTACAAGCCGCAACTGAAGCAGCCGAAGCTGCCGAAGAGAAAGCGGAAGCGGTAGCATCGAGAACTGGTGGGTTCTTGGTTCCCGTTGCTCAGCCACCTCTGTTGCGGGACGACGCCACCCCTCTACAGGTGGGCGACCGCTACTTCAATACCGAAGAGCAAGCCGAGTACATCTACACGGATGCGGGCTGGGAGGTGAACGATAGCCAGCAAGCCATTGCAGATCTTAAGCAGGATCTAGCCAACTACATCGACCCAGACAAGGGGGCCTCAGGTGTTGGGTTTGACGGTGAGAAGCTTGATGATCTGTTGATTTATACAAAGACTTTGGCTGATTACGCCTCTCTTCGATCGTACACCGGTGTGGCCACCACTATAGCTATTAGATCCATGGGCTCTTCTGGAACGGTGGTTAGGGACCAATCCGTTTCTGGCGATGACAATCTGACCAAGTTCATTGATGGCGCAGGGCGTCAGTGGCGCCGCATACAGACCGAGCTAACTCTTGAGCAATGCGGTATTTCGCTATTAAACACACCGGCGGCCAATGCTACACAGCTTAAAGCAGCTATTTTGGGTGGCGTAAAAATAGCTGGCAGCCGAACCGCCTATTCTTTTGAATTTACAGGGGATCCTATTTCTTATTCTGGGTCTGTCCTGCAAATTGATCTAGGTCCTCATCTACACACTTTCAAAAACTGGAGCGGGATTGTTGCTAGCAGTGTTGCTGTGCTTGAGTATAGTGGCCGAATTGATGCTGGTAACAGCTACTGCAAAGGTTTGGGTAAATTCCGAAGGCTGCAGCACGTGAAAATCGGCAGTTTGGAATTTCAGAACGTGTTTTGCGTAAACCCTACCGTTGATGCACAATTCTTCGGTCTTGAATATTCTTCTGACACCTTTGGGGATAACCCTTTAGTGCTTGACATTGAGCGAGTTCGCATCCTGAATGTCAGGACGCAGACCTACATGCAAAATAGTGGCTCTGCCATTCCCATGACTGTCTTGGGTAACTACGGTTCCGGCTCGTCGCAGATAAAGCAGCACATGGTTAGAATCGGTAGCTTCCGTATCGAGGAATTTTATTCTGTCGCGCAAGATGGTGTAACTCCTTTAGATGGCGACAGTGACGTCTGTCGCATGTTCACCAATCCAACGCAGCTTATTGTTGGATCGCTCTATGCCAGGAATGTCGCAAAGCGGTTTGTAAAATCCCAAGAGACAGTGCAGGGCTTCTTCGGAAGCGTCGATTGGGTTAACGATACCCGTTTTCCTGCTGGCGTGTTTATCGGGTTCTTTGAGGGTCAGAGCGCCAACAGTGGTGTGCCATCTCACTTTGAGATCGGCGTATGCCGCGCATCCTATCCCAATGCGGATGCAAGTCTTCCTATGCTATTCAATGCCAGCGGCCTCGACCACAGCATAAGAATTGGAACACTTATATACAAAAACGTTGGATTCTATTCGGCGGATCGTGATGTAGGCATAACCATAGACGTCGCAATAGGTGAATGCCTAGCAATAAACGCCCCGCAGAGCCGGCGGCTTGACATAAAGAGGATTAAAGATACCGGGATTAGGTCCATATCCGTTGCAAAAGGAACTGTGGCCAATTTTGATATTGCCTACGGGGCCAGTATTACCTCGAACGGCTTTATTCTGGCAGGAGTAAGTCTCATTAGTGGAAACTTCAGGGGCTGGAAAACGACTAGTCGAGTTGCTCAGTTCTACAATATTGTAGACGTCACTCTGGATTATGCTTCTGGCGCTTCGTACACCCGCGCTTTTGTACCAGTGTCAGGAGGGATTCGATCAGCTGAGCGTCTGACTATAAATGATCCGACTCTGCTAGTTACTCAGATTTTTGAAGCTCCTTCAAACGGATCGGGGGTTTTCGTCTTAAGGAATTTCCGAGCGATTGGAGGGGCTAGTATCGGTGCAGGATTCTTTAGCTCTGGCATGTGGGAGGTGAGGCTTGATGATTGCGTGCCTGCAACATTTACCGGATCAGGGGCCTCGGTTAAGTCGGTAGCATACAGCTGATCGATAAAATTTCAGGCAGTCGATTGCAGTTGTTCAGAGCTCTACGGACCTGTCTGTTGCTGCCCAGCGTTTAAAAATCACCCTATCTAGCTCGCCTCAGTGATCAGCTTTCCCTGCGGATCTATAAGTGCAGGGGTTCCGGCATAGCCATTCGCGGAGACGGAGGCCGTATCGCCCAACGCTTGATTACCTTGAAGTTCTCATGCCCGCACCTGCGGGCTTTTTTTTCGACTGGAGAAAACCTATGACCAGTACCACATGGACCGTTATCGCCGGCTTTAGTGACTATGACGTTTCCCCGAATGGCCACGTCCGGAGCCGACGTGGGGGCAAGTGCGTTGCGCTGAAGGGGACGGTGACCGAAGCAGGATACATCGCGTACATCTTGCGAGCCAATGACACCGGCAAGCCCTGCCGTCGCCTGGTCCACCGCCTGGTTGCTTTGGCATACCTGCCGAAGCCAGATGAGGGCCAAACGGATGTGTGCCACAACGATGGCAATCCCTCAAACAACTCTGTAGGCAATCTCCGCTGGGATAGCCATCAAGGCAACCAGATGGATATGCGCAGTCATGGAACGATGCAGGACGGTGAGAAATGCGTAACTGCTGTCCTCACTGCTGCTCAGGCATTGGACGTCCGGGATACCGTTCTACGCGAGGGGCACGGCGCCGGTCGAAAGATGTGTGCCAAGTATGGAATATCTCCTGCACAAGTCAGCCGGATCAAAAACGGCAAGCGCTGGGCTTCTCTGGCGGAGGTGGCGGCATGAGCCATAAAATTCCGCGTGGCGTGCGCTCGAACAACCCCGGCAACATCGATTTCAACCCCCGCAACGACTGGGTCGGCCAGCTGGGCCTGGAGCAGGGTGTGGCCAAGCCACGCTTCGCCCGGTTCGACTCGCCCGAGAACGGCATCCGCGCCCTGGGTAAGCTGCTGATCAACTATCGGGGCAAGGACGGCTTGCCAGGCGTTGGCCTGAAGGGTATCGACACTGTGCTCGAGACAATCAACCGCTGGGCGCCGAGCAACGAGAACAACACCCAGGCCTATGCCCATGCCGTGGCTCGCCGGGTCGGCGTACAGCCCACCGACCCGATCAACATCAAGGACCCGGCCACCCTGCGCGGCATGGTCCTGGGCATCATCATCCATGAGAACGGCGGCAACCCGTACTCGGCGACGGTGATCGATGAGGGAGTGCGAAGAGCGCTCCTATAGGTGGCGCTCTGTCGAACCGAGAAGACTGCAGGCCTGCATCTACTTTGATGCAGCTACGTTTTGCCTGGATACAGGTAGACCTTCGACGACCAGCTTGCGTGCGCGGCCTACGCCCCAAGCCAGTGCCCTGGTCATGGTTTCGCCTGGCCGGGCGTCGTAGGCCTCTTCATGCAGCACCACGCCGCGACCATCGTAGATGCCGATGAACATCTGGGTAGAGCCGGTACGGGAGAGACGGACCTGGACATCGATGAACGTGCCGTCGTCGAGTTTTTCATCGTGGATACGATGGTGAAGCGCCGGATCTATCCATTCCCAAAATAAAACGCCTCTTTTGCGCATTGCTCCTCCGAGCTTCTTGTTCGAATTAAATAGTCGTCTGGTTACCTTACCGCAGGCCGCCGGTTTGGCAACTTAATGTACCCATGTTGAGAACCATTCGGACAACTGGCCCCATAACTATTACAAACCATAAATCGTGTACAACCTTTGCTAAATGATATTGGAGACTTCGTGGAATCGTTGATATCCAAACCGCTTGTGTTATTGCTTAGCGCCTTTATTTTGTTCGGGTTAGGCTCTGGTAGCGGTATCTGGCTAGCAGCCCGGTACTATCGGCCGCTGTTGGATGTCTCCACCGGCAAGCTGTCCACCTGCACTGCCGCGCGCGACAACCTGAAGGAACTGGCCACGGAGCAGGGCCTCAAGCTGGGTGAGCTGGTTCTGGCCGGACAGCAGCGTCAAGCCGTAGCCGAAAAGGCGGTGAGCGATGCGAAGGCCAGCGCCCAGCCTGACTACGCCGCGGCGAATCGCCTGCAACAGGAGCGGACCGGCGGCGACCAATGCGCAGCCGCGACATCGATCATCGACAAGGAGCTTGGGCTATGAGGTTGATGTTGATTGCCGTGGCTGCACTGCTGGCCGGTTGCGCTGGCCAGGTCGAGCCTGAGGTCAGCTATGTTCGAGTCGAGGTGCCGGTCCAGGTGCCGTGCCGCGCGCCTGAGGTAGCCCTGCCGCCCTGGGCCGCCGCAGGGCTGAAGAAGTCAGATAGCCTGGAAGTGAAGGTGCGGGCCCTGCTGGCTGAGAGGCGGCAGCGGATCGGATATGAGAAGGAGCTGGCCGCCGCTGCCGGCGCATGCCGCTAACTATACTACCCTGACCAGTTAATTTAGAGCAGACCATGTCAGATCTATGGAGAGTAGAGGCAAACCGCCTTGCACGGCAGGCGGTGGAGGCACAGAAGCGTCTCGCCGCGGCTTCGGCCGAGGGGCGGCCTGCAGCAGAGCTTGAAACTCTTATGCGAGAGGTTGCGACCCTAGAGCAAGTCTTGCGCGATTACGTGCTAGAAACTCCCAGCCGAGAGGCCGCCTCCCTTCGCTGACCGCCTTCCGCCCGGACCGCCATGTTGCTCTCCGACCTGCTCGCACGGGCTGATGAACGAGCGGGAGGACTGGCGAAAGCGTATGACAGGGCCCCAAATAGCTGGCCTGACGTGTGAGGCGACCTATAATGCCCTGACCAATTGACTGGGGCAGACCATGAAGGATCTATGGAAGGCAAAAGAGGAGTCTGACCGGCTACTGCGACGAGCTGCCACGGCCCAACGGCGTTACGACGACGCGGTAACTGAGGACCGGCCTGCAGAGGAGATCGAACGCCTCAAGCACACAGCCGATGCCATGGCCAAGGACTTCGACGACTACATTCAGCAAGCCTTCGGCAGAGGCGGCGCCTCGCTTCACTGATCGTCTACCATGTGCCGATGTCGATGCTGTGCTCAGTCCGTAACCGATTCATGGTCGTTACGTGCTTCACGTGAGCCAGATTCGCTCGCTTCGATTCTGCTGATACCTGCGCCAGCAGGTTCTGGTTGATCTCCACCAGCTTCTCGATGTTGCGCCGCGCCTGGGCAAGCTCGCGGTGGAGCTGATCGTTCTCGTTGCACAGCAGGTGGCATTGGTGTTGGAGCGTTTCCACTTGGGTGGGCATTCCCAGCTCGAAGCCGGTTTCGTCGATGAGGTCCATGGCGGTCTGCTTGATACTGTTTTTATATACAGTATCCGAGCTTTGTCGGAACGGCCAGTCCGAATTGATGAGCTGCGCTTTTGGGGAAGGGAGAAATATCGGCAGGACGCCAGGGGAGGGATGCTGCTGCTCAAAATCCCTGGCCCGAAAGGGCCAGGGCCACATCAATTACTTGATGTAGATTTTGAAAGGCTTACCCACCGCACGCTGAATATGGCCGTTTTTCAAGCGACGGCTCCAGCGAAGGATGAATGTGCCCCGTTCGTCGGTATAAGTCATGAGACTCACCTCTTTATGGGGTGGCCACTACTCACAATGTCTGGACAAATCCGAAGGACGAAGCTAGGATACGCAGCTGTTGAGAGCACGAATCTTCTAGCTGTCTGCGGTTGCGGAAAGCGAGTGGAGAACTTCCCTGGTAGATTTGCGGTCTACCACCAGCTTCTGACTAATCACGTTTGCGGCGTGATTGGTTAGAAGTTTTTAAATTCAATCTGTCTTCCTTGTCTAGGAAGCTTCAGCCGATCGATCACGCAATCAGCAAAAGTATCGGCTTGCCATTCTGAGTCTTCTATCTGAAGAGCATTCTTATCTGTGAAATGCAAGAGCGGTCTGTGACATAAGAAGATGTGGCCTAGCTCGTGTAAGAAAATCCTTAGGGCTTCAGGCTCTGACCTATTCAGGTTTTTATATAGGCTATTGGGCATATAAATAAAGCCTGTAGACGGGTCTACGGTTGCTCGTGCTATGTCAATCCACTCGTCGTCGTCAACGACATCAATATTGATACCGTTCTCCTCCAAGGTTTGTAGGAACATGCCTATCTTAGAGGGGGAGAAAGAGTGCTTGGTAGCTTTTAAGATTTTGCAGATCCGACCAGATATGTAGTCTATTTCTGATCTGTCAATTGCGGGCACTCGGTGCCCGCGCAGTGTAAATTCAGCTTGGTTTTCGCTCATCATTTTGTGATTCTCCCCCATGGATTTCGCTTAGCAAGCGCCCTAATTTTGCAAGCTGTTCTTGATTTAGGTCGGAATTCGCGAAGCCCGCAATCAGCATTCTATGGTGCGGAGGAAGACCTACCAGGGACACGCTTTCGTTGTCCTCGCACGCACTGGCTTTGAGCTTTGAACGGTTTACACTCAGTCCGGCTGCTTCGAAATAGCTCGAAATTTTGTCTACCCATTCCATCGGAATCTTGCTTCGTCCCGTTTCCATAGCGCTCAAAAAAGCTGGCGACGTGTCTAAGGCTGTCGCCATTGAGCTGAGGGTGACTTGCAGCGATCGCCGAAATTCCCTAACTGCGACTCCGAATTTTGAAAGTGACATTGCCCTCTCCCTGCCTGTTGAAACATGAACCTATTTAATCGCATCAGAACGCGGTCGTCAAGCATTCAACTAGAATACTTGAAAGGTAGAAATTTATGCGGTCCTGAATCGCTTGAGGTGATACGGAGCAAGAGCGGCATGGGGAACGGAGGGAGCGGCTTAGTCTGAATGGCGGGCCCTGCGGCGTCGCGAAATTTTCTTCGTTTTAGCGGGTTGCATGGCCTGGAGTGAGTGCGCGCTCTTTGAGCTGCTGGTGGTGCGCAAAACCTCGACTGCAGGCCGCATGCTTCCGTTTGCAAAACGCACGAAAACTTCGGTTTTTGGACAGCTTAGTAGGTGTCGATTCCTTTTATAATCAGGCAGTTACATCCCTTTCGTCTGCTGCATGGGGTGCAAGGGGTCGAGTGTTCGAATCACTCCGTCCCGACCATATACTTCAATGACTTAGGCCAGATTCGTGAGAACTGGCCTTTTTCATGCGCGTGACTTTTGCGTGACTTCTCCCATAGTTACGCCTGCCTTCTCTTCAAAACTGTCAGGACCGGCCCACGCGAATCGGTTGCTGATACCATATTTGCAGCTTCAATCAGGTGCCCGAGCTCAGCGCCCGAGTAATGACTGGTGATGCTGCCGTTTTTGTGACCGAAAAGCGCTTTACGATTTTCCTCGGTTACCCCTGCTGCGCGCAGTCGTCGACCAAAGGTGTGTTTCAAGTCCTGGATCCTGACCGATGCGTACACAGGGTGAGCGGGCCGAAGGTTTTCCTCCTGCCAGAGTTTCGCCGCTCTCATCCGCGCCTTCTTCCAGGCCGAGTCGTTCATCCGGTGCATCGCGGTGCCGTTGTATGGGAAAACTCATTCTCGGCTGATCCCACGTTGCTTCTCGATGATCGACCTAGCCACGCTGTTCAGCACAACCAGACGCTCTTCCCGGTTCTTCACCCCTGACTTCTCATGCCGACCACCGAAGTCGGCAGGGATCAGGAATACGCTGGTGTCGAGCTCCGGGACCGCAATCTCCCAATCCCGCCACTCCCTGCATGCCGGCGACAGAACACGGATAGCTCGCTCGATCGCGATGTTCACCGTCCTGTTGCTGACCCCCTTCTTTACCTTCCCATCCGGCAGCACCACGCCCGCTTTGCGGTCTTGAATGGAAGGGGCCAGGGCCTCGTCACCTATATGCGTCAGCGGCAGGTGGCCGTCATGCTATCCCCCGGCGAGCAAGCCGACTTGCGCTACTTCATGCCACTGCTGGATCAGATCAGCCAGCCAGGTATCGAAGGTCGTCCACGCAAGCGTTGTCGGTATGTGCTGGCCGACAAGGGCTATGGCAGCCAGGTTTTGCGTCAAGACTGTGACCGCTACGGCATGCAACCGGTCATTCCTCTGTGCAAGATGCATCGCAAACCTCGACCAGGCCTGCCTCGACTGTTTGATGGGCCTCAATACAAAAAGCGTAACGTTATTGAGCGGTTGTTCAGCTGGTTCAAGGAAAAACGTCGCCTCTGTACGCGTTACGACAAAGTGGCCAGCAGCTTTAAAGCCATGGTCACCCTGGCCTGCATCGAGAGATGCTTGCGGGCTGACTTTCAGACAAACCCTAGAGGCCATGCAGGTGGGGGCTGTGATCCGCGTGACCGAGATCCTGCAGAAGGAGCAACTGCTGGAAGTGGCGCTAGATGCTCACGACAGGCCACCCTAATGCGAAGCCTCATGCTGATTATTTCTCTGCGGCTAATCGAGCCGCATGGAAAAAATCAGAACAATAGCTAGCTTCAAGGGTCCCTAAAAAGGCGAATGCTTTCCATACACCCGGATATTTTGAGGATGACAGAATGCTGAACATCGTCTCTATCTCGTTAGCCGACGCGAAGCGGGTGATTAGCGCAGCAGAAGCCAAAGCCTCAGCTATCGGCTCGCCAAGCAATATTGCAGTGGTTGATGCTGGTGGAAATCTCCTAGCGCACGTGCGTATGGACGGGGCCCAGCTCGCAAGTATTACTCACTCCATCAATAAGGCCTTCACCAGTCTGGCTTGCAAATCAGCAACCCGTGATCTCGCTGCTGACGCACAGCCTGGAGGGCAGTTTTACGGAATCGCCAATTCAGTTGAAGGGCGAATCATCACTTTCGCTGGCGGTATTCCGTTGGTCGACGGCGATGCGTACGTCGGTGCAGTCGGAGTCAGCGGCGGGACTGGCGCGCAGGACCAGTCTGTGGCTGAGGCCGCGGTAGCAGCCCTCTGACCTAAAATCTCATTTATTAGGAGAAGCACATGAAAGTTCTCGTAACAGGAGCAGGTACTGGATTTGGTTACGAAGTAGCCCTAAGACTCGCTGCCAAGGGCATTGAAGTCATTGCAGGCGTAGAAATAGTTGCGCAAGTTCACGGCTTGGAGCAGGAGGCTCAGCGACGTGGCGTGAAACTTCGAATAGAAAAACTGGATGTCACCGATGACGGTGACCGCCGCAAAGCTGCAACGTGGGACGTAGACGTGCTTCTCAATAATGCTGGTATCTCGGAAGGCGGGGCAACGGTGGACATCCCCGCTGAAAACCTCCGCCGCCAGTATGAGGTCAACGTAATCGGCCCTCTAATGCTGACCCAGCTCGTTGTCAAAAAGATGGTTAAAAAGAAAGCCGGCAAGATCGTATTCATGTCTTCAGTGGCCGGTCTGACCACAGACCCGTTTGCAGGCGCTTATGCCTCTTCCAAGCACGCAGTTGAGGCGATCGCTGAGGCGATGAGTCAGGAGTTAAAGGAGTTTGGGATCGAGGTGGCTACGGTCAATCCAGGCCCATTCCTTACAGGGTTCAACGATCGAATGTTCGAGAGCTGGAAGAGCTGGCAAGACGATGCCTCCGAGCGTCTTTTCGACTACGACAAGCTTGCCTTCCCGCATGAGCAATATGATCCTGAGCCGGTTTTTGAAACTACCATCGGCGTTATCACTGGCGAGATTGACAGCTACCGCAATGTGGAGCCCAAAGAGATCATCTCCCAGCAGCGTGAGCAACTTGATGCGGCATGGACTCGTAAAAGTAATGACGGGCTAGGCAAACGTGCCGAGCTCGTTCAAAAAGCGTATGAGATCAAACCTGGCACGCCGGTTTGAGGATAAATTCCGTTCTTCGTCATTGACATCAATGGGCAAATGAGCAAATTACTGACCCTCATCCGATCCTTGAGCGTGAGGGGATCGAAAGAAAAGCCCGACCATTGCGTCGGGCTTTTTCGTTTCTGTTGCAGGGTAGAACAGTGGTCAGTTCGCCGGGCTCATAATCCGGAGGTCGGTGGTAGAGTCCGCCCTTATCGATCGTAAGCTGTTTATTGATACTCAGCCTTGCTCCAGGGAACCGCTGACGGGGTTGAACCACTCAGTGGTTTTCAACACTGGAGTCAGCACATGCCGAGGTGACGAGGTGCTATTGAGGTGAGCATACTCAGAAGCCGATGCACTCCTTCAAAAGGTCGTGGTTTTGAATCGCATCCGCTAGATGCAGACGCTTGTTCGTGGTGTCGATGACTACCCCTGCATCCTTGCAGCAGTCGAAGTCAGTGTCGTTACAGAGGGATCGACATAGCTCGGCGGCGGACCTCGGCGACGTAAGAGCGTAGAACGAGGAGGTCTCGTTCCAGAATGTCTGGCCGCCGGCATCCTTCTTGCGGATAAACGAGTCATACCGGGCTTGGTAGGTTTCGTCGCCTTTGATGCGGTAGGTGATGATGAAGTGAGTTATGAGGAATGGCTGGAGCGGATCCAGAATGGCTTGAGCTGTAGAGGGGGTTATGCGTGTAGCGGATGGGTCACAGCAGATGCGCGCCGGCTTCCAGCAGGCCTTGCTTGTCCTCGCGGAGACGATTGCGCTCTTTGGCCGGGACTTCGTTCTCGGCCTTGAGTTGCTCGATCTCGCCTCCATGCGTACACGTGTAAACGGAGAGTAAAACGCCGCCTTTTTCGCTACGCCCTGCCAAGGCTGTGTAGACGTTGAAGGCCCCCATCAAATCCTCGGCAGGGCGAAAGGCTCAGCGACAGCATAGCTATCGTTCATACTGCTCAGAGAAAGCATGGAGACCTATGGGGCAGTAAGCCTAGAAGCGCATGAAGGAGACTCTTTATATCTGTTCGTCTTCCGGCCCTAGGGCCAGGTCCAGGTCCAAAGGGAGGGCGCTGAGTGAGGGTTAATAGGCAACACCGAAGCGTTTTTTGATGTGCCTCGGACATTCTAATTCGTCGATGGAAGCGACGGCATAGTCCGCGAAAGAGATCGAGCTGATTCCCTCTGCGTCAGTGAGCAGGTGATCATCGGTTGTGCGGTATCGGTTCAGACGCTCCCCCTCCTCGAACAAGATGGCTGGACTTATATAGGTCCAGTCCAGGGCGCCGGCCTCTTTCCTGTAGACCTCGAGCGCCTTCCCTTGAGCATTAGCCTCGGGCAGGTACTCTGCCGGGAAATCAGGGAGGCTTTTCAGCGTCACCCCTGGTTCCACTTCAAGACTGCCGGCTCCACCGACCACCAGCAATCGCTTGACCGATATCTGTTGCAGTCCCTTGATCAAGGCCCGAGCAGCATCCTCGAGCGAGCAAGCAGGGCCACTCGGACTTGGGCGTGGAGATATGCAGTTGATTACCGCGTCCGACCCCGCAACCAATTGTCTGACCTGCGCCGAGTTCGTCACGTCGCCATGGGCCAGGTGAAGCTTCGGGTGGGGGGGAAGCCCAGCAGTGATAGATCGACTGACTGCCACGACTTCGTGGCCGCGAGCAAGGGCTTCTAGGCAGAGATGGCGGCCGGCCCGACCGAGCGCGCCGAAGATTATGATTTTGATGCTGTGCTCCTCAGGGCTGCGCAGCAGCCTGTGCCGGCTGTTTCTGTAGGTAACGGGTCAGAGCATCCAGCTCACTGTCGCTGATCTCGGTCTTGCGGAAGAACGGCATCACCGAAATGCCATTGCGCACGAAATACTGGACCAAGGCCGGAGCAAGATCGGTGCGATCCTCCAGGGCGCCAGGCACCGCGCCCTTGTAGCGGGCGTCCAGTGCCAAGGTGCCGGGATACTCGGTACCCTTGCCGTGACAGGGCATGCACCATTTTTCGAATACTTGCTTGCCCTGTGCGTCCTCGCCGGCCCAGGCGCCCAGCGAATTGCTCAGGTAGAAACCTGCCAGGATCAGTGCAGAGGTGAACTTCATGCCTTCTTCTCCTTGCGCAGGTGTTTCGGCCAGATGCCATAGCGGCCCGGCGATAGAACGCCGTTGGGGTCGATCGCATCCTTGAGCGTCTCGTGGAAGCGCAGCAGGGCATGGTCGTTGAATGAGTAGGTGTCCATCACGTCGCCCTGGAAGGCCGCTGCCGTGCGGTATTCGCCCCAGCCATGCTCCGCGGCCAGCTTGATCAGCTTGCGAAACGCCTCGCGGATCTCCTTGTTACGCTTCGCGTCCTTGGTGATATAGAACGGGATGATGAACACGAAACACCGCTCCCAGGATGGCACCGGTACGTTCATGGCGAACACCAGTGGCACGCCGAGCTCCTTGGCCGCCTTGCCGAGCACGTCGTTGATCTTGAGGATCGCCGCGCCATCGCGCGGGATGATCGGCGAGAACCAGGCGTGGCCGTCCGACGGCGGTGCCGGGTTCCAGCTCGAGCGTGCGCCGATGGCGAAGGTCCGCAGGTTAGGGATGCCGAACTGCGCTGGATACTGCACCTTCTCCTTCTGCTCCTCGCTTAGCGGCAGGTTGTAGAACTCCTTTTCCTCGAAGGTGGCGTCGGGGAGTGCCTGGCGATAGCGCGCCTGCACGTTCTCCCACTGCGCGCGGATTACCTTCTCCGGGCCGTAAAAGGTGAAGGCACAGCTCCAGAATGGAATCTTGTTGCGCTTGCCATAGGCCTCGTACTCCTCCGGCGCGGCACCGCGCTGCAACAGCTGCATGTACTCGTCGTCGCGCGGTTCCGGGCCATGCGCCAGGAAGTCGTGCAGGCCGGCCAGGCTCGGTGTGCCGAGGACCGGGCTATTAATGTCCGGGTAGCCTGTGAACACCTTGGTGTTTTCCAGGTGGGTCATGATATCGACCAGGGGAATCATGTCCTTGTAGCGCGGCAGGTGCACTACCCCCTTGAGGAACGCTTCCGGTTCGGGCATCAGCCAGAATCCCATCTTGGTGACCACACCAAAATTGGACTGGCTGAAGATTCCGTCGATCCAGGGGCCGAAACCGGTCTTGTACATCTGCCAGGTATCCGAGCCTGGCATCGCGCCCATACCGGTGCGCATCAGCGTGCCGTCGGCCAGCACCACCTCCATGCCACAGTGGGCGTCGAAGTGGTTGCGGAACTGCGAGGAGGTATAGCCGGCGCCGCGATCGATGGCGTTGCCGAGCATGCTGCCCCAGCCAGGATCAGGCACATCGATCCACAGCCTGATGCTGTTTTCCTGCAGGTGGCGGTACATGTCGAAGTAGCTGACGCCTGGCTCCACCACGCAGTAGGCCTGCTTCTCGTTTACCTCGAGGATGCGGTTCATACGCTTGAGGTCGAGCACTACCGAGCCCGAGTAGGTTGGCGCAGAACCGCCGTAACCGAGGTTCTTGCCGGTGGAAATGGGATACATGGGAATCTTGAAGCGGTTGGCAATGCGCATGAGCGCTTGCACTTCCTCGGTGGAGGCGGGTGCCACGGCGGCCGAGGCGATGCGCTCCTCGGCTTCACCCCAGTAGGGCGAATAGGCGTCGCGGTACAGATGCAGGTCCTCGTCACTGGTGAAGACCCATTCCTTGCCGACGACCTCGCTGAATAGGCGGATGACCTCGACGAAATCCTGGCTGCTGATGCCGGGTGGTTGGCGCATATTGGGTTCCTTTTTATTCTTGAGCAGGCTTAGGCGCGCTGGGTGGGGGCGATGACCCAGCTCACCAGGGGTGCTGGACTGCCGCTGTGGAGGTGGGAGGGCGAGCGGGCGGTACTTTGGGCGCAGGGCGTGCGAGCCAGATTCCACGAACAACTGGCGCTGAGCCGGGCAAAGCGTTCGCTCCAGTCGGCATTGCCGTTGAAAAGGGCCGTCAGTTCCGGCAACTGATGCTCGGGAGCGTCGAGGGTGTGCTCGATGCTGCCATCGGCATTCCAGTCATGTTCCACGCGCAGCACCACGCGCATACCTCGGTCCCAGGCCAGACGCTCTAGGACGAACAGAGGCTGGCGGGCGGTCAAGCCGGCGATCACCGTCGGTGCCTTGCGCCATTGCGGGTCGAGGCGCTGGAACCACAGTGCGGTAACGTCGCCGTCGATGGCAACATGGGCCAGTCCGGCCTGTTCAGCCGCGCTGCCAAAGCGCTGGCAGGCGGCGAAACGGGCATCGGAAATGACCAGTTCGGGCAGACCACCGCCCCAGGCAGATAATGTGTCGGCCAGGCTGAAGTGCCCGACGCTGGCCAATGCGGGAATCGCTGCGCCAGCCAGGCTGGTCTTGAGGAATGTGCGTCTGTTCATGATGTTTCCCGGATCGAATCCCGCCGGCGCACGGTATTGCTGCGGCGTGGTGGTTGGGGGTTCAGGATTGCGGCTCCGAGGGCCTGGGCGCGGTTCGGATCGAGCCGGACCGGGGGGATCCAGAGGGCATGGCAGATATCTCCTGTGCGTTGTCGTTTGTTCTTATGGCCGCCGCGAGAGCAGGGCGGACAAGCAGGCAGGATTGATTGTCGAGGTCGCCGGTAGAGGTGATCACCTACCAAAAGATAGCGTTTCCTCCGTACCGGACGTGCCATTCTGGCTTGGGTCACGGTCCTTGGTGGAGGTTTCCACCGGGAGCGGATCAGATCAATTGCGAATCGTGGAGGTAGAGATGGGATTTGCGGGAGTCAGCTTGTGGAAGATGGGCATTGTGTTGCTGCTGGTGCTGGTATTTTTCGGCGGCAAGCGTCTGCGCGGCATGGGGGCGGACGTGGGCGCGGCGATCAAGGGGTTCCGCCAGTCACTCGCGGAGGAGGTGGAACCGCCAAGTCTGCACGACGAGGCGGGATCTGAGCGGCAGACACGTTCCTGACGGTCTGGATCAGTTTGCGAACAGTCGTTCCAGCGGCTTGCCTGGAGCGGCTTCCAGACGGCGGATTTCCAGCAGCAATTCCCTCAGTGCGTCCTTGGGGAAACGGACCTGCAAGGTCCTCCCGCCACTGGCGCGGTGCGGATTGTGGTACTGCACGTTGAGCTCCTGAGTCTCGGGATCATAGGCGACCTGCGTCGGGCTCAATACTTGGGCGACGGTGAAGAGCATGGGGTTTCCTCGCGGGGATGGGAAGACTGAAGGAACCAGCCTGCCGGCGATCCACGCGATTTCGATGCGCCATGATCGCCAGCAGGTCCGCTCGGAGGGCAGAGTACGTCAGGCCTCGAGCTTGACCCCGCCGTGGGCGCCGAGCGCGGGGGTCTGCCCGGACTGGTCCTGGACCAGCAGGGTGGTTTTCCAGTCCTCCCGGTAGTCGCGACCGGACAGATTGAAAATCGACATCATTGCCTGGCGAGACATCTCGCGGTCGGCCATCAGGGCGAACATGTTGGCCTCGTCCTCCATGCGTTTGGCAGTGTCGCGCTCCTGGGTGCGACGTTTGAACTCGATGGCGGTAGGGTTGGCGATCTCCAGGAAGCAGCGGCGACGCTCGTAGGCATACCAGTCCAGGGCATCTTCGGCCAGCGTACCGTTGATCACCCCGCCCAAGCATTTGATCAGGGTGTTGGCGTCCTGCACGCCGGAGGTGAAGCCCATGCCGCCGATCGGGTTGGTGGCGTGAGCGGCGTCGCCAGCGAGGAACACACGCCCAACCCGGTAGGTAGCGGCTGAACGCTGGTGGACCCGGTAGGAATTGGCCGCGAGCAGTTCGAGCGGCGCATCCGGATCAGGCAGGAAGTGCTTGAAGCGTTCCTTGATACGTGCCATGCGGGTCTCCTCGGAGAGCCTGCTGTCCTCGCCGTAGGCGATGCGCCACTGCTGCTTGTCATCGATCTTGGCGATCACGCACCAGTGATCCGGATCGGCGACCATGGTCGAAGGCGCGTAGCCGTACTTGTCGAAGTCGTAGAGGACGTTGGTGGCCATGAAGATGTCTTCCCAGGTGAAGCCCTCGAACTCCACGCCGAGATCCTTGCGCACGCTGGAACGCGCTCCATCCGTGCCGATCAGCCAGTCGGCCTCGATGGTGCGCGGGCCGTTTGGGGTATGCAGGGATACCTGTACGCAATCGGCAGCTTGCTCGACGGTATCGAATGAAGTCTTCCAACGCATTTCCGCGCCCGGCAGCTTGAGAAACTCCTCGAGGATCATCTCGGCAAGCACATCCTGGCCGAAATGCAGGTTGAAGGAGTAAGGCGTCAAGTCCTCTATCAGGTGGTAGTCGAGGCGGCCGATGTTGCCGGTCAACGGAAAGCGCAGGTTGTATTCGTGCCCCCAGGCGGCAACGCTCTTGGCCTTGTCCAGCAGGCCGATCTCGTCGAGGACCTTGAGGGTCGAGGGCAAATAGACCATGGCGCGGGGCCAGCGCAGGATATCGTCCTCTCGGTCGATGACGGTGACCTGGGCACCCTGGCGCGCCAGGCCCAGGGCGGTGACCAGGCCGGCAGGACCAGCGCCGACGATGACGATGCGTTTACCTTTGTTCATGGGGAGTCTCCGTGGCTCTTGTTCTTGGGTTCGGATGAGTGAACCGACTCGTGGTCCGGCAGGATCGTGCTGGACGCTGCTGGGGATTCTTTCGCCGATGGGGCCGGGGAGTACCTACCCAAAGATAGCCGCGCGCCTTTTGTTAACCTGGATCAGTAGATAGGCATCCGGTCGAGGCCGCGGATGATGTTCCGGTCGAGATACAGTGCCATGCCGCTCGGCGCCCAGTTCTGCTGGAAGTTGATCAGCTTGTCGCGGACGAACTGGTAGCGGCGCTGGATCGGCGCAGTCGCTGGTAGGTCGGTCGTGGTACCGCCAAGTTGCTGGAAGCCTGGAGGTTCATGGTCGGGTTTCCTCTTCTCGAACCGATGCCCGGGCGGACCGTCGTAACGGATTATTGGTTATTGGCAAAGGGAAATACGGTGATAGCGGGTCAGCCGCCTGGAGGGTGGCGCAAAGATGATGCTTGGGATTGCATAACTCCGTTCCTTGTAGAAAGGCCCCGCAAGGCATTGCACCCTGCGGGGTAGGGATCAGCTTTCGAAGAACACCGCGGCCGGCGCAGTGTCGGCGTATTCCTTCATGACCACGATGCGGCCGTCGTTGACGATGAACAGGAAATGGTACTCGTTGGCGTACGGCTTGCCATTCGCCAGGCGCGCCAGACCACTGGCCTCCACCGCGACACGTTCGCCTTCCTCTGCGATGCCGTGGATGGTGAAGCGCATGTTGAGAATCAGCGGGCTGACCTGTTCGAAGAAACCGGCAATCTGCGCCTTGTTCAGCTCACCCGGGCCGGGCATCCAGAAACGCGCGTCATCGCTGGTCAGGGCAAGCGCGGCGAGGGTGTTGCCGGCTTCCATATGCTGGAGGTAGTCGAGTACCAGTTGCTTGTTGGCAGATGTCTGCATGGCTGTATCCTCAGCGGCGCAACAGCATGCTGACGAGGAAGCACACCAGCTTGAGGTTGAGCAGGCTGAAGCCGCCGCGCATCTCCTGCGGGCGCAACTGGGCGGTGATCGGCATGGCACCGAAGGCCGTGCCCTTGAGCACCAGCATATCGCCATCACGCTCCAGTGCCTCGATTTTCATAAGTTCGCTGCCATCTGGGGAAAAGAGCTTCATCGGGTCACCTGGTTGAATTTGCCAAAGTTCATCTTGAGGTCATCGAACATGCGCATGGCAGTTGCTCGTCCGGCGCCGAACACGCCACCGCCCGGATGCTGGAATGGGCCGACTAGGTAGAAGCGCTCAACTCCCGGCACGGTATTGCGGCCCAGCTCTGGAGTCGGTCGGTGCGCGCCGAACTGGTGCTGGTAGCCGGCGATGCCGTGCAGGTCGCCGCGCTGGAAGCTGGGCGAGGTGCGCTGCATGTCCAGCGGGGTGTCGACGTGCTTGGCGATGATCAGATCGCTGGACAGGTTGTGGAAGAATGGACTCATCTTCGCCAATAGTTCCTCGGCATAGGCGTCCTTGATCTCGTCCCAGTACTCAGGCGCGCGCTGGCCGATCTGAAACGGTACGTACGCCCAGGCATGCATGGTGGCGCGGCCCGCCGGTGCACGGCTCGGGTCCAGGTTGGTAGGCGAGGCCAAGGCCAGCAGCGGGTCTCTGGGCAGTTCGCCATAGCGCACATCGTCGAAGGAGCGGCGAAAGCGATTCAGGTCGACCGCCAGCAGCTCGATGAAGGCGGCCTGATCTACATGGTCGCCGGCCTTGAAGCGCAGCTTCTCGTTGAGGGCAGCATGGATGGTTATGCAGGCGCATGGCGAGGTCTGAGTGCGCTCGGCGCGCTCGAATACCTGCGCCGCGACGCCAGCATCGTCCAGGTAGCTGCGCAGCAAGTGTGGGTGGATACCGCCGATCACCGCGTCCTTTGCCTCGAACACGCGGCCATCATGACTGCGCACGGCGCTGGCGCGTCCGCCACGGGTCTCGATTTTGGCTACGTCGACCGAGGACAGAACCTCGCCGCCGTGATCACGGATGCAGCGGATCAGCGCATCGGTGAGGGCACCGCTACCGCCGACCGGAATACCGATGCCGTACTTCTCCATGAATCCGAGGAACATGAACAGGCTGATACCCGAGCCCATCTCCTCGGGGCTGGCCAGATTCTCGCCGACCATGCGCGCAAAGTGCAGACGAACCTTCTCGTGACTGAACCACTCGCAGATGATCTCCCAACTGCTCTTCATCATGGTGGCGAACATTTCCCGGCCTTCCGGGCTCTGGTCCATCATGGCGAACTGCGCCCCCATCGGTACAGGCGCCGAGTACAAGGTGCCGAGCAGCATCGGCAGATAGTGCGCGGCGATCTCGGAGAACTTCAGGTAGGCCTCGGCATCCTTCTGCGAGAACTTGGCCAGCTCCTGGTAGTTCTTCTGCCGGTCGCGGTACAGGCTCAGGGTGCTGCCGTCCTCGAAAACAGAGATCAGCGGTGTTTCCGGATAGATGTACTTCAGGCCGTACTTGCTCAGCAGGCCGAGTTCGTCGTTGCGGATCAGCGGGTTGGCCTGGATGAAGATGTGCCCCACGCTGTGCTGATCATGGCGAAAGCCCGGCACGGTCAGCTCACGGGTAACTACCCCGCCGCCAAACCAGGCGTTGCGCTCCAGTACCAGAACCTTCTTGCCGGCGGCGGCCAGGTAGGCGGCTGCGACCAGGCCGTTATGGCCGGAGCCCACGGCGACGATGTCGTAGGAGGTGCTCATGTCGATCATTCCTGTTGTTCTTGTCGGAGAGGGAGGATGCCCACTGCGGGTGATGCTAGAAATGCATGCGCTGGGGAGCACCTATCCATGGATAGTGGGATCTGTATGGAGATGGCGTAGGAGCAAAAAAAGGGTGACTGCCTGGCTTGAGCGCGATCACCGTGAAAAATCCGGCGGCGTCGCCTACCGGATGTCTTGTAGCTGTCCAGGCCAGTATGTCCTCGATGCCTGCAGTGCGAACCTGCCGAAAGATGGCGGCGTGTTCAGGTGCGGAACTGTTGCACCAGCTGCTGCAGCTCTCCACCCAGGCGCGTCAGCTCGGTGCTTGAGTCGGCCATGTGATCGTTCGCCTCGGCTCCCCCGGTCGGCAATGCTGCGCACGCGCTCGACGTTGTGGCTGATCTCGCCGGCCACCGCGCTCCGCTCCCTTCTGGCTGCTTGCGAAGTTGTGAGGCCGCCGGTTCGTGAGTGGCAGCCTAGCAAGCCTAGGGAAGGGCTCGAGGCACCTATCCACGGGATAGGGCCACGTGCCAGGGTTAGCGCAGAATGCCCAGTTGGCGGGCCCGCTCGGCGGCCTGCGAGCGGCGGCGGATGCCGATCTTGTCGTAGATCTGCTGTAGGTACCACTTCACTGAACCTTCGGTCATTCCCAGCTTGTCGCCGATCTCGCGATTGAGCATGCCGGCGGCAACCATCTTGAGGATGTCCAGTTCACGACTGTTCAGCGAGCCGGCGATTACCACCGGCTCGGTTGCCGGCAACGGCGGCTTGGCGGTGATCGCATCGTCGCCCTGGAAGCGCCGCAGCAGCTCTGTGGCGAACGCATCGGCCGGCTCCCCCTCCAGCGTGGCGGCCTGCAGTTGTTCGCGCAGCAAACCGTGCAACCAGGTGCCCTCGTCGAGGAACACCCGAATGAAGCCTCCCGGTGCCGCCTGGAACATGGCACGGCGGACGATACGCAGCGCCGCCCGCTGATCGCCGGAGAGCAACGACAGGTGGGCGATGATCAGGTCCCAGCGCAGCACGCTGCGGATCGCGTCGACGGCGCTCATGTGGCGATGCCACTGCTTCGCCAGGCCTAGCGCTTCGGGTAGGCGGTCCTCGGCCTGGGCCACGCGGACCCAGGCCAACGCGCGCGCCTCGTCGCGGGTAGTGATGCCGTGGTGCGAAGCGAACTGGTTGGCCGGACGGCGCAAATCGTGCTTGCGGCCGAGGCGGATCACCGAATCGGTATCGCCCTGTCGCAGCAGCCATTTCAGCCGCTCGGCCAAGGTGAACAGGCGTAGCCGCTCGAAGTCGTGCTCTTGGGCGAACACGTCGGCCTCGTCGAGCATGCGAAAGGCGGTAGCCACGTCGCCGTCGATCATCGACAGTCGCGCGCGGGTCAGCCAACCGGCGATCGCCTGGTCGACGAAGCCCTTGCAACTGATCTGCGGCAGGTATTGTTCGAGAATATTGCGCGACAGTGCCAGCTCATCGCGTTCATAGTGGATCTTCGCCAGGTGCATGGCGACCACCGAGGCCAGCGGCGAGCCTTTGCCAGCGAGGCGCTCGGCCGATTTCAGGCTGTCGTTGAGCGACTGCAGTGCGACGTGCACGCGCCCGGCGACGAAGCGCGAAGGGCCGAGCACGGCCTGGTGGAAGACCGTGCCCAGTGGGCTAGCGGTGCGATTAAGGTACTCCAGGGCTTGGGTGTGCAGGCGCTCGATGTCGCCTAGCTTGTAGTGTTCGCGCCGTGCGTAGATCAGCGCCGTGTAGAGGCTGGCGCGCACCAGCGGGTGGGCATCGTCATACTCGTCGATCAGTGTGCGAGCCTGCTCTTCGACCTGAGGCATTTGGTCGGCGAGCATGGCCAGCATCATTTCTCGGTGCATCATCTGGTGATTAAGGTTGCGGATTTCCATTTCCGAGACCTGCCCGTCCTGCTGCAGTCGGTCAATGCTTTGCCGGGTGGTGAGCAGGAGTTGCCGGCAGGTCTCGAACTGCCAGCCCATCAATAAATTCCAGGTCTTGGCCAGAAGGATGCGCGGAAAGCGCGCCAACACACCGTCTGGCAGCTTCTCCACCAAGCTGACGGCGTTCTCGTCGACGCTGAAGATCTGCTCGCAGTTGGCGTCCATGATTTCTACTGCGCGGGTGATGTTACGGCTGGCCAGGGCGTGGTTGAACGCCTCGGTATGCAGTTGGTTGTCGGAGAACCAGTCGCTGGCGCGACGGTTAAGCTGTTCGTACAGCCCAGAGTCGCTCTCGCGCAGCTGCCGCCGGAGGAACTCGGCAAACAACGGATGGTAGCGATACCACTTCTGCTCTTCGTCCATCGGCAGCAGGAACAGTCCGCGCGCCTCGCATTCGCGAAGCATTTCCTGGCCATCTTGGCGCTGGGTCAGCGCATTGCACAGTGGGGCATACAGGCGTTCCAGCACAGCGCTGCACTGCAGGAAGCGGCGGATATTGTCTGGCTGACGGCCGAGCACATCCTGAAGGAAAAAGTCGGCAAACTGACGGCGTTCGCCGGAGAAGTTCGCCAAGTCGTGCAATAGCTCCGGATCGCGTCGCAGCAGCATGGAGGCGAGCTTGAGTCCGCCTGCCCAGCCCTCCAGGCGCGCCTCGAGGATGTTCAGTTGCGCCTGATCCAGACCTTCGACACCGTGCCTTTCCATAAGCTGGACGGTTTCGCTGTGGCTAAAGCGCAGGTCGCGGGTACCTAGGTCGTGGACCTGGCCGTGCATGCGCTGTCTCGCCACGGACAGGCAAGGTTCGCCGCGAAACGAGAGAATGAAATGCAGACCCGGCGGGGCATGGTCGATCAGCATCGAGAGTACACGCACTGAGTCGGTGCCGGCCAAGTGATGGACATCATCAAGGAACACATAGAGTGGGGCGCCGGTCTGGGCCTGGGTGACACCGAGTATCGAGTTGAATGCCCGATGGAGGTTGCGTTCGCCGACCCGGGTGAGCTGTTCATGGGCCAGACCTTCGGCGCCAGCCAACTCGATGGCCCCCTTGAGATGAGCGACGAACACCGGCAGTTCCTGGGCGCCGGGATCAAGCGACAGCCAAGTGACGCGGTTGCCGTGTTGTTGCAGCCACTGGTAATGCTGGGCGAGTACACAGGTCTTGCCATAGCCGGGTGGGGCCTGAACCAGGGCGAGCACGGTGTTACCGGCCTCGCCCAGACGCTTGGTCAGGCGTGGGCGGGGGATAAGGTTACTGGTTTCGGCAGGCGGTAGCAGTTTCGATCCGATGAGAAAGACCTGCATCGGCTCTGGAAGATCGAAAGCAATTTTTGGGTGTGCGCTGCGCATTTGCACGTCGCCTCTTGTGTCAGGGTCGATGATTCGACTTCTTGTTGAAAGGCACGCACCTCAGGCAGTGGGTGTGTATGCCGGCCATCATTGGCGGACGGTTGATATCTTATCGCCCAGGACGTTCCAGCTGTCCAGTCAGGTGTTGGGCGGCAAGTGCAGGGCCACCACGTCGTCGGTTGGATTGCCATGGAACGGATAGCGCTCTCGCACAAGCGGGTCGTGACCAGGCACCAGGTGGGCAGGAGAATCGGCCAGCGCCAGCAGCTTGCGGTAGCCGTCGAGCATGTCGCCAACGTTAAACACCACGGGGAAGGGCGCCTCCATTTCCAGGTTGTCGTAGTAATGGCTGGCGTCCGACGCCAGCACTATCCAGCCGCGTTCGGTATGCACGCGCACCGCCTGTAACCCTTGAGTGTGACCGCCGACATGAATCAGTTCGATGCCCGGTGCCAACTTGACGTCGCCATCATGGAACAGCACGCGCTCTTGATAGACACCGCGCACGATGTTGATCACGTCCTCGACGTTGAACGGCTGGCGCAGCGGCTTGTAGACCATATAGCGCCCCGTGGCGTAGCGCATCTCCGCTTCCTGCAGATGAAAGCGGCTGTTCGGCAACAGATCGGCGTTGCCGGCGTGGTCATAGTGCATGTGGGTGATAATGGTCTCGCTGATGTCTTGCGGCTCGATGCCGAGGACTTCGAGTGCCTTGATCGGGCAGCGCAGCAGTGTGCGGCCCCGCGCATCGGCGGCGGCCTGGTTGAAGCCAGTGTCGACTAGCATCGTGCGGTCTTCACCACGGATCAGCCAAACGAAGTAGTCCATCGGCATAGGCAGGTCGTGGGCGTCGTGGATTTCCATGAAGTTGTCACAGCGGCGGCGGGCGACATGGGCGTAGCGTAGGGCGAACACTTCGTAGCAGGGCAGGCTGTTCATAGGCGGATTCCGGTCTTGTTCTTGTGAGACGGCCTGCCAGGGCAGGCCGGAGCCGCAGGCAGGTGACTTTAGTTCTGGTGCTCGCTTTCCCAGGCCTTGATCGCTTCGCTGGCAACGCGGAAAGCTGCCAGGGCGGACGGAACGCCACAATAGATGGCGGCCTGCATCAGCACAGCTCGAACCTCCTCTTTGCTGACGCCATTGGTCAGCGCGCCTTTGACGTGTACGCCCAGTTCATGGTGCTGGTTCATCGCAGTGAGCATGGCCAGGTTGACGATACTGCGGGTTTTGAAGGGCAGGGTTTCGTCTCCCCAGATGGCACCCCAGCAGTATTCGGTGACCAGTTCCTGCATCGGCTTGTTGAAGGCGTCGGCGGCGGCCCAGGATTTCTCCACATGTGCGGCACCGAGTACCGCCTTGCGGTTGCTAAAACCTTTGTCGAAAAGTGCTTTGTCCATGTGGTGTCCTTATTTCTTTGCGGTGGTGGGGACTTCGACGCCGGCCCACTGTTCAATCAGGCAGACCATGCGGGTGAAATCGGCGTTATCGCCGAAGGCGGCGCGGGTCATGTTCAGCACCTGGCGCACGGCGCTGCCGACCGGCATGGGCACGCCCATGGCTTCGGCTTCGTCGAGGCACAGGCGGGTGTCCTTGAGCGACAGCGCTGTGCTGAAGCCGAAGTCGAAGGTGCGCGGCAGCACGGCGCGCGGAAGCTTGTCGGCAGTGGCGCTGTTGCGGCCGCTGCCGGCGTTGAACACGTCGAGCATTATCTGCGGGTCGAGACCTGCCTTGACGCCCATCACCAGGGCTTCGGACGACACCGCCAAGGCAGTCACCGAGACTAGGTTGTTGACCAGCTTCATCGTCTGGCCGAGACCGGGCGCTTCACCGCAGAAGATCACCTTGCCGAGGTGATTGAGGATTGGCAGCAGTTCGTCGTGAGTGGGCGTGGGGCAAGAGACCATCAGCGCCAGGGTACCTTTCTGCGCGCCGGCGGCGCCACCGCTGACTGGGCAGTCGACGGCGATGATGTCATTCCTGGCCAGCGCTTCGGCGACCAGCTTAGCGGTGCGTGGCCCAGTGGTGGAAAGGTCGACGAAAACGCGGACTTTGCTGCCGCTCGCGACGCCCTGGTCGCCGAGGGCGACCTTCTGCACCACGTCGGGAGTCGGTAGGCTGGCGAAAACGATCTCCGCTTGCGAGGCCACCGCTGTTGGGTCGCTGGCTCGTTTGGCGCCAAGGGCGACCAGGCGCTCGACGGCGGCTTCGTTGAGATCGGACACAGTGAGATCGTAACCGGCTTGTGCCAGGCGCGTTGCCATCGGCTCGCCCATGGTGCCGAGGCCGATGAAGCCGATACTTGGATTGGACATCTAGGGTTCTCCGGGTAGGTTGTCAGCTCGCCAGCCAGCCACCATCGACCGGCAGCATGGCGCCGGTGATGTCGGTGCCGGCTTCGCCGCACAGGAAGGTGATCAGTTCGCCGACATGCTCGGGTTGGTTGAAACGTCCCGAAGGCTGCTTGCCAGCGAGGAAACGGCGGACGGCTTCTGGTTCTTCTAAGTTGTCGCGCTCACGCAGCGCCTCGACTCGTGCGGCGATCGACGGAGTCAGCGTCGAGCCGGGCGATACCGAATTGCAGGTGATGCCGTAATCAAGGTTCTCTAGCGCCACCACGCGGGAAAATCCGAGCAGGGCGCTCTTGGTGGTGACGTAATCGACGCGGTTGGGAGTGCCGCGCATGCCGTAGATCGAGGTCAGGTTGATGATCCGTCCCCAGTGCCGATCGCGCATACCGGGTAGCACCAGGCGGGTAGCGTGGAACACCGCCGACAGGTTGACCGCCAGGGCTAGGTCCCAGGCTTGCGTCGGCAACTCGTGGACCGGCGCGAAATGCCGGGTAACCGCGTTGTTGACCAAGATGTCGATGCCGCCGAGGGTGCTTTGCGCCTGTTCGATCAGGCCAGTCACTCCGGCCAGGTCGGACAGGTCGGCGCTCAGGTAACTGATCGGAGTGCCATGCCGCTCACTCAGCCGAGCGCAGGTTGCTGCCATGCTGTCCGGTTCGGCTCGGCCATGCAGCACCACCGCACAGCCGGCCTTGGCCAGCGCCTCGCCAATGGCGAGGCCGAGGCCGGCGGCTGAACCGGTAATGAGGGCCCGCTTGCCCTTCAGCGTGTTCATGCCGGTTGTTCTCCGGCGGGGTAGTCAGGGGCGAATGGGGCCATGCTGGTCTCCTTCGGCTGCGTGAGGGCGCCTGGCGGCGATGCTGTGTCCGAGAGGTACGGATCAGCCATTGGTTGCCCTCGATTCTTATGGGTATGCCCGTCCGATCAGGACGAGTCCGTTTCTACGCTGTGTGCAGCTTTGCCTCACGTGTTGAGCAAGGCACCTGCCGAAAGATAGTGAGCTCGACGCTGGCGGGCCTGTCGATGGATAGGTGCGCCCGTGGAGCGGTGTGCGTATTCATCGGGGCATTTCATCACCCGCCAAGGAAACGCCATGCACGACACTGCTGCCACGCCACCCCCTGTACCTCACCTGACGCAGCAACTTGCCGGCTTTATCGAAGCGACACATTGGGCCGCCCTGCCAGCGGCGATCCGGCATGAAGCCCGGCGCACGCTGGTGAATTATTTCGCGGTGGCCTTGGCCGGCTGCGGCGACTCGGATATAGGCAAGGCCCGGCGGCTGCTCGGACGCCTCCAGCCTGACGGGCAGGCGCAGGTAATCGGGCGCGCTGAACGCCTGGGCATGCTCGATGCGGCTTCGCTCAATGCGATGAGCGCGAACGTCTATGATTTTGACGATACCCATATGCCGACGATCATCCACCCCACCGCGCCGGTAGCCGCCGCACTATTCGCCTTCGCCGAAACCACGCGGGTGAGCGGCGAGCAACTGCTGCTGGCGTTGGTGCTGGGTATCGAGGTGGAGTGTCGGTTGGGGATGGCGCTGCATCCCTGGCACTATCAGCGTGGCTGGCACATCACCTCCACCTGTGGCGTGTTCGGCGCAGCAGCGGCCATCGGCAAGCTGCTGGGGTTGAATGCGCGGCAACTAGCCTGGGCATTGGGCAATGCTAGCGCCCAAGCGTCGGGGTTGGTGGAGACCTTGGGCAGCGCAGCCAAAAGCCTCGGCGTCGGCAATGCACCGCGAAATGGCATATTGTCGGCGCTGCTCGCCCAAGAGGGCTTCGCCGGCCCCGCGCGGCCCCTGGAAGGCGAACGTGGTTTTCTGCGGGTGATGGGCGAGCAGCCGCGCTTCGCCGAGGTCAGCGACGGGCTGGGAGAGCGCTGGGCGCTGGCGGCCAACACCTACAAGCCTTATCCCTGCGGTGTGGTGTTGAACCCGGTGATAGAAGCCTGCCTGGCCCTTGCCCAGGAGCGGGACTGGTCGCTGGAACGGATCAGCCATATCGAGCTAATCGGCCATCCTCTGCTACGCGAGCGTACCGATCGACCGCATATACGCCTGGGGCGCGAAGCGCAGGTCAGCGCGCAGCATGCGGTCGCCGTCAGCCTGGCGACTGGCAAGGCGGGGCTGGCGCAGTTCAGTGATGCCGCGGTGGCTGATCCGGCTCTGCGCGCGCTCTATCCTCGTCTGACCTTTGTCGACGATCCCGATTACGCGGTGGAAGCGGCGCAGGTTCGTCTGCGACTCGATTGCGGTCGGGTGTTGAGCCACCGGGTGGCCGTGGCGCGTGGCAGCCTGAATGCCCCTCTGAGCGACGCTGACCTGGAGAACAAACTGCGCGAACTCGCGGTGCACGGCGGCTCCCGATGTGCCGTGCAGCCATTGCTCGACATACTCTGGTCGCTGGATGGCGAGGAGGACGCGGGTCGACTGATGTCGCTCGCTTCAGGCTGATGGGTGGCGGAAGCGGGACTACCAAAACAGTGGTTCTGTCTGAGGCCAGGCTGTCCTTCCACGAGGGCAAGGGGTGGACAGTTGACGGGTCAGGCTGAGGCTGCGAGGTGAAGCCGATCAAAGGCCGTTATTGGGAGAAAGGGTAGAGGCAACGCCAGGAAAACGCCGCAAGAGCAAAGCGCTTTGCGGCGTGTTGAGCGAGAAAGTCAGCACCTGTGAGCCATCCCAGGTTTCGGTGCTGACGTCCGCCAGAGATATCAGTAACTCAAAGGCGCTCGATCGCCAACGCTACGCCCTGGCCGACGCCGATGCACATCGTAGCCAGGCCGCGCTTGCCGCCGCTGGCTTCCAGTTGCCGCAGCAGGGTCAGCACGATGCGCGCGCCGCTCATGCCCAGAGGGTGGCCGAGCGCAATCGCGCCGCCATTGGCGTTGACGTGCGCGGCATCGTCGGGCAGGCCGAGTTCACGCATGCACGCCAGGCCCTGCGCGGCGAACGCTTCGTTGAGTTCGATTGCGTCGAAGTCGTCGATCCGCAGTCCCAGGCGAGTCAGCAGCTTGCGGGTGGCCGGCACTGGGCCAATGCCCATGTAGCCCGGCTCGACGCCAGCGCTGGCGAAACCGAGCACGCGCGCGCGCGGCGTCAGTCCGAGCTTCTCGACTTGCTCGCCGGAGGCCAGCAGCAGTGCGGCGGCGCCGTCATTGATGCCCGAGGCGTTGCCCGCGGTGACGCTGCCAGGCTGTCGGAAGATCGGCTTGAGCTTGGTCAGCGTTTCAGCGGTGGTGTCCGGGCGCGGATGCTCGTCTTGCGATACTTCCAGGGTTTCACCGCGCTTGCGACCGGGCACGCTGATCGGGACGATCTCGCCATCAAAGAAGCCTGCCGCCTGCGCCGCATGGGCGCGCTGCTGACTGCGCAGTGCGAATGCATCCTGGTCCTCGCGCGATATGCCGTAGCGCTCGGCGACGTTCTCGGCGGTCTCGCCCATCAGTTCCACACCGTACAGGTGCTTCATTTGCGGGTTGATGAAGCGCCAGCCCATCGTGGTGTCCTCAATGATCTGGTCGCGCGCGAACGGACTGGCCGCCTTGCCCATCACGTACGGCGCGCGCGACATTGATTCCACGCCGCCGGCGATGGCCAGGCCGAGCTCGCCGGCGCGGATCGCGCGCGAGACCGTACCGACCGCCTCCAGGCCCGAACCGCACAGCCGGTTGATCGTGCTGCCCGGTACCGATACCGGCAAGCCCGCTAGCAGGAGGCTCATGCGCGCGATGTTGCGATTGTCCTCGCCGGCCTGGTTGGCGCAGCCGAGGTAGACATCCTCGACCAGTGCCGGGTCCAGTTGCGGATGTCGCGCCAGCAGCGCCTTCAGCGGCACCGCACCTAGGTCGTCGGCGCGCACGCCCGACAACGCGCCGCCATAGCGGCCAATCGGGGTGCGGATGCCATCGATGATGTAGGTTTCGCTCATTGCTCAGGTCTCCGGGCTCTGGCCGCCATTTCCAGCGGCAGGCCGGTCAGGCGCCGTAGTTCGTCCAGCGATACGCCGTCGATGGTCTCGATCACTCGCGCCCCGTCCTTGCCGATCTCGAACACGCCCAGGTCGGTATAGACGCGCGAGACGCAGCGCAGGCCGGTCAACGGATAGCTGCATTCGGCCACCAGCTTGCTCACGCCGTCCTTGGTCAGCAGTTCCATCATCACGAACACGTCGCGCGCGCCGATCGCCAGATCCATCGCGCCTCCCACGGCCGGGATCGCGCCCGGTGCGCCGGTGCTCCAGTTGGCCAGGTCACCGTAGATGGAAACCTGGAACGCGCCCAGCACGCACACATCAAGGCGCCCGCTGCGCATCATCGCGAATGAGTCGGCGTGGTGAAAGTAGCTGCCGCCCTTCAGCAGCGTGACTGGCTGCTTGCCTGCGTTGATCAGCTCTGGGTCTTCCTCGTCGGGTGCCGGCGCCGGACCCATGCCGAGCACGCCGTTCTCGCTGTGCAGGAAGATCTCCTTGTCGGCCGGCAGGTAGTTGGCGACCTTGGTCGGCAGGCCGATGCCGAGGTTGACGTAAGCGCCATCGGGGATATCCTGCGCTACGCGTGCGGCCATCTGGTCGCGGTTCAAACGGTTCATTTGGCCTCCTGGCGGACCACGCGTTGCACGAAGATGCCGGGTGTCACGATCGCTTCCGGGTCCAGTGTGCCCAGTGTCACTGTCTCGCTCACCTGGGCGATGGTGCATTCGGCGGCCATCGCCATGATCGGGCCGAAATTACGGGCCGTCTTGCGGTACACCAGATTGCCCCAACGGTCGCCTTTGTGCGCCTTGATCAGCGCGAAGTCGGCACGGATCGGATACTCCAGGACGTAGTGCTTGCCGTCGATCTCGCGCGTTTCCTTGCCCGTGGCCAGTTCGGTGCCATAGCCGGTGGGGGTGAAGATCGCGCCGAGTCCATTACCGGCGGCATGGATACGTGCGGCCAAGTTACCCTGCGGCACCAGTTCCAGCTCGATCTCGCCAGCATGGTAGGCTGCGTCGAAGTGTTGCGAATCAGTCTGGCGCGGGAACGAGCAGATGATCTTGCGCACCCGCTTGTTCTTGATCAGCGCCGCCAGGCCGGTCTCGCCATTACCGGCATTGTTGTTGACGATGGTCAACTCACGCGCGCCATGCGCGATCAGTGCATCGATCAGTTCGTCCGGCATGCCGGCGGTCCCGAAGCCGCCGATCATCACCGTGGCACCATCAGGGATGTCGGCCACCGCCGCCTCGAACGAGGATACGATCTTGTCAATCATTGACGCGAGACTCCGCAGAAATATAGACGATTAACCCTAGGGTCGAAGTAGAAGACGCGCCTGGACGATCTCGTCGTCGACAACACTGTGCTCGCGATGCGGGTAGGTACGCTCGCTTACCCGAGCACCCATCAGACGAAAGACATCAGCCGTTTCGCGCGAGCGCGATAACGGCACCCATGGGTCGCTGTCGCCGTTGCTGATCAGTACGGGAACATCGGCGAGTTCATTACCCTGAACTGGCCATTTCATCTCTGTCGGGCCGATCAGGCCGCCGGTAAAGGCAATCAACCCGCCCCAGCGTTGTGGATGGCGGTACAGGTACTCACAGGCCAGGCAGGCACCTTGCGAAAAGCCGAGCAGAACGATGCGCTCGCGGGGGATGCCGCGCTCCTCCAGCTCGACGACCAGAGCCTCCAGGCGCTCAAGGGCGAAGTCGAGGTGCGGCTGGTTGTTTTGCAGCGGCGCCATGAACTTGTCTGGGTACCAGGAATTGCCTGCGGCTTCGATGGCGATGTAAGGCATATCCGGCAAGTCGATGCGTTCGACGATGGTGAACATGTCGGCCGGACTCTGGGTGCGCCCATGGATGAGGATGACCGCCATGCCCACGGCCTCGGGCGCGGGGCCCGAGGCGTGGGTCGGCAGGCGCAGATGGACGTTATCGTTCATCCTGCGCGCCCTCAGTATTTCAGCGGTTCGAGATAGGCGGCGATTTCCTGCGCTCGCGGGCCCAATTGCGGTGGGATCTGGATGGTCTTACCGAGATCCTCGAAGGCCTCATCGATCAGGAAGCCCTCGGGCTTGGAGACGGCGGCCTCGAACAGGGCGCCGGACGGCGTGCGTACGTAGACCGAGTCGAAGTAGCCGCGGTCCTTGCGATCCGATACGTCGGTGTAGCCCAATCCTTCCAGGTGCAGTTTGACGCTCTTCTGGATCTCCAGGTCGGTGACCTCGAACGCACAGTGATGCACGGTACCTTCGCCATAGGCCCAGGATCCCTGCGGCAGGTTCGGTTCGAGTTGGAAGTCGATTATGGTGCCGGAGCCGCCGTTACCTACTTCGTAGCGGGTGAAGGCGCCGTCGTTGTCTCGCTGCTTGCCGCTCCACCCGTAGTGCATGAACTCGGCGGAGTTCTCCAGGTCACGCGCCGATACGGTGATGCCATGAGTGCCGCGAATGCCGAATTCAGAGGGGATCACGCCATTGGAGTAAGGAGTGCGGTCGTCATCGGCGATACCCACCAGCTCGTAGCAGATACCACACGGATGGGCGAAGTGCAGCAGCTTCTCACCGAAGCGCTCCTGGAATTTTGGCTTGAAGCCGTGGTTCTCCAGATGTTTGGCCCAAAAGGCCAGCGAGGAGACTGGCACAGAGAGCGCCAGGGTCTTGATCTGGCCACTGCCGGCGCGCCCCTTGCGACCCGATTGGCGCATTGGAAAGCAGGTCACCAGGGTGCTTTCTTCGCCCGTGTCGTTGCCGTAGTAGAAGTGGTAGATGGGATCGTTGCCATCATACAGGCCGGTCTTCTTGACGCTCTTCAGGCCGAGCACCTTGGTGTGGAAGTCATAGTCTTCCTGGGCACCTCCAACGTTAAGGGTGATGTGATGGTGACGCAGGATGTGGGGGTTGAGTTCCATGACGTTCTCCTGTTGTTCGAGGTTTGTGAACGAGGTGCCGTGGTTACGGACGGTTGCCGTTGAAGGCGTTGTCGAGCAGTTCGCCGATAGCTGCCGGCTCGATGGGGCGAGGATTCCAGTAGGGCGAGGCGCAGGCGATCTCCACGGCGCGTGGCACGTCAGCTTCGCGCATGCCGATTTGCGCCAGGTTAGTCGGTGCGCCATGCTTGGCGGCCAGGTCGAACAGCCCGCGCGGCGCATCGTCCACGCCCAGGGCGCGGGCGATGCGCGCCATCGCCTCGGGCGCTGCGCCGGCGTTGTAAGCGGCGGCATGTGGTAGCACCACGGTATGAGTCTCGGCATGGGGCAGGTCGAAGCTACCACCCAGGGTGTGGCACAGCTTGTGATGGATCGACATGCCAACAGCGCCCAGGCAGGTGCCGCAGGCCCAGGCGCCGAACAGGGCGTCGGAGCGCGCCTCGCTGTCGTTCGGGTTGGCGTGGATACGGGGCAGCGCCCGGCCGATGGCGGCGATGCCCTGCTCGGCGAGCATAGAGATCAGTGGATTAGCGTCTTTCGCGTAGAGCGCCTCGACGGCGTGAGCGATGGCGTTCAGGCCACTGGTGACGGTCATTTGCGTCGGTAGGCTCAAGGTCAGATCGACGTCGTAGATGATCACCTCCGGCAGCACCTTGAGGGTGCGTTGGGTGGTCTTCAGGCCATTTTCGGTCTGACCGATGATCGGTGTCGCTTCGGAGCCTGCATAGGTCGTGGGAATGACGATCTGCGGCAGGTCGGTATTCAGAGCGATGGCCTTGCCCAGGCCGATGGTCGAGCCACCACCAAGCGCGACGACGCAATCGGCGCGGGTTTGCTCGACCACGCCGAGGGCGTCGCGGGTGACCTCCACCGGGGTGTGCATGGTGGCGTTGTCATAGAGGCCGACGGCCAGCTCGCCCAACTGGGCGACCAACTGTTCTCCGGCAGCGCGTTGCTGCGGGGTAGTCAGCACCAGGGCGCGCGAACAGCCGAGCGTGCGGATTTCCTCGGCGACTTGGATGAGGGTCCCAAACCCGAAAATGACCCGTGAGGGCAAGGCGTTGTAGATGAAAGGCTGCATGGCGCGTTGGTTCTCCCGCTACTGGTGTGTTGCTCAAGCACTTTGTCGTGTTATCAGGTTGTGTCAGGAAGCAGGGTCAATCACCTGCCGAAAGATAGTGGAGCGGGACCCTATCGAGGGATAGGTGAGTGGCCGTTGGGGGGCAGGCAAGGATGGCGTAAAATCCCGTCGAGATAAGAACAATGAATGAATCGATACATGCGCAACTCCCGACCTGCGTGGTACGCGATCTGCTACTGCAGCACGCTGCGCAGGTGCCCGAACGCCCCTTCGCCTTGTTTGAGGATGGCCGGCAGTGGAGCTATGCCCAGACCCTGGCCGAAGTGCAAGGCTATGCCGCTGGCCTGCAATGCCTTGGCGTTGCCCCTGGCGAGCTAGTGCTGGTCTGGCTGGGAAACAGCGCTGAAGCCCTGCGCGCGATGCTTGCCATTCACTATCTGGGCGCGGTGGCCGTGCCGATCAATACCGCCTACCGTGGCGCGTTACTTGAGCATGTACTGTGCAACACCAGCGCTCGTCTGATGCTCGCAGATGCTCGCCTGATTGAGCGGCTTGTCGGTCTGGAACACGCCGAGCTGCGCCAAGTAGTGGTGTTTGGTGCAGCTCCCCCGGTCTTGTCCGGCCTGCAGTTGCTCGATGAGGCGCACTTGCATGTCAAGGGAGGGCCAGCGCCCCTGCACAAGCCGATCCAGCCCTGGGAAACTGCCGTGGTGATCTATACGTCGGGCACGACCGGGCCGTCCAAGGGAGTGCTGTCCTCCTATCTGCACCTATGGAACACCGCCACGGCATTCCGTCATCTCGCCGCGAGCGATCGCAGTCTGGTCAGCTTGCCGTTGTTCCATGTCGGTGGTGTGCTTGGCTACTACTGCGCATTGCTGACAGGGGGCTCGCTGCTGCTGGCGGAGTCGTTCAGTGTCAGTCGCTTCTGGCCCCTGGTGCGGGATTTCGGAGTGACCAGCACCGGCCTGCTCGGAGTGATGCTGCCGTTCCTGCTCAAGCAGCCGCCAGCTCCTGAGGATCGCCGGCATAGCTTGCGCAGTGTGCTGGTGGCGCCGCTCGACGAGGCTGCTGCAGTCTTCGCCGAGCGCTTCGGTGTGGAGGTTTACACCGAATACAACATGACCGAGCTGTGCATGCCCTTGTTCAGCGAGGCCAACCCGGTCCAGCCCGGTACCTGCGGCCGGGCGCGCGAGGGCGTCGAGTTGCGCATCGTCGATGAATATGACTTCGAGCTGGCGCCAGGCCAGGTGGGCGAACTGATCCTGCGTAGCGCCCAGCCATGGCAGTTTAGTCACGGCTACCTGAACAACCCGGTCGCCACCGCCGAGGCCTGGCGCAACGGCTGGTTCCATACTGGCGACGCTTTCCGTCGTGACGATGATGGCAACTACTACTTCGTTGATCGTCTCAAGGACGCACTGCGCAGACGTGGCGAGAACATTTCCTCGTTCGAAGTGGAAAGCGCGATCCTGGCTCATCCGGCGGTACGCGAAGTGGCGGTGGTCGGTGTCCCCAGCGAGATTGCCGAGGACGAAGTGCTTGCCGTTCTGGCGCTGGCTCCGGGGCAGGAGCTGGCACCGGAACAACTGATCGACTTCTTGCGTCCGCGCCTGGCCGACTTCATGGTGCCACGCTATCTGCGCATCCTGCCGGCGCTGCCCAAGACGCCGACCCTCAAGGTGCTCAAGCATGAGTTGCGCGCTCAGGGGGTGACCCTCGATACCTGGGATCGTGAACAGGTCGGCGTGCAGGTTAAGCGTGTGCGCCTGGGAGCTCGGCCATGAAGGCGCAGGGCCCGCTAAGCGGGGTCAAGATCCTGGAGTTTGCCGGCATGGGGCCGGCGCCATTCTGCGCCATGCTGCTGGCCGACCTGGGAGCGCAGGTGCTGCGGATCGACCGCAAGGGCGGCCCTGACTACGACCGCTTCTGTGTCGAGTCGCGTGGCCGCCGCTCGGTGGCGCTCGACCTCAAGTGCGCGCAAGGGCACAAGACGGCCTTGCGCCTGGCAGGCAACGCGGACGTGCTGCTGGAGGGTTTTCGCCCTGGCGTGATGGAGCGCCTGGGGCTCGGGCCTGAGCCGGTCCTGGCTGCCAACCCGCAACTTATCTATGGGCGTATGACCGGATGGGGGCAGGACGGCCCGTTGGCCCAGGTGGCCGGCCATGATCTCAATTACATCGCTTTGTCCGGTGTATTGCATGCCATCGGCGGAGCCAAGAGGCCAGCCATTCCACTCAACCTGGTCGGCGATTTCGGTGGTGGCGCGCTGTACCTGGCCATGGGCGTGCTCGCCGCGTTGCTGCATGTGCGTGCCGGTGGTGACGGACAGGTGGTGGATTGCGCCATGGTCGATGGTTCCGCCTCGCTGCTTGGCATGATCTACGGACATTTGGCCCGTGGTCGCGAGCGGCCGCCGGCAGAGGATTCCGCAGTCAATCACGGTACCTGGCTGGATCGCCGGGCGGGCAATGTGATCGATGGCGGCGCGCATTTCTACAACACCTATGCGTGCGCCGACGGTAGGCACATAGCGATCGCGTCGATCGAGCCTGCTTTCTATGCGCAGTTGCTGGGCCGCCTTGGTCTGGACGATCCGGACTTCTGCGCGCAGATGGACCGTCGCGCCTGGCCGGATCTGCAGGAGCGTCTGGCCGGGCTATTCCGCCAGCGCAGTCGTGAGCAGTGGTGTGCGTTGCTAGAGGGGACGGACGTCTGTTTCGCCCCGGTGCTCAGCCTAGAGGAGGCGCCGCACCATCCACATAACCGGGCTCGAGGTACTTTCGTCGAGCGCGATGGCTTCCTGCAGCCTGCACCGGCACCGCGCTTCTCCAAGACGCCAGGGGCCATCCAGGGCCCACCGCCCGCCAGTGGCGAGCACAATCGCGAGGGATTGTCTGACTGGGGGTTCACTGAGGCCGAGATCGACGGTCTGGAGCGCAGCGGGGCGCTGTAATCCGCACTCCATTCGGGCCTGGATATCCAGTTCCATTACGCCGGACTTCGCTTGCGACACGTCTATCGGCGTGCGCTTGTCGACGGTCTTCGCATGAGCGTCAGCTGTTGCATGAGCCCTGGCGAAGACCTTGGCGTAGGGTGCATCGATGTTGTCAAGCGAGGAAGTCGGCGACCGCGGCGCGTGCTTCGGCCGATTCGTCTAGCACCAGGTGGCCGGCATCGGGGAACAGCTCCACCTTCGCCTGAGGGAGCAGGCGATGCCAGTGCTCGGCCTGGCCGGGCGGCACGATGCGATCCTCGGCACCCCACAGCAGCAAGGTCGGCATGCGGATGCGGTGCAGCCAGTGCGGTAGCTTGGGATTGGTCATCACGCCCTCGCGGGAGATGCGCGCCACTGAAGTGCCTTCGCGCATGCGCATAGCGCCGAACTCAACGTCCGGGCCGCTGGGCAGGAAGGGCTGCAGGGTGGCCAGGTCATGCACCAGGTAGGAGGGGATTTCCTCAGGCGGGATGACCATGAAGTCCGGTTGCGGGTGTTCCTTGACGTCCAGGCCGGCCGGAGCGATGAGCACCAGCTTGTCGATCTGATGGCCGTGTTGTATCGCATACTCGGCTGCCATCCGCCCGCCGAGCGAGAAGCCCACCAGGTTGAAATGCTCCAGGCCCATGACCTCGAACAGCTCCTGATAGTGCTGGATATAGTCTTGAAGGCTATCGATGTCGGGATTGTCCGCGGACTGCCCGAAGCCTGGGTGATAAGGCAGAATCACCCGGAAACGGTCGGTCCAGGTAGAGGCGAAATCGATGCCATGCCAGGTGCCGCCTCCGTGAAGAAATACCAGTGGCTGACCTTCTCCTGCACTGTAAACCACGGTTTGGCATCCATCGATCAAGTACTCATGACGCTCGAAACCGGAGTGATCGACTCGGGAGTCACCGAAGCTGTTATTGGACATTGTTGGCTCCTGGGGTTGTGTCAGCGGGTGCGGCGCACCTTTGCGAGCCAAAAGCTTGTTCCCGGCGTTACGGCAGGGCACCTATCGTTGGATAGCTGTAGCGGTATGCCCGAGATGCCGAGGCCATGATCGACATCGCCGGCTACATCGTCGGCCTCCGATAGATAGGTGATTTCCTGTCCACCCCACGTTTTGCTGCCCTACCTCCATAACAACAATGAGGGATGGCGATGAATACTACGCAATTGTTCGATGTAAGAAATAAGGTTTGCGTGGTCACCGGTGGGGCCAGCGGAATCGGTCTGGCCTGTGGCGAGGCAATGGCGGAGAACGGTGCGCGGGTGGTGTTGATGGACATCGACACTGCCCGCCTCGAGGAGGCGGTGGCGCGACTGCGCGTACGTGACCTGGCGGTGTCCGGTGAGGTCGTTGACGTCAGCTCGCGGGTTTCGCTGGCGGCAGCCTTCGATACCGTCGCAGGACGCGAGGGAGGGATCGATGTGGTGTTCGCCAACGCGGGGGTGGACGTCGGCGAGGGCTTCATCGCGCGTGACGGCAGCCGTAGTGTCGAGGGGGCGCTGGAGAACATCACGGAAGAGCATTGGCGGAAGTATCTGGGCATCAACCTGGGCGGAGTGCTGCATACCCTGCAGGAGGCCGCGCGGCATATGAAGCCGGTAGGCAGCGGCAAGATCGTCGTGACCACCTCGATCGCCAGCTTCTGCAATGTCGGTGGGGTGGGTACGTCCTACTTCGCGGCCAAGGCCGCTGCCTCGCACCTGATGCGCCAGGCTGCCCTGGAGCTTGCGCGCTACAACATCCAGGTCAACGCCATTGCGCCGGGTTCATTCGCCACTAACATCGCCGGCGGCCATGTACGGGTCCCTGAAGTTCGCCGCATTCTGGAGGCGTCCAACCCTCAGCAGCGCATCGCCGAACCGGACGAGATCAAGGGTCTGGCCTTGCTGCTCGCATCTGATGCATCGTCCTTCATCACCGGCAGCGAGATCGTCATCGACGGTGGCGCACTGCTTGGCCCTGCCGACTCAGGAGCACAGCATGACTAGCAGATGGTCTTCGATTGTGCTGATCTACCTGTTTGGCCTGGCCGCTACCTCCGCCTTGGGCATGATGGGGCCGTTGGCCGATGACATAGGGCGTGCCTTCGCGGTGTCCGGTTCGGTCGTCGGTATTGCCATCGCCGGGCAATTGCTGCCACTGGCCTTTGCCGGTATCCCCATGGGCTGGCTGATCGACCGTATCGGGCCACGTCCACTGCTTGGTGTGGGTGTGCTGTGCCTCGCCGCCTGCAGTCTCGCCAACGGTCTACTGGGTAGCTTCGGACTGTTGCGGTTGTCCCTGCTGATGGAGGGAATTGCGCTGGTTGCGGTGCTGACGGCCGGTCAGGTGATGCTGATGGTCACCACTGAGGGACGCCGCCAGGTGCAGGCGTTGACGCTATGGTCAACCGTCATGCCTGTCGGCTATGCCCTCGGCTTGCTGCTGGTTTCGCCGTTTGCTGGCGGTGCCGGTTGGCAGACTGGCTTCCTGCTGCATGCTGGAGTGCTGGTGGTTCTGGCGCTCACTGTGCCATTGCTGCCCGATGTGCGCCTGCGCGTGGGTGCAGGCAGTGGTTTTGGCGTACTGCGCAATGTTCGGGTGTTGCGCTTCGGCCTGGGCCTGAGCATGTCGGCGCTGGCCGGTATCGGCACCAGCGCGGTGGGGGCTCTCTATCTCAGCCAAGCGCATGGCATTGAGCTCGCACGTAGTGCCCAGATGATGGCGTTGGCCAGTGTATCGGGGGTGGCTGGCAGCCTTTTGGTCGGCCTGTTGCTGACTCGTGGATGGCCAGGGTTGCCGATTGGCGTGCTGGTGGTGGTGATCGCGCTGACTGGTGGTGTTGCCTTCTATGTGCCGTGGGGGTGGTTAGCGGTGGCATGGGGTGGAGCGATACTGCAGCAGCTGGCAGTGGGGGGCTTTATTGCGCTGACCTATGCTCTCTTGCCACGCGCTTTGCCAGATCCGGGTATGGCCGGTACGGCCGCCGGGATGGTCGGGCAGATTACTGGTATCGGTGCAACACTATCGGCGCCAGTGTTCTTCGCAGCTCTGGCATATGGACAGTGGAGTTACTTCCTGGTCATCCTGCTGATCGCCTGGGGAGGCAGTCTATTGCTGCTGCCTGTCTGGTCGCGCGCCGCGCCGGCCGGATCACAGCCGGCCAGGTGCCCTTAGTCGATCAAGGCGCCGGCGCAATGCCGGCGCCTTTTTCTTCGACGCTCAGAACATCGGATGCTTGCTTACCGACTGTTCCGGTACGGGCTGAATCACGTCCCAGTGCTCGATAATCCGTCCGCTCTCCACCCGGAAGATATCGACCACGGCTACGCCGCGATCCTCGGGACTGGTGCGGGCGTGGACGTGGAGAAACACCAGGTTGCCTTCGCTGGCGACACGCTGGATATCGTAGCTGGAGTTTGGGAACTGTTTCTGAAAGCCTTCGAGGAATTGGGTTGCCGCTTCGGCACCATCCGGAGCGTTTGGGTTGTGCTGGATGTAGTCCGGCGCCACGTAGCGCTCGAAGGCCTGGCGGAGCTGTTTTTTCGCGAAGGCGAGGTGGGTGAAATCGAGCACCAGCTGCTTGTTTTCGGTAGTGCCAGCCTGCACATCGATGCAGACCCCCAGCAGCAAGGCGCAAAGGGGAATGGACAGATTGCGGATCATCGGTAGGGCTCCTCAGAGGATGGCATGCAGGACATAGCGCGGCACGCCTGACGGCGCGACGAGGCGTTGTTCTTGGCACAGTTCGGCACCCTGCAGACGCAGGGCATCCAGTAACAGGCAATGGTTGGCGGCCCCCAGCGAACTGGACAACCGGGTGCCGGTTCGGCCACTCAGGCGGGCGACGTAAACGTCCGGCTGCAGCCACTGGCCAGGGGGCAGGCGCCAGATCTCGTCGGGCGTAGCGCCCAGTGCAGCGACCAGGCTGTCGGCGCTGGCGTCGCCTTCGATCAGGGTAATCAGCGGCATTGAGGAAGACCCCGCCAAGACTTGTCCGGCCAAAGGAAGGCCAGCCAGCAGTGCTCCGCCACCGAGCAATAGCGAGCCGCGCAGCAGGTCACGGCGCCGCATGAGGCTTCTCCTCATTGGCCTGAGTAGGGTGCTGGCTGATCCAATTGGCGAGGGTGGCCAATTCCGCGTCGCTGATCTCGCTTTCGCTGAATGCCGGCATCTGCCGCACACCATAGCGAGCAAAGGCCTGGATCATCGCTGGCGGCAGTTGGCGGCCGCGCAGTTCCGGGCCGATGCCGGTGGTGTGGCAGTAGGTGCAGGTATCGGACCAGACCTCCTCCGCGCTGCGCTGGGCCTGGGCGGGCAGGGCTATGACCGCAAGAGTGAGTAGGCAGGGGAGCAGCAACGGTCTGGGCCGTGAAGCGGTCCGGCAGACACGGATAACTGCTGTTGCCGTAGAGGAAGCGCTCATGTCTTTGTTCCTCACAGGCGAATGCCGGACTTGCCGGGGGCGATGATGCCGTTGGGATCGAGCGCCCGCTTGATCGCACGGTTGACCTCTTGCTTTACCGGTCCATAGCTGTCTGCCAGTTTGTCCATGTAGCCGATACCGGTGCGGTACACGGCGTGACCGCGTTTGGCGAACTCGTCCATCAGCTTCTCGAAGCAGAGATGTGCGCTGCGGGTTTCCTCGGTGTCGGTACGGTTGTACTCCAGCGGCATCACATGGTGCAGGGCGCGTCCGCTGAGGGCCGGGGCGGACATGTAGTCGAAGCCGAACTCCTCGTAGATCGAGCGGGCCAGGCGCGTCTGCTCGACGAAGTCGCGGCCGCGCGCCGGACAGATCGGTGAAAACCACATCGAACCGCCACCGCCGCGCCAGTTGTACAGGCGGAAGGCGTCGAGCGAGAGTTCGTTGACCTGCATCGGGTCATGGATGTCGGGGATCACCCGCGCACCGGAACGCTCGAAGGCCTGGCTGACCAGTTTGTAGTCGGCGGCGATGCGCTCTTCGCTGCCGTACAGGGTGAAAATGATGTTCCAGTCGGCCAGGCCGATCTTTTTCGCCTCGGCACGAATAATGTCCTGCGGTACGGCGCCGGAACCCTGGTAGATTTCGTGGCGGCTTCTGGCCGAGGTCAGCGCGAGGGTCGCGTTGGCCATCACACCCACATTGGGAATGTGCCCGGCGATGCGCAACGGCGCCAGTGTGTCGATGGCGGTTTCCAACTGCTCCTCGTCGTACTGCACCAGCACCGTGCGGTGGCCGGCCGGTGCTGGCATCAGCCATAGGCCGAGCTTGGTCACCACGCCGAAGTTGGACTGGGTGAAGAGACCGTCCAGATACGGGCCGAAGCCGTACTTGAACACTTGCCAGGAGTTGGAGTTGACCAGCCCGCCAGTGCCGGTACGCAGCACCTCGCCGTTGGCCAGCACCACCTCCATGCCGCAGGCATTGTTGAAATGATCGCCGTAGGGCGTGTTGCCCTCGCCGCGCTCCAGGGTGTTGCCAACAGGGCCGGCGATCGGGCCGGGAGCGGGGAAGGACAGCCACAACGGGATATCGCGTTCCTTCAGGTAGTCCTGCAACTGTTTGTAGGTGACGCCCGGTTCGACCAGCGCCGTGCACAGCTGCGCATCGACCTCGAGGATGCGGTTCATGCGCTTGAGATCAAGCACCACCTGGCCACGCTCGCCGGGAGCCGCCGAGCCATAACCGAAATTGCGCCCGGTGGAGATCGGCCACACCGGCACCTTGAAGCGATTGCAGATTTTCAGGATGCCCTGGACCTGCTCGACCGAGTTGGGCAGCACCACCGCAGAGGCGGCATGGTCGTTTTCGTCGTGGGGCAACATGATCTTGCGATAGGGCGCCAGGCGCTGCTGATCGCTGATCACCTGGCTGTCGCCGAGCAAGTGACGAAAGGCGTCGATGGCTTGGCCAAAGGTTTCCTGCGTCAGGCCGGCAGGTAGCACGGAATAGCTGGTCATGCGGGACTCCGCTTGTTGTTCTGGTGGAGCCTTGCACCTGTTGGGGCAAGCGTTGGCGGAATCATAGGAGGATGGACGTATAGAGATAAGCCAGGTAAAAGCTATTTCAAGTATTCAGAATCTCTATATATGCCGACACCTTCTCTCGATCAGTTACGGGTTCTTGCCGAAGTGGTGGACTGCGGATCGTTCTCGGCGGCAGCTCGACGACTTGGGCGGACGCAGCCGGTTATCAGCTACAGCATTGCCAACCTCGAAGCCCTGCTCGGACTGACGCTCTTCGAACGCGGCAAGCGGCGGCCGATTCTCACCGATAGTGGGGCGGCGGTTTTGGCCTACGCGCGGCGTATGTGTCTGCTGAGTGATGAGTTGCAGGCGGGGGTGGATAACCTCGTCAAAGGCCTGGAAGGGGAGATTGCTCTGGCGGTTGACGTGCTCTACCCGGCAGAGCGACTGGCGGAACTGCTGGGACGCTTCGCCGCTGAATTTCCCGGTGTCGCTCTGCGCATTGAAAGCGTGCCGCTGGGAAGGGTGCTGCAACTGGTCGAGTTGAGTACCTGTGTGCTGGGCATCAGTGGCTTGTTCCACGATTGGCCGGACGATATCGAGCCGCGAGATTTCGGCTATCTGCAGATGGTGCCAGTGGCGTCGCCGGATCATCCGTTGGCAGCCTATGCCAAGGCGCCGCCAATGGCGGTGCTGCGCGAGCACTTGCAACTGATCCTGGATGATGCCAGCGGGCTGACTCACGGACGCTCGCTGGCAGTCAGCGGCGTGCGGACGTGGAGGGTCACCGATTTCGATACCAAGCTGGCGCTGCTGCGCGCCGGTATTGGCTGGGGTCACATGCCGCTGCACCGTGTCGATGATGACCTGCGACAGGATCGCCTGGTGCGCCTGGCGGTGCCGATCCGTCAACACGGTGAGCAGTCATTCACCCTGATCCACCGCGTCGACACGCCGCCAGGGCGTGCCGGAAGCTGGCTTGCCCGCCTGTTGGTCGAACACGGCTAAGCGGTAGCGCCGGCGTCGGCTCGCCGCCAACTATCTTCGTTCTATCTTTCGATAGGAGAACCCTGGCAGAGATTGCGGGAATGTGAGGTCGTGCTTTTACTCGGCTGTTTCGTCGAGCAAAAGCATCGCCAGACCCAGCGTGGGGATTGTCCAGAAACTACAAGGAAAACAGGACATGAATGCGTATCTGCCGGCGCCTGCCGCCATCCAGCCTGATAGTCGCGGGAGGGCTTTCTCGCGCCCCGTGTGTTGTTCATCACCCGGAAATCTCCAGCCTTTCGTGATGCTTGTTAGCAGCCGCGCGAGCCAGGCGTTCGAAATGTCCAGTTCGATCTAGTCAATCGCTCCTTTTCGTTTCAGTGCATCCACGAGCCCCTTTTGCGACTCGTGCGGGATTTTCATGCGCCTGGAAAACAACCTCATCGCCTTCGCTATCCGAGGGGTAGAAACACAAATGACAAAACAACAACAAAGATTCTGCCGAACCAGCCTTGCAACGACTATCACTGCGCTGGCCGCGAGCGGCTTTGGACTGGCCCAGGCCGCAGAACTGGTCAACAACGAAAACTTCCAGATACGTTGGGACAATACCGTCAAGTATCAGATAGGCCAACGCACCGAGGCGCCCTCGAACTTCAACAGCAGCAATATCAATGTCAACGATGGTACCCAGGCATTCAACAAGCATGACCTGATCACCAATCGTTTCGACATCCTGTCCGAATTCGACTTCAACTTGAAGGATGCGGCTAACAGCGGCTTTCGCATCAGTGCGGCCGCTTGGTACGACAACGCCTACAATCGTGACCACCGTAGCATTCCTGCGGCCAGCTACAACATGACGTCGGTCGACAACGACCAATTTACCGCGCAGGCCAAGGATCAGGCAGGACGCTACATCGAGCTGCTCGACGCCTTCATCCACAGTGGTATCGACTTGAATGGTCATTACCTGTCATGGCGTCTCGGCCAGCACACGTTGATGTGGGGTGAAAGCCTATTCCTGGCCACCAATGGTATCGCTCATGGTCAGGCACCGAACGATGCCTATAAAGCCTTATCGGTACCGAGCACCTTGGCCAAAGAGGTATTCCTGCCGGTCAATCAACTGTCCATGGCGCTATCGCTGACCGACAAGCTGTCGTTCGAGGGTTATTACCAGTTCGAATACCAACAGACCCGCGTCGCCGCGCCGGGCACCTACTGGAGTGTTGGCGACATGGTGTTCAAGGGCGGTGAGAACCTCCTGCTTGCTCCTGGTTTCGGTGTGCCCCGTGGGCGCGATATCGAGCCACGCGAACACAGCGGGCAATGGGGCGTGGCTCTGAAATACCGCGACTTTGATAGTGACTGGGACTATGGTGCCTACTTCCTGCGCTATCACGCCAAGACCCCTCAGGTCTTTCTGCACATGGCCTCGGTTGCCCCGGGCGTTGCCGTACCTGACGAGTACCTTTTCGTCTACCCGGAAGACATCAAACTGTTCGGTCTCAGCGCTTCTACCAAGGTCGGCGATGCCAACGTCGCCGGCGAGATTTCCTTCCGTGACAATGTACCGCTGGTTAGCGAGAGCAGTGGGCTCGTACTCATCGACGACCAGCGTGTAGATGGCCGCCATAATCCGGGCTATGCGGTGGGGCAGACTATCCATGCGCAGATTTCGACTATCTGGGTTCTGCCGCGCATGTCGCTGTGGGATACCTCGCAACTGACTGCCGAGTTGGGGGTCAACCACCTCCATAAAGTGACTAAGAACGACGAACGCCGCGACAAGGACAACACCGTACGCACCGCTGGCGGTTTGCGCGCAATCTTCGAGCCCACCTGGTACCAGGCGCTCCCTTCCGTCGATCTCAGCAGCCCGATCACCCTGGGTTACAACTTCACTGGCAGGTCGCCGGTCGACTCCGGCTTTAACAACACTGGCGCGGCGCACGGCGGCGATGTGACCGCCGCTCTCAACTTCAAGTATGCCGGCAACCTACGTGGCGGCCTCAGCTACACCAAGTACCTCGGCTCTGACGACAACAATGCGTATCACGACCGTGACTTCGTGCTGTTGAACGTTGCCTACTCGTTCTGATTGGAGACTCCCATGAAACCTAACAACAAGATCTCCTTGCTCGCACTGTGGGCAGCTTCGATCCTTCCCCTCCAAGCGATGGCGGCGGTCAACGCGACCGAAGCCGAGCGGTTGGGCAATGACCTGACACCTTTCGGTGCGATAAAGGCGGGCAATGCCGATGGCTCGATCCCGGCCTGGACCGGTGGTTTGACCAAGGCCGTTGCGGGGGACAACCCGAAGCTGCCGCCTAAGCTGTTTACCGACGAGAAACCGCTGTTCAGCATCACCGCCTCCAACGTCGACCAATACACCGACAAGCTGTTTCTCGGTGCCCAGCACATGGTGAAAAACTATCCGGGGTACCGGATCGACGTGTACCCCAGCCACCGCACCGCGGCGGCACCCCAGTACATCTATGACCGTACCAAGCAGAACGCGACCCGAACCACACTGACCAACCAGATCATGGACATGAACACCTATGTTGGTGGTGTGCCTTTCCCTATCCCGCAGAATGGCGAGGAGGCGGTCTTCAACGTGCAATGGAACTGGCGCGCCACGGACAGCACCGTGAACGCCAACACCTGGTTCGTTTCCTCTAGCGGTAAGCGAGCGCTGACTGCAGGCAACATTCTGCAGGTGACCACGCCTTTCCATTACCCTAGCGACCGTCCGGACCCATGGGGCGGCAAGCTCTGGGGACCGACCCTGGTGACTGCCACCGCGCCAGCTTACTCAGCGGGCGAGAAGCAACTGGTGCATGCCAATCCCGACCAGGGGCTGATCACACCGGTCAATGCCTGGGCTTATCTGACTGGGCAGCGGCGGCTGCGCAAGGCGCCGAATGTGCAGTACGACGTGCCGAACAACTTCAGCTCGGGGCTAACCAACTTCGACGATAGCTGGGGCTTCAACGGTGCCATCGATCGCTACACCTGGAAGCTCGTGGGTAAGCAGGAGTTCTACGTTCCCTACAACGGCAACAACATGGTGTATGCCAAAGCGGCTGACCTAGTCGGCGAGAAGTTTGCCAATCCGGACCTGATGCGCTGGGAGCTGCATCGCACTTGGGTGGTGGAGGCCAATCTGAAGCCGGGTGCACGGCATGTGGTGCCCAAGCGTCGCATCTACATCGACGAGGACAGCTGGACGATTGTCGGCAGTGACCTCTGGGACGCCAAAGGCCAGCTGTGGAAGACCTTCCAGCTGCCGCCGCTAACCTTCCCGGAGGCGCCGGTGAGCCTGACAGTCCCGATGATCGTCTACAACCTGCAAGCGGGCGATTACACCTTTATGAATGCCCTGAACGATAACGGTGAAGTGAATTTCAACCCGCTTCCCGCGGCGATGTTCACCCCCCAGTCGCTTGAACGTTCGGGTGTTCGCTAAGCCCACTCAGTACAGGTAATCCACATGAAACGCCTCGATCTGCAGTGGTTTGTGGTCGGCGCGGTCATCACCGGGGCCGCGTTCGCGGTTCCCGGCATGGCTGCAGACTCTTCCTCTGTACAAACTGCCACACTCCTCGCAGCTCCCTTGGAGCGCCCGGCCCCGAGCGTCGTTCAGCCGCAGCGCTCCATGTTGTTCGCCATCACTAGGGCAGGCAAGCGCCTGGTCGCCGTTGGCGAGCATGGTGTCATCGCGCTCTCCGACGATGACGGGCAGCACTGGCGCAATGCCAGGGTACCGGTGGACGTCAATCTCACCGCCGTAGCCTTCGCCAATGAGCGGCAGGGCTGGGCCATCGGCCATATGGGCGTGATCTTGCACAGTGCCGATGCGGGCGAGAGCTGGCAGAAGCAACTGGATGGCATAAGTGCTGCCGAAATCTTGCTGGCTCAGGCGCGGCAACAGGCGACGACCCTCGACGAAAGCGCCCGTGAGGACCTGCTGCTCCGCGCTGAGGGCTTGATGGCCGACGGTCCGGACAAGCCGTTATTGGACCTGCTGGTCGAAGATCCGAATACAGTGTCTGTGGTCGGCGCCTTCAATCTGGCCCTGCGCAGTACGGATGGCGGTGCGACCTGGCAAGGGTTCTCCCAGACACTCGACAACCCGAACGGCATGCATGTCTATGCCTTGGAAAAAATCGACGGCAGCTTGCTGGCGGTTGGCGAGCAGGGGCTTGTGCTCAAGTCGGCAGGCGCGGAGGCGACCCTGGTGACGCAGCAATCGCCCTATGAGGGTAGTTTTTTCGGTTTGTTAGCGATGGGTCGGCAGCAGGTGCTCGCCTATGGCCTGCGCGGCAATGCCTTCGTTTCCGACGATGCGGGTGCCAGTTGGCACAAGACACAGGTGCCTGGGAGCAACAACGCGACCTTTAACGCAGCCCTGCGCCGTAGTAACGGCGACGTGCTGCTGCTCGACCAGTCCGGCCGGATTCATGTCAGCCGTGACCGAGGCCGGAATTTCCGCACCCTGGCATTCGAGTGGGGCGCCCCATTGACCGGCGCCGTTGAAACCGCCAGCGGCAGCATCCTGCTGTCCAGCCTGGCCGGTGTCGTCCAGGTTCCCACGGCTGCCTTGGCCGATAACGCTTCCGAGGAGTAAGACCCCCCATGCATTCTGTTCACGAAGAAGCGCCTGTCATTGCCGACCTCAAGGACTTCGATCAGCGCTCCGGCTCCACTCTGGAGCGACTGCTGTTCAACCATCGGCTGTGGATATTGCTGTTCTGCCTGTTTCTGACGGCGTTCTTCGTCGCTCAATTTAATGGCCTGAAGCTCAACGCTAATTTTCTGCGGATGATTCCCAACGACCATCCCTACATCCAGAACTACACAGCCCGCCAAGACGACCTGGCCGGACAGGGTAACGTCGTGCGTATCGTCGTCGAGAATCGAAAGGGCAGCATTCTCGACGCCGAGTACATGGCAACGCTGCAGAAGATCAGCGATGAGGTCTACCTGCTTGCCGGGGTCAACCGGCCTTACATGAAGTCGCTGTGGACACCGACCATGCGCTGGCGGGGTATTACCGAAGTGGGCATTGAGGCCGGTCAGGTAATCGACTCCAACTACGACGGCTCACCCGCGGCCCTCGCCCGTTTGCGTTTGAATATCGAGCGTTCCGGCGAAATCGGTAGCATTGTGGCGCCTGACTTTAAGTCGAGCATGCTGTTGGTGCCACTGCTCGACATCGATACCGAGACTGGCAAACCACTCGACTATGGCGAGTTCAGCCGCAAACTCGAGCACATTCGTGGCAAGTACCAGAGCGACTCGACAGGTATCTATATAGTCGGCTTCGCCAAGGTAGTTGGCGACCTGATCGACGGCCTCGGCCAGGTGCTGGTGTTCTTTGCCGTCGCTATCCTGATCGCCGGGGTGCTGGTCTACAACTACACCCGCTGCGTGCGCAGCACCCTGGTCGTGCTGCTCTGTTCCATGGTGGCGGTGAGCTGGCTACTGGGGATGTTGCCGCTACTCGGCTACGACTTGGATCCCTATACCATCCTGGTGCCCTTCCTGGTGTTCGCCATCGGCATGAGCCACGGCGCGCAGAAAATGAACGGCATCATGCAGGACATTGGTCGCGGCACTCACAGGCTGATTGCCGCGCGCTATACCTTCCGCCGCCTGTTCATGGCCGGGCTGGTGGCGCTGGCGTGCGATGCGGTTGGTTTCGCCGTCCTGCTGCTGATTAACATCGAGGTGATCCGCCAGTTGGCAACGACCGCCAGCATTGGCGTGGCCTTCCTGATTTTCACCAATCTGATCCTGCTGCCCATCGTGCTCAGCTATGTCGGGGTAGGGCACAAGGCCGCAGTGCGCAGCCTGCGTAACGAGCAGGCCGACATGAGCAGTGGCATCCGCCATCCGCTGTGGCGTTTTCTCGACCAGTTCACCAAGCGCAAGGTCGCCGCTCCCACCATCATTGCAGCGCTGGCTTTGGGCATCTTCGGTTTCATGGTCAGCCTGGACCTGAAGATCGGCGACCTCGATCCGGGGGCACCGGAGCTGCGCACCGACTCACGCTACAACCAGGACAATGCCTACATCACCTCGCATTTCGGCAATGCCAGCGATGTGTTCATCGTCATGGTCACTTCGCCGGAAGGGCAGTGCATGAACTACGACCTGCTGGAGAAGATCGATCGTCTCGAATGGCAACTGCGTCAGCAACCCGGCGTGGCGGCGACCGACTCGTTCGCCTCGTTCATCAAGATCATGACCGGTCAGCTCACCGAGGGGAATCCCAAGTGGATCGGCCTGCTGCCCAACCAGGCGGTGATCAACAACCTGGTCAAGTACGCGCCGCTGACGCTGGTCAGCCAGGTGTGCGACATGTCCATGCTGAGGGTGTTCCTGACCGACCACAAGGCGCAGACCCTGGGTGGCGTAGTCAAGGTGGTTGAGGACTTTGCCGCGCAAAACAATAGCGCCGAGCAGCAATTCCAGATGGCTGCCGGTACGGCGGGCATCGAGGCGGCCACCAACATCGTGGTCAAGAAAGCCAATCGCGAGATGCTGTTCTGGGTCTATGGCGCCGTGGTCCTGCTGTGCTTCATGGTGTTCCGTTCCTGGCGCGCGGTGACTTGCGCCATTCTGCCGCTGGTGCTGACCTCGATCCTCGCCGAGGCGCTGATGGTCTGGCTAGACATTGGTGTCAAAGTCGCGACCCTGCCAGTGATCGCCCTCGGCGTTGGCATCGGTATCGATTATGCGCTCTACGTGCTAAGTATTCTGTTGGTGCACCTGCGCAATGGCGAGTCGTTATCGCTGGCCTTCTACCGTTCGCTGCTGTTCACCGGGCGCGTGGTTTTGCTGACCGGCGCGACCCTGGCCATAGGCGTGGCCACCTGGGTATTTTCGCCGATCAAATTCCAGGCCGACATGGGGATTCTGCTGGCTTTCATGTTCCTCTGGAACATGCTCGGCGCGCTGATTCTGTTGCCGAGTCTGGCGGCTTTCCTGCTCAAGCCGAAGCCGGCCCCGGCCGACGGTACCGCGCCGAGCACAACAAACGTTCAGGCATCCAGAATCCAACCCATGCAAACCGAACACGTGCACTGAGCTGTCGCTCTCGCGGCCCTGTGCGCAAACGCCGGGACCAAGTCAGAAGGAAGATCCGATGCCCCGCAACCCGATGGTGCGCAAGCTGTCATTCACCGGTTCGACCGAAATCGGCCGCCAGCTGATGGCCGAATGCGCCACAACGTATTCACCGATGAGGACAGCATGAGCCAACAGGAACTGCGGGCCATAGTCGCGCAGATGGAACAGATGCCGCCGCTGGGCAGCTTACCCATCGCTCAACAACGGGAAATAACAGAGCAGATGCTCGCCGCCAGCTCGATCGCGCCGGTTACCGGCTTCGACGAGGCGATGATCGGCGGCGTGCCGGGGCTCTGGACCATACCGGAAAAGCACGAGGGGAATCGGGTCATGCTGTATTTGCATGGCGGCGCCTACGTGGTGGGCAGCGCCTGGGGCTACCGCTCAATGGCCAGCCAGTTGGCGGCGGTCACCCGTGCGAAAGTGTTCATCGTCGATTACCGGCTGGCGCCGGAACATCCGTTTCCAGCCGCCGTCGACGATGCCTTGATTGTCTATCGTGGCCTGCTCGACAGTGGTGTCACTGCGGAGCGCATCGTCGTGGCAGGCGACAGTGCCGGTGGCGGGCTGAGCATGGCTCTGCTGCTGGCGGCCCGCGAAGCCGGCCTGCCACAGCCAGCGGCCGCGGCATTGATGTCGCCCTGGGTAGACATGACACAAAGCGGTGCATCCTGGAGTACCAAGAAGCTGGTGGACCCATTACTGGGGCGTCTCGACGAAGGGGTGTCCATGGCGCAGGCGTATTTGAACGGCGCTGACCCGCGTCACCCGCTGGCCTCGCCGTTGCTGGCCGACCTGCACGACCTGGCCCCGGTGCTGATCCAGGTGGGCAGCAGCGAGTGCCTGCTGGACGACTCCACTGCCTTGGCTGCGCGTCTGGCTGCTGCAGATGTGAAGATGGTATTGGATGTCTGGCCGCTGATGATCCATGTTTTTCAGGGGATGAGCGATCACCTGACCGAGGGGCGCGAAGCGATCACCGCGATCGCTGATTTCCTCGATTCGTACTGGCCCGCAGGCATGCCTATCTCAAGATAGGTCGATTCTGTTGCCACGCTGCGTATGTTGCAAAGCTGGTCTCTTTCTGGAGTGATCAAGCGTTGAAAATAAAAACAATTATCGTTGTTCTCGTCATGACCGCTATCTGGGTATTGTCATTGCTGGGAAGCGATGCTTCCCGGTCCATCGCCAATACACCGGCGGTTTGTGAACAAGCTGGATCAGATTGTTTCATGCCTCCACGCTTCGAGGGCTGGCCGCCATCTCACTAAATGTCGCAGCCTGTGAAATGACCATGACCGCTATGGGCCAGCGCCTGCGTTGGCCCATCCGGACCATTGCGATCGCCAGCAGCATCGTCTCGGGTGCTTCAAGGAGGGCCGCAGAATGGTGATGGGTACCAATACAAGAAGAGAAACAACAATGACCATGCTTGCAATCGCTAGGCTCACCATGTTCGGCGCTGGGCTTTCCTGTGGCCTCGCGTTTGCCACCGAGGGCGGCCAGTTCGCCGGCCCGGTGGGGGGGGCCGACATTCGCTCCGCTTACCTGCCGCCTTTCGAGGGCTGGTATGCCGCGACCTTCATCGGCATGTCGCGCGGCGAAAAATACGCCGGCAGTGATGGCCAGAGCTCACCGTCGGCGCCCAAAGGCCGTATCTCGCTGAACTATGCCGGGGCGGCGTTGATGTACCGTTATCCTGGCACCTATTGGGGCGGCAGCCTGGCCAGCACCGTGTCGCTGTACCAGTCCTGGAACGTCTACATGCGTATCGGCGAGACTACCGACCATGCCGAATCGCAGATGGGCGACATGTATACCGACCTGCTGGCGTGGAGTCGCCACCTGGGTACTTTCGGGGCGAAGCCCGGCGCGGAAGGTTCGACCCCCTATCCCTTGCCTTATGGGCTAACCGTGATGCCGGCACTCTCGCTGGTGGCGCCGATCGGCTCCTACGATGTCGATCGCTTCGCTAACGTCGGACGCAATACCTGGGTCTATGCGCCGAACATCAGTCTCACTTACCTGACCGGTCCCGACCTGTCCTTCGGCGACGGAACCGAGCTGAGCGCGCGCTTGTACTACCAGGTCAGTCGCGAGAACAGCGATAGCGGATACCGCAACGGTGACGTGGCGGTGATGGACTGGGCCGTTTCCCAGCGCTGGGATCACTGGCAGCTGGGCCTGACCGGGACCATCGCCAAGCAGTACAGCGACGACCAGCTGCATGGCAAAGACGTGCCGGGCGACAACCGCATGTTCGTCTCCAGCATAGGTCCGGTAGTCAACTACGAGATTCCGGGAACCCGTGCGTTCGTCAAGTTCAAGGCGGTATATCCAATCCACGAAGTGAATCGAATGAGCTATCGCTTCGCTCTGCTTCAGTTGGGCTTCAAGCTATGAGGGGCATGACATGTCGAGACTGAGCGATCTATCCATCGGCAGCAAGCTCCGGCTGGGCTTCGGACTGTTGACTGCACTGGCCCTAGGCGTGGCGGCGGTGGGCTTCTACAGTATCTTCACCTTGTTCGAACGGGGCGACTTCATCACCGGCGTCGCCGAAATAAATGCCCGTCAGTTGCAGGCTCAGGTGGCACAGAAGGACTATCTTCTGAGCGGTTCGGCCGAGGCGGCGAGTCGGATCGACGAAGCGCTGGGTAGGCTGAACGAAAGGCTTGAGCTGCTGCTGGCGTCTCACCCGGACCACCCTTCGGTGTCGCGTCTGCAGGACATACGCCGCGCTGCGGCCGAATATCGGCAGGCCTTCGACCGGCTTGTCGCGGGCGACGGCGCGGCCCCGACGCTCGCCGTGGAGCTCGATCGACATTCCTCGCGAGTGCTGGAGCTGGGCCAGGAGGCCTATGATGCCCAAGGGCAGACAATGGTTGCGGTCAGCGAGCGGATCCTGCAATTGCTCGGCGGCAGCACGTTGTTGCTGCTGCTCGTGGCCTCCAGCGCCGCGCTGGTACTGCGAGCGCAGATCGTCGAGCCCATGCGCAATGCAGTGGAAGTGGTACAACGTATCGCCGGCGGCGATCTTTCGGTGCGCATCGACAGCCGCCGTGGCGACGAAGCCGGTCAGTTGCTTGGCTCGATGCAGCAGATGACCCAAGGCCTGCGTGGTCTTATCGAAGGGGTCGGCAGCGGAGTCGGGCGGCTGGTGTCGGTCGCGGACGGCTTCGCCGCGCTTGCCACTGGCAGCCGCGAGGCGGCTCGAATGCAGAGCCAGGAGACTGAGCAGACCGCCTCGGCGATGATCGAGATGGTAGCCAGCGTGCAAGAAGTGGCCGGCAACACCCAGCAGGCCCGCGAGGCCGCGGGGCAGGCGCAGCGTCAGGCACAGGCGGGGAGTGAAGTCGTCGCCGAGACCGTCCAGCAGATCGATCGGTTGGCCGATGAGATGGAGCGCTCCAGCGAAACTATCGTCCGGCTGGCGAACGAGAGTGCACGAATCGGGAGCGTGCTCGATGTCATTCGTTCGGTCGCTGAGCAGACCAATCTGCTGGCGCTCAACGCGGCCATTGAGGCGGCGCGGGCGGGCGAGCAGGGCCGGGGCTTCGCGGTGGTGGCCGACGAGGTTCGCGCACTGGCGCGGCGGACGCAGGAATCCACCGCCGAGATCGATACGCTGATTCAAACGTTACAGGGCATCGCCAATCAAGCGGTCGCGCAGAGCGGCGCCAGCCTGGTGCTGACTCGCCAGACCGTCGAGCTGGCCGGTCGTGCAACCCTGGCGCTGGACGAGATCACCGGCGCGGTCGCACTGATCGAGCAGATGAACGTTCAAATCGCCACCGCCGCCATCGAGCAGCATACCGTTGCCGAGCAAGTCGGCCTAAGCGTGACACGCGTGCGCGATCTGGCCGAGTCGAACAGTGCCATGGCCGCGGATGGCACCCACTATGGAGATGATCTGGTTCACCTCAGTCGCGATCTGCAAAAGCGGCTTGGTCATTTCCGCCTGGATTGATGAGCTGGGGCAAAGGTACTTGACCGCGGATGATCCACCAGTTGGAGCAGGCTTGCGAAGCCATCGCCGGTATCGCTCGCTTCTTCGCCCAGCATTGAGGCGAGTAGCTGACGGGCCGTAGCTGGCCGCTTTCTAAAGATAGGTTTCTTGTGCTCTTGAGCGTGTGGAAATTGCACTTCAAATCCCTGCGTGAGCACAGTGATGAAAATAAAAAAAACGCTCTTCATGATGGCAACCTTCGGACTGTTCGCCTTGGCTGCTGATATGATGGTCAATCAGCCTACGAGGGTCACGTACCATGTTTATTCACCCGGCTGTCAGGCACAGGGTTGTGGTAGTCCGGTGAGCTTCAAAGGTTGGCCTCAGCTCTGAATGAATATGGCTTTAGAGGTCTCGCTCAGGTAGTGCACTTCGTAAGCGGACGCTGGCTGCAGGTGGACTCCAATCGGGGTGGGCAGTGCCGTCAATGCCTGGGCAAACGAATGCAGTCACCGCCTGCTGGATTAATCCGGCAACCGACGACACGGGAGGGGCCTGGTTGATGAGCAAGTGCGGCGGCGGCTCGATCCCCAAGTGACAGTACGGGGCGAGATCCTCCATCAGTTGCATCGTGCCGTGTCGCAGCTAGCGCGCGGCCAATCTGGTGCGCCTGACACGTTCTCATATCGAAGTCCATAGGGACTTTCATCGAAAGAACATTCTGTCCAACCTCGTATAAATCCTTGCTGATATATATGTTCACCCTGTTCTTGGCCGAACTCCGTGCCGCTAGAGCCCTGATGTCACCAGTGGTGTTTTTCAGTCAACCAAGGTTCTGAGCGCTACAAGATACCAGGGTTGTCGCTGGCGGAATCATGGATGCTAACAGCATGGTCAGCATCCATGATCTGTTAGTTACTTTTCGATCGTTATTTTACCTTTCATCATCGCGTAATGGCCGGGGAACGAGCAAAAGTATAGGTATTCTTCTTCGCTGTTGAGTTTGGTTACGTCAATCGTGGTTTGGGCTTTCTCGCCACCTCCGATCATCGGCGTGTGTGCAATTACTCGAGCATCGTCAGGTTTCAAATATCCATTGCTGGGCCCTGCCGCTAGCGCCTCTGTAGCAACAGACTCTAAATCGGATTGTCTGACGATCACCAAGTTATGTCCCATCGCTACTTTTGGAAGATTTCCGGTGTGTTGTAACGTTACTTGAAAATTCTTGCACTGTTTTGGAATGGTAAAGTTTTTTTGATCGTATTGCATTTGGTCATTGCTGGAAATTACAATTTGGCAATCGTCGGCAAACGCAAATGATGAAAGCCACATACTGAAAAATAACGCTTTGCGCATGGAGGGATCTCTTTTTGTGATGGGTGTAGAGTACCGTAGCTGGGGGTTATCAGGAGCGCACCTTTCTAAAGATAGTTGAGAATGTTCTGCGCGTTGAGTTGTATGAATAAGAGCAAGGTGGCCTGGCAGGCATTTGAATCGTTTCGCAGTATCCCATTAAACACGGGTCATGACATGTGCCAGTTCATGACGAAGGCTGGCACTCGCCCTCGGGTCGGGGGATGATTTTTCGGTTGTATTTAGCGCTGTTAAGTGTTGGTTGGTTTCTGTTACGGCGTTGTTGGGCGTAGTCTTCGATTTTTTGGTTTGGCTTGTGGCATTTCATGTTCGGATTTATGTGCATGGTACATTTCTGGGCGAACTCGGCGCCTGGAGGGTCGTGCTTTCGGCACAATCGCAGCTCGTTCCAACGCGGGTAGTCCAGTGACTGCGACAGACTCCTCGGTGTCGAGATCGAGTTTAGGTTCACCTGTTCGTATCGGCGAAATCCGGCCCAGCGAATGGAGGCTTCTATCGGATGATAGAATGCCTTCGAGGTCGATGCATTCTTGTGCATGCTTTACCGCCTACTAGGAGAACTACATGACTCGCTTTTCGGGCCATACCCGATTGATTGGTTGTTCTTGCTCAAAGTGAGGTTTAGACGTCCCGTATCGTCGTCTCTACTCTTGGCCTTATCTGCAAGCTCCATCACTCACCAAGCGGTGGAATAATGGGAGCGAAGGCTCGTTGGTCGCGTTCACACTATGAGCGTCAAGGATTGTGGCTACCTCAGCACCCAGCAGTTCGACGAAGCGCCGCCCGCTGACGGCCGCTGGCGCTCAGCTGGTAGACCTGCTCGCGCTGGCTCTTGCTGATGATTTTCAGGCTGTAGACGTTTTCGATCCAGCCCGTGGCGTTTTCGCGGTACAGCATGCGGTCGCGGCTGACGTCCAGGCCGGCCAGCAAGCGCATGCAGAACGCCGCCGTCAGCAGCGCGAGCATCAACAGCAGCATGACGGCGTAGGCCAGCAGCAGTTCGCGGATCGGCGTGAAGTAGCCGACGAAGCTCAGGCCGGTGGTCAGCAACAGCCACAGGCCATGCTTGGCCGACTTGCACAGCAGCTTGCCCGGGCTGCGCGGCGCCTGGTCGAGCTTGATGCACTGGTTGCGGTCGCCTTCGGTGATTTTTCGCACCATATGAACATCCAGGTCCAGACGCTTTGCGGGCTCGGGGTGATCATGCCGAGTTTGGCTCACTCCTTCGCCTTGTCGTCCCGGTCGCCCAGCGACAGGCTGTAGACATAAGCCGCCAGCAGGTGAACCCGGTCGTTGCCCTGCAGCAGTTGCTGGGCCGGCATCTGGCCCTGGCGCCCATAGCGGATAGTCTGTTGCAGCTGGGTGAAACGTGAGCCGTAAATGAAGCCCTGCGGCTGGGTCAGGTCGGGCCCGCCCATGATCGGCACGCCCTTGCCTTGCGGACCGTGGCAGGCCATGCAGGTGGTGGCGAAGATCTTCGCGCCGTTGGCCGGGTCGGCCTGAGTGCCTTCGGGCAGCGTGCGACCGTTGAGCTGGGTAACGATGTAGGCACTGACATCCGCCACGCCCTGTTCCTGGATCACCGGCAACCAGCCCGGCATCATCGCCTGGCGGCCGCCCAGAATACTTGCCTTGATGCTTTGCGGATCACCGCCCCAGCGCCAGATGCTGTCGGTCAGGTTGGGAAAGCCGAAGGCGCCCTTGGCGTCCGAGCCGTGGCAGGTCGAGCAGTTGGAGGCAAATAGCCGGGCACCGGTTTTAAGCGCCTGCGGGTCTTTGGCCAGTTCCTCGATGGGCGTGGCGGCGTAGCGGGCGAACAGCGGGCCGTATTGCGCCTGGGCGCCGGCTATTTCCTTCTCCCACTCGTGCGCGCCGGTCCAGCCCTGCTTGCCGTTGGCGAATTCGACCGGCTTGCCGTCTTTCTGCTCCAGGTATTCGTAGCCTGGCAGCAGGCCGACCCAGTTGCCCAGGCCGGGGTACAGCACGAGGTAGATCAGGGCGAACACGATGGTGGCGATGAACAGCCCGAACCACCACTGGGGCAGCGGGTTGTCGTATTCCTCGATGCCGTCGAAGGAATGCCCGACGGTTTGCTCGGTGGTTTCGCTGCGCTGGCCCTTGCGGGTCGAAAACAGTAGCCAGGCCAGGGCCACCAGGGTGCCCAGGGTCAGTACGCTGACGTAAAAGCTCCAGAAGCCGCTCATGGTTGGTTCCTGCGCGAGTTTTTTTCTTGTTGTTGGCGTTCCACGCGGGCGATCGCCTCGGGGTCGTCGGCGAACGGCAGCAAAGTGGCTTCATCGAAGTCCGGCTTGCGCCGACTGTTGAATACCCACAGCGCCAGTCCGATGAAGGCCACCATCACCACGACGGTGCCCAGGCCACGAATCGTCTGGATATCCATCAGCTCACCGTTTGCTCTTGATCAGGGTGCCGAGGCCCTGCAGGTAGGCGACCAGCGCGTCCATCTCGGTCTTGCCCTTGACCGCCGCCGCAGCACCGGCGATGTCCTGGTCGGTATAGGGCACGCCGAGGTTGTGCAGCACTTGCATCTTTTTCGCGGTCTGCTCGCCGTCCAGGGGGGTATGCTCGAGGAACGGGTAGCCTGGCATCACCGACTCGGGCACCACACTGCGCGGGTTGATCAGGTGCATGCGGTGCCAGTCGTTGGAATACAGCCCGCCGACCCGAGCGAGGTCTGGCCCGGTGCGTTTCGAACCCCACAGGAAAGGATGGTCCCACACGCTTTCACCGGCCACCGAATAATGCCCGTAGCGTTCGGTTTCCGCGCGAAACGGGCGGATCATCTGCGAATGGCAACCCACGCAGCCGTTGGCGATATATACATCGCGGCCTTCAAGCTCCAGTGCGCTGCGCGGTTTCATGCCTTCGATGGGCTTGGTGGTGACGTCCTGGAAAAACAGCGGGACGATTTGCGTCAGGCCACCCACGCTGACTGCCAGCACCATGAACAACGCCAGCAGGCCGATATTCTTTTCAAGGATTTCATGTTTCATCATTGCGCCCCCACCACAGCGATACGTGCCGCGGCGTGCGCCCCTTGCCGGTCAGCGGCGCGGATGGTGCGCCACACGTTCCAGGCCATCAACGGCATGCCGCTGGCGAAGATCGCCCCGCCGATCATCCGCACTACATAACCCGGATGGCTGGCCTGCAGCGCTTCGACGAATGAATAGGTGAGGGTGCCGTCCTCGTTGATCGCGCGCCACATCAGCCCCTGGGTAATGCCGTTGATCCACATCGCGACGATGTACAGCACAGTGCCGCTGGTGGCCAGCCAGAAGTGCGCGTTGATCAGCGCCACGCTGTGCATCTGCGGCCGGCCGTACAGGCGCGGGATCATGTGGTAGGTGGCGCCGATGGTGATCATCGCCACCCAGCCGAGCGCGCCGGCATGTACGTGGCCGATGGTCCAGTCGGTGTAGTGCGACAGTGAGTTGACGGTCTTGATCGCCATCATCGGGCCTTCGAAGGTGGACATGCCGTAGAACGCCAGGGACACCACCAGAAAGCGCAGGATCGGGTCGGTGCGCAGCTTATGCCAGGCGCCCGAGAGGGTCATCATGCCGTTGATCATGCCGCCCCAGCTCGGCGCCAGCAGGATGATCGACATCACCATGCCCAGGCTTTGCGCCCAGTCGGGCAGGGCGGTGTAGTGCAGGTGATGAGGACCGGCCCAGATGTACAGGGTGATCAGCGCCCAGAAGTGCACGATGGACAGCCGATACGAATAGATCGGCCGTTCGGCCTGCTTGGGCACGAAGTAGTACATCATGCCGAGGAAACCGGTGGTCAGGAAAAAGCCCACGGCGTTGTGCCCGTACCACCATTGGATCATCGCGTCGGTGGCGCCGGAGTAGGCCGAGTAGCTCTTGAAAAGGCTGACCGGCAGCGAGATATGGTTGACCACGTGCAACATCAGGGTGACCACGATGAAGGCGCCGTAGAACCAGTTGCCGACGTAGATGTGTTTGGTGTTGCGCTTGACGATGGTGCCGAAAAACACCACCGCGTAGGCGACCCACACCGCCGCCAGCAGAATTGCGATGGGCCATTCCAGCTCGGCGTATTCCTTGGTGGTGGTGTAGCCTAGCGGCAGGCTGACGATGGCGCCGATGATCATCGCCTGCCAGCCCCAGAAGGTGAACGCCGCCAGGCCGTCGGACACCAGCCGTACCTGGCAGGTGCGCTGCACCACGTAGTAGGACGTGCCGAACAGCGCGCAGCCGCCGAAGGCGAATATCACCAGGTTGGTATGCAGCGGGCGCAGGCGGCCGAACGAAGTCCACGGCAGGTCGAAATTCAATTCGGGCCATACCAACTGTGAGGCGATGAACACGCCCAGGCCCATGCCGACGATGCCCCATACCACGGTCATGATGGCGAACTGGCGGACCACGGTGTAGTTGTAGACGTTCGGTGACAGGGCTCTTTGCATATAGACTCTTGGTGATGGTCGACGAGACCAGCAGCATCCATAGAGAAGAGCAGCTATCGCACCTTTCCAAAGATAGAATTTTTCCATAACGTTCAGCTTTGCAATTCACTTATATTCGGGACGAATGCGCATCCCGCTTAGGTAAGCTGACCGTGGTGCTGATATGGCTGAGGCTCGAGTCCTGGTCCAAAGCCGCGTCGTTTTGGCGCTTCATGTGAATGACACCGGAGCAACTGCGTATCTTAAAAGGCCACCGCGCTCTTGATGGCCGAGGAGCACGAGCGTTCGCGTTAATTGATCAACTGCGCGCTCAAGAGCCCCGTTGATCTGTTGTGCTCGGTATTTGAAGTCACCCGATCTCGCTACTACGCGCACTGCCGTAAACGTCGATTTCCGGATGCCGAGCTGCGCAGCAATAGGGTCGAGCCGATTCTGAGGAGTGGGACTTTTTTCGCTTACAACCTCAGTTGTCGGGAGGCCAGCCAGGCTGCCCTGGCCCTTGGCCGCGCGCCATCGGATATACGGTTCAAGCCCACCTGTCATTACATCGCGGTGCAATTGATCGTCATGGAAGCAGCTCAACTGGTGTCGGCATGGGACGCGGGCTTGCTGAACTGAGAAGAGGTGTAGGAGGGATGTTTCTGATCACCGCCCAAGGCTGGGAAGACCTAGGGCGGTGAAGATTTCAAGAACCCGGCATCCGGTGGAACGTAAGCCTGCTCCGCTTAAGTGAAAAGCAGTACGCTCAGTGGCGGGCTTGATTACGAAAAGGGCTTAGCTTGCGGCGGCCTTTTCCAGCGCCTTGGCCTTTGCCGCATCAACATACTTTTTCAATTTTTCAGCGCGGCCCTGGGTTAGGCCTTTGTCGGCGCCGAATGCTGATTTCACAGCGTCGTCTGCCGCTATCAGCTTTTTCACCTTGCTCACGCTTTCATCAATGTTGCTGATTTTTTTGCTAAGAATATCAACTAGCTCATCACTGGCGCGCTGAAGCCTCTCAAGGGCCCATTCATTGGCTATGGAAGACTTTGCGTCGTCAAGTTCTTTCTTGGCGTCCTCGTATGCCGTGGTCTGCCCTGTTGCATCAGGAGTCGGGTGGCGGCTTGATCAGAGCGTACGATAATCTTGCATTGCTCGATGAATGCTATGGCAATGTCACGGTCAGAAATCTTGTGTTTCCATGGAAGGGACTCAAGAGCAGAGATTTGCTTATCTGGGCTCTCAACCACCTTTATGCTGTGCTTGAAGTACTCCGCAAAGATAATGCCATCTTCGCTGCGGGCGCTCATCTGACACTCTGCCTGGGCAGCTGAAATCTGGACAGCTTGAGCCGCTGCTTGCGTTTCCTTGATGCTCTCGAATTTATTCCAGCCCAATCACCCACTGCCAGCGATAACCAAAGCGACCATGCTCGCTACTACTACTTTCATCCCTCAAACCCCTGATGTCGATCAAGGCTGCATTTTATCATTCAGACCATTCGCATCACGCAGGTAGCAAAAAGCCCACACATAGAGGGGGATATGGTGGGCCTTTGCGTCAAGCTATTGACCGATCCTTCGGCGCGGCGATTCTAACGCAATAGGTGGTGTCAAGATAGTGGCATTTAAACTGCGCTGACGATTGGCTCGCTGAGCCGACCCGCATGGCGGGTTAGAAGGCCGGGCGACGAAATGGACCTGCGACATGCGCCCAACCTGCCGGAAGTTGAAACACCCGGAAATCAAGCCCGTCGCGAACTTCAGAGCTCGCAATACTCCCGCCAGGCAATCTGGACGGCTCCCCCCTCGACCTCATCGACGCGGATACCGGCCGTTTCCGTCAGTTCATCCAGGATGCGGCGCCAGTCGGCAGGGTCTTCATTGGGAAGCCTGGACACTGTGATCGTCTGGATTCTCTGGACGCGAGGGTCGGCGATGAGGCGCTGCACGCGGTGGCCGATCTGCTCATAGGTGCGTGGGTTGGTCTGGGTGAAGTCGGGCTGGTGAAGCATTTTGTGAACCTCCATTTCTACTGCTGTATATGTATACAGTAGTGAAGGTGTAGGAAATTGGCAATGTGTCTTGTGAGCAAGGGTGGAAGGTAAGTGGGACGGAGATAGTGGGTAAAAGCGTTTCGTTGTCACATGCGGACGCTGCTGAGTCGTAGAGGCCAGATAGGCCTTTTTGCCACTTATGATCAGTTGAGGACCATTGGCGTAGAGACTGGCCAATTCGGGCAAGCCCGCTCCCACAGAGTATGCGCCGCGCTTGCGGGCTTCGTGCTTTACGCGGCAGCGCAGCCCGGCGGGCTGGGTGATCTGCTAGAGGGTCTTGCACGCTGGCCAGTTCCGCTAGGAACCTTAAGGAAGCTGCGGTTCGTCGTCTCGACTTGCTCGTGTATGGACAAGACCGAATAACGTGTCGCTTGCGGACTGGCCTCGAAGGTCTGCGCTTGTGCGATCGTAGACATCGGGACGTCGGTAGCTGCTCGATCGAGCCGCCCCGATACGCCGCATCACAGCTTCATCAACGCCCGAACCACCACGCCTATGATCCGGCAGTCCCCAGCGCACATCTGCGTCGGATACGCAGGATTCAAGGGTTTCAGGAAACGACGACCGCCGTCTTCGACCAGCTTCTTGAACGTCGCTTCGTTACTGTCCGCCAGCTTCGCGATCACCAGCTTCCCATGCTGTGCGTCAGCTTCGGTATCGACCAGGATCAGTGTCCCCTCGGCGATGCTCTGGCCTACGGGGGAGGTCATGGAATCGCCTTTGACCTCCAACCAGAAGGCGGGCCCCTTGGCGTCATATTCGGACATTTCGTACCGGTCGGAAAACCCGGGCGGGAAGGGCTCGACAGCTTCCGCCCAGGCGCCCGCAGCCACCCAGCTGATGACGGGGTAGCGGAAGGTCATGTCGGGTTGCGCGGTGTTCGTCACGTTGGCATTAGCGGCCGGTAGCGAGCCGCCAGGCAACATTGGTCCTATCGCGTCCGAGAGCCAGATCGCGCTCACGCCGCAGACATGGGCGATCTTGGGCAGGTGAGCGCTCTGCAGGTTTTTCCCTGTTTCCAGCTGCGAGATGACCGGTTGCTCCACGCCCACCTGGTGGGCCAGGGCCTTCTGTGTCAGCTGCGCATGCTGGCGAGCGACTTTTATGCGTTCGGCGAGTGTCTTCATGGGGGTCATTTTATAAGTTTACTTATCTTCTTGCCAATAAGCATACTTCTTCCTAGCATATAAGCATGCTTATCGACAGGGATCTGTGGCGAACGTGGATTCGCGCTCATACGGACATAAGCCCTGCATTCCGATGAAACATACGGACCCCCAAGACATACACAAGCCGACAGGCAAGGTCGGCTGACTCGTTGAAACGATGGAGACCTGACCATGCTGCATGCCCCCAACACAGATCACCGCGGCGCCATGCACACCACGGCAAAACGACCGCCATGCGCCTCTGGCGCGCATGATGTTGCGCCAGGAGACCGTGATTTCCTCCGAACGCTGGCTCGCTCACGCCACTTCGACCAAGGGAATCGTGTAATGGCACGTTCCCGGAAAGGCACGCGCGCGCTGATCGGCGACGCGCGGGATCGATCGCAGCTGAGTGCAAGGCTGAGTCGCATCGCAGCGCCGGCCCCGATCACGGCCCGGGCGTTGCCGCCGGGCACTGTCGATGTCGTTAACGTGCTGTTCAAAGAGCTGCAGGCCATCTTTCCTGCCTGGAAGCAGGCTTGGCCCGATGAGCAGGCGCTGGCCGGCGCCAAGCGCAGCTGGGTCAAGGCGTTCGTCGCCGCCGGGATCGACACGCTTGAGCAGATCCGCCATGGCCTATTGAACTGCCGCCAGTTCGGCGGGAACTTCGCTCCCAGCGTGGGCAGGTTCATCACTTGGTGCCAGCCGACGCCTGAGTCGCTGGGCTTACCGTCGTACGACAAGGCATTTGGCGAAGTACTGGAAAATGCTCATCCAAGCCGGTTCGGTGGGCACACGTGGTCCCATTCCGCGGTGCGTCATGCTGCGCTGCAAGGCGAGATGCGCAACTTTGGCGAGCTGATGCCGGAGCAGGCGAGGGCGATCTTCGGCCGGGCCTACGCCATCACCCTGCGCTTGCTCATCGAGCGCCGGCCACTCGGAGACATCGCCATCGGCATCGGCCACGGCAGCCAGAAGACCGAGGCCGAACGGGCCGAGGCGTTCGCTGCTCGCCAGCAAGCGGCGCTGTTGGAAATCCAGGGCATACCTAGCGACGGCGTCGCGGCTCGCACGCAGCTCATGGCGCGATTCAAAGGCCATGGCGGGTCCGGGCTGTCACACGCTTTCGAGCGCCAACGTAGCCTGGCACGTGATGGGCAAGGGGAGGGTGGGTCATGCAATTGAACGGCGCGCGTCAAGCCTGGCACGATTGCCATCATGTCCCATCGGATCGGCAGGGCGTTTTTCTTGAACAAATGGGACTGCTGGGCACCAAGATCCAGATCACAGAGAAGCAGCGTGGCGCTGGCCGTGCCGCCCACCAGGCGCTGGCGGGCCGGGTTCAATCGGCGATCGACAAGCTGCGCGCCCCGCTAAGGGCGTTTGGCGACTTCATGTACTGCCCACGACTCGACGCCGATACCCAGGAGCTCGCCGAAGAAGTCATCTTCATCCTGGTGCAGCGACGTTCGCCACGGATGACGGCCGCCAAGCGCGAAAGGCTCGAGTACGTGGTCAAGGGCGCCATGGCGCGGTACCGCTACATGCATCAAGGTGGCCAGTCGGCAAACGCCGATCCGCTGACTTCGCCGGAAGGGTTTCGTGCCTGGCTGGATGCCCACTACGGGGTGCAGCTGGAGTCGACGAACTGGGAGCGCAACTGGGGTGGGGTCATTCGCCTGATCTTCGAGTGCTGCGAGGACGTCGACAACCTGGCACTGGCGCCGATCGCAGACGCGATAAAAGAAATGCGAAAGATTGCGTGAAGCCCTATTGCATTCCCGTGCGGCTGGTGGCAAGATTTCCCCACTGCTAGAGCTTCGCACTACAAGAGCTCAACTTAAAAGCCGGCCAACCAGCCGGCTTTTTTGTGCCCGTAAGAATCCTGAAGCCCCAACTCGTTCGGGGCTTCGTCATTCATACGCTCGAGAAAAGCGAGCGACTCCGGGGCAACAGGAGCGAAACTTCGCAACCCTCACGGCGCTCGCCTCTTATTAATGGACTCATCCATGGATCCGACCGATTTCGGCCCAGGCACGGCCACCTGGCTGGGTGGTACCGGCACCCTGTTGCTAGGCGGCTTTCTTTGGCTACGCAAGTTTCTTTCCAAGGATGCCGCCGACAGAGCCATGGACTCTGCAGACATCGGCGTGGTCCGGCGCTTGAACGAACTGCTGGACTCCGAGCGTGAGGCTCGCACGCTGGCCGAGGCACGCGCCGATCAATTCGCCAAGGAACGCAACGAACTCGCCGCCGCAGTGGGCCGGATGGAAGGCAAGATCGAGGCCCTTACCGGTCAGGTGGAGCGATTGACCGAAAAGGTGACCAGCCAGAGCGAAGAGATCGCTCGCCTTCGCCCCCGGATCGGAGACGCCAGATGATGGACAGATGCGCATTGGAATTCATTGCCCGCCGTTGGTGGCGCAGGATCGAAGTCTGGGCCATCGCGGCGCTGCTGCTCGCCAGTGGCGCGGCGCTGGGTTACCAGGCCGCTTGCTGGACCCTGGTCGACGCTCAGTCCCGCCAAGTCATCGAGGTTCGTCGAGCCTATGACGCCGCCATGCAAGAGCGAGACAAGCGTCTGGATGACCTCACCCGCCGGACCGGCACCGCCGTGGCGCAGGCCTCCCGAGCCGCCACGGCCGCTACCCAGGCCGCCGACAAGGCTGACGAGGCCCTGAACCGGACTTCTCCCTGACTCGACCATTTGCCCGACATCGATGGCAAGAGCACAGATCCGCACTCGATCGACCCCGAGCGGCCGAACTTGCGGCCGATATCGGCACGAACCCTTTCAACAACCCGCAGTACCCACGACCCGCGCATGCGGGTCTTTTCGTTTCTACCAAAGAGGAAAACACCATGGCTGCACGCTTCCCACTTCCGAATGGCGCTGTCCTGGAAATCGCCGGTGCCCTGGGCAACCCGGTCGCATTCAGCGCCCTGACCAACGCAGCGCCGCCGGTGGCCACGTCCGCCGGGCATACGCTCGAGAACGACGACATCCTGCTGGTCAATTCCGGCTGGTCGCTGGCCAACGACCGCGCGGTGCGTGTCACCAATGCCACGGCCGACACCTTCGCCTTGGGCGGCCTGGATACCTCCAGTCTCGACAAGTACACCGCTGGAGTGGGTGCCGGCGCGGTCGTGCCCGTGTCCAACTGGGCACAGATCTCCAGGGTGACCGCCTTCACGTCTTCCGGTGGCGAACAGCAGTACCTGACCGTCGGCTACCTCGAAGACGATGACGACCGCCAGTTCCCTACCAACCGCAACCCGATCACCTTGGCGATCACGGTCGAAGACCAACCAAGCGCCCCCTATGTCGGTCTGATCGAAGCCTACGGTGACGCCAAGACCCTGACCGTGGTCCGGCTCAAGTTGCCGGGCGGCGACCAGATCCTGTACCCGGGGTATGTGAGCATCACCAGCACCCCGACCATGGAGCGCAACAACCTGATGACCCGCACCATCAACATCGCGCTGTCGGGTCTTCCACTGCGTTACCTGGCCGCTGCCTAAGGAGTCCCCATGGCCAAGATCAAGATCGCGCAGAACCCGACATTCCCTGCCTTGGTGCAGCTGCCACGAGTCGGTGACGACCCGGTACCGGTCGAGTTCCGGTTCCGTTACCTGGACAGGTTGGCGCTGGCCGACCTGTTCGACCGCTGGAACAGCGCCCGTGACGACCTGGCCGAGCGGACCAGGGAGCCAAGCACGCGTTGGTCCGATATCACTGCCCAGGAAGTCGGTTTCCAGGTCGAGCAGCTCAAGGAGATCGTGGTCGGCTGGGACCTGGACGACACCTTCGACGATGAGGCGATGCACCGGCTCGTGCGGACCTGCGCCGGCGCCCCGAAGGCAGTCATCGACGCCTATCAGACGGCCTACACCTCGGCCCGCCTGGGAAACTGAGGGCGGCGGCCAGGTCGATCTACGAACGCGGTCCCTGCGCCGGTCAACTGACCAGCTTCGGCCTGACCTACGCCGACCTCCCCGAGGTCGAAGTGGAGGTCTGGCCTGATGCCTGGCCAGCCTTGCGCCTGTTCGAAGCCCTGGGCACCCAATGGCGCCTGGGGCAGGGCACGCCGACCGGCCTGGACTACACCGCCGTTCCTCTCGTGGCCTCGATGCTTGGCATCGGGCGCCACGACCTGAGCGACATCTTTCCCGACCTGCGCGTCATGGAGGTCGAGGCACTGGCCGTCATGGCCGAATCCATGGAGTAGATAATGACCACCATTGCCGAACTCGGGATCCGGATCGATTCCAGCGATGCCGTCAAGGCGGCAGCCGATCTCAAAAATCTCATCGCTGCGGCCAGGCGCGGTGAGGAGGCGGCGCGCCAGACCGGCGTCGCCTGGGATTGCGCCCTGGGCAACACGCAGGGCAACACCCTGCAGATGATTCAACAGTTTCAGGAGCTCGGCGCCAGGCAAAGCGAGCTGGCGCAGCAGATGGCGACCGTCGGGCACGCGATCACGCTCGCGTCCGGCGCGTTCGAAAACGCAGCGTCAAACCTGGCAGCCTTCAAGACCGGCGCGGATCAGGCAGGGACCAGCCTGCTCGGAATGGCCCAAGGCGCCAACACCGCCGCCGATCTCGTCAAGCATGCCATGGGCGCCGCCGACGCCTTTGGCGTAACTTCAACGTCATTGTCGCTGGGGCTCGGTACGGCCGCCGTCGCGGCGAGCGCCGCGCTAGGTACCCTTGCCTACGGGTACAGCCAGGGCAGCAAGGAGGCTGACGCATACAACCAGGCGCTTGTCCTGACCGGAAACTACGCCGGTACGTCCGTGAACGCGCTGGGCGAGATGGCTGCGCGTGTCAGCGCCGTCAACGGTACCGTAGGCACCGCTGCCGAAGTCCTCGCCAAACTGGCGGGCACGGGCAAGATCACCGAAGTCAGTTTCGAAAACATCGCGAACGCCGCCGTGGCGATGGAGGGCGCCACGGGCAGGTCCGTCGACGCCACGATCGCCGAGTTCGTCAGAATCGCCGATGACCCGGTGAATGCGGCGAAATCGTTGAACGACCAGTATCACTTCCTGACCGCGTCGGTCTACTCGCAGATCGTGGCGCTCAAGGAGCAGGGCAACGAAATCGGCGCGACCCAGCTGCTGACCGATGCCTATGCCGCATCCGTGCAGAGCCGTGCCGGGCAAATCACCGCTAACCTGGGCATCGTCGAAAAAGGGTGGAACGGTATCAAGAGCGCCGCCTCCGGCGCTCTCGACGCCATCTCGAATATCGGGCGGCAGACCACCCTGGCTGAGCAGATTGCCGAGCTGGAGGCGAAGCTGACCGATCCGCTTTCCTATTCGACCCTACCCATTTGGGGCGCAGACAATCCCAATCTGCGGAAGCTTGCTACTACTCGCGAGCAGGACGAAGAGCGGCTTCGTACCTTGAAGATGAATCAGAAGGAGCAGGAAGGAACAGACAGGCACACCGCGCAAACCAAGCGTCAGGAACAGGCTGCCATCAATGGTGCCCAGCTGATAGCGAGGGAGGCTTCTCTTGCCCTTGACGAAGGCGAGAGGCTGAGCGCGCGCCTGGAGGCCGTTCGCCAGGCACGTGTCGACAACGTTGCCAAGCATAGCTTCAGCCGTGAAATGGAAGAGCAGTATGCTCGGGCCGAAAAATCGCTGGAAAACCAGATCGCCAGGATGAACAAGGTAAAGCGCGGTAGCGGGTCGAGTGTCCCCTCCAGGATCTCCATCGATCAGGGTAATGCTCCGGGCAGGATCGCTGTCGGAGACACCAACCGTCAGAACGTCCCGCGCAGCCACGAGCCTCCTGCCCAGAAGTCACAGCAGGAACTGGACGCCGAAGCCGAAGCGTATACCGAGCAATTCAAGCGTCAGCGCGAGGCGCTCGCGGCATCGGGTACTCGTGCGGCGCAGGCCTTGGGCATGGGCGACCGCCAGAGCGGTCAGCAGGGTCTTCTCGACAGCGCGTCCGATCGCTTCAGGGACGAGCGCGCAAGGCTCCAGGGTCGCCGGAATTCGAACGCTGAAAAATACACTCCAGAAGAGTACGAACGCGATCTGAGCATTCTCAAGCAGGCCGAAGACAGTTATCGAGACACGCTTCTCGATAACTATAAAGAGGTCTCCGAAGCCCAAGGTGACTGGCGCAACGGCGCCTCATCGGCCTTCCAGAATTATCTGGAGCAGGCCCGGGACGTGGCTGGCCAGACCCAATCCCTGTTCACCAGTGCCTTCGGCTCGATGGAGGACGCGATCTTCAACTTCGCCATGACGGGCAAGTTTTCGTTCGCCGACTTCACCAAGTCGATCCTGACCGACATGGCCCGGATCGCGACGCGGCAGGCCGCCTCCGGTCTTCTGTCGGGCATCGCGAACATCGCAAGCACCGCGTTCGGCGCATGGTTCGGCGGTGGCGGCACCGGCGCGATCGGCACTGGCGGTACGACGGGGGCCGGCGGGTTCGATTTCGGTTTGGGCCAGGCTTCGGCTGGCATGACGTACACGCCGACCTATTCCAGCGGCGGTTATACCGGCGACGGGGGCAAGTACGACCCGGCCGGCATCGTGCATGCGGGTGAATTCGTGCTTCGCCGGGAAGTGGTCAGCCAGCCGGGCATGCGCCACTACCTGGAGAACCTCAATGCGCGCGGCTACGCCGACGGTGGGCTGGTAACGCCGCTTTCGGTGCCTTCGCAGATCTCGGCGGGCACGGGCGCCGCCATTCACGTCAGCACGACCGTCAACGTCGGTGCCCAGGCGCCTGTCGGGCAAGGCATGGCGCTGGACCAGCAGTCGTTGCAGCAGAACATGGAGAAGCAGATGAAAGCGGCAGCGGACAGAGCCGTGGCCGATTCGTGGCGACCGGGCGGCGTAAGCCACCGAAATACCCTGGGGAGGCGCTGATGGCGATCGAGAACTTTCACTGGCCCACCGAGCGTGGCGCAACGGCCGACATCCAGTACCGCACACGAGAAGCGAAGTTTGGCGGCGGTTACCGGCAGGTGGTGGGCGACGGCCCCAACAACAAGGAAGACAGTTACCCCATCACGCTGACCGCGACCAAGGCCATGACTCGGGAAATCATGGCCTTCCTCGATCGCCATGGCGGAGCGAGGGCATTCCTCTGGACAACACCACTGGGCGATTTCGGCCTGTTCACGTGCAGCGATCCCAAACCTACACCCATCGGAGGAGGGCGGTTCAAGTTGACCGCCACCTTCGAGCGGGCATTCCACCCGTAAGGAGCCACCATGTCACTGATCAAGGATATCCAGATACTGGAACCTGGCAGCGAGGTGCTGTTGTTCGAGCTGGACGGCTCGGACTTCGGTGCCGATGTCCTGCGCTTTCACGGGCACGCCATCCCGCACTCACCCGAGGAACTGGCCGCCGCCAGCGCCGCCGCCGACCAGCTACCCGCCAGATCGATCTGGTGGCAGGGCAACGAGTACAGCGCCTGGCCGATGCGGATCGGCGGCATCGAGGCCAACTCTGACGGTACCGCGGTGCGACCCACGCTTACGGTCGGTAACGTCGGCGGCAGGATCACGGCGCTGTGCCTGGCCTTCGACAACCTGCTGGAGTTCAAGCTGACGATGCGTCACACCTTGGCGCGCTACCTGGATGCAACCAACTTCCCAGACGGAAACCCCGAGGCCGATCCCAGTGAGGAGGCAATCGAGGTCTGGTACATCGACCAGAAGGTGTCGGAGAGCGGCACCACGGTCGCCTGGGAACTGGCCAGCCCTGGCGATGTGGGCGGCGAAACCATCGGCCGACAGATGACCCAGTTGTGTCACTGGGCGATGACCGCCGGCTACCGCGGACCAAACTGCGGCTACACCGGACCGGCCCACGACCTGGACGGCAACCCGACGGACGACCCGGCAAAGGACCAATGCAACGGTTGCCTGGACTCGGGCTGCGTCGTCCGGTTCGGTCAGGGCAACCAGGTACCCTTCGGCGGCTTCCCGGCCGTTTCCCTGATCGCACGGAGCTGATCATGCGCAAACACCTCCTTGCCGCCATGCAAGCGCACGCCGCGGCGGACTACCCGCGCGAGTGCTGCGGCCTGCTGCTGGCGGCAGGTCGCAAACAGACGTATTTTCCCTGCGCCAACACGGCGACCGACCCTGCCGAAGAATTCCGGATCTCCCCCGAGCACTATGCGGCGGCGGAGGACCAGGGCGAGGTGATCGGCATCGTGCACTCGCACCCTGACGCCACCAGCAAGCCATCGCCGCGGGACCTGGCCATGTGTGAAGCCACCGGGTTGCCCTGGCATATTCTCTCCTGGCCCGAGGGCGATCTGCGCAGCATCACGCCGACCGGTCACACCCCATTGCTGGGACGGCCATTCGTGCACGGTGCCTGGGACTGCTGGCAGGTCTGCGCGGACTGGTACCGGCGGGAATGGGGCCTGGAGTTCCCGGCTTACGCCAGGGACGAAGGCTGGTGGGAGAAGGCCGATGGCCCGAGCCTGTACGAGCAGGCCTACGAGGCCGCCGGCTTCCACCCCGTCGACCAGCCCCGGCGCGGCGACCTGATCGTCATGGCCGTAGGGCGTACGGCGCACCCGAACCATGCCGGCATCTACCTTGGATCCGACGTGCGGTTACCGGAGGAACGGGTCGAGGTCTTTGGCCCGGGTCCGTTCCTGCTCCACCACCTGCTCGGCAGGCCCTCGGAGATCATCGTGTTTGGTGGCCCGTGGCTTGACCGAACACGGCTCGTGCTGCGGCATCGGCATGCGCGATGAAGCGGCTTGGCCGATCGATGGCGTTCCTATTCATGCTAGATCCAGACAGGCGCATCCGCATGGACGCCTGACATCATGTCCAGGAGGTTCAAATGAAAAGAGACTGGGACCTGGTCCGCAAGATCCTGACCGACGTCGAGGCGTTGCCGGATCTCGACTCCACGCTTCGGCCCGAGGATGTGCAAGGCTTTCGGCAGGACGAAGTCTCGTACCACCTCTACATGCTGCAACAGGCGGGCTTCCTCGAGTCGACTGTCACTGACTACATGGGGGAGGGTGTCTATTGCATCGCTCGACAACTGACATGGGAGGGGCAGGAGCTGTTGTCCAAGCTTCGTGAGGAAGGTGGTTGAAGCGAAGGAAGTGAGGGGTCTGATCCTGGCCTGTGGCCTGGCGCTTTGGATGACGGCGGGATGCTCGGCGATGACATCGTTAGAGCCGGTCGTTTGAATGGGCGTGCGGTCGATCCAGTTGCGCCCACGCTTGCTGGAGTTCCGGCTGAGCCTAGAGTCGAATTTTTTCGGAAAGGCGAGAGTTTCGAAATGATCGGACGCGCTGTGGTGCTGCCTCATCAAGAATGCCAAGTGGTACATTTCGGGTTTCAAGGGAGAGATCATATGAGGATTCTGATTGGAGCAGTGGGGCTGGCAATGCTGGCGGGGTGCTCTACAACGCCCGTCCCGCTGGGCCAGGCGCAGCAAGTGCCAAGAGATCGTGTTTTTATCCATCAGTCTGCACCTGCCGAGGCATTTGGTACAATCGTTGTGGCTCGCGATACCGGTACGCTGGGCGGGGGATGCTTTCTCGCTGTATACGTGGATGGAGAGCTCGCGGCTCGAATTGATACGGGCGAAGTAGTCAAGTTCAAGATGCCTACTGGCGATCACCTAGTAGGGATGGGAATTGATAAGCAGGGGAGCGGATTGTGCAGCATGACGAACATGCTAAAAGAGCAGTCCGTGATGCTCGGAGGCGGACAAACAAAGCTATTCCGAATAGGCGGCGACTCCCAAGCGGGGCTGGACATTAGGCCTAGCTCCTTTTAATTCGATCAGCACACGCCGCCTTCGGGCGGCTTTTTTATGTCCGGAGCAAACATGGGAGCTACATCGGTGCACTACGAGCCTATGTTCGCGATTTTCCGGAACAGCAAGAACGTCGGGCAGGAAGAGTTTGATCGAGGGGGAACCAAGGAGATACGCATTGTCCCTGTGATCGGGGAAGCAAGCGGGGTGGAGTGTTCCAGACGGTCATAGGGGCAGTCTTGATAGCAGCAGCTCTGAGTGGGCAGCTATTTCGTGCCAGGCAACCCAGTTTCTCCATATGTAGTGGTCAACTGATCCCGGACACTGTATTAAGTTTTTCCTCGGCGACCGCAGGCGATAGACCTCCATTGAACTGATGCGGTCGCCGCCAGTTGTACTGCTCCATCAGGAACCGACCGATATCCTGTTTCGCCAACGCAGCGCTCATATAGCCCACCGTCGGTATCCATTCTGTTTTCAGACTGCGAAACAGCCGCTCCATCGGCGCGTTGTCATGGCGGTTGCCGCGCCGGCTCATGCTCTGTTTAAAGCGGTATCGCCATAGCCTCTGGCGGAAACTTCGGCTGCCTTATTGGCTGCCCTGATCGCTGTGGAACAGCACATTTTGAGGTCGGCCACGTTGCTCATAGGCAATGTCCAGCGCCTTGATCACCAGGTCGGCGTCGGGCTTGGCTGAGAACGCCCAACCCACTACCCGGCGCGCATAAAGGTCGATTATAGCCGCCAGATAGTGCCACCGACCCTGAGCCCAAACGTACGTGATATCACCGCACCAAACCTCATTTGGGGACGCAACGGTGAACTCCCGATCAAGCACGTTCGGGATATCGGGCCAGCATGGACAAGCTCCTTACGCGATGTGGCCTGCAGCATCATGTGGCGGCACATGCCCAAGTCGTCGCGCACGGTCTATCGCGGTAGCAATCAAATCGAAGCCGAATCCCGCCTGGGCGGGTTTTTGGTGCTCTATTTCGTTTACACTCAGATCTTCTTTACAAAGATAGGGGGGAGGATGGACTACAAGAATCTTTCACTTGAAGAAGGGAGTTCGCTGTCGATCAAGGCGCTGGGGTCTCAGAATCCAGCCGAGGTTAAGCGTTTGATTGACTCTTGCCTTATTGAAACCAACGAGACAGCCGGTCTCCAATACCTCAACACTACCTGCATGCTTAACAGAGTGGCAGGTGTGTTTGAGCTGGAAATGAGAGGTCTCGCGCTGAACATGTCGAGAAAAATTTCAGATGAAAACGCTGACTTTCTAGGCAAGAGCCTTGATCAAATAGAGGCAGCGAAGGCGGCCTGGGAAGGATGTTGTGGTCAGCATGGGCTGACACTCGCTGAGCTGATCGCAACAGTTGGGGAGTATCCGCCGATCCGAAACATGCTTTCCACTGGTTTGTCGGCTCGACCAGAGCTTGTTGATCGCTGGACAGAACTGTTTCGTGTTGCGGCGACTGAAGGTTTCGGGGAGCATAGACATTGATGTCCTTTTCTCGCATCGTTTTGGTAGGTTTAATCGGCTGTATGTCTGGATGCTCTACTGCTGGGCTCGAAAGCGACCCGCCTGCCATGGTTGTCGAATCATCGAAAAATCCAAGACAGTTCATTCAGTGTCTCGGCCCCAGATGGCAAGCAATAAATCCTTCAACAAACGTAATGGAGGATGGGAGTGGCTACAGAGCTTCCGTATCAAATGCCTTTACGGGAGCTGTTGCTCTAGCAAAAGTTCAGCCATCAGAGCAAGGGTCAAAGGTTTCTGTTTATTTACCTCTGGATTGGTCAGGAACCAGTGGATGGAAAAAAGTGGCCACCGACTGTATCTGAGTAACCGTCCAAAAAAGCCGCCGTCAGGCGGCTTTCTGCTTTCTGGAGAATGAAGAAATGCTCACAGCAGCTCACTACAGCTATCGCACGGAAATAAAACTTGTCGGACGAATGTGGCGTAGTCTGGAAAAGTTTCACTATCGTGTTTTGGATACTGGAAGCACCAAAGAAGTATTCAAAGCGCTGGAGGTCACGGTGGATGGATTCAAAGAAGAGGTCATCCGACTAGCCAGCCTTGGAATGCGATTTGCCATTTTTAGGAACGGTAAGAATGTTGGCGAGAAGGAATTCGCACTAGGTGGCACCAAAGAATTGAAAATTATCCCAGTGATTTCTGGAAGCAAGAGAGCCGGCTTGCTCCAGACTATCGTTGGGGCAGTCATGATTGTCGCCGGGGTAGTCATAAGCGGCATGTCTTTTGGCGCCGCCGCTCCGATTGGTTCAGCGCTGATAGCTGGCGGTATAGGTGCGGTGGCAGGTGGCGTCATTCAGATGCTTAGCCCCCAGGTTGGCGGCTTAGCTCAGAGCGCCGCACCTGAGAATCTGCCAAGTTATGCGTTTGGCTCAGCCAAGAACACCACCGCCAGCGGCAACCCCGTCCCGATCTGCATCGGCAAGCGCCGCTGGGGCGGAGCGATCATTTCCGCCTCGATCGAGGCGCAAGACAAGGCCTAGGGGCCAATTCAGCGAAACCAGCCGTCTCCGGGCGGTTTTTTTTTGCTTGGAGGAAAGTATGGGCGCAGCACCTCACCTGGAAATCACTGGCGCCAAGGGCGGCGAGAGCAAGCCGAAAACTCCCGTCGAAGCACCGGACAGCCTGCAATCGACCAACATCGCCAAGCTTCTGTTGGCAGTGGGCGAAGGTGAATTCGACGGTACGCCAACCGATCGCGACATCTACCTGGACAACACGCCGATCATGGATGACAGCGGCAATGTCAACTTCCCGGGCGTGAAATGGGAATGGCGCTCTGGCACCGTCGAGCAGGAGTACATCCAGGGAATTCCCGCCGTGGAGAACGAATCCTCCGTCGGGGTCGAACTGCGCAGCGACAATCCGTTCACGCGCGCCCTGAGCGATACCCAGCTCTCCGCCGTGCGCGTTCGCATGTCGTGGCCGCGCCTGGTCCAGCAGGACCGCAACGGCAACACCAACGGCTACCGCATCGAGTACGCCATCGATATCGCCACCGACGGCGGCGCCTATGTCGAAGCGCATCGCGGCGCCGTGGACGGCAAGACTAACAATGGCTACCAGCGCTCCGTGCGTGTCAACCTGCCGAAAGCCGCCTCCGGCTGGATGATGCGTGTCCGCCGTATCACGCCGAATGCCAACAAGGGCACCATCGCCGACACGATGACCATCGCCGGCTACACCGAGATCATCGACCAGAAACTGCGCTACCCGAACACCGCGCTGCTGTACATCGAGCTCGATGCCCAGCAATTCCAGAGCATCCCTGCGGTGACTGTCGACTGCAAGGCCAAACGCTGGCCTGTGCCGAGCAACTATGACCCGGTCAGCCGCACCTATACCGGCGTCTGGGACGGCACCTTCAAGCAGGCCTGGACCAACAATCCTGCGTTCGTGACCTATGGCGTGTGCGTCGAGGACCGCTTCGGCCTGGGCAAGCGCATCAAGTCGTGGATGGTCGACAAGTGGGAGATGTACCGCATTGCCCAGTTCTGCGACCAGTCCGTGCCGAATGGCGTAGGTGGGATGGAGCCGCGCTTCCTGTGCGACATGAACCTGCAGGGCCGTGCCGAGGCCTGGACGCTGCTGCGCGATCTGTCGGCGATTTACCGGGGCATGGTGTATTGGGCTCATGGTTCGCTGTTCATGCAAGCGGACATGCCGCGCGCCCAGGACATCGACTACGTCTTCACCCGCGCGAACGTCATCGATGGCGAGTTCGTGTATGGCGGGGCCGAGCGCAACACCCACTACAGCCGCGCCCTGGTCAGCTACGACAACCCGGCCAACAACTACGACACCGACGTGATCCCGGTCACCGACCTAGCACTGCAGCGCCGGTACCGCGATCGCCCGATCGAGATCTCGGCCATCGGCTGTACCCGTGCGTCCGAGGCCCAGCGCCGCGGCAAGTGGGCGCTGCTCAGCAATAGCCAGGACCGCACGGTGACCTTCAAGACCGGCATGGAAGGGCGTATTCCGCTGCCGGGTTACGTCATCCCCGTCGCTGACGAGCTGGTGGCCGGCCGTCCGAACGGTGGGCGAATCTCGGCGGCAGCCGGTCGAGTGGTCACTTTGGACCGCGACACGCCGATCAAAGCCGGCGACCGCCTGATCCTGAACCTGCCCAACGGCACTGCCCAGGCCCGCACCGTGGAATCGGTGAGCGGCCGTGCCGTGACCGTGACCACGGCCTACGGCGTTCAGCCGGAGCCTGAATTGCAGTGGGCGATCGATTACGAAGACCTGGCGGTTCAGCTGTTCCGGGTATTGAAAACTTCGCGCACCGCCGAGGGCGATTACGAGATCACCGCGCTCGAGTTCAACCCAAGCAAGTTCGCGGCGATCGATACCGGCGCCAAGCTCGACGAGCGTCCGATCAGTGTCATCCCTGTAACCACCGTGCAGCCGCCGACGAGCGTGACCCTGTCGTCGACACACATGATCGACCAAGGGATCGCGATCAATACAATGACCATCGCCTGGCCAGCCGTCGAAGGGGCCGTGGCCTATGACGTGGAGTGGCGCAGGGACAACGGCAACTGGATCCGTCAGCAGCGCACCGGAGCGACTTCCATCGAAGTGACCGGCATCTACGCTGGTGGCTACCTTGCACGTGTACGTGCCGTGAGCGCCTTCGATATCTCGTCGACCTGGAAGAGCTCGATCCTCACCCAGCTGACCGGCAAGGAAGGGCTGCCGCCCGCGATCACCAGCCTGACCACCGAAAGCCTGCTGTTCGGCATCGGCCTGAAGTGGACTTTTCCACCAGGTGCGGAAGACACCCAGCGCACGGAGATCTGGTACGGCGAGGGAGCTGCCCTGGAGAGCGCCGCCAAGCTGACGGACCTGGCCTACCCGCAATCCGAACACGTCATGCAGGGGCTGCGCGCGGGACAGCGGTTTTTCTTCTGGGCACGCCTGGTCGACCGATCCGGCAACATCGGCGCGTGGTTCCCCGCGGACGGCACGCTTGTTCCTGGCATGGCCAGCGCTGACGCCGGTCCCATCCTCGAGCAGATCAAGGACCAGATCACCGAGAGCGAGCTGGGCAAGGAGCTCACCAGCAAGATCGAGAAGATCGAGCTCATCGATGGCAGCGGCCCGGGCTCGGTCAACGAGCGGGTCGGCCTGACCAAGACCGAGCTGGCCAAGCAGATCAGCGACGTGAACAACTCGCTGACCACCACCAAGAACGCCCTGCAGCTCCAGATCAGTGGAGTGAGCCAGGACGTCAGCGACGCCAAGTCCGAGCTGCAGCAGCAGATCACTGCCGTGTCGACGCTGGCGGGCTCCTTGCCGTACCGCAAGGACAAGACCTACGGCATCAATCAGAGCGCCCTCGGCGCCGACGGCAAGCTGTACCAGGCCCTAAAAGTGGTACCGCTCAACACGCCACCGCCGAACACCACCTACTGGACCGACGTCGGCCAAGCCATCGTCACGGCCAGCGGTACCGCCGCGCGCGTGTCGAAGGTCGAAACCGACGTCAGCACCCTGGACGGGAAGACCACGGCACAGGCCACGCAGATCAATGGTCTGCAAGCCAGTCTGACCACCACCAATGGGAATGTGGCCAAGAAAGCCGACGCCTCGGTGGTCGACAGCCTGACCGTCCGCATCTCGGTCGCCGAGGGCAAGCTGACGTCCGAGGGCAAGCGCATCGACGGCCTACAGACCAGCCTGGATGGCAAGGCCAGCTCGACCGCGCTGCAGCAGCTCAGCAGCAAGGTGACCGCGACCGAGCAGAAGGATATCGCCCAGGACCAGCAGATCAACTCGCAGAGCCAGGCGCTGACCTCGCTGACCGATGCCGTGAGCAAGAAGGCCGAAGCGTCGACCGTCCAGGTCTTGAGTAATGAGGTCAAGCAACAGGGGCAGGACCTGACGGCGCAAGGGCAATCGCTGACCCGGATCGATGCGGCTTTGCCGAACGCCGGCAGTGAGAACATCCTGTTCAACCCGTCGTTCGACAAGGTCAATCCTGGCGACGCGACACTTGCGGATGGGTGGGGCGTTACTCCCTCCTCTGGTGTCACCGCGACTCGCTCGCTAGTGACATCAACGCTGGATCCGGCAGGCAAGGCACAGCGCGTGGAGGCGTCCGGACTGGCAGGTGCCAGCAGCTACGTGGATCTTGCCCCCTTCATTGCGCGGCGCGCTCCTGGCTCCCAAGGGCAGGTCTATACCTTGTCTTCCTATGTCAGGGGCGGCACGGGCCTTTGGTACCAAATGTTTGTTCAGGCGCGCAATGCCGCCGGGATAACGCTGTATACAGGAGCGACAGCGGGAGGCGCTATTGTCTTGTCGGCGGACTGGCAGCGGGTCAGCTTCACTACCGTTGAACTGCCCGCTGACGCGGTCACTGTAGGGGTGATCTTCCGTCTGCGCACGCCTGGTTCGGCTGCCTCTGGTGGTTTCATGGAAGTGGACCGCGCCCAGCTGGAACTCGGGTCTACCGTTACTGGCTGGCGCGACAATGGGCAGGCGAACATCGAGGCCGCCGCTGCCAACACACAGGCAACCACGGTGCTGACCGGCCGTGTCGAGAAGACCGAGCAGGGACTGGCAGCGAACAGTACCCAGGTCACCCAGCTCGGTAGCCGTCTGGATACCACAAACCAGAACGTCTCCAACGCCCAGAGCGCGGCTCAGGCTGCATCTGATCTTGCTGGGAGCAAAGGCAAGGTCTTGGTCCAGTCCACCGCTCCGGCCGCGGTCGACCGCTTGTTACAGAACTTGTGGATCGATACCACGGGCAACGCTAACACACCGAAACGATGGAGGGGGTCCGCCTGGGTCGCGGTTACCGACAAGGTGGCCACCGATGCAGCGGCAGCAGCTGCAAGTGCCCTGGCGGAGGTTGCCAAGAAAGCGGACGCATCTGCCCTGCAAACCCTGGGTACTACCGTCAGCCAACTGGGGAAGGACACCACTGCTCAAGGGCAGTCGATTACCGATATCCATGCGTCGCTGTCGACGGCTGGTGGAGAGAACCTGCTCTACAACCCTTCGTTTGAAAGAGGACTATCATTCGATTCCTCTCTTGCCGACGGCTGGCTGGTTAGCACTCAAGCGACGGTAGCGACCTCGATCGTCGACTCGACCCTGGACGCAAAAGGCAAGGCCCAAAGGCTGGATATGACCAACCTGACTGCCGGAACAGGGGAGCGCTTCGCTCATATGGGGCCGCGAACTTATGCGCTTATGCCCAAAATTATCCCTGGGCAGGTCCTCGCTGCTTCGGCTTACGTTCGAGGTACCGCCGGACTCCTTGTGCAGCTGTACACTCAGGCGCGTAGCGCAGCCAATCAAAACCTTGCGAGCTACGGGCCCTTTAACCTGGTCCTGGACGGAACGTGGCAACGGGTGACGCTCGTTTCCGCAACCTTCCCCCAAAACGCAGCGTCCGCCAACATGATCCTTGGCGCTCGCTCTGCACCCGGTAGTACATTGACAGCTGGCTTTGTGGAATGGGATCGAGCGCAGCTGGAGATCGGGAGTGTCGTTACAGGATGGCGGGACAACAACACCCTGACAGATGTCGATATCGCTGCAAATGCTACCGCCACTACAGCCCTGACTGGTCGCGTCTCCCAAACCGAACAGGGTTTGAGCAGTGCATCAAACCAAGTCACCGAGCTGAGCAACAGCATCGGAGACGTCGGCGGCGAAAACCTGTTTTACAACCCAACCTTCAATAAGCACCCGAAACTCGAAGGGCCGGCGGAGGGCTGGGAGCTCGAAGGGCCGGCGACTGTAGCGGAGGAGCGACTCGTCACCTCCTGGATCAACTCCGCAGAAAAAGCCCATCGAGTATCACTAACAAGGGCCACTTCCGGCACCGTGTACAAGTCGATTAGAACCATCGGCGATAAACGGATCTCTGTGGCGGCAGGGCAGACCGTGACTGCGTCCGCATATGCGCGCCGTGGTGGCGACCCTATGAGCATGCGGATATTAATTCAGTGGTTCAACAGCGCTGGCGCAGTCCTTAGCGCGCCGAATTCACTGGCCAGCCCGTTGACTACTACCGGTGACCGGCTGCAATTCTCAGCTGTGGTACCAACTGGTGCAGTCAAGGCGCATGTCTACTTTCGGGTCTATGGGCCGTCGTCGACTGCATCTAACGGCGTCATCGAACTGGCCAGGCCGCAAGCAGAGTATGGAAGCCGAGCTACCGGCTGGCGCGACAACGGCCAAGTGGCGGCGGCCCAGCATACCGAAACTTCTGCAGCAGTGGATTCGTTGTCCTCGGCCGTCTCGCAGCATGGCAATACGCTGTCGAGCGTCAGCGGGCGGACCACCAGCCTTGAGAACGGCCTAACCACCACAAATGGCAATGTGGCCACGGCTCAGAGCGCTGCTCAGGCGGCTTCAGATCTGGCAGGAAGCAAGGGCAAGGTCTTCTATCAGTCAATCGCTCCAGCTATTGCTGATCGCCTGACGCAGAATCTATGGATCGATACGACCGGGGGTGCCAACACGCCGAAGCGGTGGAGCGGCTCGGCCTGGGTTGCTGTGACAGACAAGGTGGCCACCGATGCATCCGCAGCCGCCCAGTCGGCATTGACGCAGGTGGCCACCAAGGCATCGGCTTCGTCCGTCGATGCCCTGACGCAGCGGATAACCACGCAGGAGGGTGTCACCACCAGCCAGGCTGAGAGCCTTGTCTCGCTCAAAGCTGCGATCGAGGGTGTAGCGCCCTTTACCGGGTCTCCCGCATCCTGGGAATTCATCGGCAGCCTGAACGGGTTCGTCGTAAACGTGCAAGGCGGAAGCCCTACACTGACGGCAAACCCCGCATTCGCCCGAATCAACGGCGCCGGCATGCTGCGCAGGAGCGGATTCAGCGTCGATGGCACCATTTACCCGCTGGTACGGATCCGGATGCGTCGAAGCTTTACTGGCCGAGCCACCGGATCATTCTATTGGGGAAACCAGGAGGGCGGACTTGCAGAGGCTCGAAGAGTCAATTTCACGATCGACACGAGCACGATAGATTGGCAGACGATCGAGGTTGACCTCTCCGGGCATTCGGGATGGGACGGGAAGACTATCAAGGATTTCCGCATCGATATGACGAACTCGGGCGACGCGTCCGCCGTCATCGATGTGGCGTATGTCTCGATTGGCAACAAGACCCCGGCAGGATCGGCCAGCGCACTCAGTTCGACCCAAGTCTTAGTCGAGCAGCAGGGCGTGACGCTCACCGCTGAAAGCAAGCGCATCGATACCCTTGGCACCTCCGTGGGCAACACCAGCGCAGCGGTGCAAAACGAAGTAAAAGCCAGGTCTGATGCCGATTCGGCACTCAGTACTCGGATCGATACGGCCCAGGCTGCAGCGGGCAGTGCCAGCACCGCGGTGCAGAACGAGGCCACGGCTCGCGCCAATGCTGACGCTGCGCTCGGTCGCCAAGTGGCGACGGTGCAGGCTAATCTGGGCAATACCAACGCCTCGGTTCAGCAGATCGCTACAGCACAGGTCAACTTGAACGGCAGGGTCAATGCGCAGTACACCATGCGCGTCCATGCCAACGACCACTTGGGCGTCCATCACTGGGCGGGGTTTGGCATCGGCATTGACAACAGTTCCGGTACTATTCAATCCACCTTTGCGGTGTATTCAGACCAGTTCGCGATCCTCAACTCGAATGGCGGTGGCCTGTCTTCGCCGTTTGCTGTCGTCGGCAACCAGACATTCATTTCGGATGCCTACATTCGAAGCGCCAGTATCACTGCCGCTAAAATCGCTGATGCCAGTATTAGCCGAGCCAAGATCGAAAATGGTGCCATCAGTGCCGCCAAGATTGGTATTGCTGAAATTGACACCCTCCGCATCCGTGGCAATGCGGTGACTGTCCCTGTATCTGCAAATAACCCTAATACGGCAGTGGGTGCAGGAGAAAACCAGTGGAAGGAGCTGATCGCAGTGACCGTGCAAATGGATGAGGGGGGTTATATCTTGGCTCAGTTCGGATGCTATCAAGGGTTTGGCAGTGGCATACGCAAATATCACTTTCAGATGATGATCAACGGACTGTTGCTGGCCCAAGGCGGTGGGGACTGGGCAGATGGATTCCCCAATCTGCTTGGATCCATTGGTGTGGCTGCTGGTACTTTCGTTATCAGCGTGAGGTGGTGGGGAGAAAACCCTGGCGTAAGAGTACAAAACATGACGCTGTATGCATTGGGGGCCAAAAGATGAGCATGGTGTGTTTGGCTGCATATGACAGTAAAGGCGCCATTGCCTCTACTTCATGCGGCCCGGAGGAAACAGCACTGGCGACCTTGAGACTGAACTCTGGTTTGCCTTACATTGAAACCCAGAGTGCTGCCTTCCATGATGCGCATTATGTGCTAAATGGAAAGCTTGAAAATCGACCTGAAGGTCCTGCTTATCTTGATGGTCTCACCTTGAAAGGGGTGAAGACAGGTTCCAGGGTAACTATAGAGGGCGTCGAATATACGGCGGATGGCTCAGACCTTGAGTTGGAGTTCACACTGCCAGGAATCTATGCAGTGGCGGTAGAACTTTGGCCCTACAAGAAACAGGAGTTTATAGTTGAAGATAAAACATAACAGCGATCACGCTAAAGCTAGAGCTGCTCAATACCCCCCTATTGAAGAGCAGCTGGATATGCTCTGGCACGCAATGAACAATGGGGTTCTTCCCAAGGCAGGGCCTTTTTATACCACACTGCAAAAGGTCAAGCAGTTACACCCGAAAGTAACTTGATACCCAGGTCTCCTTGAATTCGCTACAAATCCTACGCCCGCCGCATGCGGGCTTTTTCATGTCCCGGAGGACACGCAATGCCTTATGTAGTCATCAACACCACCAACCCATACGACCCTGAAAACCAGACGCGTTACGCTACCCAGACGGAAGCCGACGCCCGCGCACGGCAGATCCTGAACCAGTTCCCGACAGCCCAGGTCTCCACCGCCCAGGTGCTCAAGGACTACAGCGCCAAAGTATCCATCACCGCGAAAGATCCCGCCGAGCCGATGGCTGAACCGGAAACCGAGGCCCCTGCCGCCTGATCCACCGGCCTGTTGTACTTCCAGGCCCGCATCCCGCGGGCTTTTTTTCGCCTGGAGAAAACCTATGGCTCGACTCACCGTGCCTCAAGCAGGCAGCGCGCGCGCACTTCTGTTCCTTGACCTGATCGCCTACTCGGAAGGCACTTCGGCCATCGAGGCCAGCGATGATGGGTACAACGTCCTGTACGGCGGCGGCCTGTTCACCGGGTACCGTGACCATCCCCGCTTGCGCCTGACATTCCCCATCAACGGCAAGCCGGTCACCAGCACGGCAGCCGGCCGGTACCAGTTGCTTGAGCGTTACTGGAATGCCTACCGCCATAGCCTGCGCCTTGAAGGCGGCTTCACCCCAGAGAACCAGGACCAGGTGGCGCTGCAACAGATCCGCGAGCGCCGCGCCCTGGAGGACATCAATGCCGGACGCATCAAGGAGGCTATCCGGAAGTGCTCGAACATCTGGGCCAGCTTCCCCGGCAACACCTACGGACAGAATCCGCACAAGGTCGAGAAGCTGCTGGCGCGCTACCAGTGGATGGGCGGGGTAATGGCGTGAACGGCTGGCCACGCCTCGGCCTGGCGGCACTGGTGCTGGCGTCCTGCTGGGGCGCCTACCAGCATGGGCGATCCGTCGAGCGCGCCGAGTGCGCGACGGCATCGGCACAGCGCGACAGCGAAGACAGGCTGGCCGAGGTGTTGGGCGAGCGTGATGCCCGGCAGGAAGAACAACGACGCGCTCAGGCGCAGGAGGAGGCGAGAGCCCATGCACGACAGGAACACCAGGTGGCTGATGCTGGCTCTGCTGGCGCCGATGCTGCTGGCCAGCGGCTGCACAACGACGCCGCCAAACTCGCCGCCACCGTCGGTTGCCCCGCCATGGATACCACCGCTATCGCCCGAGGCCAGGCAGCCACCCGCGCCGCCATGGTGCTCTCCGACCTGCTCGCACGGGCTGATGAACGAGCGGGAGAACTGGCGCAAGCATATGACCGAGCCCGGATAGCTGGAAAACAGTGCGAACACGAGCATGGCTCGCTAACCCCCCGTTAAGTGGCAGCGCTGCAAAAGCCGGACTTCCCTTGAGGTCGAGGGGGCAAGCCTATTCGCAGACCCATGAGCGCTCAAGAGCTGCCTTTGAACAAGCCGCTCCGCGCTGGGCTTCATCTACAGGTTCAGCGAACGTGGCAAGCTCTTGTGCCAATGTAATCAAGTCGTGAGGACTTGAGCGAGCTAGCGCTGGGTTTCCATCCGCACTGGGGACCCATCAGCCTGCACTCGATTATCGACGCATTCTGCCCGGCGGTCCGATATAACCCTTTTGGCGCGCAGGCGGCGCACACTCGATGCAGCTCAGGACTTCTGAGCATTGTGAGGTGTGTATGGTTACTGGCAAAAGCTTTACCGATATCGACGCGCCAAGCGACAAGCCAAGTGAAGAGTCAGAATGGCTGGCTGGAAAGGACGAGGATGAAAACAGCGGCGGGGGAGTGCAACGCTCCAGGCCAGAAGACCGCGACGACTACATCGACAGCCAGGTACGCAAAGAAGACGATAAGCGTCCCGGCCCTCCCGATCCTTCCAGGGCCTCCAAGGCCGAGCGATACAGCTACCTTTCCGGCCGTTCATTGAAGCCGTGATTCGGCGGCGCTAGCAGGCCGCCGCTAGGCCTTGAGCCTCGAAATGACGCCCAGCCCCGCGCTGGGCTTTTGCACGTGCTGTCGCGTATTCGGATTTCCCGTAAACTGCTCGGCTTTTCCGCCATTCAAGGACTGAAGCCGTGGTAGCCAATCACACCGTCACCTGCCCCCACTGCATGAATGAAGTGCCATGGGGCGCCCATGTATGCCGAGGCTGCCAGGCCGAAATCCAATACGGCACGCCACGGGGTGTCACAGCCTTCTTCATGATCGTATGCCTGATGGCAGGCTGGTATGCCGCAAAGGTAGTTCGCCTTTACATCACGGATCATTCGGCAGTGCTCTGGGCCGTGTTCGCGATTGTCTTTGTCGCGTTTGCCTCGGCCGCCAAGAAGTTCTGCAGCCGCCGATATGCGGGCAAGACGATGTTCAGGCGTTTCTACCGTAAATAGGCGATGCATTGACACAAAAGGCGCAGGCGTCGAGGACGACCGCTGCGCAAGCCGTGTATGGCTTAAATCCATTGCATCGATAGTTGCCTCTCTCTATGCCGTCCTGCCGAGGTTCGGGCGCCACCTTGTCGCGAAAAACTTCGAACCACTGGCGTAGGCTTCGGCCGAGCTCTATCGTATTCCATGAAGGGAAGTACTCTCTATGTACCTTCTGGACTGAAACCCAGCGTTCGCGATGACGCGTGCAGATCAGGCAATCGGGCGCATAGGGGGCATGACAGGAGCGTTGCCGGCGACAGAGACATCGCTCTGGCCACGCAGGGCCGCGAACAACCTTGTTGAAAGCGAACCACGTCAACAACCATCGATGGAGCGCGGGCCAATGAGCGTATGGTCGTCCACTCTTGAAGCGTTCCGCAATCAGGTAGCCGCGATTGCTCCGGTGCCAAGCGGCGGCGCCACCGCCTGCGTGTGCGCGAGCCTTGGCTTGGCGCTGCTGCTCATGGCGCTGCGCAATGCCAATGAAAAAGAGCCGTTGGCGGAGCGCGAAAAAACCATCATCGAAATCGAAGGGCTAGCCCCTGTGCTCGCCGAACAGGCGGATAACGATGTTCGAACCTTCGAGGCCTACGTGAATGAGGTTTCCGGTGATTCGAATGGCCACAGTTCGAAGACGATCATGGATGTGACCTTGGCCGCTATCACAGGGGCACGATCGTGCTGTACCGGCCTAGAGATGGCCGAGCGCGGTCTGAGCCAGGTCTTGCCCTACATGCGAAGCGATGTCGTCGCAGCGGCGTTGATCATGCATGCCAGTCTTTGCGCGCTACTGATCAATGCGAAACAGGATGCCGAGCAACTCGATTCGCCCCAGGACCAAGCCGAGCTCGGCCAGGTCATCGCACAGTTGCAAACGCAAGCTGACCAACTTCTGAAGAGAATTGGTCGCTAGCGTTTTACGGGGAATACCGACTGGATGCCCTATCACTCGAGTCTACGGACGCTCACTTACCACCGTTCACCGAAGCGTGAATCACCCCTAGCACCTGACGCAGTTGGCCCACCTCGACCTGGCCAGGCGCGGAAGGCTCGCCGATCATCCCAAAGGTCAGATCGCTACCGAAGACCTCTCCCGAAAGACGCGAGATGGCACCCAGCCCGCCCATGGACATGTTCAGCTGTGGCTTCTGCGAGTAATCGGCGCGCACCTGCGCCGAGGCATCGAGCAACCTGATCACATCCGCCGGGCTCTTGGGCATGACGGCGATCTTCAGCACATCGGCTCCCATGGCGTCCTGCTTGCGCAGGCGCGCGACGATTTCCTCCGTAGAAGGAGTGCCCTTGAAATCATGGCTGGACATGACGACCTTGACGCCGGCCTGGTGGGCTTCGGTCACGACTTCTTGGACCATGCGTGGATCGCGGAACATTTCCACGTCCAGCAAATCGATGAATTTCTCCTTGATCAACGCTTTGTAGAGCGTGCCGTAATCATCATCGGCGATCGCTTTGACCCCGCCTTCGGCCTGGGTCCTGAACGTCAGGATCAGCGGCTTGCCGTGTACGGCCTCGACGACCTGCTTCCCGAGCGCGGCGATCTTGCCCGGGTCGGTGGCGAAATCAAGGTAGTCGATGCGGAACTCGATCAGGTCGACATCCGGATTGGCACCGATGGCGCGTGCCTGGGCGAGGACTTGTTCGGCGGTCGCCCCAGTGGTCGGTACGATGGTCTTGGGAGCACCCTGACCAATGACGGTGTTGCGTAGGGTAATCGGCTGCGCGTGGCGCATGTTCACCTCGATCGCGGCTGCGCTTGTGGGATTCGCGGCCATGGCGGCAGGAATGCTGGCGAGCGTCACAGGACTGGCAAGCAGAGCGGAAATGGCAAGCTTCAGGAGACGGTTGTTCATAGGATGGAGCTCATGTCCTAGCAATTGGAGGGGCAGAAAGGGCACTGCGCCGATCAAGTCAATGGTTCGGTGCGCGATCTTGGCCTGCACATCAGGCATTCGCATGTCATCTATATTCTTTGCCGAATGTGCCATCGCGGCGTCGTAATGTATCCCGAGGCAAAGCGGCAGCCAAGGCCGGATCCATGGACACCTCAATGTCGTCCGAGTGCTCAAGCGCCGTAGTCGTCCTGCGAATACCCACCATATGCTTATTCAATAAAGGTATTTCAACCCTGACTGCTTATTCGATATCTTCAAGTCATTACTTGTTATGACAAGTTGATCGAAAAGGATCCTCATGGCTCAGTTGCTTCCATTCTCACCCGTTCCGCTCTATGGCCAGCTCAAGGAGCTGTTGCGGTCTCGAATCCTCGACGGCACCTACCCCCCGCAAAGCCGCATGCCCTCGGAGAACGAGCTCGGTCAGGCCCATGGGGTCAGTCGTATTACCGTGCGCCAGGCCCTGGGAGACCTGCAGAAGGAAGGGCTGATTTTCAAGATTCACGGCAAAGGCACCTTCGTCGCCAAGCCCAAGGCTTTCCAGAACGTCAGCACGCTTCAGGGGCTGGCGGAATCGATGGGGCAGATGGGCCATGAAGTGCTCAACAAGTTGATCGGCCTGCGCCATCTCCCGGCCTGCGCGCGCGTTGCCGAGCGCCTGCAGGTCACCGAGGGCAGCCTTGTCACAGAAATCCGTCGAGTGCGCCTGATCAATCGTGAGCCCGTGTCCCTGGAGATCACCTGGCTGCCGCAGGGCCTGGGCGAGAAACTGGAAAGGGCCGACCTGGTCACCCGAGACATCTTCCTGATCCTGGAAAACGACTGCGGAATCGCGCTGGGTCACGCCGACCTGGCCATCGACGCAGTGCTGGCCGACAGCGGCCTGAGCGATGCGCTCGGCGTGGAAGAGGGCGCGCCGATCATGCGGATCGAACGACTGACACATACCGCAGAAGGTAAGCCGCTGGATTTCGAACACCTCTACTACCGCGGCGACGCCTTCCAGTATCGCCTGCGGATCGACCGACACAAGGGCGCCCACTCATGAGCATCGATACCCTGGAACAGGAATACGACATCGTCATCATCGGCGGCGGCACCGCCGGCCCCATGGCCGCGATCAAGGCCAAGGAGCGCAACAAGGCATTGCGCGTGCTGCTGGTGGACAAGGCCAACGTCAAGCGCAGTGGCGCGATCAGCATGGGCATGGATGGCCTGAACAACGCCATCGTGCCCGGGCACGCCACGCCCGAGCAGTACACCAAGGAAATCACCGTGGCCAATGACGGCATCGTCAACCAGGCCGCGGTGTACGCCTATGCCACCCACAGTTTCGAGACCATCGAGCAGCTCGATCGCTGGGGCGTGAAGTTCGAGAAGGACGAGACTGGCGACTACGCGGTGAAGAAGGTGCATCACATGGGCGCCTATGTCCTGCCGATGCCCGAAGGGCATGACATCAAGAAGGTGCTGTATCGCCAGCTCAAGCGTGCTCGGGTCGATATCACCAACCGTCTGGTCGCCACTCGCCTGCTGACCGATGGCGAAGGCGCGGTCAATGGCGTGATGGGTTTCGACTGCCGCACTGCCGCCTTCCATGTGATCAAGGCCAAGGCGGTGATTCTCTGCTGCGGTGCGGCGGGGCGTCTCGGCCTGCCAGCCTCCGGCTACCTGATGGGCACCTACGAGAACCCCACCAACGCCGGTGATGGTTATGCCATGGCCTACCATGCGGGCGCCGAACTGGCGAACCTCGAGTGCTTCCAGATCAATCCGCTGATCAAGGATTACAACGGTCCTGCCTGCGCCTATGTCACCGGCCCGCTGGGCGGCTACACCGCCAACAACAAGGGCGAGCGCTTCATCGAGTGCGATTACTGGAGCGGCCAGATGATGTGGGAATTCCACCAGGAGCTGGAAGGCGGCAATGGCCCGGTATTCCTCAAGCTCGATCACCTGGCCGAGGAAACCATCCAGGACATCGAGGAGATCCTGCACAGCAACGAGCGGCCGAGCCGTGGTCAGTTTCACGCGGGACGTGGCACCGACTATCGGCAGGACATGGTCGAGATGCATATCTCCGAGATCGGCTTCTGCAGTGGCCATAGCGCTTCCGGCGTATGGGTCAACGAGAAGGCGGAGACTTCGGTCAAGGGCCTGTATTCGGCGGGCGACATGGCCGCGGTGCCGCACAACTACATGCTCGGCGCATTCACCTACGGCTGGTTCGCCGGCAGCAACGCGGCCGACTTCGTCGCCGAGCGTGAGTACGGCGCGCTCGATCAAGCGCAGATCGACGCGGAACGAGCACGGGTGTACGCGCCGCTGGAGCGTGAGCATGGCCTGCCGCCTGCCCAGGTGGAATACAAGTTGCGCCGCTTCGTCAACGACTACCTGCAGCCGCCGAAGGTCACCAAGAAGATGGAGATCGGCCTGCAGCGCTTCGCGGCCATCGAAGCGGACCTGGCGCAGATCAAGGCCGACAATGCACACGAGCTGATGCGCGCCATGGAAGTCAGCGTGATTCGTGATTGTGCCGAAATGGCGGCGCGGGCTTCGTTGTTCCGCAAGGAAAGCCGCTGGGGGCTGTACCACCACCGAGTCGATCACCCGGAGCGCAACGATGCCGAATGGTTCGTCCATTGCCATCTGAAAAAGGACGAACACGGCGCGATGACCAGTTTCAAGAAAGCGGTCGAGCCCTACCTGATTCCTCTGGATGACGAAGAACAGCAGGCCTACAACCGGCTGCGAGTGAAAACCGAAGCCGCGTGATGCCACGCCACAACGAGAGCCGCAGGCTCCAAGGACACCGTGATATGGCCTTCCAACCCCAGGAAATCCTGTTCCGCAGCAACGCGCCCGTGACCATCGATGAAGACAAGTGCATTGCCCACAAAGGCTGCACGGTGTGCGTCGATGTGTGCCCGATGGACTTGCTGGCGATCAACCCGGCAACGCAAAAAGCCTACATGGCCTTCGACGAATGCTGGTACTGCATGCCCTGCGAGAAAGACTGCCCGACCGATGCGGTCAGGGTCGAGATTCCCTATCTGTTGCGCTGACATGCGGTAAACCGAACACCACCGACCGATGCTGCTGCGATCTTTCCAAGCAGGACGACAGCCGCACACGCGACCCGCCAACCGGCCGACCACCGGACGCCTGATACGACACCCCTCGTTTCCCACCACTCGATCCAGTGGCGGAGACGACCCCAATATTCAATGATTCGAGGGGAAACCATGCTCTTGCGCCATACACTTGCTGGCCTCGCGCTAGCCATCGCCGCCGTCTCGGCACATGCGCAAACCATCCGCATCGCCATCGGTACCCAAGACACCACCATCAACTGTGCCACGGGCGGCCTGCTGATTCGTGAACTCGGCCTGCTCGACAAATATCTTCCGCACGACGGCCAGTACAAGGATGCCCAGTACGAAGTGGTGTGGAAGAACTTCACCAGCGGCGCGCCCCTGACCAACGAAATGGTCGCGGGCAAGCTCGACTTCGGCGCCATGGCGGACTTCCCGGGGTCTTTCAATGGCGTCGCCTTCCGCGATGCAGGCAAGCAAAGCCTGTTCATCAGCGTGCTGTCGGGCAGCATCCAGGGCAGTGGTAACGGCATCGTGGTGCCCGCGTCGTCCAGCGTTCAATCGTTGCAAGAGCTGAAAGGCAAGACCATTTCCGTACCCTTCGCTTCCACGGCCCACGGCATGCTGCTTCGTGCCGTCGCCGCCCAGGGTTGGGATCCGCAGAAGGATGTGCGCATCATCGCCCAAGCGCCGGAAATCGCAGGTTCCGCGCTGCGCAGCAACCGGATCGAGGCACACGCCGACTTCGTTCCCTTCGCCGAGCTGTTCCCCAATCGCGGGTTTGCCCGCAAGATCTACGACGGTGCCCAAGCCAACGCGCCGACCTTCCACGGTGCACTGGTAGACGCCGCCTACGCCCGGCAATACCCCGAGATCGTGACCGCCTATCTGCGAGCGAGCCTGGAAGCGGACCGCCTGATCGCTGCCGAGCCGGAAAAATACAGCGAGCTGATCGAGAAGGTCACCGGCATCGAAGCCGAAGTGAACTACCTCTTCCATGGCCCGCTGGGCCTGCAGACCCGTGACTTGACCTGGAAGCCCGAGTACCGCCAGGCCGTAGCCACGTCCATCGACACCCTCAAGTTGTTGAAGAAGACCGATCAAGGGCTCGACACCGAGCAGTTCATCGATGATCGGTTCATCCGTGCAGCCTTCAAGGCCGACGGTCGCGACTATGCGCAGGCCTTGGCCAACTACGCCCAGTTGCCGCTCCAGGCCACTGATGCGGTGACAGGCAAACCGATCACCGACTTCAAGCGCCTGGCGCAGATCTGGGTGCGAGGCGAAGACAAGGTGCGTCATTACGCGTCGCCGGAAGAAGCGCTCAAGGCACTGGCGCGATTGGAAACGGAAGGCAAGGACATCCGCGCCATCTACGCCCAGGCGACCGACAGCGGCATCAAGTTGCTGGCCAACCAGGCCTGGTTCGTGCGCAACGGCAAGGGCGAGCTGAGGCCTTTCCTGCTCAAGGGCCAGGCGCAAACCTACGCCAAGACGCATGGCGGTGAGGCCTTGGATTTCGGCACCGCCAGTCAGTCCGCCGTGGCTTCGCGCTGATACATCCGCTGCGCCATGGAAGTCCGGGCGCAGCGCCTCATTGGAGTCCCATGATGACCTCTCTGCACCGTTGGCCCCTGCGTCTGGCCTCGCTCGCGCTCTGCCTGCTGTTCTGGCAGGTGGCGACCCGCCTGCGCCTGGATCTGGGCCTGCTCACCTTCACCTATGTACCGACTCCCAGGTCGGTGCTGGATGCCGCTTGGGCCCTGGCGGCATCCAGCATCCTTTGGGACCACGTCACCAGCAGCCTGGGCCGGGTCTTCACCGGCTACCTGATCGCCTCCATATGTGGGATTGCCCTGGGCATCGTCATCGGTCGCTCGCGCTGGGCCCAGGACAGCCTGCTGCCCCCGCTGGAAGTCCTGCGACCGATCCCGGCCGTGGCCTGGATCCCCTTGGCGATCCTGATGTTTCCCTCTTCGGAGCTGTCGATGATCTTCATCACCTTCACCGGCGCGCTGTTCCCGGTGCTGCTCAATACCGTGCACGGCGTGGAAGGAGTGGACGCGCGCCTGATCGCCTCGGCACGCAGCCTGGGTGCGGGACGTCTGGCGATCCTGCGCGAAGTGATCCTGCCCGGCGCGGCGCCGAGCATCGTCACGGGCCTGTCCATCGGCATGGGCACCTCGTGGTTCTGCCTGGTCACCGCGGAAATGATCTCGGGTCAGTTTGGCATCGGTTACTACACCTGGGAGTCCTATACCCTTCAGAACTACCCGGACATCATCGTCGGCATGCTGCTGATCGGTGTGCTCGGCATGGGCAGCAGCCTGTTGGTCAAACGCCTCGGCAACCTGCTCACCCCCTGGTATCGCACAGGAGGGCGTCGCGGATGAGCACCCATGCAACCAACCAGCCACTTGGTCGGGTCGAGGTCGAACGCCTTACCATCCGTCTGGGCGAAGGTCAGCAGGCCTTCGAGGCCGTGCAGTCCCTGGATTTCTCCGTCGCGGCCGGCGAGTTCGTCTGCATCCTGGGGCCATCCGGCTGTGGCAAGTCGACCTTGCTCGGCGCGCTGGCCGGTCACCTGACGGCCACTTCCGGTTCGCTGCGTGTCGATGGGCAGGCCGTGGACGGTCCGTCTCCGCAACGCGGCATGGTGTTCCAGCACCACACCCTGTTGCCATGGCGCAGCGTGCTGGACAACGTGGCCTTCGGCTTGAAGATGCAGCGCATCGGCAAGGCCGAGCGGCGCCACCAGGCCCAGGAGTTTCTTCGCCTGGTGGGACTGCAGGATTTCGCCAGCCGCTGGCCTGACCAGCTTTCCGGCGGCATGCAGCAGCGCAGCGAAATCGCCAGGGTGCTGATCAACCGACCGCGCCTGCTGCTCATGGATGAGCCATTCGGCGCCCTGGACGCGCAGACACGCAGCAAGATGCAGGAATTGCTACTGGATATCTGGGGCCGGTTCCGTACCACCGTGGTGTTTGTGACCCACGATATCGATGAGGCACTGTTCCTCGCCGACCGCATTCTGGTGATGAGTCCACGGCCAGGACGCTTCATCGAAGACCTGCGCCTGGATTTCCATCGTCCCCGGCAGGCGAGCCTGCTCACCAGCCCCGAATTCGTGCAGCTCAAGCGTCACTGTCTCGAACTCCTGCGACATGAAGAGGGCCGCGAGTTGCCGCGCCTGACGCCGCTGGGGTTACCCACCGATTTCCCGCCATTGCGAGTTGCCCTATGACCGACCTGACGACCGATAACCCCGATATCCTTGATCTTCTACCCCGGTTGAATGATGACGACGCGGGGGTACGCCGTATCGCCCTGATCGAACTGGCCGACCTGGAAGAGCCGCAGGCCTTGCCCTGGCTGACCCGCGCCCTGGGCCATGATCCGTCTGCCGATGTGCGGGCGGAGGCGGCGCGCTTGCTGGAGGCCTGGGAAGAGCCCGTCGTGGTGAACGGCTTGTGCACCGCGCTGACCGACGCCGACGCCAGGGTGCGAGGTGCCGCGGCGCAGAGCCTTGGCGAGTTGAAAACAGCCGACGCGGGCCGCGTGGTCCTGCCTTGGGCTCGGCATGCCGATCCCTTCGTACGCGCCAGTGCCTTGCGCGCCTTGCGCGAGCTGCGTCTGGTCGACAGCGTGCCGACCGCCTTGGCCGCTCTAGGGGACAGCGATGCCTTCGTGCGGCGTGAAGCCGTAGGCATCCTCGGCTGGCTGAAACAGACGGATGCCTTGCAGCAACTGGCCCGACTGGCCAGCGAGGATGCCGACACCGAAGTACGCCGCGCCGCCACCGGCGCCCTTGGCCTGGCCAGCGATGCCAGTATCCTGCCGGCCTTGCACGCAGCGTTGCGCGATCGTGAGTGGCAGGTACGCGAAGAAGCGGCGACCACCTTGGGCAAGGTTGGCCTGCATGAGGCCGGTCCGGCACTGCTGGAGGCCCTGAACGACAGCTATTGGCAAGTGCGCCTGCGCGCGGTGCGCGCTTTGGGCCGGATTCGCTTCGTCCCCGCACTCGATTCACTGGCGGAGCTGTTGGGGCACGCTATCAGCAACCTGCGCAAGGAGTCGGCGCTGGCGCTGGGAGAGCTGGGCGACCCACAGGCCTTGGATGCCCTGCGCGGCGTCGAGCACGACGCCGACCCGGAAGTACGCAAGGCGGTGCGGATTGCCTTGGCGCAGTTGCAGGCGAAGGCTGTATGACCGCCGCGCCCTTTTCGATCGACACTTCCAAGGCCACCGCCCTGATGACGCTGCGGTGGCTCGATGGCCAGATCACGCAGCTGAGCCATGCCCGGCTGCGTGCCGCCTGTCCGTGCTCGGCGTGTCGAGCGGCCCGGCTAGGCAATACGATTACGGTGGTAGAGCAGGGGGTGACGGTGGTAGCGATCGAAGCGCAGGGGTACGGCGTGCAACTGGTGTTCAGCGATGGACACGATCGTGGGGTTTACCCTTGGGTGTATCTTCGTGAGCTGGACAATTGAATGTCATCGCGCGAGTTGAGCCAGCTCGGATCCGGCCAGACGCAAATCTTCTCGGTCTGAATGCAGGTCTCGTGCACCAGGAGATTCGTGCTCACCGTTCGTCCATCGCACTGCACTCACATGACCCGCGGACGCTCTTACTTGCAAGCGCGGAAAGGCCGCGCGCCAGATTCGGAGGTCGTGATGGATATTGACGAGAGGGCTCCTGGCAATATTTCTCAGGTGGGTATTGGCGGCGAGACTGACAACGAAACGGCGCATGGTCCGAAAAAGGGCGAAGCCGAGGTTCCATTGCCGCCGGACGATGAAGCACCTGTGGAGGAAGAAATGTCGGATGTGGACGCCAACAATTCGGTGTCCAGCGAGCATCCGGATCCACGCTGAGACGCTGAGAAAACCGACTCGATCATCGCATTGGGTTTTGTTTTCTCTATGACCCGAACAAGCCGGCAGGGACGCCGGCTTGTGTCGCTTCCTAGATTCGGATTTTCCCTATTCCCTGTAGTCCTTTCCCAAACATACTCTCGCGGCTTGTAAGCCATTGCAGCGTCGCCAATCCCCATCTGGTCTCGCCCAGTCGTTCGCCAACGACCGGTTTTGACAGGCCGTGGCTGATGGATGGATTACACGTGCACTGCTTTACGGCGGCTGGACGTGGGGCACTTCGTGTGCGCCGAGTTCCTTCATCCTCGGTGTGTCAACCCGCGTACAGCTGCCACCTATTGGTTTGACAGCAGGTGATTGGCGGCTCCATTTGATGGAGGCTACATCATGTTGAAAATCGTCCCGGCCCCATCGTTTCCATCCTGCTCGTTCACCCCTCCGAACACCTCATCTGCGCTCTAGCCATCATTGGCCAGACAGTTTTCACCGATCCACAGCCTCAAGGTCCGTTCTCAAGTCACGCAACGTTGCACGAAATCGGTCCTGCTCGTCTTGTGGTCGAGATGGCATTGAGATGCACCGCTTCCGTGCCAAACCCATAATGGAACAAGACGTTTGCTAAGCATGCGCGCGGAGCGGTTCACATGAATCGACTCTGGCTATTACGCGAGCGCTCGGAGGTTAGGTATGGAGCAAATCGTACTAGCAGCTGCACGAATCACTTCAAAACTATTGGCGTAGGTACTTTTGGGGAAGGTGTAGGAGGGCACTTGGAAGAACGACTTTTCAAAGTCCTCCCTGGCCACGACGTCGATTACGCCCTTGAACAGGCCAGCATCTTGATGGATGGTGTTTACAAGGTCAGTTTGCAAGCTGGGATAATGCAGGACACTAGTCTGGTGTGGCCCCGCACTATCTGAGTGGCATGGCCAAGGCGCTTGTCGAAGATGTGACGCATGGAATGCTGACAGGACCGGTACGCGATTCGCAGCGAGCGATAACGGTAAGCAGCGGCTTGTCAGTGAGAGGCCGCTGCTGCCCCCGTAGACCGATCTGAATCAGGCAGGCGCATCGCTCACCACTGGCATGCCATGTACCCGCAACGGTAACAGATTCCGCTCCGGGGCCATCACTTCACGGAACAGCGCCCGGTTCTTCCAGTCCTCGCGATCTCCGATCACATACAACCGCCGTTTCGCCCGGGTAGCGGCGACGTTGAGCAGGTTCGGCTCGCACACGGCCCAATCCCGCGCACCAGGGTTCTCGGTGCTGCCGCCGAGTACGAGAACGATCACCGCCGCTTCCTTGCCCTGCATCGTATGAATGGTCCCAAAAACGATCTTTGGCGGCAGGAAGGCTGCAAGCTTCGCGCGCACGTCCTGGAAAGGGGTTATCACGGCGATGCCATCTTCGGGCACGCCGTCTGCCTTCAACCGCTCCAGCAAGCGCTTCAAGGCGATGCCTTCATCCCGCACCCAGTTGCCGGAGGAGGGGCCGGGCGCATGCAGCCAGCCGGTCGCGAGGCTGGCGCTGGTCTCCTTGTCCGCCGAAGGTGCGCGTGTCCCGTACGCCATGGCACCGTCATAAGCGATGAGGTTGGCCAGGTCGAACATGGGGCGGTCGCAGCGGCGATGAACCACCAGCGGCAGGCCGACCCAGTTTTTCTGCCCTCGCGGGCCGAGCAGCTTGCCCCATGGGGTCGCCTGGTCGGCAAGGGTCTGAGCGGATTGTCGGTTGCATAGCCAGTGAGGGTCGACCTGGTAGCGGGTACGCATTCGCTCCAGCACTGCGTCGGAAACCGAGACGATAGGTTTCAATTGCAGAGGGTCACCGACCAGCACCGCGCGCTTGGCGCGCCACAGTGCGCCGACGGCGGACTGCGGGGTGGCCTGGCCGGCTTCATCGACCAGTAGCCAGCCGATTTCGCCGCATTTCAGGCTGCCGAACGAGCGAGCGAAGGAGGCGAAGGTACTGCTCAGTACGGGCACCACCATGAACAGCGAAGCCCAGGCCGAGCGCACCAGCTCGCGGGACATGCCCTGATAGTGACCGTTGGTGAGCATGCTGTTGGCAAAGTAGAGGTTGCAGCGCAGACGTTTGGCCTCGAGCTGGAAGAAGGCGCGGTGCAGGTTGAGGGCTTCGATGAAGACCTTGGCTCGGGCTTGGCGCCAGCCCGGTATCACCCAAGGTTCCGATCGCTCGATGTCGCTGCCGTGGCCAACAACGCCACTGTCCAGCCAGTCCACCACGTGCTGGGCATCGTAGGTTCGAGCGAGTTCGCGCGCGCTGTCGATGCGCTGCAACGTCTGCTCACGCAGGGCTGCGCGCTCGAGATCATGGGCAGCCAATTGGCTGTCGAGCTCCTTGAGCTGATCGGCCAAACGCGCAGCCTGGCGTAGAGCGGTGTCATGCGCGCCTCGAGCCAGACCGTGGCTGCTGTCGAGCAGTTTCTGCTTGGCGGCCCAATCGCGGGAAGCGCTGCCCAGGCTCAGCAGGTTGGCGATCCAGCGGGGCTTGCGTTCCAGATGGGCATTCAGCGCTAGCACCTGGAGCTCAAGCGCATTGTGGGCAGTGGCCAGGGTTTGGATGTCGTGGGTGCTCTGCTGGCTTTCGAGCTCGCGACGGTTGTCCTGGAGCCTACAGGCTTGCGCTTCCACGTCGGCGATGCGGGTCTGGGTGTCGATGATGCCCCTGATCATCTCGCCGATCTGGCTGGCGTCCGCGCCGAGCGCTTCGGCAGCGTGCCTGGCCTCCTTGTAGCGCTGTACCGCGGTCTGCCAGGTGCGCAAGCGCTCATCGGAGGTCCACTCGATTTCGGCCTGCTGCGTAAGCCAGCCGAGAAAACCCTTGGGCGTGGTCGTCGAGTCGAGCGCGTCCTTCTCGCTGCTGTCTTCGAGCTGTTCAAGCTCAGCCACATAGAGGTCTTCGTTCTGGGCCAGAACCTCTGCTTCTTCAAGGTCAGCAAGGGGGTTCGGCTCGCGCTGGTTCTCCTTGGCATCTGGCTTGGACGGGGTTTCCCCATAGAAGAAGCGATTGACGAACTGCGTGCGTTTGGCCTTGCTGCCGAGCGCGGCGGAGATCATGCCCCAGGCGGGCTTACCCGTGGTCAGTTCGCCCAGCTCGCTGAAGTAGTCGATCTCGGCTATCCAGGATTCGTCGATCTTGTCTCGCTGCGGCAACTCCAGCGTGACGTTCTCCACCGCGCCGTTGTTGGAAGAGGCGACCACCATCTCGAAACCGAACAGCTCTGGCTTCAGGCGATAGGCGGTCTGTTCGCGCCCGCCGTCATTGGCCACCTCGCGGCCATCCTTCTCGAAAGCAAAAGCGGCGCGGTCGAATGATGCGAGCACATCTGCCCGTTGCGTGACCACCGCTGCCACCAGGTCGCGCAACAGGGTGGTCTTGCCGGTGCCGGGCGGACCGTTCACACCGAGGATACCGGGCGCGTCGGACAGCGTGTGGAGGATGCTGTTGACGGCCAATTGCTGCGAATGCACCAGTCCCAGGTGATCCTCGCTGGGCCAGCAGCCAAGGGCATGGCGCGCCGGAGACAGGCGATCGAGCAAGGCCAGGCTAGCCTTGCCGTCGTCGAGGTGCAGGCGCTGGTCAGGAGAGTGTTGCTGGAGGTAAAGGTCCAGCGCGGCGCTCGTTTCGCCTCGCTCCAGTGCACTGGCAACGTCCGCAAGGTCCGACAGCAGGAAGCTGTTGAGCGGGTCGTCTTCCTGAATCGGCTTGTCCGGGTTGATCGGGGCCGATCGGAAACGGTGTTGACGCGGCTGCTCGCCAAAGAAAGCGTCAAGGCCGAGGCTCTGGCGAATGTACTGCGTCAGCTGCTCGAGACCTTCCGTCGTCACGATATCGCCGAGCAATGCCTTGGCACAGTGGCGGGCGTCTTCCTGCGCGCCCTCGAAACCGTGGGTCCAGTCATTGCCTGCGAGGGCATGCCCGAGGAACCATGCTTCGCTCGATAGCACCAGGCTATCCGTGACCATCATGCCCTGATCGGTGAACTTCAGCGCATACAGCGCGGTTTCCCGGGACCGAGGCTCTGTATAGCCTTGATCCGCGCCATACAAGGTTTCCAGCGCCTTGGCCACAGTCAGGTTGTCGTAGAGATGCGCATAGAGCGTATGACTCCAGACACGTTTTTCCGGCAGCTTCTGCTTGCTCGGCAAGCTCTCTGGCTGCCAAGGCATCGGGCCTTCGGCGGCAGGGATGTCGTGATAGAAAGGTTGGTAGTGATCCTCTTCGTCACGGCTCTTGAGCTTGGGTACCGACTGCGGTTGCAGCAGTTCCACCGCATGCCAATACCGCACGATGCTTGGCTGGTCCATCGACGTCCTTGTGAGCGGATGCTCGATTGGTGCAACGGGGCTTGCCCGAAGTCAGGTAAAGACAGGTTTTCCTGGCGGCAGGCAGCCCGACAGAAGTGCCCTGCAGAAAATTCTTACGGCCATCGTACTGAAGCCTGATACCCCATTACCAGCCTGAAACGTATTCACGGCTTGATCCGCTGCATCGCTGGGGCAACCGGAATCTGCCACGCCCGCGACGGATAGGGCGTACCGAGGGCCACCGGCCTTGCATCCGGACAAAATTACCCTCTAGGATGCCCGTTTCCCCGGAGAACCCTGGCCATGATGGCTGAACTGTTCGCGGTCTTGGCACCCGTCTTCATCGTTGCCGGTATCGGTTACGGCTGGGCGCGCAGTGGGCATGCCTATCCCACTGACTTCATCGCTCGCCTGGTCATGACCATCGGCACGCCGAGCCTTGTACTGTCGACACTGAGCCGGACTCACCTGGATCCCGCTGCCTTTACCAGCATGGCGCTGGCTTGCGTCCTGGCGATGGTGGTCATGGCCGTGCTCGGCAGGCTTCTGAGCAAGGTGTTCGATCACGACTGGCGAGTGCTCGTGCCTGCCTTCATGTTTCCCAACACCGGCAACATGGGGCTGCCCATCAGTCTTTACGCCTTCGGTGAGCACGGTCTGGCGCTGGCCGTGGCGTTTTTCCTGACGTTGTCGATCTTCCAGTTCACCCTGGGGATTGCCCTATCAGGCGGGGCGGCTTCATTACGTAGCCTGCTGCGCAATCCGATTGTGATCAGCCTGGCGCTTTCGTTGCCGATCATCTTTTTCGATCTGCACTTGCCTCGCTGGCTCGCCAATACCGCCGACCTCTTGGGAGGCATGACCATCCCGCTGATGCTGCTGACACTGGGGGTCTCGTTGGCCAGCATCCGGCTGAGCCACCTTGGCAGTGGAATGCTGCTGGGTGGGTTGCGAATTCTGCTGGGAGCGGGTGTGGGCTGGGGGGTAGGGTATGTGCTGGCGATGGAGCCCCTGGCGCATGCTGTCCTGGTCGTCCAATCCTCCATGCCGGTGGCGGTGTTCAACTACCTGCTGGCGGTACGGGCAAATCGATCTCCCGAGCAGGTGGCCAACCTGGTGATGTGCTCCACGGTCCTGTCGTTCGTGGTGTTGCCGGTGATCCTGGCAGGGTGGCTGGCCGTTCTGAACTAGGGGGCGACCGCTGAAAATGGTCTGAAAGACTGATCGAGGCTGCAGATGGCGCTCTTCCTTTGAGTCCACTTCCCATCCATGGCGCCTTGGGTTTCAGGCGTCGTGCCGATATTCCCTGATCTTATTCGCTCCTGGGAGATGTACTCGTGGCCTTTGCCTCCAGCACCTTTGGATCACTGCCGAACCGGCCTTGACTCAACTGCCCCACATCATTGCCTGCCGCATCCTTGAGCGTCAGGTCCGCGCCTTTGCTGGCCAAAGCATCAAGGATGTCCTGACGCTGGAAAAGGGCAGCGTACATGGCTGCTGTCTGGCCGGAATGATTGCGCTGGTCGGGGGAGCAGTCAGCCTCGAGCAGGCGTTTGGCGATGGCCAGGTTGCCCTTGAAGATGGCGCCCATCATCGCCGTGTTGCCGCGATTATCCTGGCCGCAGGGGTCGGCGCCTGCCGCGATCAATTGCGTTACCGCATCTTCCTGGTCGTGGTAGGCCGCAAGAATCAGGGCACTGTAGCCGCGTGAGTCTCGGGTTTCCAGGTCGTAACCGGCCTCTATGAAGGTGGACAGCACATCGGTTCGACCTTCGCGAGCAGCATCGAGAAGCAGCGCCTGCAGTCGTTGCTTGAGCAGAGCCGGGTCTTGGTCGGCGGTCGGTTCGACTGCCTGGCAAGTACCGGCCAAGAGCATCAGGGTGACTAGCCAGATTTTCACGGGTATCTCCTTATCGAGATCGGGCCGCCCGTGGGCAGGCCCGTATGACTGGATCAGTCCTGAAGCTGGCTGGCCAGTTGCTTGACACGTGCGATGTCACCCCCAGCGACGCGGGTCACGCCAGTGCCGTATTCGGGGTCGGCCTTGTAGAGGAACGAGAGCATGGTGTGCTTGCTTTCGGTGTCAGTGGTGGCGAGCGATTGACCGAAGCTGTCGATCAGGTCCTTGCGCTCCTTCTTGCTGTAGGACCGGTACAACTCGCCCGTCTGCTTGAAGTTCTGCTCGCGTTGGATCTTCCTCTGCTGGGTAGTCCCTATCAGAGGCATTTCGCTGTAGCGCGCCGACTCGGTGGCCGGGCGCGGGCTCAACCTGCTGGGTTCGTAGTTGACGCCGCTGGTGGTGTGGCCACTGTTCATGGCCCCATCCTGGTTGCCATTGTTAACCGCAACGACTGGACGGTTGACCGGAAGGCTCATGCCGTTGGCGCCAAGACGGTACAGCTGGGTATCGGCATAGGAGAAGACTCGACCTTGCAGCAAGCGGTCCTCCGAAGGCTCGATACCGGGCACGACGTTGGCCGGTGCCATGGCAACCTGTTCCGTTTCCTGGAAATAGTTGTCGACGTTGCGGTTCAGGACCATCTGGCCGATCTTGCGCTCGGGTACGTCAGGCCAGATCTTGGTCGCATCCAGCGGGTCGAAATCGAAATTGGCCAGCTCTTGCGGCTTGAGGGTCTGGATGTACAGGTCCCACTTGGGGAAATCGCCCTTGTTGATGGCCGTGACCAGATCGTTGGTCATGTGCGCGTAATCCTTGCCCTGGACCTGCTCGACCTGCTTCGGATCGAGATTCTTCACGCCCTGCAAGCTCTTCCAGTGGAATTTGACGTAGGTGACTTCGCCTTTGGCGTTGACGAATTTGTAGGCGTGAACGCTGTTGCCATCCATGAAGCGGTAACCGGCGGGAGTCCCTTCATTGGAGTAGAGCAGGGTCAAGGTGCGAGTGGCTTCAGGTACATGGCTGAAGAAGTCGAAACGGCGCGAGTCATCATCCAGGTTCGTGCGCGGGTCCGGTTTGAAGGCATGCACCATGTCCGGGAACTTGATCGCATCGCGAATGAAGAAGGTCGGGAAGTTATTGCCAACCAGATCCCAGTTGCCATCGGCGGTATAGAATTTGGTAGCGAAGCCGCGCGGGTCGCGCAGGGTTTCAGGTGAGTGATTACCGTGTACCACGGCACTGAAGCGGACGAATACCGGCGTATGCTGTCCGGGTGTGAAAACCTTGGCCTTGGTCAGTTCGGAGAGGTCGGTGCTGGCGACGAATTCGCCATGGACACCCGTCCCCCGTGCGTGCACGACACGCTCCGGAATTCGTTCCCGGTCAAAGCGCTGCAGCTTCTGGATCAGCTGTACGTCCTGGAGTAGTGCTGGACCACTGGCACCGGCCGTCTGGGTGTTCTGGTTGTCTCCGACACGCGCGCCGTTATCGCGAGTCAGTGGGTCGGCTTGAGCGGTCGACAAGGCAACCATACTGGCCGTCAACAGACCCAGGGCATAGCCCGAAAGAGTTCTGACCTTCATTTACGATCTTCCCCAACTTATTGATAATTATTGATAAATCGAAGGGAAGGCTAGAGTGGTTATTACGCTCGGCCCAATTGAATTCCTCCACGTAGGCCATGCAATGTTTTAATTGTTCTAAAGGTGAGGCGCCATGGTGTTCGGCATCTCGAGGGCGATGAAGACGCAAAATAGGCTGATCAGGACGTCAGTTGAAGCAGTGCGAATGGGCACTAAGGCGCGTCAGACTCGTACGTTCCTGAAGAACCAGGACCCGACCCCGTGGTGCATCCAACAAGCTGAAAGACCTGGAGCCTACCGCGTGCCGACTCCAGGCGGGCGCCCTCGCAGAGCAGCACACGCTTGCCTTGCGCCCGCTGACTCGCTTTAGAATGCCGATCCTGCTCACGCACACGGCCTCCCATGGATCCTCTCTACCTCATCGCACTGGGCGCCATCGTCGCCGGCTTCGTCCAAGGGCTTTCCGGCTTCGCCTTCGGCATGGTCGCCATGTCGTTCTGGGCCTGGAGCCTGGAACCCCGTGTCGCCGCCACGCTGGCCGTCTTCGGAGGGCTGACCGGTCAGCTCATCGCCGCATTCACCGTACGCCGTGGCTTCAGTTGGCCACTGCTCTGGCCCTTCGTGCTGGGTGGACTGGCCGGCATACCCATGGGCGTGTGGGTGCTGCCCTACCTGGACATGCTCTGGTTCAAGGCGGCGTTCGGGACCTTGCTCGTGCTTTGGTGCCCAGTCATGCTCCTGGCGCCACGCCTGCCGCGGTTGCGGGGCGGACGGTTGGCCGATGGGGTAGTGGGGATGGCCGGTGGCGTACTGGGCGGGCTCGGAGGTTTCACCGGCGCGGTGCCGACGCTGTGGTGCACCTTGCGCGGCTTCGACAGGGATACACAACGGGCAGTGGTCCAGAATTTCAACCTCTCCATGCTGATGGTCACCATGCTGACCTACGTGGGCACAGGCATGGTGACCCGGGAGATGCTGCCGATGTTCGCGGTAATGGTGCCTGCCATGCTGCTGCCGACCTTGCTGGGCACCCGAGTCTACGTAGGGATCAGCGAGCTGGCGTTTCGGCGGATCGTGCTGGGCCTGCTGACCTTGTCCGGGATAGCCATGCTTGGGGCGTCGGTGCCGCAGCTGGCCGGGCGAATGTAACCAGGGATTTCTGCCTCACGGCTGTCCCTCAGAGAACCTGCGCCAATATCTGATTCGTAGCCAGGCCGGCCACCTCGGCGGCGGCGTGCAGCAGCACCGGCACCAGCAGACCTCCGCTGCGCACCCGTGCGACCGCCAGTACCGCGCCCACGATGAAGATCGTCGCCAGGGTGACAAAGTTCTCGTACTGATAGTGGCTGAGCGTAAAGATCACCGTGGTCGCCAGTACCGCCGTCCACGCCCAGAACTCGCTTCGTTGGTAAGGAAACAGGCGCAGGAGAAAATGGCGATACAACAATTCTTCGGTGATCGGCGGAAACAGGATGAGGAAAGCGATCAGCAACGCGATCTGCCCGCGATCCAGGTCGTCGTAGAAGGTGACCATGAAAGGTTCACGCGGCAGATCCAACAGCACCATCGACACAGAGCCACAGACGTACGTGGCAATGATGCAGCCGAGCCCCAAGAGAAAAGGGCGGCGAAAACGGGTACCCAGGATGGCTCGCGTGACACCGGTCTTGCGGTACTGCACGCAGAGCAACACGCAGAGCGCGAGCGCCCAGTACCCCATCAAGCCGATGCTGTACAGACTGGTGAGCTGTGACGGCGGGGCCAACAGGAACAAGCCTAGGGTAATACCCAGACATGACCCGATGGCAAGCGCGAGCATGCCGAAACGTTTATGGAAACGGTAGCCAGGCTCTGCGGCTGAGTCGCAATGGAGCGGATGCACGAGATGTTCCTTGTAGGGGGCAATCGCCGCGCATCATGCCGTCAATGGTCCTTCGGGATCAATGGCTGTCGCCGGGACATCCGCTCAGGGCCGATGCCCTGGTCAAGTACCTCATTTACCCGCCACCGCCGATACGTAGGTCAGGCGCCGTGGCTCATACCTCGTGGGCTTGGGCTCAACCTGCGGTTGATGTCTGCGCAAGATGCGCAATACACCCCATAACATTGCCAGGGCTATCGCCATCCAAGCCGAGATCAAGCTAAAGAGGGTCATTGCAAGGCTCATAAATACTCTCCTGTGCGTTGGCGTCTTCTTGCTCTCCTAATAGATGACAGGCTGCCATCACTGGGATTCACTTCGATCGCCCTTGGGCACGGACGAATGGTCGAATTCAGGTGCCGAAGGCAGGCGGGAGGAACCCTGGTCAATGCAGCCTTTCATATCCGCCAGTGCCTCTATCAAGGGCCTCCAGCCGTATCACGAGGCGAGTGAGCCTCGTCAAGGAGCAAAGCATGACTTTCAGTGTGGTTTCCTGGACCCTGGGTATCACCGAGGTGGATCCTCTCGTCGACAAGCTCAAGGCGCTGGGCCTTAATGGTGTGCAATACGCCGGTGATCATCGCGACGTGCACCCCGGCGAGCTGCGCCGCAAGACGCATGAGGCGGGCATCAGGATCATCGCCATCGATCCGTTCAATGCAGCGCCGGCCCACCCCGACCAAGCGAGCTCGGCCACGGCCATCGAGTACTACAAGCGGGTCGTCGACTTTGCGGTGATGGCCGGGGCGGTACCCGTTACCCTCCATGGCTTGTCGTTATGGACGCGTAATTGCCCCGATGCCGCCAGCGCGCGGCAGCGCTTGGTCGAATGCTGCAAGTCGGTCGATACGTACGCCCGCGAGCGCGGCATTCGTACGCTATACGAGGTGTGCAACCACTACGAAGTCCCTCTGATCCATACGGCGGCGCAGTGCCATGCGCTGATGGAGGAGGTCGGGGGTGGCAATATGGGCATGATCCTCGACAGCTTTCATATGAACATCAATGAGCCCGATCCTCTACGCACGCTGCGCGAGAACGCCCGGCAACTCGCGATCTACCATATTTCCGATTCCGGTCGCGGCGGCATCGGCACCGGGCATATCGACTTCGCCGCCCAGCACGCGGTGCTGAAGGAAGGGGGCTTTACCGGGGAGGTCGCGGTGGAGCCGGTGCTGGAGCATCTGACACCCAGTAACGCGCCATCGAGCGATGCCGACAGGCAACGGCTGGACCGGCAAGTGGTGAACAGTGCGCAGACTTGGCGTGGCTACGAGGCAGGACAGCAACAATGCCGACAGGGAGGGAGTTGATAAAGCGAAGGCCACGGTAGCATGGCTTTGAAACAGCCAGCGTGCAGTCGACCTGCACGCTGGCCCTGCATCTCAGGATGGGAAGCCCAGGCCCGAAGACAGGTCACTCTTGCCTGACGCCGAACCACCTGGCGTGGTGCCGCCCGACGCCGAGCCGCCCGGCGTGTTGCCGCCCGAGGTCGAGCTACCTGGCGTGTTGCCGCCCGAGGTCGAGCTACCTGGCGTGCTGCCGCCCGAGGTCGAACTACCTGGCGTGTTGCCGCCCGAGGTCGAGCTACCTGGCATGTTGCCGCTCGAGGTCGAGCTACCTGGCGTGTTGCCGCCCGAGGTCGAGCTACCTGGCATGTTGCCGCTCGAAGTCGAGCTACCTGGCGTGTTGCTACCCGAAGTAGATCCACTTGGGGTGTTGCCACCTGGTGTGGAGCTCCCCGGCGTATTGCCGCCCGATGGCTTGTCGTTGTCGGATGCGCCTTGCTTCATGGTGTCCTTCGCATCTTCCAGGACTTCCTGACCCTTGGCTTTCACCTCCTCCAGCGCTTCCTGGCCCTTGGCCTTGGCTTGTTCCAGCACGTCCTGACCTTTGGCCTTCACCGCACCGGTCAGACGGTCGCTGGTATCGCCCATCAGTTCGTCTTCCTTGCGGGTCGATGGCAGCGCTGCACCGATGGCCGCGCCCAGTGCGATACCGATAGCGGCGATGACCAGCGGCTGCTCCTTGAGCAGGTGATCGAACTGGCCCTTGAGGGCGCTGGCCTGATAGTTCACCTGATCGCGAGCATCATGGGCGGAGCGGCGCAGGGAGTCCGCGGAAGCACCGATCGACTGGCTGGTGTCGTGGCCGTAGTCGCTGGCCTTGCCCTTGAAATCGGATGCCTTGTCCTTGAGATCGTAGGCCTTGTCCTTCAGGTCGTGGGCCTTTTCCTTGGCCGCGTCGGTCGCGCTGTGCAATTTGTCGCCGGCGGTGGCGAAAGCGCCCTTGACGCTGTCGACGGCACTGCCCAATTTATCGCCCAGGCCCGGGCCTTGATGCGCCGGCCCCGGATTGAACGGACGGTTCTGGTTCAGCGCCAGCCAAGCCACGCCTACCGCGGTCAGTGCAGTGGGAACAGGATTGTTCTTCAGCGTGGTGCACAGATTGCTGTAGAACTCGCCACCATTACCTTTGGTGAAGCTCAGCGCCTGGTCGAACAGCTGGCCTGGCGACATGCGGCTTTCGAGGGAATCGACAAGGTTGCTGATGCTTGCGCGCTTGGCATTGATTTCCTGCTCGAGTTCTTCTGGGCTTTTTTCCGCTTCATGGTCGAAAGAATTGCTCATGGCAGTTTCCTCTTCAGCGCTTCCTTGTCTTGCTGCATGGCGTTCAAGGTGCGGTCTGGGGTGAGATGGGCGGGGTCGAACTGCTTCTTGCCCGATTGCAGCATGACGTAGCCGACGATCAGGGTCACGACACCAACGATCAGCGCAGCCAGCCATGGCGCCATCATCGTCGCCAGGCCATAGACGATAGCCAGCAGCAGGATGATGAATCCGGCCAGCAGGACCACACCGCCCGCCGCGACCGCGGCAGTGCCGGCCTTGAGCGTATTGAGGTTGTGCTGCAGCTCGGCCTTGGCCAGCGCCAGTTCCTTGGTGAACAGCTCGGGGACTTCTCGCATCAGCTGGCGCAGCAGGCCGCCGATCGATCCATCATCGTTCGGCGCATGAGGCTCCAGCGGCGTACCGGGATTGTTGAGTGGGTCGCGATTCATCACACACCTCCTTTCAGGGGATCCTGGCCAAGGGGACGGTCACCGGTCGATCCGACACCGGTACCCAGCGGATCGGTCGGCTTGAACGGTTCATGGGTCGAGACATCGCTCGACCGACCGGGAGCGGCATCCGATTGCGAGCTCAGGTAAGGGTCGCTGGCACCATAGGCGGGTGGAGGCGTGGACGAAAGATCGGCATCGGAGCTGTAGTTGCGCGACGGTGTCGAGCCATGCGAATGGCTGGCGCTGGCGCCCAGGAAGCGCGACAGACCGAAGCCGATGGCCACGCTGCCGGCCAGGAACAGTCCTGGGTTGTCGCGCGCCAGGCGGGCGCCTTTCTGCAGCAGCTCTTCGGCACTCTGGTGACGCACCTCATCGGCGAAGGTCCCTAGGTACCCGGCCAGCTGGCCAAGGTATTGGGACAGGCCCAGGGTATCTTTACCCTCAAGCGCCGAAGCGGCCGACTGCGCGCCTTCCTTGAGTGATTCCAGTTGATCTGCGGCCGTGTCGCGGTACTGCTCGAGCTGCTCGGTGCCTTGCGTTTTCGCTTCGCTCAGCAACGAACCGGCTTCACCGGCGATGGTGTGCAGATGGTCTTGGGTGCTCCCGGCCGGAGGCGAGGACTCGGGCGTACGATCGGTCTTGTCCATGGCGGTTTCCCTGCAGTTTTAGTGAGTGGCCGGCGGTGCCGGTCTGTAATGCTCATAGAAGGGGACGTGTCGAGGTTGCAAGGAGTTCAAGGAATTTGATGAGCGACAATTAACAGCTGGGCTAACTTCTTGCGCTCCATGTTTTCATGGCAGTCGAGTGTGGTATGGCGTAGCTATCGAGCGCCTGACTCCGGATAACCCTCAGCTCGAGAGGAGTCAGGTCGCACCGCTGCTCATGTGGGCCAGTAGCGCTTGCGCCTGCGCGGACGTCAGGTTATGGGCGGCATGAATGCGGTGCTCAGCCGCTCCAGGCTGGCATTGCGCGACAGCGGATGCAGCAAGCTGCCATGCCGATGCAGCAGGAGGATGCCGATCAGGTGTTCTGGCATGTAGAAAGGGTGGCGCAGGATATTGCTACGAGTGGTTGTCATTTGTACCTTTTTGATGGCCAGGCGGTATCAGGGCCCGGTAGGAGCCTGGCGGCACCTTGGGTCGCGCTGTTGCGCAATGAGCATTTCCGAAGCCGTCGCGATACCAGTGGGAGCCACTGTCCTTGCTGGGTCAGTGTTGTCTTTTTCGCGGGTAAACCCGCTCCCACAGGGTACGAGGACAGCCGCCGAACGTGTCCGAGGCAGGCCAGCGGGTTGCTCGTCAGCAAGCGACATGCATGGACCTACATTCGCCAGGCTACCCCCGGCCTCCAGTGGGAGCGGGTTTACCCGCGAATGCGATGTTGGTTTCACTGCCGCATTTGCGGGTAAACCCGCTCCCACTGGGCCCCCCGCATATCGCAGATGGTGTGTTCGACACTACGCCCGGCTCTGTCCTAGATCCCACCTCGGCGCGCATGCTTCGCCAGCAGCCGCTCCAGCAACTCCCACATCGCCGGATCGGTACTGAAGGCCACATTGAAGCGCATCCACCCGGTTGCCTGGGCATCGACCATGAACAACTGCCCCGGGCCGAGCATGATGCCCTGCTCCAGCGCGTCATCGAGCAGCGCGGCGCTGTCGGGGATGGCCGGATGGCGGGTCCAGATGTACATGCCTTCGTCCGACTCGATGAACAGCTCGAAGCCCAGTCGATGCAAGTGCCGGGCGACCTCCTGGTGAGCCTCGCCCAGGCGCTGGCGCAGGCGCTTGAGGTGCTTGCGCCAGCGGCCATCGATGATCGCGGCGTAGACCACTCGCTCCATGACCTGGGAGGTCGTCAGCCCGGAGCGCATTTTCAGGCGCAGCAGCTGCTGCATCAGGTCAGGGTTGGCCAGCAGATAGCCCACGCGCACGTTGGGCGAGATGCTCTTGGAGTAACTGCCGACGTAGACCACCTGCTGCAGATGATCGAGGCTGGTCAGGCAAGGTTGAGGCTCGGCGATCATGTCGGCGTAGAGGTTGTTTTCCACCAGGCGGAAGCCATGGCGGGAAGCCAGTTGCAACAGGCGATGCAATTGCGCGAGCGGGGTGCGCGAGCAGGTCGGGCTGTGCAGATGCGGCTGGGTGAAGAACACCGTCGGACGCTGGTGCTCCAACAACCGTTCCAGATGATCGAGGTCATACCCGGCCGGCGTGCGCGGCACGCCGATCAGGGTGGCGCCCTGGAACCGCAGGATACTCATCAGGTTGGGGTAGCCGGGGTCGTCCACCAGCACCACGTCGCCTGGCCGGACCAAGGTGCGCACGGCCAGGTCCAAGGCCTGACTCGCGCCATGGGTCAACATCAGCTGGGCCGGGTTGGCGACGATACTCAGGTCCTGTTGCAGGTTCTGCGCCGTCAGCGTACGCAGCTCGGCCAGGCCCATGGGGTCGCCATAGCCGCTGAGTTCCAGCGGGCTGCCGGCGACCTGACGCATGCCGCGGCGCAGGCCGTCCTCGAACATCCAGTCATTGGGCAGCCATCCGCAGCCAGGCTTGAAGGGCAGCTGTCGGGTCTCGAAGATCTGTTGCAGGTACCACTCCGAATTGAACGCCGGGCGTGCGGGGTCGACGTCTCGTTGCTGGCTCTCGCGCCGCTCGCTTGCCGCACGATTGACGAAGAAGCCGGCGTTTCCTCGGCTTACCAGCAGACCTTGGGCCACCAGTCGATCATAGGCCTCGACGACCGTGAAGGTGCTCACCGAGTACGTGGCGGCGAAGGCACGAATCGAGGGCACCTTGGCGCCGGGTTTGAGGGTCTGGTTATCGATCAGCTCGCGCAACCCTTCGATGATCTGGTTGACCAGCGGGGTCGAGGAATCTGGGCGCAGTACAAGCATTCAGCGGTGCCTTCAGGTGTGCAAAGCGTCAGGCGTTTGCAGGGGTATCGCGGGTGTATTGCATGAGTGACCTGTACAGTGCAGTGCATATTTCAGTGCGCTGTGCATGGCTCTCTGGGTCAGACATTTTTACATTAGGTGTCAGATATCGCCAGATAAAGCATGTTCCCGCGTCATGAATCATCACAATGTCTTCGTTGTCGCACTGTCGAGCCTTGCCTCGAACACCTCTATTGCCGGGTTGAACGCGCTGGAGTCCAGACGCCGTTCGGCCCGTGCTCGGTTCAGTTTGCCCAAGGGTCAGCCCTTGGCCGCGTAGGCAGGCCGCCATGGAAGGCCTGCGTGTGCGGTCGTGCACGCCATCCTGCTCGCATTAGCACTGATGTATGGGTGAGACCGATAGCCATCGCGGTTTCACAGGTTTCCTTGGATAAAAAGAACACGGGGTACACAACAGATGGACGCAACACCTGCAACCACTACCAGCGCGAAAGGGGAGCACGAAAGCAAGCTGAGTGCTTCGCTCAAATCGCGCCACCTGACGATGATGTCGATCGCCGGTGTCATCGGCGGCGCCTTGTTCGTCGGCTCCGGCAGTGTGATCCACAGCGCGGGCCCTGCCGCGGTGCTGGCCTACCTGGCCGGTGGCATCCTCGTGGTGCTGATCATGCGCATGCTCGGCGAGATGGCGACTTCCTCGCCGGACACCGGCTCCTTCTCGACCTACGCCGAACGCGCCATCGGCCGTTGGGCCGGTTTCACCATCGGCTGGCTGTACTGGTGGTTCTGGGTCATTCTCATGGCGTGGGAAGCCTACGTGGCGGGCAAGATCCTGCATGGCTGGTTCCCTGAAGTCAGCGTCAATGTCTTCGTGTTGGCCACGACCCTGGTGCTGATCAGCATCAACTTCTTCAACGTCAAGCACTACGGCGAGTTCGAATTCTGGTTCGCGCTGATAAAAGTGGTGGCGATCATCTGTTTCCTCGCGGTCTGCGGGCTGGCCGTGATGAACCTGTGGCATATGGGAGAGGTCGGCGGGATCGGCAACCTGACCGCTCAAGGCTTCATGCCCAACGGCATGGAATCGGTGGTAGTGGCCATGCTCGGGGTGATGTTCGCCTTCCTGGGCGCGGAAATCGTCACCATCGCGGCTTCCGAAGCCAAGGATCCGGCCAATCAGATCGTCAAGGCGACCAACTCGGTGGTCTGGCGCGTGTGCCTGTTCTATGTCGGCTCGATCTTCCTGATCGTCTGCCTGGTGCCTTGGAACGACCCGCTACTGGGTCAGTCCGGCTATGGTTCGTACCGTCGCACCCTGGAATTGCTGGGCGTTCCGGGCGCGGAGCTGCTGATGAACTTCGTGGTACTCACCTCGGTAAGCAGCTGCCTGATCTCCGCGCACTACACGGCTTCGCGCATGCTGTTCTCCCTGGCCAGCCGCGGCGATGCGCCTTCGTTCTTCAAGATCACCCGCCCCGGTACCGGCGTCCCGGTATTCGCCATCATCGGCTCGTGCGCGGTCGCGGTCTTCTGCGCGCTGATCAATTTCAGCGAAACCCTGCGTCCGCAAGACGTGCTCGATACCCTGATGAACACCACCGGCATGATCGCCTTGCTGGTGTACCTGGTCATCGCCTTCTCGCAGCTCAAGATGCGCCGCAAGCTGGAAGCCGAGGGCAAGCCTATCCGCCTGAAGATGTGGCTGTTCCCCTGGCTGACCTACCTGGTGATCGCGTTCATCGTGATCTGCCTGGTGGTCATGGCCTTCGTGCCGGATTACCAGGTCCTGGTGATCTCCACCGGCGCGGCCGCTGTCGTGGTGGCGCTGATGGGCGTGGTGCAGCAGATCCGTACTTCGAAAAAGCGCTGACGCCGATCGAAGGCAAATGACCGAGCTTCAGTCCCGGTCAATGCGACAAGGCCGCTCTAGGGAGGGGCCTTGTCGTATCTGTCATCCGCTCATGCGGGGCCGACGGCGAATACATGCTTGAGGTAATTGACGAAGTTCTCGTCCCGGCACTGGGTCTTGCCAGGGCTGTCGGAAATCTTCGCCACCGGTGCGCCGTTGCAGGCCGTCATCTTGATCACCATGTTCATCGGCTGCACACCTGGGATGTCGCAGGTCAGGTTGGTACCGATACCGAAGCTCACATTGATCCGCTCATGCTGCCCGAGGGCGCGGGTGGCTGAAGGAAGGACGGCCGCGATCAGGCTATGCTTGCGTCATGAACAGCCTGCCACCCCTGCGCCAACCTTGCCCTCCAGGCGCCTGCGACTGCGGGCGCGAGCGCCTTGACCAGTGCCCGGTGGCGGCTCGACGCATCCTGCTGCTCACCCGCCAAGAGGAAAAGCGCCTGCTCGAACGCCTGGAAAACCTCCAGGACCTGGACGATCTGAAGCGCTTGCAGCTCAAGTTGTACGAGCAGTTGGGCATCCGCGTGCATATCCTCCCCAGCTTCAACGAAGTGCGCACCATGCGCGGTATCCATATCGAGCTGGAGCACCAGGCCGGGTTGTGCCGCAAGACCCGCCAGGCCATCCCGGCCGCGATCCGCCGTGGCTTGGAACGCAACCCGGATGTGGCCTATCGCCTGCTCGACGCCCATGACTTGCTGGGTGGCAGTTGACGCCTCTAAACTTCTCGTCCGGCCCTTCGTCTCTCTTAGTAGTCACCGAACCGCCCCGCGGATCCCCGGCATACCTATCATTCAAGGAGACAGGCAATGACTTCCGTTTTCGATCGCGATGACATCGTGTTCCAGGTAGTGGTCAACCACGAAGAGCAATATTCGATCTGGCCCGACTACAAGGCGATCCCCAATGGCTGGCGCACCGTGGGCAAGAGCGGACTGAAGAAAGACTGCCTGGCCTATATCGATGAGGTCTGGACCGACATGCGCCCCTTGAGCCTGCGCCTGAAGATGGCCGAAACCGCGGCGGCGCAGTAAGGGGCTGGCGGTGTCTTCATTGAAACTGCTGTGCCTGCCTTACTCCGGCGCCAGCGCCATGGTCTACAGTCGCTGGCGGCGCAAGTTGCCCACCTGGCTGCAGGTGCAGCCGGTCGAACTGCCTGGCCGTGGCGCCCGGATGGGCGAGCCTTTGCAGACCGACCTGCGCGCGCTGGCTCGGCAGCTGGCCCAGGAACAGCGTCTGACCGCCAGTGAACCGTATGCCTTGTTCGGGCACAGCCTGGGCGCCTTGCTCGCCTTCGAACTGGTCCATGAGCTGCAAGCGTTGGGCTGCCCGGCACCGGTCGCGCTGTTTGCCAGCGGCACCGCCGCGCCGAGGCGCCGCGAAGACTATGACGGTCGGAACTGGCGTGAGCCCAAGAGCGACAGCGAGTTGATCGCGCAGTTGCGCGAACTGCAGGGCACGCCGGAAGAGGTCCTGGCCAACGAGGAACTGATGAGCCTCACCTTGCCCGTGCTGCGCGCCGACTTCCTGCTATGCGGGCGCTACGAGTATGTACGGCGCCCACTGTTGCGTTGCCCATTGCATGTCTTGGCAGGCGCGGCGGATCGGGCGAGCGATGAGCAACTGCGCGCCTGGGGCGAGGAAACGGAGGGCGAGCAGACCTTGGCCATGTTTCCCGGAGGCCATTTCTTCATTCACGAGCAGGAAGAACAGGTGTTCGAGGTCATTGCCCAAGCCTTGGAAGAACGTCGCCAAACTTCGCGACCACTGTCGCTGGCCCGCTAGGGAACAGGTGTTCGGCGTGCTCATCAGATCACGCCTGACCCGAAAAAGCTCGATGCATCACCGTTCCCTGTCCGGTGATTGACGTCGCCTTGCGCCTGGAGGACGCTAGCGACCTGTTCGATCGGGCCACTCAAGCAGGGCACCGCGAACCTCCATCCTTCCAGGCAAGGGGCAGACATGCTGATCGACCCGCGACAGGCCACGCTTTTGGTCATCGACATTCAGGAAAAACTCATCGGCGCGGTCAGCGACCCGACCGGTACCTTGTCACGCGCGAGATGGCTGCTCGCCGCCTGCACCGACCTCAAGCTGCCCATCGTCATCTCCGAGCAATACCCCAAGGGCCTCGGGCCGACAGTGGAGGCGTTGAAAGCTGCCGCGCCCCTGGCGAACGTGGTGGAAAAGCTGCATTTTTCCTGCGTGGCCGGAAACTGCCTGCCCGGCGCCATGCTGGCGCGCGAGCAAGTGGTGGTGTGTGGCATGGAGACCCATGTCTGCGTGCTACAGACCGTGCTCGACCTGCTCGAGCTGGGCAAGCAGGTCTTCGTGGTCGAAGACGCCTGCGACAGCCGGACTACCGCCAGCAAGGCCGCAGGCATCGCGCGCATGCGTGATGCCGGGGCGCAGATCGTCAGCCGCGAGATGGTGTTGTTCGAGCTGATGGGCAGTGCCCGCCATCCGCAATTCCGTCATATCAGCAAGACCTACCTGGTCGGCGAGCAACCTTGAGGTCTCGGGCATGTTGTTCGTGGTGATGCTCGGGGGCAAGCACCCGCGAGCTCGGATCGAGGTCCATGACGTGGTCTTCACCGTCGCGCCAGACCTGCAGGCAGCTTATCCGCAGCTGCGCCAGCAGTGGTTCGGCAGCCCCAAGGGCCTGCACATCGACTCCTGGTTGGAGGTGGAGGGGGTCGATGGCTACCGCCTGACATGGAGCGACCAGCAGCCTGCCGCGGGGGAGCCTCGGTTGTACTTCATCAACCTGGGCGGTTACGAGCCGGGCGCGTTCGGTGAAGCTCATCATTACCTCCTGCTGGTGGCCGACAGCCCGCGTCAGGCGCGGGCCAAGGGCAGGCGGCACATGCTCGGGCACTGGTCGCAGGGGCATACCGATGCGGTGATGGACATCGACGACTGCATCGCCATCGATCAGGTCGAAGGCCGTTATGTGCGCCTCGTGCCCGGCGAGCACGCGCCGATCGTGCAGCGCAGCGACTATCTGGTCCTGTCCTGATGCGTTCATCGGCTGATAAGGTGCAGCCATCGATCGCACAAGGAGATAAGCATGGTATGGCGTACGGCGCTGGCGGGCATGGTGATACTTGCGCTGTTGCAAGGCTGTGCCGGGCAACGCGGCGAGCCGGTAGCCGATCCGGCAACGGTACAGGCTCAGGTCAAGCGTCTGCTGCCGACCACCACCCGAGACCGGGATGGCTGGGCGAAGGATATCCAGACGGCATTCAGTGCCCAGCGCCTCGAGCCGAGCAAGAGCAACCTGTGCGCCGTGCTTGCGGTGACCGAGCAGGAGTCGACCTTCCAGGCCGACCCCCAGGTGCCGGGGCTGGGCCGTATCGCCCGGCAGGAGATAGACCGCCGCGCCGCGCGCCTGCACATCCCCCGCATGCTCGTCGACCGCGCCTTGCAGACCCGCTCCGGTAACGGCAAGACCTACCAGCAACGCTTGCAGGCGGTGCGCAGCGAGAAAGAACTCAGTGCCTTGTTCGATGACCTCATCGGTACCCTGCCGCTGGGGCGCACGTTGCTCGGCGGCCTCAACCCCGTGCACACGGGCGGGCCGATGCAGGTCAGCATCGATTTTGCCGAGCGCCATGCCAGGGACTATCCCTACACCTATGCCGGTACGATCCGCCAGGAGGTTTTCAGCCGACGTGGCGGAATGTATTTCGGCGTCGCTCACTTGTTGGGTTACCCCGCCCATTATCAGCGTCCGCTGTACCGCTTCGCCGATTTCAACGCGGGATGGTACGCAAGCCGAAACGCGGCGTTCCAGGCGGCTTTGAGTCGCGCAACAGGGATCGACCTGGCGCTCGATGGCGATCTCATCGCCCCTGGCGCCATCATGCCCGGCAAGACCGAACTGGCGGCGCGCAAGCTTGGGCCGAAGCTGGGTTGGCGCAACCCGGGGATACGCAACGCGCTGGAGCAGGGCGACAGCCTGGCTTTCGAGGAGACCGACGTGTACGAGGGTGTCTTCAAGCTGGCTGAAAAGGCGGCGGGCAAACCACTGCCGCGCGCGATCCTGCCCGGGATCGAGCTGAAAAGCCCGAAGATAACCCGTAAGTTGACCACGGCCTGGTTCGCGGGGCGGGTGGAAGAGCGCTATCAGCGCTGCATGAAACGCTGAAAGAAAAAGCCCTTGCCACGTGATGGCAGGGGCCCCGATCAAAGCGTCAGCGGTTCGATCCGCGCGTCACCGGGATCACTGCCGAGGCAGCTTGTCGATCGGCCCGCGCTGCGTGAAGAGCCCCTTCGAGGTAGACCTTGGCCGGAGTAATACGCAGCGCGGTAAACGCCCTGGCGCTGAGTTGAACTGTTCCGCCGCCCTGCACCTCGAACCTGACAAGGACCTGACTGGAAACCGTCGCCACTCTGCGCCGATCAGTCGCTCAGCCAGGACATCACGGAGTTCACTCAAGGCCTCGCCGTCTCATGGGAGAAAGCATGAAGAACATGATCAAGTCGAAATTGGCACTGGCGGGCTTTACCCTGACCTGTGGCCTGATGACGGCGCAAGCCGCCGAGACCAAGCGGGTCGACGTATTGCTGGTGGGCGGCGGGGTCATGAGTTCGACCCTGGCCATCTGGCTCAACGAACTGGAGCCAGGCTGGTCGGTGGAAATGGTCGAGCGTCTGGACAAAGTGGCGGAGGAAAGCTCGAACGGTTGGAACAATGCCGGTACCGGGCACTCGGCGCTGGCCGAACTCAACTACACCCCGGAGAAGGACGGCAAGGTGGATATCACCAAGGCCGTCGAGATCAACGAGTCGTTCCAGATCACCCGCCAGTTTCTCGCCTGGCAGGTCAAGAGCGGTGTCCTGAAAAACCCTCGTTCCTTCATCAACTCCACGCCACACATGAGTTTCGTCTGGGGCGATGACAATATTCGCTTCCTGAAAAAGCGCTACGACGCGCTGCAGGCAAGCCCGCTGTTCCGCCCCATGCAGTATTCCGAGGATCCCGAACAGATTCGTAAGTGGGTGCCGCTGATGATGGAAGGGCGCGACCCGAACCAGAAGCTCGCCGCGACCTGGACGCCTATCGGTACCGACGTCAACTTTGGCGAGATCACCCGCCAGTATGTGGGCTTCCTGCAAACCAGGCCCAACTTCACCCTCAAGCTGTCGAGCGAAGTGCAGGACATCACCCGCAATGACGATGGCTCCTGGCATGTCGAGTACAAGAATCTCAAGGACGGGACCGAATCGGCGACGGACGCCAAGTTCCTGTTCATCGGCGCGGGCGGCGCCGCGCTGCCGCTGCTGCAGAAAGCCGGCATCGAGGAAGCCAAGGATTACGCAGGCTTCCCGGTAGGCGGCTCGTTCCTGGTGACCGAGAACCCGACCATTGCCGAACGGCACATGGCCAAGGCCTACGGCATCGCGTCCACCGGAGCGCCGCCGATGTCGGTGCCGCACCTCGATACCCGTGTGCTCGATGGCAAGCAGGTCATCCTGTTCGGCCCGTTCGCCACGTTCTCCACCAAGTTCCTCAAGGAAGGTTCGTACCTTGACCTGTTCGCCAGCATGTCGGCCCATAACCTCTGGCCGATGACGCGCGTGGGTGTGCGCGAGTTCGATCTGGTCAAGTACCTGGTCGGTCAGGTCATGCAATCCGACGATGATCGTTTCGAGGCCCTCAAGACCTACTTCCCCAATGCCAAGCAGGAAGACTGGCGCCTGTGGCAGGCTGGTCAGCGTGTGCAGATCATCAAGAAGGATGACCAACAGGGTGGGGTCCTCAAGCTCGGGACCGAAGTGGTCACTTCCAAGGATGGCAGTATTGCCGGCCTGCTGGGCGCCTCGCCAGGCGCTTCCACGGCACCGCCCATCATGCTCGATCTGATGACCAAGGTGTTCAAGGACAAGATAGCGTCCGCTCCTTGGCAGACCAAGATCCGCGAGATCGTCCCGTCCTACGGGACCCACCTCAACGACGACCCGGAGAAAGTCGCTCAAGAGTGGGCCTACACCAGCGAGGTGCTGCAGCTTGCCCCGCCTCCCGCCATCGACAAGCGAGAGAACGAGCGTAATCCGGAACACATCGACCCGGTTGGCCAGAAGCATCTGGATTCCGACCCAGACCTGGCGCCTTGACGGTCCAGGGGCCACCTAGGTGGTCCCTGTTCATCTCTGTCATCCCTTGCTCAAGGCACCCACGATCTGTTCGATATTGGCCTTGAGGCCAGCGACGCTGTCTTCCGAGTCGCTGTCCAATACCAGCAGTTGCGCACCGCAAGCCTTGATCACCTCGGCCACCGCAGGATCCGGCTGACGGTGATGCAACACCAGGGCGACATCCTGCTCCCTGAGGTTTTCACCCAGCGTCTTGAGTGCCGCCTGGTCCCACTTGTCCTCGGCGGGAAGTGGCTGGTCCACCACGTCCAGGTTGAGCCCGCTGGCCAGGTAGCCCAGGCGCTCCGACAGGCTCACCACGCTGAGGTTGTCAGCCTTCACCAGACGCGTTTCGCTGCTTGAAGTCAGTTCGAGCAACTGACGCTTGAGGCCGGCGAGATTGGTCTGGATCCTGGGTTTGTCCGCGGGGGAAAGACGCTCCAGATCGCTGGCCATGATATCGGCCATGCGCCCCAGGTTGGTCGCGTTGAGCCAGGGATAGCCGGAGAAGGCATCGTCGCCCTGCACGGCAATACCGGGCAAGGCACCGTCCACGGGCCGCGCGGCGTCGATTTCGACAATGCGGATATTGCTGCGTCGAGCCATGGGGTAAAGCGGGTCGTCGCGCCAGATCGAGCGCAGGTCGATTACCGCGTCGGCCTGCTGCGCGGCCTTGTGCAGGCTGGCGCTACCTCGGCCGCCGAAGTAGGACGGCTGGCGGGTGGCGGGCAGGCTGGCCGGCGCCGCGCGCTTGAGGTTTACCGAGGTGCCATCGAGCAGGATGCCGGCCAGGGTATGGGTAACCGGCAAGGTGGTCAGTACTTGGACGGCGGCCTGCTCGGCGCCCGTGGTGGCTTGAGCGGCAAGGCTCAGGGCAGGTGACCCGGCCAGCGCAAGAGCCAGGATCAGGTGCTTGAGGGTAGGGATCATGCCGGGTTTCCTTGCAGGCGGGGGACCAGTGCGCGGGCCAGGGCGGCGAGGGCGAAGCAAGCGCCTGCGACCAGGATGATCGCGGCTCCCGACGGCACGGGCAGGTCGAGGACGATGGGCAGAAGAATGCCGAGGAGGGTGCTCAGGGTGGCGATCAGCACCGACACCCAGAAAAAGCCCTTGAGCGATTGGCTGACCAGGCGCGCGGCCGCCGCCGGGATCACCAGCAGCGCACCGACCAGAATGGCGCCGATCACCTTCACGGCCGCCACGGTCACCAGGGTCACCAGGATGACGAACAGGTAGTCCAGGGTCTTCACCGCCACGCCCCGAACGGCGGCGAGTTGCGGATTGAAGCTGGCCAGCATGATGCGGTTGTAGAGCGGAAGCGCCAGGCCCAGTACCAGCAAGGCGACGATGCCCAGGACCAGCAGGTCTTGCGCGCTGACGGTGAGGACGGAGCCGAACAGCACATTCTCCAGGATATGCACGTTGATCTTGCCGGCGAGCATCAGCAGCAGGCTGGCCCCCAGTGCCAGGGACACCGAGAGGAAGACGCCGATCAAGGTGTCCGGCGAGAGTCCGGTGCGATTGCGCAGGAAGTTGAGCAAGATGCCGAACAACAGGCAATAGCCGAACAGGCTGCCATAAGGACCGGTGTAGGGTTCGCCCAGCAGAATGCCGATGGCCACGCCCGTCAGCGCGGCATGACCGACCGCCTCGGAAAAGAACGCGAAGCGCTTGACTACCACCAGGGTGCCCAGACCGCCCAGGACAGGGCCGATCATCAGCCCGGCGAGCAGGGCATTGACCACGAATCCGTAGGCCAGGGCCTCGGGCAGGTAGCCCGCGTTGGCCCAGTCCTGGATCAGTTGGCGAAAGGCATCGTAGTTCATCAGGCCAAAGTCTCGCTGCGAGGGTGAACGGAGAACAGGCCGAGCAGCCGCTCGGGTGTCAGGGCCTGGGCGGGCGGGGCGTCGAACAGCACTTGGCGACTCAGCCCCGTGACCCGGTCGGCCAGGCGCAGCACCGCTTCCAGGTCGTGCTCGATCCATAGCACGGTAGTGCCGGACTGGCGCCAGCCCTGCAGCAATTGTTCGAACACCCGGATGCCAGCCTCGTCGAGGGCCGACATCGGCTCATCCAGAACCAGCAATTGCGGGGTCGGGATCAAACCCTGGGCCAGCAGCACGCGCTGGCGTTCTCCACCGGAGAGCGCGCCCATGCGGCGCTTGCGCTTGTCGAGCATGCCTACGCGCTCCAGGGCCGCGTCGATGGCTGGGCTCACCCGTCGCGACAGTCCGAGGAATGCCGGTCGCCGCTGGCACATGGCTGCCATGAAGTCATCCACGGTCATCGGCAGCCCGCGATCGAACTCCAGAGCCTGCGGCACGTAGCCGATGATCTCGCCATCGCCAGGCCACTGCAGGGTCAACTGGCCCTGGTGCGGCATTTGCCCCAGCAGGGTCTTGATCAGCGAGCTCTTGCCGCCGCCGTTGGGGCCCACGATCGCGTGCACGCTACCGGCGGCCACGGTGAAACTGACCTGCTCGAGGATACGTGTGCGCCCCAGGGTCAGGTCGATGCCGGCAAACTCGATGCGCGGACCATGGGGGGTAACGAGATTGGCCGCGGCAGTCATGCGCGCGACTCCTGGATGGCGCGGACCACGGTGTCCAGGTTGCGTTTCATCTCCACTTCGTACTTCTCTTTGCTGTATTCGCCGTAGGAGATATGCGTCAGCGGGTAAATCTTCACGCCGGACTCTCGCTGGATGGTGTCGACATAGGCGGAAGGGAAGTCCATTTCCGAGAAGATCACCTTCACGTCCAGCGCCTTGAGCTGGTCGATGGTCTTCTTCAGCTGGGCGGGGCTGGGTTCGATCCCATGGGCGGGTTCGACCACGGCAGTCACCTCCAGGCCGAATTCGCGCACCAGGTAGTCGTAGGCGGCATGGATGGTCGCCACGCGGAAACTGGCGTCCGGCGCTTCGGTGACCTTGGCCAGGGCTTCGGCACGCAAGGCCCGCAGGCGTTTGGCATAGGCTCGGGCGTTCTTGGTGTAGTACTTGGCATTGTCCGGGTCCAGCTTGCCCAGTTCGCGAGCGATGTTGTTGACCTGGGCGATGCTCGCACTGATGGACAGGAAGGTGTGCGGGTTGACCACCTTGCCGGCGCCGCGGGCGGCGATGCCGGTGGCGGCCAGCAGCGGTACGTTGGCGTTGGCCTCGATGGTCTTGATGTCTGGCGTCTCGCTCGCCGCGATCATGCGATCGGCAAAGTCGTCGTGGCCCACGCCGTTGAGCACTATCATATCCAGCGTGCCGATGCGTTTGATGTCTTCGGCGCGTGGCTCGTAGGCATGCGGGTTGAAGCCCGCCGGGATCAGCGGCACGACCTCGGCCTTGTCGCCGACGATGTTGCTGACGTAGCTGTAGTAAGGGTGCAGGGTGATGCCGATGCGCAGGGGCTTGCCGGAGTCGGCCAGGGCCAGGGCAGGCAAGGCGCACGCTAGCAGCAGGCTGAATACGCGGCGTGCGAGGGCAGAGCGGAGCATGGGAAGTCCTTGGGTTCAGTGACGATGTTCGCGGGTAACCCCGGCGTCGTAGTGAGTGGCGATCTGCTTCCAGCCCGCGCCGATCAGCGCCTCGCTGCCCAGGTCGGCGGGCGCGAGCGTGGCACTGTCATGGCGCAACCAGACGTCGGCGGGCGTAGCGAGGGTCTGTGGGAGGATCAGCAGGAAACTGCCGGCGACCGTGCTGTCCTGGCTCCGACCGAGGTAGGCTCCGCTCTCCATCCATAGCCACTGGTGACGCCCGCGGCTCTCGCTGCTCGCATCGGTGACGAAGGGCGGCAGGCCCTCGTCGACCAGGGTATCGATGCTAGGGGCGCCGGCGTTTTCCTCGCGCAGGGCCTGGATTTCATCGAAGGCCACCAGCAGGTCGGTATACAGGCCTTGTTCGGCGGCGGTGAGATCGCGGCGCGCGTCGATCTGGTGGCTGGCCAGCGCTACCTCGTCCACTCGCTCGCCGCGCATCGTCACTATCGTGGCGGCAAGGATGATGATCAGCAAGCTGGCCAGCAGCACGTACAGCGTTTCATGTCCGGCACCAGCCGGGCGCACGACCTGAATACGGCTCATGGTTGGCCGATATCGGCGTAATCGACTTCCACGACGTGGCCCGGACCTGCGTCGAACAGCACGTAGTACTCACCCTCGGGGCGATTGAAGGTCAGCGATGAGTCCTCGTTCAGCTTGCCGCCGACCAGCACCTGCTCGTCGTAGCCGATCACGTCGAGGGTTACGCCCGGAGCGCCACTGCCGTCAGAGAAGCCACCGGTGCATTTGACCTGATCACCGGCGACCGGCTCGCATTCGCACATGGGGTTGTGCGCCAGCGCGGGGCTCGCGGCCAGCATCAGGAAGGGCAAGGCGAGTGTGCGTATCAGGGTGTTCATTTGGTGCCTCCTTGTTTCTTCAGCCAGGCGACCGTGGACGGCGAAGCCTGGGCCAACGGGATCGATGCCTGGTGCATGCTGCCGTCCCAACCTTCGATGGTGATCCACAGATCGGCATCGGGTTTGGTGCGCGGCGGAATGGGTAATGAGGTGATCATGCGATAGGGCGCGCCGAAGAAGATCGTACCTGCGGCGCGCAGACTGCGCGGCTTGCCAATGCGCAGGTAGATGGCTTTCGCGCCTTCGGTGCAGGTCTTGCACAAGGCGGCGTTGAACAGCTTGAAATGACCCGCCGGACCGTCGGCGCGTGGTGCCTCGTCTCGCAGCTCGGCCAGGTCCAGGCTCCACTGGCCGACCTTGATGTCGCTCACCACATTGGCCCCCAGGCCACCCTCGCCACGGAACAGCTTGGCGTCGGCGAAGTACTTGGGCATGAAACCCAGGGGGATAAGAATCAGCAGGATGTTCAGATGGAAGCGCCACTTGAGCCAGAACTGCTTCAAGGGGCTTGTCGGCAATGCCTGGGCCTGGCTCATGACTGTACCTCGGTGATGGGCTCGCCGCGAGCCAGCCGCTGGCGGGGCTGACGCTCGCTACGCTTGAGTGCGGCGGCAGTGGCCTGGGCGGTGCGCTTGGTCCAGATCAGCAAGCCGCTGAAGACCATCAGCGTCAGGATCAGGCCAAAGAAGGCCCAGATCAGCTTGATCGCCAGCCCGCCGAAGTCACCGGTATGCAAGGGGCGCATCGACTCGGTGACGAACTCGAGCGTGGAGCGGTCGCCGAGCAGGAACTGGCTATCGACCTTGCGGGTGTAGGGGTTGACCGAAGCGGTCTGGAACATCAGCGGATACCAGCCCCGACCGCCCATTTCGATGTGGCTGTAGGCGGTCAACGGCAACTGGATGAAGCTGATATCGAGCCCCGGGATCGATGTGGTGGCGATGCGCGCCGCTTCGTCCAGGTCGATGCGCGGAGCCGGGCTGCCATCCTGGGACAGCGGGACTTCCTGGCGCGCGATCACCGGAACCACCGGCTCGCTGGAAATGGTGATGTGGTTGTCACCCAGGATGGCCTGGATCAGGAACCAAGTACCTGTGATCGAGATCACCGCGATGAACCAGATCGACCAGACGCCTGCCAGGCGATGAACGTCGCCCCAGAAGATCCGCGGTCCGTGGCCAAGACGCAGAGGCTTGAAGAACCCCCTCCAGAACTTCTTGTAGACCACCAGGCCCGTGACCAGCGACGCCAGCATCGGCAGGCCGAGGATGGACACCAGGTACCAGCCCCAGCTGTAGCCATTGGTGAAGGGTACCAACCACCAGCCATGCAAGGCGCGAGTGAATGCCTCGAAGTTGAAGTCCGGGCTCTTGCCTTGTATCGCCCCTGTGTAGGGATTGACGTACAGCGTAGGCGCGGTGCCGTCGGCCAGCGTCACCCCGGCGGTGAGGGCAAAGTGCGAGCCATCGGGTTGGCTCAGCGAGCGCACCGCCATGTCGGGCTCGGCCTTGCGCAACGCGTCGAGCACCTGCTGGAAACTCAGGCGTTCGGCATCGTCGCTGGGCTTGGTGGCGCGCACGTCAGGATTGGCCAGCCAGATGATTTCCTGGCTGACCACGGCCAGCATGCCCGTGAAACAGACGATGAGGACGAAGAACCAGATTGGCAGGGCGAGCCAGCTATGGACCAAGAACCATAACCGGGATTTGGACTTTTTCGTTTGTTGGGCCATCGGTCGATCTTCTGTATAGATGCGGGCGAGTTTCCACTCAACCCGAGGAGGCTGCAAATATAAAGACGAATGAGAATACAAATCGGACGGAATGTTATGAAACTAAATGTTTCAGGAGCTACCGTCCAAGGGGCTCACGCAGTCGTTCCCAGTCCTCACGATGGCCTCGACAGAGCCGAACATGACTCATTGGGCAGTCGCTCAAGAAGCGCGAAAACTGGCCGATAGGCTGTCAACGCAAGGAGCTATCGAGGCAAGCCGAAAAATGACAACGATCTCAATGGCGGGCATTGCCGCCGTGACGCCTGGTGCAATCGCCCCGGCTGCCGAAGCTACACAGAATCCTCGAACCGGCAAGGCTGGGGAGGGCGCATCGACCGCCGCGGTCGATCTGTCCCAGGTACGTGGTAGGGGTGCCGGAAAGTCGCAGCCCGCCGAGGACCAAAGTGGCGAACCTGCCCATATCAAGCAGCTGCGCGAGCAGATCAAGCAACTGCAGAAACAGCTGGCCGAAGAGCAGAAGCAACTGGCCGCCCTGATGAAGATGAACAAGGGCACGGATGACAGCGGCAAGCTGGCGGCCGTTTCCGCCAAGCAAGCCAGCATCGCTACGTTGAATGGGGAAATCCTCTCAGCCACCGCGGCACTACTAGAGGCATTGAACGCAAGCGGCACAAGCAGCGCGGGTGGCATGCTCAGCACTCAGGCGTGAATGGACATGGGCCGTCCCGCTCGCGGCGAGGCGGCCCGCAGGATCAGTCCGCGGCCAGGCGCGCGCGGTTCTGCCGTTCGGCCTTGTATTGCATGGCAACGGCTGGCGCCGGCTTGGCGCTGCCGGTCTCCAGCCACTGGCGCATGCGACTGGCGTCGGCGAAGTGGGTGTACTTGCCAAAGGCGTCCAGGATCACCATGGCCACGGGGCGGTTGTTCATCCGCGTCAGCAATACCAGGCAATGGCCTGCTTCATTGGTGAAGCCGGTCTTGGTCAGCTTGATGTCCCAGTTGCTCTTGTTCACCAGATGGTCGGTATTGCGAAAGCCCAGGGTGTAGTTGGGCTTGCGGAACGCCACGGTCTTCTCGCGCGTGGTCGAGAGCTCGCCCAGCAGTGGGTATTTGCGCGATGCCAGGAGCAGCTTGGCCAGGTCGCGGGCGGTAGAGACGTTCTGGGTGGACAGGCCGGTGGGCTCCACATAGCGCGTATGCGTCATGCCCAGGCTGCGGGCTTTTGCGTTCATGGCCCTGATAAACGCGCCGTAACCGCCCGGATAATGGTGCGCAAGGCTCGAGGCCGCACGGTTTTCCGACGACATGAGGGTGATCAGCAGGGTCTCGCGGCGATTTAACTGGCTGCCCAGGCGCACGCGAGAATACACGCCCTTCATCTCCTTGTTCTGAGCGATGGTCATGGTGAGCATCTCGTCCATCGGCTGCTTGGCGTCCAGCACGACCATGGCGGTCATGAGCTTGGTGACCGAGGCGATAGCCAGCACTTTGTCGGCATGGCTGGAGTAAAGTTCCTGGTTGGTGTTCAGGTCGATCAGCAACGCACTGCCCGAGGCCAGATGCAATTTGGCCGGGTCGCGTTGAACCAGGGCAGGGGGTTGTGCAGCAGCGGTCGACGGAAGGGTCGCGGTTCCTGTGAGCAACAGCAGCAGGCTGAGTATGGACAGGGAGGTTTTCACGTTGAGGCTCACTAAAAGTTGGTATGTCATTGGCTGTGCAAGGGTTTCCCCCATGAAACCGCTGCATGATGGAGTATGGTCGAGTGTCTGTCGATTGGCCTGTGAGCAAAGGCGCGATAGTAAAATAAATTTAATCAGGGGCTAGCCATGAGTTCCCTGCCAAGCGTTTCGAATACACCCACCGGGACAATTTCAACGTTGAGCCACGCCTCATGACAGCACGTCGACAGCCTGGTCGCCGCTGGGAAGCAGGCACGGCGTTGCCATGGTAGGGAGGGTGGCCACGTGAACCTCTACACATGGCCTCATCCTGCCCAGGCATTGAAATCGACTTCCAATGGTAGTCATCGGTGCTCGTTACCAGCGAGGCGGGCCGTAGTACACCGGCGGTGGTCCGTAGTCGCCACGATACCCTGGCGGCGGTCCGTAACGGTGGTAGACAGGCGGCGGTGCCGGAATGTAGCGCTCGACCACATACGGTTGGTAATAGCCAGGCGGTGGCGGCGGCTGGACATAAACCGGCGGTGGCCCGTAGTACGTGGGTTGGCGTTCTACATAGATCGTGCGGTCATGTCCTCCCGACGCCACCGCGCCGACTACCGCACCGATCACGGCCGCGCCGACTATCGGCCCGGCGCCATGCCAGCCGCCGCCATGCGCGGCTGCCTGCCCGCTGATGGCGAGAGCGCCGACCATCATGGCGATCGCGGGAATGAAACGGTTCATACAAGGGTCCTCGCAAGACAACCCCACAGACGGGGATATGACTATGACGCTTGCGATGGCCTGTTGAATACTGGGCTTGGGTAAAGGTTATGTAAGAGACGATCAGCGGTCATGCGCCTGAGCTGGCATAATCGTCGAGTCCAGCAAAAGGAGCGGCAAATGGCGCAATTACCCAGCAAAGACACTGTCCTGTGTGTTTCCTTGGCCGGGCGCCCCGGCACCTTCGGCGTACGCTTTCACAACCACCTGTACGAGCAACTCGGGCTCGATTATTACTACAAGGCGATGACCACCCAGGACCTGCCTGCGGCCGTGGCGGGAATCCGCGCCCTCGGTATCCGCGGTTGTGGCGTGTCCATGCCGTTCAAGGAGGCATGCCTGGCACTGGTCGACGAGATCGATCCTTCGGCAGCCGCCATCGATTCGATCAACACCCTGGTCAATACCCAAGGCATCATCAAGGCCTACAACACCGATTATCTGGCAGTGCGCCAGTTGCTCGAACAGCATCGGGTCGACCCTGATACCGCCTTCGCATTGCGTGGCAGCGGCGGCATGGCGAAGGCGGTCGCCAGTGCCTTTCGCGACGCGGGTTTCGAGCAAGGCATCATTGTCGCTCGTAACGAGCAGGCGGGAAGGCAGTTGGCGGACGTCTGCGGTTATCGCTGGCAAGCCGAGCTTGGCGACCTATGTCCGCCGATGCTGGTCAACGTTACGCCCATCGGGATGGCGGGAGGTCCCGAGGCGGATCATTTGGCATTTCCCACCATGGCCATAGAAGCGGCGGAGCGGGTCTTCGATGTCGTTGCCATGCCGGAGCGAACGCCCTTGATCGAACTGGCGCGGTCCTTGGGCAAGCCGGTCATCACCGGTCTCGAAGTCATCGCCCTGCAGGCACTGGAACAATTTGTTCTGTACACCGGCATCAGACCGACCCGGGAACAGGTCGATCTGGCCGTTGCCTATGCGCGGCAAGGCTGAAGTGCCTGCAGCGGCAGGTTTGCCCTCAAGCCTTGGGTGGACTGAGGGCAGATCGTCGTTTCAGGGCCTACGCCTTTTCACGGGCATCATCCAGCTTTCGGTCGACCAACCAACGTCCGTGCGCCAACGAGGCATGCTGGGCGTTGTCGAGGTCAGAGAGAAATGCCATCTTCATTGGCAGCGACAGGCGTCGCGTGGTGTGGCCTTGCGGATCGGTGATCAGGCACCCACCGGCAAACGGCGTGGGCAAGCCAGGGTGGGTTTCGACGCTTGCGGTGATGGTGTGGTCGCGGTGTACACAGTGTAGGGTCTGCATCATCTTTACCTCGCGCTGTGGTCTGGAACCTTGCCTCTTCGATATACCACAGCAAGAAGCCGGGCGCGCTCGAGCCGACGAGCGTGCCCGGATCGAGCGTCAGAACTCGGTTGGCTGAATGATTTCGACCCAATAGCCGTCCGGATCCTTGATGAAGGCCAGGTGCTTCATGCGGCCATCGCTCAGGCGCTTCTGGAACGGCACGTCCAGGGTTTCGAAACGCTCGCACGCGGCGCGGATATCCGGTACCGAGATACAGATGTGGCCGAAGCCGCGCGGATCGGTGTTGCCGTCATGGTAGGCAAAGTCCGCGTCATTCTCGGTGCCGTGGTTATGAGTCAGCTCGAGCACACCGGGGATCGACTTCATCCATTCGGTACGCTTGGCGTCATCGCTCGGAATCTGCGACTTGTCGACCAGGGCGAGGAAGTAGAGGCTGAACTGGGCCTCGGCGAAGTCACGCTTTTCCACCAGGCTGAAGCCCAGCACGCGGGTGTAGAAGTCCAGGGACTTGGTGATGTCCTTGACGCGCAGCATGGTGTGGTTGAAGACGAAATGTGCGGTTGCGGCTTCCGGTTGCGCGGTCACACCGGGCAGTTTTGCGAGATCGAGCAGGCTCATGGGCACTCCACAGGCTAGGGCCGGGCCAAAGGCGCCGGCGAAACAGACGGGGAGTCATGATACGGGACTGAAGCGATTGCGCAAATGAAACGCCCTGCGCGAGGGCAGGGCGTTTGGAATAGAGGCCCGCGTGTGCGGGCGCAGATGGGGTCGCTAATCCTTTAGCTGGTGCAATGATGTAAGAATCGATGTGAAAAATGTGTGAAGTTGGTGTTCATGTTTCATGAGCGTACCCAGCTTTCCACGGTCTTTGCGCCAAACTCCGCTTTCCATGCCTTGAGGCCGCGGTGATTGCCGCCCTTGGTTTCTATCAATTCACCGGTATGAGGATTTTCATAAACTTTGACGACCCGTGCGCGACGCTGTTTTGGCGCGGGCTGCGTGCCCTTGGATGCTATCTTCGGATCAAGGATGGCCATAATATCGCGAAGACCCTTGTCATGGGTTTTCATCAAATTGAGTAGTTTCTGCTCGAATTCGATTTCACGTTTGAGGGAGGCATCGTTTTTCATGACCTCCAGTTGCGCCATCTGCTCCTGGAGGGCTTTTTCGGCAGCACGAAACTCTGCAAGTCTGGACACTGTTCTACTCCTTCAGGTCTGCCGTGGCAGGCGACGCTAGACAATGAGGACAGGTTGTCGGCCACGGGGTGGTGTATGTTAACGAGTACTGAAATTAAGTGTAGTAGTGCTGGGTTATCAGGTAAACAACAAACTTTTTTAAAATCAGACGGACACTTCGACTGCCAAGGCCAGCTATTAATCGGCTCTTGTCATGCAGGTGTATGACCATGGTCTAGTGGCCAGGCATCGCGCTGCCCTGCGATCATGCAAAACAAGGTTGCTGCTTGATCAAGACCTTCAAGGTACGGGCCCAGACCGGTGCCGGTTCTACTTCGACCCTCTCCTGGACGTCACCCCGCATGTTTGCCGTTTTACCCTTGTTTACTTCCCGCCGCACGGTTGGCCTGTATCTGCTGTCCGCCAGCTCCCTTACTCAGGCCGCGGGCTTCATGGAAGACAGCCATGCGCGACTCGAAGCGCGGACTGTCTATTTCAATCGCGATTTTCGCGACGGTCAGGCCAGTTCCAGGCAAGGCGCGTCAAAGCGCGAAGAATGGGCACAGGGCCTTATCGTCGATATTCAATCGGGTTATACCCCAGGCATCATCGGCCTCGGTGTGGATGTGATAGGCATGGCCGGTTTCAAACTCGATTCCAGCGCGGACGACAGTAATAGCGGGCTGTTGCCGTCCAGCGGGAACAACCCTCGAGGCTCCGCCGATCGATATGGCAAGTTGGGTATCACCGGCAAGGTGCGTATTTCCGAGACGTTACTCAAGTATGGGTCGATGATGCCAGATGAGCCCTTGTTGAAATACAACGACGGCCGCTTGCTGCCCACGCTTTTTCATGGCGCCCTGCTGACTTCCGAGCAAGTAAATGATCTGAAGTTCACCCTGGCGCGGCTCACCCAGTACACCGCGCGCGACTCCACCGATCGACAGGACATCCGCGTACATTGCAAGAACAAGCGCTACGCCTGTGACATCGATGCCGACCATTTCGATCTGGCCGGAGTGGCCTATCGCTTCAACGAGCATGTCAGCGGCCAGTACCAGGTCGCCAGGCTCGATGATGTCTACCGCCAGCAGTTCCTCGGCCTGGCGGCCCGCCAGCCCTTGCGGCACGGCAGCCTGATAGCCGACCTGCGAGCGATCAGGAGCGATGACATTGGCAATGCCCGAGCGGGGGATATCGATCATCGTGCCCTGAGCGGCATGCTCGGCTACAACCTCTCGGGCCACACCTTGAGCGTCGGTTGGCAGCGCATGTACGGTCAGAACGCCATGCCCTACCTCGATGGCAGCAACCCCTACCTGGTCAATTACCTCCAGGTCAACGATTTCGCCGCTGCCCAGGAGCGGTCCTGGCAAGTGCGCTACGACTACGATTTCAAGGCCCTTGGCGTGCCGGGGCTGAGCTTCCTGGCCCGCTACGTCAATGGTGACCACATCCGGGTGCCCGGCAGCGCTGCCGAAGGCAAGGAATGGGAGCGCGATACAGAGCTCAAGTATCAGGTGCAGACCGGTACCTTCAAGGACGTCAGCCTGCGGTTGCGCAATGCCACTTTCCGCAGCAATTATCAACGCTGGGCGCGAGACGTGGATGAGACGCGACTGATCGTCAGCTATACCTTCGATGCCTGGTGAGCGACGCAAGCGAACAGATCCGCGCGCTCGGCATCAGGCGCGACCTCAGGGAGGATCATCGATGAAGCAGGTGCTGTTGATCGGTATCGGGCCGGGCGATCCGCGCCAGGTCACCTACGAGGCGGTCGAGGCGATGCGCCGCGTCAGCGTGTTCTTCCTCCTCGACAAGGGGCAGGCCAAGGACGAACTGGTGCAGCTGCGCAAGGCCATGCTCGAGCGCTATCTGGAGGCCGGCAGTTACCGTCTGGTCCAGGTCGAGGACCCGTATCGGGACGGCCAGGCCGCGGACTATGTGGATGCTGTCCGGGACTGGCACGAGCGGCGTGCCACGCTTTACGCGCGACTGCTGCGAGACGAACTCGGTCCGGCGCAGGTGGGCGCCTTCCTGCTGTGGGGAGAGCCTGGCCTCTATGACAGCACGCTGCGAATCCTCGAACGGGTGCGCCAACAGGGGGTGTCGTTGCAGCTGGAAGTCATTCCCGGTATCAGCAGCGTACAGGCGCTAGCCGCGCGGCATCGGATACCGCTCAATCGCGTTGGCGAGCCACTGACGGTATTGCCTGGACGACGTCTGGCCGAGCAGGGGCGAATCGACAATCTCGTGGTCATGCTCGACGGGCAGTGCGCTTTCACCGAACTGACCGATCCCGACCTGTTGATCTACTGGGGGGCTTACCTCGGTACCGTCGACGAAATACTCATCGCTGGCCCCTTGCATGCAGTGAGGGAGCAGATCCTGCAGGCCAGGGAGGAGGGACGGCGGCGCAAGGGATGGATCATGGACACTTACCTGCTGCGTCGGCCGCGATAACGGGGCCGGTGACGTCCATGTCTATCACTGGAGGAGGCGCCTCAGCTCGGAGCAAGAATGCTCGTGAGCTTGTCACGCAGTTGGTCCATGGTGAACGGCTTGCCGATCAGATGCATGCCGTCTGGCACCTGGAAGCTATCGGCATAGCCGCTGGCGAACAGGATTGGCAGCTCATGCCGGATGTCTCGTGCCTTGGCAGCCAGTTCCTTGCCTGATATGTCCGGCAATCCGACATCGGTCATCATCAGGTCCAGCGGCTTGTCGCTCGCCAGAATCTCCAATGCCGTTCGGGCATCCTCCGCCTCGATGATCTTGTAGCCCAGTTCTTCGAGTACCTCGACCATCAGCATGCGCACGATGTCGTCGTCTTCCACTACCAGAAGGTGCATTTTTCGGATCCTGTACAGATATTCATCCCTACTCAGTCGGCAGGGCAAGGGCAGAAGTTCCATCAGCATAGCCGTACACGCGATCATAGGGAACGATTCACACACAGGGCTCTCAAATACTGGCTAAATGCTCTGCCGACATCGACAAAGGTGGGTAGACTCGCTGTGCGTTATCAGAAAAAACAACAGGATGTGCAATCCGCAACACTGTTTCGATGGATCTTTTGCTCGGGCGTTTTCACATGATTCAAGCAGCCTCGATGGACCAGCAGAGCTTTCGCAAGCTGTTGAGCCGCAACATCGGCCTGCCCCTTGGGGTCGGTCTGCTCGGAGCCGTGGCCTTTGTCGCGGTGATCAATTACCTCCTTACGGCCATGCAATGGGTGGAGCACACCGATCGAGTGATCGGCAATGCCAACGAGACGATCAAGTTGTCGATCGATATGGAAACCGGCATGCGCGGCTTCCTCATCACCGGTGACGAGCGTTTTCTCGACCCCTACGAAGTCGCCAAGTCCCGGGTCATCAGTGGACTCGAAGGGTTGCGTGGACTGGTCGAGGACAATCCGCAGCAGGTCGAGCGGATCGACCGCCTGTTGGGCCTGCAGCGCGACTGGAACAGCTTCGGCAGCGAGATGATCACCCTGCGCCGCAACGAAGGCAATTATCGGGAGATGATCGGCAGCGGTCGCGGCAAGCGCCTGACCGATGAAATCCGCAAGGAATTCGAAGGGATCATCGCCACCGAACAGCAGCTGCGCCAGGCGCGCAACGAGAAGGTCAGCAGCATCACGATGCTGGTCATCAGTGCCTTCGTGATCCTTATCGTCGGCCTCAGCGGGTTGCTGGCCTACCTGGGGCGGCGCGACCTGCTCGCGCTGTCGGACAGCTATGGCGAGAACCTGCAGGCCCAGCAGCGCGCGGCCGAGCGTCTGGAGCACCAGTCCTGGTTGCGCAATGGCCAGACCCAACTGGCGGAGCAGGTACTGGGCCAGACGACCCTGACGATGCTGGGTGAAAGCATCTTGCGTTTCTTCGCGGCCTACCTCGGCAGCGTGGTGGGCGCGCTCTACGTACGCGACGAGCACGGCGGCCTGCAACGCGTGGCCACCTATGGCGTGGATGCCCGGACCCAGGCGCGCGACCCCATGCACAACGCTCAGCATGGGCTGCTCGGCGAAGCGGTGAAACAGAGCCGCCTGCTGCAACTCGACCACTTGCCGGAAGACTACTTCAAGCTCAGCTCGGGCCTGGGCTCGGGGCTGCCCCACAGTGCCTTGCTGATTCCTACTCGCGACGACGGCCAGATCAACGGCGTCCTGGAGCTGGGCTTCCTGCGTCCGCTCAGCGAACGCGACAGCGAGTTGCTGGAACGCGTCGCCGAAAACCTCGGCATGTCCATCGAGAGCGCTCGCTATCGTCAACGTCTGCAGGAAGTACTGGCCGAAACCCAGCAGCTCAACGAGGAGTTGCAGGTACAGCAGGAAGAGCTCAAGACCGCCAACGAGGAGCTCGAGGAGCAGTCCCGGGTACTGCGCGAGTCCCAGGCTTATCTCGAGACCCAGCAGGCGGAACTCGAACAGACCAACGAACAGCTCGCCGAGCGTACCGAAGCGCTGGATCGCAAGAACAGCGAGCTCAATCATGCCCAGGTGGAGTTGCAGGCGCGTGCCGAGGATCTGCAGCGCTCGAGCAAGTACAAGTCCGAATTTCTCGCCAACATGTCCCACGAGCTGCGCACGCCGTTGAACAGCTCGTTGATCCTCGCCAAGCTGCTGGCCGAGAACGGACAGGGCAATCTCACCGAGGAACAGATCAAGTTCGCCGACTCGATCTATTCGGCGGGCAATGACCTGCTGAACCTGATCAACGACATCCTTGATATCGCCAAGGTCGAAGCCGGCAAGCTCGAAATGCGCCCGGAAAACACCCAACTGCTGCGCCTGGTCGAAGGCCTGCGTGGCATGTTCGAGCCGCTGGCCGCGGACAAGGGCCTGGTCTTCAGCGTCGAGGTCGAGCCTCAGGTGCCGGCCTCGGTGTTCACCGACCGCCAGCGCCTCGAGCAGATACTCAAGAACCTGCTCTCCAATGCGATCAAGTTCACCGAGCACGGTCAGGTCAGTCTGCGCATCAGCCATGAGCCTGGCACCGGCGTCATCTTCGCCGTCCGCGATACCGGCATCGGCATAGCCACGGACCAGCTGCAAGCCGTCTTCGGGGCCTTCCATCAGGTCGACGGCACCAGCAACCGTCGCTATGGCGGTACCGGCCTGGGGCTGTCGATCTCCCGCGATCTTGCGACCTTGCTTGGCGGCAGCATCAGCATCGACAGTACTCCGGGTCATGGCAGCGTGTTCAGCCTGAGCCTGCCGGAGCGTTACGAGGCCCTGGAGACGGACGAGCCGCGTCCGGTCCGGACCCTCATCGGCGAGCTGCCACCGCCGCCGAAGCTGCCTGCCGCCGTGGCGGCAGTGCAGAGTCAACCGCTGGCCTTCGCCGATGACCGCAATCGCGCGCCATTCAGCAATCGCTGCATCCTGGTCATCGAGGACGAACCCAACTTCGCTCGCATCCTCTTCGACCTGGCCCATGAGCTGGGTTACAGCTGCCTGGTGGCACACGGCGCCGACGACGGCTACGAACTGGCGGCCACCTATGTGCCCGACGCCATCCTGCTGGACATGCGCCTGCCCGACCATTCCGGTCTGACCGTGCTGCAGCGCCTCAAGGAGCAAGCCAGCACCCGGCACATCCCGGTACACATCATCTCGGTCGAAGACCGCGTCGAAGCGGCCATGCACATGGGCGCGGTCGGTTATGCGGTCAAGCCGACCAGTCGCGAAGAGCTCAAGGAAGTGTTCGCTCGGCTCGAGGCCAAGCTGACGCAGAAGCTCAAGCATGTGCTGCTGGTCGAGGACGATGACCTGCAGCGCGAGAGCATCGCCCTGCTGATCGACGACGACGACGTGCAGATCACCGCCGTGGCCATGGCCCAGGAGGCGCTGGACCTGCTGCGCGAAAACATCTACGACTGCATGATCATCGACCTGAAGCTGCCGGACATGCTCGGCAACGAGCTGCTCAAGCGCATGACCGCCGAGGACATCCGTTCCTTCCCGCCGGTCATCGTCTATACCGGTCGCAACCTCACCCGCGATGAGGAAACCGACCTGCTCAAGTACTCGCGCTCCATCATCATCAAGGGCGCGCGCTCGCCGGAGCGGCTGCTCGACGAAGTGACCCTGTTCCTGCACAAAGTCGAATCCCAGCTGTCTCATGAACGCCAGCGCATGCTCAAGACCGCGCGCAGTCGCGACAAGGTCTTCGAAGGGCGCAAGATCCTCCTGGTGGATGACGATGTGCGCAACATCTTCGCCCTGACCAGTGCATTGGAACACAAGGGGGCATTGGTCGAGATCGGCCGTAATGGTCGTGAAGCGATAGAGCGTCTGGAGCAGCACGAGGACATCGACCTGGTGCTGATGGACGTGATGATGCCGGAGATGGATGGCTACGAAGCGACTCGGCGGATTCGCCAGCAACCGCGCTGGCGCAAGCTACCGATCATCGCCGTGACCGCCAAGGCCATGAAAGATGACCAGCAGCGTTGCCTGCAGGCAGGTGCCAACGACTACCTGGCCAAGCCCATCGACCTGGATCGCCTGTTCTCGCTGATCCGTGTCTGGCTGCCACAACTGGAGCGAATTTGATTAGCGAACGCAACATCGACATCGAGATCCGCTTGCTGATCGAGGCGATCTACCTCAAGTACAGCTACGATTTTCGCGACTACTCCGGCGCTTCCATGAAGCGCCGGGTCCAGCACGCCGTGCGCCAGCTCGAATGCCGCACCGTGTCGGCGCTGCAGGAGCGAGTACTGCATGACCCCGGCATGTTCATGCAGCTGTTGCAGTACCTGACGATCCCGGTCAGCGAGATGTTCCGCGATCCCGACCATTTCCTGGCCCTGCGCCGGGAAGTGGTGCCGCTGCTGCGTACCTGGCCGTCGATCAAGATCTGGATCGCTGGCTGCAGCACGGGGGAGGAGGTCTACTCCATGGCCATTCTGCTGCGCGAGGAAGGCTTGCTGGACCGCACCATCATCTATGCCACCGATATCAATCCGAACTCGCTGGACAAGGCCAAGCAGGGGATCTACTCGCTGCAGAGCATCCACGATTATGCCGAGAACTATCGCAAGGCCGGTGGCCGCCGCGATTTCACCGAGTACTACACCTCGGCCTACGGCAATGCGATCATGGACAGCACCCTGCGCGAGAACGTGACTTTCGCCGACCATAGCCTGGCGACCGACAGCGTGTTCTCGGAGACTCAGTTGGTGTCGTGTCGCAATGTGCTGATCTATTTCAACAAGGAATTGCAAGATCGCGCCTTCGGACTGTTCCACGAATCGCTCTGCCATCGGGGCTTCCTGGTCCTGGGCAGCAAGGAGTCGGTGGATTTTTCCGCCTATGGCGAGCGCTTCGAGCCGTTGGTTCGACCTGAACGGATCTACCGCAAATCATGATCGGCGTACGGGCAATCGTCATCGGTGGCTCGGCGGGTGGAGTCGCGGCATTGTTCAAAGTGCTCGGCGGCCTGCCTGCCGACTTCGCCATACCGATCCTGTGCGTCCTGCATCTGCCCGAGCATCGCGACAGCCATCTGGCCGAGGTGCTTGAGCGCAAGCTGTTGCGCCCCGTGCGCGAGGCGCGTGACAAGGAGCGGATCGCGCCGGGCATGATCTATGTCGCGGGCCCCGGTTATCATCTGTCGGTCGAGGGGGATTACAGCCTGTCGCTCAGCCAGGAAGAGCCGCTGCATTTTTCCCGGCCTGCGATCGACTACCTGTTTCAATCGGCGGCCGATGCCTATGGCCCCGACCTGCTTGGCGTGCTACTGACCGGTGCCAACGAGGACGGCGCCAAAGGCCTTGCCTATATACAACAATGTGGTGGCCGGACCGTGGTTCAGGACCCCCGCGATGCACAGGTCGCGCTGATGCCCGAGGCTGCACTGGCCTTGCACCAGCCCGACCACTTACTTTCTCTGAGCGGTATCGGGCAATTGCTCGCTACCCTGGAAACCAGCGCATGCTAAGCCCAATCATCGCCAAACTGTTGATCGTCGACGACCTGCCTGAGAACCTGCTGGCGCTCGCGGCCCTGATCCAGGGTGAGCACCGCGAGGTCCATCAGGCCCAGTCCGCCGAACAGGCCTTGTCGCTGTTGCTCGAGCATGAATTCGCCCTGGCTATTCTCGATGTGCAGATGCCGGGCATGAACGGCTTCGAGCTGGCCGAGTTGATGCGCGGCATGGAAAAGACCAAGAACATCCCTATCGTCTTCGTCAGTGCCGCGGGCCGGGAAATGAACTATGCCTTCAAGGGTTACGAGAGCGGCGCGGTGGACTTCCTGCACAAGCCTCTCGACACCCAGGCCGTCAAGAGCAAGGTCTCGGTCTTCGTCGACCTCTACCGCCAGCGCAAGACCCTTGCCGGCCAGCTCGAGGCCCTCGAACGCAGCCGCCTGGAACAGGAGCTGCTGTTGGGCCAGCTGCAGGTTGCCCGCACTGAGCTGGAACATGCGGTCAGGATGCGCGACGACTTCATGTCGATCGTTTCCCACGAACTGCGCACGCCACTCAACGGCCTGATTCTCGAAGCCCAGCTGCGCAAGATGCACCTCGCGCGTAACAACGCCGAAGCCTTCACCTTGGACAAGCTGCAGGCCATGACCGAACGCGACGAGCGTCAGCTGAACAGCCTGATTCGCTTGATCGAAGACATGCTCGATGTCTCGCGCATTCGCACCGGCAAGCTGTCGATCCGACCCAAACGGGTGGATTTGTGCCAACTGGTCAGCGGCCTGGTGGAAAATTTCAGCGCTCAGGCTGCCGCCCTGGAATCTTCCATCGACTTGGAAGTGGGCCAAGCACTGGAAGGGCAGTGGGACGAGTTCCGTATCGAACAGGTGGTCGCCAACCTGCTCAGCAATGCGCTGCGCTACGGTGAGCGCAAACCGGTGCTGGTGCGGGTGTACGAAGGCAGCGGCATGGCCTGTGTCGAGGTCAGGGATCAGGGTATCGGCATCAGCGCGCAGAACCAGCAACGCATCTTCCAGCAGTTCGAGCGGGTCGCGGCCAATCAGGTGGCGGGCGGGTTGGGCCTGGGACTTTATATTTCGGAGCAGATCGTCCTGGCCCACGGAGGGCGAATCTGCGTTACCAGCGAAGAGGGCAAAGGGGCGACGTTCCGGGTATCGCTGCCCCTTTGCGCTGTGCTGCATGAAAGTGGTCGGACGCAGGCAACCTCTGCGTGAGCCAGGGGTCGTATGGCCAAATCGAATCAAATTCAAGGCGTTAACATGAGTGAAGATGCACAAGATGTCGTTCTGATCGTCGAGGACGAACCGGCGATTCGCATGATCCTGCGGGATTATCTGGCCGGCGAGGGATACCACGTACTGGTGGCCGAAAATGGCCAGGAGGCCTTTGACATTCTCGCCAGCAAGCCGCACCTGGACCTGATCGTCACCGACTATCGCCTGCCGGGCGGCGTCTCTGGCGTACAGATCGCCGAGCCAGCCGTGAAGCTGCGCCCGGATTTAAAGGTGATCTTCATCAGCGGCTACCCGGCCGAGATCCTCGAGTCAGGTAGCCCGATCGCGCGCAAGGCGCCGATCCTTGCCAAGCCATTCGACCTCGATACCCTGCGCGACAAGATCCAGACACTGTTGCAGTGACCGGCTGGCGGCGCGGCGTGGGTCTCAGTAGACGAAGAAGCCGCGCCCGCTCTTGCGTCCCAGGTAACCGGCGGCAACCATTTCCTTGAGCAGCGGGGCAGGGCGGTATTTGCTGTCGTTGAAGCCCTCATGGAACGCCTCCATGATCGCCAGCAAGGTATCCAGGCCGATCAAGTCGGCCAGGGCCAGCGGTCCGATGGGCTGATTGCAGCCCAATCGCATGCCGGTGTCGATGTCCTCGGCGCTGGCCAGGCCTTCCTGACGCACGAAGATCGCCTCGTTGATCATCGGTACCAGAATCCGGTTGACCACGAAGCCCGGACGATTGCCCGCGCTGATCGGCGTCTTGCCCAGCTTCTCGGTCACCAGCAGCGCCTGCGCATAGGTGCTGTCGTCGGTCTGCAGCCCGCGAATGATCTCGACCAGCGCCATCATCGGCACCGGATTGAAGAAGTGCACACCGATGAAACGCTCTGGGTGTTCGATGGCCGCCGCCAGTTCGGTCACCGACAGTGACGACGTGTTGGTGGCGATCAGGCACTGGGGGGAAACGTTGGCCGCGACCTGTTGCAGGATGCGCTGCTTGAGGGGCAGGTTCTCGGTAGCCGCTTCGATCACCAGGTGAGCGCTGGCCAGCATGGCATAGTCCGTGCTGCTGGCGATGCGCGCCAAGGCGGCCTCGGCCTGGGCGCCAGTCAGCGTCTCCTTCTTGACCTGTCGCTCGAGGTTCTTGCCCAGGGTCGCCAGGCCGCGTGCCAGCGCCGCATCGGATACGTCGATCAGGGTGACCTGGAAACCGGCCACGGCGCATGCCTGGGCGATGCCGTTGCCCATGGTGCCCGCGCCGATCACGGCAATGTGTTGGATGTTCATGGCAATAGGCTCCGGATCAGACGCGTTCGAAGACGACAGCGATACCCTGGCCGCCACCGATGCACATGGTAGCCAGCGCATAGCGGCCCTGGATGCGCTGCAGTTCGTGGATGGCCTTGGTGGCGATGATCGCGCCGGTGGCGCCGACCGGGTGACCCAGGGAAATACCCGAGCCGTTGGGGTTGACCTTCTCGGGGTCGAAGTCCAGCGCGCGAGCCACGGCACAGGCCTGGGCGGCGAAGGCTTCGTTGGATTCGATCACGTCCAGGTCGCTGACGCGCAGTCCGGCCTTCTCCAGCACCTTGCGGCTCGCCGGGATCGGGCCCAGGCCCATCAGGTGCGGTTCGACGCCGGCATGGGCATAGGCCACCAGGCGCGCCAGCGGCTTGAGGCCAAGGCGGCGGACCGCGTCGCCAGTGGCCAGGATCAGGCCGGCGGCGCCGTCGTTGATGCCGCTGGCATTGCCGGCGGTGACCGTTCCGTCCTTCTTGAACACCGATTTCATACCCGCCAGCTGTTCGGCGCTGACGTCGCCTCGCACATGCTCGTCCACGGCGAACTGCACACTGCCTTTGCGGGTCTTGAGTTCGAGGGCAACGATCTGGCTGTCGAAGCGGCCTTCGGCAATGGCGCGGGCGGCACGGCGCTGACTGGTCAGGGCCAGTTCATCCTGCATTTCACGGCTGATGCCATTGGCGGCCGCGACATTCTCGGCAGTGATGCCCATGTGGAAGTGTTCGAAAGGGTCCTGCAGGATGCCGACGGTATAGTCGATGCCTTGCAGATCACCCATGCGCGCGCCCCAGCGAGCCTGCGGCAGCAGGTACGGGCCACGGCTCATGGATTCGGCGCCAGCGGCCAGCGCCACCTCGGTATCACCCAACAGCAGGCACTGGGCGGCCGAGACGATCGCTTGCAGGCCCGAACCGCACAGGCGATTGACGTTGAAGGCCGGGGTTTCCTTGGGAATGCCTGCGTTCATGGCGGCGACCCTGCCCAGGTAGGCGTCGCGCGGTTCGGTAGGGATGACGTTGCCCATGACCACATGGCCGATCTGTTCGGCGGCGACACCGGAACGCTCGATGGCGGCGCGGCTGATCGCGGTGGCCAGGTCGGCCAGGGGGAGGTCTTTGAGCGAACCGCCAAAACCACCGATGGCGGAACGCACGGCACTGACGATGTAGATTTCTGGATGGTTCATGCAAGGCTCCAAGTGTGAAGGCATGGCAGGAGGGGCAGGGCTCTGCGAGAATGGCCACCGTCTCCGAGGTGGGTTGAGTCTAGGCAAAGGCCAGGATGCGGCCTATGCCGGATGTGTTCAGTCAACCTGGCATTTTTTGCCACTTGCAGTGAAGCCCAAGTCATGCGCGATAGCGATTCGGTCGCGGTCTATTTCCTCAATGCGATGCTGCATGCCCATCGCGATCGACCGCTCTTGCGCGAAGCGCACCTGCGCGCCGCCGGCATCGACCCCGCGCTGCTCGACAAGGCCCAGGCCCGGGTGTCGGCCAAGGCCTTTGCGCGACTGTGGCTCGACATGATCCACGCCTTGGACGACGAGTTCTTCCAGCTCGATAGCCACGGCATGCCGCTGGGCAGTTTCGCCCTGATCTGCCGTGGCCTCATCCAGGAGCCCAACCTGGAAAAAGCCTTGCGCCAATGCCTGAACAATTTCGCCCTGTTCCTGCATGATGTGCGTGGACGGTTCACGGTTCGTGGCGCACGCGTGGTGGTCAGCGTGGACTCGCGGATCGACGATCCGCTGACCCGTGTCTACGCCGAGGAAACCTTCCTCGTGCTGGTAATCAGCCTGTTGTGTTGGCTGGCCGGCCGACGCATCGTCATCAACCGCACCGAGCTGGCCATCGCCCGCCCGCCCCAGGAGGACGATGCGCTGTTGTGGGGGCCGGACCTGCGCTTGGGCACCGGCCATAGCGAAGTGGAATTCGACAGCCACTACCTGCGCTTGCCGGTGGTGCAGGACCTGGCCGCGCTCAAGACCTTCTTGCGCAGCGCGCCGCAATGGCTGGTGATCCGCTTTCGCAATAACGATGGTCTGGTGGCCGAGGTCTATCGACACCTGCGTGAGCGTGACTACGGCCAGTGGCCGACGCTGACCACGCTGGCCAGGCTACAGGGCCTGAGCGCCAGTACCTTGCGGCGCCACCTGGAGCGTGAAGGGCGCTCGTACCAGCAGATCAAGGACGAAGTACGCCGCGCCATGGCGTTCGAGTGCCTGCGGGAGGGGCGCATCAGCATCGCCGAGATCGCCGCGCGGACAGGCTTCCAGGAACCCAGCGCCTTTCACAGGGCGTTCAAGAAGTGGACGGGGGAGAGTCCTGGCAGTTACCGCGCTCGATTAGGACAGCGCAGCGGCTGAACGGGTAGCGCAGCCCTCGTTGTCAAGCATGTGTCCGCCCAGAGATCTGCGCAATGGCAGCCTTCGGCTCGGAGTCTCGAGATGACCAGCCGTCCAGCTTTCCGTACTGCCAAAGGCCATTGCTTGTCACCAGGTCGGATGCCGACTTTAATCAACTGAATGTGCCAAGCCCTACTGGCGATCGCTGTGCAGGGTTCGTTTCATGCGTACTTCCGAGCGGGGAAGAGGAGATAGGCACGCCTGGTTCTGAACGTCATTCGAACAACCGGCTTTCGAGGATGATTCATGAGTACCCAAGCTCACCCCGTGGCGCCTGGCGCACCCGATTCGACCCTTCGCTACCCGATCACGCTACGCCTCAATGGCCAAGAAACGCACATGCAGATCGAGGCATGGGTGACCTTGCTGGATCTGCTGCGAGAGCAGTTGCATTTGACCGGCACCAAGAAAGGCTGCGACCAGGGCCAGTGCGGGGCTTGCACAGTCCTGGTCGATGGCAGGCGCATCAACGCCTGCCTGACATTGGCCCTCATGCACAATGGCCGGGATATCGTCACGGTCGAGGGGCTGGCGGACGGCGACACGCTGCATCCGCTGCAGCAGGCTTTCATCGATCACGACGCTTTCCAATGCGGCTATTGCACACCGGGTCAATTGTGTTCGGCAGTCGGGCTTATCCAGGAAGGTGAGGCCAGTAACGCCGCCGAGGTCCGCGAACTCATGAGCGGCAATGTCTGTCGTTGCGGTGCCTACCCGCAGATCGTGCAGGCCGTGACCCAGGTCATGGGCATCGCGGAGCCTATCGAGGGCAATGATCGCGGCGTCGTCGTCGGGACGGTACCGGCATGAATCCCTTCTCCTACGTAGCGCCTGCCAGTGCTGCCGAAGCGATGACGGTACGCTACGCGCCATCGTGCACGAGGCCATTGCCGAGACCTCGCGTATCGAGGATTACGTAGAGGTGGTCGTGAACTGGTCGGGCCAGCTTTACGCCTGCGACAATATCCGGCTGGGGTATCAGTTGGTCGATCTTGATCAATACACGCCTATCGACATGCGTGCGCCAGGCGCCGCGCATGGCGTGCATGCGCTCGAAGTCGCGATGGATGAATTGGCCTACGCGCTTGACATGGATCCCCTCGCGCTACGTTTGAAGAACTACGCCGACCGCGACCCGATGAAGGATCTGCCTTATTCCACCAAGGAACTGCGGGCTTGCTACGAGCAGGCCGCCGAGCGCTTCGGTTGGTCGCATCGCCCAATGGCGCCACGCTCGATGCGTGAAGGTACCGAACTGGTAGGGTGGGGCCTCGCGACGGATCAGTGGGATGCGATGCAGATGTTCGCGCGCGCCAGCGCCGTGTTGCATGCCGATGGGCGACTTGTGGTCAGCAGCGCGGCCACCGACATCGGTACCGGCACCTACACGGTGATGTCCATGATCGCTGCCGCGGCGATGGGCCTCGAACTGGAGAAGGTCATCTTTCAGCTCGGCGACTCCACCCTGCCAGTTGCCCCTATCGAAGGCGGATCATCGCATGTCACGACCGTCGGTTCGGCCGTGGAAGGCGCCTGCCAAAAGCTGCAAAAACAGCTGTACAAGATGGCCAGGATGCTTCCTGGAAAGCCGTTCGAGCATTCACGCTTCGCGGATGTGGAGTTCTTCCAAGGGCATATGCGCCTGCGGCGCACCACTGCGGTTTCGGTTGCGCTGCCTATGATCCTGGCCGCAGCTGGCGCGAGTCGCGTAGAGGAAAAGTACCTGCTGCTGCCTAACATGCTCAAGCAGAAGAACTACATTCGAGCGACTCATTCTGCCGTGTTTGCCGAAGTGAAGGTCGACGAGGCGTTCGGTACCGTACGCGTGACGCGAGTGGTAAGCGCGATTGCCGCCGGCCGGATCATGAGCATGAAGACCGCGCATAGCCAAGTGACCGGCGCGGTAGTATGGGGGATCAGCGAAGCCTTGCACGAGGTGACTTGGTCCGACCATAGACTGGGCCGCTTCATGAACCATAACCTTTCCGAATATCACGTTGCGGTCAATGCGGACATCCATGACATCGAGGTGATCTTCATCGACGAGGATGATCGCATCGTCAGCCGCCTGGGCGCCAAGGGCGTGGGAGAGATCGGTATCGTCGGGGTATCGGCGGCGATCTGCAACGCGATTTATCACGCGACCGGAAAACGTGTGCGCAGCACGCCGATGACGCCCGATCGCGTCATGAGCAGCTGATAAGCCAGTCTAAGGGGTAATGCCAGTCAGTTAAGGGAGTCGTCGATCAAATACTGGAGTTCTGGCTCCTGGAGTCTCAGTGATGCTACCGGCCTATCGCGGGACAAGCCCGCTCGCCACTGATGCGCGCATGTCCCGGTGGCGAGCGGGCTTATCCCGCGATAGGCCGGTAGCATCAATGAAGATTTGGTAATTAAACAAGAACGCCAGCCAATAAAATTTGATGACTTTTCCTTAACTGGCCGGCATCAGGCTAAGGGGGCTTGCGCTGGGAAACCACAAACCGCGTAAGAATCTCGATGCGAGTGCTCGCTTGCCAAACGCTTTGGCGAGGTACCTCATGGCAAAGGGCAACCTTGGCTGCCGATAGATAGGTCGCAGCCTTTGTATAATACCACCCCTTCAAATACGATCGTTTGGTTATCCATTTCCGCGCCAGGTTCTGTCAACAGGACGCAGGGTAGGATCCACCCTGACAAATATGCTCTCTGTAGGGCATAGGCGCCGCTACAGCGAGGAAAGCCTTGTGAGAACCGTACCGCGCGATTTCATCGACTGGCCTGTTTCGCATCCAGAAAAGCAATGCAAGGCGATACGAACAGGTTGCCTCGATAAGCACCCGCTGCTGTCCTGGCCGCGACCACCAGCCACATGACCACCAACATCATCACGAAGAGAATTCCAAGCGCGTCGAAGAAGACCAGGTCCAGCATGGTACCCAGTTTGAGCGTCGTCACTGCATATACACCCAATGGAAAGGTAAAACCCCACCAGCCTAGATTGAACGGAATGCCTGTCTTGACGTATCGCACGGTAATCAGCACGGCCAATGACAGCCACCACAGGCCAAGACCCCAGAACAGAATGCCGGCGAGCATTCCTATGCCAGCCGCTACCGTGCCGATGTCGCCCATGCCATGCGCCGCGAAAATCCCGGGTGCGTCGCTACCTATCACCAGCATCCCCAGGGCGCCCGTGCCGATGGGCCCTAACGACAACCAGGTCGACGCGGCCATGTTTTCGTGGGGCAGTTTATGAAGCGCCAGGCGTAACATCAGGATCACCAGAATGCTGAGGGCGACCGGAACCGAATACGCCCACAACACGTAGCTGGTGATCAGCATGGTGAATTGCGCGCTGGTATCAACCAAGTGTGGTGCGATGACGCCACCACTTGCGGCGGCGACTTCGGCGGCTACCACGGGTAGCAGCCACACGGCAGTCATCTGGTCAATGCTGTGCTGCTGGCGGGTGAACATCATGAATGGAATCAGCACGCCGCATGCCAGCGCCATTACCACGTCCGCCCACCAAAGGACATGCGCCCAAGCGATGACCGAATCTCCCCACGAGGGCAGGCCGTACTGCACCAGCCCGTTGATGAGAGTGGCCAGCCCCATCGGAATCGTGCCGAAAAACATGGAAACAGTGGAGTGACCGAAGATCTGCTTGGCCTCATCGAAGAACAGAATCCAACGGGCGGCGTATATCGCGGTAAAGACTACGAACAGCACGATGTTGAACAACCAGAGTGCTTTACCAAGTTGCGACAGGACCAGGATATTTCCAGGTAGCTGACCCAACGCCAGCGCCAGGATGCCGGTGCCCATCGTGGCGGCGAACCAGTTAGGCGTGAACTGCCTGATTGCCTCTTTCGGATTCGCTAGCGCTGCAAGCGGTTGACCCCCTTGCAGGATCTTGGCCAGGGGTAGGTCGCGCATAGTGCCTCCTGAATGTATTCCACCTTTTAGTCGGTGCACGATAGCGGGATGCACGTAATAGATAAAACGGGTAGTTTAGCTATTGCTTACCCGTTTAACAGGTAGAACCATGGGGCTCACACTTCGCCAACTTGACATCTTCCGAGCCATTGCCCAACACGGCTCGACAACCAGTGCGAGCGTCGCGCTCGCATTATCCCAGTCAGCCACGAGCGCGGCGCTTCATGAATTGGAGGGTGCTCTGGACGTCAGGCTGTTCGACCGCGTTGGCAAACGCTTGGTGCTGAACGATAACGGCCAGACCCTTCTACCTCAGGCCATTCGGCTGCTGGAAGCCGCCGCGCAGATAGAAGATGGATTCCAGCGCAGCGATATCGTCGCGCGCTTGAGGGTGGGGTGCAGTACTACGATTGGAAACTACATCATGCCGGTGCTGGTAGAAATGCTGAGCAAGCGAGCGGCGGGCTTGCAGGTCGACGTTTTCATGGGTAACAGTGCGGATATCGCCAGGCAGGCCGCCCAGCTTTCCATCGATATCGGGCTGATCGAAGGGCCCTGCCATTTGCCTGAGCTGACCGCCCGCCCATGGTTCGAAGACGAGTTGGTGATTGTCGCGGCTGCGACCGATCCGCTGGCGCGCAAGGCTGCGGTCACACTCGATGACCTGCGAGACGCTCCTTGGCTTGTTCGCGAGTGTGGTTCAGGTACCGCCGAGCAAGTCCTCCACCTTCTGCTGCCATACCTCGGCCGGTGGCGTAATACCCGACAGATCGGCAGCTCCGAAGCCATAAAACGCATGGTCGCTGCGGGGATTGGTATCAGTTGCCTATCGTACTGGGTCGTTGACGATCTGATTGCAGCGGGGCAATTGGTCGTCTTGAACCACGACATCCCACCTCTTAAACGGCAGCTGTATGCCGTGCATCATCGCGATAAATTCATTTCACGAGCGCTGGGTGAGTTCCAAGGGACGCTTGAAGCTTTCGTGGCGACCAAATCTCATTGTTGAAACATCCCAACAGGTGCCCCGCCCACACTGTTCGAGCAGGCGCGTCAGCGGCTGGTTAGCGAGCTGATGGTGGCGCAGCGTACTATCACTTACCCAGGCCCTTACCCCGCGAGCAACTCTTGCGCAATCGCCTCGGCCGTTTCCCGCAGCAGTTGCACATAGCGCTGCTCCGTAGCCGCGCTGGCTAGAACCGCTTCCGGCCCGGACAGGTTGATCGCCGCCACGACCTGCCCGGTACGGTCGCTGATACTCGTGGCAATGGCCGTGGAATAATCGGAGCGGTGCAGCACCCAGCCGCGCTGGCGGTCATCGACGATGGTCTGCTGCAGTTCCAGCAGGGTCCGCGGCGCCGGCGACGGGTAATCATCCAGGCGTACCTGCTGATACAACTGGGCCAGGGCTTCCTCGTCCAGGCCGGTGAGGAGCATCCTGCCGAGGGCGGTGACGTGACAGGGCAGGCGGGTACCCACTGGAATGTTGACCGTCAGCCGTTGCGGCGCGAAAGCCCGATAGATGTACAGCACATCGGTGTGCTCGCGAATGCTCAGGTGGCACGACAGCGATGTGCTGTCGCGCAAGGCGTTGAGATGTGGCAGGGCGATTTCGACGATGTCGCGGCTGCTCAGGTAGGCGAAGCCGTCGGAGATCACTCGCGCGCCGAGTTCGTACAGGTTGCGTTCGCGCTTGTTCAGGTAACCCATGTCCTGCAGGGTCTGGACGATGCGGTAGAGCGCCGAGGGGCTGACCCCGAGGCGTTCGGCCATGTCGTTGATGCCCAGGCTACGGGTGCGCGCGTTGAACAGGCCGAGCAGTTTGAGTCCGCGCTCCAGGGCGGGTACACGGTATTCGCTGTCTTGCAGGGTCTCCGCCATGGTGCCTCCAGGAGGATTGGATGACAGCCGGCCCGACGTCGCGGCGATCGAGGCGGTGGCCGCGCCGTTGTGCTGCACGGCCATCGTTTTCTCAGCGACTTTGTCGGTCCTGCCTGTGGTCAGTCGAGCAGGGCATCGATCCCCACCGGACCGCCGCCGAATTCGTCCATGGCATCGAGCAAGGCACCCCAGAAATACTGCACCGATGCGCGATCGCAAAGGATCTGCAAGGCCGGCAAGGCCTGGCTGCCGGCATTGATCACGATCACGTTGATCCGTGCCGCCGAGGTCTGCGCCACGGCGCCGGAAGCAAAGGCCCTGGCGCGCAGATCGACGCCGCACAGCTTGGCCATCACCTCGGCGCTGCGGTTGCCGGTCAGTTGCAGCCAGGCATGGCTGTCCTGGCGCGGCAGCAGGTAGTTGCGTTGATCATCCTGTTCCCAACGGCTTTCCTCGACGGCAATGCGCGCGCCCAGGTCGTGCAGACTGCCGAGCAGCAGGTATTCGCTCTGCGACAGGCGCGCCACCAGGCAGCCGTCCTGCTGGCGCACGGCCTGGTTGGGCTGCTCGGGCAGGCAGTAACCACGCGCCTGCAGGTAGGCGGCACTGTCGCTTCCTCGGAAACCCACCCGTGGCAGGTTGCTCAGGTCGATCAGCGCGCAGCGCTGCAACAGCGCATGCTCCTCCTTCTCGCCATAGCGGGCAACGATGCTGCTGTGCGCCAGGGTGGCCAAACGCGCGCCTTGCTGCAGTGGGTACAGCGGGCTGCGTTCGATGAAGTCTTCGGCTTTCAGGCTGGACATGTTTCAGAGCTCCTGGCGCTGGTTTTCAGGGTCGTGGAACGGCAGTTGGACCACCGTGGCCTGGACGATCTCGCCGCCTTCCACGCGAATCGGGATGTGCATGCCGGGCGTGGCCTGGTGCGTGGCAGCGTAGGCCAGCCCGATGATCTGGCCGACCGTCCGCGAATACTCGCAGGACGTGACGTTGCCGCTGATGTCGGCGCCGTCCAGGACCAGATGACCTTCCAAAGGTTGCGCGCTGGTAGGTGGCAGGGTGAAGCCGACCAGCTTGCGCTTGAGTGGCTGGGCTTCGAGGATCTCGATGGAGCGCTTGCCGACGAAGAACGGCTTCTTGCGGCCGATCGCCCACTGCATGTCGATCTCCGCGGGGTGCGTCATGCCATCGGTGTCCTGACTGATGATCACATGGCCTTTTTCCAAGCGCAGCAGGCGCTGGGTCTCGACCCCGAACGGACGGATGCCCAGCGCGGCACCGGCCTCCATCAGCACATCCCAGAGACGCTCGGCATAGCGCGCCGGTACATGGATCTCGTAGCCAAGCTCGCCGACGAATCCGACCCGCAACACGCGCGCCGCGATCCCGGCCACCTTGCCCAGGCGCACGCCCAGGTAGGGAAACGCCTCGGCGGACAGGTCGATGCCTTCGCAGACCTTGGCCAGCACCTGGCGCGACAGCGGTCCGGCCAGATTGACCGCCGCCAGCGCGGCGGTCACGTTGGTAATGTCGACGTCCAGGCGCCACTGGGCATTCCATTTGAGCATCTGCTGATAGAGGCGATCGACGCCGCTGGTGGTCGCGCTCACATAGAAATGCCGCTCGCCCAGACGGGCACAAACGCCATCGTCGATCACCACGCCGTGCTCATTGGTCATCAACGCATACCGCGTGCGACCTACCGCAAGCTTGGCGAAGCCGAAGGTATACAGGCGCTCCAGCAGCTCGGCGGCATCGGGGCCGCGCACGTCCAGGCCACCCAGCGTCGAGACATCGATCAGGCCGACCTTCTCGCGCACGTGCCGGGCTTCCTCCTGCATGCAGCGATCGCGGTCCTCGGCTTTGCCATAGAAGGCCGGGCGCTGCCAGAGACCGGCCGGCATCATCTTGGCTCCCGCTTCCAAGTGGCGACGGTGCATCGGCGTCTGCCGGTAGGGGTCGAAAGCACGACCGGCTACATGGGCGAGCTTCTCGGCTTCGAACGGTGGGCGCGCGGTGGTCACGCCGGTCTCGCCGATGCTGCGTCCCGTGGCATGCGCGACCAGGCGCGCGGTCGGCAATGCCGAATGGCGGCCTTGAGAAGGGCCCATGCCGACCGTGGAGAAACGCTTGACCAGCTGGATATCCCGATAGCCACTGCGAGTCGCGTTGACGATATCGCGCACCTGCAGGTCTTCGTCGAAGTCGACGAAATCCTTGCCCTTGGGATGGGGGAAGATCGGCCAAGGGAAATTGACCGGGCGCTCGGCGGCGAAGGCCGCCGGCGTCGGGACGTCCAGGCCCAGCGCCGCAAGCGCTTCGGCGGCGCCACGGGCGGCATCGGCGAGGACGTTGTCGAGCAGGTGCCGGCCGTTGACGGAGCCGGCGATATCGAGGTGAGTCGGCAGGTTGCTTATCGCGAATTCGGCCCGCGTCTCCTCGTAGGCAAGCTTGCCGCCGGCCTGGCAGAGCAACTGATAGACCGGCATGTAGCCGGCGGACATGCACAGCAGATCGCATGCCAGTTGCAGACCTTGGGTGGCCACCTTGCCCTGACCCGTGATCGGGCGGATATCGACGCCACTGACATGACGCATGCCGGCTTCATGCAGCGCCTCATAGACGGTGCTGCCCAGGTGCAAAGGGATCTGCCGACGCTTGAGCTCGGTGGCCAGTTCGCTGTCGACGGGCGTCGTGCGCATGTCCACCAGGGCAGCGACCGTCACGCCCTGCTCCTGCAGGTCGAGGGCGGCCAGATAGCCGTCATCGTTGCCGGTCAGGACCACGGCGCGCTGGCCCGGCTTGACCGCATAGAACTTCATCAGGCGCTGGGCGGCGCTGGTCAGCATCACGCCGGGCAGATCGTTGTTGCGGAATACCACCGGCTGATCGAAGGACCCGGCTGCCACCAGGCAGCGTGTCGCGCGAACCTTGTACATGCGCTTGTGCTGGATCACGGGCAGGTAGTTGTCGGTGAACCAGGCATTGCAGGTCGCCCGCAGCAGCACCTGGATATTCGGATGACCTTCGACGGCCGCCAGCAGCTCGGCACGCAGGCTGGTGGCGCGAGTGCCGGCAATGTCGAAGCGAGCGTAGTTGAGCGAGCCGCCGAGTACCGGTTGTTGCTCGATCAGCAGGACCTTGGCCCCGGAGTTGGCGGCATCCAGGGCGGCGCGCAGACCGGCGGGGCCCGCGCCGATCACCGCCAGGTCGACGAACAGATAGGCCTTGTCGTAGTACTGCGGCTTGAAGTCGAGATCGAGCACGCCCAGGCCGGCCTTCTTGCGGATCAGCGGCTCCCAGATCTTCCACATGCCTTTGGGCTTGTAGAAGGCGCGGTAATAGAAGCCTACCGGCATGAAACGCGAGAACTTGCCCAGATAGGCGTCGCGGTCGCTGTCCAGGCTGCCGGAGAAGTTCTGCCCCGCAACCTTCAGGCCTTCGCTGGCCGGGTGCAGGTCGGCCGGCACGTTGGGTTCCTCGGGCAGCTGGACCAGGCTGTTGGCATCCTGCCCGGCCATGCTCAAGGGGCCACGCGGGCGGTGGTACTTGAATGAACGTGAAAGCAGCCAGCGACCATTGCCGAGCAGGGCGCTGGCGACACTGTCACCCTCGAAGCCCTGGTACGACTGGCCTTCGAAGCTGAAGCGCAAGGGCCGTTCGCGGTCGATCAGCAGGCCCATGGGCGCGGGGAGGCGAGTCGGGCTGTTCATCCGGCGATCTCCGGGATGGTGGCAGGGGCGGCGAAGTCGATACGTCGGTCGAAGACTTCCTTGGGGTCGAAGGTGCGCAGGACCTGGTCGCTCACGGTGTGCCGTTCGGCCAGGAACCAGTAGCTGGAGGCATTGTGCAGCCACCACTCGACGACCACACCGGCGGCGTTATCGCTGTTGAATACGTAGTCGGCCCATTCCAGGTCGCTGCAGCGGGCCGGGTCAGGCATGCGCTTGAATTCGCCCCCGTAGGTGAACTCACTGATGTTGCGCGGACCGTTCAAGGGGCAGGTCAGGATCTTCATCGCTCGTTCCTCTAGTGACTGGCTGCCGTGGCGCCCATTTCGTTGACCTGCTGGAAGCGGCTGAAACGCTCCAGGGCGAAGGGCGCGATCAACGCGGGTACCTTGCCGCCGCTGGCGACCAGCTCGGCCATGGTCTTGCCGCAGATCGGCGTGGACTTGAAGCCCCAGGTGCCCCAACCGGCGTCCAAGTAGTAGTTTTCCACCGGAGACAGACCCATGATCGGGCTGTAGTCCGGCGTCATGTCGGTCATCCCGGCCCACTGACGCATCAGTTTGGCGTTGGCCATGAACGGGAACATCTCGATAGCGTGGCCGAGCAGGCTTTCCTTGAGATCCAGGGTCGAGCGCGTGTTGTAGAGCGGGTAAGGGTCCGAACCGCCACCGAAGACGATCTCGCCGCGGCTGGTCTGCTGGACATAGCAGTGCAACGCCGAGGAGCTGACCAGGGGGTCGAGGAACGGCTTGAACGGCTGGGTGACCATGGCCTGCAAGGGGTAGGTCTGGATCGGCGCGCGGATACCGGCCTTGGCCATCAGCAGCGAGCTGGCCCCTGCGATGGCCTGCACCACGCAGCCGCACTGCACAGTGCCGCGGTTGGTCTTGACCGCCTCGATGCGCCCATTGCGCACTACCAGGTCCTGCACTTCGGTGAGCTGGTGGATTTCCACGCCGCGCTTGGCGGCCTGCTTGGCGTATCCCCAGGCGACCGCATCGTGACGCGCGGTGGCGCCGTCGATGTGCCACAGCCCGGCGATCACCGGCAGATGACCGGGATCGAGGTTGAGGGTCGGTACCAGTTCGCGGATCTGCTGGCGGTCGATCATCTCGGTACGTCCGCCGAAGTGCTTGTTCACTTCGGCGCGTTGACGGAAAGCGCGGACCGTGGCGTCGGTGTGGGCCAGGGTGAGCTGGCCGCGTTCGGAGTACATGATGTTGAAGTCGAACTCGTTGGAGAGCTCCTGGAACATCCGCACCGATTCGGCATAGAAGCGCACGCCTTCGCTGGTCAGATAGTTCGAGCGGATCACCGCCGTGTTGCGCGCGGTGTTGCCGCCGCCCAGGTAGGCCTTCTCCAGCACGGCGACATTGGTCACCCCATGGTACTTGGCCAGGTAATAGGCAATCGCCAGGCCATGGCCGCCCGCGCCGATGATCACCACGTCGTAGCGTGGCTTGAGGTCACAGGGCGGTGGCAGATCGACTTCCACCGGGTAGTCGGCGCTCAGACCGTGTTTCAGCAGGGCGAAGGGCATGGGATGCGCTCCTCTCGGACGGCCTGCTGTTGCAGGTCCAGGGCCAACAGTGTGTTTTTCATCAAGCAGGCGATGGTCATGGGGCCGACGCCCCCGGGCACCGGAGTGATCGCCGCGACCTGGGGCAGGGCGGCCTCGAAGTCGACATCCCCGACCAGCCTGCTGCGCCCCTCCACCTCGATGCGGTTGATGCCGACATCGATAACGATGGCGCCGGGCTTGAGCCAGTCGGCATCGATCAGGCGGGGCTTGCCGACGGCGGCGATCAGGATGTCTGCCTGGCGGCACAGTACCTGCAGGTCACGAGTGCGCGAGTGGACCACGGTCACCGTGCAGTCGGCCTGCAACAGCAGCGCGGCCATGGGCTTGCCGACGATGTTCGAGCGCCCGACCACCACGGCATGCTTGCCGGACAGGTCGCCGCAGGTGTCATGCAGCAAGCGCATGCAACCGCTGGGGGTACAGGGAGTGAGCACGTCTCGGCCTTGGGCGAGACCGCCGACATTGGCACTGTGGAAGCCGTCCACATCCTTGAGGGGGCTGATCGCCTGCAGCACCTGGTGTTCGTCGACATGCGCGGGCAGGGGCAGCTGCACCAGGATGCCGTTGACGGCCCGATCCGCGTTGAGGAGGGCGATCAGCCTCAGCAGTTCGTCCTGTGTCGTGTCCGCGGGCAAGCGGTGTTCGAACGAGCGGATACCGACTTCCTCGGCTCGCAGGACCTTGTTGCGCACATAGACCTGGCTGGCGGCATCGCTGCCTACCAGCACCACGGCCAGGCCTGGTTGCGTACCGGCTTCGCGCAAGGCCAGGACTTGCTCGCGGACCTCGGCCAGAACTCGCGCCGACGTGGCCTTGCCATCGATGATCTTGACGCTGGCAACGGCGCTCATTTGAAGATCACCGTGCGGTCGTCGTTGATGAAAACCCGGTGCTCCAGGTGGTACTTGAGGGCGCGCGAAAGGGCGACGGTCTCGGTGTCGCGTCCGATCGCCACCAGGTCATCCGGGTTGTAGGCATGGTCCACGCGCTGGACTTCCTGTTCGATGATCGGGCCTTCGTCCAGGTCGCTGGTGACGTAGTGGGCCGTGGCGCCGATCAGCTTGACGCCCCGGTGATAGGCCTGGTGGTAGGGCTTGGCGCCTTTGAATCCTGGCAGGAACGAATGGTGGATGTTGATGGCCCGGCCTGACAGTTGCTTGCACAGATCATCCGAAAGAATCTGCATGTAGCGCGCCAGGACCACCAGTTCGGTGTCGGTTTCCTCGACGATGCGCATCAGCGCCGACTCCTGCTCCGCCTTGGTTTCCTTGGAAACCGGCAGGTAGACGAAGCGGATGCCTTCGCGCTCGGCCATGGGCCGCAGTTCCAGGTGGTTGGAGACGATGGCAGTGATCTGCATCTCGAGTTCGCCCTTGGCGTGGCGGTAGAGCAGGTCTGCCAGGCAGTGGTCGAATTTGCTGACCATCAGCAGCACGCGCATGGGGCGTGCGCTGTCGTGCAGGCTCCACTGCATGGAGAAGCGTTGCGCGACATCGGTGAAACCGGCTTCGACCTGGCTGATGTCACCGGACAGGCCATCATTGAAGCGGAACACGGCGCGCATGAAGAAACGTCCGCTGTCCTCGTCGTCGAACTGCGCCATTTCGCTGATATAGCAACCCTGCTCGGCCAGGTAGGTGGTCACCGCCGCGACGATGCCGGAAACGGCTGGGCAACTGATACGCAGGATGAAGGGGTTGTGAGCGTGGGGCATGTCGAATCCTCGTGGTGAATGGGGGCAGTTCGGGCACAAGGGCTTGAAGATTTCACCGGTGAATGATGGGTTCGCGGGCGAAGGAGTGTTTCTTTGTGGGAATATAAATTTCCTTTTGCGGTTTTATAGGCGAAGTTTTAGCGCAGGTCTATACCCTGAAGAAATTTTTTATCCTGTAGGGAAATTCGTGAGGCTCGAGAAAGTGCGCGACTCATCCAGAGTCTGGTGCGCCGTACCTCGATTTTTTGTCGGTCACTCGGTTATTACCCAAGGTGCGGCGAAACCCGTGTAGGCGCTGGCTGCACCTTAGCTGATAGCCGTAGGTTCGGGCCTGAATCCCAGGTTACCTACTCTCCGCCGTAGTTCATGATCGACAACAACCGAATCGGCACCTGCACCAACTGCTCCGGCCCGTGCGGCGTATCAGCATCGAACGTCAGGCTGTCCCCGGCCTGCATGTGGTAGAGCTGGTTGCCATGCCGGTACACCAATTCCCCCTCCAGCAGATGCAGGAACTCGGTCCCTGGATGAGCGAAGGTCGGAAACTCCTCGCTGGCGTCATCCATGGTCACCATGTAGGCCTCCACGTTCTTCTTCGGGCCTCGGGAATGGTTGAGCAAATGGTAGGTATGACCCTTGTCGGTCCCCCGGCGTACCACTTCCAGGCCTTCGCCTGCCTTGACCAGCAAGGCATTGCCATCGGCCTGATCATACTGGCTGAAGAGTTTGGACATGGGCATGCCCAGCACGTCGCACAGACGGCTGAGGGTGTCGAGGCTGGTCGAGACCTGGGCATTCTCGATCTTGCTCAGCATGCCCTGACTGATACCGGCGATGCGTGCCACGTCCGCAAGCTTCAGGGACTGCGCCAATCGCTGGCGCTTGATCTGCAGGCCCAGGTACTGCTCCAGACGGAGACGTGGTTCGTTAGCGGTCGACATTGAAGCACCCTGCACGGTTTAAGTTCAAGAATAATTGTTTCGCACTTGGAAAGTGCATGGCTTTGCTTCGCTGGCGAAAGTCTTTCCTGCGATGAAAGCAAGTTTCCCATATATACAGAAGAAAAGCGTACCTGCGCGCTGTTTGATCCTCTGCCCTACAAGTTGGCAAGGCTGTTGCATTCCTGTCAGGAAAGAAAAATTCCTTATCGGAATTGATCCGGCCCATCAACGTCCTGCCTCTTGACCAGGAGTGATCACCCATGTTGCCAGCAGAAACCCAGCGCATCCTCGATCAGCACGGCATCAGGTACGTGCTGGCCCAGTTCGTCGATATCCATGGCGCGGCGAAAACCAAATCGGTGCCGGTCACGGGCCTCCAGACCGTGGCCGAGCAGGGCGCCGGCTTTGCCGGGTTCGCCATCTGCGGTATGGGGATGGAGCCCCATGGCCCGGACTTCATGGCCCGCGGCGACCTGTCGACGCTGATCCCGGTGCCTTGGCAACCAGGCTACGGCCGGGTGGTCTGCGTCGGACACGTGAATGGCGAACCCTGGCCGCTGGACAGTCGGCATGTACTGCAACAGCAGGTACAGCGGCTCGCCGACAAGGGCTGGGTGCTCAACACCGGTCTGGAGCCCGAATTCAGCCTGTTCCGTCGCGATGAAGGCGGCAAGCTGCAACTGGTCGACGCTTCGGACAATCTCGACAAGCCCTGCTACGACTACAAGGGCCTGTCTCGTTCCCGCGAGTTCCTCGAGCGCCTGACCGAAGCCCTGCAACCCGTCGGCTTCGACATCTATCAGATCGACCATGAAGACGCCAACGGCCAGTTCGAGATCAACTACACCTACAGCGACGCGCTCGAGTCGGCCGACCGTTTCACGTTCTTCCGCATGGCGGCCGGCGAGATCGCCAACGATCTGGGGATGATCTGCTCGTTCATGCCCAAGCCCGACCCCAAGCGAGCCGGCAACGGCATGCACTTCCACCTCTCGCTGGCCAGTGCCAGCAACAAGAACCTCTTCCACGACCCGTCGGATACCAGCGGCATGGGCCTGTCGAAACTGGCCTATCACTTCGCCGCCGGGCTGCTCGCCCACGGCCCGGCCTTGTGCGCCTTGGCCGCGCCCACGGTGAACTCCTACAAGCGTCTGGTGGTGGGCCGTTCGCTGTCCGGTTCGACCTGGGCGCCGGCCTTCATCGCCTACGGCGCGAACAACCGCTCGGCGATGGTGCGCATCCCTTACGGGCGCCTTGAATTCCGTCTTCCCGACGCCGGCTGCAATCCCTACCTGGTCACCGCGGCCATCATCGCCGCGGGCCTGGATGGTATCGACCGTCAGCTGGAACCAGGCGAGATGTGCAACGAGAACCTCTACAACCTGAGCCTGGAAGAAATCGCCGCGCGCGGCATCAAGACCCTGCCGCAATCGCTCAAGGAAGCGACCGACGCGCTGGATGCCGACCCATTGTTCCGAGAAGTGCTCGGTTCACAAATCGTCGACGAGTTCATCAAGCTCAAGCGCATGGAATGGATCGAGTACTGCCGTCACGTCTCGGACTGGGAGATCCAGCGCTACACCGAATTCTTCTGAGCCACGGGTCCGCGCCGTCGGCTTCTGGAAAGCCTGCGCGCGGCGCCAACGAACCCGTCCTACCCGGACAACTTGCAGTTGGCAGCCTGAAGCTGACAACTGACGAACAGAGTGAGGCCCTTTTTATGTGTGGAATCGTAGGTCTGTACCTGAAGAAGCCGGCGCTGGAAAGCCAGCTCGGCAAGCTCTTCGAACCCATGCTCCAGGCCATGACCGACCGCGGCCCGGACAGCGCGGGCTTCGCCATCTATGGCGACGAAGTCGCCGATGGCTGGATCAAGCTGACCTTGCAGGCCGGCGAGACCGGCTATCCCTGGGCGGCATTGATGGGCGACATGGAAGCTCGCCTGGGTTGCTCGCTGGATTGGTTCCAGAATGCCAGCGCCGCGGTTCTCAAGGCCCATTGCAGCGAGGAATCGGCCCGTGAAGCCCTCGTGGAACTGGCGCCCGACGTCCGCATCATGAGTGCCGGACAAAGCATCGAAATCCTCAAGGGCATGGGGCTGCCAGAGGAAATCTCCCAGCGCTTCGGCCTGGCCGGCATGAAGGGCAGCCACATCATCGGGCACACCCGCATGGCGACCGAAAGCGCGGTGACCATGGAAGGCAGCCACCCGTTCTCCACCGGCGCCGACCTGTGCCTGGTGCACAACGGCTCGCTGTCCAATCACTTCCGCCTGCGCCAGGAGCTCAAGCGCGAGGGCATCACTTTCGAGACCGACAACGACACCGAGGTCGCCGCCGGGTACCTCACCTGGCGCCTGCGGCAGGGCGATACCCTGGCCCAGGCACTGGATGGCGCCCTGGAAGACCTGGACGGTTTCTTCACCTTTGCCATCGGCACGCGCAACGGATTTGCGGTGATCCGCGACCCGATCGCCTGCAAGCCCGCGGTGCTGGCCGAAACCGACGACTACGTGGCCATGGCCTCGGAATACCAGGCCCTGGCCAGCCTGCCAGGCATCGACAAGGCGCGCGTCTGGGAGCCCGCGCCCGCCACCTTGTACGTCTGGGAGCGCGAGAGCGCCTGATCCGTCGACTCGCATCTGGAGAACAACATGAAGACCATCGATCTATCCAGCGCCTCGGTGCGCGAACTCAACCAGGCCTTGCACGACGACGTCCAGGACCGTGAATGGCGCGTCGCCCGACCAGACGGCAAGCACAATCTGGCCGTGGGTATCAATCAGTCCGTGTCCGTCGAGATCGAAGGGCACGCCGGCTACTACTGCGCGGGCATGAACCAGAAAGCCAGCGTCACGGTGCACGGCAACGTCGGTGTCGGGGTGGCGGAAAACATGATGTCCGGCTCGGTGCGGATCAAGGGCAGCGCGTCCCAGGCCGCGGGCGCCACGGCGCATGGCGGTCTGCTGGTGATCGAGGGCGACGCCGGGGCGCGCTGCGGGATCTCGATGAAGGGCGTGGACATCGTCGTCGGCGGCAGCATCGGCCACATGAGCTGTTTCATGGGCCAGGCCGGGCGTCTGGTGGTCTGCGGCGATGCCGGCGACGCCCTGGGCGATTCGCTCTACGAAGTGCGCATCTACGTCAAGGGATCGGTCCAGTCGCTGGGCTCCGACTGCGTCGAAAAAGACATGCGCGCCGAGCATCTCGAAGAGCTCAAGGGGCTGCTGGACCGCGCGGGATTCGACGAGGACCCGGCCAGCTTCAAGCGTTATGGCTCGGCCCGTCAGCTCTACAACTTCAAGGTCGACAACGCCTCGGCGTACTGATTCCCCTCGACGCAGCCCTAGGTCGCGTCCAGATCCCGAATTCGAGGAGCTTCACATGAGCGAAAAAACCCCACCCGTGCTGCGCGAATCGGCCACCTTCGATCGCCTGACCATCCAGGAAATCCAGCGCGCCGCCGAGACCGGCATCTACGACATCCGCGGTGGCGGCACCAAGCGCCGTGTCCCGCACTTCGATGACCTGTTGCTGCTGGGCGCCAGCGTCTCGCGTTACCCACTGGAAGGTTACCGGGAGAAATGCGGCACCGACGTCGTCCTGGGCAACCGCTTCGCCAAGAAGCCGATCCACCTGAAGATTCCGGTGACCATCGCCGGCATGAGCTTCGGGGCGCTATCGGCCAATGCCAAGGAGGCCCTGGGTCGTGGCGCCAGCATCGCCGGTACCAGCACCACCACCGGCGATGGCGGCATGACCCCGGAGGAGCGCGGTCAGTCCCAGCACCTGGTGTACCAGTACCTGCCGTCGCGCTATGGCATGAACCCGGATGACCTGCGCAAGGCCGATGCCATCGAGATCGTCCTGGGGCAGGGCGCCAAGCCGGGCGGCGGCGGCATGCTGCTGGGCATGAAGGTCACCGAGCGTGTCGCTGGCATGCGGACCTTGCCGATCGGTGTCGATCAGCGCAGTGCCTGCCGCCATCCGGACTGGACCGGCCCGGACGACCTGGCCATCAAGATCGCCGAGCTGCGCGAGATCACTGACTGGGAGAAACCGATCTACGTCAAGATCGGCGCCAGCCGTCCCTACTATGACGTCAAGCTGGCGGTAAAGGCCGGCGCCGATGTGATCGTGCTCGACGGCATGCAAGGCGGTACCGCGGCCACTCAGGAAGTGTTCATCGAGCACGTCGGCATCCCGATCCTGCCCGCCATCCCCCAGGCTGTGCAGGCGTTGCAAGAGATGGGCATGCACCGCAAGGTCCAGCTGATCGTCTCCGGCGGTATCCGTAACGGCGCCGACGTCGCCAAGGCCATGGCCCTGGGCGCTGACGCCGTCGCCATCGGCACCGCCGCGCTGATCGCGCTGGGCGACAACCACCCACGGCTCGACGAGGAGCTGAAGAAGATCGGCTCGGCCGCTGGCTTCTACGACGATTGGCAGAACGGTCGCGACCCCGCCGGTATCACCACCCAGGATCCGGAGCTGGCCAAGCGCCTCGATCCGCAGGAGGCCGGCCGCCGCCTGGCCAACTATTTGCGTGTGTTGGTCCTGGAGGCCCAGACCATGGCTCGCGCTTGCGGCAAGTCGCACCTGCACAACCTCGATCCCGAGGACCTGGTGGCCCTGACCGTCGAAGCCGCCGCCATGGCGCGGGTACCGCTGGCCGGCACCAACTGGGTACCTGGGCAAGCGCAGTACTGAGTGATCCCGACCGCCGACCGATGTCGGCGGTTTTCCCGATACGCCGCACAGCCAGGGCAGGCGCGGACCTGCAGGCATTCGTGCATCGAACATCGACCTGGAGTAAGCCCATGACGCTTCGACCGCTGTCACGCCTTGCCTTGGCAGTCCCCTTGTTCGCCCTCGCACCCTTGGTCCACGCCGCCGAGCCGAGCCTGGACACCGGCAACACCGCCTGGATGATCTGCGCCGCCATGTTCGTGCTGATGATGTGCATCCCTGGCCTTGCACTGTTCTACGGCGGCATGGTGCGGGCCAAGAACTTTCTCTCGGTCTTCACCCAGCTGTTCGCCGTGGCCGGGATCATCGGAATTCTCTGGGTGCTGTACGGCTACAGCCTGGTGGTCGATACCCGCGGCATGGTGGAGGGGCAGCTTACCTTCAACAGCTTCGTTGGCAGCCTGGACAAGGCACTGATGCTAGACATCCGTGCCGACAGCCTGGTCGGCAGCATTCCGGAAGGCGTCTTCGCGGTCTTCCAGCTGACCTTCGCCATCATCACGCCTGCGCTGATCGCCGGCGGTTTTGCCGAACGCATGAAATTCAACGCGGCGCTGCTGTTCATGGCGGCGTGGTTCACCCTGGTCTACGCGCCCATCGCGCACATGGTCTGGGGCGGGCCAGGCGCGCTCATGGTCAATTGGGGCGTGCTGGATTTTGCCGGAGGCACGGCGGTGCACATCAACTCGGGCGTTGCCGCCCTGGCCGCCGCGCTGATGCTGGGCAAGCGCAAGGGCTATCCGCAGACCGCCATGCCGCCGCACAACCTCGGCCTCACGCTGGTTGGCGCCGGGCTGCTGTGGGTCGGCTGGTTCGGCTTCAACGTCGGCTCGGGCCTCGCCGCCGATGCCGGCGCGGGTATCGTCATGCTTGCCACCATGATCGCCGCCTGCGCGGGTATCGTCGGCTGGCTGATCAGCGAAAGGCTCCTGCACGGGCGACCCACCGCGCTCGGAGCAGCCTCCGGAGCCTTGGCCGGATTGGTCGGGATCACCCCAGCCTGCGCCTACGTAGGGCCCTTGGGCGCCCTGGCCATCGGACTGTTGACCGGCGCCCTGTGCTTCTTCGCCGTGACCCGCTTGAAACGGAAACTGGGCTATGACGACAGTCTGGACGTGTTCGGCCTGCACGGGGTGGGCGGGATCGTCGGTGCGCTGCTTACTGGTGTATTCGCCGCACCGTCGCTGGGCGGCTATGTGGATGGCGTGCAACCGCTGACGCAGTTGCTGGTGCAGCTCAAGGGCGTGGCGTTCACCTTCGTCTATTGCTTCGTGATGAGCTGGGCGATCCTGGGCGCGATCAGGCATACGATCGGCCTGCGAGCCTCTCGCGAGGTGGAAGAGCAGGGGCTGGACCTCGCGGAGCATGATGAGCGCGCATACAACCTTTGAGCTGGTGGGGGATAGGGCCGTTCCGACGGGTGCGCGGTGGCCGACGGGTGCATGTCGTGAGGTTCGACTCCCTCCAGGCACCGCTAGCCGCGCCGCCACTCGAGCCCTTCCGGTCCACCGCTCGATCAGCCGTGAGAAACATTGCATTTAGGCGGAACGACTGCTTGTGCCGGCCCTCCTATCAGTGACGGGCGCCTGTGCGCCAAGGGACTGATAGCCGGCAAGACATGACATCACTTCAGGACAACGACGCTGGGACGCCGCGTGGCCAATTGGGTTTCCTGCTCAATGGCGGGTCGATCGGTACATTGCTGCGCACCCGGGACTGGGCGGATTCGCACCTGGGGGCACCGCAGGACTGGTCGCCCAGCCTCAAGATACTCATGGGCATGCTTTTGCCCTCCCAGGCGCAGATCGTGCTGTTCTGGGGGCCGCAGTACGTAGCGTTGTACAACGACACCTACGCACCGACCATCGGAGCCAAGCATCCCCGCGCGCTGGGCCGGTCGGCGGTGGAAAACTGGAGCGAGCTTTGGGATGACCTCGAGCCCTTGCTGCGCAATGTGCGCGAAACGGGCGAGACGTTCTCGGCCAAGGATCGGCCCTTCTATATAGAGCGCCATGGACAGGGTGAGACGGCCTATTTCGATGTGTCCTATTCGGCCGTTCGCGAGGCCGATGGCGAGGTTGCCGGGGTGCTGTGCATCGTCACCGAGACCACCGAGCGTGTACGCTACCAGCGCCGTCAGGCCTTTCTGCTCGAACTCGGACAGGCGCTGCCGACCCTGGGCGATTCCGCGCGGATCGAAACCTACGCCACCCAGCGACTGGGCAGGGAACTGGGCGCCTCACGGGTATTCTTCGGCGAAGACCTCGGCAATGGAACAGCCTTTCGGATAGGGCACGAATGGAGCAACGAGGCTACTTCGATGATCGGCGATCATGCCTACCAGGCGCTGGGCGATGACGCGCGAACGGATCTGTCGATGGGGCGTAGCGTCGTATCCGGCATGGACGATGGCAAGCTGGATGCGCAAGGTCGCGTGCGATCGGGCTGTGCTTCCTCGCTCCGCACAGCGGCCACTCTGCATGTACCGATACTGCGCTCGGATCGCCTGGAGGCGTTGCTCGGCGTACATTTTCAGCCTTCGCATAGGGTCACCGACGACGAGCGCCTGTTGCTTGAGGAAAGCGCCAAGCAGGTCTGGGCGGCCATGACCCACGCTCGCGACCAGCATACGTTGAGGACCAGTTCGATGCAGCTGTCGGCGATGTTCGAGCAGGCCAGCGCGGGTATTGCCCTGTGTGACCGCTGGTGGAACATCACGCGAGTCAACGACCGCTATTGCGAGATGGTCGGACGGCCTCGCGCAGCTCTGATCGGTACCCGCTTGCCCGACGTTCCCGTGGACCTGACTCCCGACGCTCGGCGGGTCGCGGTTGACGAACCGAGCGAGCTGACCCAGCGTTATCGGCGGCCGGACGGTAGCCAGGTATGGGTGCAATCGCAGATCACCCCGCTGGTCCATGAACACGGACGCCTGTCGGGGATGCTCTGCGTGAGTATCGATATCACGGCCAGGATCCAGGCCGAGGCCGAGCTGGTTACGCTTAGCGAAAGCCTCGAGGAACGGGTGGCGGCCATGCTCGAGCAGCGAGAAGCGTCCATCCTGCAGTTGCACGAAGCGCGCAGGATGGAAATGATCGGCCAGCTTTCCGGCGGGATCGCCCACGACTTCAACAACATGCTCACCCCCATCATTACCACCTTGGAACTGGTCCGGCGCCGACAGGAAGGCGAGCGCTCCGCCAAACTCATCGACAGCGCGCTGCAGGCGGCCGACCGCGCCCGGAACCTGGTCGGACGCCTGCTCAGCTTCGCCCGTCGCCAGACCCTCAAGCCCCAGGCGGTATCGCTGGCGGCCTTGGTGGCCGACATGCACGAACTGATGGCGCGCTCCCTGGGCCCAGGCATCGAGATCATCGTCGAGATCGATCCGAATCTGCCCGCGGTGGTGGTAGATCCGCACCAGCTGGAGCTGGCCATCCTCAACCTGGTGGTCAACGCTCGCGATGCGATGGCCAACAGTGGCCGGCTGACCCTGCGCGCGGACACCGACGTGAGTAGCGAACCGCAGCCCAAGGGCCTGGGGTCGGACCGGCAAGTCTGGTTGCAGGTCGGCGACAGCGGCACCGGCATGAGCGAAGAGGTGCTCAAACGTTGCATGGAGCCGTTCTATTCGACCAAGCGCGGCGGCAAGGGCACGGGCCTGGGACTGTCCATGGTACAAGGCCTGGCGGCGCAATCGGGCGGTGGCCTCAGCGTCGACTCGACACCCGGGCAGGGCACCCAGGCGACGATCTGGCTGCCCGCCAGCGACGGCCCGGCGCACGCACCGATAGATGAGGTTTCGCCGGCACCGCCTCCCCGGCATTCGACACACGTGTTGCTGGTGGACGACGAAGACATCGTCCGTCATGCCACCGGCCTGCAGTTGCGCGACCTGGGCTACGAGGTGACCGAAGCGTCCAGCGCGGCGGCGGCCCAGGCCTTGATCGATACCGGGCTGGTGGTGGACATCCTGGTGACCGACCACATCATGAACGATATGACGGGCGCCCAGTTCGCCCAGAGTCTGCGGCAAAGCCACGCCGGCCTGCCGGTGCTCATCATCACGGGTTACGCCAATCTCACGCCTCTTGAGTTGCAGGGCTTCGAAGTGCTGCGCAAGCCATTTCGGCGAGCGGAACTGGCGCAAAGCCTGGCGCAGCTGTTGTCGACGGTGGCGTGAGGCACTGCGAAGCGGCGCGCGCTACCGATCTCCAGGGCTCTGCAGCACCTTCTCCAGCGCATGCCGGAGCTGCTCGGCGGAATAGGGTTTGGCAATGAACTCGAAACCTTGGTGGCCGCCCTCGGCGATGGCTTCGCTGTAACCGGACGTCAGGACCACCGGCAGGTCCGCTCGTGTCTGGCGCAGGGTATGGGCCAGCGCCAGGCCGCCCATGCCAGGCATCCTCACGTCGGAGAACACCGCGTGATACTCCACCGTGGAGTGCTCCAGCTGCGCCAGGGCGTCTTCGGCACAATGTACCCAGCTGATCTGGTAGCCATGTTCCTTGAGGATCTGCACCGCGAAACCGCCGACGTCTCGGTTATCTTCGACCACCAGGATCCGCCGCTTCGCCGCTTCCGCCTGCTGACGGGCATTGGCCGGCGGGCGCGTCGTTTCTTCTTCGACTTCGGCTGCCACCTGGGGCAGGTAAAGGGTGAAGGTCGTGCCCTGGCCTTCGACGCTGGTGACCTGCACGTCGCCCCCGGACTGCTTGGCGAAACCGAAGACCTGGGAAAGGCCCAGACCGGTGCCCTGGCCGGCAGGCTTGGTGGTGAAGAAAGGGTCGAAGATCCGATCGAGCAGCTCGGGCGCTATGCCGACGCCCTCGTCGATGACCGAAATCGCCGCGAAGGGCCCGGCCTGGCCTGGGTGTCCCCGCAGCGGTGGCATGTCCTGGTCGCCGTGCAGGCACAAGCGCAAGGTGGCGCTGCCTGCCGTGGCATCTCGGCCATTGATGACCATATTGATCACGGCGGTCTCCAACTGCCCCAGGTCCGCGCGAATATGGCACGGCGTGGTTGGCACCTCCAGGCTGACCTGGATGCGCGCGCCCGTGGCCGTGTCGAGCATGTCGGTGATCGCCTCTAGTCGCGGCCCCGCTTCGAATACCTGCGGGCTCAAGGCCTGGCGCCGAGCGAAGGCGAGCAACTGGCCGGTCAGCTTGACGCCACGGTCGACGGTGTCGGCGATCGTCTTGAGATAGCGCGCACGCCGTGTCTCGTCCAGGTTGGGACTCTGCAGAAAGTGGATCGAGGAACGGATGATGGTCAGCAGGTTATTGAAGTCGTGAGCCACGCCACCGGTCAGTTGGCCGATGGCCTCGAGCTTCTGTGTTTGGCGCAGCACCGCTTCGGTGTGCAGCAGTTGCTCGGTGCGTTCGTCGACGCGCTGTTCCAGGTTGGCATTGAGCGCTTCCAGGGCGGCCATCGCCTCGCGAACGGCATTATGCGACTGCAGCCGCTGGATATGCGCCCAGCACCGCTCGGTGACCTCGCCGATCAAGGCCTGTTCGTAAGCCGACCAGGCGCGCGGTCGCTTGTCGTTGATGGCCATCAGCGCGGTCAGGCGACCCTCCTTGATCAGCGGTATGCACAAGGTCGCCGCCGTGCCGATGGTCTCGAAGGTGGCCGCGTCACGCGCGGGCAGCTGCCTCGGGCCGTCGATGATCTCCAGCACCTGGCCGGAACGCAGGCGGGTCAAGGCCAGTTGACCGAAATCGGCCAGTCGGTACTGGCCGACGAGAGGGGGTGAACCTGGGACGGTCCAGTCGCCACAGACAGTGAAGCCATCTTCATCGGCGTCCATGACCGCATAGGCGCAGCTGGACAGGTTCAAATGCTCACCGAGCATGCGCGTGGTGATGGCCATGATCCTGTCCGGCTCGGTCACGGTCGTCAGCGTACGGCCCAGCCTGTCGAGAAAATTCAGGCGCTGATTGGCGACGACACTGGACGTGGTTTCCGTGACGGTATCCAGCATCCCCACGACCTTGCCGTCCAAGTCGCGGATCGGGCTGTAGCAGAAAGTGAAATAGGCCCGTTCCGGGCTGCCGCCACGCTCGATGAGCAGGGGAAAGTCCTGAATGAATACCTCCTCGCCGGTCATGGCCTGCTCCGCCATGGCCTCGAGGTCGGTCCAGGCCTCCTGCCAGACGTCCCTGAAGGGGCGTCCTATGGCTGAGGGCTTGCTGCCCAGCATTTCGGAAAACGCATCGTTGTGCAGGGTGATCAGATCAGGCCCCCACAGGATTGCCTGGGGGAAACGCGAGGCCAGGCACAACGCCACGGTAGTCTTGAGCACGTCTGGCCAGCTTTCGAGAGGGCCCAGCGCACTGATCGACCAATCATGCGCGCGAATGCGTTCGGCCATCATGCCGCCTTGGAGCCATTTCGCCATGTCTTGCTGATCTCGTGCAGGGAAAGCTCACCGGAGCCGGATGCCTAGGGTGCACCGAGAAGCGACTGGAGGCGAGCGGATTTTCGCGTGGTGTGAGGAGGGGCGACCCGTCAAGCGCCGGGTGCGTGGCAGGGGTCGCAGAGCATCAGGCAATCGTAGGGGCGTCGAATGCCTACCGCCCAGCCTGTCGCGAGCGGCGTGCCCGGATCAACGCTCGAGCCACTGGGGGCTATTGAAGTTGCTCAGACGCGCGTCGTCTTCGGCACAGTCGAGCGCCTGCACGTCGGTATTCAGGAGGACTCGCTGCAAGCTGCGCTCACCGTGTTGCCAGGCCTGCTGCAACTGGGGCAGAAGACGGCGAGGGAGGGCACTGAACATCGGCTGCCAATACGTGGCCTGCCTGGCCATGGCCGCACTGTCGTGGATAACGGCAAGCTTGAGCAACTCGTCCAGCAGCGGTGCATCCACCCGCGGCGCATCGCAGGCCAGGATCAGCACCCAAGGATGCCGCGCCAGGGCAAGGCCCGCGATCACCCCGGCCAGCGGACCGGGGAAGCCTGGCTCGGCATCGCCCGCCAACTGGTCGGCGAAAGCCTGGTAGGCCGCCTGGTTGCGGTTGCAGGAAATGATCAGGTCATCGGTCAGGGGCCGCACGACCTTCTGTACATGCGCGATCAAGGGCTCGCCGCGCCAGAGCTCCAGACCTTTGTCCCGGCCGCCCATGCGTTGTCCTCGGCCGCCCGCGAGGATCAGGATCGAGCAAGGGGAAAACGGGCTGGACATGGCAAGGCTTCCGGTCGTTCGGACCGGAAACCCTCTCATGTCATGGCACGCTTGTCCAGTCAGGCGTCGCTTGTGCTCGCACGACCCGGCGTGTCCCCTGATGAGCCAGGCGCATGACCACCACGAAGAACAATGGCACGAATACCACCGCCAACGTGGCGCTGAGCATCCCGCCGATCACGCCGGTGCCGATGGCCTTCTGGCTGGCCGAACTGGCGCCACTGGCAATGGCCAGGGGCACCATGCCGAGGATGAAGGCGAGCGAGGTCATGATGATGGGCGCAAGCGCAGGCGGGCGGCCTGGATGGCAGCATCGGCCGCGTCGTGCCCCTGGTCCACCAGATGCTTGGCGAACTCGATAACGAGGATGGCATTCTTCGCCGACAGCCCGATCAGGGTAATGAGGCCTACCTTGAAGAAGACGTCGTTGGGCATGCCGCGCAAGGTGACCGCCAAGACGGCGCCGAGCATGCCCGGGGGGACGAGCAGCAAGACCGCGGTAGGGATCGACCAGCTTTCGTACAGCGCGGCCAGGCAGAGAAAAACCACCAGCAAGGACAGCGCCATGAGCAGCGGCGCCTGATTGCCGGAGGGGCGTTCCTGCAGAGACAGGCCGGTCCATTCCATTGCCTATCGCTGCAAAGGCATCAGAAAGGTTGCAAGTCGCCCAATGGTTCAGATCAGGCTTCTACTTGTGGCTTGCAACTTGTAACTTGTAGCTTTTCAAAGGAGTCCCATATGCAAGGCAAGGCCCGCAAGATCGTCCAGGCCATCTGCTACGAAATCATCGCTGTCGCCTGCGTGGCGCCGGCGCTGTCGCTGATGTTCGACGCCGGCATGGCTCATTCGACGATGCTCTCGATACTCATGTCGGGCATCGCCATGAGCTGGAACATGGCTTACAACTGGGCCTTCGAGCGGTGGGAGGCGCGCCAGCGCAAGCGCAGTCGCACCTTCCTGCGTCGGGTACTGCATGCGCTGGGCTTCGAAGGCGGGCTGGTGCTGATCCTGCTGCCGCTGGTGGCATTCTGGCTCGACATCAGCCTGTGGACGGCGCTGTTGACCAACCTGGCGCTGTTCGTGTTCTTCTTCGTCTACGCGTTCGTCTTCCAGTGGGGCTTCGACAAGGTGTTCGACGTGCCGGTTTCGGCCCAGGAGGCCAAGTGTTGACTTCCTACGTCATGGCGGGATAAGTTCCCAGCCATGAACACCTCCACGCAGCGTCGCGCCCCGAGCATTATTATTACCGCCATTATTCGATTGGCGGGCTAGCGCGCACGTGCACCGAACCCGCCCTGGAGGCGGGTTTTCTCTCTCTGACTCCTGGGCATCAAGAAAAACACCAGGAGTCATCGATGACCAGCCTCGCCGTAAGCCCCCGCGCCATCAGCCCTCGACAACTGCTCTCGGAGCAGGTCCGGCGCATTCTTGCCGCGCCTGTCTATGACGTGGCCATCGAGACACCGTTGCAACTGGCGCCGGCGCTTTCTGCCCGTCTGGGCAACCAGGTCCTGCTCAAGCGCGAAGACCTGCAACCGACCTTCTCCTTCAAGGTGCGCGGTGCCTATACCCGCCTGTCGCGCCTGAGCCAGGCCCAGCGTGAACGTGGCGTGATCACCGCCTCGGCGGGCAATCACGCGCAAGGGGTGGCCCTGGCCGCCTCGCGACTGGGCTTGCAAGCGACCATCGTCATGCCGACGACCACCCCGGAACTCAAGGTCGAAGGCGTCCGTGCGCGCGGAGGCAATGTGGTGCTGCATGGCGAGAGCTTCCCTCACGCCCTGGCCCATGCGCTCAGGCTCGCCGACAGCCAGGGCGCGACCTTCGTGCCGCCCTTCGACGATCCCGACGTGATCGCGGGGCAGGGCACCGTGGCCATGGAAATCCTGCGCCAGCAGCCAGGCGCCCTCGATGCGATCTTCGTACCGGTAGGCGGAGGCGGGCTGATCGCCGGTATCGCGGCCTACGTCAAGTACCTGCGACCGGAGATCAGGGTCATCGGCGTCGAGCCGCACGACTCCAACTGCCTGCAAGCCGCGATGGCCGCCGGCGAACGGGTGATCCTGCCGCAAGTGGGCACATTCGCCGACGGCGTTGCCGTGGCGCAGATCGGCGCCCATTGCTTCGAACTCTGCCGTCATTACGTCGACGAAGTGATCACCGTCAGCAACGACGAGGTGTGCGCGGCCATCAAGGACATCTACGACGACACTCGCTCCATCACCGAACCTTCAGGCGCCCTGGCGGTGGCGGGCATCAAGAAGTACGTCGCTCGGGAGCAGGCCTGGGGCCAGACCCTGGTGGCGATCGACTCTGGCGCCAATGTCAATTTCGATCGCCTGCGTCATGTCGCCGAGCGCGCCGAGCTGGGCGAGCAGCGCGAGGCGATCATTGCCGTGACCATCCCGGAACAGCCGGGCAGCTTCCGCACGTTCTGCCAGGTCCTGGGCAAGCGGCAGATCACCGAGTTCAACTACCGTTATTATCCGGGCAAGGAGGCGCGGCTGTTCGTCGGCGTACAGACCCACCCGCTGCATGACCCGCGCGAGCGGTTGCTGGCGAGCCTGCGCGAACAGGGATACGAAGTGCTGGACCTGACCGACAACGAACTGGCCAAGATGCATGTACGGCATACGGTCGGGGGACATGCGGCGCCGGGGGCCGAGGAACGCGTCCTGCGCTTCGAGTTCGCCGAACGTCCTGGCGCCTTGCTGGGGTTCCTCGAACGTCTGGGCAAACGCTGGAATATCAGCCTTTTCCACTACCGCAACCACGGTGCCGCCGAGGCGCGAGTGTTTGCCGCCCTGGAAGTCCCGGGCGACGAACTGCCCGGCCTGCCCGACGCGCTCGATGCCATGGGCTATCGCTACTGGGACGAGACCGAAAACCCGGCCTACCGCTTGTTCCTCGGATGAGCAAGACTTGCCCTGGATCAAGACCGTCCAGGGCATTCGGGCGGATCCTCATGGCCCCAGGACAATGCATGAGGAGCTGGCCATGAGCAGCACTTTCTTCATCCCCGCAGTGAACATCATGGGCATCGATTGCCTGGACGAAGCCCTGGACGCCATTGCCGGGCATGGCCTGCGCAAGGCGCTTATCGTCACCGATGTCGGCCTTGCCAAGGCCGGGATGGCCGAGGACATCGCCGGGAAACTGGCCCAGCGCGACATCCGCACGGTGATCTTCGACGGCGCCAAGCCCAACCCGAGCATCGCCAATGTCGAGGACGGCCTGGCGATGCTGCGGCGTGAACACTGCGATTGCGTGATCTCCCTCGGTGGCGGTTCGCCTCACGATTGCGCCAAGGGGATCTCCCTGTGCGCCACCAACTCCGGGCATATCCGCGACTATGAGGGCGTCGACCGTTCCAGCCGTCCGCAACTGCCGCTGATCGCCATCAACACCACCGCCGGCACTGCCAGCGAAATGACCCGTTTCTGCATCATTACCGATGAGTCGCGGCATGTGAAAATGGCCATCGTCGACCGCAATGTCACGCCGCTGATGTCGGTCAACGATCCCGCGCTAATGGTCGGCATGCCCAAGGCGTTGACCGCGGCTACCGGCATGGACGCGCTGACCCACGCCATCGAAGCCTACGTCTCCACGGCCGCGACGCCGATCACGGACGCTTGCGCTCTCAAGGCGATCAGCCTGATCAATGCCAACCTGCGCCAGGCGGTGGCCGACGGCGGCGATCTCAAGGCGCGGGAGAACATGGTGTATGCCCAGTTCCTGGCGGGCATGGCGTTCAACAATGCCTCCCTGGGCTACGTGCATGCCATGGCCCACCAGCTTGGCGGCTTCTATGACCTGCCGCATGGGGTATGCAACGCAGTGCTGCTCCCGCATGTACAACGTTTCAACTCCCTGGAGTGCGCCTCGCGGTTATCGGACGTGGCCAGGGCGATGGGGGTCAAGGTGTGCGGCCTGGAGACGTCGCAAGGCGCTGCCGCGGCGATAACCGCCATCGAGCAACTGGCAGCGGCGATCGGTATACCTCGCGGGCTCGCCGAGCTGGGTGTCCGGACCGAGGATGTGCCGCTCCTCGCGGCCAACGCGTTGAAGGACGCCTGTGGCCTGACCAACCCGCGAACGGCAAGCCAGGCGGAAATCGAGGCAATTTTCAAGGCGGCGTTTTAGAGGACGGTGCTCGGGCGCGCGCACCGACTGTGGTGGCGATGCTCATGCAGAGCGTGGATCGGGCTCGAGGGCGGCGCGAGCGACCCTGGGGCCTACGATCCCATCCGGCTACCGCTCGCGCATGAAGAACCCGGCCACGTACTTGCGGAAGGTCTCCAGGCTCTTGAAGTCGGCATAGCGCTTGAAATGCTCGGTTTCGGGCTCGGGGCCCAGCGGCTCCTGGGTCAGGGACACCGAGAGCACGCGATCCTGGTCGGAGGTCAGCACCAGTTCGTCCATCACCTGGCCACCGATGACCGGCCGTCGCATCAGCACTTTCACGCCCTTGCCCGCCATCCAGTCGATCAGTGACACCAGGGCCTTGAGCGGCTCGCGTTCCTCATCGCGGTACACCGGGAACAGATGCACCCGGGACAGTACCGGCACGCTGGCCACATGGATCAGTTCATAGAAATGGCTGCCCGCCGTGGCCGGGGAGTACAGCGCCAGCGCCAGCAGTGGCCCGGGGGTCTTCGCACCGCCCCAGAGCAGATGATGGCCCTGGAAGTCGAAGCCGTCCTCGCTGCGCGCATTGTGAACCTTCCTGCCTTTTATCTCGTCGATGCAGTCGAGCAGTAGCCCATGGCGGCGATGGCCGCCAAACACGGTGGCCTCGCGCAGCCGTGCCTTGAGCATCATCATGTGCTTCATGTCCAGGCGCGTTTCCAGGTAGTTGCTGGCGGGAACCCGCTCCAGCAACGGATAGCGGCTGGCAACGCTGCGCAGCTCGGCGAACTGGCCGGTCAGGTCCTTCTTGAGGTGGGTGGCGTACAGGTTCAGACCACTGGTTTCGATCAGGGTCAGCAGCAGGGAAAGCAGGCGTTGCTGTTCGTGCCTTTCGCTGCCCTCGCTGATGACGCCGGTGCCGTTCTGCGGGGCTTTGCGAAAATCGCCGATCAGGCGCAATGGCGTATCGGGCGGCAGCCAGGCTGCCGGTGGCGCGGCATCGGCGTCGCGTTCGGCGGCTTCGCGTTCATCCTTGGTGAATGGGCAACCGGCCACGTGCTCCGCAGTGCCAGGGTTGTTCTTGAGGAACAATGTGCCGGTATGACCGTTGAGCGTCACGTTGAGTACCGGCAGAGCGTCCTTGCGGCAATCGCAGGCCAGCCAGTGACCACCATTGCGCACCTTCATCAGCAACTGGTTGGCCTGCAGCAGACGAGGGCCGACCAGGGTGCCGAGCGCGAACCCGCCGAGCAGCTCCTCTTCGGCCGGGGTCAAGGTTCGGACCAGAGCCGCATTTTTTTCTATGATTCGCATGACACTCCGCCATTTCACGCGCCTGGGTGACTTCTCACACGCTACAAGCAAAGCGCCTGCAACGCTACTTCCAGTACAAGATCAAACTGGTGTTCGTTCTTCGGGGGGGCATTGAGCGATCCGCGCCCCCTGGCTTTCGAAGCCGACCCTTCATAGCTGACCAAAAAAACGCCGGTCTGGCTCAATAATGGCTACCCTGCGCCGATACAACTTGAATCCACCTCGATCGCAAGCCTATGACGATACCACCTTGCCTCCCCAATGACCGGCCACCCGCCGTCTGCAAGCTGCGCCGCGCGATTCATCGGCTGTTGCCGATCGGTTTTACCCTGGTAGGGATCGGCTTGTCCGTGGTGCTCGGGCGCCTGGACGTGCAACGCCAGGAAAGTGACCAGATCGCCAACATCGCCGCACGCCTGTCAGGCGTGCGCGCCGGGTTGGAGGCGCAGTTGCGGGCGGCATTCGGCGAGACCGAGGGGATCGCCCAGTTGATCGGCGCCGATGGCCACATCAGCGCCGAGCACTTCCAAGGGATGGCGCGCGAAGCTCTGGCGTCTATCCCGTACATGCGGCACGTGGTCATGGCGCCTGGGGACATCGTCGCGGCGGTCTACCCGCTGCATGGCAACCTTGGCGTGCTGGGCCTTGACTATCGCAAGGTGCCGGAACAATTCCCGATGCTGGAGTGGGCACGCGAACAGCAACGTGCCGTGCTGGCGGGGCCGGTGCACCTGGTACAAGGCGGCCGGGCGCTGATCTACCGACGGCCGGTCTTCCTCGATGGCAAGCGCGGGGTACGGTTGTACTGGGGCAATGTGTCGGTCATTGCCGACGTTGATCGCTTGCTCCAGGCGGCCGGTCTGCAAGCCGACCCGGAGTTCCAGTTGGCCGTGCGCGGTGCCGACGGCAAGGGCGCCGCAGGCGCGCTGATCTGGGGCGATGGGAGTCTGTTCGACAACCCCTTGGTAAGCCTGAACGTCGAGGTCCCAGGCGGTATCTGGCAACTGGTGGCAGCGCCCCGCGGCGGTTGGCCGGTGCTGAGTCTGTTCGCCTCGCCGCTGTTCATCTTCGCCTTGAGCTGCACGGCGTTGTTCAGCCTCTTCGTGGCCCAGCTCAACCGCAGCAACCGCCTGGTGCAGCAGCGCAATCGCGAACTGCGCCAGTCCCAGGCCCAGCTCGAACGTCTGGCCCACTACGACCCCATCACCGGCTTGCCCAACCGTGTGCTGTTCCAGCAGCAATTGATGCAAGCCATCGGCGAGGACCGCGACCTGGCGGTGCTGATGCTGGACATCGACGGCTTCAAGCAGGTCAATGACAGCCTTGGCCACGCCATGGGTGATCTGCTGCTGCAACAAGCCACGGCGCGCTTTCGTCAGGAGCTGGACGTCTGGGATCGCGTCAGCCGCCTGGGGGGCGACGAGTTCGTGTTCATGCTCCAAGGCGACTCGATCCGCGTCCAGGAGCAGTTGAACGCCTTGCTCTGCACGCTGCAGCGGCCATTCGAGCTGAACGGCAATGCCGCGCTGGTCACCGGGAGCATAGGAATCGCCTGGTGCCCCTCGCACGGTAGCGATACCGACAGCCTCCTGCGCCATGCCGACACCGCGATGTATGCGGCGAAGGAGGGCGGACGCAATGCCTGGCGGCCATACCATCCGGACCTGACCCTGCGCCTGCAGCAACGCCTGGATCTGGAGCGCAATCTGCGTCGGGCGCTGGCGAGTCATGAGTTCGAGCTGTGGTACCAGCCCAAGGTCGACCTGTTCAGCGGTCGTCTCGAAGGGGTCGAGGCCCTGGTGCGCTGGCGCGATCCGGTGCACGGCCTGGTGTCACCGGGCGCCTTCATCCCGCTGGCCGAATCTACCGGGCTGATTCTGCCGCTTGGCGAACATGTGCTGGAGCTCGCCTGTGCCCAGTTGTCCGCCTGGCAGAAAGCCGAATGCCTGCCAGGGACCATGGCCATCAACGTCGCGGCCTTGCAGATCGAACGCAGCGATTACGTGGCGGTGCTCGACGCGGCGCTGCACCGGCACGGCCTTTCACCCAACCTGCTGGAAGTCGAGATCACCGAAAGCCTGCTGATGGAAAGCCAGCAGGCCTTCAAGGTGCTGTCGCAATTGCAGGAAATGGGCGTGACCACCGCGGTGGACGACTTTGGCACAGGCTATTCGTCTTTGGCGTACCTGCGCGCCTTGCCGATCGACCACCTGAAGATCGACCGTGCCTTCATCAAGGATTTGCCCGTCGACGATGACGCCGTGGCCATTGCCCGAGCGATCATCGACCTGGGCCATGCGCTGGGCTTTCGCATCACCGCGGAAGGTATCGAGACCCAGGCCCAATACGACTTCCTGCGCAATGCCGGCTGTGACCAGGGCCAGGGATTCCTGTTGGCCAGGCCCATGCCGGCCGCGGAGCTGCAACGATGGATACTGGACAATCCGCAGCGACGGCGCCTGCGAGGTCAATGGTCGGTGCCGTCGCCGGAAGTCTCGTAAGGTCAGGTCGAGCAATCGTCCGGCCTGTTCGCTGGAAGGTACAGGAAGCACTGGCAGGCGAGGTCGTTGATGGCGCAGGTTATCCTTCCCGGACGCGCTGCCCGTAGAGAGCAGCGCGGCTCCTCAGGCGGTACGCGTCGTTTTCGTGTCCGGCATTGCGCGCGCCAGTGCGCCATAACCCACGCGCGGTATGTCGGCCAGGTGCAGATCGACCAGCGCCATCAACGATTCGCCCGGATCCAGATAGGAATCGCCGAAATCACGGACGCCCAAGGCGCTCGGGTGCGTCACCACTTCCAGCACGGCATGGTCCGGGGCCAGGCCGGCCTTCACGTCGCCAGGCGTGCAGACATAGTCGGCAGTCACCCCGCAAAGCTGTTGCAGGCGCCAGTTGAGCAGCGTCTTGTAGGCCCGTTTCGCCAGGCCGATATTCGGGCCGATATTGCGCGCCAGGCGCACAGGCACACCCTGTTGCCGGGCGAAGCGGGCGACGATCTCGCCGATGGGCCAGATATTGTGCACGTGCTGATGGGAGTCCACGTGGCTTGGCGTCAGCCCGTGATTCAGGCAATGCTGCCATTGCGCCTCGAGTTCCTGTTCCACCGCGTTGCGCTCGCGACGGGACAGGCGCAGGGCGCTGCGCTTGACGCTCAGGTCGAACTCGCCCTGGGCGGTGCAGAAGCGTTTTTCGTCAAGGATGGCCTGGCTCATCGCCGGCCCGTAGGTCAGGTTGAAATGCAGGCCGATGCGTCCTCTCAACAAGGGTTGCTGGGCCAGGATGCAAGCCCCCGCGAAAGCAGGCATGTTGGCCATTGCCGTGGCCGAGCTGAGCAGACCTGCCTGGAATGCATGGAGGATCACAGCGTTGGTGCAGGCATCGAGCCCGAAATCGTCAGCGTTGACTATGACCTGTGATGGCATCAGGACTCTCCTGTGTTGAAGACTCAAGGGTGACGGGCGCGCGATTGGCGCGGTACTGGCGCAGGCGTGGCTTGATCCACTGCCAGCAGCGCAGGGCGATGCCCAGTACGAGGCCGTCGGGGCGCCAGCTGTAGCAGCTCAGGCGCCATTGTTCGATCTGATCGGTCATGCGCTCGTGCAACTGGTGGCTGGAGTTCTCCAGGCTGACACGTGAAGCGTCGACCCACTCCCAACCTTCGTCCAAGCCCCAGTGGATCAGCTCTTCCAGCAAGACCCGGCCGCTACCCAGGTCGCGGTAGGTGGGCACGAAGGCCAGGTTGTAGTCATAGACGCGGCCGCGCTCGAGCAAACAGAGACGGTAGCTGATGCAGCGACCGTCCAGCTCCAGCAGGACAAGGCACACCAGCCCCTCGGCGGCCAGGGCGGTGAAGGCCTGGTGCATCCACTGGCTGCGCTGCTCGCCGGAGAAGATGCCGACCTCGTCGTCGCCTTTCCAGCTGGCCGCTTCCACGGCGCTCACGGCGGCCAGCAGCCCTTCGATGTCCTGCGAGGTGGGTATGATCCGACGCACCTGTGCGCCGCAGGCATTGATGCGTTTGCGTGCGCGGCGCAATTTGTAGCGCGGGTCGCCGCTGACTTCCTGGCGATCGCTTTCGGTGATGCGATGCACCGGCACACGGCAGGTCAGTCGCCGCTCGAAGGTCGAACTGCGTCGGGCCCATCGCCCCAGCCAGCTGTCGTCGGTATGTTCGCCGGGTATCTCGCTCAATTGCAGGACGGCATGCGGCAGCCCCCGGCGGATGGCCCGCAGTACCTGGCCAGCCGCGCCAGGCGGCAGGTCGATGAGCAGGGCGATACGGTCGCTCAACGGGTGGCCCAGGTGCCGGACCACGGACAGCCGGACCGGCCCGAAGGCTTCGGCCTCGCGTACCAGCGGCAGGCACAGGCACAGCTTGCCTTGCTGATGCCCAAGCAATACGCGCAGTTGTTGCCCGGGTTGCAAGGCCAGCTCGGCGGCGCGCAGCCAACCCAGATGATTGAACGGTGTCGCGCCTGGCAGGCGCTGGCGCAAATGCTCGTAGTCGACGGCGGGAAAGTCGTCGGCACGCAGCGAATCGCACCAGGTCAGTTGTACGCTCATAGGCTCAGGACACCGTGGCCGTCGCGCCCTGCGGCGCCGGTTTGCGGAGCGCCTCCAGGCGCGATTCACTGTAGCGGGTCTCGCGATAGAACTTCCAGCGACCGAACAGGCAATATACGTTCATGATCCGTCCTTGTTCCTTGTAACCCATGCGCAGGTGCAGCTTGAGCGCTGGAATATTATGGTTTTCGCACACGTCGACCACCTTGGTGCAGCCTTGCGCAGCCATGGCTTTCCACAATGCCAGCTGCAAGTCGACCGACAGCTGGGTGCCCCAGTACTTGCGGGTCAGTTCGCCACCGAATTCGAAGAACTCGCCCGAGTTCACCGGGAACCAGCAGCCATAGAAATGGCGGTCGTGATAATGCCGCGCACTGCCCCAGATGAATGCCACGCAGTCGTCATTTTCGTCCAGGAACATCAGTCCGGTATGACCCTCGGCGGCCAGTTCGCGCATGGTTTCCACACGGTCGCCAAAATGCCGAGCAAAAGCTTTCACGTTGTGTACCTTGATAGGCTCGACACGCAGGCCAGAGTAAGGTTTGAGCCGGTGTGGAGGGACCTGGCTGACCAGGTCGCGCTCCATCCAGAGCAGCTCCCAGTGGTAGAAGACAAAACGCCGAAAGGCGCTTGCCAGGGTCGAACGCATTCCCTTGCGCTTGATACGCTCCTGAATCTTGCTTATTGCACTCATGGTGCCTCCTGTTCTGAGCAGGTCGTGCCGCGTCGTCATAACGCGCTCCAGGCCAGGGCGGACGGGGTCTGCTCTTGCGGTTGAAACGTGATCTGGCCATGCTCGCGGTCCGAGCGGGCAGGCCGGGCCACCGGAGCGGCCACTGGCGCTTCCGGCAGGGGCCATTGGGTCCGGCGGTTCACGCGGTCCCCCGTTGCAACATCTGGCGCAGCGGCGCGAGGTCGCTGGGCAGGATGATCAGGGTTCGCCACAGCGGGACCTCGCTGAGCCGGCAGTAGAGCGTCAGCATGGCCGCCGTCACCACCAGGTAGGCGATGGACGAAGAGATGGCAGCGCCGACGATGCCGTAGTGCGGGATCAGGAAGAGGTTGAGGACAAGGTTGATCGTGGCGCCTGCCCCCATCATCATCGACACGGCGCCGGGACGGTTCTTGCCCAGCAGGTCCAGGCGCAGGATGCTTGCGTAGCACAGCCCCAGCAGCCCTGGCAGCAGCGCCAGCAAGGCCGTGTATGCCGGTTGGTATTCGGCGCCGAACAGCGTGACGATCAGCCATTCCCCGATCACTGCCATGGCCAGGCAGGCGCCGATCATGACGGTCGCGGTCAGGCGCAGGGCCAGCGGAGTGATCTTGTCCATCCCGGCATCCTGCTGCAGCAGACGCTTCATCAGTGGCGTGGTGACCGCCTCGGGCACGATCAGCAGCAGCTCGGCCGCGGCACTGGCCATGGCGTAGTGCCCCAGCGCGGTACTGCCCAGGATGGCGCCGATGAACAGGTAGTCCGAACGCAGGATCATCTGCTGGAAGAGCACATCGGGATGGCTGCGGGCGCTGTAGGTCAGAAGCTCGCGCTGGCCGGCGCGGTCCCAGCACAAAGCGATCGAACGGCCCCGGCCAAGCCACCACAGGCCCATCATCAGGACCACGCAGATGCCGGCCAGCCAACTGACCACGGCAGCTTCCAGTGCGTGGTCCCTCCACATCCAGAACATCGCCAGGAACAGAACCAGGGGCGCGAGCGACTCGGTCAGTCGCAACGCATTGAAGGCCACGACACCGCCACTGGCATTGTGCAGGGTCAGCAGGCCGCTCTTGAGCACGGTCATCGGCACGGCCAGCAGCAATAGCCAGGCCAGCATGCCAAGCTGGATCGTGACTTCGAGTTCGGTGCCGTATTCGCGCACCAGTACCACGCAGATCAGGGTCAGGGTACCCGCCAGCATGCAGCCGTAGACGAGCACCTGGGTCAGGAGCAGACCCATCGGCCGCTGTTTCGCCGCCTGGTAGCCGACCGCGCTGTTAAGGCCGCCGCTGGTCGCGGCGCTGATCATCTCCGGAAGGGAACTGAGCAAGGCGAACAGGCCGCGTTCGCTAGGCCCCAGGATGCGCGCCAACAGCACGTTGCGCGCCAGGCGCAGGGCAATCATCAACAGCTTGGTGCCCATGCTCATTGCCAGATGGCGCATGTAAAGGTTGCGGTTCATGCGCGGCCTCCGCGGCTGATTCGCCAGGCCAGCAACAACGGCCGACTGGCGCTGTGCTGACTGACACTGATCCGCGGCAATGCCAGCGGATCGTCTTGGCCCCGGCAAATGCCGGGGCGTGTGCTCAATGCATAGGGGTACTGGTGCGCGGCCACACGGGCGCGCACCCGCGCATCATGGTCACCGTTGGGATAGCAATACACTGGCAGCGGCTGCTGGCAGCCTTGCTGCAGCGCGTCGTGGCTGCGCTGCAGTTCGATATCCAGGCTCTGGTCGTCGAGGAAGGGCAACAGCGCGTGGCTGGCGCCGTGGGGACCAAAGCGCACCAGCCCCGAATTCTCCAATTCACGCACCTGTTCATAATCCATCGCCTGGGGCATGGACTCGGTCGGGCAGGCATCGGTCAGCATGTGCAGGGCCTGAGGGCTGAGATTCTTGAGGCTCTGCAAGTAGCGCGCCAGGGACAGGCTGCGCGCGTTGCAACGCTCGTTCATGAAGTAGGCGGCGGGCAAGGGGCGGCCGATCTTGCGCAGTTGCTCGATCAGGTGATGCCGCGCTTGCTCGCCATAGGTGCCCCACAAGGTCTCGCCCATGCTCTCCCACCAGAACCGCTGGCGGCTGCCGATGAAGTCGGTGGACAGGAAGATGCTTGCGGGCACCTGATACTTCTGCAACAGAGGGAAGGCATTGACGGCGTTATCGCGCCAGCCGTCGTCGAACGTCAGGGCAATCTTGGGCCGAGCGTTGCCGCGCGGTTGTTCGTGGACCTTGAGCAGGTCCATCAGGCTCACGCAGTCGAAATGCCGGGGCAGCCAGCGCAGCAGCCCTTCGAAGGCTCGCTGACCGACGCACAGCTCGTTGCGATGGGGCAGGGCGGCACTGGCATCGTCGGCCAGCACACGATGGAGCATGAGGATCACTCCGGAACCGCGCAATTCGGCGCGTCCCTTGGAAGACGTCAGGTACAGCCATCCGCTGGCCTGCTTGATACGGGACTTGATCGGCATTTGGCCTGTGCTCATCGATTCTGGTCAGGGTTCCATTGGCTGTAGCTGTGCCCTCGCAGGAACTGCCACACACCGACACACATGCCCGCCAGGGTGACCAGCACGAAAGCGGCGAGGCGGAACGGCTTGGGCAAGCGGTGGCGTGCGTCGAGCAAGCCGACGACGGCGATCGCGTAACCCAGCAGCTGTGCCTCCAGGGCCAGGCGATAGAAGCCAGGTTCGTCAGCCAGCCAGGCACTGGCCAGCAACAAGGGGAGCAACAACACCGGTGCCAGTCGGCGAATCAGCTTGTGGCTGATCAAGGCCACCGCATACAAACCGTAGCGCATGGGGTTGAGCAGCTCACGGCGAGCCGCCAGGCTCAGCAACCCGCCCACCGTGACCCGCTGGCGCCGACGAAACTGCTTGTCGGCCTCGTCCACGCCCTGGTCAAGCACCACGGCGTCGTGCACATAGACGATGCGCTTGCCGGCGGCCGGCGCGCAGGTACTGATGAAGAAATCGTCGTTGACCTCTTTCGGGATGGCCTGGTACAGCTCGCGGCGCACCGCCAGCAGCGCGCCGTCGGCCGAGACCATGCAGCCGGTGCGATTCTCGACCTTGCGCAACCACGCTTCATAGTGGCGGTAGAGGCTGTCGCCCAGGCTCAGGCCCTTGCCCGGATCTGGAATGATCATGTGCCCGGCGGTGCCACCCACCCTGGCATCGCCGAACGGGGCCAGCAGCAGGCGAAGCGTGTCGCCGGCCCATTGATTATCGGCGTCGGTGAACACCAGGATGTCGCCGCGGCAACCGCTCACCGCGGTGTTGAGTACCCCGGCCTTGCCCAGCCGAGGCAAGTCGAGCACCTGTATCCGCGCATCGCCCAGGCTGCGAGCGAATTCCACGGTGCGGTCGCTGGAACCATCGCTGGCCACCACGATCTGCAGCTCCGCTGCCTTGTAGTCCTGGTCCAGGACGCTGCGCAGCTTGTCGCTGATATGCCGTTCCTCATTGTGCGCGGCGATGACTACGCTGACTTTCTGCGGCGCCAGCGCACTGGGGCGGTGCTTGGCGAAGAACGGAGCGGCCAGGGTCAGCAGGACGGGATAGCCGAGCCAGGCATACAGGGGTAACAGCAGACACAACCAGAAAATGATCTCAGCCACGAGCGGGCCTCCTTGCAGTGCGATTGAACAGGCTGAGCACGAAGGCCGCCCCGGCCAGGTGCAGACGGACGCCATGCAGGCCCCAGAGTTGCAGGGCGAACAACGCGTCGCGGTGTTTCAGGCTCTGGCGCAAGCTCAAGGCCAGGGCCGGCAAGGCACCCGCCAGAAGCAGATACAGCGCCGCTTCGCCGTTGCCCGACAGCAACAAGGACAAGGCCACGGCGTCGAACAGCCAGATCGCCAGGGACAACAGGGGGAAGCGCAGCAGACGCAAGCTCAGGCCGTTGCTGCGCAGCAATTGCAGATGGCTGCCCTGGCGCCACATTTCCTTGCCCAGCCATTCGGCCCAGCTGCCTTCGAAGCCCCAGTGCAGGACCACCGGCTGACGCAGCACGCGCAAACGCGCGCCGGCCTGATGCAGGCGCAGGGTGAAATCCTTGTCCTCGCCGGTACGCAGGCGCTCGTCGAACCCGCCGACCTTGTCGAACCACTGACGACGCATCAGCAGGTTGGGCGTCGGTAGCCAGCTGCTGTCCTGTACTGTCTGGCCGGCGCGAAGCGTGCGCCGTTGCCAGGCGTAGGCGAACCATGGCGCCTGCTGCGGGGTATCGCAGTCCAGGGCGAAGACGTCGCCTTCGCCGCGACGCTGCAGATCCACCAACAGACGCAGCCAGTTGCTGGGCACTTCGATGTCGGCGTCGAGAAACGCCAACCAGTCGCCCTTGCAGTTGCGCGCGCCGTAGTTGCGCAGGGCGCCGATGGCCAGGCCGGGCTGGCTCAGGACTCGGGCGCCCTGCTCGCGGGCAATGATGGGGCCCGCGTCGCTGGAGCCGTTGTCGACGACCACCAGTTCGCAGGCAAGGCCCGCCTCGTCGGCGGCCAGTCGTGCCGCTTCCAGGGTGCGGGCGATGTGTCGGGCTTCGTTGAACATGGGAATGACGATACTGATCAGGCTCATCGCAACACCTCCTTGGTGCGTGCCTCGGCGGCATGACGCACGACAACGCTGGACAGGGCCAGCAGCATCCATAGGTATTTGTGGTTGGGCGCGCTAAGGAACATCAGGAACAGCCCCATGGCCAGCATGGTCATGGTCAAGTGCGTCATCAGGTCGGCCTTGTCCTGGTCGCCCGCGGCCAGCCAGCAGGTGCGGGCGTGCCAGAAATTGCGCATGGCCAGGGCGATCATGCCGATGAACATCAGGCCGGCCGGCAAGCCGGTTTCGCTAAGGATCTCCAGGTAGGTGTTGTGCGCGCGGCGGAACAGCTCGCTGGACTTGCTGCCGAAAGGCGAGAAGGCCTTGGCGAAGCCGGTCTTGGCGTAATGCAGCGGGAAGGTGCCGGGACCCGTGCCGAGCACCGGGCTGTGGCTGACCATCTCCTTGCCCACCACCAGGTATGACGAGCGACGGCCCAGCGATTCATCCTTGTGCGCGTTGGCGCCGGACTTGAGCAGCACCAGCGACTGGATCCGCTCAACGTAGCCCTTGGGCATCATCGCCGCGCCTATCGGCAGGACGATGGCCAGTCCGAGCATGGCGAAGCCCAGATGACGCGGCCGGATGCGGGCGACCTGGATCCGGTAGTTGTAGATCACGATAGCCAGGCTGATCATCAGCACCACCAGGCCCGAACGCGATTCGGTCTTGGTCATGCCCGCCAGCAGGAGCAGGCAGCAACCGGCCCAGAACAGCTTGAGCAGCGGCTGGCGAGCCTTGAAGGCCAGCCACAGGCCCATGGGCATGGCCACGGTGATCAGCAGGGCGAAGTTGTTGGGGTCGAGCAGCGCCGAAGCGCGACCGCCTTCCTGGTACTTGCTGGAGAACATGGCGAACAGGCAGGTGATGCAGACCGTCACGGTCATCACCCGCGCCAGCGTCGGCAGGTCCAGGTCACGCCCGATCAGCAAGGTGATGCCGAACACCACCAGGCCTACGCTCAGCTCGCGCATGTGGCTCAGGGACACACCCAGGTTGTCGCTGGTCCACAGGCTCAGCAGGTACAGCACCATGAACGGTATCAGCAGCAGCCAGTGGGTGGTGCGCAGGCGCTCCCCGGACAATTGGCCGACGGCCAGCTGCAGGGACAGGATCAGTGCCAGGCCGATACCGACCAGCTTGGCACCGGACAGCAGGCTGTCCTTGAGGATACCTTCGAGCGGCACCAGGGCGACGATCGCCAGCAGCCCCCAGGCCGGCTTGCGGTAGAGCACCAGCGCGCCAGCGAGGGCGATCACGCCGCCAGGAGCCAGGAACGGGTAGGGGCTGGCCAGCAGCCCCAGGCACACCAGGGCCACCAGGCCCACCAGCGACAGTGGAACGATCATGCAATAGCCTCCTTTGCCGTGCCCCGGTAGACCTGGGCCCAATGCTGCGCCAGGGTCGGCAGGTGGTAGCGTTCGCGTTGGGTCTGGCTGGCGCGGGCGACCAGCTCGGCGGCCTGCGCCGGATCTTCCAGCAAGGCCTGCAGGTGCAGGCCCAGCTCGTCGACCGCCAGAGGTTTGGCGAGCAGCCCACTGCGGCCGTGCTCGATGACGTCGGGAATGCCGCCCACGCCGAAGGCCACGACCGGCACGCCGTCCTGCATGGCTTCGAGCAGGATCATCGGCGTACCTTCGGTGCGCGAGCTGATCACCAGGGCATCCAGGCGCGCCATCCAGCTACGCATGTCACGCTGGAACCCCGGCAGGGTGATGCGCGCGGTCAGCCCGGCGGCATCGATGCGCGCCTGCAAGACCGCGCGTTCCGGTCCTTCGCCGAGCATCACCGCATGCACCTTGGGGTGGCGCTGGCACAGTGGGATCAGCGTGTCGAGGAACAGGTCGGGGCCTTTCTCGCTGCTCAATCGTCCCACGTAACCTGCCAGCCACTGGCCATAGCCATGGCCGCGTGTCGGCAGGGCCGACGCTTGCGGGAGGCCATTGGGGATCACTTGCAGCTTGGTCGAGGCAACCCCCGCATCGCGGTGGATGCGCGCGATGCTCTCGGCTACGCAGACCACCCGGCCCACTGTCGGAGTACGGCACAGCTGCAGGCTCAGCCAGGTATAGAAGCGTTGCTTGCGGCTGCGCGGTGTGAAGCCGTGCTGAGTGATCACCATCGGCAGGCGCAAGAGCGAGGCGCCTACCCAACCGAACAGCAGCCCTTTGAAATTGTGACTGTTGACCAGCGCCCGATTGCCGCGCTCATCGCGCAGCGCCTTGAGCAGCGCACCTAGTCCCTGGCACCTCTGGCACTCCACACCGGCCTCGCGAAAGCGCGCCAGCAAGTCCTCGGGCGCATCGAGAAACAGCACCCGATGGCGCCCAGGCGTTGCCTGGCAATGGTCCAGGAGCATGCGCTCGGCACCGTAGAACCCGCCGCTGTTTAGCAGGTGCAGGATCCGCGGCGCGCCGGTGTGGATTGCAGCGTTCAATTTCGCACCCAGTGCACCAGCCGTGGCAGCGACCAGGACTTGTGCGGGTTGGGCAGGACTGCGACCTGTTCGTTGATCACCAGCAGCACAGGCAGGTTCAGCTCGCGGCTGATCTGGGCAGGGTGCTTGAAGCGATGGTCGAAGAACTCTTTAACGTAGACCACGGCAATCGCCAGCAGCAAGCCGGTGAGCAAGCCGAAGGGGATGATCAGGCCCGGCTTGGGGAAACTGGCGGCGGCAGGTTCGTACGGCGCGCTGAGGACGCGGGCGTTCGACTGGCTGCCATCGAGCAGACCCTGGCCACGGCTTTCTTCGTAACGCTGGGCGTAGGTGGAGAAGGCCTTGTGCAGCGCTTCGATCTCGGTGTCCAGTTGGCGGGTCTTGCTCTGGGTTTCGCGCAGCTGGTGGATGCGCCCCTTGTAGTCGGCGATGCGCTGGGTCTTCTGGTCGATGATCTGCTGGGTCACGGCCAGGTCTTGTTCGCGCTCGCGGATACGGTTCTGCACCACCTTGAGGAACTGGCCACGGGTGGCGCCGATCTGCTCGCGCAACAGCAGCATGTTTTCGGCGCCCGGCAGGAACACCGCCAGATCGGCGTTGTAACGGGCTACCTGGCTGGTCAGCATCTCGCCCAGTTGCTTGATCTCGCGATCTTCCAGGGCAATCCCATCGACCGTCGTGGTGAAGGTGTAGGGGAAGCTGTAGTCGTTCATCCGCGACTTGCCGGCCGCGGCCATGCTGCTCTTGAGGTAGGTCAGCCATTGCTGGTTCTGCAGCAGGCGATCGCGGGACTGGTTCAGTGCCTGCTCTTCGGTGTTGATGGCGTTCAGGCCGAAGGTCATTTCCTCGCGTGGATCCGACGAGCTGATGGCTTCAAGCAGGTTCAGACGCTGGCCTTCCAGGTCGCCGATGCGGGTCTGGTAGTGCATCTTCTTCTGCTGGTAGAAGCTTTCCGGCAGTTCGTTGGACTGCAGGTCCTGACGGTTCTTCAGGAAGTTGTCCAGCAGCTTGGTGACGAAGAGGGTGCCCAGCTTGCCGTCTTCGGCCGCATAGTTCACCGAAATCACGTTCGAGCCCGGCAGGGTTTCGACCGTCAGGTTCTTGATCGCTTCATCGGTAAGGCCGTCGAGCTCGCCATCGCGTACGGTCGCGTCTTCGTCGGCGAAGAGGTTCTTGATCGGCGTGATCACGTACTCGTTCAGCGGAATGGTCACGACGCGCTGCAGCAGGCTGGGCTCCACGGCGTAGTGGCCTTCCTGGCGCAGCTGATTGATGGTCTCGCGAATCAGCGTCGGCGAACGCAGGATGTTGCTTTCCGTCTCCATGTCCGCCAGCGTCGGCGGGATGAACTGGTCGGCTTCCTGGGACAGGGCGGAGCTGGTATCGCTCTGCGAGAGCTTCTTCGACTGGACGATGACTTCTGCGGTGATATCGAAGCTCTGCTTGAGCACGAACGGCAGCGTCAGGGCGATCACGGCGAAGACCAGGAACACCCGTTTGACCAGTTGACTGTTGGCGAAGAAGATCCGGAAGAACTCATGTACGTAGTTCTCTTTGGGTAGCGTGGTCATGGATCTTTCCCCGATCAATTGTTTGAGTCTTTGTTGTCGACGCGGTAGCTGAAGCTCATGCCGAAGCCTTGGAACAGCACCGCATCCGCCAGTTGACGTGCCAGTTCGCCCGCGCTGGCCAGCTTGGTCTTGGGCACGAAGAGCATGTCCTCGGGCTGCAGGTAGGCGATGCTCTGGCTGTCACCGGACAAGGCCTTGTCGACGTCGTAGTTGATGGCCTGCACGTTGTTGCCATTGCGCCGCATGATCACCACCGAGCCGAGCTTGGCCTTCAGGGTCGGGCCGCGCGCCAGGGTCAGCGCCTCGAGCACCGAGACCGGACGGCGGATCGGGAAGGAGCCGGGTTGCGCGACTTCGCCCAGGACGTAGATCTCGTTGGCCGCGGTGGCCTTGAGCAGGACGTCCACGGTCATCCGGCCGGGCAGGTTGGCGTAGCGCTCGTTGAGGTAGTCGCGCAGCTGGTTGACGGTCATGCCTTGCAGCGGCACGGAGCCGATTTCGGGGAAGGTCGCGCGCCCGTCGTTGCCGACGATGATGTCGCGGCTCATGCCGGTGCCGGGGTGGGTCAGGGTATTTCTCAGGTTGACCTCGTTGGACATGGCCGAAAGCACACGCACCGTGACCTGATCGCGGTTGTTCTGGAACACCCGCTTGTTGCGGTAGGCAGCCTGGATGACCGATTCCGCTTCGCTTGGGGTCATGCCGACGACGTTGACGCTGGCATTGGTGCTTGGCAGGGTGACGCTGCCGTCCGGTTGCACCAGTTGGCTACCGTTGAGCCCGCTGGCGGACATGAAGCTGAGGTCGACGGTGTCGCCCGACTGGATGCGGTAGGCCCCAGTGGAGTTGGTGCTGACATGGAAGATCACTTCGAGCACGTCTTGCGGGCGCAGAACCTGCTCGCTGCGAGCGATCTCGGTGGCCTGGGAGTCGGCGGGTGCCGCCGTGAGAATCTGGATCGGCGTCTCGCGGCTTTCCTGGCTGGCGCAGCCGGTCAGGGCCAGCAGGCACAGGACAATCGTTGGATATTTCATGGTGGGAATCCTGTGCAGGCCTCAGAGGTTGTTGTACAGCCACTTGGGCATGTAGTACTTGCGCCGGTTGAACACGCTGCCGATCAGTCGACCGCCTGCCTGGGTCAGCCGCTGGCTCGCCGCCTGCGCCACTTCCCAACGGGTCTGCTCGGCGCTGACCACCAGGATCACGCCGTCCACCAGGTTGCCGATGACCAGGCTGTCGGCGCTGGCATAGACGGCCTCGCCATCGATCACCACGAAGCGGTACTGGTCGCCCAGCTGGCGCAGCAACACGCGCAGGCGTTCCGGATCCAGGCGTTCGCGGCCGCGTTTCCAGGTTCCGCCGGGGAGCACGTCGAACGGCTGGTCCGACAGTCGCACGATGCAGTCCTGCGCCAGGGGCGGGGTGTCATGGTTGAACATCAGGTCATTGAAACCACGCAGCTTGCCCAGCCCCAGCATCTGGCTCAGGTTGCCGTTGCTCGGGCTGCTGTCGACCAATAGCACGGGGCCCGTGCTCATCAATGACAACTGGCTGGCGAAGGCCAGGGCGCTGGTGCTTGTACCGCTTCCGGAATTGGCCGCGGTCAGCAGCAAGGTGCGCTGGTCGAGGTCAAGCACGGTGGTGGTCAGGTTGGTTTCGCTCGGGTTGGCGATACTCAGGCTTCTTGAAGTAGAACCGTCCATCTCAACTTGCTCCGTGGCCGTTGAAGACTTTGAAAGGAGTCTTGAGAAGGATCTTCAGGTCCAGCATCAAGCTCTGTTCGTTGATGTAACTGAGGTCGAGCTCGACGCGCTGGTCGAAGTCGATGTCGCTGCGCCCGGAGATCTGCCAGAGGCCGGTCATGCCGGGATAGATACTCAGGCGTCCCAAGTGGTTGTCCTTGTACCGATAGGCATTGAAGGAAGTGGGGCGTGGCCCTACCAGGCGCATGTCGCCGGCCACTACGTTGATCAGGTTGGGCAGCTCATCAAGGCTGCTGCGGCGCAGGAAGGCGCCGATCGAGGTGACCCGTGGGTCCTTGTCGATCTTGAAGTCGATGGCGTCGGCGCCGTGCTTGTTCAGGTGACGCACCGAATCCTTCAATGCCTCGGCGTTGGCGACCATGGTGCGGAACTTGAACATGCCGAAGGCGCGGCCGCGGTAGCCGGTGCGCTTCTGGATGAAGAACACCGGTCCCGGACTGCTGCGCTTGACCAGGACCGCGACCAGCAGGAAGGCGGGCGACAGCACGGTCAGCAACCCCAGCGCCGCCATGCACGACAGCACACGGTTGGTTCGCGACAGGGTCCAGGGTCGTCCGCCGACGCGACCGGTGATCCAGCCGCGTCCTTGCAAGTGGATGGCGGCATCCATTCGTTGCCGGTGCGCCGGGTCCATCCGCTTGTCCTGGTACAGCGCCTGCATCTGTGCGCTTCTGGGTTGTCCTGTCATAACGCCCTCCGTTGATCCGTCAGCGCGTTGTCGTGGCCGATGTGCGAGACGGTGTTCGAGTAGTACCGTTGGAACCAGGCGACAAAGCGCGCCAGTCCTTCATCCAGGGAAATACGCGGGGTGAAGCCGGTGACCTGCTCCAATGCGCTGGCATCCGCGCAGGTCGCCAGGACATCGCCTGGCTGCAGTGGCAGCAGCTCGATCTTGGCATCGCGCTGCAGGTGCTTCTCCAGCAGTGCCAGGTAGTCCATGAGCTCTTCGGGACGCTGGCCGCCGATGTTGAACAGACGCCATGGCGCCCGACTGCTGGCTGGGTCCGGCTGTTCCGGATTCCAGTCGGGGTTGGGCCTGGGCGGCAAGGGGATCAGCCGGACCAGGCTCTCGACGATGTCATCGATATAGGTGAAATCGCGCTGGTGACGGCCATGGTTGTAGAGCTGGATCGGCCGCCCTTCGCTGATCGCCTGGGCGAACTGGATCGGTGACATGTCCGGACGGCCCCAAGGGCCGTAGACAGTGAAGAAGCGCAACCCGCTGCAGGGAATACCGAACAGGTGGCTGTAGCTGTGGGCCATCGCTTCGTTGGCTTTCTTGGTGGCGGCGTACAACGAGAGTGGATGGTCGACCCCGTCCTGGACCCGGTAGGGTGTACGCTGGTTGGCGCCGTAGACCGAGCTGGACGAGGCGTACAGCAGGTGTTGCACCGGATGCCGACGGCAACCTTCGAGGATGTTGAGGAACCCGCTCAGGTTGCTGTCGACGTAGGCCAACGGATTCTGCAGCGAGTAGCGAACGCCCGCCTGGGCCGCCAGGTGCACCACGACATCCGGCCGCTCGATGGCGAACAGGCGTGCCACGCCATCGCGATCGGCCAGGTCCAGTTGATGCATGGCGAAAGGCCCGACCTGCTCCTCGACCCAACGTACCCGCGCGTGCTTGAGGCTTGGGTCGTAGTAATCGTTGAAGTTGTCCAGCCCGATCACCTGGTGGCCATCACGCAACAGTCGCAGGCTGGTGTGGGCTCCGATGAAGCCGGCTGCACCGGTTACCAGCACTTTCATTGTGCGTCCACCTGTGGCGCGACCTGGCGCAGACCGATGCCCGCGTAGCTCAAGCCATGGGCGGCCACTTGCTCGGGGCTGTACAGGTTGCGTCCGTCGACGATCAGGCGCGAGCGCAGCTTTTCCGCCAGCAGGCTGAAGTCGACGACCCGGAAGTTCTTCCACTCGGTGCAGATCACCAGAACGTCTGCGTCCTGCAAGGTGTCGTCGCGGGTGGCGCACAGCTGCAGGTCGTTGCGGTAGCCGTAGATGCGCCGGCACTCGTCCATGGCTTCGGGGTCGTAGGCGCGAACGGTGGCGCCCGCTGCCCACAGCGCTTCCATCAGGTAACGGCTGGGGGCTTCGCGCATGTCGTCGGTGTTGGGCTTGAAGGCCAGGCCCCAGATCGCGATGGACTTGCCGGCGAGGTTGTCACCCAAGTGCTGCTTGACCTTGGCGAAGAGAATCTGCCGTTGCCGATCGTTGACGTCGCTGACGCTCTGCAGCAGGCGCAGTGGCATGCCGCTGTGCTCGGCGGTGTGCAGCAGTGCCTTGATGTCCTTGGGGAAGCACGAACCGCCGAAACCGCAGCCGGGGTAGATGAAGTGGTAGCCGATGCGCGGGTCGGAGCCGATGCCCCTGCGCACGGCTTCGATGTCGGCGCCCAGGTGTTCGCTGAGGTTGGCCAGCTCGTTCATGAAACTGATGCGGGTGGCGAGCATGGCGTTGGCGGCGTACTTGGTCAGCTCGGCACTGCGGTTGTCCATGAACATCAGCTTTTCATGGTTGCGGCAGAACGGCGCGTAGAGCTCGGCCAACTGGTCGTGGGCAATGTCGTCGCGGGTGCCGACGATGATCCGGTCCGGGCGCATGCAGTCGGCCAGGGCGCTGCCTTCCTTGAGGAATTCCGGGTTGGAGACCACCCGGACCTGCAGGTGGCCCTTGCCCAAGCGCTGCAATTCCTCGCGGGCCAATGCCACCACCTTGTCAGCCGTACCCACAGGGACGGTGGACTTGCAGATCAGGGTCCGATCGGCCTCCATCAGCCCGGCGATCTCGCGGGTCACGTTGAGTACGTGGGTGAGGTCGGCCGAGCCATCCTCGTCCGGTGGCGTACCCACGGCAATGAAGATCAGCTCGGCATGGGCGACCGCGTCGCTGGCCTGGGTGCTGAACATCAACCGGCCTTGCTTGATGTTTTCTTCCAGCATGACCGACAGGCCAGGCTCGCTGATAGGGGGGACGCCCTGACGCAGCTGATTGATCTTGTGTGCGTCGATATCAACGCACAAAACCCGGTGACCAACGTCTGCCAGGGCTGCTGCTTGTACCAGACCGACATAGCCGGTTCCGAATACGCTCACGTCCATGTCGGCGTGCCTCGTATGAATGAGTAAGGGGAATGAAACAGCGTTGTGGTTTTGGTATAGCTCAGCTTTTCGATTTTGCGTCAAAGCAATGGCATGTTTCGCTTCATTTACATGCGCTAATCGCAGGGCCATTTGCTATCAACTCGTTTCCAATCCGTGACTTAGCGATGGAACTTACCGATTAATCATTTGTCACTGACCCGATGAACGGTCGTAAGTACCGGAAATACTGAGGATTACTGGATGAGGGGTTTTTTGGGGTAACAGTCGAAAACGCCAAAATAAGGCTATGTGCTATCGCCATTATTTTGACTTTTTGACCCAGATTTCTGTTACAAGAGCGCTACGATTCGATGGGTTTCGATCAGTGAAGGGAGAGAAAAACAGGAGTGATCGCCACTGTTACCGCAGCGTTACATCGGTGATCCGAGGATCGAAGCGCCTCGAGGGACGATAGGGAAAGGTTGCAATTCTTACACTCATTCAAAGCGCATGCCTGGGACAGGAAAGTCATGCATTTTGCACGGAAAAGGATTTCGGTATATTTTTTAACTGATTGATTTAAAAGAATAAATTCTGATTTCTGAATTGGCATCGTTGTTGCGAGGATCTGCCGTGGATAAAACCTGTCTCTTGGAACCCGCGGAGTTGATCATGAATGCTATCGAACTGCTCGAAGCCGACCATGAACGTGTCAAGCGCATTCTCACCCAGCTGAGTGAATCCACAGAGCGCGGGGTGAAAAAACGCACCGAGCTGTTGGCGAAGCTGGAAATGGAAGTGACGCTGCACACCAAACTGGAGGAAGAAATCCTCTATCCGGCCTTCAAGAAAGCCGGCGGCAAGGAACAGGCCGTGATGTATTACGAAGCCAAGGAAGAGCACCGCACCGTCGACAGCCTGGTGTTGCCCGACCTGAAAACCACGGATCCCTCGACACCGGAATTCACTGGCCGGGTGAAGGTGGTCAAGGAGCTGCTCGAGCACCACATCGAGGAAGAGGAGTCCGAGATGTTCCCGCAGGCGCGCAAGCTGTTGGGCAAGGCTGAACTCGAGGCCTTGGGCGAGGAGATGGAGATCTTCAAGGCCAGCTACAAGAAGACCCTTGGCAGCGGCACGGAAACACAGGCTGCCCGCTGAACCCGTGATCCACTCGGGTTCTCCTGGCCGGTTCGCGGCTTGGAAACCCGAGGTTCAGGGTATTCCAGACCCCGTACTCGTCGGTAACATTCCCACACTTCTTCACGTCCCTTCTCGCGGATTATCGTGAGCATTGCCCGTGGCCCAATGGTCACATCCACATCATCAACGCTCACCGCCCGGCCGCCGGCTTGGCGTGTGCAAGGAGAGGGCACCCGTTGAAAACCACGTCCATGCTGACTTCGTTAGAGGGGTTCACCCTCGCGCCCCAGGCCCTCGAAGTGATACCCGATGCGCGAGGCTATCGAACCTTGCTCTTGCAACGCATCGCCACCGCGCAGCGGCGAATCGTACTGGTCGCGTTGTACCTGCAGGAAGATGAAGCCGGCCAGGAGATACTGGACGCGCTATACGAGGCCAAGGCCGGGCGGCCCACCCTGGACATCGTCGTGGTCGTCGACTGGTTCCGCGCCCAGCGTGGGCTGATGGGCGCGGGCAAGCAGCCTGGCAACGCTGCCTGGTATCAGGCGCTGCGGCAGAGACATGGACTGGACGTTCCCATTCATGGCGTGCCGGTCCAGACTCGGGAGCTTTTCGGGGTGCTGCATCTCAAGGGCAGTATCATCGATGACGAGGTGATCTATACCGGCGCCAGTCTGAATAATGTCTACCTGCACCGGTTCGACAAGTACAGGCTGGACCGTTATCACGTGCTGGACTGCAGGCCATTGGCCGATTCCATGGTCGCCCTTGTCCGGCAGGTGCTGGCCGCGACGGCAACCCATCGCCTCGATGCGCCTGAATTACCGACGACCCGTGACTTGCGTGACGATATCCGCTCGTTGCGCGCGCGTTTGAAGGATATGCGCTACGACACCGACACAGCGATTGCCACGACCGACCATCTGCGCGTGACGCCCGTGTTGGGCATTGGCAGGCACAATCCACTGAACCGCCTGGTGTGTGAACTGCTGGCCGCGAGCAAGGAGCGCATTACCTTGTGCACGCCCTATTTCAATCCGCCCAAGGCGTTGCTGTCCGAGATCGAACGGGCGCTGGCGCGTGGGGTGCAGGTAGACGTGATCGTTGGCGACAAGCTCGCCAACGATTTCTACGTCCCCCCGGAGCAACCGTTCTCCGCCAGCGCCGTGCTGCCGTATCTGTACGAGACCAACCTGCGCAGCTTTGCCCGTCGTCATGGGCGCGCGGTTGCGCAAGGCCGTCTGAACCTGTTTGTTTGGAACGATCCTGGGCACAGCTTTCACGCAAAGGGAATCTGGATCGATCAGCGTTACACCTTGCTGACTGGCAATAACCTCAATCCCCGAGGTTTCAGCCTGGATCTGGAAAACGCATTGCTCATCGACGATCCTCGCGGCCAATGGCTGGGCCCGCGCGAAGCCGAGCTGGCGGCAATCAGGGAGCATGTTCACAAGGTGACCGTGTTCAGCGAACTCGACTCGGCCCGTACCTATCCGGCGCCAGTGCGAAGATTCCTGCGGCGCTTGCGGTATACGCGGTTCGAGCGGCTGGTCAAGCGGATGTTGTGAGGGGCAGGCAGACGCAAGGTGCGGGCCGGGCGTCGCGTATCGCGGGCAGCCCGGCGTTGCCCGCTCCTTGCTGGCAAGATAAACGGAACTCACGGCGTCCCAGCCTGCCCATTTGATAAGGGCGGCATGTCGTTTGCCCTATCGACGAGGAGAGACAGGATGCCAGATCGAGACGGCAAGATTCGCTACGGTGTTGTAGGAGGCGGTTCGATTTCCCAGGGGGCTTTCATGCCCGGAATTGGGCAGACCGACAATTCGGTCATGACGGCGCTGGTTACCGGCGATCCCGTCAAGGCCGATCGTCTCGCCGGCGAGTATGGCCTCAAGAGTTATCGTTACGAAGATTACGCGACGCTACTGGCCTCGGGTGAGATCGACGCGGTCTACGTTGCCACGCCCAACTTCCGTCACCTCGAATTCGTCATTCCAGCGCTGGAGGCCGGCATTCATGTGCTGTTGGAAAAGCCCATGGCCACCAACACGCGCGACTGTCAGGCAATGATCGAAGCGGCCAAGGCCTCGGGGGCGAAACTGATGATCGCCTATCGGTTGCATTGCGAGCCGGGAACGCTGGAGATGATCGAGCGGGTGCAGGCAGGTGACTTCGGTGAGCCGCGACTGTTCACGTCCACCTTCACCCAGACGGTCAAACCCAGCAACCACCGCAGCGAGCACGGTTTCGCCGCCGGACCGGTCACGGACATGGGCCCTTACCCCTTGAACATGGCGCGCCAACTGTTCAACGCCGAGCCGATCGAGGTCAGTGCCACCGGCGTGCGTACGCCAGGCACCAAGCTGAACACCTGGGATACCGTGACCGTGGCCTTGCGGTTCCCGCAGGAGCGGCTGGCGACCTTCACGGTCAGCTACACGCTGCCGGGCAGCGAGCGCTTCCAGCTACTGGGCAGCAAGGGCGAGATCGAGGCCTCGCCGTGCTTCGGCTATGGCGAAGGCGTCGGTATCGCCTACCGGGCCCATATCGGCGATGACACGCGCGAACACGTGCACCCGGTCGTGGATCAGTTCGCGGGCGAGACGGCCTACTTCTCCGACTGCATCCTCAACGATGTGCAACCGGAACCCAATGGTGAAGAAGGCTGGCGCGATGTCCGGGTGCTGGTGGCCGTCGAGCGATCGCTGGAAAGCGGTGAGCCGCAAATGCTCGATCCGCTGCCGTCCCGGCCTCACGCCCGTCGGGACCAGGTGCGCCAGTTCGCCCTGGCCAAGGTGCCGGAATTCATCGATACCGAATCGCCGACCCAGTGATGCGCTGGCCGCGGCCTGCCGATGGCAGGCTCGCGGCAAGCGATGTTCAGCGGCGCGGCCCGCAGCCGGACAAGGTACTGGCGGCGCCCAGCAACGCCAGGTGCGTGAGGCCTTGCGGCAGGTTGCCCAGGTATTCCCGGGTATGCGGATCGACCATCTCCGAGTAGATCCCCACGCCTTGATCCAGACCTTTTACCGCGGCCTCCAGCATTGCGCCGCCACGCTCGGTATCACCCAGCAGGGCATAGGCTTCGGCTAGCCAGAAGGTACACGCCAGGAAGCAGCCTTCCTCTTTGTGCACCTCGCTGTAGCGATAGTGGAAGTGGTCGCAGCCCAGTTCTTCGTCGATCGCTTTCAGGGTGCTGAGCAGACGGTCTTGCCGGGGGAAGCCGAAACGCACCGCCAAGGCGATGGACGCATCGAGCCGCTCGCTGCCTGGATAGAACATGTACGCCTGACGCTGCTCCGACCAGCAATGTTCGTCTACCCAGTCGAGAATGCGTTGGCGCTCGCGGTCCCAGCGGTCTCGACAGGTGGTCGGCAAGTGGCCACCGTCGGCCAGTTCCACGGCACGGCTCAGGGCCTGCCAGCAACTGATCTTGGACATGCTGTAGTGCTGTTGCTCGGGCAGCTCCCAGATACCGCAGTCCCTGCGACGCCAGCCGTCGGCGCACAGGTCGGCCAGCTCGGCGAGGGTCTTGGCACTCGTCGCATCGAGGATATTGCCGCTGTCGATGAAGCAGCGCGCGGTCTCGAAAATATCGCCGTAGATGCCATGCTGCGGTTGATCGACGGCGCGGTTGCCGACCTGCGGCTGTGAGCCTTTGTAGCCCGGCAGCTCGATTTCGCGCGTGGTCTCGCCCAGGCAACCGTCCAGCGTATAGCACACATGCGGGCCGTGTTCCGCGAGCCGGCGCAGCAGCCAGGTGAAAGCGGCCTTCGCCTCGGGCTGGGCGCCAATGCTGAGAAAGGCTTCGATGGTATAGCCCGCATCGCGAATCCAGGCGAAGCGATAGTCGTAGTTCTTGTCGCCACCAATGCGCTCTGGCAGGGAAGTGGTGGCGGCCGCCATGATCGAGCCGCTGGGGGAGGAGAGCAGCAGTTTCAAGGCAAGCGCGCTGCGCGTGACCAGGTCCTTGTAGCGACCGTTATAGGTCAGGCCTTCGGTCCACTGCCGCCATTCCCGGTCGGAGCCATCGATGCGTTCATCCACCAGGTCCAGCGACGGTACCACCAAGGGTTCATCACGACCGGCGACGATTGCCAGTACCTCCCGATCCCCCTGGGCCACGCGCAGTCGCGCACGCACGCCAAGATCGTCCTTGCGCTCGATGTCCAGGCGCTCGCTGTGCAGGAACATACCCAGGATATTGCCGGCATGGAACACGCAGCCGTTGCCATTGGGGGACAGGTAAGGACAGACCTTGTCGGCCTGGGTACCGAAATCGATCTCGATCTTGAAGGTCACTTCGCCCTCGATGCCCTCGATGCGCCGCCCCAGTTCGGCCCACGGCAAACGTCCGGCAGGGCCACTGTTGAGCGACTCGACCATGCGCGCCTGGCCGCCTTCGGTGATGAAAAGCGTTTCCAGCACGTTGCTGTTCGGGAGGTAGCGCCGTTTTACCTGGAAGGGCTCTTCGGGGCTGATCAGGAAATGACCCCCGGTGTCGGGCGCCAGCAAGCGGTCGAACAGGGGTGGCGAATCCATATGCGGCACGCACCACCAGTCGATCCCCCCATCCCATCCCACCACTGCGACCGAACGGCCGTCACCAAGCGCGGCATAGGCTTCCAGGGGCAGATAGCCGTTTTCGTCACGCACGGGCGTGCCGTGCTGAACCGAGGTTGCAAAGGTTTCTTTCATGGGACCCCATTGTGTCGATGCCAGGCAAAAAGGGGACTGGCCTTCAGCCCTAGGCCCCCTCATTTACCGACTCCTCGGGGCAGCGAACGTTCGTCCCGATGTAGCCAATAGCCACGATCGACGATTACCAGCGTCCTGTTTTCCAGGGTGCGTATTCGACCAGTACGTTGCCTTGGGTGTTGCCCTGTGCGTCGGCGGCGAAGCCGGGCATGTCTTTCAAGCTCAGGGCCTGGCAGCGTACGTTGAGTCGGGTTTGCAGGGCGCGGTCGAGTTGAAAGCCGTCTGGCCGCGTCAAGTCGGTCCAGCAAGGAAAAGCTATCGATTCTTACAGTGTGAAGGTTAGCCTCTCGAGCTTTTGTGATGCTGATGGCCTCATCGCGGGGCAAGCCCGCTCGCCACCGGTACGCGGCGCTGCGACAACACATTCCAGGTGGCGAGCGGGCTTGCCCCGCGATGAGGCCATCAACCTCAGAGAAGACGTTAGAAGCCGAAGGCTAAGCTTCGGCTAGCAAGAAGGTGTCCCCGCAGCCGCGTCCCGGTGGCGAGCGGGCTTGCCCCGCGACGAGGCCATCCGCATCACGAAAGACGTTAGAAGCCGAAGGCTAAGCTTCAGCCAGCAAGAAGGTGTCCTCGCAGCCGCGTCCCGGTGGCGAGCGGGCTTGCCCCGCGACGAGGCCATCCGCCTCAGAGAAGCCGTTGGAAGCCGAAGGCTAAGCTTCAGCCAGCAAGAAAGTGTCCTCGCAGCCGCGTCCCGGTGGCGAGCGGGCTTGTCCCGCGATGAGGCCATCGGCCTCACGGAAGACGTTAGAAGCCGAAGGCTAAGCTTCAGCCAGTGAGAATCGATTGTCGTTCCTTGACTGAGCGATATTGGGCATGAAACCTGCGTGAACTGTCGGATCATCCTGTAGGCCCGATCTTGAAGACCGCTAGGCACTGGCCACCAAGTAGCGCAGATAGAATTCCTGGGTCGCCAGGTTCTTGTGCTTCGCTTCGAACATGATGTCGAACCGATCGAGAAACTGAAGCGCGTAGCGATTGGTCCAGTCGTTCCACATGCGCTCGCTGTGGGCATAGAGGTCGCGCTTGTTGACCTGCTCCAGCAAGGCCGGGATCTCCAGCTTGACCTCAGGCTCAAAGCCCAGGGTCCGCAGGTGCTCGGGCGGCTGGGAGTAATGCATGACCGGGCGCACGCCGCGCCAGCTGTCGATGATGCGCTGCACCCGAGGGTCATCGGGGGCGATGTAGTCGCCTTCGTTGATCCAGCAGTGGTGAATGTCCAGCACTACCGGCGCGAGGTCGGCCAGGGCCAGGCAGTGGTCCACGCCATAGGTCTTTTCTTCGTTCTCGAAGGTAATGGTATTGCGCGCCACCTCCGACAGCCGCGGCCATACCGCACGCACGCCCTCGACGCCAAGGCGACCGGCGATGTGCACGTTGCACTTGAAATCCTGGAAACGCCGACCGTAGCCCATCAGGCGAATCATGTCGGCGTGGTACTCGAACTCAGCCAGGCTGTTGGCCACCACTTCGGGCCGGTCCGAGCCCAGCACGCAGTACTGGCCCGGGTGGAACGACAGGCGTATGTCGGCGCTACGGGCGAAATCGCCGATCTCAGCGAACTGCCTCTGGAGGCAGGCTTGCATGTCGGGTTCATGGTAATAGGCCGCCACGTCGCCATGGCTGTACAGCGGCAACAGGTCGCTGCTCAGACGCACCATGCGCAGCATGGGCGCCTGTTCGGCGACGTAGCGCAACAGGCGCAGTTGCGCGGCAAGGTTGTGCTGCACCAGCTCCAGCAGCTTGGCCCTTGCCGCCTCGACGCTGGCCCCGCTAAGCCAGCGCAAGGTGGTGGTGCGCGGGTTGAAGGTCCTTTCGATCGCTTCGATCTGCTTGAGCGACAGGCTGCGCAGCGAATGCCGGTACATGCAGGCGAAGCCCAGACGTGCATGGCTCATGCATTGACCCCCGCGGACATGACGGCAGGGCGTGGGACGAAGCGGGACATGACGATCTCCTGTTCATGGCGGGGTTACCAATGGACAGCAGGATGTCGTCGCTCGATCAATCGGTTGCAGGTCACGCCGGCTATCACCACGCGCCCGCATCGACCGGCATCCCGATCCGCCGCCCGGCTCAGGGCGAAGATGTGCCTTGCTGCAGTTCGGCTAGGTCCGCTTCCACACGCTGCATCCGATCCCGAGCGAGCGCCTGGGACTGTTCGTCCTTGGCGCTTTCAAGCATCAGGAGGCTCAGCTTCTGCTCCAGTTGCCGTCCTTCGACGGTATGTTCCAGTGCCTTTGCCTTCGCCGGATCACGGGTCGCTGAAACCAAGGTCTCGAATTCGGCATCGGTGAAGTTCTTTTCGCCGTACAGCCGGATCACGTCCCGATGTTGGTCTTCGGGCGTCAGATGCCGGCGCAGTACCTCCTTGATCTTGTCTTTCGGCACCCGATCATGGTTTTTCATCAGCAAGGTGGCCATCTTGTCGATGTTGTTCTCGTAGACTTCCTGGAGAGGGAAATCGGCGAGGATCTTCTCTTCCCGGCTTGGTTCCTGGTCACAGGCGACCAGCGCGCCGAGAAGCACGAGGGACAACAGCAATCGAGGCGAACGAGGCATGGGTAGACCTGGGTCTGTCGTGGCGTGGATGACGCTACCGACGTGGTTGAAGGTGCCCGGAAAATACCACCAAAACATCAACGCTAGAACCCTGCGTGGTTTAGCATGCCGGAGCACGATCCGCTGTCCTCGACCTTATCTGCCAAATCGGCTGAAATGAAGGATTCATATATGCGCGAACGCCCCTCCGCCAGGCTACTGGTGATCAATGCACAGCAGCATGTCCTGTTGTTCCGCTTCCTCCACCGCGAAGGGCCGTTGGCCGGCACCGATTGCTGGGCCACGCCGGGCGGCGGGCTGGAGGCGGGGGAAAATTTCGAGCAGGCTGCGGTTCGCGAACTGTGGGAAGAAACCGGCATCCGTGTCGAATCGGTGGGCGACACCGTGGCGCAACGCGCCTTCGAGCTGCGGCTTCCCGATGGCGAACAGGTCTGGGCCGTGGAGCGTTTCTTCATGGTTCGGGCTGGTGAGCAGGCATTGTCCAAAGAACACTGGACACCCCTGGAGGTTCAGGTGCTCGCCGAGCATCGCTGGTGGTCCATCGAGCAGTTGCGCCAGACTACGGAAACCGTCTGGCCCCAGGATCTGCCCGACCTGCTGCTGCGCCTGGGTGTCAACGCGAGCAACGCGCAGGCCTAGCCCAGCCAGGCCGCCCGCCAGGTGGGGCGGCCGCGCATGCGGCGGTCCTCGATGGGGCCATGCCTATCATGCCGAGGCGTGCGCCAGGCCAGGCGATGTGGTGAACTGGCGGGCCTGTCTTTACGCCACGGCTGCTTGCCCTAGAGGTTTCATGACTGATCATCGCTGCGTCATTGCGCCCGTTACCTGCGAGGCCATCGACGAAGTGGTCTCGTTCGTCGATCGCGCCCGTCGCGATCTGTTCCCGATGCTCGCAGACGGCCCCATGCCCGCCGATCTGGCGCATTTTCGGGAAGTCTACGTGGATGGCGACGGGTGCTTTCTGATCGCGCGTGAGCAAGGCCGCCTGGTTGCGGCGATCGGCTACCTGCCCTACGACCACCGCTTCGCCCAGTTGGATTACCGTTCACGGCATGTGGTGGAAGTGGTACGCCTGTTTGTCCTGCCCGAATACCGTCGAGGCGGATTGGCCGCCCGGTTGTACGCCACATTGCGCGAGCAGGCACGAAAGCGCGGAGTCGAATGCCTGTACCTGCACACCCATCCCTTCCTGCCCGGTGCCATCGCGTTCTGGCAAAAACAAGGTTTCGAGGTGATGGATGTGGAGAGCGACCCGGTATGGCAGACCACCCACATGCAGCTGGGGCTGGCAACGTAGCGACGGTCCCTTGTCAGATCGTGATCCTTCCCATGCCGGCACCGCCGCCCTCAGGCCGCCCGCTCCAGCGCATCGAGCAGGTCGACGAATTCGAGCGAAAGCTTGTGGCGCGGCGCCAGGTGGATGAGCGGCACCGACGCTTCATGGGACTCGCGCATCTTGACGGAACTGCTCAGGTAGACCGGCAGCACCGGCAATCCGTCGGCCAGCAATTCGTCCACCAGGGTCTGGTGCAGGGAGGCGCGACGGGCGAACTGGTTCACCACCACGCCCTCTATCCGCAACGACTCGTTATGGTCGCAGCGCAGTTCCTCCACCTGCGCCATCACGCTCTGCAGGGCTTGCCGTGAAAAGCTGTCGCAATCGAAGGGGATCAGCAAGCGGTCGGCCGCGACCAGCGCGCTAAAGGTATAGAAATTCAACGAAGGTGGCGTGTCGATATAGATCCGCTCGTAGTCGTCCGACAGCTCCACCAGCAGCTTGCGCAGCTTGTTGATCTTGAACTTGCTCTCGAGCTTGGATTGCAGATCGGCGAGGTCAGGACTGGCCGTGATCAGGTCCAGGTTCTGGTAGGCAGTCCGGGTGATCGCCGCGCGATTCTTTTTACTGCCAGGAGTGCTGGCCAGTGTCTGCTTGAAGAAGTCGGCGATGCCCGTGGGAATGTCATCCTTGACCAGACCGGTGAGGTAATGAGTCGAGTTGGCCTGGGGGTCGAGATCAACCAGCAGCGTGCGATAACCTTCGGCAGCACTGACGGCAGCAAGATTGCAGGCGATGCTGGACTTGCCTACGCCTCCTTTCTGATTGAATACGACACGACGCATGGGGCGGTTCATCCATGAAGATAGCCAGAGGCTGAAGGGGAAAGATGTCTATGTGAGGTCAATCCTATGACCAAAAGATGACAGTATTAAGTCAACGTCCCATGGAGTCTCCCTTGGCAGTTCCTTGTCAGCGAACCTGTCAGCAGACAGGCCCGTCATGGCCTCGGTAAGGCAACGATGCGCTGCCTTGCCACGCTCGTCAGAACCTGCCGGTGAGCGGGTACTCCACTGCCAGGCGAATCTGATCGCCATCGAGCTCAGCCTGCGCGGTATCTCCACGGTGCATGTTGTGCCGTAGCGAAAAGGTCGTGCCCTTGGCCTTGCCGCTCTGTACGACGTAGCGCGCTTCCAGATCGCGTTCCCAGTGCTTGCCGTCCTTGCCATAGCCCAGGTAGGCGTAGCCGCCACGAGGGTCGACGTGGCTGCCATCGATGTCGAAGCCGCGCACGTAGAGGGCCGTCAGATTCAAGCCAGGCACGCCCCAGGCGCCGAGATTGAGGTCGTAGCGGGCCTGCCAGGATTTTTCATTGGGTGCGTTGAAGTCCGACATCTGTACCGCGTTGCCGATGAAGATGGCGCCGCGGGTGACATAGTCGAACGGGGTGTTGCCGTCCACCGCCTGGTAGCCGAGGCCGAAGGTGTGCGGGCCTTGGCTGTAGCGCGAGATCAGGCTCCAGGTCGTATTGTCGATGCTCCCGGACAGTGCCTTGCCGGTGTCGGTGGTGCGATACAGGTTCAGGTCCAGGGTCAGGCTGCGTCGTTCATCCAGGGCGTGAGTGAAGGTACTGCCGAGATAGTGCTGGTTCCAGGTGTCTTCGTAGCGCGAGGTATAGAGGCTGGCGGTGAAGGCGTCGGCGGGACTGAAGACGATGCCGGCGAGATCGAAGCTGTTGCCTTGACGACCGTTCGAATAATTGACGACGAAACCCCGGTCGTGGCTCGAGGCGTTGCGGTCGGTGCTCTCGTTGAAATGGCCGGCGACCAGCTTGACCTTGTCGATTTCAGTGCTGGTAAGAAAGAAGCCGGTTGCGGTCTCCGGGAGCAAGCGGCTGTCCGAGGAACTGAAGACCGGAGTCTTGACCCGTTGCTCGCCGTAGGACAGCACGGTATTGGACATCCGCAGCTTCACCGCAGCGCCCGCGCGGCTGAATTCGTTCTTGGGATGACCGTCGTTATCGACACCCAGCAGGCGCGCCTTGCCGGCACGTCCGCCGCCGCTGTCGAGCTGCACGCCCAGGTAGGCATGAGCGTCGACCCCGACTCCGATCAGGCCTTGGGTGAAGCCGGACTGGAAGGTTCCCATGAGCCCGTATGCCCACTCCTCGGCCTTGCCGTTGCGCTCGCTACGTGGCTTGTAGGCGTTACGCGCGGCGCCGTTGCTCGCCCCGTGGCGATAATCGCGCTGGTCGAAGACGCTACGGTTGAGCACGCCCCAGGTACTGTCCTCGATAAAGCCTTTTGCGGAGGACTGCGCGGATTCCGCCAGGGCCAGGGGGGTTATGCCAAGCAGGGGCAGCAGCAGCGCCGCGCCATGATTCAGGCGGCTCATCGACTGGCCTCCAGTTGCTGTTGCTGAGCGCTAAGGCGAGCCTTGGCGCGCGGCGGCAGGCTGTCCGGAAGAGCGGCTGGTGCGCCCTTTGCGTCACCGACCTGGATCAGCATGACCATGCCCATGGCCAGGTGCGGTATGCACTGGATGCCGTACAGGCCAGGCACTGTAAAGGTCTGTTCGAAAGGCTGGTTGATCTTGCTCTTGAACGCCTGCGCACCGTCCGGCAGCAGCCCTGGCAGGCTGGCGGCGTTGTGGCCGCTCTGGGTCGGCAGGAAGCGCACGGTGTCGCCGGCCTCGATATGCAGGTGGTCCGGCTCGTAGACCATGGCGCCATCGGCGCCGCGGTTGAGCATCTTGACCTCGTGGACGTCGGCCAACGCGGTGGGCGCAAGGAGGGTAATGCACAGCAGCAAGGGCAGGGATCGAGACAGCATGGGAAAAGTGTCCATATTTCAAGGGGCGCGAAAGCGCAGGATGCATGCGCCGTCGAACGGGTCGGTGAGGTAATGGGCATGTACGCCGAAGGTCTTGAGCAGCCGTTCCGGGGTCAGCACCTCCAGAGGCGCCCCCAAGGCAACCAATCGACCTTTGTCGAGCACGGCCAGACGGTCGCAGGTCAGCGCCTGGTTGAGATCGTGCAGGGCGATCAGGGTGGTGACCGGCAGCGCCTGGACCCGTTGCAGCAGACTCAGCTGGTGCTGGATATCCAGGTGGTTGGTGGGCTCGTCCAGGAGCAGCAGTTGTGGGCGCTGGGCAAGGGCGCGGGCGATGTGCATCCGCTGCCGCTCGCCACCGGACAGGCTGCTCCAGGTTCGCTGGCGCAGGTGCAAGGCATCCACGTCGGCCAGGGCCTGATCGACAATGGCGGTGTCTTCGGCGGAAAACGGCGCCAGGGCCGACAACCAGGGCGTACGACCCAGCGCCACGGCGTCGAACACGCTGATGGCGTCATGGGTATCGGCCTGTTGTTCCACCAGCGCCAGGGCCTGGGCGATCTGCCGTCGCGGCTGGCGTGTCAGGGGCTGTTCCAGCAGGTAAACACTACCGCTGCTGGGGGTACGCAGACCTGCCAGTAGCTTGAGCAAAGTGGACTTGCCCGAGCCATTGGGGCCGACGATGCCCAAGGTCTCGCCCGGATTGACGTTGAGGTCGATGCCATAGAGCAACTGAGTATCGCGCACGCGGAAACCCAGGCCCTGGCATGCCAGCAGCGCGACCGGTGGGGCGGAGGTCATGATGTTCATCGTTGCTTCCTGCGGCTGACCAGGATCAGGGCGAACACGGGGGCACCGATCAGCGCCGTTACCACCCCCACGGGTATGACCTGGCCGGTGATCAAGGTCCGCGAAAGGATATCGGCGGCAATAAGGAACAAGGCCCCGCCCAACGCACTGGCCGGCAACAGGCGACTGTGACTGCCGCCCAACAACAGGCGCAGGGCGTGAGGGATGACCAGGCCGACGAAACCGATGGCGCCGACGATCGATACCATCACGGCTGTCACCAGTGCCGCGCAGGTAATCAGCAGCAACTGTACTCGGCGCACCGGGATGCCCAGCGAGGCGGCCGAATCGACCCCGAAGGTAAAGGCATCCAGTGCCCGCCGGTGCCAGAGGCATACCGCCAGGCCAGCCAAGGCCACAGGCACCGCCAGCCATACCGAGGGCCAGCGCACGCCACTGAGGTTGCCCAGCAGCCAGAAGAGGATGCCGCGCGCCTGCTCGGCACTGGCCGACTTGGTGATGAGGAAGGCAGTCAAGGCATTGAACAGCTGCGAGCCGGCGATCCCCGCAAGAATCACCTGGGCATTGTTGGCGGTGGGGCCGCTGGCACGGGCCAGCAGCAGGACCAGGGCAAAGGCCAGCAGAGCCCCGACGAAAGCACCCCCTGACAACGACAGGGCACCAGCACCCAGGCCAAGCAAGGCCACCATCACCGCACCCGTCGACGCACCCGCCGACAGGCCGAGCAGGTAGGGCTCGGCCAGCGGGTTGCGCAGCAAGGCCTGAAGAATTACGCCGCAGGTCGCGAGCCCGGCGCCGCAGGCGGCGGCAACCAGGGTACGGGTCAGGCGATAGTTCCAGACGATACCCTGGTCGATCGGGTCGACCAGATATCCGGCATCCCACAGGCGATTCGCCAGGACCTGGTAGACCACGCTCGGCGACAGCTGCGTTTCGCCGATGGCGATGCCGGCCAGCAGAGCCAGCAGCAGCGCGACCAGTGCCGCAGCGCTGTAAGGCAACAGACGTGTCATGGCTGGGGTGCTTTACCGGTGGCGAAAGCTTCAGCCAACACGTTCATGCCGCTGAACAGGCGCGTGCTGGCCTGCATGGCATGGGCGTCGAGAACGATGATCCGGCCTTGCTTGACCGCATCCATGTTTCGGGTCACAGGGTCGCTGCGCAGGAATTCGAGCTTCTTCTGGAAGTCATCGGCGGGAAAGCGGCGCCGATCCATGCGGGCAATCACCAACCAGGTCGGGTTGGCTTTCGCCAGGGTTTCCCAGCCCACGGTCGGCCACTCTTCATTGGACTCGACGACATTCCTGACACCCAGTGTGTCGAGCATGAAATCGGGAATACCCTTGCGCCCGGCCACATAGGGATCGATATCCAGGTCGGCGCTGGAGAACCAGAACAGCGCGCTGGCCTGCGACAGATCCTTGCCCTTCACCTTGGCCACGGCGTTGCCCATGCGAGCCTTGAGCTGGGCGTTCAGCGCCTCGCCTCGATCCTGCACATCGAAGATCTCGGCGAGCTGACTGACGCTCTTGTAGACACTGTCGATCCGGAAGGGCTGCAGGCGAGTACCATCGGCGCCGACCAGATTGTCCTTGCCCTCACAGTCGGAAGGCATCAGATAGGTCGGAATCTTCAGCTCGTTGAACTGCTCGCGAGTCCCCACCACACCTTGCGGTCCGACCATCCATTCCAGCTGGACGGCAAGCAGCTGCGGGCGCTTGTTGATGACGGACTCGAAGCTGGGATCGTTGTCGGCCAGACGCTCGACCTTGGCGTTCTGCGCCAGGTACTCGGGCAACACATCATTGAACCATAGCGAAGTGCCGACCAGCTTGTCGCCCAGGCCCAGGGCGTAGAGCATCTCGGTGCCCGCCTGGCCGATGGTCACGGCGCGCTGAGGCGCTTGCTCGAAGGTCTGCGACATACCGCAGTTTTCGATCGTCAGCGGATAATGCGTCGCGGCAGCCTGGGCAATGCCAGACAAGCCGAGACCGGCGAACAGGGTGAACAGACGAGGCAACATGGTGTGGCGATCTCCTATCATCGGTGCACGGGACATACGCACGGACAGGCATCGCCAGCCCCACGCGCAGAGCATGGGGCAACACCCCGGAAGGGGAGAGATGACCATCCCGGACACCCCGCCGGTTGGTTGATTCTGTGCCGGCAGGTCTCCTGACTGGTGCGTCGCGGCCCGGCTCCAGCCTTCCCGGGCAATCATCCCAGTGGCATCGATGGAGCAGGCTCGGCACCTACAGTTGCGGGGGCAGTTCCAGTTGGCATGCGCAAGGCAGCCGTGGATTCCCTGTTAGTTCCGTGTGGAAACCGGCGCGCGCATACTAGAGCGGCTGGCGCCAAGTCACAAGCTTCAAGGTCCGTTACAGCTGGAGCCTGCGCAGACGTACATGACGATGCAGTACCAAGTGAAACGTTATTTTATAACGTTATCCGTCTTGCTAGGTAACTCTTTTTTAGCGTTTGGAATGCGTGGGGCGGTGTGGTATCGCTGATGGCAGGGTGCGAGCCAACCCTGCCTCTTCACCTGGACCAGAATGCCGTGTTCCAGAAAGGCGGAATACTGTTGTATCACCGCTTCAAGCGGGAGGCTGCCCGAAGTGCATCCAGATGATCAGTGCCGTCAATGTGGCTAGCGACCCCAGTGTCGACACCAGAATAGTTCTCGAAATCAGCCCGGCTTCACGTCGGTAAAATTCCGCCAGCATGAATGGCCCAGTTCCCGTCGGCAGAGCACTGAGCAGCACTGCTGAATTTGCCCACAGCGGCGTCAACGCGAATACCTTGAACGCCAGTACCCAGGTGAGTAGCGGTTGACCCACCAACTTGATCGTGACCAGAGGCCAAGGATTGGCTTTCGTGTCCTTGGCGGCACTCGTCTTCCGGCCGAGGAAAAGACCGAGTGACACCAGAGCGCAAGGGGTTGTCGCCGCCGCGAGCATGTCCAGGAAATGTACGACAGGATCGGCGAGCCCACGGCCTGTAACGGCCCAGACTGCCCCCGCTATGGGAGCGATGACGAGCGGGTTTTTTGAGAGTGCTGTCACGACCACGGCAAAGGCTTTGCCCAGATGCTTTTCCGTCTGAAGTCCGATTTCGATAAAGACAACTGCAATGGCAAAAAGCAGACATACCACGATTAGCGTCGAAATGAGCGCGGGTTGCAGACCCTGGTGCCCAAAAATGATCGCGCACAGCGGGATGCCTATGTAGCCAGTATTCGCATAGCCTGCGCTCAGACCGTCAATGCTTGATGTCACCAGGCTGTGACCCGTGACAAGCCGCCAAACGACGGTGGCGGCGAAGATGAAAAGGGTGCCGGCGCCAAACGAGATGATAAATCCCGGTTGCCAGAGTTCAGCCCACGTCGCCGTAGCCGTCACTTTGAAGAGCAAAGCCGGAAGACAGAGCCATACCACCATCTTGTTGATTTCGGACGCAGCTTTCTCTCCGAGTCGATCGGTTTTCCGACAGATGTAGCCCACCAGAATCAAGGCAAATATAGGTAGAACAATAGCGAGTACGGTGTACATGGGTTCCACGTCAAGGAAGGGAATCAGGCGCCACCAGCTTAGTGTTGACTATCTATTCAGTCCAATGATTAATAAGTGCCGAATTGATGCGTTTGGTGAATTGATGATCGAGCTACGCCACCTCCGTCACTTCCTGACCTTGGCCGATCACCTGCACTACGGGCACGCTGCAGCGGCGGTCAATGTCACCCAGTTCCTTGAGTAGGCAAATCGCTGAAGTCAGCCTGCTGATGAACCAGCAAGGCGACCTGCCGATCCACGCCGGTGTCTATTACACCGCACCGAATACAAGCTGGACGGCAATTCGGAAGTGGCGGACAACACCAAGCTCAAGCGCGACGAGTATGGTTTCAAGGTAGGTCTGGCGTTCTGACCTGAGGTATTCGGCGGCAAGGCAGCTTCGACTCGGCCCCCTTGCAGAGCCGGATGACGAAGCGGTCGCTGTATCAGCCGGTCGTCAGGCTCAGGCGCTCATCGCCCGCGCCGACGCGAAACGCGTGCCTCGATATTCTTGCGTCCGATGAGCAGTGGTGGCTTCTCCACCACGGGCTCGTCGGCCAGCCATTTGTACATCACCAGGCAATCCACCAGGCCCAGTCGGGCGTGTCGATAGGCCTTTGGCAGTCGACCGACAATCTCGAAGCCCAGTTTCTGCCAGAGCGCCACGGCGGCTTCGTTACTGGCCACCACCGCGTTGAACTGCATGGCCAGGAAACCTTCCTGGCGCGCCAGCTTCTGCGAATGTTCGCACATGGCCCTGGCCACGCCTCGGCCGCGCGCAGCCTCGCAGACCATGTAGCCGCAATTGCTCACGTGTTTTCCCGGGCCGGCCGCATTGGCCTTGAGATAGTAGGCACCGAGCAGCTCGCCTCGGTCTTCCGCCACCAAACTGTGCAGTGGCAGTTCAAGCCAGAGCTGACGCCCCTGCTCGTAGGTCAGCGCAGGGTCGAGCGCATAGGTTTCGCGCGCCCCGACCACGGCGTGGAAGGTGGGCCAGAAGCGCTCGAAGTCTTCGACGGTCATGGAGCGAATAGTGATCATGAGCGGTTCTAGATATAGATGAAGACGAGCACCAGCGCGGCGACCACGGCCCATTTTTCCAAGTAGTAGCGAGTGCGGTTGCGCTTTTTCAGCGCCTTGCCGCGTTCGCGTACCTTGTAGATGCGCGTGAACAAGCGGTTGATGCCGCCGGTCTTGTCCTTGGCATCGTTCGGCGCGGCCGCCGCCGCCATGACGTGGCGGCTGAACCAGCGATTGAACGCGCTCGCCCAGCGGTACTTGAGCGGGCGCTCGACGTCGCAGAACAGGATGATCCGGTTGTGTTGCGTGGTATTGGCGGCGTAGTGGATATAGGTTTCATCGAAAATCACCGCCTCGCCATCGCGCCAGGAATATTTTTCGCCGTCGACATCGATGTAGCAGCCGTCATCGTTCGGTGTGTCCAGGCCCAGGTGGTAGCGATAGGAGCCCGCGTACGGATCGCGATGTCGGACCAGCTTCGCGCCAGGCGGCAAGGTGGCGAACATCGCTGCCTTGACCGAGCCGATTCCCTGCAGCAGTTCGGTGGTACGCGGGCACAGCGTCATCGCGGACGGATGGCTCTCGCCGTACCACTTCAGGTAGAAGCGCTTCCAGCCGGTCTTGAAGAACGAATTGAAACCCACATCGTCGTAATTGTCCGAGCGTTTGATTTCGCCGGCATGGAGCAGTTGCTGGGCTTCGGCGCGGATCTCCTGCCAATGCTCCTTGAGCGGCTGCAGGTCCGGGAATGCCTCGACCGGCAGGTACGGCTTGGACGGATGCCGAGAGAACAGGTAGAGGAAGGTGTTGATGGGGGCCAGGAAGCTGGAATGATCGCCCAACTGGCGACTCAGCTTGTGGCGCACCCGACCGCGCAGATGGACGTAGGCGATCGAGAAGACGAAAAGCAGGAGTAATGCGATTTTCATGGGCGAGATACTAGTCGATATGGCTATGCGCCAGGCACAAGCTTGCCAGCATAAACAATTGCGGCATGACTTTGTAGGGATTGTTGAAAGAGCAGGCTAGACCTTGGTTGCAACGTTCAAGTGCAGGCGAGGCGATAGGCCCAGGGTGAACTGCCCAGTTTTCATTCAACCTCAACGGACGGTCGTTGTCTGATAACGTTACCGAAAGCGCCTGTCTGGTTGCGCCAAGGCGCCTGACAATGACGATCGAACGAAGCAGGAGATGGCATGGTGAATGGCAGTCGAGCCGATAACGAGCCCTTCAAGCGGTTGTTCCTGGCACTCGAGTGCTCGGCGGCGCAGCGCCAGGCAATCGTGCAGTGGCGGCGTGCGCTGGGTCTGCGCAGTGGCAAGGCAGTGCCTGGCGAGAACCTGCACCTGACTCTGCTGTTTCTGGGGGACGTCAGCAGTGCCCAGGTGCCTTCCCTCTGCGCCGCCATCGACACCTTGCAGCGGCCTCGCGCGCCGGTGCGTCTGTGTCTCGATCGCCTGCAGGTGTGGCCTCGCAGCCGTGTACTGGTCCTCGAGCCGGAGCAATGTCCGCAGGTACTCAGTCGTCTCGTCTACGCTTTGCAACAGGCCTTGCTGCCGCTGGGCCTTGGCGAGCAGGCCCGTGAATACCGGCCTCACCTGACGCTCTCGCGTGATTTCAATGCCCAGGTGCCGGAAGCCTCTGTCGCACCGGAGTTCATCCTCGCTGCGCGGCACTTCACGTTGTTCGAGTCGCGCAAGGGGCGCTATTGGCCCCTGGCGCAGTGGCCATTGGTGGATCGAGAGGTCGACGAAAACAACTCGCCAGGGTCAACCGGCGGTCAGGCACTCTGGTAGGAGAGTTCTTCACCCGGGCTGCGGGCGAACGCTCGCTTGTACTCTCGACTGAATTGGGACGTGCTCTGATAGCCCACTCGGTGCGCTGCCTGGGCCACTCCCAGGCCCTCGCCGATCAACATCTGCTGGGCCTTGAGCAGGCGTAGCCGCTTGAGATACTGCATGGGCGCCAGGTCGGTGCAGCGTTTGAAATGCTCATGAAACGTCGACACGCTCATGTTCGCGCGGCTGGCCAGGTCGTCCACCGCCAAAGGCTCGGTATAGTGTTGACGCAAGTGGGCGAGGGCGGCGGCGATGCGCGCGAAGTGGCCCTGCTGCTCGACCAATGCGCGCAATACGCCTGCCTGTGGCCCGCGTAGCGCGGTGTAGAGGACTTCGCGCACTCGCGCCGGGCCAAGTACCCTGGCATCCAGCGGGTCCCGCAAGCAGCGAAGCAGACGCTCGACGCTCTCGCGCATGGCCGCGTCGAGCGCCGCCGAGGTCATCGACTGGGGTGTCTGGGCCTGTACCGCGGGGTCGGGCGGCAGGTTCATCTCCTTGACCAGCTCACCCAGCACGCCACGGTCGATGGCCACCGCCACGCCCAGCAACGGCGCCGCGGCCGTGGCGAAGGTCTCGCACATGAAGGGTACCGACAACGCTTGCACCAGGTAATGCCCGGCGCCGTATTCGAGGGTGCGTGGCCCCAGGCGGGCCAGCTTGCTGCCCTGGGCGAGGATCATCAGGCTCGGCTCGTAGATCTGCGGGCTGCTGGCGACATAATGGTCCCAGGTCAGCACCTCGACCTGCGGCAGATGGGTGGGCACGAAGCCCGGACGGCTGGCCAGGGACTTGATCAGCGCGCACAGGCTGGCATTGGCGTCGACGTGTTGGGTAATTTGCATAGTGGGCCAGGACGGAGAATCAGACACTGTCATCTTCGCAGATTACGGTCCGGATACCAGCAGAGCGGATGAATTCCAGAGAATCAGGCATGACTGCCGGAGGATTCCCGGTGGGCCCGGGAAGGGCGGTCGCACACACTGTGCGCCGTCAATCGTTTCACCCTTCATGAGGTCTTCAATGTATACCGCTATCGGCTACGCCGCCCAGACACCCACCAGCCCGTTGGCGCCAATGACCTTCGAGCGTCGCACTCCGCGCCCGGACGACGTGGCCATCGAGATTCTCTACTGCGGCGTCTGTCACTCCGATATCCACCAGGCGCGCAACGAATGGGGCATCGCCGTCTACCCCTTGATGCCGGGCCATGAAATCGTCGGTCGCGTCACGGCGGTAGGCGAGAAGGTGAGCCTGCACAAGGTGGGGGACCTGGTCGGCGTGGGCTGCATGGTCGACTCCTGCCGACACTGCGAGGCGTGCAGCGCCGACCTGGAGCAATATTGCCTGGAAGGTCCGACCCTGACCTATGCGACCCCGGATCGCGTCGATGGCAGCAACACCATGGGCGGCTATTCGAGCAGCATCGTCGTCAGCGAACACTTCGTCGTGCGCATTCCGCAGAGCCTTGATCCAGCGACCGCCGCACCGATCCTCTGTGCCGGTATCACGACCTATTCACCGCTCAAGCATCACGGTATCGGCCCTGGTCACAAGGTCGGCATCCTGGGCATGGGCGGCCTGGGCCACATGGGTATCAAGATCGCCAAGGCCCTTGGCGCCGAAGTGACTCTGTTCACCCGCTCCCAAGCCAAGGCCGACGAGGCACGTCGGCAGGGCGCCGATCATGTGATCGTCTCCACCGACGAGGCACAGATGCAGGCCGCGCTCGGTCGCTTCGATTTCCTGCTCGACACCATTCCGGTGCAGCACGATCTCAACCCGTACCTGGAAACCCTGAAGTTCGACGGCGTGCACATTCTCGTCGGCCTCATCGAGCCCGTGGCGCCACCAGTGCATGCCGCCAACCTGGTCACGAAGCGCCGCGTGCTCGCCGGCTCGCTGATCGGTGGCATCGCAGAAACCCAGGAGGTTCTTGATTTCTGCGCCGAGCACCGGATCAGCTGCGATATCGAGATGCTGGATATTCGCAACATCAACCAGGCCTACGAGCGGATGATCGCCGGCGACGTCAAGTACCGTTTCGTCATCGACATGGCCACGCTGCAGGCATGATGGAGGTGCCGCACGTCCAGCAAGCTGTTCAGCACCGGGCGGCGCGATCCGCCTGAACCTGCTGGATGTGCACCGTACGACCGCCCTCTACCAGGCCAGGGGGTGGTCGATGCCTTTCCAGAACAGCCAGCGTCGGTACTCGTGGTGCGCGCCGGTGCCGATCTGCCACTGCGGACGCTCGCTGTCCAACGTGATCAAGGAGATGAACCCGGCGTGGCTGGCGACCACCAGGGTCCGGCCATCCAGGCTGATGTCCATGGCCGTGATGGTCGAACCCAGGTAATGCTGCCAGTGCTCGGCCCCGTCTTCGCCGAAGGCCCGCAGGTAGCCGTGAGCGTCACCGACGATGTATTCGCCCTCCCGGGAAACCCCTGCGTAGATCCGTGCGCCATCCTGCAGTTGGGGTGTACGGCGGTCTTCGCTGTAGAAGTCGGTCTCCAAACCGGGCAGGTCCGCCACGCGCACGCCGAGGGTCGCGCCATGGTAGAAGTGGCAGGCGTTGAAGATCAGTTGATCGCCGCGGCGATTGAACAGGGCAAAGTGCGGGTACTCGCTCGCGGGGCCGATCTCGGCCAGGGTCCGCAGATGCTCGTCGAGCACCATGTGGTTGCTGCACTGCTCGCCGAGGGCGATCAGGCGACCGTCCGGGGACAGGGCCGCATGCTCCATGGTCAGGCCAAGGTTGATGTCGTCCGGATCGATGCCTTCGGCCAGCTCTTCGAGGATATCCGCCTCCCGGCGCAGCAGCCGGGTGGCGCCGTCCGGAGCAAGGACGAAGATGCCTTCGCCACTGACCAGCAGGGCTCGTCGACCATCGGGAAAGGGAATCAGCGCCGTGGGCGTGGGTGGCAGGTCGAACGGCTCGAACGGATAGCCGGGCGGCAGGCCTTCCAGCCCTTTGGGCCAGGCCAGGCGGGCGACCTGTGGCCCGCCCCAGCCATCGGTCAGGCGAACGCCTTCAGCGTTGGCCAGCGCAAAGTAGCGGCGCTGGGGACAACGGCCAAAATGCTCGACGCCAATCACCGGCGTCACGCTGTAATCGTCGATCTGGACCACCTGGCCCTTTTCGTGAGGCGTGCCGATGCGCGCCAGCAGACTGCCGTCCTCGAGCAACAGCACCTGCGCGATACCTTGGGCATGCTCGTCCAGGAGCGGCAGCAGGGGATGATGCGCTGGCGGCCAGGCCGCGCGAAAATCCTGCCGAGCCGCTTCGCTGGTGGTGGCCTGGTTGATTTCCCGCAGGGCAGCCTGCCAGGCCGGCAGCAGGTGTTCGGTCGGGTCGGGCGTGGGCTCTTCGAGGTGATCCCAGCCTTCCTCACGCCCTCGATCGACGTAGTGGTTGATGGCGTTTGCGTAAGCGATCACCGCCTGCTGCCACTGTTGCTGGGCGTGCTGTCTATCCATGAGCGGATCGGGCTCCTTGTTCCGCGGTGTATGGGGCTTCGGCTTCCATGGTACTCCTGTCCCGTGCCCGGTTGTGAGGCCCGGCCTTGGCGCGTACCATGCCACCATCCTTCCAATAATCAATCGCGCACCTGGGCGGCCTGTTCTAGAACATGGTCAATGTGTGCCCATTCCCTGTTTCCGGAGTCCATGATTTCCCCCATGAACAATTCCACCCCCGCAGCCACCGGCAGCTGGCTGAGCGTCATAGCCCTGGCCCTGGCGGCCTTCATTTTCAATACCACCGAGTTCGTGCCGGTGGCCCTGCTCAGCGACATCGGCCGCAGCTTCGACATGACCCCGGCCCAGGTCGGCCTGATGCTGACCATCTATGCCTGGGTCGTGGCCCTGGCCTCGCTACCGATGATGCTGCTGACTCGCAACATCGAGCGCCGCCGCCTGCTGCTGGTGGTGTTCCTGGTGTTCATTGTCAGCCACCTGCTGTCATGGGTGGCGCAGAGTTTCGCCATGCTGCTGGTCAGCCGGATCGGCATCGCTCTGGCCCACGCGGTGTTCTGGGCCATCACCGCGTCACTCGCCGTGCGCGTGGCGCCGCCGGGCCAGCAGGCCAAGGCATTGGGGCTGCTGGCCACCGGCACCACCCTGGCGATGGTCCTGGGGATTCCGTTGGGACGGGTGGTCGGCGAGGCATTGGGCTGGCGCGTCACCTTCCTGAGCATTTCCGGCGTGGCCCTGGTCACCTTACTGTGCCTGATGAAGTCGCTGCCGCTGCTGCCCAGCCAGAACTCCGGCTCGCTGCGCAGCCTGCCCATCCTGTTCAAGCGCCCGGCGCTGATGGTCGTCTACGTGCTGGTGACCCTGGTGATCACGGCGCAGTTCACCGCCTACAGCTACATCGAGCCGTTCGCCCTGCACGTGGCGCGGATCAGCGGCGAACAGACCACGCTGTTGCTGTTGCTGTTCGGCGGCGCTGGCGTGGTCGGATCGGTGCTGTTCAGCCGCTACAGCGAGCGCTTCCCGCAAGGGTTCCTGGTCGGCTCCATCGCCTTGCTGGCCACCTGCCTGTTGCTGCTCCTGCCGCTGTCCGGCCATTTCCCGGTCTTCGCCGCGCTGAGCATGCTCTGGGGCATCGCCATCCTCAGCTTCAGCCTGTCGCTGCAGTCCAAGACGCTCAAGCTGGCATCGGACGCCACCGACGTCGCCATGGCGCTGTTCTCCGGTATCTACAACATCGGCATCGGCGGTGGCGCCTTGCTGGGCAGTATCGTCAGCAGCCAGTCCGGGGTGGCGAACATCGGCCTGGTGGGCGGTAGCGTGGCCCTGGTGGGCCTGGTGCTGAGCGTTGTCGGCATCAGGCGTTTTGCCGACGCCGAAGCGACAGCGCCGGCGCTCAAGTAGAGCGCGATCGAGCCACGTCCCGACCGATGTCGGGGCATGGCTCGAAGTCGGTGAAGAGGGCCGCAGGGTAATGCTGGCCAGTCAAGGAAAGTCATCAAATTTCGTTGGCTGGCGTTCTTGGCTAGCTTCCGAATTCTCCAGTGACGCTGCTGGCCTATCGCGGGACAAGCCCGCTCGCCACGGAGGACACTTCACACCGGTGGCGAGCGGGCTTGTCCCGCGATAGGCCAGCAGCGTCACTGGAATTCCAGAAGCCGAAGGCAGAGCGTCAGCATGTGAACCGATGGCCGTCCCTCCCTATTGCGTGGACAGCTGCGCCGAGCGCCCCAGTGGCTCGGGCTCGTCGTCGTGCGCCTGCGATAGCGGCCGCGCCACGTGCTCCAGGGATTTGCGCTCCGAAGCCACGCCCCAGAGCGCCTGGACCAACCCGGCAATGATCATCAGCCCTGCGCCGATCAGATAGCCATACAGCACGTTGGTCCGGCTTCCCGTCTCGATCAGCGCGCCGAACAAGGTCGGACCTATCATCCCACCCAGCCCGGTACCGAAGGCATAGAACACGGCGATGGCCAATGCGCGGATTTCCAGCGGGAAGGTTTCGGCAACGGTCAGGTAGGCCGAGCTGGCGGCGGCCGAGGCAAAGAAGAAGATCACCATCCAGGCGATGGTCTGCTGGGTGACATCGATCAGTTCCTGCTGGAACAGGTAGCCGCTCAGGGTCAGCAGCACGCCCGAGATGAAATAGGTGGCGCTGATCATGATCTTGCGACCGACCACGTCGAACAACCGACCCAGCAACAGTGGACCGCAGAAATTGCCCAGCGCGAACGGCAGGATGTACCAGCCGATATGTTGCGAAGGCACGTCATAGAAGTCCGTCAGGACCAGCGCATAGGTGAAGAAGATCGCGTTGTAGAAAAACGCCTGCGCGGTCAACAACGTCATGCCGACCACCGCGCGGCGGCGATGAACGACGAACAGGCTGTGGAACACCTCCTTCAGAGGTGTGTGATCGCGGGCGTGCAGACGCAGGGGCTTGCCCTCGATAGGCGGCAGCGCGATACCTCGTTCGTGATAATGACGTTCGATATCGGCCACGATACGTTCGGCTTCCTCGGGCTGGTTGTGGATCATCAGCCAGCGCGGGCTCTCCGGCAGCCACAGGCGCATCAGCATGATCACCAGGCCCAGCGCCGCGCCGATGCCGAAGCACAGGCGCCACCCCAGCTCGCTACCCACCCATGCCGGGTCCAGCAGCACGATGGAGCCCACCGCCCCGAGGGCCGCGCCGATCCAGAAGGTCCCGTTGATGGTCAGATCGACCCAGCCGCGAAAACGCGCCGGGGTGAACTCCTGAATGGTCGAATTGATTGCCGTGTATTCACCGCCAATGCCGGCCCCGGTCAGGAAGCGGAACAACAGGAAGCTCCCGAGATTCCATGAGAACGCCGTCGCCGCCGTCGCTCCGATGTAGAGGAACAAGGTGATGAAGAACAGCTTGCGCCGGCCCAGACGGTCAGTCAGCCAGCCGAAGAACAGCGCACCGAGCACGGCACCGGCGATGTACACCGCTCCGGCCAGGCCGATGTCGGTATTGCTCATGTGCAACGCGGGACTGTCCTTCAAGGCGCCGGACACCGAGCCTGCGAGCGTCACCTCCAGGCCATCGAGCAGCCAGGTGATGCCTAGCGCGAACACCAGCAAGGTATGAAAGCGACTCCATGGCAGACGATCGAGGCGGGCGGGAATGTCTGTCTGGTAAAGACGCTCATTCGCGGATGAGGCGGCGGGTTCGCCGAGGGCTTTGGTCGTCATAGCAACTCCTGTTCGCTGACGGGATCGGTTAGGCGATGGAGCGATCGGAGGCGGCACTAGTTCAAAATTGCACTTTTAGGCATCGGCCGCGGTCAGTTTCGCTGGTAGCTTCGGAGGACAAAGAATGCACAACGGCGGGTCATGGATGAAAGCGGGCAGCGTGGCGGCAGCGATGACGTTGTCGGTGGGTGCCCAGGCACTTGAGTTTTCGGGTTATGGGCGTATCGGCATTGGCGAGAGCCTGGGAGGCGACGGCCGCCAGTCCTGTTTTCAGTTACCGGGGGCGCCGGCCAAGTACCGCTTGGGCAATGAGTGCGAGACGTACTGGGAGCTGGAACTGAAACAGGAAGTCTATCGCGGCGATGACGGCACAAAGGTGACCCTCAACGGGATGGCCAGCCTGGTGGAGCAGTACAACCACTTTCCCGATTTCGGCGGCGACACCGGCAGCATTCGAATGCCTCAAGTCTGGGCGGGGGTACAGTCGCCGGTGTTCAACGACGCCACCCTCTGGGTAGGTCGACGCTACTACAAGCGACACGATATCCACATCAACGACTTCTATTACTGGAACCCGAGCGGCACCGGCGCGGGCATCGACAACTACAAGTTGGGCCGCTACCTGGTGAGCTACGCCTTTACCCGCGAGGACACCATCGAGCAGAAGCACAAGGCCAATCGTCACGACTTCAACCTGGGCGGCATTCGCCCCAACCCCAATGGGGACCTGGAACTGGGCTTGAGCATCATCCAGAAGCCCGGCCATGTCGAAGGCGCCCACAGCGGCTGGTCCATGACGGCCGAACACGATCAGGATGGATTCCTGGGCGGCGAGAACCGTTTCGTCGTGCAATATGGCGAAGGCCCGGGCATCGGCCTGGGCCAGACCGGAGACCTCACCGCAGGGCGTCAGACGCGCAGCTGGCGGATCCTCGAATCCCCGCAGTGGCAAGTAACGCCCGAATTTGGCGGGGCCTTGCTGGCGCTGATACAGAAGACCAAGGCGCCGGATGACCAAGGCTATACCTGGTATTCCTTCGGGGTGCGTCCGAGCTATGCCTTCAGTGAGCATTTCAAGCTGGTGCTGGAAGTAGGCCACGACCAGATCGAGCCGGACAGAGGCGGCACGCGCAAGCTCGACAAGATCACCCTGGCGCCGACCCTCAGCATGGGCAAGGCCTTCATGGCGCGCCCGGAGCTGCGCTTCTACGTCACCTATGCGCGTTGGAACCGCGCCGCCCAGCAAGCCGCCGACAGCGGGACGGCGCTGGCGGCCGACGGACCTTATGGCGCCCAGCTGCATGGCGTCAACGCGGGTATCCAGATGGAGACCTGGTGGTGACGGCCGCGTGCCGCTTGCGACAGGCGAGCGGACCCTGCGATCACCATGGCGTCGAAGAAGTCGACCTGAGCGCCCGTGAAACTACCTCGAGCACCTGGTCCACTTCCACCTCCGTGGTATAGCGGCCCAGGCTCACGCGCACGCTGCTGCGCGCCTGCGCCTCATTCAGCCCGAGTGCCAGAAGCACATGCGAAGGGGCATTGGCGGCGGAGTTGCAGGCTGACGTGGAGGACAAGGCGATTTCACCCGCCACGGTCGCACTGTTGAACCCGAAACTGTCGATACGCAGGTTCAGCGTGTGCGGAACACGTTCGACCTTGCAGCCATTGAGGCTCACGCCGGGAAAACTCAACAGGCCATCGAGCAGGCGTTCGGACAGGCGCTCGATGCGTTGATGCTCGGCGTCACCGGGCTGGCCGGCGAGGGCGAAGGCACTGCCCATCCCGACGATCTGATGGGTGGCCAGCGTGCCTGAGCGCAGACCGCCCTCATGACCGCCGCCATGCATCTGCGCGCGCAACCCTGGGCGCGCCCGCGCGCCGACATAGAGCGCGCCGATGCCCTTGGGGCCGTAGACCTTGTGCGCCGAAAACGACATCAGGTCGATGGCCATCCGTTGCAGATCGATCGTCACCTTGCCGATCGCCTGGGCCGCGTCCACATGGAACAGCGCGCCGTGTTCACGCACCAGCGCGCCGATACTGGCGACATTGGTGAGCGTGCCCAGCTCGTTGTTCACGGCCATCAGTGAAACCAGCACGGTGTCCGGGCGCAGTGCCGCCCGGACCGCGTGTGGCTGGATCAACCCGCGCGCATCGGGTTTGAGATACGTGACCGAATGGCCCTGGCATTCGAGTTCGGCGACAGTGTCGAGGACAGCCTTGTGCTCCAGGGCACTGGTGATGATATGACGGAGCCCACCAGCGCCCTGGAGAATGCCCTTGATCGCCAGGTTGTTCGACTCCGTCGCGCCGGAGGTCCAGACGATGTCATCCGCCTCGGCGCCCACGCAGTGCGCGACCTGCGCTCGAGCCTGCTCCACCAGCGTGCGCGCGGCCTGGCCATGGGCATGGCCACTGGAGGCGGGGTTGCCGAAATGAGCGTGGCGGCCCAGGCAGGCGAGCATGGCTTCGATGACCCGCTTGTCGACGGGGGTGGTGGCGGCGTAGTCGAAGTAGAGTGGCATGGCGTGCATGGAGAGGGCGTCCGTCCGGGAAATATGATCAGGACACAAGGGTACTCAACCAAAGGCAGGGTTTTTTTATGTTATGGCGTGAGATTTAACGGTTCTGCAAGAAATTAATTCTAATTTCTTTAATTTTCATGGAAAAAAATTCCTGAGGGTTATGTCGGGGTCTGACGGCGTCACTGCGGATGTTCCGGTATTCCGGCACGTCGTAGTGTCGTTGAGGAAAGGGATGCGGTTGCAAGGAGAGATTTGCTGTGTAGCCGAAGGTCCTGTCGCGGGGCAAGCCCGCTCGCCACCGGTTCCAGGCAAGTCTTGAGGGTTGATGCGACTCCGCTGCCAGGTCCATGCTGGCACGCTGGCTTGAGCAGGCCCGGTGGCGAGCGGGCTTGCCCCGCGACAGGGCCTTCGGCTACGTCACAAATCTCAAACCCCAAGAACCAGAATCGCTCAATCGACGCACACTGCGTCATACCGGAATGCTCAACCGCCCCCATGAGACTTGTAAACGCTACACCACTTGCGCCTGACGCTCCTCCTGCGCCACCACCCCCTGGCACAACTCGATGATCTGCTCGCGCATCCAGCGATTGGCCGGATCCTGATCCGTGCTTTCATGCCAGTAGAGGTGCGTCTCGAGTTCGGGCACCTGCACCGGCAGCTCGAGATAGCGCAACTGATGCCGCCGAGCGAAGCGTTCCGGGACCGTCATGACCATGTCCGTCTGCTGCAGGACCTGGGACGCCATCAGGTAATGCTGCGAGCGCAGCGCGATCTTGCGTTGCATCCCCATCTTGCCGAGCGCCAGGTCGACATAGCCCAGGCCATTGCGACGGCTCGAGATATGGATGTGGGTCAGGGCCAGATAACCGTCCAGCGTCAACTTGCCCTGTGCCAGCGGATGCCCCTGGCGCAACGCGCAGACGTAGCGGTCCTGCATGAGCTTGACGTGGCGCACTTGCGGGTCGGTATTGAGCGGCGCATCGACCGCGAAATCCAGGCGACCCGCGGCAAGCTCCTTGGTGGTCTCGCGACGCTTGCACAGGAAACTGTCGATCACCAGCGCCGGGGCGAGGCGGCGCAAGCGCTGGAACAAAGGCGGCAGGATCACCGCCTCGGTGAGGTCGGTCATGCTGATGCGGAACGTCTTGTTGGCTTGCAACGGGTTGAAGATGCGGCTTTCCTGAACCGAGGTACGCAGCAGCGCCAGAGCATTGCGCACGGGACCGATGATGTTCTGGGCCATGGGCGTCGGCACCATGCCCTGGGCCGTGCGCACGAACAGCGGATCGTTGAAGGTCTCGCGCAGCCGGGCCAAGGCATTGGACACCGCCGGCTGCGTGATGCCGACGATCTGACCCGCCCGGGTCAGGTTGGCCTCGGTGTAGATGGCATCGAAGACGATGAACAGATTAAGGTCGACCTTGCTCAGGTTCATGGGCGCTGCTCTTGTAGGAATTATGGGGCAGATCTTATATCGGTTATGAATGCCAATACACGATGAAAATGGATTAGGTGGATAACGGTGCGCTGCTCTAGGCTCAATCCATGTTCTTGCCCTTGAGGTAACGTCTGATGGATTTCGCCTATTCACCCAAGGTCCAGGCGCTGCGTGAGCGCGTGACAGCGTTCATGGATGCGCATGTCTATCCTGCCGAACCGGTATTCGAACGCCAGGTTGCCGAGGGCGACCGCTGGCAGCCTACCGCGATCATGGAAGAGCTCAAGGTCAAGGCCCGCGCCGAGGGACTGTGGAACCTGTTCCTGCCCGATTCGGAGCATGGCGCCGGGCTGAACAATCTCGACTACGCGCCCCTGGCCGAGATCATGGGCCGCTCCCTGCTGGGACCGGAGCCGTTCAACTGCTCGGCACCCGATACCGGCAACATGGAAGTACTGGTGCGCTACGCCAGCGAAGAACAGAAGCGCCAGTGGCTGGAGCCGCTGTTGCGCGGCGAGATTCGTTCCGCCTTCGCCATGACCGAACCGGACGTGGCTTCCTCGGATGCCACCAACATGGCCGCCACCGCTATGCGGGATGGCGGCCATTGGCTCATCAATGGACGCAAGTGGTGGACGTCCGGCGCCTGCGATCCGCGCTGCAAGGTGTTGATTTTCATGGGCCTGAGCAACCCTGAAGGCCCACGTCATCAGCAGCACTCGATGATCCTCGTGCCGACGGATACGCCCGGGGTGAAGATCATCCGCCCGTTGCCGGTGTTCGGCTACGACGACGCCCCCCATGGCCACGCCGAAGTGCTGTTCGAGAACGTACGGGTGCCTTACGAGAACGTGCTGCTCGGCGAGGGCCGTGGCTTCGAGATCGCCCAGGGCCGTCTCGGTCCAGGCCGCATCCACCATTGCATGCGCTCGATCGGCATGGCCGAGCGCGCCCTCGAGCTGATGTGCAGGCGCGCCGTCGAGCGCACCGCCTTTGGCAAGCCCCTGGCGCGCCTGGGCGGCAATGTCGACAAGATCGCCGATTCGCGGATGGAGATCGACATGGCCCGCCTGCTGACCTTGAAAGCCGCCTACATGATGGACACCGTCGGCAACAAGGTCGCGCGCAGCGAAATCGCCCAGATCAAGGTCGTCGCGCCGAACGTGGCCCTGCGGGTCATCGACCGGGCCATCCAGATGCATGGCGGCGCCGGCGTCAGTGGCGACTTCCCGCTGGCGTACATGTATGCGATGCAACGCACGCTGCGTCTGGCCGACGGTCCTGACGAAGTGCACCGGGCGGCGGTCGGGAAGTATGAGATCGGCAAGTATGTGCCAAGGGAAATGCTGCGTAGCGGGGGTTAGGATTCCAGCGGCTGAAGTGAGAGAAGGCTGGGGCTCTAATGCCAGTCAGTTAAAGGAAGTCAAATTTTGATGCAGTAACTGAGGTTCGGCTTCCGAATTTCATTGATGCTGCGGGCCCCATCGCGGGACAAGCCCGCTCGCCACCGGATGCGTGGTCTTCCTACATCGCGCACCTGTGGCGAGCGGGCTTGTCCCGCGATGGGGCCCGCAGCGTCGCTGAAGATTCTAGAAGCCGAAGGCTAGGCATCAGCATTTGAACCGACTGCTTTCTTTAATTGACCGGCATTAGGGCAGGGGCCCAGGTTGACGACCTTGTCTCAAGCTTTTGGCGCCGCTCCCCGATAGCTTCTACACGGGGCCGTGCAAGCCCATTTAATGCAGAACCGAATCGAATAGGTTCGTGCAAGCCGAAAGGCCAGACTTGCCATCCGACATCAAACGGTTTTCCTTGTCTGACTGTCATTGGATTCGACCCTTTCGGAAGATGATCCGCCAGCCTGGGCAGTGTTCTCACCGCCATGCAGGGAAGGTACAGCCTCCGCTGTCCCTGATGTTGTCCCCGGCGCTGTCTCCCTCGAACTTTCACCCCGGGTTCTGAACAACGACACCACTACCCCACCTACCAACAGCCCCATCGTCACAAAGGAAGTCAAATTTTGATGCAGTAACTGAGGTTCGGCTTCCGAATTTCATTGATGCTGCGGGCCCCATCGCGGGACAAGCCCGCTCGCCACCGGATGCGTGGTCTTCCTACATCGCGCACCTGTGGCGAGCGGGCTTGTCCCGCGATGGGGCCCGCAGCGTCGCTGAAGATTCTAGAAGCCGAAGGCTAGGCATCAGCATTTGAACCGACTGCTTTCTTTAATTGACCGGCATTAGGGCAGGGGCCCAGGTTGACGACCTTGTCTCAAGCTTTTGGCGCCGCTCCCCGATAGCTTCTACACGGGGCCGTGCAAGCCCATTTAATGCAGAACCGAATCGAATAGGTTCGTGCAAGCCGAAAGGCCAGACTTGCCATCCGACATCAAACGGTTTTCCTTGTCTGACTGTCATTGGATTCGACCCTTTCGGAAGATGATCCGCCAGCCTGGGCAGTGTTCTCACCGCCATGCAGGGAAGGTACAGCCTCCGCTGTCCCTGATGTTGTCCCCGGCGCTGTCTCCCTCGAACTTTCACCCCGGGTTCTGAACAACGACACCACCACCCCACCTACCAACAGCCCCATCGTCACCCCCAGCGACAGCAGCGCGGGAACCTTGCCGATCAAGCCGTGATAGAAGATCTTGCAGCCGATGAAGATCAAGACCAGCGCCAAGGCGTACTTGAGGTAAACGAAGCGGTGCATCAGCGCGGCCAGGGCGAAGTACAGCGAGCGCAGGCCAAGGATGGCGAAGATGTTCGAGGTGTAGACGATGAAAGGGTCCTGGGTGATGGCGAAGATCGCCGGCACGCTGTCGACCGCGAACACCAGGTCGGCCAGTTCGATCAGTACCAGGGCGAGGAACAGCGGCGTCGCATAGCGCAGGGTCCGAGACTGGCCTGGCGGAGCGAGACGCACGAAGAAACGCGCGCCGTGCAGGCCGTCCGTGACGCGCAGGTGCCGGCACACGAAACGCAGCGCGGGGTTGCTGGCCAGGTCCGGATGGCTGTCTTCCCTGGACAGGGCCATCTTGACGCCGGTAAACAGCAGAAAAGCGCCGAACACGTAGAGGACCCACTCGAAATTCTGCACCAGCGCTGCGCCGACGCCGATCATGATCGCCCGCAGGACCACCACGCCGAGGATGCCCCAGAACAGCACGCGGTGCTGGTAGCGGCGGGGAATGGCGAAGAAGCCGAAGATCATCGCCATGACGAAGACATTGTCCATCGACAATGACTGTTCGACCAGAAACCCTGTGTAGAACTCCATGGCCGACTGTGCGCCCAGTTCATGCCAGACCCACACGCCGAACAGCACGCCGACGCTGAAATAGCCGGAATAGAGCAACAGGCTTTCACGCATCTCGATCTCGCGGTCCTGGCGGTGCAAAACGCCCAGGTCGAGGACCAGCAAGGCAATGACGATGGTGATGAATACCAGCCACAGCCAAGCGCTGGTCCCGAGAAACGGCGTGGTGAGAAACGTCTGTAGAGCTGTCATGAGCCCCTCCTTGATTGTCGATGTTGCGTTGGCAACAGTGATTCCGACATGGCGACTTGGCGGTCGTCAGAGGGGCCCGGCATCACTAGGCTTGAGCCTAGACCGACATGCGCGAGGTGCCGAACGGAGGCTTGTTACATTTCTTTGCCTGGTGGTGAGGCATGGCGGTGACTTCAGTAGACCCACACCTCGACTCGGCGATTGCGCAGGCGACCTTGCTCCAGGTCGTTGCCCGCGACCGGCATCTGGTCGCCCAGACCGATCAGGTCCTTCGGTTCGATGCCACCGCGTGCCAGCTCGCGGCGCACCGCCTGGGTTCGCAGGCGCGAGAGCAGGGCGGCGCGGCCGGGTGTCTGCTTGGGGTCGCCGAAGCCGACCAGCACGACCTGGTCGCGCAGCTTGCCGGTCCTGCGCAGGTAGTCGGTAACCCGTTGGACGTCACGCAAGGCCTTGTTGTCCAGGCTGGCGCTACCTTCCTGGAAACGAAAGTTCACCGACAGGCGCTTGGCGCCCTCCGCCAGCGCTCGGTAACGCGGCGGCATGCCCGCGCGGGCGGCCATGGGCGACGCCTCGACCTGCTGGGAGATGAACCCCTGCTCGGCAACGATGGCTTGCCCGGCCGAGCTTTGCGCGAAGTCGGCCAGGGCCCTGGCCAGTGGGTGTGCCGTGTTTTCGGGCAGGTAGAAAAACAACCGTCGCGACAAGGGATAGTCCTCGCTCGCCACCCGCGCCGGACTCGGCAGCAGGGCGGGAGCCTGACCTTCGGCGATCGCCAGTACCTTGGCCTCGTGCACGGCGGCCAGGCTACTGAAACCGATGGCCTGGCGGTCGGTGTTGACCCGATCGGCCAGCGTGTCGCTGGATTCGAAGCGCTGCGCCAGGGCACTCAACGTGGTCCGATGCGGATCGAGGACCAGCCCCTTGAACGTCTCGAAGGTCCCGGAACGGTCGTCGCGTGCATACAGGCGGATCGCTCCACCTGCGATGCCCAGTTGTTCCCAGCGCTGGATCTCGCCGGAGAAGACCTGCGCCAGTTGTCGCGTGGTCAGTTGCGACAGGGGATTTTCCGGGTGGACGATAATGGCCACGCCATCCAGGCCGATGATCTGCTCCGAGCGCGCGCTGCGCAGATCGCCCAGTGCCTGCAACCGGCTGGCCTCTTTCTCGCCGATCGGCCGTGAGGAAGCAGCCAGGTCGGCATCGCCGCTGCCCAGGGCGGCGAAACCCGTACTCGACCCATGGGCGGCGATATCGATACGGATGGGCTCTGCGGCGGCGCTGTATGCCGACAAGGTCTGTTCGTTGGCCACGGGCCCTGGACGTTGCCGTATATCACGGGCGCCCTCGGCCAGGAGCAGGCCGCGCACCAGCGCCGGGGCGAGCGTGGCGCCTATCGTGTTGGACCCCTGGATGCGCAAGTGCACAGGATCGGCCCACGCCAGGGAGGACAACAGGCAGAGCATGAAGCACAACGGACGCGGCATGCCGACGAACCTCTGGCACGGAGTTGGCGCGCAGATTACGACAGTTGCATGAACACTATGTGACGCTAACTCCTCACTACGCCGTTGGATGGACCTCCCATAAGCGGCATTTGCCTATGGCCGCGGTCGCCGAATCGGCCATTTCCTCGCTGGCAAACTGCACCAACCGAGATTCGCAGACCCCTGGCGGTAACAGTCTGCGACAGTTGGTGGGGCGACCGCGAAAGGTTCGGCGTTTACATGTTGAGGGGGCAGCGGACGATTGCGCTCAATGACAGCCGCCAGACCTTGTAGATACTTGAACAGGCATTGCCGATCAGCGTGACGCAAGTGATCCGCTATCTGCTCCTAGTCCGGGCGCTTGAGTGATACCCGGAAGCAATAGGGGCGTTGTTGCGCTTGCGTTCGACGGCTCTGCGGACCGGCTCCTGGCATTGCCGTAGCTGTTATTCAGTGAGACTGTCTCCAACTGACCGCGGTGATCCCATAGCGCTCTGCCAGCGGCTTGCTGACTTTCTTGATCTTCTCTCGCCCATAGCGCCCGATGCGTCCGATTCCGGCATCGCAGCTCGCCCAATGCCAGGCCTCGGCGTTGTCCATATGCGCGGCGCGAATGATGAAGGACTTGGGCTGTCCATGCAGGGCGTAGTCGATTATGTAGAGGTTGTCATCGCTCATCAGCTGTCCCATATCCCTTTCTATACAAGTGCGGCTGGACCTCGAGCCAGAAATGCCCGGATCTCAAGGTCAGAGCTTGCCGACGTGGAAAAGTTTGATCCGCGCGCTCGAGGTCAAGATGATGGCCAGCGGCAACCGCCTGTCGCTTGGCGGCGACATCTGATCGAACGCACGGAGCGGGCAAGGTTCATCCGCTAAGGTGCAAAGGGGTCGAGGGATGACGTTCATTGACCCAAACAATCGCCCCGGGATGGTGGTCATGCGCAATTTCAATTGGCACCTTCGCCCCGCCAGGCGTAATTCCAACACTTCATTCTCGGGAAGCGAGGTCGCCCCCATGTCCATGCCAGGCGTTTCATTGTTGGAAATGCGTCAGCTGATCGAGCAGGCGTGCTTGCCCGATCGCTGCGAGGTCAGCTGTCCGGACGGTATCAGTCTGAATATCCGTCTGGGTCGTGGGGAAAGCCTCGAGCAGTGCCTGATCCTGAACGGGATCCCACTGGCCAGCATCAATCACTCTCGCGACTTGCTCGCCTTGGTCAACCAGTTACGTACCCAGCAGCGCCCAGGGAACAATACCAGGAGCAGGGCGATCGCCTGACTTGCGTCGCGAGCCGTTCAGCCCAGGCTGGCCGACCGTACATATCCAGGCATCAGCACGTTGAACCAGAACAGGATCATCGATACGAGAATAGTTACCAACAGCAACAGGCCGACGCCCCAGATGCAGGTAGCGAACAGCAAGGCCTGTTCCTTGCGCAACCGTAGGAAGGTCTGCAGACCGCTGTACAGCAAAAAGGTCGCATAGGCCGAAGCGGCCATCAACGCGGTGACCGCGAGCCAGCGACTGGGCACCAGCCCGACCACGCCCGCGACGAACCACGGGGTTGCGCAGTAAGCCGCGAACCCGATGCAACGGTTCAAGCCGGGCGTGCTGTCGAAACCCCTCGACATCCAGCGGATCATCACGCCCATGAGCATGATGCCGACGACCGTCGTGACATAAAGCAATAGGCTCAATTGCGCTGCGCTGGCAAGGTTCAGGCGCACCCGCTCCTCGGCCGCCAGGCTCCAGCCCAGGGTAGTGGTGCCGACGAACAGGCAGAGCGCAGGCACGAGCGCCATGGCCAACAATCGCACAAGGTATTGCTGGGGGTGCGCTTCCTCGGCTCGGCGGATATCCATCCAGGCGTCCGTGGGTCGAGTGAAGAGCTTGAGCAGGGGACTGTTCATGATCACTTTTCCTCCAGGTCGGGCCGCGCAGGTCAGGCCGCGTAGGCGCGCAGTCATTTTCCAATGGAAAGCTTCGATTGGCCGCGGTTCAGCTTTTCTCGCCGCCATTGGTCACTGCAGTTCCAACACCAGCTTCAAGGCGCCGCTGCTACATTTCACATGGTCTCTCACCAGACCGTGGTAGCTACGGCCTTCCCAGACAAAGGCAACGCTGTGAGAACGCTCGAGTTTGTCGGGCAGCGGCGCGGACACGAGCAGCCGCATGCCCGGGCGTCCTTGCAGGTTCACCGCGGCGACCTGGACGTCGCATTCGACCCGGCTGGCCACCGGACCGAACAGGGTGTCGCGTACGTAATCGAGCTGTAGGCAAGTGCTCGGCGCGCGGCAGGGCATCTTCATGGCTTTCGCGCTCCATTGTCGTCGATCGGTAACGCTTTCTGCAGTTGCATGGCTGCCTCCAGATGGTGCTTGAGGACGGGGAGCGTCTGGTGCGCATACATACGCAAAGGCTCCGTGGCGGTGGCTGACTCTTCGTGAGCCTCGAACAGTCGTATCGCATGCTCATGCGCATCGACCTGATGGCGGACATAGGCCGCATCGAACGATGCACCGTCCTGCACCTGCAGCATCATCCTGTCGGCCTTGGCCGCCAGCGTGGCTTCATCCGGCACGTCGAAACCATTGTCCTTGGCCAGATCGAACAGTTCACGATTGGCTTTGTCATGATCGTCGATCATTCGCTGAGCGAAGGCCTTCACCTGAGGATTGCCGGATTTCTCCAGCGCAAGCTGGCTGCTCTGGATCTCGGCGATCGCGGCAGTGGCGGCCTCGTTGACGAAAGTACTGTCGGAGGTGGCGGCTTGGGTCGGGCCACTCATCATGAACGCCAGGATCAGGGCCAGGAGGCTGGGTTTGTAGGGGAGTGCGGGCATGGGCGGGCTCCTTGCTTAAAGTGACGCGCATCTACTGAGAAGCCAGGCTGGTTGCAGGGTTCAACTTTTTTTGCGTCGAACGGCATGATGCCTTTGGCTTCTCGTCGATCGGCAGCGACTCGTTCGCCGTATTCCCCAAGGGCAGGGCATAGTGGATCTAGAGAATGACTACCGACGCGGACGGCTGAGGGAGCCCATACCGCCTCTCAGCGCCGCGTATCCCGCAATCGAACGGCCTTAACGTCGGCGTCAATCGATCAACTGCGCTCCGAAGAGTATGTCGATCTGCTGTGTTCGGTATTTGAAGTCACCCGATCTTGCCAGTACGCGCACTGCCGAAAACGACGAACTCCTGACGTTGAGCAGCTATCGCGCCACAGCCAATGGCTTTGATCAGATCCCTTCGCGGGCAAGGTCCATCGCGAAGTAGGTCAGGATAAGGTCAGCACCGGCCCGCTTGATGGCGCCAATGCTCTCACGCATTACTCGCCCTTCATCGATCGCGCCAGCCAACCCGCCGAACTTGATCATCGCGTATTCACCGCTCACCTGATACGCCGCCAGCGGCAGGCGCGAAGCGGCGCGGATGTCGGCGATTACGTCAAGGTAAGCGCCCGCCGGTTTGACCATCAGTACGTCCGCCCCTTCCTGCTCGTCGAGCAACGACTCGCGTACAGCTTCGCGACGGTTCATCGGGTTCATCTGGTAGCTCTTGCGATCGCCCTTGAGAGAGGTACCACCAGCTTCGCGAAATGGGCCGTAGAGCGACGAAGCAAACTTGGTCGAGTAGGCCATGATTGCGGTGTCACGGAAGCCCGCAGCATCCAGTGCACCACGAATCGCCTGGACCTGACCGTCCATCGCCGCAGAAGGCGCGATGAAGTCGGCACCGGCCGCGGCAGCGACCACCGCTTGCTTGCCCAGGTTGGCCAGGGTGGCGTCATTGTCCACGCCGTGGTCGTGCACTACGCCGCAATGACCGTGGCTGGTGTATTCGCAGAAGCAGGTGTCGGACATCACTACCATTTCCGGCACAGTGTCCTTGCAGATCCGCGCCATGCGCGCCACCAGGCCGTTTTCGTTCCAGGTGTCACTGCCGACCTCATCCAGATGATGCGAGACACCAAAGGTCATGACCGACTTGATACCGGCGCGGGCGTAGCGCTCGATCTCTTGCGCGAGCAACTTTTCAGGGATGCGATTCACACCCGGCATGCTGTTGATCGGCACGAAATCATCAATGCCTTCCTCGACGAATATCGGCAGGATCAGGTCTTCGAGGCGGAACTCGGTTTCCTGGAAGATCGAGCGCAGGGCTTCGTTCTGACGCAGGCGACGGGGACGAACAGAAGGGAAACGGTTGAACATGGAAGCTCCTGGGAATTTTGCGGCCTACACCATATGCCTGTCAGGCGTTACTGAAAAGGTACCGAAGCGAGAGGGTGTGTTGCGCGAGGAGTAATAACAAATACTCGAGTTACCTGGATACGGGCACGGGTGGTTTTCGACCGACCGACAAAGAGGCCGGTGGTTTGAAGTGTGAGGAGACGGCCCGCCGCCACAACGCTGGCGGGCGTCTTGTAGGTGTCAGATCGTTTTACGAACCGTGTGCCGCTGGGCAATGGGGCGTTCGGATTTCCAGAATCGGCCGCGACCGTTTCGATCTCTGGATTCAATACCCACTTGCCCGGAATATGCTTATGCTGTCACAAAATATTTCTCAGCAAGACAGTAGGAGTACCAATGCCAGTCAAGGATCTGTTCCTGGCACTCGTGGTCATCATCGTCTGGGGGCTCAATTTCGTCGTGATCAAGGTCGGGCTCGACGGCGTCCCGCCCATGCTGCTCGGCGCCTTGCGCTTTCTGTTGGTGGCGTTTCCGGCGGTGCTGCTGATCAAGCGGCCGAAGCTGCCCTGGAAGTGGTTGATTGCCTATGGCGCAACCATCTCACTGGGCCAGTTCGCATTCCTTTTCCAATCCATGTATAGCGGCATGCCGCCGGGCCTGGCGTCGCTGGTGCTTCAGTCGCAGGCCTTCTTCACGCTGTTCTTCGCCGCCATTTTCCTGCGTGAGCGTCTTCGTCCGGCAAGCGTGGCCGGCTTGGTGGTGGCCGCTGGGGGGCTGGTGCTGATCGGCAGCGAGGACAGCAGCCATGTACCGTTGCTGGCGCTGTTGCTGACCCTGTGCGCGGGTGCCATGTGGGGCATAGGCAATATCATCACCCGGCGGTTCGGCTCGGTAGATCTGGTGGCCCTGGTGGTCTGGGGCGCGCTGGTGCCTCCGTTGCCGTTTCTGGCCTTGTCGTGGTGGCTCGAGGGGCCGGAGCTGATCAGCCATGCCTTGCTCAACCTCGGTTGGAGCTCCATCGGTGTGCTGGCCTATCTGGCCTTCATTGCCACCATGCTCGGCTACGGGCTGTGGAGCACGCTGCTGTCGCGCCACCCGGCAGGCAAGGTGGCTCCGTTCTCGCTGCTGGTGCCGGTGATCGGCCTCAGCACGTCTGCCTGGCTACTGGGCGAGCGGCTGAGCGTGCTGCAGGGCTGGGGCGCGATGCTGGTGATGCTTGGGCTGCTGATCAATGTATTCGGCGCTCGCCTGGGCCAGCGTCTGCGCGCGGCGGTTTGCTAAGATCGCTCCAGTGCCCGGGCCTTCGCCTGGGCCTGGCCCAGGAGCACGCATGATCATTACCACTACCCATCACATCGAAGGTCGCCAGATCACGGCATACCTCGATGTGGTCAGCGCCGAATCGGTCCAGGGTGTCAACTTCGTGCGCGATTTCTTCGCCCGATTCAGGGATGTCTTCGGGGGCCGCTCGCAGACGCTGGAAAGCGCGTTGAAGGAAGCGAGGGCGCAAGCTACCGAAGAGCTCAAGGCCCGTGCGCGACAGTTGCAGGCCGACGCGTTGGTTGGCGTCAACTTCGAAATCAGCATGCCTTCGGCACAAGGGGGCATGGTCGTAGTATTCGCGACGGGTACGGCGGTACGGTTGAGGTAGGTAGGATAGGGCGGCGCGAGCGTATGATGGCATGCATCCGGAAACCCTCGCGAACTCCAGAAACGGTGCTTCCCTGTCAATGAGCCAGCCGAAAAAGTAAGGCGATGTGCCACTGGTCGGACCGTGCTCTTTCGGACAGGTAGTCCGCAAATGACCGGCTAGTCTGATTTCAACGAGACGATGCTCCTTTAGGCAATCAATCTGCTTGCCGGCGTTGTCGCGATGGAGGGAGACAGGGCATGAATGCAGCGACTTTCGAAGATCTCAATGACGAGTTTCCAATCAACAACCAAGTGTGGTGTGGTCAGACAGCCTTCCGCCTGGGCTTCGCCCATATGACGCTGGATGATTCCCAGCAGCTCAAGCCTGTGCACTTGCAGCGCGCCAAGCTGGGCCGTTTCACGCCACGGTTGCCTGCTCGCAAGTAGGCGGCCATCTGGCTGGCGTTCTGCTCACCGCGACGCAACACCGTATCGCCTACGCCTGGCCTGTTCCGGACAAGAGCGATGTGATCTGTTTTGCGTTCGACGGTGACGCTTTCACTATCTTTATTGATCCTGCTCAAGGTATTGGCCAGTCCCAGTCGCGGACCAGGCGCGACTATGCCTTACTGGCGCAGGATTCGTATCATTAATGGAGTGAGAATCGTCATGCGTATCAGGGAAGCAACTTACTGGAAATGGGCCGATGCGCGCTTGCATAGCCGCGCACATGATGAGGAGCTCAGCGACGGCACCAGTATCGATGTGCAGGTTCGTCTGTCACGAGTGGGAGCGACGCAATTGTTCCTGGGCTTGTATTCGCGTCATGGAAAGGCGCTGCTCGAGGAGTTCTATCCGGCAAGGCCTGGAGAGACCATGACCCGTGCCCTTGTCTGGGGCGTCGAGCGGGCTCGAGCGCTCGCCATCGGAGCGCAACCATCTTCCGACCCTTGGGCCGAACGCTTGCAAGCCTGATTCGCGCAAGTAGCCGGTGGTTGTTGCGTTGGTTTGAAACAAACGGGCCCGGCCGCGTGACGGGACCGTTCACCTCGAATGGAAGCAGATGAACAGTCCCAAGGCTTGCAGGCCGGGCTCACGATTACGGGCGAATCAATTGAGCGGTTCGATCACCTTGACGACCTGCTGCTCGCAGGCGACAGGCCACTGCTGCTGCAGCGTCTGCAATACTCGCCCGACGAACTCGGTGTCGGCGGCAGCCTTCTTGCCGACATAGCCCTGGCCTCGACGGTAGACCTTGAAGCGAGCACGCATGCTTGGCATGTGCTCCTCGAATTCCGCCTCGGTGATGTGTGGTGGCACCCGATCCAGGCGCACTTGGCCCGAGTGGTTCACCCACAGCAGGTGGTCGTCGAGGCTGTCCTTGCGCGTGGCGAACAGCTGAGCCAGTTGATCGATCGTAGGTTGGTCGTTCAAGTTCATCATAAAGCCCCCTAGTACCCATTCGTTGGTCATTTCACGTTCCGGCGCCACTACATGTAGCGCATCGACAAGGCTGCTACAGCAGCATCGCAACAGGGGCTTTCTATACGCTGCCTTATGGACAGTTCCCGCTCCACGAACGGCCTGCGTTACCGCGCAGACCGTCTGGAATACCCATGCCACCGCTCCCGATCGGGGAGACGGGCCCATCATGCACAAGCGAGATAAACGTCGTCAACCGTTTTGTAGTGAAATATTTTAAGTACTACATAATGTCGGACAATCCTTCATGAGAGGCTTCTTCGAGATGATGGGCCCCTGTAGCGAGCACTGAGGTCGCCTTGGCAGAAGCAGGCGGCATGAGTGTCCGTTTGGCGACATCGCGGGTTATTCCGGCGTTAGCAAGACAGCGTACAACCCTCTATGGTGCTCTCTACACAATGACAAGCCGCGACGGAACCCTGCCATGAAGTACTTGCGAATGCTCTTCGACAAATTCACCCTGGCCTTGCTCGGCGTGGTACTGATCGCCACGCTGCTACCCTGCAGCGGCGACGGGGCGGTATGGTTCGGCTGGGCCACCAACCTGGCGATCGGCCTGTTGTTCTTCCTGCACGGTGCCAAGCTCTCTCGCGAGGCCATCATCGCGGGCGCGAGCCATTGGCGCCTGCACTTGCTGGTGTTCAGTTGCACCTTCGTGATGTTCCCGCTGCTGGGCCTGGCCCTCAAGCCGTTGTTCCTGCCGCTGGTGGGCAATGAGCTGTACCTGGGCGTGCTGTACCTTTGCGCGTTACCGGCCACCGTCCAGTCGGCGATCGCCTTCACCTCCCTGGCGCGCGGCAACATCCCGGCGGCGATCTGCAGTGCCGCGGCCTCCAGCCTCCTGGGCATCTTCCTGACGCCGGTACTGGTCATGTTGTTGATGGGGGCCGATGGTGAGACCGGCTCCGGCCTCGATGCCGTGCTGAAGATCACGCTGCAGCTGTTGGTGCCGTTCGTTGCCGGGCAGTTCGTCCGCCGTTGGATCGGCAACTGGGTCAAGCGCAATGCCCGCTGGTTGAAAGCGGTCGACCAGGGCTCGATCCTGCTCGTGGTCTATACCGCGTTCAGCGAGGCGGTGGTAACCGGTCTGTGGAGCACTGTCTCGCCGCAACATCTGGCGGGCCTCTTCGCGGTCTGTTTCATCCTCCTGGGGGTCGTGCTGCTGCTCATCCGGATGCTTGGGCGGTTGTTCGGTTTCAACCTGGAAGACCGCATCACCATCCTCTTCGCTGCCTCGAAGAAGAGCCTGGCGACGGGGGTGCCGATGGCCCAGGTCCTGTTCGTCGGCACCGGCATCGGCGCGATGATCCTGCCCTTGATGCTGTTCCACCAGATCCAGCTCATGGTCTGTGCAGTGCTGGCCCAGCGCTATGCGCGCCGCGAAGAGATGGTCGAGCAGACGCCGGTTGCCTCATGAAAGCATTGAGATCCGCCTGGACTTCATCTGTCAGGTCAGTCGCGCCATATCGGCTGCAGCCCCGCGTCCAGGGCCCAGTGCCCTTGGCCGGGTCGCAGTTGCACACCACCGACCCAGCGCTCGCATCCGATCAGGTCCAGGCCGTACGCCTGTCCGGCGAGCACCTGATGCCCCAGCGCGGTCAGGCTCAGCGTGCGACGGGTCCACTGCTGTTCCTGCTCGGTCTCGACGATCAGCGGGCGGGGTGAGTCGATAAGGGGACGTAGAAGCGCGTGGAACATCATGTCGCCGAGGAACGGTAGCGGCTCGCGCACGGCCATCAGTTCGGCGAACAACCTGCCGAAGGTTTGTGGACCCAAGTCTTGCAAGGACTGCAGGGCAAGACGCTCGGTCAGTGACAGTCCATCGGCAAGACCGGGCAGCTCCTGCAACTGGCGCAGCAATGCCGGGGCCAGCAGCGGCAATGCCGTATGCCGACCCTGGGCCAAGGCTGCCCAGGCCAGGGGGGAAGGGGCACGGTAGGCAGCCCAGGCTTCGCGCGCCAGGCTCAGCATGGCGGTATCGACCTTGCGCCGCTGTGGCCAGAGCCAGGCCAGCACTTCAGGGGCCAGCTGTCCGATACCGATGAAGCGCTGCACGCCCGGTACTCCATCGCTTTCGATCAGGCTCAGGTCGTCCGGAACTTCTGCCAGACTGGCCAGCACCCGGATCAGGAACAGCTGATCATAGGCATCGGCCTCGCACCACAACACGCCCGGCGCCTGGCGCTCGAGCAGTGCCAGGCTTGCATACTCGCCATCCAACCGCTGCCTGGCGTGTCGAAGGTCCATGCCGAAAGCCTGGCTGATGAAGCGGCTGCGCAGGGCGCAGTAGTCGTCCTCGCTCACGGCCGGTACCGGACCCATGCACAGCGGATCGCTGAGCATGTGGAACTGTCCCTTGAAACCCGCCAGTCGCAGGCTGTGCTGGATATCGTTGCCGCAGCGCCAGTGATGGGTCTGTGGCCTGTCGTCGGCAACGAATCCGGGGTTGCGGCTGGCGAAGGCAAGGGCATCGCAATGAGCCTTGAGCTGAGGCCAGTTGGTGAAGCCCAGATTGCGCGCGACCAGCCGCTGCGCGTCCGCCAGCTTCGGTGGTCGGTGCGGGTCGTCGGCAGCATGGATTTCTTCCGCGCGTAGACGCTGCAACAGTTCCTTGGCGCGCTTGCGTTGCTGATCGAGGTTCAGGCGGCCGTCCGTGATGGCGGCCGGGTGGGTAGCAGGCATGCGATCTCCTTGGCTAGCCTAGTCCGCTGTTCGGCTGGAGTCGTCATGAACGATAAGGGGTATACAGTCCTGGGCGCAGCCCTTTCCGCGGACGGGAGGCGTGGAACATGCCGGCTGTGACTATAAGCGGTCGATACGGCGGCTTCAAGCGCGCGCGAGCAGTCGCTCGATCTGCGCGCGTTCCCAGAGGCTGAGCAGGCTCACGGGGTCGGTGTCGTAGCGGTGCCAGTCCTCCAGACCGGCGCTGCGACCTTCGGGACTGACGGCGCCGAGGCAGTACGCCAGGCCTTCGCAATCCCAGGCCAGGCTCAGGTGCCAGTCATCGATGGCTACCTCGATCACGTCGGCCTGCCGTTGCCGCAGGATCAGCGGGCTGACACCGAGGGCGGCATCGCGCAGGCGCTGGTAGACATCGCGGCTGTTCAAGGACGACGCAGTGGCCGACGCAGCCCGCGACTCAGAAGTTGGCGGGGGTATTGGCACTGATGATCTCGGCCTCTTCGGGGCCGATATTCTTGAAGCTGTGCGCCAGGGTGGTAGGGATGTAATACCCATCGCCGGAGTTGAGAACGCTTACCTGGCCGTCGACCCACATTTCCACCGTGCCGCGGGTAACCAGACCGCACTCTTCGCCCTCGGCGTGCACGATCGGCTCGCCGGAATCGGCACCTGGAGCGTAGAGCTCACGCAGCAGGCGCATCTGTCGACCTTCGACGCTGGCACCGACCAGCAGCATGCGCAGGCCGTTGCGGCCCAGGTCCGGCTGCTCGCCGCCACGAAACACGAAACGTTCCTCACGCACCGGTGTATCGAAACTGAAGAACTCGGCAAGGCTCATTGGAATGCCTTCGAGCAACTTTTTCAGGGAACTGACCGAGGGACTGACGCGATTCTGTTCGATCTGCGAAATCGTCGAGTTGGTCAGACCGCTGCGGCGGGCCAGTTCCCGCTGGGAGAGGCCGTTGCGTTCGCGCACCAGTTTGAGTCGTGTCCCTGTGTCCATAGCCGCCTTGATGTAGAAATGAGTGGTGTAAAGAATAATGGCCGACGCATTTAAACACACTACGGGGATCGACGCGCTGTGCTTGTCAGCTTCGTGGGGCTACGGGTGCTGGCCACAGGCCGACCAGTAGCAGCAAGACGGCAATCGCCAGGTAGGGCAGGCGCGGATCGACGGCGTAGACCAGGGTTGCGGCGAGTGGACCGATCACCGCGCCCATGCCTTGCGCGGCTCCGATGGAACCCGCGGTCGCGCCCTGCTCGGAGGCATGCATGGCATTGGCCGCCAGGGCGGAAAAAGCAGGAAAGACAAAGCCCATGCCCGCCGCCGCGACGAAGAAACAGGCCCACAGCACAGGGGCGGTGCTGGCCAGTGCGGCGCAGGCGAAGCCCAGCGCCGATACACTTGCGCCCACGCGGATCATCTTCAGCGGCGGCCATTCAAGCTTGCGCATCATCACCTGGGCGAAAATCAACGCGACCCCCACGGTTGTCAGCGCGATGCCGGCTGCCTGAGCGGCTTCGCCCGCTGGCAGCTGCAATCGATCGAGGGCGAAGAAACCTACGGTAATCTGCGAAACGGTCACGCTGAGCATGGCGGCGAATGCCACCAATAGGGGCCGACGCAAGCGTGGATCGCTCAGGCGTACCGGGTTGGGCGCATGGGCGTGATGCAATGGCTGCGGCTTGAGCTTGAACAGCAGTATCAGAAAGGCGCTCGCCGGTAGCAACGACATGACATAGAACGGCAGGCTCAGGCTGTAACGTGCCAGCAGCGCCGCCACCGCCGGACCCAGGACCAGGCCGACGGCATTGGCCGCGCCCAGCGAGGCCATGGCGCGCGCGCGCGCCTGCGGTTCTACATGGTCGGCGATCAGGGCGGTACCCGCCACGGGCAGGGCGGCATAGAAACCACCGATCATGCCGCGCACCAGCATCATGCCGATGAAGGCGAGGGTAGCGCCAGGCAGCCAACGCAACGCACCGTCGATAAACAGGCACAGCAGCCAATAAGACAGGGTGAAGCCGGCGCTGCCCAAGAGCAGCACGCGGCGACGTCCGTAGCGGTCGGCGGCACGCCCCCAAGGCCTGGCGAGCAGCACCCAGACTACCCCGGCCACGGTCACGGCGGCCCCCGCTTGCCAGGTCGCCATGCCCAGCAAGCGGGAGATGGGGCCGATCAAGGCGACGAAAGCCATCATCGACATGGTGCAGGTCATGTTGACCAGCAACAGCGGGCGTATGTCCAAGGCGCGGGCGGTGTTCAACGAGGCAGGATCCTTTGCGACATTCATCGGGCAGTCCATAACAGTCAGCGGCAAGTACCTGTGATGTTAGTAATAATTTTTTGCATTTGTCGAACCGGACTGCCCGCAACGGATACATTCACCGGCGCAGCGGCCCTGGCCACATGCTCCGCATGACGCCATCACGTCGCACCAGGGCATGCATCAATGCCGCTCCCAGATGCACCAGCACCGTGGCGAACAGCAGGTAGCCAGCCCAGCCGTGGGCCTGGCGCAACAGGGCATAGAGGTGCAGATCGTGGGGCGCGATGGCCGGCAGTTGCAACGGTCGCGGATAACCGCCCGCCGAGAGCATCGCCCAACCCAACAGCGGCATCGCCAGCATCAAGGCGTAGAGCACCCAGTGCGAAATACCGGCCGCCAGACGTTGCACGCGGGGCAGATCATTCGGTATCGCAGGGTGCGCCAGGGCCAGACGCAGACCGATGCGCAGCAGGACCAATGCCAGCAGTGCCAGGCCGATCGCCTTGTGCCATTGAATGAACTGACCATGCCGGACCGACAGGTCGCCGATCATGCTCACGCCAATGAACAACTGCGCCAGGATCAGCGCGGCCATCAGCCAGTGGATCAGCCGATGCAGAGGATGAAAGGCGATGGATGGGGAAGTCATGGTCGGGCTCCGGAGGGTTGCGTTTCACGGCTGCGGCGGTTGAAGGACTCGGCATAGGCGGCCGAGCGGGCGGCCAGGATAGGATCGGCAGAAGCCTTGATGCCTTGGGGCAGGATCAGCGGGTCGAAATTGAGGTCACGGCAAGCGCCTTGCTCGGGCGGTTCGACGCTTTCGATTACCAGCATCCCGGCGTCGATGCTGCGACGATCGTCCGGCCAGGCTTGGCTGGGGTCGTCGACTGGGTCGCCTGGCTCCGCCAAGGTCAGGCGCAGGCTCCAGCGCAGCGGACCCTGTGCCAGCCGCTGGCGCAAGTCATGCTGCAGATAGTCGACATCCCGCACGTCGCTTGGCAGCGCGTTGAAGGCTGTCTCCGGTACCAATTGCCAACGAACGGGCTGGACATGGCCAGCGGCGTCGATCAAACGAAAGGCATTGATGCTGTTGTACCCGGTGTTGGCGAAACTGTCGCTCGCCTTGTAGCTGGACGCCCAGGCACGGAACGCGGCGCTTTCCGGATGCGCCGCGAAGAACGCCTGCATCCGTGCAGGGTCGGGTTTGCCTGTCGCCGGATCCGGGGTCATCGCCAGCACCTGCTGATAGAAGGCTTGCGGCGTGCCCACCGCCAGGACCGGGGGGTTGTTCATCCCGCTGCGCCAGACCTGGCCGTCGTCCGTGGCGAATTGTACCGCGAGGCTGCGCGTGGGCACTTTGGTGTCCGGGGTCGAAGGGTTGGCGCCACCGATGGCGAAGCGGCCGATCACCGGCACACGGGGCTGGCTGAATACCCGCGCGGTGGACAGCGATCGAGCCAGGCCGCTACTGGCGAAATGGCCTGTCACGCAGATGCCCTTGGCGTGGTTCTTGCGATAGCCCGGATGATGACCGGCCTGGGCCTCGAAGGTGTCAATGATCCGTTGCGGGGTGAGGCCGGGCGTGCCGATCCAACCGGCGGCATAGGCGAATGAGCAGGCCAGTGCCGTGAGGCCCGCACCGATGGCAATCAGGCGCACGTACTTGGCGGGGCCGTGTAACGGGGTCTTCATGAACGCGTTCCGAGGTAGGTGAATGAGCCGGTACGACGGTACGGACGACCTTTTATTCCCTTGGGCCTGGAATAAGTTTCGAAGGAAGGCGTCTGCTCCGTACACTGAACGTCCTGGAGGCACCGACCCTGGCCATGCATGATCTTGACGAGCAACAATGGCGCGAGCTGCTGCAGCGCTTGCGCCGCTTCGCGCTGTGGCTGAGTCGCGAGCCCGGCGGTGCCGACGATCTGGTCCAGGCGACGGTCGAACGGGCCCTGACCCGTCGTGACCAGCAGCGCGACGCCGAGGGGTTGCGACCCTGGTTGTTCGCCATCCTTTATCGGCTCTTTCTCGACGGCAAGCGGCGTGAGCGGCTGCATGCGCGCTGGCTGTCCTGGTTCGGCCATGCACCTGACGAGGCTACGGGCAACGAGACCGAGAGCATTATCCTGGCCCAGGCTGACCTGGAGGCCTTTGCTCGCTTACCGGACGAACAGCGTGCACTGCTGTTGTTGGTCAGCGTCGAAGGCCTGAGCTACAGGGAAGTGTCCCAGGCGCTGGACATCCCCATGGGCACGGTAATGTCACGCTTGTCGCGTGCCCGTGCTGCCTTCCGAGTATTGGCCGAGGGCAAGCCTGCGCCCCCGGCGTTGCGGAGATTGAAATGACGACCCTGATTCCTACCGAGCAAGAGCTGCACGCCTATGTCGATGACCGTCTGACGGCTACGCGCCGCGCCGAGGTCGAGTCCTGGCTGGCGGCCAACCCGCAGCAGGCGCAGCGGATAGACGCCTGGCGCAGCGACGCTCGACGCTTGCGCACGGCCCTGGCGGGCCTCCATGAACTGCCTGCTACAGCGCCGCTGGACCTTTCCCGCCTGGATCGACAGCTGCGTCATCGTCGCCGACGCAGGTTCGCCAGCGCTGCGGTGCTAGTGCTTGCGTTGGGGCTTGGTGGTTTTGCTGGTTGGCAGGCGAAGGAAGCCACCTTGCAGGTCGATGTCTTGCCGATGGCGGATGCCCTGCAGGCACATCGGTTGTTCGCGGACACGCCTGCTTTGGATATTCGCGCGAGTGCGCCGGCTGCCTTGCAGGCGTGGCTGGGGCGTCATTTCAGTCGGGTAGGGGAGTTGCCTGACCTGGCAGCGTACGGGTTCGAGCCGGTAGGGGCGCGCTTGCTGAGCAATGAACAAGGGCCGGCGGCGTTGTTGGTATTCGAGGATGGCGGGGGGCAGCGAGTCAGCCTGTTCCTGCGGTCGCCTGGGGAACGGTTCGAGCGGATGCCCAGTGGGGAAAGGACGGAAGGGGCCTTGCAGGCGCGGTATTGGTCGCATGGGGCGTACAACTTTGCGCTGGTGGGGGCGGCGGATGATGCGCGTGGGGAGCGGTTGCGGGAGGTGTTGGGGGTTAGCCTTTGACGAAAGGCGCTAATATCACAATCTTGTATGCTGCCAGGCAGGGACTGTCACTGGGGCACTTATACAGGGTGAATATCCATTTACGTTAGTGGCCCATACTCACCTTTCCGCCCTTACGGCGGGTCCCTTTCTGCGTTGTTCAAGGTAGTTGTCGCGTCGACCATGCAACTATGCCGCTTCTTTCGCGTACTGCTGCTCCCGGTCAGGATTCAGAAGTACAGTGCCTATCGGTGCCCAGTTGCGTGTTGACCCGGTAGAGAACTTCATTTCCACCGACCAGGATTCGGCTGAGTGATGGGGATCGGCCACTTCACATCCTTTGGCTCTGGCTTGTTTACGCCAGTTGGACAGCGACATTTCGATGACTCCCTCGCGCCGGGCTACCTCGGCCATCGTCAGGCTCAGCGGGGGGAGCAGCATCTTGAGCGGTTCAGTTTTACGCTCAGAGGAATCGTACGGCACTTCGACTCGCTTTCCGCCCCCGGGGTTGATTTTCAGGTGAATCGGGAGAGGCGACAACTATCCTGACACCAGGGGTTCTCGACCAGCCGGATGCTGTTTGGCTTGGCGCAGGAAGGCGTTGCACCGCAGCGCTTCACTACACTGTCGAAACGCTCGGTGCCGTCCAGCGGGTTGATCTTCTCCTGCACCTGCTTGCTGGCAGGCGTTTGCTGGTGCATCTGATCCCAAACCTGATGCAAGCATTCACCCTGATCACTACGATCTCCGCAATCCTTTTCATGTTTGTCTGGTCGATCATTCTGCTGTCTTACCTGGCCTACCGGAAAAATCGGCCAGCGCTGCATACAGCGTCGAAGTACAAATGCCTGGCGGCGTGATCATGGCCTGGGCGTGCCTGGCTTTCTTCGCATTTATCATCGCGCTGCTGACGTTGGAGACCGATACGCGCCAAGCCTTGAGCTTCGCTCCAGCAGGTTTTGTGCTGCTGGGCATCTCGTATCAGTTCGTACGAAAAAGCAAACCCCGGGCAACACCACTCCACTTGGAAACAACACCCGACAACCAAGCGCTTTGAATGAGGCCGCTCGATTGGCCGTGAGACCGACCTGACGTGCGTCGAGCGCTCTGTGGTCTACGTGTCCGGTAAGTCGTACCTCAGAAGGTTCGACTTACCGCTTGTCGGTCATTCGCCGGAGGCGTAAAAGCCGAGAAAGCATCTTTATTACGGTGCTGGGGCGGGTCAGGCAGGTCGTTTTTTGTCCGTTCGGATTGTTCTTGGAATGTACGACAGAGAGCTTATATCCTTTCCGCTCGGATTCTGGAAAATAACAAGATCGAAATAGTTGGCAACTGCGAAGATGTACTCAAATATCGATGATTGCGCCTCCTCATAATCAACCCAATTAGTGCTCTTGCTAAAGCAGTAAATTTCGATCGGTAAGCCATCGGCAGTCGGGGAGAGCTGGCGCACCACGAGGTACATTTCCTGGTTGATGTCTTTCCTCGACTTAAGATGAGCGACGATGTGCTTTCTGAATAGTCCGAGATTGGTAAGGCCATCAAATATGACTTGCTTGGTGTTCTCGGAGAGGATCATTTCCTCCATGGCGTAATGAAGCTTGTCCTTTGCGTACAGCACTGACTCGATTGACTGCAAAAGTTCGCGGCTGGCAAAAGCAATGCTGGACTGGTCAACATAAAAGCTACGCTTTATGCGGCGGCCTCCCGAGTCGAACATAGGTTGCCAGTTGGTATAGCTGTCGGTAATAAAGTTTTTGGTGGGAACACGGGAGATCGTATTGTCCCAATTCCTGATGGTTATGGTGTGCAAGGCGATATCGATAACCTCGCCACTGATGTTGAGTTGGGGGATCTCGATCCAGTCATCAATCTGAATGACACTGGATGAAGAGACTTGTATATTGGCAACCAACGAAATAAGCGTATGCTGGAAAACCAACATCAGCACAGCGGCGGCAGCCCCCAGGCTAGACAGGATGATGACGGGTGACTTGTTGGAAAGCGTGGCAACTATCAGTATGATTGCCACGCCCGAAACCACCAACTTGGCGATTTGGATATAGCCTTTTATGGACCTGTGCTTATGAAGCAGGTGCTTTTCGCTTCCCGCATCCAGCGCATCATTGATGACAATCGCTATATTAATGACACCCAGTGCACCGCATATTGTCTGGATGGCTGATATGACTGCATCGTCAAGGGCTAAACCGGATTTGCTCAAGATAAAGAAAACTAAAATAGGGGCGATTTTCGATAAGCGTTTGACAATGCGAATTTCGCGATCTGTGTATTTTTTGTAGTGATTGCGCCCTGAATGAAAAAGCAGCTTGACCGTAAGGCGCAGAATAATAAAGCGGACGATAAAATAAGACGCCAGGCTCAGGAGTGTCGCAATCCCTAGCAGGACTAATACATAAACAGCATAGCTTTTTTCGGAGAGTTCAATAAGCCACATGGAGAGACCTCAATATATAGTTTACCGCTGGCTTTCCGTTTGACAAGCGCCAAGCTATCCAGTAGACAAGATCCGCGGTTGTGGCTAGCGGCGCTCTCGCGCCAAGGCCTTTTGGTAACACAGAAAATCCGACGATCGCTGCCGTTTCTGGTATGCGGCCTGATAGGACTCCGCACTGTTCGAGCAGGCGTCCGGTGTTCCGTTACTCATTTCGCGTTCCAACGCTTTTTCGTAGCAGATGAAATCGCCAGCGCGCTTATTGTGCTCATAGCGCTCTTGATAGGTCTGCGGGCGCTCCGAGCAACGGTCATCAGGCGTATCGGCACATCCGGTCGTAGAAGCGGCCAGCACTGCGCAACTGATCCAAATAGTTACCAACGCCTTCATTGGGGTCTCCTTGAGTGGCAAGAATTGCCTGATGCCGGTGAATCCGGCGCCCAGCCCAGTTCCTGGAGCTCGTCATAACGGGCCTGCAACTCTTGGCGCCTTTGCTTGCGCAACAGGCCCTTGGCGTAACGGCGACATTCGGTCGGCGTGTCGGGGACCAGTGCGCGCACCGGGCAAGGTCTGCCGTTGGCGTCGATGGCGACCATGGTGAAGTAGCAACTGTTGGTGTGGCGCACGGTGCGCTCATGGATATTCTCGGTCATCACCTTCACGCCAACTTCCATCGACGTACGGCCGGTGTAGTTGACCGAGGCAAGGAAGGTGACCAATTCACCCACATGGATCGGCTCCTTGAATGTCACTTGATCCACTGAAAGCGTAACCACATAACTGCCTGCATAACGTTTGGCGCAGGCGAAGGCGACCTCGTCGAGCATCTTGAGTAACGCCCCTCCATGCACATTGCCGGAAAAATTGGCTTTATCTGGCGTCATGAGCAGGCTCATGCTCAGTTGGTAGCTGCCGGGTTCCATAGTTTCCTCATTTCAGTAGGCATTTGCGCCTCTTGCTGCCCTGTAGGTCTGGCGCTTGGAGGCTTGATGTAGAGTGCTTGCGCTTTTTCTTCGATACCGAAGCCGCCTTCTTGGCGGCCGTTGGAAAGTCCTGAGGGGTCAAAATCGGCAGGGTTACGGCGCACGCCGTTTTTTCAGCAGCTGCCAGAGCAGCGGCCAGCAAAAAATGAGCGGGTAGCGGCGCAAGCGGTCGGCGTGCTCGATTGGCTTGCCCCAGTGCCGCTCCAGTTTCCAGATGGCGTAATCCACGCCGCCCTTGACCGTGAACAGTGACCTGGTCAAGCGCAGTACATTCAATGCCTGGCCCTGTATGCGCCTGACCCGCCAAGTCATTGCCTGGCGTCGCTGTTGTTCCGGGCTGGTATGGTTGATGTACAGCTTCTCGTCCTGAGCGCCGACATAGCCAGCGCCAAGTACCCTGCAAGACGCTTCCAGCAGACCGGAGAAGTAATCGTGGTTCTGGCGTGCGATCAAGGCCGGACGTTCGCTGTTCTCGGGGCGCAGTTCAGTGCCATAGGTAAACGTCAACGCACGGGTCCAGAAGGTTTCGTTATTGAACATTGCCGGCTGTAGAGCGATGGTTTCGGATATGAGGCGCCGTACTGCGTGGCAAACCGCGTCTTCAATCCGTAATCCGGTCATGGGGGTGCGGCTGAACACCAGCCGACTGGGTTGGGCGAAGCGCGCCCACAGGTAGCTTTGAAACCAGCTCCGGTTGCCGCGCTCAAAGTCGTCAAGGGACAGGATCGCGCATTTCGCGCGTATCTCGTTGCCAGTCGCATTGATAGCCTTGAACAGAAAGACGGTGGGTGGGAGCAACGCACTGGCCCACTGGCTGACCTTGGACGGATGGATGTCACGGTACTGATCGACAAGGATATACAGGTCGACTAGCCCTTCCCCGGTGTTGCGGGTACGAAGGCACGAACCGTAGAACAGGATGGCCGAGATAGCGCTGCCGAACTCTGCCAGCAAGGCGTGTTTCAACGTATGCAGGTCTTTGTTGATCGGGCGGGCAAGCTCCCGGATAACCTGTTTCTTCAGTTCAACCAACGCCAGGTCGGATTCAGTCTGGGTCATGGGACTTTGCCTCACAGGGTAAGGAAGCACACGGGTGTGCTGGCCTTGAGTTCCACATTTCCGGTCACCTCGAATATCTCGCCGTCGAGCAGGTATTCGCTCAAGCGCTCGATACCAGCGGTGTGCACGTTGTGGCTCAGATAGCCTGGGTCCTCGCGCATGGCGGCGCTCGGTCGGCCGCGTAGCACGGCAGGCAACGCGCGACACAGCCGGGCAGGGGATTTGGAGATCGCGGTAAAGCGCATTGGCGCATGTTCTGTCCCCCAGAAGGGCGTGCTGCCCAGCAGCAGTCTGTCCAGCGTGGTGCCCATTACCAGCAACCACGGGGCTTCGCGCGTGGTGCGATCAACCGTGATGCTGGCGTCCACGGTCGGCAGCAGGCGTTGTGCATTGCGCGAAAACAGTGCAAGCAGCATGCGCACGAATGCAGTCAGCGGGCCCATTACACCCTTCAGGCCAGTTGGCCGGATCCGCTCGTGGAAGTAGCGGACCCCCGCGACGATAGAGCCTGCCCCAAAGAACATTCCGCATTGAACGCGCTGGTCGTTCGAGTTCAGGACTTGCAGCACCGCCGTCGGACGCAGGCGCGGTTCAGGGCCTTCAAGGTTCAGCCAGCGGGCCAGTGCCTTGATGATTTTGAACGGGCTGCCGCGCAGGCCGAGGGCGCTGGCGCTCATGTTGGTAGTGCCGGCAGGCACCACCAACACCCTGGGCACACCCATGCCTGGGGTGCGCAGCAGGCTCGTCAGCGCGGCCTGCAAGGTACCATCGCCGCCGACCACCACCAACAGATCAGTCTCTGTCAGCGCCCAGCTGGTGAGTGCCTCCTCAATCTCGACCGGGTTGTGGACGTGCGCGACGCGGGTGGCGGGAAGTCGGCAGACCAGCAGCCGAAAGCGCGCCAGATCACGACGTACCCGGCCGCTATGCGGGTTGAGCAATATGCCAATGCGCTGTGGGTGTCGGTGAAGAATTTTCATAGGGGCGGTTTCATGTTCATTGCCGATGTCAGGCACGCCGATCAAAGCGATAGACCAGCGCCAGGGCCACGCTAAGTATCATTAGCGGCGGCAATAACGAGGTTATTCCGGGGTCAAGTGTGAACAGCAAACCGAGGTTGACGATGATCTGGTTGCCCACGTAGGTCAGCAGCCCGACGATGGCGCCTACGGCCAGACGGCTGCCCAGTCCGGGGGACCGTTGCTGCACGAACGTGAAAGGAACCGCCAGCAGAATCATCGCCAGGGTCAGGATCGGTCGGCCGAACTTCTGCCAGAGCGCGATCCTGTACTGCTCGGCGGGCTGGTCGGTATCCTTGAGAAAAAGGATATAGCGACTCAACTGCTTGACTGAAAAGCTGTCGCTGGGCAGGGTGAGTTCCTTGAGGTAGATGCTGGAAAAGATGGACGCCCACTGCAGGGTGTTCAGGTTCTGCACCGTTTCCTCGCCATTGCTCCATTGCTTGAAGTTCACATGCTTGAGCATCCAGCTGCCTGCCTGGAGGACTGTGGCCTCGTCGGCGTGGATATAGCTGGCCAGCGAAAGGTCTTGGTTGTAGCGAAATATCTCGATGCCCTTGGGTCGGTTGTGCGCAGCCAGCGCGTCGATTCTGGCAACCTCGTTGCCGCGCCTGGCCCAAAGGGTGCCCCTGGCATTGGCCGCTTCATCAGAGCTGTTGATGGCCACGTCCCGCATCTGCAAGGCGCGCTGCTGAAGCGGGGATGCCACCCATTCATCCAGCGCCGCGAGGCTCACCGTGAGCATCGTACCGGCGGCGACGGCGACCAGGGCGATGTTGATGACCGACACACCGGCCGCGCGCATGGCGGTGAGCTCCTGGCTGATGGCCAGTTGCCCAAGCCCGACGATCCCGCCTAGCAAGGCAATGAAGGGCCCGAGGTCGATCAGGCGACGAGGCAGCGTCAGCAGCACCACCGCGACGGCTTGGGTCCAGCGGTAACCGCCAGCGCTCACATCATCGAGTTCGTTGATCAGGTCGAAGGTCGTGAACAGCGGTATCAACAGCGCTGCGGCGGCGAGGAAACCTACGAACACATTCTTGACCAGGTAGCGCTTCCAGATATTCATCGTGAGCGCTTCGGCAGCAGGCGCAGGTCACGGGCAATCAACCCACCCAAGCCAACTAGCATCAGCATCGGGACCAGCCACAAGCCTGGGGTCACGGGCAACACGCCATTAGCCACCAGCGTGCGGCACAGGTTGCCGCCGTAGAAGACCACCGTGAACAGCACCGCGATCGGCAGCAGGGTAGAAAAACGCCCCTTGCGCGGCGCCGTGCGACTGAGCGGCACCGCCAGCAAGCCCAGCAGGACGGCAATCAGCCCACGGCTTTCGCGCCATTGCAGTTCGGCCTTATTCTGCGGTAATGCCGAGACCGCCAGCGCTGCGCTTGGGGTGGACTTGCGTCTTGACTCAGCCGTTTGCTCGATGGGCTTGAGTCGCAGCATTAGCTGCTTGTAGGTCAGCACGGTGTCTTTGCTGCCATGGTGATCAAGCGTGTAGGTGCTGCCCTGCTGCAGCGTCAATGCCGGTGCAGCAGGATCAGGATCGGTAACGGTCGCCACTTTGGCGCGGAAGATACGGCTCTTGCCTTCACCTGGGTCAAAGATCAGCGCATCGGTGAGCCGGTTGGCGCCCTGGTCGATGCGCTGCGCCAGGATCATGCGGCCGTTGTCGTCGTTGAGGTTGAATCGTTGTGCCTGCAGGTGGCTGACATCCAGGTCGGATCGGGAGAGTTGCTCCAGCCGATAGGCTTGAGCATAGGCCCACGGGCGACCATAAAAAGACAACACTGTCACCGCCAGTGCCAGGGGCGTGGCGATGATCAAGACTGCACGGTAAATGCGCAGCGGGCTGACGCCCGAGGCCAGCAGCGCGGTGATTTCGGAATCGTTGTACAGCCTGCCCAGCGCGATCGCGACCGCAGCATAAAGCCCGACTGGCAGGAGCATTTCCAGCGCGATCAGGACTTTGTAGAAGACAATGTCCACTACCACGCTCAGGGCCAAAGTGCCGTTGGCTGCCTCGGTCAGGTAGCGCTCGGCCGAGTAGCTGGCGAACACGAAGGTCAGGAAGCCGACCATCATCGTCACTGGACGACGCACTTCTGCAATGATGTAGCGCTCAATCGTTAACATGTACCGCGAGCCTTCAATGCGGCGTGAGCCGTGCAGTGGGGGAGGGGTGGGCAGCGCCAGCGGATCAGGTGGCAGGCGCGGTGTGGTTCTCGGCCATCTCGCGCAGCGTGCGCTCCACCAGTGCGAAGTCGTTGGTCGAATCCACATCGACCGCAGCCTCTGGAAACGGCATGACCACGGCGCCAATTCTGATGCCCAAGGCCTTCGACAGCTGGGCCAGGGCATGGTCAAGCGACAGTTGGCCTAGCAGATACCGGGCTGTGGCCCATGTACCCAGCGCCCGCGCCACGACTTGCCGTGGGTGTTTGCGCGCTTGTTCCATGCCTTTCCAGTACTGCGCCACCTTGGCGCCTTCTGGTGTAAGGAAGGCGAACAGGTTGCTCCCGCAATAGGGCCCGCCCTTGAGCCGAATCGCCGTCCTGGCGGTTCCCGGGAATCGCTCGAGGACGGCCGCCAACGGTGTGACCGCAACGGTTACATCGCAATCGAGCCTGGCTGATTGCGTCAGGAAATAATCGACGATGTCAGCGCGCAGCAGTGCGTGGTCGGCGGTCGTCACCAGCACCGGCCAGCGCGTGCGCCGGGCAAGCGCCCGGCTGACGCTCGCCGCAGGCGTCGCCAAGGGGGGCAGAAAGCCGGCCCGCCCGGTGCTGACCAGCGAGCGGAAATGAGCATCCTTTTCCAGAAGCGCAGATGACGGTCCTACCAAAGTGATCTGGTCAACCAGCGCGCTATCGGTCAACGCGCCCAGCACGCGGTGTAACATCGGTACGCCTGCGATCGGCGTCAGTGCCTTGCAGCCCGCTGCGCCCAGTGCTGCGATGGGGTCGTTGCCGTGGCGATCGGCGCCCAGCACTATCGCGTCGAAGCGCCGCCGCTCAGATGGATTTTTCATACAGGCGGTACCGCTTGTAGGGATCGGCACCGATGCGTTGCAGGATGGTCTGCATACCGGAGTTGGATTCAAGGATCCAGGACATTTCCAGTGCCACGATATCGCGTGCCTGGAAAGGCGCCTTCAATGCTTCGATAAGCAGCAACGCGATTATCGGCCCCAAACGGCTGAACTGGAGCTCTTGACGCACACCCATCAAGGGCACGCGTGCGGTCCGCACGCCACTGACTTTCAGGCGCCACAGCAACTTGGCCCAGCCCAGGGGCAGCAAGCGCCCACCCAGATCGGCCATCGCTTCGTTGATATTAGGCAACGCAACAATGAAGGCGCACGGCTGGCCGTCGAACTCGGCAATGTAGATCATGTCGTCGGGCACCAGGAATTTCAGTTGCGCGCCCATCTCATCGAACTCGCGCTCGGTGAACGGTACGTACCCCCAATTGTTCTGCCAGGCGTCGTTGAACACCTCGCGCAGCACCTGCATCTCTTGCGCGAAGCGCGTGCGATCCAGTTGCCGGATGCGTACGCGGCTGCGCATGCGGTCCATCATGGAGGCAAGGGCAGGGGTGAAGTTCAGATCGTCCCGGCGCATCCAGTACGCCAGCAGGTCCATCCCCTTGCTATAACCTTGCTGTTCCAGGCGTTGCGCGTAGTAGGGCTTGCCATGGTTCATCAACGCCGACGGCGGGGTGTCGAAGCCATCGACCAGCAAGCCGCTTTCCTGATTGATGTTCAGCCCGAAGGGGCCGGTAATGATGCGCGTCCCTTGCTGCTTCAGCCAGGTCTCGGCGGTGTGCGTCAACGCGCGAAAAACCTCTTCATCGTCGATCGCATCGAGCATGCCGAAATGGCCGGTATCTGAACCGTGCAACTCACGATGCAGCGAATCAACCTGGGCGGTGATACGACCCACCACGGTGTCCCCCCGCCGTGCAACCCACGCCTGCCAGCGGATGTGGTCCGAGGCAGGGTTCTTCGCGGAGAGATGCTCCAGGCGCTCGATGTGCAGAGGTTCAATCCAGTTAGGGTCCCCGGCATATAAGTGGGAGGGCAATGAGATGAAGTCTTTCAGTCCAGCCTTATCGCTGACCTGTTCTATGAAAATCATGACTGACCTAAACTCGAAAAGCTGGGGGATTTCAGAACGCACGGCGGTTGCAACAATACGGTGGCGTAAATGAAACCGTTATTTTCGGAGTTTGTACATCCCCCGCGCCATCGCCATTTCAGATGCCCGGTATCTTATAAATGAATAATTATCCAGGAACGGGCAGCTGTTAATCTTCGCGCCGTATCGAGTTCAAGCGAAACGCCAGCGCCGCGTCTGCTGCAATCGTTTGCCGGCTGCGGAGGCGTTCCGCGGTTTCATCTCTATCGCCGCCTGATAACCGCATCTGCCGAATAACCTCTGCCGATGGGGCTGCTGCGTTTGCGATAGGCAGAAGGTTCAACTTTATGGCTGTGCTGTATATGTCAGAAACAAGCTCACTAAGTTCCATTCGCATGCGGCATGCCGACTTCAGTAGTCTGGTCGACGCATTGGATTATGCTGCCACCGGCAAGGCGGGGATGAACTTCTATGATCGGCGCAGTCAGCTGGTTAGTTCATTCGAGTATCGTATGCTGAAAAGGCGCGCGCTCATGATCGCCCGTCGCCTGCTCGGTCTGGGGCTGGTCAAAGGCGACCGTGTGGCGCTGATTGCCGACACCTGCGCGACGTTCGTCGAAGTGTTCTTTGCCTGCCAGTATGCCGGGCTGATTCCGGTACCTCTGCCGATTCCGATGGGGTTGGGCCAGCACGCTTCCTATGTGGAAAAGCTGCGGGGCCTATTGACCAGCTGCAGCCCCGGTGCCGTCTGCGGTAACGAGCAATGGCTGCCATTGGTCCATGAGGCCGCCGTCCTGTTGCCGCCGATGCCCATCCTGAGCGGCGCCGACATCGATGCCTTGCCCGAGGCAGACGTGGAGCTGCGTCGTCCGTCTGCCGATGACATTGCCTACCTTCAGTACACCTCGGGCAGTACGCGCTTTCCTCGTGGGGTGGTCATCACACAGCGCGCGGTGATGGCCAATTTGCAGGTCATCAGTCGCGACGGCATCAAGCTGCGCGAAGGTGATCGCTGTATTTCCTGGTTGCCTTTCTATCACGACATGGGCCTGGTGGGCTTTGTGCTGACGCCGGTGGCCACGCAGTTGTCGGTCGACTACCTGCGCACCCAAGACTTCGCCATGCGCCCTTTGCAGTGGTTGAAACTGATCAGCCGCAACCGCGGCACCGTTTCAGTGGCGCCTCCGTTCGGCTACAACCTGTGCCTGCGCCGTTGCAGTGACAAGGATCTGGCCGAACTTGACCTGTCCAGCTGGCGTGTCGCCGGTGTTGGCGCAGAGCCGGTGCCGTTCGGTGCGCTGACGCAATTCGCCGAGCGTTTCGCGGCGGCCAACTTCAAGCCTGGCACCTTCATGCCCTGCTACGGTCTGGCCGAGAACACCTTGGCAGTCAGCTTCGCAGATGCAGTCAAGGGATTGCAGGCTGACAAAGTCGACCGTGAGGTACTCGAACAGAGTGGCAAAGCCATCCCGCCTACGGCGCGCACCCGTGCGGTAAGCACGTTCGTCAATTGTGGCCGGGCGTTGCCTGGCCACAAAATCGAAATCCGCAATGCCCACGGCAGCGTATTGGCTGAAAGGGAAGTGGGGCAGATATTCATTGCCGGCCCAAGTCTGATGAGCGGCTACTTCCGCGACCCGGAATCACAGGCCCAGTTGCAAGCCAAGCAGTGGCTGGACACCGGCGACCTGGGTTACCTGCTCGACGGCAACCTGTATGTGACCGGCCGCACGAAAGACCTGATCATCATCCGGGGCCGCAACATCTGGCCCCAGGACATCGAGCATGTGGCCGAAGGCGAGCCGGACGTTCGCCCTGGCGATGCGATTGCATTCGTGACGGCGCAGGGCGACGAAGCCGTGGTGGTCATGCAGATCCAGTGCCGCATAAGCTCGCAGGCATCGCGCGAGCTCATGGTCCGCTCACTGTCGGGACGTATCCAGAGCGAGTTCGGGGTCAGCGTCGACATCCAGTTGGTGCCGCCGCAGAGCATTCCGCGAACGTCGTCCGGCAAGCCTGCGCGAGCTGAGGCAAAGCGGCGCTACCTGAGCGTGCTCGATAACATCTTGTTGCAGCCGACAGTAGCCATCGCCGGATGAGCAGGACAGTGGCGATAACCGGGGCGAGTGGCTTCATCGGCCAGCACATCATTGCCGCCCTGCTGGGTCGAGGCGTCACGGTGAGAGCGCTGACACGCCGCCCTGTAGAGGGTCTCGATAGCGTGACGTGGGTGGAGGGATCGTTGGAAGACGAGCAGTCTCTGGCCATGCTTGTGCGCGGTGCGGCGGCGGTTATTCACTGCGCTGGCCAGGTACGAGGGCGCAGCCGAGCGGTTTTCCAGGCGTGCAACGTCGATGGCACGCTGCGATTGGTGCGCGCGGCCAAGGCGGCGGGCAGCGAGCGATTCCTGTTGTTCTCTTCGCTGGCCGCCCGGCACCCCGAGTTGTCCTGGTACGCCGAATCGAAGTTCGCGGCAGAGCACGCCGCGATCGAGGTAGCCGGCGACATGCGGCTTAGTGTCTTCCGCCCCACGGCCGTATACGGGCCAGGCGATCGCGAACTGCAGCCGTTATTCGCCAGCCTGTTGCGTGGCTGGTTGCCCCGGCTGGGCCGGGCGGATGCGCAACTGTCTTTCCTGCACGTACATGACCTCGCCCAAGCAACCCTGCGCTGGCTGGAGGTGGATGCCATCCATGCCGCGCGCTATGAACTCAACGACGGCGCCCGCACGGGTTATGGCTGGCAGCGACTGGCGGCCATCGGTGCAGCGACGCGAGGCGCGCCCGTGCGCGTGATCAGTGTGTCCGCGCCACTGCTGAGGCTGCTTTCACAGCTGAATCTGGCCTGGCATCGCCTGGCGGGCGGCGAACCGATGTTGACGCCCAGCAAGGTCAATGAGCTTGTCCATCCCGACTGGTCGTCCAGCAATCGCAAGATCTCGCAGGACTTGGGCTGGAGCCCGGGAATCGTCCTTGAGCGGGCGCTGAGTGAGCGATTGTTTTGATCCCATTTCATAAAGACATCAGGCCACTTTTATGTTGAAACGCGACGTTGTCATCGACTACATCCTGGAATGCCTGCGTGGCTTGACCGCCGAAAATCAGCGGCCGGTCGGCCCGCAGAGCAACCTGATCGAAGATCTGGGTCTCGAATCGATCAAGATCATGGACCTGCTGATGATGCTCGAAGACCAGTTCGACCTGTCCATCCCCATCAATATCCTGATCGACGTCAGCACGCCGGCCGAGCTCGCCGATGCGTTGATGAGTCATCTGGAGGGCCATCATGGGGCTGTATGACGGATTTTCCCGCCTGGCCGATGAGCGCGAGGCGTTTCAGACGGCCGGATTGAACCCGTTTGGCACCTGCATCGACCGTATCCATTCAGCGACCGAGGGTTATATCGGCGAGCAACGGGTCATCCTGGCTGGCACCAACAACTACCTGGGACTGACTTTCAACGCCGATGCGATTGCTGCGGCGCAGGCGGCCTTGGCCGAGCAGGGGACTGGCACCACCGGTTCGCGAATGGCCAACGGCAGCTACGGCGCGCATGTGGCACTGGAGCAAGAGCTTGCCGAATTTTTTGGGCGTGCTTCGGCCATTGTCTTTTCCACCGGCTATGTGGCGAACCTGGGCATCATCAGTGCATTGGCCAACCCCAAGGCGGTCGTGTTGCTCGATGCCGATTGCCACGCCAGCATCTACGATGCCTGCGCGTTGGGCGGTGCCCAGATCATCCGCTTCCGTCACAACGATGCCCTGGACCTGGAGCGGCGGATGCTGCGCCTGGGCGAGCGCGCCAAGGATGCGCTGATCATCGTCGAGGGTATCTACAGCATGCTCGGCGATGTCGCGCCGCTGCAAGAGATCGTCGATATCAAGCGGCGTCTGGGCGGTTACCTGCTGGTGGACGAAGCGCACTCGTTTGGCGTTCTGGGTGAGACCGGACGGGGCTTGGCCCAGGCGCTGGGTGTCGAGTCGGATGTCGATATCATCCTGGGGACGTTCAGCAAAAGTCTGGCCTCCATCGGAGGCTTCGCGGTAGGCAATGACCGCAGCATGGAAGTGCTGCGCTATGCCAGCCGCCCCTACATCTTCACTGCATCGCCGTCGCCTTCAGCCATCGCGTCGGTGCGCTCGGCCTTGCGGACCATCGGCCAGCATCCAGAACTGCGTGATCAACTCTGGCAAAACGCCTATCGGCTCTATAACGGGCTGGCCTTGCTCGGTTATCGGGTCGGGTCGCACGTAAGCCCGGTGATACCGGTGATGATCGGCACCAAGGAGCAGGGCATGCTTTTCTGGCGGGCGCTGATCGAGGAAGGGGTGTATGTGAACCTGGTACTGCCGCCTGCCGCGCCATCAGGCATCACGCTGGTGCGCTGCAGCGTCAGTGCAGCCCATTCGGAGCAGGAGATCGTTGCCATAGTGCGGGCCTTCGCCGCGCTGCGCGACAGGATCACCCTGGAGCCGATGGCATGAGAATTATCCTGGCATTCGGCAAGTCGTACCCGGCTCGCACGATATTGATGCTGCTCAGCCTGGTGATCGCAGGCGTGGTGGAAGGCATCAGCTTGACCACCATGCTGCCGCTGGTTTCGGTGATGCTCGGCGACAGCGGCCACTCAGGTGCGGTCGTCGACCAAGTGGCCAGCGTGTTACACAGCGTCGGGTTGGAACCAAGCATCACGGTACTGCTGATCATCATTGTCGCTGGCATGTCGCTGACGAGCCTGTTGATCCTGCTCGCCAACCGCCAGGTCGGTTACACAGTGGCCCACGTGGCGACCGACCTGCGTATCGACCTGATCAACGCTACTCTGGGCAGCCGCTGGGAACACTATCTGCGCCAGCCGGGCGGAGCCCTGGCAAACGCGGTGGCCACCGAAGCCTTCCGGGCTTCGACTGCCTACGAGCACGCTGCCAACATGGTTGCCCTGACCATCCAGGCCATTGCCTACGCGATCATCGCGTTCGTGGTCTCCTGGCAGGCTGCACTGGTGTGCATCGCCCTAGGCATGGCCATTCTCCTGGCCCTGCGCGGCTTGGTGAAAACCTCGCGCAAGGCTGGCAAAAGCCAGACCGGGCTGATGCGCGAATTGCTGATCAACCTGAGCGACACGCTGGGTTCGGTAAAGCCGCTGAAGGCCATGGCCCGCGAAGACATCGCCGATTCGCTGTTGCGCAGCCAGGCGACTGAGCTCAACGCGGCAATGGAGAAAGAGGTTACCAGCCGGGAGACGCTCCGCGCGCTTCAGGAGCCCCTGTTGGCATTGCTGGCCGCGGGAGGGCTGTACGCTGGCCTGGTGATCTGGAAGCTGCCCATGTCGTCGGTGATGGTGCTGATCTTCATGGTGGTCCGGGTTCTGGGTCTCATGCACAAGGCGCAGCAGCGCTACCATCGCATGGCTGCGCAGGAAAGCGCGTTCTGGGCGCTGCGCGAGGCGGTCGAGGCTGCCAAGGCACAGCGTGAGCCACAAGGTGGCAGCCACCAGCCAACGCTGGCCAGACAGATCATCTTCGATCAGGTTTCGTTCACCTACGGCGGTCGACGCATTCTCGATGAAGCCAGTGTGGCCTTCGAGGTGGGAGCGATGACGACCCTCGTCGGCCCGTCCGGTACCGGCAAGACGACCGTACTCGATCTGATCTGCGCAATGCTGGTGGCGCAGGAAGGCCGTATCAGCGTGGATGGCGTGGCGTTGGCCGATCTGCAACGGCGCAGCTGGCGTCGGATGATCGGCTATGTGACTCAGGAAACGTTGCTGCTGCACGACAGCGTATTGGCGAACGTCACGCTGGGCGAGCCGTCCCTTACAGAAGCCGATGCCGAACATGCCCTGCGCCAGGCCGGTGCCTGGGAATTCGTCCAGGCTCTGGAACAGGGTATGCATACCAGAGTGGGTGAGCGCGGAGGGCAGCTGTCCGGTGGTCAACGCCAGCGCATCGTCATCGCCCGGGCTCTTGCCCATCGCCCCAGCCTGCTGATCCTGGATGAGGCGACCAGCGCCCTGGATGCGGAATCCGAAGCCGACATCTGCCGCACGCTCAAGGCACTGACTCCGCAGATCACCATCATCGCCGTCTCGCACCGCCCGCGTTTGATCGAAGTGGCAGATCAGGTGTTCGAGCTGGTCAACGGCAAATTCAACACCGTGAAGCGCGAGCACCTCGATGCATCGCACCCGGTGCGCATGCATTCCACAACAAGGCGCTGAGATGAAGACCCTACAGTCAATTGATCTGGGGCCCGTCATCGCCTTCGTGGGATGCGATGGCGCAGGCAAGACAACTGTGTCCGAGGCCATCCAGGCCTGGATGCGCGAGTCACGGGAGACCGAAAGCTGTCACCTGGGCATCCAGTCCAAGGCGCTCGGCGAGAAGCTGGTGAGCCTGCCCCTGGTGGGTGGCTTGCTCAAGCGCCTGATCGCGAGCAACACGCCTGAGAAAGTCCCGCAGGCCGAGGCCGCCAGCCGCCCGGTCGAGGCGCCCACAACCCTGGCGGCGCTGGCGATGTTCATTCTGTCGATCAGGCGCTTGCGGCGGTATCAGAGGATGATGACGCTCCGGCGCAAGGGCGTGGCCATCATTGCCGATCGTTTTCCGCAAATCGCCGTACCAGGGATGAAAATCGATGGCCCAGGCCTGAGCCACGTACCCCATCGCAATGTGCTGGTGCGTTGCCTGGCACGTTGCGAACGCCTTCTGTACTGCTACATGGTGAGCTACCGCCCAGACGTGGTTATTCGGCTGAACGTGGATCTGGAAACGGCATACAAGCGCAAGCCTGATCACCGGTACGCCTCGCTGGCAAGCAAGATCGCCTTGGTGCCTGAGCTTGAGTATCAAGGCAGTCCCATCGTCGATCTGGACAGCACCCAGCCGTTGGCCGAGGTCATCGCCCAGGCCAAGCGCGAAATCAGCTTGCGCCTCGCCCAGAGGCAAACGGCGTGACGCCCCGCGACCGCGCCCCGGCTCGCCTGGCGCCGCTGGTAGCCATCGTCGGGCCGGATGGCGCCGGCAAGACCACCACGGCGCATTACCTGTGTTCGGTCATTGCCAACAGCCAGTATGCCTACCTGGGGCTAGGCTCCGGTGCGTTGGGAGCGAAGATAAGGCAGCTACCCCTGCTTGGGCCGATCATGGAGCGGCATCTGTCGGCCAAAGCGCGTCGAGCGCGTACGCCGGGTGAGCGCATTCCAGGCCCGGTCACGGCTTTGGTCATCTATCTCTTCAGCAGGGGGCGCCGAAGTCGCTTCCTGCGCATGTTGCAGGCTCGCGAGGGGGGGCAGATGGTGATCTGTGACCGCTATCCGCAAGTGCAGTTTGCCGGGATAAACGATGGTCCGGGGTTATCGGCGGCAACCGCTAGAGGATGGTTGACCACCTGGTTAGCTCGGTTGGAGCGGGACCTGTACACCGAAATGTCTCTCTTTGCGCCCACTCTCGTCATTCGTCTCAACGTGGACGCCCAGACGGCCTGGTCGCGCAAACCCGATCATGATCTGGCCCTGATTGAAAGGAAGGTGGCCACCATTGCATCGCTTACGTTCTCCGGCACCCGGGTGGTCGAGGTCGACGCCAGGCTGCCGCAGGCCGAGGTGCATGCCATTTGCCGACGTCTTATCGAGCGGCTCGTAAGCCAGGATCCGAGACATACCTCAACTCTGAAGTCGCAGGTCGCACACGTTGGTTAAGTCAATGTCCAGTTCAGACGTACACGCATCATGAGCACACCGGCTCCTCCCGTTCAGCGCCGCTCCAGCGTTCGCTCGTTAGCCTGGATGTACCTGTTTTTCTGGTACTTTTCCGGCCCTTTGCAGATATTGATCTTCCACGCAGGTGTCGCCAGTCTCAAGGGCTTCTGGCATGCCAGCGCCGCGAGCCTGCTGTGGCTGATTCCGCCGTTGCTGTTCCCGCGCTGGACGCGGCCCATCGCCGGGATCACCGGCCTTGTGCTATGGATGTGCTCGCTGACCGCGCTGGCGTATTTCCTGATCTACGGGCAGGAATTTTCGCAAAGCGCCATCTTCATCATGTTCGAGTCAAACGTGAGCGAGTCGAGCGAGTACCTTTCGCAATACTTCTCGTGGTCCAAGCTCGCTGCACTGATTGCCTACAGCCTGGTTGCGTTCGGCCTGTGGCTCAAGGTGCGGCCTGCGCCGTTCCCCGGACGTGCCAAGGGCGCTCTTTGTCTGCTGATCGCCTTCGCCTCGGTGGGTTACTCGGGCATCCATGAGTATCGCAAGCGCGGCGACCTGGACATGCGGATTGGCAAGTTCCAACAAAAGCTGCAATCGGCGGCGCCCTGGCAGCTGGTCATCGGCTACGCGCAGTACCGCCAGCAACTCAGCGACATGGCGAGCATGTTCGATAACTGGGCAGTGATCGCGCCTCTGCAAAACCTGCTTGACACCCATGCTGGCCAGCCGGCGACGCTGGTGCTGGTGATCGGCGAATCGACTGACCGACAGCGCATGAGCCTCTACGGTTATCCTCGTCAGACCACACCTGAGCTCGACGCTTTGCGCCCAGAACTGGATGTCTTCGACAAGGTGGTGTCGCCACGGCCCTATACCATCGAGGTGCTGCAGCAAGTCCTGACCTTCGCCGACCAGGAAAACCCAGAGCTGTATCTGACCACGCCCTCTTTGATCAGCGTGATGAAGCAGGCGGGCTACAAGACTTACTGGATCACCAACCAGCAGACCATGACCCAGCGCAACACGATGCTGACCACGTTTTCAAAACAGGCGGACGAGCAGGTCTACCTCAATAACAACAGGGATCAGAACTCCACCAGTCAATACGATGAAGATGTGCTGGAGCCATTTGGCCAGATACTCAACGACAAGGCACCGCGCAAGCTGATCGTCGTGCATCTGCTGGGCACGCATATGGATTACCGCTATCGGTTTCCCGAGCAGTATGCACGCTTCCAGGACAGCACCCTGGTACCCGACTATGTCGTGGGCAAGAAGCTGCGAAAGTACAACGACTATGACAATGCGGTGCTTTACAACGATCACGTGGTGAGTTCGTTGATCAGCCGCTTCAAGCACTCCGACCCACATGGCTTCCTGCTCTACTTGTCTGACCACGGCGAATCGGTCTATGACCCGACGGCGCCGCACATGCTGGGGCGTAGCGAAGCAGCACCCTCGCGGCCAATGTACAGGGTTCCTTTTCTGCTATGGCGCTCGCCCAGTTGGAAGGAGGGAAGCCCCCTTGACCTTCAAGGCGCTTTGCACCGGGAGTACACCACGTCGCACTTCATGCATACCTGGGCAGACTTGGCGGGGCTGCGCTTCGATACCTTCCAACCGTGGAAGAGCCTCGTCAATCCAGAGTACCGACGCGGCAAGCTGTTGATAGGTGATCCACATCAGTCCGCTAAACTGCGTGACTTCAACACGTTGGGCAGTGCGCCTTGAAGCTCACACCAAAGGGTCGGGAGCGGGATTCAGGTTGCCCATATGCTGTTCCAGCCGGTTGCGCAACCAGCGCTCGGCCGGGTCATTGTCGGTCAGGCTCAACCACACCATCGATAACTCATGGACCGGGACCTCGAACGGGCAGGGCTCGTCACGCAGGTCACCCCAGTCCAGCAGCGCTTTTGCCGCATAGTCGGGGCAGCTTGCAAGCAGATTGGTGCCCTTCAGCGCCGCCGGCAGGGAGCTGAATTGCGGTATGGACAGCACGACCTTGCGCTCGCGCCCAATTTTCGCCAGGCATTTATCGACAATCCCGTGGACGTTTGCCGTGTGGGAAACTTGAACATGTGGCCGCGAACAGAACTCATCCAAGGTCAGTGGTGCGGGAGATTGGTCTGCACGCAAGATGCGCGCTTCGATGCGTCGCAGCAGCTTGCGCTTGGCATTGGCGGGCAGTTCACGTGTCTGGGTAATCCCCACGGTGATCTCTCCAGAGGCCAGCAAGTCAGGAATTCTCCAGTAGTCTACATGCTGAATGATCACGACTACATTGGGCGCCTCATCCCGCAGGGCTTGCAGAAAAGGCGGCAGCAGCCCGAATTCTACGTCGTCGGAAAGCCCGATTTTGAAGGTCAGCTGGCTTTCCTGCGGATCGAACCCATGGGTAAAGCTCAGCGCCGTGGCCATCGCATCCAAGGCAGGCGACAAGTGCCGGATAATCTCCTCGGCGCGGCGTGTGGGCTCCATTCGGTGGCCGATCCGGACAAACAATGGGTCGTTGAATAAAGTGCGCAGTCGTCCCAGCGCAGTACTCACCGTGGGTTGGCCAAGGTGCAGCTTTTCAGCGACCCGGGTCACGTTCTGCTCCTGCATGAGCGCTTCGAATATGACCATCAGATTGATGTCGGATTTTCGTAATTCGTTTCGGTTCATGAAGGCCTTGTGAATATCCACTGCGACGTGCTGGACAAGAGTGCGGGGTGGCTAACGGAGTGTCGTCGGCAGGTCGACCGCATCATGTGCGGCTGGGCACAGAGTACTGTAAACGCGGCCATGCGCGTCCGGAAAGGGGAGGCGCGGAACTTAGCACGGTCGTATTCGATGACGCCATCGCGACCCGTGAAATACTCAGTTACATTTTCCGCAACAGTGACATCGCAGGCTAGCAGGCTGTCAAATCCGTCTCTGGCGATATCAAATTGCCGGCCATAAGGGGCCGTAGCGAAAGGACCTCGCCGGCTCGTCCGCCAGAGCGGTGCTGGCCATTTCGTGTAGCGCTCCGATGCCCCCTCCCGCCGCGGGGTTTCTGCCAGAGGGAGGAGCGACAGACCGCTATCTATACGTCCTGCTGCTAGCCCGTGAGTGCGCTTAGGTAGGTCAGGCCAGACCCCGTCAGTACCGCGAGACCCGAGCCAGCTCACCGAACTCGAATGGCTTGTGTACCGGCACCCTGCGCTGGGTGAAGGCTGGTGCATGGAGAAAGACGGAGAACGTCATGTCGTCAAGCGCCGCGGACGGTTGAGCAGCGATATCTGGAATTGCTGCTGGAGGCTTGCCTGGCGGGCCAAGGGGTCATGCCGTGCCCCTACTGGAGCGTGTTGCCCTACCTGAACAAGGGATGGCTGCAGGTGGTTCTGGGCGATTACCATTTTGACCAGCGCGCGCTGGGGTCGCGGTTGCTGACGGTTTACCCCAGCACCCGGCGAGCGACCAGAAAGATCAATGCCTTCATCGAACATCTGCGCAATTACTTGCAACTGGCCCATGCAGGCCTCAGTGCGCCACGCACGCACGCTCAAGCAAATGATGCACAGCCTGCGGACAACGGAACTGGTAACTGAGCTCGGGCGTGATCACGGGACTTCTGTTCGTCCAGCGCAATGGCGCTGAAGCGTGCCAACATCCGCTGCACCACGATCCCGCTAACCGGGGGCTCCGCCGACTATGGGCTAAAGCCCTCCGTACGGCGCTCCAGCTTCGCCAGAGGGGCTGCGCCCGGCCCCCTCCATGACACCTCCGTTCGGCCTGCTGGAATGGGGCGGTAGATCAAAAGCAAAAGCCAAGGCAACGGCAAAGATCGCCAGCAGATCAACGGCAACGGCAGATCAAAAGAAGATCAAGAGCTGGTTCATTCCAGCTCCATCCAGATCGGAGCATGATCCGAAGGCTTCTCCATCCCCCTAAGATCATAATCAACCCCCGCCCCCTTGACC
>NZ_JAAMQM010000019.1 GCF_013523055.1 Pseudomonas capeferrum | reverse complement strand
TGCAGGTCGGCCAGACCGGCAAGATCGTCGCGCCGCAGCTGTACATCGCCGTCGGTATCTCCGGTGCCATCCAGCACCTGGCCGGCATGAAGGACTCCAAGGTGATCGTGGCGATCAACAAGGACGAGGAGGCGCCGATCTTCCAGGTAGCCGACTATGGCCTGGTGGGCGATCTGTTCGAGGCCGTCCCCGAATTGAGCAGCAGCCTGTAACGCAAAAAGCCGCCGGCACCAGAGTTGCCGGCGGCTTTCGAGATACCGCTGGGCGTCAGACGCCGAGGCTTTCGATATCCCGGGCCAGCATCACCAGTTGGTGGGCCAGGGAATTTTTGAGGGTATCGATCGGCAACTGGAAGTTAGGCGCACCACAGGTCAGCGCCATGATGCTGCCATCCGCCAGGCGCAGTGGAACGCCGGCGGCATTGACGTTGCGGTCCCATTCACCGAGTGACAGGCAAAAACCGAACTCCTCGTACTCGAGAAAAGACGACTTCAACGATGTCTCCAATGCTGGCCACTCGTCACCGGCCTTCGTGGCAATTTCATTGATCAAGTGCGCGCGCTCCTTTTCCGGGGTGGCCGCCAAGTAGGCACGACCAGCAGCCGTGGTGCTCAGGGGCAAGCGCGCGCCGGCTTCCATGCGCAGGCTGGCGACTTCCGGTGGACGGCAGCTTTCCACGTAGATCATCGACAGCCGGTCGCGGCAGGCAAGTCCGACGGTGGTATTGGTGCGGCGAACGAATTCGTCCATGAACGGCTTGGCCAACTGGCGGACCCGCAGGTTGCTGACGTACGCATATCCCAAGGCCAATACGCCGGAGTCGAGCTGGTACTTTTCCAAGTCCTGGTTATAGCTCAGGTAGCCGAGTTGGGTCAGGGTGTAGGTCAGGCGCGACACCGTAGCCTTTGGCAGACCGGTGATCCTTGCGATGTCCTGATTGCCACGGGTAACACTGCCGTGCGTGAACGCACGCAGCACCTCGAGCCCGCGGCTCAGGGCCTCGACGAATTTCCGATCCTTGGGCTCTTTCTCAGGTGTTTCGATTTCTTCAGTCATGGAGGCTCGTGTTGGCGGCGGGCGGGCACTAAAAGGGATAACCAGTTATTGCCAGTCTGGATAATGAATGGAGTGTAGTTTGGGCAGTAACGGTCTTGATTTCAATGCTGCTGCATGCAAAGTCACAGAGCGTGAATACATAATGAAACCGCGTTCCGCCAACCGGTCCATTGAACGAGCCACGAAAGCAGCAGTAAGGTCGGAATGGCGATGAGGGCAAAATAACCATTCCAGCTAAAGACTATTTTCCACGGCGAGGTGCTGGCGTTGCGCGCCAGGATCAGCACGGCGGGTCCAAAGGGTGACAGCAACATCGCGAGGGAAAAGGCGCAGACCAGAGTGACCGCAGGTCCCAGCGGATTGATGCCTGCCGTCTGCAACTGGGCCAACAGGCCGGCGCAGATGCTGATGGTGATGATGGGCGCAATGCCGATCAGGGCCATTCCGACAATGCCCAGCAAGGCTGCGCATTGCAGCAGGAATATCTGCGATGAGCCGCCTAGCAGGGGAGCCAGGTGATCCAACGAGAACAGTTGATTGAACAGCGCGCCGAAGAGCGCGGAGCAGGCGAAGATGAAGATCTCGTTACGCATGCCCGCCAAGTACTCCGCCAATTCATCGTAAGCCTTGCCTGGGCTTTCCAGGAACAACCAGCCGCTTACCAGACAGGGCACCACCACCAGCGCGGCCTGGGTGATGTTCAACCAGGTCAGGCTGGCCAACGCGACAATCGCAGCAATGCCCAGGGTTGTGCCGAGGACCAGCGGGTTGAGGGAGGTGGCGGGTACCTCCGGGATCTCGTCGCACAAGCTCTGCAAGTGACGGTTTTCCGTGCGCCAGCCAATTAGCATCAGCACCAGGGTGGCGACGGCGCCATAGGGCAGCAGGTCGGGCCAGGTCAGGCTCGGCACTTCGCGAGTGATGATTGCGACGACGATGCTGGTGGGCGCCATCAGGGGCACCAGGGCAAACCCTCGTATGGCGGCAGTCAGTACGCCGCGCCGGCCTTCGCGGTGCGCCGGGTGCTTGGCCGGGAAGTGCTGCAAGTAGCTGTGCAGGGTCGAGGACATCAGATTGAGCATGCCAAAACTCAAGATTGATCCCAGCCCCAATGCCGCCAGCAAATAGCGCGGATAGAACAGTGAACGGGGACCTTGCAGCAGGAACCGATGCAGCTCGTGTAACGAGGGCAAGCGCTTGACCAGACAGCCCACCAGGCCCAGCCCGCCAATGAAGGCGGCGTAATAAGCGGCTGCGCTGCTCATGCGCTGGACAGTGGGCAGATCGACCGGAGCCTTGACCAGCCAGATACCCAACAATGCCAAGGTGGCCAATCCCAGGCGCCGGGGATAGGGCATGAGCGAGTGCCAATGACGGATGAAGAACAACCCGAACAAGACGGCCGCGATCAGGCTGAACAGGGTGCTGCGTGTGCTCAGGGCGAGCAGTTCACTGAGCAGGGCCAGCGGCAGCAGGCGTGTCAGCTTCATGCGGGCGCATGGCGTAGGCGGCTGCGTTTGAAAACGCCTTCGGCGCTGGCAAGCAGATTGCCCTCGGCATCGAGCAGATCGCAAGACGCCATGTAGATTTTCGGCCCGCCGCCTCGCAAACGGGCAATGGCCCTGACCCGGCTGCCAGGTGGCGCGGAGGCGACGTAGTTGATATTCAGTGACAAGGTCAGCGACAGGCGCCATTGAGCGGGATCGGCGTGCCACGTGCCGCACATGCCCATGGCTGCGTCAGCCATCGAGGCAATCACGCCACCGTGCAGGTTGCCGGCCTGGTTGAGGTGTTCGGGACGAACCTGCAGCGTAATGATCGTGCATGCCTGGCCATATTCGAGTAGTTCAAGGCCTAAATAAACGGCGAAGCCACTGAACATTTCCTTGAGATCGATTGCAGGCGATAAACCGGTCATGGGGCGTTCTCTTGTTGTTATTAAATAACGCGTCTGAGTGGCCGCGATCCGGGCGGCTGCGATTAGAGGCGCGAGTGCTTGTCCACACAGCGAGTTCGGCACTATTTGCGGCTGATGAGACTGACGTTTTCAGTATTTCTTCCTGTAGCCGCCATCGAGCGAAATGAGGCTGCGCTAGCGGCTATAGGGCACAGGTCAGACGACTTCAAACAGCCCGGCAGCCCCTTGTCCACCACCGATGCACATTGTCACCACCACATACTTCGCACCACGGCGTTTGCCTTCTATCAGGGCATGTCCGGTCAGGCGTGAGCCAGTAACGCCGAAGGGGTGGCCGATGGAGATCGAGCCGCCATTGACGTTCATTTTCTCCAGTGGAATTCCAAGCCGTTCACGGCAATAAATCACTTGCGAGGCAAAGGCTTCGTTGAGCTCCCACAGGTCGATATCCTCGATTTTCAAGCCGTTGCGTTGTAGCAGGCGCGGGATCGCGTAGACCGGGCCGATGCCCATTTCATCGGGCTCGCAGCCGGCGACCGCAAAACCACGGAAGATGCCCAGGGGTTCGATGTTGTTGCGCTCGGCGTACAGGCTGTCCATGACCAGGCAGACTGACGCCCCGTCGGAGAGTTGGCTGGCATTGCCGGCCGTGACAAACTGACCGGCACCGCGCACAGGTTCGAGTCCGGCCAGGCCCTCCAGGGTGGTGGATGGACGATTGCACTCGTCTTGGGTGAGGGTCACTTCCTTTTCGCTGACCTCGCCGCTGAGCTTGTCCTTGACCAGCATCTGGGTGGTGAACGGGACGATCTCGTCATCGAACAGGCGGTCGGCTTGGGCGACGGCGGTGCGTTGCTGGCTGAGCAGGGCGTATTCGTCCTGGGCCTCGCGGCTGATGCCATAGCGGTGGGCAACGATGTCGGCGGTTTCGATCATCGACAGATAGAGCTCAGGCTTGTGCTTCACCAGCCATGGATTGCGTAAGCCATGAACGTTGAGTTTGTCGTTCTGTAGCAGGCTGATGGACTCGACGCCGCCAGCGATCATCGCCGGGACTTTCTCCGAGATAATGCGCTGGGCGGCCAGGGCGATGGCTTGCAGGCCCGAACTGCAGAACCGGTTGATCGACAGGCCCGCGGTCGAGGTGCTCAGGCCGCCACGAATGGCCGCCAGGCGCGCCATGTTTTTGCCCTGGGCGCCTTCATGGAAGGATGCGCCGAGAATCACATCCTCAACCAGCTGCGGATCAATGCCGGCCCGGGCCACGGCATGGCGAATCACATGTCCGGCCAGGTCGATGCTGTGGGTGTTGTTCAGAGCGCCACGGTAGGATTTTCCCAACGCCGTGCGTGCGGTCGAGACGATAACTGCGTCAGACATCAATCAGGTTCCTGTGCAGGTAATAGGAGAATGATCGCTCTGCGAGCGCTATGAGTTCACTGCCGCGCACCGGGACCACTCTTCGTCCTGCAACTGGCGCCAGAGCAGCTTGCCGGAAGCCGACTGCGCCAGATGCGAGCGGAATTCGATGGAGGAGGGCACCTTGTAGGCCGCCATATTGTCCTTGCACCACTCAATGATGGCGGCGGCGCTAGTGCCCTGGTGTCCGAGATGCAGGGTCACCAATGCCTTCACGGTTTCGCCCCGGCGTTGATCGGGGGAAGAGATGACGCAACACTGGCTGATCGCAGGGTGTCGGTACATCAGGCTCTCGACCTCCGATGGCCAGACCTTGTAGCCAGAGGCATTGATCATTCGCTTGATCCGATCGACCATGAAGAAGTAGCCCTCTTCGTCGTAGTAGCCAAGGTCACCGGTGCGTAGAAAGCGTTTGCCGTTCAACTCGATAAAGGCCTTTTCAGTTTCCTCCGCGAGCTTCCAATAGCCCTTGAACACCTGTGGCCCATGACAGACGATTTCTCCCACCTCATTGGGCTGCAGCTCTTGACCGGTGGTACTGTCGATCACCCGTGAATCCACGTCGAACGCCGGAATACCCAGGCATTGCGATTTACTGCGCGCTTTGGGATTCATATGCGTAGCGGCCATGGTTTCTGACAAGCCGTAACCCTCGATATAGTCCAGCCCGAACAGCTGCTTGAGCCTTTCCTTGACTGGGCCGGGCATGGCTGCGCCACCACCGCCAATATTCCTCAGACTGGAAAGATCGAAGCGCTCGAGATTGTCTTGAGTCAGAAAATCCACCGCCATGGTGACGATGTTGGACCAGCAGCTGACGCGGTAGCGCTGCATCAACTCGGCTGCGACCTCGCGGTTCCAGCGGGTCATGATCACCATGCAAGCGCCAATGAAAATCGGCCCGTTCATTGATGATTGCATGCCGGCAACGTGGAACAGCGGCAGAGTGGCGAGTATTACGTCCTCGCAGTTGAGCAGCAGCCAGGTCTGACGCTGAACGGCAGTCGCCATCACCGAGCGGTGAGTATGAACGCAACCCTTGGGGACACCGGTGGTGCCGGAGCTGTAAACCATTGCGCAATGGTCATCCGGACCACTGAGGTGCGGACCGGGGCGCTGCCCGCAATCGAGCGCGGTCTGCCACTCGACTACGCCGGGTGCTAGTGCGATTGCCGCCTCGACCCGCAGCTCTGGTGCCAAGGGTAGGTCGGTGCTGCTGCGCAGGTACTGGGAATAAGCCGTGATGACCACTTGCTGAAGCTGGAAGCGGCCAATCATGGGTGTGATAAAGGGCGCGAGATCCTGGGCACACACCATCATGCGCGCCTCGGTGTCCGCCAAATAGTGTTCCAGCTCGGCGGCGCGGCTCATGGGGTTCAACGGCACCACCATGGCGTCGGCGCGCAGCACAGCGTAGTAGGTGATGATGAACTGTGGAGAGTTCTGCATGCACAGCAGCACGCGGTCTCCACGCTTGACTCCCTGGGACTGGAAATAGCCTGCCAGGCGTTCGACTTCGTCGAGCAACTGGGAATAGCTGATGAGCGTGTCGTAGTAGATGATCGCCGTCTTGTCAGGGTAGCGCCTGGCGGACGTCTCCAGGTTGCGGAAGAGGCTGGTGACCGGAAGCGTCAGGTGGTGGGGTAAATCCTTGGGCCAGTAAGGGAGATGACGGTTGAACATTCTAAGAACCCTTATTGTGTTTGGACTTGGGTTAATCGATGTGCCTGAGGTTTTTTATCGCTTTAGCAGCGATATTCGCATATTGGATTCGCAGAGGTCAAATTATCGGAATGTAGTTCCGCATAGTGAAACAGTGTTCTGATATGTGACACACCTCAAGCTTGAGGTCGGTAACTGGGCGTGGGCTCAACAGCGGGTCTTGGCGCCGTTCTGACGCAGGCGTGAAAAGTCAGTCGGACGTTTAGCCAGGAAGGCACTGATGCCTTCAGCTGCTTCGTCGTCGCCCAATGACTGGACCATGTGCCGGGCTTCCAGCTCGAGTTGTTCCTCGAGCGTCGCCCAGCTGGCATGACGGCAGAGCTCTTTGATGCGCCCCATCGCCCGTTGTGGACCGTTGGCAGTGCTGGTCGCCAGGGCAATGGCCACTGAACAGGCCTCCCCGGTGTCGACCAAGCAATTAATGGCGCCCAGGGAATGCAGGCGTTCGCCGCTGATGCGTTCGCCCGTCAGGCATAGCTCTGTCAATACCTGCCGGGAGACAAACTCAGAGAGGAAGGCGGTTGCACCGCCATCAGGCGTGAGGCCAACCTTTACGTATGCGACCGAGAACGAGGCGTCACGCGCGGCGACCAACATGTCGCAGGCCAGCGCAATCGACAGGCCGGCACCGGCCGCCGCACCCTCGACCGCGGCAATCACCGGTTTGCTGCAGTTCTGGATTGCGCGAATCAGGTCATGCAGGGCTTCGAGGTTCCTCCGGCGAGCTGGCGGCGTCATCGTGCGTCGCGAGGCCAGGCGGTTCAGGTCCCCTCCCGCGCAGAATGTTCCCCCTATGCCGGTCAAGACGATTGCGCCAATCTCCGGGTCGGCCTGGGCGTAGGCCAGCCGTTCGGGGAGCGCTGTGTAGAAGTCGGGGGTCAGGGCGTTGCGTGCAGCCGGATTGTTGTTTGACAGCACTAGCACCGGACCATCGCGGTGCACAAGAATCGGTTCATTCATCACTTTAACTCCAGGCCGGCGCCAGCTGCGCCGGTGGTGATAGGGCTTCATTGCCCAGTGGCTGCATCGCTACCAATTATTCTGAGGTAAAACTTTATTGACAATTACACTTCTCGTTGACAGCCTGTTCAAAATCCTTTGACAAACCACGCCATGGATCTGAAGTCCCTCACCCTGCTGGTGGAAATCATCGATGCCGGCAACCTTAGCGAAGCGGCGAGGCGGCTCAAGGTCAGCCGTGCCAACGTCAGTTATCACCTGAGCCGGCTGGAACAATCGATCGGGTTGCAATTGGTGCGGCGCACCACGCGCCGCATAGAGCCGACCGAAATCGGTTTGCGCCTGTATGAACATGGTCGAAGCATTCAGAACGAGTTGCTGGCGGCGCAGGAATCGATTTCGACATTGGGCCAGAGCCTGCAGGGCAGGGTGCGCATCAGTGTGCCGAGCGGCTATGGCCAATTGGTGATGTCGAGCTGGTTGCTCGATTTCAAGCGGCTCTATCCAGGGATTGTGCTCGACGTCATGTTCGAAAACCGCGTCGAAGACTTGATGCGCGATGAGGTGGATATCGCGGTCAGGGTGATGTCAGAGCCACCGCAGAACCTGGTCGCGCGTGATTTGGGAACAGTCCGCTACGTGGCCTGCGTGACCCCAGCCTATGCCCAGGCCAACGGTTTGCCTGGGCAACTCGACGAGCTGCGTACCGCGCCGTTGATCACAGCCGCTGTAGTAGGCCGGCAATTGCGGATAGCCGCCTACCTGGCTGAAGAGCGCCACGAAGTGACGCTTGAGCCGACGCTGATTTCCGAGAACTTCCCGTTTTTGCGCCAGGCCGTTCTGGCAGGCCTGGGGGTGGGGGTGGTCCCTGATTATGTCGTCCAGGATGACCTGCGTAATGGCACGCTCATCACCGCCCTGAGCGCCTGGCGGTTGAGTATTTTCGGCACGAACATGTACATGCTGTATATGCCCAACCATCACCACACACGAGCGACTTCGACCTTTATCGATTTCATCCTTGCCCAGGCAAGATCGAACGGCTGAACCGATTCGACCCTTCCCTCAGCATGCACAGACCGCACTTGCCCAAGCGCGGTCTGTGCTGCCCCTCTAGTAATGCGCTGGGGAGCGAAGTTCATCTGGACTTGCCGTCGTCCTGGCGATGGCGGAGGTGATACCCAGTCGGTGGCGTGCGGCCTGATATTCTTGCTTGAAGCGTTCGATCAGGTCTGCCGCAGGCACCACCTCCTTGACTGCGCCAACGCCCTGGCCTGCGCCCCAGATATCCTTCCACGCTTTGGCTTTCGCTGTCCCGGAGCCGAAATTCATTTTAGATGGGTCGGAGGCAGGCAATGCTTCTGGGTCAAGGCCGCTGTTGACGATGCTTTGTCTCAGGTAGTTGCCATGGACGCCGGTAAAGAGATTGGAATAGACAATATCGGCGGCCGAGCTCTCGACGATCATTTGCTTATAGGCATCCAATGCATTGGCCTCGGCAGTGCCTATGAACGCCGAGCCGATGTAGGCCAGGTCAGCACCGGCCGCTTGAGCAGCGAGAATGGCATTCCCGTTCGATATAGCGCCTGAGAGCAACAGCGGGCCATCAAACCATTCACGAATCTCATGGAGGAGTGCGAAGGGTGAAATCTTCCCCGCATGCCCACCCGCGCCTGCCGCCACTGCAATGAGGCCATCGGCACCTTTTTCAATGGCTTTTTTCGCGTAGGCATTGGTGATGACATCATGCAGTACGATGCCGCCGTACGCATGCACGGTTTCATTCACGTCTTCGCGGGCGCCTAATGAAGTAATGATGATTGGCACTTTGTATTTCTCGCAAAGCGCCAGGTCATGTTCGAGGCGATCATTGGATTTGTGCACTATCTGGTTGACCGCAAATGGAGCGGCCGGACGATCGGGATGCAGGGCATCATATTCGGCCAGCTCTGTCGTGATTCGATCCAGCCATTGCTCCAAGACAGGCGCTGGGCGGGCATTCAAGGCCGGGAAGGAACCCACTACGCCCGCCTTGCACTGCGCGATCACAAGGTCTGGGTTGGAAATGATAAACATGGGCGAACACATGACTGGAAGCGCCAGGCGGTCTTTCAACAGGGAAGGCAGAGACATGGAAGCTCCAAGGAATCGAATGATAAAGACCAGAGAATCCGGCTGACGACGAAGGTTCTCTAGAGACTCCCGCCAGCTGCAGATTAGAGATCGACGCCTCCGTTGATCATGGCTACGTCGTTCCTCTCCAGCGTGCGGATCATTGCTTTTGTGGATCGAATTGCTTGTCTCGGATCAACAGCGCGGGAATCACACCGCAGATGAAGTAGGCCGCGCCCATCACCAGGAAACCAACGCCGATCGAGCCGTGGGAGGCGAGGAAACCGATGGCTGCCGGAGCGATCGCGGCGCCCAGGCGTCCAATGTTGTAGGCGCCGCCCACAGCCGATCCGCGGAATTTGGCTTCGAAGCTTTCAGTCATGTAGGTCGCATTCACCCCATATGGAATGCCATACAGGAATCCGAACACCACCAGCATCCAGAGGATATTTTCCGGGCTTTGGAAGAGCACGATGACAGGCAGGAAGACCGCGGTACCCAGTGCCCCAAAGGCGAACACGGTACGACGTCCCAGTTTGTCAGCCGCAAGGCCGGCGAGAATCTTGCCGAGGATCATGGCGGTGTAGGTGCCGACCATGTAGCTGGTCATGGACTTGAGGTTCAGGCCCAGTTCACCTTCAAGGTAGGACGGCAACCAGTTGTTCACACCGTAGTAGCCAAATTGCAGGAAGCCGGCCGTCAAGGCCCAGGCGATGAACATGCCGCGGGCCTGCGGATCCGCGAAGATCAGCTTGTATTTGCTTTCGTGTTTTTCAGCGGTGGCCTGCTTGAAGCCATCGACTTTTTTCCGGGCGCGCTCGGCCTGGGCATTGATCCAGGCTTGCGGCTCCGGAACAAGACGCTGCATCACCAACGCCAGGATCACCGGGACGATCGCGATGTAGAACAGCCAGCGCCAGCCATGGATCGGCAAGATCCAGCCGGCCAGCAGGGTGGCGACGATATAGCCCACTGACCAACCGGCTTGCAGGGTGCCCAGTACCGTTGTGCGGTAGCGGGTGGGAACGTATTCGGCCATCAGGGTGTTACACGCCACGTACAAGGCCCCAATCCCCAGTGATGAGACAAAACGAGTGATCGCGAACTGCCAATAGCTCTGCGTCAGGCCCAGTACCGCCGTGCCAACGGAAAAAAGCACGATACTCCAGACCACCGTTTTCACCCGACCAAAACGATCGCATGCCCAGCCACCGTAGATGCCGCCGATGGCCATGCCCGCCAAGGTGAAGCTGCCAAGGCTACCGGCCTCGACGCTGGTCAAGCCAAATTCAGCCTTGAGGCTGCTTAGGCTGTAGGACAGCAACATCAGATCGGCGCCGTCTATGAGCAATCCCAGGAAGCAGAAAATGAATACCAGCACCCACGTGCCGGTTTTGGCTGGCGCAAGCGCACCGGCCTTAGCAGCAACATTCATAGCATTACCTTTATTGTATTTATAGGAAACAGGAATTGGCGGCTGACCTGCAGGTGCCAGACCTCAGCCTTGGGCGTCGCGGATCATGTTGCGGGCGATGACCACCTGCTGGATCTGGGTGGTGCCTTCGTAGATGCGGAACAGGCGGACATCCCGATAGAAGCGTTCGATCGCGTACTCACTGACGTACCCTGCGCCCCCATGGATCTGCACGCAGCGATCGGCCACCCGCCCGCACATCTCGGTGGAGAACATCTTGGCGCAGGACGCTTCGGTGCTGACATTGCGGCCGTCGTCACGCTTGCGGGCGGCGTCGAGCACCATGCAGCGGGCCGCATAGATCTCAGCCTTGCTGTCGGCCAGCATGGCCTGGATGAGTTGGAATTGCGCAATGGGCTTGCCGAATTGCGTGCGCTCCAGCGCATAGCGCAAGGCATCGTCTAGCATGCGCTCGGCGGCGCCTACGCTCAGGGCGGCGATATGCAACCGACCTTTGTCGAGCACTTTCATTGCAGTCTTGAAGCCAACGCCTTCGACGCCACCGATCAGTTGACTGGCGGGCACCCTCACGTTTTCGAAAATCACGTCGCAGGTATGCGCGCCTTTGTGGCCCATCTTGTGGTCCGGCTTGCCTAGGGAAACGCCCGGTGTGCCGCGCTCGACAATAAAGGCACTGATGCCACCGGCGCCTTTGATTTCGGGATTGGTGCGCGCCATCACCGTGTAGATACCGGCATGCGGGGCATTGGTGATGAAGCGCTTGGTGCCATTGAGGATATAGCTGTCGCCATCGCGCACAGCGCTGGTTTTGAGCGAGGCGGCATCCGAGCCTGCGTCCGGTTCGGTCAGGCAGAAGGAACTGAGCAGTTCGCCGCTGGCCAGTTTGGGCAGGTAGTACTGCTTCTGCGTGTCAGTGCCGTCCAGCAGGATACCGATGGAGCCGATCCCATTGTTGGTCCCGATGTAGGAGCGGAACGCCGGCGATGTGCGGCCGAGCTCAAAGGCGATGTTGACCTCTTCTTCCATGGTCACGCCCAAACCACCGAACTCCTCGGGAAGCGTCAGGCCGAACAGACCCATCTCCCGCATCTGCTCGACGATGTCATGGGGAATCGAATCGGTCTCGGCCACTTCGTTCTCACGGGGAATCAGCACCTCGTCGACAAACTGATGCAGCGAGTCGAGCAGAAGCTGAAGGGTCTCGGTGTCACGGATCATGTGCGCTCCTCATGGCTCGCAAGCGAGCCGGTTTTTTGGGGCGCCGTGACTGCCGTGTGTCAGCGAGCCGCGACGCCGATATTGTTGACCATGTTGATCAGGCGCGGGCCGATATCGTCCACCAGGTTTTCACGTGGCAGCTGAAAGCTCGGCCCACCGCAGTTGAAGGTCAGCAACCCGTACTGCGGGTGAAGCAGCGGCACGGCAACGGAATTGACGTCGCGGTGCCACTCGCCGATCGACAGGCAGAAGCCGTAGTCGGCAAAATCCCTGAACGCCCGGTCCAGACCCTTGCGGATGGCAGGCCAGTGCTCCGATTCGCGTTGACGAATGTGATCGAGCAGGAATTCCCGCTCGGTTTCCGGCATCGCCGCAAGGCAGGCGCGTCCCACTGAGCTCTGCGCCAACGGCAGGTAGCTGCCGATCTGTCTGCGCATGGTCATGTTGCCTTGGCCCTGGACCACATCCAGGTACACCATTTGAAGGCGATCACGGGCAGCCATGGCGACGGCAGCCTTGGCGTGATTCGCCAGCTCCTCCATCAAGGGGTGGGCCACCGTGCGAATGGCCAGATTCGACAGCATGGCGTAGCCGAAGCCGAGCACCCCGACATCCAGTTGATACTTGCCTGAATGCACTTCGCGCTTGAGGCAGCCAAGGCGCATCAATGTGTTGGTCAGACGGGTGACAGTCGGCTTGGGTAAGCCGGTCATCCTGGCCAACTCCTGATTACCCAATACGTTGTCGCGCGGGGTAAAACACCTCATCAGCTCAAGCCCACGCGCCAGTGCCGTCACGAACTGGCCACTGTTTTCCTCTTCGCTCATTGCGTTTGCCGGATCGAGCATGCCCATTTTCAGCAGGCCTATTTCATCGGGACCACTCAGCGTGTCCGCCGCACTTGGGATGGCCTTGTTGCGTTCCATGTTAGAACCTCGATTCTGAGAAATGCAAGAAAATAAAATATAGTTTCGTATAGCGAAACTATAGATGAAGCCTCTCTTAAAAGCCACCAAGACCAATAAATTTTATTAATACGTTGATTTATAAGGACTTATTAATAATTTATCGATTGCTTGTTTACAGGGCTTTTCGAGCGAACCTATGATTGAACATAGATTCGGTACGCAGTTTCGTATAGCGAAACAATATTAGGAGTACATATGGACACCCCACCCGAGCCAGTCGTGACGTTGGATATTCGTGATGATGGCGTTGCCATTGTGTGCATCTCGCGTCCCGAAGCGAAAAATGCACTTAACACGGCCGTACGTGAGCAGCTGGCCATGCACTTCCTGACGTTGGCCGCTGAGGTCCGGGTGCGGGCTATTGTCCTGACCGGCGCAGAGCAATGCTTCGTCGCCGGTGCCGATATCCGCGAGTTCGCCGAGGCGAGCCCCATCGAGATGTACCGTCGACATACCGAATGCCTGTGGGAAGCGATCAGTCGTTGCCCGAAGCCTGTAATCGCCGCCGTGAACGGTTTCGCCCTGGGGGGCGGCTGCGAATTGGCCATGCACTGCGACATCATCGTTGCTGGCGAGTCGGCGCGCTTCGGCCAACCCGAGGTGAAACTGGGCTTGATGCCAGGTGCCGGGGGGACCCAACGACTCATCCGCGCGGTTGGCAAGTTCCAGGCGATGCGGATCGCACTGACGGGGTGTCTGGTGCCGGCGCCTCAAGCGCTTGCCATTGGCATGGTCAGTGAGGTCGTGAGCGATCATCTTACGTTGCCGCGCGCACTTGAACTGGCCGCGGAAATCGCCGCGTTGCCGGCATTGGCGATCGCGCAGATCAAGGAAGTCATGCTGGCGGGGGCCGACCTGCCACTGGACAGCGCGCTGGCCCTTGAGCGCAAAGCGTTTCAGCTGTTGTTCGATTCGAAGGATCAGAAGGAGGGCGCTCGTGCCTTTCTGGAGAAACGTAAAGCCAGCTTTGCAGGGGAGTGACTCATGACACGTGTGATCAACCAGATGGCGATTGTCGGCGCGGGCGTGATGGGGACCGGTATCGCCCAGATTGCGGCCCAGGCGGGCATACAAGTGATACTGTTCGACAATCGGGATGGCGCTGCCCAAGCGGCCCGGAATAACTTGCACAAGACGCTGGAAAAGCTCGCGAGCAAGGGCAAGATGACCCATGACCAAGCACACAGCGCCCTTGAGCAGGTGCGGGTAGCCACTTCGCTGATGGATCTCAAAGAGGTCGATCTGGTGGTCGAGGCGATCGTCGAGCGTCTGGATGCCAAGCAGGCACTGCTGGCGCAGCTTGAGGCGGTGGTCGCCGTGGAATGCCTATTGGCCACCAATACCTCGTCGCTGTCGGTGACCAGCATCGCTCGTGGATGCCAGCACCCCGAACGCGTGGCGGGCTTTCACTTCTTCAATCCGGTACCGCTGATGAAGGTGGTGGAAGTGATCGACGGTCTGGCCACCGATCCGAAGGTCGGGGACTGCCTGCAGGCGTTGGCGACTCGCATGGGCCATCGCGGAATTCGGGCCAAGGACACGCCAGGTTTCATCATCAATCACGCCGGACGCGCCTATGGCACCGAAGCGCTACAGATACTTAAGGAAGGCGTCGCCGAACCCGCCGAGGTCGATCGCATCCTGCGCGAGGGGCTGGGTTTTCGCATGGGACCGCTGGAGCTGTTCGACCTGACCGCGCTGGATGTCTCTCATCCGGTGATCGAGTCGATCTATAACCAATTCTACCAGGAGCCGCGCTATCGCCCGGCAGCCCTTACCCGGCAGATGTTGGAGGCGGGGTATATCGGTCGTAAGGTGGGGCGCGGCTTCTACCAATACGTCGACGGGCAGATGATAGACCCGCCGGCGGCACAGGCGGTGCCGCGGGTCGACGCACTGCCCCCTGTATGGCTCGGTACCGAGCGCGAAGAGGACCGCGCTGACCTGAACCTGTTGCTTGAAACGCTTGGCGCGCGGGTAGAGCAGGGTAGTCAGCCGAGCAGCGAAGCGTTGTGCTTGCTCGCCCCCTATGGCCTGGATGCCACCACGGCTGCTGGACGATTCGCCACCGATCCTGCGCGTACGGTGTGTATTGATCTGCTGGTGGACCTCGGTCGGCATCGCACGCTGATGCCGACGCCCGCTACCCGAGATGACATGCGCCAAGCCGCACATGCGTTGCTGGCGCGTGATGGGGTCGGTGTCAGCATGATCAATGACAGCGTGGGCTTCGTCGCTCAGCGCGTGCTGGCAATGATCGTCAACCTCGCGTGTGACATCGTCCAGCAACGTATCGCCAGCGTCGATGACCTGGACGAAGGCGTGCGCCGCGGCCTGGGTTATCCGCAAGGTCCCTTGGCCTGGGGCGACAGTGTAGGTGCTGAACGCCTGCTGACCATTCTTGAACGCATGACCGAGCTGACCGGGGATCCGCGTTATCGGCCAGGCCCTTGGCTGCGCCGCCGAAGCATACTTAGCCTGTCGCTGCGTCACAGTGAACCCACCTTCAACTGACCTCCACATTCAGGATATTCCATGCTTGATGCCTATATCTTCGCGGGGTTGCGTACCCCTTTCGGTCGACACGGCGGCGCACTGGCGTCGGTACGTCCGGATGATCTTGTGGCTCACGTCATCCACGAACTGCTCGCCCGTCATGCCATTGCCGGTGACGCCATCGAGGACGTGATCCTGGGCAACACCAATCAGGCGGGGGAGGATAGCCGTAACATCGCGCGCCATGCCGCGCTGCTCGCCGGATTGCCTGTCACGGTGCCCGGTCAGACCGTCAATCGGCTATGCGCCAGCGGGCTGGCGGCAGTGATCGATGCTGCCCGTGCGGTCACCTGCCAAGAAGGTGAGTTGCTTATCGCCGGAGGGGTGGAGAGCATGTCCCGCGCGCCCTTCGTCATGGCAAAGGCCGAAGCGGCCTACAGCCGCGAACTGAGCGTGTTTGACAGCACCATCGGAGCGCGTTTTCCCAACCCGAAAATCGTCGCTGAGTTTGGTAATGACAGCATGCCGCAGACTGGGGACAACGTGGCCCACGAATATGGCATCGACCGCGAACAAGCGGACGTTTTCGCGGCGCGCTCCCAGGCGCTGTATGAAGCAGCGCGTCAGTCCGGTTTTTTCGCGCAGGAGCTGCTTGCGGTCTCTGTGCCCACAGGGCGCAAGACAACGCCCAATTGGTTCGAACAGGATGAACATCCTCGTCCGCAATCCGATCTGGCCGCTTTGGCGCGGCTCAAACCCTTGTCAGAAGGTGGTGTAGTCACGGCTGGCAACGCTTCGGGTGTCAACGACGGCGCCGCCGCCTTGCTGATCGGTTCGAAGGCTGCCGGCGAACAGCATGGCCTGGTGCCGATGGCCCGTATCCTTTCTGCCGCGGCCGCGGGCGTAGCGCCACGTATCATGGGCGTGGGTCCGGTGGACGCGATCAACAAAGCCTTGGATCGGGCCGGCCTCAAGCTTGCGGACATGGACATCATCGAAATCAACGAAGCATTCGCCAGCCAGGTGCTCGGTTGTTTGAAAGGCCTTGGCGTCGCCTTCGATGACCCGCGGGTGAACCCTAATGGTGGCGCGATCGCGGTCGGCCATCCTCTGGGAGCGTCAGGCGCACGCTTGGCGCTGAGTACCGCTCGTGCCTTGCAACAGAGCGGCAAGCGCTACGCGGTCGTCAGTCTGTGCATTGGTGTCGGCCAAGGGTTGGCAATGGTGATCGAGCGCGTTTGAGCGCATTGAGCGAAGGTAGGTGAAATGGGAGCTTTGACTGGATACCGCGTGCTCGATCTGAGCCGTGTGCTGGCAGGTCCTTGGTGCGGCCAGACGTTGGCTGATCTGGGAGCCGAAGTGATCAAGATTGAACGGCCTGGCGTGGGAGACGACACCCGCGGCTGGGGGCCGCCCTGGATGAACGACGAGTCCGACGAGCCGACTCAGGAGGCGTCCTACTACCAGTCCACCAACCGCGGCAAGCTATCGGTGGCACTTAACCTGGCCACGCCCGACGGTCAGGAAATGGTGCGTGCCCTGGCCACCAGCTGTGACGTGCTGATCGAAAACTACAAGGCCGGTTCGTTGGCTAAATACGGACTGGACTATGCCAGCCTGTCGCAGCTCAATCCGCGCCTGGTCTACTGTTCGGTAACGGGTTTCGGACAAACCGGACCGCGTGCGGCCGAGCCGGGCTACGACTTCATCATCCAGGGCATGGGCGGGCTCATGAGCATTACCGGTGAGCGCGATGATCTGCCCGGCGGCGGACCGCAGAAAGTCGGTGTGGCGTTTTCCGACCTGATGACTGGGTTGTATTCGACGGTCGCCATTCAAGCCGCGCTGCTCAGCCGGGAAAAAACCGGCCTGGGACAGCACATCGACATGGCACTGCTGGATGTGCAGGTCGCGACCCTGTGCAACCAGAGCCAGAACTACCTGGCCACTGGCAAGCCGCCGGGGCGCTATGGCAATGCCCACGCGAATATCGTTCCATACCAGGTGTTCCGCGCCAATGATCGCGATTTCATCATCGCCTGCGGAAACGACAGCCAGTTCATCGCCCTTTGCCAAGCCATTGGGCTACCTGACCTTCCCCAAGACCCGCGTTTCGCACGCAACACGAATCGGGTGGCCCACCGCGAGGCGCTTGTCGGCATCCTGTCGCAACATTTTCTCGGTGATTGCGCCGATGCCTGGGTGCGGCAGATTCATCCGCAAGGCGTTCCGGTCGGGGCGATCAACAGCATCGCCCAGGCGCTGGACGAGCCTCAGGTGAAGGCGCGCGACATGCTGGTGAATATTCCTCATCCGCGTAAAGCTAGCTTCGTCACGGTCGGCAGTCCCATCAAACTGTCCGGCACCCCGGTGGAGTACCTGCGCCCGGCGCCCATGTTGGGCGAGCATACCGACGAGGTCCTCAAGCGTCACTTGGGGCTCGATGATGAGCGGCTAACCGAATTAAAATCCCGCGGGGTGATCGAGCAGCTAGGCGCTGACTGATTTTTGATACCCGGAGCAGTTGGATGTTCTGGTTATAGCTCCTGAGTTTGCCAAGAAGTGCTGCCAAGCTGCGGGCTGGCCTTGCGTCATCCTTGCTCGTTGGTATGGTGGTCAGCCGACGCGTCATCGGTGTGCCGATCCTGGTTGCTGCAGACCATGAAGAACTGGTGAAGATCATCGGTCCAGCCATTCAGAAAATTCTGGTGCCCGAGAGCTGATTGATTCACCACGGCCGGAAGCTTCACAACGATCTGCCCATGCATTGGAGGAGGGGAACGCATGGCCAAATTTTCTGCCGCCAGTTTCAAAACAGCCCACCTCGAAATATTACTTGGCCAGACTGCCGCTGTTGCTGCATGAGTTTCAGTTGCGAGATAAGTGTCGTCCTCACAATGTAAACACCAGTCGCGATGCACCTTCGCGCTGCCACGCACTTTCAATTTGCATCAACGGCACCACATCAGTGGCAATCGAAAGCCCCGCGCTGCTGATCGCGCGCAAAACCCCACCTACAGCTTCAACAAGACCGCCATGGGACACGCTGCCCAAGCCGGTGCCCATCAGCTCCAGACCAGAACTGCGCAACAGAGACCCGGGCAGATTGATATTGTTGCCTGTCAGCGAACCGATCTGTACGAATCGAATCCGTGGTTCACCCGCAGCGTGATCGTGGCCGACAGCTGCGTGCAGCAGACTCTCTGCCGATGGGCCCCACAGATAGTCGAGCACCACATTGACCTTATGTTTATGAAAGGCTTGCTCGAAGGTGGCTTTGAGCTCTTCGGCGTTTGTGTTGAGAGGGATGACTACATCCGCCCCCAGTGCCTTCAATCCCTGAACACTTTGCGCATTTCGACCGGTGGCAATCACCTTCGACGCGCCGAGGTGTTTTGCAATCTGAATCGCCAGGCGACCGGAAGCACCAGTTGCGCCATTGATAAGCACATTTTCGCCGGGTATGAATTTCGCGCGATCCAGAAGCGCCGCCCAAGAAGACATGCCCGGGTTTCCGATGGCTGCTGCCGTGACATCGTCAACGTCATCGGGGATGTCCACGCAGTTGGATAGTTTGACGACACTGGTTTGTGCCATGGAACCGAACAATGTGCGTGGGAAGGCAAAATAAACGCGACGACCATCAGGCAACGTTCCCACACCGTCGACACCCGGTACCAAAGGGAGCGTCTTGCCACTACTGTAATGGCGACCTGATGCTTGGGCTTTGACCAATTGACTGAGTGCTGCGGCGCGCACTTGAACGAGCGTCTCGCCGGCTTCGGCCGTCGGCGTGGCGAAGTCGTCGTAACGAGGCGGTGCGTTGAAGTCATGAACTACGGCTGCTTTCATCTACTCATTCCTAAAGGGTTCGGAACAAAAATCACAGGCAACGGCCTTCAGCCATTGTTTTCAGCGGGCGAATAGTTGAGGAAGCTCTGCGCAACTTCGGCACTCATATTGAGCGCCCATTCAGGCTGGGAAGCAGCCAATTCTCCGCTCATCCAGGACTTCAAATACGTGATCGAAAACGCCACGCCGTCTTCGCACATTTCATGGCTGCAACCCAGGCTTGCCAATGTCAGGCGCACGCATGAGTCCATGTATTGATGGGGTTTCTCAACGCCTTGTTGAATAGCCTGGATGCCGTGGGCTGACGCCCCCATCAGGAAGTCTGTGGCGGCATCCGTACGACCAAACTTGAAGTCGCCTGCCGCTTTACCATTTTCGAGATCCTTGGCCATATATTCTGCAACGAGCGTGTCGTGCTGCCACGTATCCGCGCGAGTAACGAAGCCCGCCCATTTCGGATCGAGCAAGGCGCGTACGAGAAAAAGCCGGGACGCCACCGCCGCTCGCTGCCAAGGCTTGGTCAGAACGTCATAGACCGGAAGGATATCGCTGGTCATCTGATTGTTGAGTTCCTGGCCAATGGCGAGGAGCACCTGGTCCAGCGAATCGAAATAGTTGTAGAAGGTGCCACGTGACACATTGGCTTCACGGATTACATCGTCAATGACCGGAGGAGAACCGCCGGGGGCGGCGAATACGCGCATCGCCGCATCAAGCAATTTGCTGCGCATGACTTGACGCTTTTTCTTGGCCACTCCTGGGCGGTGATCGGACACCGGAGCTGCGGTTTCTTGTATTGGCACTGCTGGGCCTCAGGCGAATGACAGGTCGTCAGAATGACAACTTATCTGCTTTTTCTAAGAATGACAAATTTGTCTAAAAAGACTTGCACCTCAAAAAAACCTGCCCTACATTGGACTCAATTGTCGTAATGACAATATCGTCATAAAAATAATAGGAGACGAAAATGTCCAAGCCTTCCTTCCCCCCGGCTCGACCTCATTCGACATCCCCTTGCGCTCGCTCTAACTGGCACGCCACCGTTTTCAAGAGTCGCTGATTCCCTGTATTCCTTCGCAACCCATCCAGTTCTGACGATGTAAACCCGAACGGGTGTCCAGAACGACTGCCGGCCAAGCGTGTGTTGCTCGCCGGGGTATTCGTTCATCCGAAATTTATAAATGACATTTCAGTTCATTTTGATATTTGAGGTTGGTATGAACATAGAAGCGACTCTCCAAAACATCGGTTCCGTTACTTCGATCGCCGCGACGCCCAGCCTGCAAGAGCTGATCAAGCGTGCAGAGGCCCTGCAGCCATTGCTGCGGAAAAACACCGTCGCTTGCGAAAAGGACCGCCGCACCTGCGATGAGAACATTGAAGCGATCCGTGACGCCGGGCTGTTCCGCCTGATGGTGCCGAAGCGCTATGGCGGTTATGAAGGCTCTCTGCGCTCGCACCTTGAGATCTCGGCGGCACTGGGTGAAGCCTGTGGCGGAACCGCTTGGGTCGTGGCGTTGACCAACGTCTGTGCCTGGTTCACCAGCCTGTTTTCGGAACAGGCTCAGAATGAAGTGTTCGGTGCTGACCCAGACGCCCGTGTCGCTGGCGTTTTCAACGCCTCGCCAACAACTCGTCGTGTCGAGCGCGGTTTGATTGTCTCGGGTAAGTGGTACTCATCTTCAGGCAGCCTTCACGCCGATTGGGCTGTCGTCGGCGCTGAAGAGCGTGATGCCAACGGCACTGTTGTCGCACAGCACCTGGCGCTCATGCCTAAATCCGATTACACCATTGAAGACACTTGGTTCACCGCTGGCATGCGTGCTTCAGGCAGCAACTGCATCGTCGCCGATGAGGTCTTCGTGCCCAATCATCGGTTGCTGCACATGGGCGATGCACTCGAGGGCAAGTACGCGACCGAGTTCAAAGACGAAGTGGCGTATCGCGGGCTGTTCGTGCCGTTCGCGTCGTTGATCCTCAACGGGCCGCAACTGGGTCTGGGGCGCGCAGCGCTGAAATACGTCATCGACAACGCACCGCGTCGGGCAGTGGCCTACACCTCGTTCGAAAAACAAACCGACTCGGTGGTGTTCCAGACGCAGATCGCCGAAGCCGCGTTGAAGATTGATACCGCGCACTTGCGCGCCTTCCGCTCCACCGACGAGATGGACGAGGCCGCGCGGCAGGGTATCAAACTGGATCTGCTCACACGAGCGCGAATCCGTGCCGACGTCGGCTACGTCAATACCTTGATCACCGATGCGATCAACATTCTGTTGTCCGCGCACGGTGCCGGCAGCTTTTCCGAGGCCAGCCCGATGCAGCGCTGGTGGCGCGATTCCAACACCGCCGCGCGTCATGCGGTGGCACTGCCTGCCGTCGGTAACGAGCTATACGGCAAGGCTCTACTAGGTGTGGAAAACACTGTTTCGCCCCTGGTGTAACGACTCCCGCGAACCTGAGGAAAATGTCTATGGACACCAAACTTCTGCGCTCGGTCATGGGCCAGTTCGCCACCGGTGTGACGGTTGTGACTTTCGTCGCCGACGGCCAGCCGGCAGGCATGACCGCCAATGCCTTCATGTCGGTTTCGCTGGAACCGCCGCTAATCCTGATTTCTATCCGCAACGCCTCCAGCTTCAACCAGTTTGTAAAAGAAGGCGTGCGCTATGGCGTCAACTTTCTTGCGGAAAGCCAGCGCTGGTTGAGCGGCCATTTCGGCGGAAAGCCGGAGGAGGGCGCCTCACTGCCGTACCTCTATCACGAGGACACACCGCTTTTGGACGGAAGCCTCGTGCACCTGGTGGCACGCACCGTCGATGTTCACCCGGCGGGCGATCACCTGCTCTACATCGGTGAAATCGAGCACATTCGCGTGGGCGCACAACGCAAGCCGTTGCTGTTCTTCGGCGGACGCTACCACCAGATGCACGCTCGCGCGCCCAGCGTGGAGTGGAGTGGTGGATGCGTCGACGGCTGGTGATCTCGCCGCCTGAATCGAACTGATGCCTGAACTGCCCGTATGGCGTTTCCCAGACGAAATGCCTGAAGGCCCGTTCATGCCGAATAAATGTAACCCGAGTGAATTGCCATGACCGCCAACACCCACGATTTGCCTGTGAAAACGGACAATGACATCGACAAACAGGAAACCCTCGAGTGGCTCGACGCGCTCGAAAGCATTGCCCGCAGCGCAGGCGGTGAGCGGGTTGATTTTCTTCTGCAGCGGCTGGAGGAACACGCCAGCCACTTGGGCGTGAGGCGTGCCGCTCATCCCTACTCGCAGTACCAGAACAGCATCGGTCTGGATAAGCAGCCGGCGTTCCCGGGTGATCTGGCGATGGAGGAACGCATTACCTCGATCATTCGCTGGAACGCGCTGGCGATGGTCGCCCGTGCCAACAAGGCTTACGGTGAGTTGGGCGGCCATATCGCCAGTTACGCCTCGGCCGCCGAGATTTTCGAAATCGGCTTCAATCATTTTTTCCAGGCTGACAACGGCGACGCCAAAGGTGACCTGGTCTACTTTCAGCCGCACTCGGCGCCCGGTGTCTACGCCCGGGCGTTTCTTGAAGGCCATCTTGAAGAGTCGCAGCTGGCAAGTTACCGCCAGGAAGTGGACGGCGGTGGGCTCTGCTCCTACCCGCACCCTTGGCTGATGCCGGACTTCTGGCAATTCCCGACGGGCTCGATGGGCATCGGCCCGATCAGCTCGATCTACCAGGCACGTTTCCTGCGATACCTGGAACACCGTGGGATCACCGACACCTCGAAGCGCCATGTATGGGGTGTCTTCGGCGACGGCGAGATGGATGAACCCGAATCCATCGCCGCGCTGTCACTTGCCGCCAGGGAAAACCTCGACAACCTGACCTTCATCGTAAACTGCAACCTGCAGCGCCTCGATGGCCCGGTTCGCGGTAACGGGCAGATTATTCAAGAGCTGGAATCGCTGTTCAAAGGTGCCGGCTGGAACGTAATCAAAGTGGTCTGGGGTTCCGACTGGGATGCGCTGTTCGCTCGCGATCGCAACCACGTGCTGCTGCGCCGTTTCGCTCACACCGTGGACGGGCAATACCAGACTCTGGGTGCCAACGACGGCGCTTACAACATGGAGCACTTCTTCGACCTCGATCCAGAATTGCAGGCGCTGGTGTCACATATGCCCCCTCAGGAAATCGATGGGCTGCGCCGTGGTGGTCACGATTTCCGTAAGCTTTACGCAGCCTTTGCAGCCGCCAAACAACACAACGGTCAGCCAACGGTGATTCTCGCCAAAACCAAAAAAGGTTACGGCATGGGACTGGCTGGCGAGTCGCGCAACACCTCTCACGTTCAGAAAAAACTCGATGTCGAAGCGCTTAAGGCGTTCCGTGATCGCTTTGCGATTCCACTGGACGATGAAGCGCTTGAAGAGATGCGCTTCTATAAACCGGCTGAAAACAGTGCAGAAATGCGTTATCTGCATGCCCGCCGAACTGCGCTTGGCGGTTACCTGCCTCGTCGTCAATCTCGGGCAGAGCCATTGCTGGTACCCGCGCTAGCCAGTTATGCGCAGTTTGCCCTGACGCCGGATGATCGCGAAACCTCGACCACAACAGCGGTTGTCCGGCTGTTCACCAACCTGCTTAAAGACAAACAACTGGGCCCCAGAATCGTGCCGATTGTTGCAGATGAGGCGCGTACTTTTGGCATGGCCAACCTGTTCAGACAGATCGGGATTTACTCGCCGGCAGGCCAGCTTTACGAACCGGAAGATGCCGGGGCGATGCTCTATTACAAGGAGTCCCGAGACGGACAATTGTTGGAAGAGGGGATCACCGAAGCCGGAGCAATCTCTTCGTGGGTAGCCGCTGCAACGTCGTACAGCGTCAACGGCGTCACCATGCTGCCGTTCTACATCTATTACTCGATGTTCGGCTTCCAACGCATCGGCGACCTGATCTGGGCCGCTGCCGATCAGCGTGCACGGGGCTTTCTGGTAGGCGCAACGGCGGGTCGCACAACGTTGTCCGGTGAGGGCTTGCAACACCAGGACGGCACCAGCCAACTCATTGCCTCCACGGTTCCGAATTGCCGCGCTTACGACCCGGCGTTCGCCAGCGAGGTGGCCGTCATCATTGATCATGGCAGCCGACGGATGCTCGAAGAGCAACAGGACGAGTTCTATTACCTGACGGTCACCAATGAAAACTACGTGCAGGCGCCACTGACCGAAATCGACTACGAGGCCGTGATCAAAGGCATGCGTCGCTTCGGCCATCACGGTGATGAGAACGCAGCGCCAGCGGTACGACTGCTGGGTTCAGGTTCGATTGCGCGTGAGGTCATTGCTGCCGCTGAACTGCTTGCCGAGGACTGGGGCGTCACCAGTGAAATCTGGAGTGTTACCAGTTTCTCCGAGCTGGCGCGTGAAGCGCGGGAGGTCGAGCGCAACGCACTTTTCGGCGGGCAAACCGCCGAACAGAGTTACGTTCAACAGTGCCTGGCGGGGGAGACGCCGGTCGTGGCCGCCACTGACTACGTTCGCAGTTACGCGCAATTGATCGCACCGTACATCCAGGCCCCGTACACCGCGCTGGGTACAGATGGTTTCGGCCGTAGCGACACGCGTCCTGCCCTGCGTCGCTTCTTTGAAATGGATCGCCAACATATCGCCGTCGCCGCGCTGGCTGCTATCGACCCGCAAAAAGCAGCGGATGCCCGTGCACGTTACGGCATTGATGTCGCCCATGACGCCCCCTGGAACTGCTGATTCCGCGAACAAGGAGACTGACTATGCAACAACTCATGGTTCCCGACATCGGCGACTTTCATGATTTGCCCGTGATCGAAGTACTGATCAAACCGGGTGACAAGGTCACGGTTGAGCAGGCACTGATTACCCTTGAATCCGACAAGGCAGTGATGGATGTTCCCAGCACACGCGATTGCACGATTCGTGAGGTGCTGATCAAACCGGGCGATTGCGTTTCCAAAGGCAGCGTGATCGCGCATGTTGAATTTGCCGACGCCACTGTCGCTTTGTCAGATGTGAAAACGACGTCTGTGGAAGTCACCGCGCCGGCTCTGGCAAGTGCTTGCGCTGCTGTACCGGCGATATCTGCACCGCCATCACCGCATGCACCGAGTTCGATTCAAACCGTCACACCTGAAAGCGAAAAAACGCGTGCAGGCTCAATGGCGTTGGCAGGTCCAGCGGTACGCAAGCTTGCTCGTGAGTTGGGTGTTGATCTGGATGAAGTGAAGGCCAGTGACCCCAGCGGACGTATTCAGCGAGATGACGTAAAGGCATTTGTCAAAGCGCAGCGTGCTAATCCGCTGCCGGTGAGTGGTTCTGGTACCGGGCTCAACCTGCTGGCGTGGCCGGACGTCGACTTCGCCAAGTTCGGGCCGATCGAGCGTCGTCAGGCTTCCCGGATCAAACGCCTCTCGGCGGCCAACCTGCATCGCAACTGGGTGAGTATTCCGCACGTCACCAATCACAGTCAGAGCGATATCAGTGACCTCGAAGCATTGCGCGTGCAACTCAATCAAGAGGCGCGGGCGGGAGACGCAAAGATCACCTTGCTTGCGTTTCTGATCAAGGCGTGCGTCGCGACATTGCAACGGTTTCCGCAGTTTAACGTCAGCCTGGAGGGAGACGAAATCGTGCAGAAACAGTACTTCCATATCGGCTTTGCCGCTGATACGCCCAATGGTCTTGTGGTGCCAGTGATTCGCGATGCCGATCGCAAAGGCATCGCTGTGATCGCCGCTGAAATGGCCGAGCTCTCACGCCTGGCCCGTGAAGGCAAGCTCTCGGGAGATCAGATGCGTGGAGGGTGCTTCACGGTGTCATCGCTGGGTGGCATCGGCGGCGGGCATTTCACACCAATTATCAACGCGCCGGAAGTGGCGATTCTGGGTGTCGGCAAAGCTTCAATGCAACCGACATGGGACGGTTCAACGTTCCAGCCGCGACTGCAATTGCCGTTGTCGCTTTCATGGGATCACCGCGCAGTGGATGGAGCCGAGGCCGGTAGATTCCTCGCCCACCTGGTGAGTTTGCTAGCGGACTTCCGCCGTGTCTCGATCTGAATCGTTTATTACAAAAACAAGGAGAACGAAAATGACTGCATTGCAACGCGAAGACAGCATGACCTCCACCAGGGAACGGATCGTCCCGTTCAAAATGGCCCACGTGGTCTTTCAATGCACTGACCGCCAGAAGATGGTCGATTGGTACCGTCAACTGTTCCAGGCGGAACTGGTGTTCGAGGATCAGGTGCTGACCTTCCTCGCGTACGACGACGAACACCATCGTCTGGCCTTCTTCAATAGCCCGCACTTGCCTGGCAAGAGCATTGAGATCGCCGGGTTGCACCACATTGCCTACAGCTATCGGGTGATCGGCGAACTGCTCAGCACTTATGAGCGGCTCAAACCCTTGGGCATTCTCCCGGTCTGGACCATCAACCATGGGCCAACGACCTCGCTGTATTACTGCGATCCGGAAGGCAACAACATCGAGTTGCAAGTGGACAACTTCCCCGATCAAAGCGACGCCGCCGCGTACTTTGAAACCGAAGCGTTTGCCAACAACCCGATCGGTGTCGAGTTCGACCCTGATGCACTTTCAGCGATGTGGCGCGACGGTGCCAGCGATGCAGAACTGTGCGCGATCGGTACGTGCGCGACGGGTGAATCCAACGGCCCGAAATAGAGGTAAGCCCTATGAAATTGTGTACCTTCCAAATTGGCAGCAACGCCTCGGCCATCGGGCTCGTAGTAGGGGAGAGCGTCATCCCTGTTGCTGAGCACCTCAAATCGGCGCCTACCACGATGATCGAGTTGATCTCGTTGTGGAGCAAATGGCGCGAGTCTTTGCAACAACTGGCAACCAGCGGATCGGCCGGCATTGCACTGCACCAGGTTACGTTGCTGGCGCCGGTGCCTCGGCCCGGCAAGATTCTAGGCATCGGCCTGAACTACGCCGACCATGTCGAAGAGTCCGGCATGGAGATGCCCGCCGATCAATTGTGGTTTGCCAAGATGCCAACCAGCGCCAACGGACCCTATGCGCCAGTGGATCTGCCGAAAGTGTCCGAAGCGCTCGATTACGAAGCCGAGATGGTGTTCATCGTTGGCCAACGCTGCCGACATCTGACGGAGCAAACGGCGAAACAGGCAATCTTTGGTTATTGCGTGGGTAACGATGTCAGCGTTCGTGACTGGCAGCTTCGCACCTCGCAATTCACCCTCGGCAAGTCATTCGATACCCATGCGCCGTTCGGTCCTTGGATTGTCACGGTCGACGAAATCGAAGATCCGCATCAGTTGGGCATCCGCTGTTTTGTCAATGGTAAAAAGCGTCAGGATTCGAACACCAACCAATTGATTTTCAATTGCTACCAACAGATCGAGCACCTCTCCAAAGTCATGACGCTTGAGCCAGGCGATGTGATCTTCACCGGTACTCCCGGGGGCATCGGAGCAGCCACAAAACCGCCTAGCTGGCTGCGTAACGGGGATCTGGTTCGCGTCGAAATCGACGGACTCAATGCCATCGAAAACCCGGTCCGAATTGAAGCCTGAGACCCTCCGCACAAGAGCTGTCGCCAAACGACGAACTGCTCTTGCTACCCCGTTCGAGGAGAGACACCCATGAACGAACAAGCGATTACAGAGACCATAACCCGGTTGGAAAATGCGCGTTGTCATGCGTTGGTAGAGGGCGACCTCACTGCATTAGGCAACCTGGTCGATGACCAATTGGTGCACATCCACGCCACCGGCCAGGTTGACGATAAGCCGGCATATCTACGCCTGGTCGAGGGCGGTATCCGTTTCCTGCGCGTTGAGCGGCAGGACATGCGGGTGCAGGTTCATGCCGATGTGGCGGTGGCCACAGGACGTCTGGTGCAAAGCATCGAGTTTCGCGCCACGGGTGAGCGACGCGAAATGGATGTGATCACCACTCAAGTCTGGTTGCGCCGTGACGACGCGTGGCGCCAGATCAGCTTCCAGGCCACCAATCTCTAACGCCGGGCAGCCCAATCAGCCCATCCTCAGAGATGGGCTTCTGACAATAAGAACAAGAGACAGAAGATGAATAACGTCAAGGTGAAAGCGTTTGGCGCGGTTTTGGCCGCCCTCGCGATTGTTAATTGTCATGCCGATGAAAAAGAACAACCGGGAGAGGGCACACTCTTTCGTAGTCTGTTCGGCGAAAGCCTGAAGCAGAACTACGGCATCACCGTTTCCAATCTTCTAGACATTGGTTACTCACGCAATAACCGTTCTACACACGATGAGCGCAAAGACGGTCTGAGCAATTTGCCCATTACGGGTATGTCCGACGAAGGTCTGGAGCTGGGCAGCCTCCACCTGTTTGTCGACAAGCAACTCAAGGGGACATTCATACCTCGAATCACTCCTTTGCCCGGCCCGAAACCAGAGCAAGCAACCTTCGGATTTACGCTGGAATTGAACTACGGTCGTAACGCCCAGTTCGCCCGAACCTACGGTTGGGACATGGGCTTGGACATCAATGAAAAAGACAACGCCAAAGCCCAGCGAGACAAAGACTACTTCCTCGCCATTCCCAATGGCGCTGCCACCGTCTACTTGCCTTACGGCCCAGGCGTCAGTGTCATGGCGGGGGTCTTCGGCTTGGCAATGGGTTATGAAATCCCGCCAAACGTGCGCTTCGCGCGCAATCCGTTCGCCAGTAAAACCTACGCATTTATCAGCGAACCCAGTACGGGTGCAGGTGTGCTTGCGAGCACACGCGTTTACCAAGGGGACTTGGGCATATTGGGTGTCGAGTTGGGCGTCGTGCAGGGCTGGAGCAACCTGCGGGACAACAACTCGGATAAATCGCTGACCGGTGCGTTGCGCTGGCGCACGGCGGACATGAACACCTGGCTCGACTACGAGTTCATCGTTGGCAATGAGCAGAATGATGACTTCTCCGATGTACAAGGGCCGCCTTCGCGCATTGTCTCGCCGTCCAATCAGCTCAAGCAGCAGCATTCGCTGAACGGATGGCACAAATTCGATCAACACTGGTCGATGGGCGCTGAGCTGGTCTACGGCCGTCAGGACGGTGATGGCCAGGCGTCGACCGTTGATATCGTTCAAGGTCCAGGTTTCAGCGGGGCGCATTGGTGGGGCGCCAACGCTGTCGTCACCTACCAGGTTCGGCAAGATCTGACGTGGTCCCTGCGTGGCGAGCACTTCAGCGATCCGGACGGTTTTATCCTGTTTCCCACGAGTACCTCCCCCGGTGACTTCAACGCTGTCACCACCGGTGTTCGTTATGAGGTCAACAAGCATCTGTCGCTGCGCCCCGAGTTGCGTTACGACTGGTTTGATGCCCGCGAACATGATCGACCTTTCGGCAACGGTCGCGATCGGTCACAACTGAGCACGATGGTCGAAGCGCTCTACTACTTCTGATCCGGCGCTGGCGCCATCGCCACTGGTCATGGCGGTGATGGCGGTGATGGCGGTGATGGCGGTGATGGCGGTGATGGCGTCCAGGAGCTATCAGAAATACACCAAGGCTTCCACAGTCCCCGTCAATTGATTGCGCGCATCACCTTGGCCAAACGGGTGGGCGTCGTTGAGACCGTTGAACCTGTCATAACGCAGCTCCGGGCGTAGCGTCAGGTATTTGTTGAAGTCATAGCGCACGCCGGCAGTCAACGCATTGAACGCGCCGCGGGACGTAGAGGAGGGGAACAGGATGAATCCGTCTTGGTCATCGAAATGCTCTGCGCGCACGGAGAACGACAGATCCTTGCGTTGCTGATAAGTCAGAACAACATTGGCGCCCCACCAGCGTGCGCCGTCAACCCGGGGCCACTCACGATGTCGACCGTCGAGGTTTTGCCATCACCTGCCTGATGGCCGTAGACCATTTCGGCGCCCATTGACCAGTTCTCGTCAAATCGATGCCAGCCATTGAGTGAGTGCTGCTGTTTGAACTGGCCCTCTGCAGAGCAGGTGGCTCCAGCGTCCGCCCGCGTCTGGTCGGGCTAGGTGGTGGACGATGGAACTGTACCGCGACCTCAGTAGGCGAGAGCGCTTTGGCCACTGCGTACGGTGTTGGCCGCGGTGCCGGCGGGAATGAACGCCTCGGCGACGGCGCGGGTGCCGTCGGCTAGCTCTGCCAACGCTAACAGGTGCTATCGAAACCGGTTACAGCGCTGCTGATTTTTTACTAAACGGGGTTTTGTGCAAAACCGACCGGGGGTTAGTGGAAGTGGACAGCTCATGAACATCTATGACATGACCTTTAACTTATGGGCGATGTACGTTGTTCACCATAAGTAAAGGTCATTGATCCTATGGCGTTTTGCTGCTGTCTCTCGACGTCTAGGTTCATCGAATCCTGTTCATGAAAATGTTCTGATACGTCTGCAACGGATGCCGACTTCCGCCCATCGGCAAGCCGGAGAGTTACAAAGGGTTGTCATGAAGCCGAGGAGGGTGGTGAGATTTATCGTCCAGAATCTCGCTGTGTGGCATTGGTTTCGGTGATGTCGATTAAGGCTCGACAGCGGTGAGCCATTAACCCATAGGCGTGCTATCAATCAGCCACTATCGTAGAGTCACGCCCAATCTTCGTGAACGAGCCCCATGAAAGACAGGACACCGTTTCCCGCTTACGATAAGGGGTAGTGCCCCCGGAACACGAAGCAATTCAAGGTTATTGGATGAATATCAAGAGCCCTGTGCTACTGCTGTCGCGCGGCAGGCCACCCTTTGGCGTACTATCCCCAGCACTAAGGGTTTGCCGGACACTGTAAGACAAGCGTCAAATTCAGCAGGAGCCATGGATAAGATGAGCTTTTCGACATGAGCGTGGGCATTAAACGTAGCGCTATACCCGCCAGCGGGTACATGTACCAGACACTGGTTGGGATCAAGCTACTGTGCGACTGGCTTGATACACCTTCACTTTATGACTGGGTCAAATTCGAGGCAGATGACGAGAAAGATGCTCAAGGTCTAGATGATAAAGAAGCTGATCGAAAGCGGCCATGCCACGAGCGCTATGCGGGATGCTGGGTTCTCCGGGATCTGGGTTTGTGAACCCAGACCTTTCTACCCAGTGATCAAGGACTCGCGACAAGCATCTGAGCTTATTGTGGAGAAATTTCGCCGTTGATCGGGCCTCCGTGAGTATCCTCATTTGGAGCATCGACCGCTTTAGGAATGAGGATATTCCGCCAAGTTAAAGCCTCGTCCCCAGTAAACGAGTTCTCGGCCGCCAGCAGTCCTGCATGACCAGGATAATTGCTAACTGCGAAACTGAGTAAAGCCCGGCTTTGCTCGATATCGCCCACGCTGCGGTAGCGCTCGGCGAGAGTGAGGCTGATAGCCGCTTCAAAAAATCTGGGTACCTGTAAGCCGCTGGGCTTTGATCGCTTTCTGAAGAAGTCGTCGTGGCCTTGGCGGTGCACCTGCAGATCCCACAGAGCAGCTGAATCAATGACGTAGCACAGCAGCACAAGGGCTTCGGCTGACATTGTATGCGTGTATTGTTCAAGCGCTTCATGTACCGCCTCGCAGTTGGGCGATCGAAACCTTTCAGGGACGTTGATATTGAACAGAATATGAAGAGCGACCATTGCTGGACGATCGCGCTTGGGCGCCTGCGCAACGGTGCGTTCGATATCTGCCAGCACCGGGCGTAGATCCGTGATTTGAGCATCTGCGCTACGGGCTTCCACAGCTGCCAACTGCTGAAGGAAGCCTTCCAGACGTCTACGCGACTCCTTGGGAGAGCTTAAAGGATGTCCTACCCAATACTGGGGTGCCAATTGCATCACCACGACGCCCGATCGTTCCAAGCTGTAGTCATAGATCTCCTGTTCCAACTTATGGCCTCGATGGACGAAGGATCTGATGACGTGACGAGTCAGGCGAGCGAGCCCTTGGAAAGTAAGTGTTGGCTGCCGGTTGACATAGCTGACCTCGGAATGACCGTGAGGAAGGGTCAGTTCGTTTGGGAGTGCCTGGATCTGGTGGACATACTTTGACCGCATTGAGTAAGCCTGCCGCAAGGCTTCCACAAGCTCGCATTGAGCAATGGGATGACCTACCAGAGCATCGCCCGTTCGGTAGTAGCTTGCGTCAACATGGCTCACCACGAACTCTCGGTATCGGCGCCCTAGGGAAAGGTGCTCCGCCGATAGAACTGCAGCTCTGACGGCTTGCGCGGCGTCGGGTTCTACTGATTCAAGTGCCGCATCAATGGCATCCCGTTTTCGCTCGTCGACGTCATCCCATGCTGAACTGTATCCATCGAATTCTTGCGCAAGCGATTCTATAGCGGAGACCATCAAAGTGTAGGCAAGCCCCAGATCGTCTCGAATGCGATGGATGCCGGACACATAGGTCTTGATAGCCCTCATAGCACCCAGATAAAGGCGGCGCTCAAGGCCAACCAGTTGTTCACAAAAATCGATCAGCTCCTGAGCGTCTGATTCCTTGATGTAGAGCTCAGAGTCGAAGCAACGTCTGAGGAACTGCGAAGGAGGGTGGTAGGAGCTCAACCCGGGCGATCCATTGGTTAGTTGAGCCGTCAACTCAGGATCCGGCGTAACGATCGCGTCGAGCGCAAAGGAGGCCACGGCTGAAAAATCCTGGATGTAAGGCTGGACGGTGTGGGACACCAAAATACCCGGCGCATCCTCACCCTGTTCCATATGCTCTTCCAGCTCATAGACAAGAGCCTGGCTACCTTTCCTGCCATCGGTGCTGCGCAGCGTCCCGACTTTCGTGACTATGTCATCGCGCCAAGGCAGCTTTAAATTTGTGTAGAGCACACCGCGAAGCTGGTTGGTTCTTCCAATCCCTGTTGCATACAGCTTAGCGGTGTTGATCTGCAGCATAGACAGCTCCTGATTACCAAAACGGGGTCGCCGGCCCCAACATGCCATGATGATACATAACGGCGATCCACGTGGGCGGACGTGCCACCCGGTTCGTTTCGATCCGGATTACAATGCCACGGGTTTTCACCCAATTGATGCCCTTCAACAAACACGAAATGTACAATGCCCGACGTAGAGCGGCAATTGGTCATGTTTTTTGGGTTCCCGGACAGCCCATTGGAGATCGGAATGGCGTTTTTTACTCAGGCAGAAGCACGTAAGGCAGCGCAACAAGCCACTCGGGGTAACCGCAGCCCGCGTGAAGCCCTCAACGAAGTCCAAAAAAATTACAAAGACGCTGATCGGTTTGACACCTTCCTTTCTCACGCCATGGTTGACGCCGAACTCGTCCTTGGAATCAAAGTCCTTCTTGAGGCGGAGGGTCAAAAGGTTTACGTAGACTGGATCGACGATCAGGCCCTCGAGCGTGATCGCGTTACTGCGAAGACTGCCGACCTTTTGCGCAAGCGCATGCGCCAATCCAATTCACTGCTCTACCTCGCCACTGAGAACGCACCGAAGTCCAAATGGATGCCTTGGGAGTTGGGCTATTTCGATGGCTTCAAGAACGGCGCAGTAGCGGTTCTTCCGGTGTTGGAGAAGCCGGACTCGCCGTTTGAAGGCCAGGAGTATCTGGGGCTCTATCCGGTGATCACTAAAGAAAAGCTTGCAAACAGCTCTCCTAGGCCCGCCCCAGGTCGTGGGATCCGCAGCCCGTACGGATCGGGGTCTTTGTTAGATCCGAGGTTTCCGGGGCATCTGGGCGGCCCCAAGATTTTCCTGTAATCCTGGAGCGTGCCTGCCCCAGCGGCCGGGTAACCATTTTGCGCGCAAGAATGGCTATTGGCCGCGGAGCGCAGCCTTCGGCCCATGAGTCACAGTCACCTCTAAAGTGCCGACGCCGAGCTCGCCGATGAAGACCACGAGGCGGGTTAAATAAGCACCCGCTCGAGCCGACAAGCGCAAGTCCTTACCGCGCGGACACACTGGAAACCCGATTGGGCACTTGTGCCCACCGTAGATTTCATGCCATCCACGCAACGAATCGTCTGGTGAGGGACAAACTCAACAGTGTGCCGTCTTGCAGCCCTGCAGCAGCGGGGGCTGCTCCATAAGCGGCATGGACACGTCAGGATAGCCGAGCTTAGAAATTGCGCTGGCGGGCGCGACATGCTGCCTGGGCCACGGGCGCAATGTGCAGGTTTTGCACGTCGCGCCGATGGCAGGCTCCTGACGCCAGCAGCAGAGGCAGTTGCTGTCCTACATCGTGAGTGATGCGCGCTGCTGTTGATATTTGCTAGGGAGATTGAATCGACTGTAGAGGGCATCCAGCACGACTTCTCCACGGGTGGTGGACGGCTGTTGAACAAGCCACTCTCGCAGTTGAGCGCCTTGTACGGGCGGCAGGTGATCGTTGAAAGCCCTGAAGGCCATTAGATGCTGCATGCTCTCAAGGCTCAGGTTATTGAACCCCTTGACGCTGTCGAGGGTAGCGCCTGTTAGTCGCTCTCGAATTCGTTTAGGCGTGGCGTGCTGTACCTGGAAGCTAAACTGCAATTCTGAGTAGATCCAGGGTGAAAATGTTCTAGCCCTGTCGCCAAAGCTCACGGGCACAGATTTTTCAGAACGCACGAATACGAAGGTTTCAGCTCGGGCAATGGTGCGGTGAAGGGCGCCAGCGAGCATCATGTGGACATCTGCATGGACACGATGAATGTGCCCATCCTTCGTTTCTTTATCCAATGGCCGAGTTCCCGCGATGATTTTGGCCACCAGGTCGCCGAAATAGCCCCACACCGTGGAGTCGACGAAGACTTTCAGGCCGTGCTTGCGCAGCGCGAGCGCTAGATCGATAGCATTTCGCTGATCCGCATGAGAATGGGAAAGAAATACGTCGCACTTGGTTTCTGGGAAAATCGCCGCCGATAGGGCTTCGGCATCCAGGATACTGTGCTGGTTATACGACCCGATAATGAACTGGGCGAGGTTAGCGACCCGCCTCTGGGCATCTTGAATGTAACTGTCGATACGGAAATCATGGGGTTGATGGATGGGTTGGTAATGTTCGATTTCGAAGCCTACGTACATCAGTTAAATCCTTGTTCTGAGAAAGGGCGCCGCGCGGCGCCCCAGCCGGGTTTACGGCTTGCCAGCGGCCTTTGCGGCTGCTTCGATCCACTTTCCGAGGTTTTCACGGCCGTTATTGGTGTTCCACAGATAGTGAGGCGCGCCTGAAACACGCAAACTGCAGCAGTTTGTCGTATCGCCTTGCAGGTTGGCGATTTTGCTGATGTCGACGGTCAGGATGCCATTGCCCCGGGCAACGCTTTGCTCGATTTCATACTTCACCCACTTGCTCTTGTCGGTAGTTGCCCCCACAAGAACGACAGTCACGCTGGTGCCATGCAGCTGGTCGTTGATCCATTTCTTGATGGCCGCATCGCCTTGACGTTCGACTTCTTCAAAGTCAGCCTTGTCTATGAAACCGACCTTCTGGTCTGAAGCGATAACATTGCTGTTACGCACGTTCATTGCGCGATGAACATCCTCATACTGGAAGCTGAAAAACACCTTTCTTGCCATGATATTCGTCCTTTAAATGAGTGGCAGCAGGCGCAGGATCACGTCGTGTGCACGACCAAGGTCGGTACCTTCGGTGCCCAATTCCTGCAGCAGGGGGGTGATTTTTTTACCATGTTCGTATTTCGTTTCGTCGTAGGAATCGATGACCTCTTTCCAGAGCTCTGCCGAGATCGAGCCGGTGATACCTATGGGAATAACGAAGACGCCAGCAGCGACGGCCAGATCGAACTCTTCACGCATGCCATTTGAAAGCACTACTTCACCGCCTGGGCTGACCTTGTTTCCGAAGAGGAAGATGGCAATGCCCGCATGGGCCAACATGTCGCGCCGGTATTCCGTCCACAGCTCCTTTAAGGGTCGATCGCCCGATTGGCTTTGCGGGAACGGCCTGAGGATCAGTTGGTCGCTGTCCAGTCGATGGCCGTTCATGATGGTCTGCTCAATGACGCCTGAGATCACTGCGCTGCCGATACCCAAACCAAAGCCTGAAATAACGCGGAACCCAGCCTTACTGATCTCTTTGCTGAGGTCGTGAACGAAGTGTTCGGATTCGCCCTGTGACCAAGGGCTGTAGTCATGAGCCGCCCCGGAGATGAAAATGGTTTTGCGTTTGTGGCGATGTTCAATTTCTTCTAGGATCGCAGTGATCTCCTTGAAATCATCGACGTAGACTGCTTTGATCCCGAAGCGAAGAAGCTCCTGTTTGAACAACTCTTCCTTTCGAAGTCGGTACTCGAAATCGGCCTGATCTTCATCCTTCCCCTGGCTGACCTTGCGCAAGATACAGTGGTGCTGGCGCTGGTGCTTGGCGTATTGGATGCGTACCCGGCTCAGGATGTAGTCGAGGTTCGGATCGGTAAAGCTAAAGCCCAGAAACAGAAAGGTCTTGGAAATCAGATCGCCACTGAGCGCGGTGATGTACGGCTGCATCTTCACGTGATAACGCTCGTAGTCATCGCGGATCAGCACTGCCTCTGAAGCGTGTTCGACGTCACCGTGCATTTTGTACACGACAGCATCGCGTTTGGGCTTGGTCGTAGCCAGTTGCTTGACCGTGTGTTTGACGTCAGCGACCTTTTCGTTTTCCTCAAGGGCCGTCTCAATCAGCCTGTCGTAGTTAGTTGTCCAGTAGGTCTGGATCGGCAACCTGGCCAGGATCCTGTGGTTATCTGTAACTTTTACTTTTGTTGAAAATTCAGTCACCAGCATCTGATCAAGCTTAGAGCGGTTGGCTCCATTAGCGTTTGAATGGTACTGCGCCAACGCAACCAGATCCGTCTCTTTGTCGATGTCCAGATCCAGCTCATCGGCAATGGGCTTGAGCAGCGTTTTCCAGTTCACAAAGCCAGCGCCCTGCGAAAAGCCGGCGCCCGCGAAAATCGCGAGATTCCCCTCGGCCATCTCCTTCGTGAGCGTGTCAACGAGCCGCAAATGATCCTTTTTCATACTCTTGCACTACCGATGGGATTAAAGGTTGTGTACCCACGTGCCGTTGCCCCGCGTATCAAACAGTGCGAGGCCGGAGGCGTGTTGGGCAACGTCGATACTACTGTAAAGGTTGAGGTACTCATTCCCGTAGAAATTGCCCTGATTGTCCGCGGTCGGAATGATGGCGATGCGATCATGAGCTTTTTTGCCATCGGCAAAGCCGATTTCCCACGGACACCATCGCGATGCCATAGAGTTTTGGGTCGCCAGAAAGAGAAACCAGTCTGCGCGGACAATAGCGACCTTGATGTTAAAGGCTGTCTCACCGTCGGGCGTGGCGGGCATTGTCGTGTCCTGCCAGTCGATATAAACGTCCCAGCCCGCTTTTTTCAGCATTTCCTGGAGCCCGAGGGCAAGCAATGCGTCTTGGTGGCTGTGGCTTAGAAAAGCCGTTAGTTGACCCACGCGTGGGCGCGATTGCCCAGCGAATGAACGATTAACGCTTGAATTGAGCAAATCTGACTGGCGAATCGGCATTTTGGCTTCCTAGCATCACCAGGGCAAAATGCCATCTTTTAATCCGTGACTCAAGCCGTGGGCAGGGGGCAACACCGCGCTACTACGCACTGGCCAGTGTCGCTTCCTATGAGCAATCCCCACCGGCCGCGGGTCGGCGCCGATGTCTCATGTCAACTGATAGGCTTCCCTACGACTAAGGTAGTAGACGATGCGAGCTCAGCCGTACCCACCGAAGGTCACAAAGGGATGCCGAGTTGGTAAAGCATTGCGCGAAAGCCTTGCCCGAACTCGCAGAGGGTATTAGGGAATTCTGGTCGTCGGTGTCCGACCCCGCAGCATTCCACATTCAAGATGGCCGCCAGTTCAAAGCTACCTTTTCTGGTGATCTGTTCCCCGCACATTGGGAAAACGTTGTATCAACTGCTGGTCTGTACATCGACACTATCGTGCTCCCTTGCCCGATTCTCAAGATCGCTCCGCTTTTTGATGCATTGCCAGCTAAGCAGGTCATTGAGCTATTTATCAAGCACGTTTTGAATGCGATGACATATAGGGATATCGCACTAGCTGAAGTACATCCTCCATTGGTGGTTATTTCACCCAATCCAAGGGATATGAATGATGAAGATAGAGCGCTGCTAGTTGAGCAGAGCCGGCCTCTATCCTGTGGTCATGGCGGATACCTCTTTGGCCGTGATTTCGAGTCCGTTGAACACTTAGCGGATTTCTGCGGAGCGCTGCATTCTATCGACGCCTTGCTTGCCGAACTTAAAGGTGCTGACCGACTGGTCATCAGCACAGAGTGGGGCGGAGATGCTCGTGCGCAGCTGACCAGGGCTCTGCAAGAAGGAGCCACTCCGGGCTTGGATCCTGCAATAGCAGGAAATCATGTGTTGCACGCATGTTTAGGGCGCATGCCCCAAGCATTGGCCTCGCAGCAGTGCGCTAATCATTTTGGTGGGACCCCATTTATAGGCGCAGAGACGTCGTGAAAGTACTTCAACTGGATGCTGGATTACCAAGGTGGAGCGTTAGAGAGTCCATCCGATGCTAGAAAAAGCATGCATGTAATGCGCGCGTTGAGCGCTGAAGCAGATAAAAATCTGGAGTGGCTCGGAAATGTTCCTCCCGAAACAGTGGTCAATATCCGAAGGGCTGGTTTGGCTGAAGAGCTGAGATCTTTACTAGGTGACGGTGTTTCTGAGCTGATCAAAGTGCGACCAGAGAACTATTTTCGAACGGCTGACCAAGTTGTTGATAACCTACAAACTCGCCTACTGGATTTTTGTTCAAGCATATTTCTTGACTGGCTCTACTCTAGTAGGTATTCGTTCGGAATCAGTGCATTGTTCAGTTGCCATAAGCCAATAAAGAATCCGTATAGGGGCTTTTCAACTTAGTGTGCATATGATGAATGCAGCTACCATGGCTACCCTTACGGCCCTAGCCCATAAAAGCAGGAATTATAATATTCATGCTTTGTCCCGAGGGAAAATATTTATAATTCGTTAGGGCGCCCGATATCATCGACCGTACGAAGCCGCTATTGCCACGATCTGAGCGAAGGTACCTCGGAAGCCACTGAAGTCGATATTACTAAAAGGTGGGGCTCCATTATAAATATAGTCGGCAAACTTATTTTTTGGCAATGCTACATTTCTTTTTTCATGAAGGTTGATGACCTGGTCGTCATATATTAAAGATTGCTTGCTAACCCTGCAAAATAAGTGTGGGTTATTTTTATGGCAGCCTAAAGAATCGAATTCGTCTTTAGAGTACAATCGCCGCCCTTGACTGTCGCTGGTATATATTTGTGCGTCGTGGTAAAGATGCTCAATGCAGATTAGGTCGCCTGGATCTCTGAAATCAGGGATGGGTATTATCAAGCTAAAGACATTATTTGTATGGTCTCTGTAGCTTCCTGGAGATCCGCTCATCTCGTTGATAATAGGGCGTTCATCTCGATCAAAAATACAGATGGTAAGATGCCTTTGAAGCGTTTCACTGAGGTTTTCGCATAGGGCTTTGAGGCCTGAGCTTCCTGTTTTCTTTGAGTTTCTAAAAATTAAATTTAGCCCGACAAACTCCCCACGCCTTTGAAATGCTCGAAGAGCCGCCATAAAGTGCTTCGTATCAGTGACACCCTCTGTATAGATATGTATCTCGCCAGTAATCGTACGTAAAACCTTTTGCTCATCTATATGGTAATCGGCATCCAAAGCTTGCAGGCGTTTTACTAGTGATAAAAAGGTCCCGTCTGAATAGCCTTTAACATGACCCACATGCGTTACTTTTCCGCGAAGCACCAGTTTCATTTGTGGTGATTCGCCATCAAATCTGTTGCTTTTGTTTATTTTTCGCTTCCAGTAGTCTTCCGCGGCCTCGAGCCCATGCTGCTCCCAAGCGTAAAGTGCTGCACGGATTGATTTGATATATTCTTTCGGTACGCTCAGCTTTCTATTTACCACTACACCAGTAACCAATTGCCGCTCAGATCTTTTGCGCAAAATAGTTTTATCAAGATTTATATTAAACCCGGCTTCGGTAATAATTTTTTTAATTGTGTCGCTTAGCTCTGCAGACCCATCTTCGCTTCGGACTGCAATAGAAGATGGAAAAGCACTACCGTTGGTAGAGATAAATATATCGTCGGCGTACCGCGTGTAATAGCACTTGTTCGTTGCGGCGATCTCTTTAAGTTTGTAGTCCAACCCCCTGCACAGAATATTGCTCAGTACAGGGCTAGCGGGTGATCCTTGAGGTAATCGCCTACCGAGTGTACACAAACGAGCAGCAGTATTCGCAGGCGACTCTGCAAAGTTGTATGGGGCACGGCGAAGTACGCCAGAAACACGGACAATGCTAATCGTGTGAAAGAAGTCTTTAAGATCTAAGCGCAGCAACCAGCGTTGCCCGACATGGGTTGTTGCATGTTCTACAATACCTTTATCCTTCACATAAGCGAATACGCATGCCCGCGGCTTGTAATTTTGCTCCACAAGATCTGCAAATCTTTTTTGTAGATCTTTAAGTCCTTTGTTTGGGGCCTCAATCAGTCGATCTCCACCAGAGCGCTTTTTAATAGTAAATGCTCGGTATTTCTCGCTATCGGCTAAATAGTAAGCATAGTAAGTCAGCTTGGCTGTACTCACTCCTAACAAAGCAGCCAGCTCTTTATTACTAGCAATTTTGTATTTGAGCGAAGTTTCAAAAGGAAAAAAAGCATCCATTGCAGGTTCATGCTCCTACAGAATATAGTGGGTAACTCAGGACCCCAACAACCGCGAGAACTACATGGCGGCAAAACGCGTTAGCGTCAAAGGTAAAAGCACTACAAGCTGAGACGTATGCATCTCAGAAATGCGGGTCCTGAGCCCCAAAGCATATGGTATCTACGTTGACGCTCCCTATCAATGGCTTTCACGATCGCGTATGTACTGGAAAGGCAGATGGGATCAGTCAGCGGTCGGTGCGCATGAAAAAAAAGATCCGAACAGCGGAATCAGCCCGCAGAGAAGACAATTCGACTGACGTTACCTTGTTCAATTTCTAGGCCAACGTCCCAAAAACTGGCATATACAGCCTGTTCTGCAACCCGGAAACGGTAGTGGCGAGCGCTACTTTTGGTTTTTGGCACGTATGCTATCTCTCGGAGTTGCTCCATCAGCCATCTGTTCTCGCCATTCATCGCGGGCGGCGTCGCCAACAGGATGGACTCGATTTGCACACCCTCCGGTCCGGCCAAGCTGAGATCCTCTAACGTCTGCACGTCGGAAATCATCAGCATGTGCCGCGAGCACGGATCGCCAAGTCTCAAAGCTGTGACATAAAACCAAGGCAGCAGGATTATCTGCTCCACCCGTGGCCACAGGTGAAGGTCCGGCTCTAGCTCCGACGACAGCAGCATCGCATCTCGCTGGTACGTTCTGAACATAAAAATCCTCCAAATGAACACTATAGATCGTAGCCCTATAGGGTGCAAAAAAGGCCTTATCTTTTCATTTGCGAGTAGAGCAAATGGAAGTCAAAAAAGCCTTTGGCTCAGCACTTCGCGCCTTGCGCATTAGCAGGGGGATGACCCAGGAGGATTTTTCATTGGTCAGCAGCCGTACGTTTTTGAGCTCGCTGGAACGTGGTATCAAAGGCGCGACGGTGGAGAAGGTCGACGTGCTTGCCAGCACCATAGGTGTCCACCCAGTTTCCCTGATTGTCGCCTGCTATCTTGAGAAAGAGCCAGACATCAACCTAGAAGAAATCTTTGAGCGGGTCCGTAGCGATCTCAGGTAACACAATCTTCAACGGTCTGAGGCGGTACCCATGTCTACGTCAGAACCTAGCTGGGAACGCGGTGAAACCTGTGGTTATCGTTTACGTAAGCAGTCCATCATGTCTTCCAAATCAACGCCTTTTAACAAGCACCTGTGCGCGATCTCGAATAAGGCTTCGTAGAGCCTATCGCGCTCTGTAATCAAGGCGGCATTTTCCGCCTGTAGATGAGCAATGCGCTCTTCGAAGCTTCTTCGCCGCCGGGCGCCGCCCGGATCTCTTCCGCTTTCCCTCAATTGTGCGATACGGGCAGACTCGATCCGCTGACCTCGTTCTCCCACCAAGGTAGCACGGCTCGTCAGGCCCAATCGACGCTGCACTTCGGGGCGTGAGATCGGCGCGAGCTCCAATCCCAAGCTAACCATTTGGGCGAGGAGGGTGTCGATTGCCTCGTCCAACGTGCCGCCCCTCAACGTATGTCGTCGCGTCATGGTCGCCCCTCATCATCTGAAACCGAACTGTGTCGTTTGTACGTGTCCACAACCGTCATCGGACGCCCATTTGGAAACACGCGCTGCACACCTGCATTGGTATCGCGTGCGAGGACGGTCTTTAGATTGTTGAGCTTGTCCTCTTGGTCCGCCAGCCATACATCGCTGCCTGCCTCTCCGGCGCCGGCATCGCGCATGATGGTAATTGCGGTAGTCAAATTCTCGGCTTGTCTCTCAAGGTTGGCGCGCTCGGATGGAGTGCCCATCAGATGGAGATGCGAGCAGCCGTTCCAGCACTGAAGATGCTTAGGGCACGGCGCTTGGGAGAAATCGTGAATGCAACCTCCGAAGGGTGTCACATGCAGTGCCGTGGCGTGTACTGCAAGGAATGCTTCTGCTGTGGTCGTGCCTTTATCTGACAGCAAAGCATGGTAACTGTCGGTCAAAGCGCCCTGAATGCGCTTATCTCTTATTCCCGTATGTAGAAAGTCGATACGCTCGTGATGACTATTGAACACCAAGAACTCCTGATGTTGAGCGGTGTCTTCTTTAATAGTTGTGTGCTGGTAATAGACATTCTGGTCGAGACGTTTTCGCCCCAGGGCCAGCGCTTGCTGAACATCGCTCATACCGGTCAAGTGGTAAATGGTGTTCCGCCAGTGTCGAGGTTGGTGGCTTGTTAGCCGAATCGGCGTGCCGTCGGATTCGGTTAATGAACGACGCGAAAAAATGGACGCATATTTCTCATCGTCACCCAACGCGTGATTGATATCCACAATGGTGACCCGACGCGGGACTGCACGAAACACATTTGCCTCGCGTCCACCGAAACGAAATTGGCCGTCGAAAGCGATGGCAAGAGTTTCACTGATTCTTAGTAGGATACGAAGGTCTCCCGCGACATTTTCTGTTAGTGCAGCATGTCCACGGAGCTTCGGGACGATCAGTCTTTCGATCTCACCAGCGACGTAGCGTCGCTTTAACGACTTTCCTCGTCGCTGAACCGGCTCCTCGTCGAACGGATGTACACCATTGCGCGAGAGGAAAAGGTATAGGTTCCTACTTGCACTGCGTGCTTCGCTAAAACCTAGCCAATCCAAAACCATTGCTTCGGATATTATCGACTGAGGTGGGTTGCTCCAAATGCGTCCTGGATGGGCTTCTTGCCACTTAGCAACCTCTCGCTGCTCTTCTGTTAGCGTTTTTAATCGCTCTACCGCTCGCCTGGCTAAAGGCATATCGCTTTCGGCCAACCAATGAACACGGGACTGAAATTGCTTTTCTGCAAAGTACCTAATCCCACATTCGACCAGAGGCTCACCGTGGGCGTCTACAACTACTTCTCCTAACGCCCCTTTGATTGGTCTTTCGACCCAACATTCATAGGGAATTACTGCTATTTCATTACCTCTTTGTCCAGTCGCGATCAATAAATCAATCACGCGCAGTAAAATTTCTTCGCCTTCACTGAGCGGGTTGTTCGAACATAAAGCGTAGGCCTCCATCGCCTCGCGAGAGGGCAATCTATCATCAGATTTACGCTGCTTTACTGCACGATCAGGATCGTGCAATGAAATGTAGTCGTGGCGACGGTTTTCTGGTTTGACATCGTGATCAAAGTGGATCGAGATCTCGGTTAGATGCAGTTTATCAATCGTACTCGCTATTACCTGAAGATGAGAGATCGCGTCGTAAAGGTTCTTGTAGCCACTCTCGCGGAGAAATCCTACGACGCGTTCAAAATCGCCTCGCGTCAACTGTAAGGGGTCGGATACGCCGCGTTCAAATAACGGGTTGTACAGCCGCCGGACAGCAATGTTGTATGCAGCGACCATCGAAAACCTCAGATTCCGGGTGCGCTGCAGATAGACGATCAATGCCTTACAAAAATCTTGGAAATCCAAGGGGAGGGCAGCTTTAGGAGGAACAGAATAGCCATTTTTCTCAAGCGATTGTCGGTGTGTTTCAAAGGTTATGGTCTGTTGCTTTAGGCGCTGAGGCAACCAGCGCTCGACCGACCACAGCGTTGCCCCCCACGACGATGTAATCGGTAATGACTGAAAAATAGCTTGTTCCTGTGTGATAAAGCCTTCGAGACTTTGCCTTGCCCTAGACGGTGTCATCTTCGGCATCCTCCTTGTGTTGCCGGCAGCGCTCGATCGTAGCGCTTACCGCCAAGATAGTTGTCTGGTGCTGGGCGAGGGGCCGGTTGCGAATGAGGTCTCCGGCTTGTTCTGCGATATCAATGAACCGTTGGGCCTCCCGTTGCAGCGCCTCCTTCACCTGCTCATGGTGGCCGTCAGCAAAGGGATGAAACTTCTTGCAGGTGTAGCAGGCGTAGACAGGATTGTAGGGGCAGTGCGTATGAACCGGGAGGGCGCATGCACCAATGTCCCCGATGTATTGTGTGTCGATCACGCCCCGTATCGCTCTTTGGGCAGCAGTATCGCGGCGTTGTACGACTTCCCCGGTCAAGAGACTACGCATAATGCGCTGATATGCGGGGCTTTTGCCGAGTGCTTTCTCTTTGATCCGGGCGATGTTGGGGTTGCCGTGACGTAAGCCCGAGCCGCAACTGTGCTGTTGTGGCCAAGCAGCTCGGCAATCATGTCTGCCGGAGTTCCTTGGTCAGCCAAACCTTGCCCGAGGTGATGACGCAGCAACATGGTTACCTGGTTCGGCTTGTCTATTCCTGCCTCACACAGCTCGTGTTTGAGGCCCACACCGATCTCGGTAACAGACATGCGTCTTCCGTTAGGACTTACAAACAATGGTTCGCAGTCACGGCCAAAGCGGTGTCGCATTTCCGAAATATGCTGCGAGATTTTCTCCCCCAGCCGGGTGGTTATTTTGCGGGGCCGTCGCTCAGGTCTACGTTGACCAACCTTTTTGGCCATGGGTAGCCAGAGGGTGTAGTACCTTTCATGATTAGCGCTTTCAATGGACTCAAAATCCGCAATGTCCAACGAATGAAATTGAATCGCGCGTGGTGCGAGCTCGAAACCTAAATGAAGTAATATATTAAGCTGGGTTTCCTCCCAATGGCCAGATAAAAACCCTCGTTCAATGCGCTTTAGCAACCGAATTTCCTCATCAAGTTCCAAGCCAGATTGGCAGAGAAAAATTCGTGCATACGGATCCACCCGGGCTGACTTTGCATCTTTGATTATAAGGTAGGTATTTAAATCAAAACCTTTAATGTCTCTGTCAACCGCCCAACGATAAAACCTACGAAACCCTACAAGATCGCGTCTTGAGTTTTTTAAGCCATCAAGAACTGTAATAAGAAGATTCTTATCCCAAGGAAGACCATTTGCTAGTTTGGTCCTAGATAAAGCCTGAAGGGAATCTGCAAACATTTGCGCAGTTCTTGGTGCATATTTTTCAAGCGCATAAGCCATAAAGCTTTTGCTAACTGCCATGAGTTCAGGGCCAAATTGAAGTGCAGTCCAATCTATTTTCATAGCCGTCCCTCCGTCGTACCACGTCCAAACACTTGATCGAGTATCGACGTATCGTGGTTGGTCATTGGTGCGCGTTCGAATCGCAACCTGAGCCGGACCCTCGAACACGTAGGCTGGCAAAGAGGAGGAGGGGAAAGCGTGTTCTTTATCGGCTGATTTAGTCACGGCGAACCTCCTTAACTGTCAAGTCGGCTCCAGGCTGCCGAGGCACGCTGGGCATTGTGGAGGTTGGCCGCCTCGGCTAGATAACGACTTGCATAACGGCGCGGCATCGTTGAAGTGTCAGACCAACCGCAGACTCGACGGAGTTCGTCCGTGGCCCGCTCGAGGTCATACCCACGCTTCTCGACGAGATAAGCCAAAAACTGGTCGGCAAAGGTGTGCCGAAAGTCATGTGCGGAAAGTGTAGGCAACAACCCCGGATGAGCCAGTTCAATGGTCAGAAACAGCCGAGCTAGGACGTTCGACAAAGCGCGGATCGACAGCGGGCGGCCTCGATCCGAGATGAACAGATAGCGGTACAGCAATTTCATAGGTTTTCCGTCACGGATTGGGCGTCGCTCGCTCTGAATATAGCGCTCGTATACCTCATACAGCTGTGTCGAGATACCTACGGTCCGGCCGTGTGTTTTCAGTGCAGGCTCTTCAGCGCGCGGATCTCCTGGGTCATGTTCGCGGTCATTGATGCTGAGATAAGCATGCTGAGAACCCTGATTGATATCGGTTGTGTAGAGCTTCAGAAGCTCTCCGCGGCGGATACCAGTCTCCAGCAGCACTTCAATCATTAGCCAATTGCGCAACTGCAGGCGTTCCGGAAACGGATTTTCCGCAGCTCCCGGGACAATCAATGTGCGAAGGATCTGGAGTTGCCTATCTGTCAGGCTGCGGTAACGAGTGCGGTCTGGACGGACATTGATGATATGGCTCTCAAAGCGCCGCTCAATGACGTCGGCGACATCTGCAAATACAACTTCGATGTTAGCCGGGGTGGTTGAGTTCTGACGTGCGCGTGGAATGTAACGGGTGACGCACCAAGACAGGTACTGCTTCAGCAACCGCAGGTACTGGTCACGGATACGCGAATCGATGTGCGGAAAAGGTGCCGTTTCAGCTTTGCCGATTCGGGCGACCAGGTTGTCGGCTTGACGGCCGCTTTGGAGCCAGATGGCGTAACCGTCCAACAAAGCCAGAATCGCCTCGAAGTGGCAGGCCATGATGGCCTCATCGATATCCAGACCTCGGCTTTTGGCATAGCTATAGAAAGCCTGTATCGCCCGCAGATGTGCCGCAGCAGTATTGTAAGCGCGATGACTGAGTTTGAATTGAACGTAGATGAGCGGAACGAGTATGGGCAACGGCGCCGCATCTCCGGTCTGTACAAGCAACGGTACACGTTGACCTGAAGAGAAACGGCACTGAATCAGCTTCATCGTCAGTCACCTCATTCAAGGACTTGCCATGAACAAGAGGAACATGGCCCGTTGAGAGAGTGGACACCAGACGAGGATTTGTCGAATTAGTGGCTTAGGCAGCTCATGAACATCCTTGACATGGCCTGTCGTTTAACATAATACACATTATCCGCAACTCAGTATTGTGCCGTGGCCTGGGGTTCGCCAGAACCCCAGACTCAAAGCCACGCCTCAGTCATTGTTCCTACTTCTGATTCAGCGCCTCGGCCACAGCGTTCACGAACACCGCCTGTTCGTCATACAGCGAACTCGGTGTCTCGGCATTCTTCCAGGTCGACCACTGCACCATCACTAGGTGCTCAGTCGGATTGATCGCGATCGTCTGTCCGTAAATCCCCAGCGCCCAAAAAGTCTGATCACTGGTGGCAGTCTTCTTCGGTTCTACATCTGTATCCGGCGCTGGCGCGTTGTACCACCATTGATAACCATACTGACCCTTAGGTGCCGCTGCGGTTACTGAGCCTTTGGCCAGGGTCCAATGCGTCGAGCGTGCAATCCAGTCGTTGGGTAACAGCTTTTCACCGTCAGGCAACTGCCCTCCGCTAAGCACGAACTGACCAAACCGACCCCAATCCTGCAGCGTAGCGTTGAAACCATGGCCCCCCATATCCACCTTGCCAGGCACCAGTGCGTGCCAGACTCCGTCCTGGCGCATACCGTAACGGCTCCAGATATGGCTTTCCAGGTACTTGGCGATGGTTTCGCCAGTGGCGTTTTCCAGCACTCGGCCGACCAGCCAGGCGCCGCCGGTGTTATAGGACCAGACTTCACCAGGCATTATCCCAGGCTTGCGCTTGACCGACCTGACCAGGTTCAACACGCAGTCATAAGGATCTGGCTTGGCCTCACATTGGGTCATGTACGAAAAATCGGAGTCTGGCAATGCGTAGTTCTCATCCCAGGCGACACCTGAAGTGTGTTGCATCAGTTGGTGCAAGGTCACGTCGGACCAGGCGGTGCCCTTGAGTTCCGGTATATAGGCCGTAATCTTGTCGTCTACCGACTTGATCTTGCCTTCTTTTACAGCCACGCCCACCAGCACGCTAACCACGGATTTGGCCACCGAGCGTGAAGTCCACAGGGTCTGCGCTGTATTGTCTTTTCCGTAGTATTCGTAGGCGATTTTTCCGTCTTTCAGCACCAGTAACCCGGTCACGCTCTGGTTTTTTAGGTAATCGGCAAGGCCTTGGTGCTTGCCGGCCAAGCTGTACTGCACGTCGCTGAGCTTGCGATCCGCTTCAGGCAATGGATATGGCTTGGCACCGCGGGTGGCGAATACATCGCCTGCGTAGAGACGATACGTGTTACGAAAGCCAATCACGCGGGCGCCCTGGTCCCAGGTGAGCATGTTTTTGGCTGCTGGTAACACTTTGTCGAACGGCTGTGGACATGGCTGCAGGTTAGGTACGCCGCAATCCCCCTTGGTATCGGCAGCCTGGACCGCACCGGCGGTAGCCGCCAGGGTCAGTGTCAGGAGGGAGAAAACAGTGAACGGTGTCTTTATTTTTGGTGTAGGCCGCATCGGTGATTCCTCATTTATTACTATCTGGGAAACTTCACGGGCCATACCCGCTCCCCAGACGAGTCTTACCAACTTGAGCCAACCGGAAAAGAATAATAAATTTGTCATCACTATTACAAAAATTAACATCTGTGAGGTTTCCATGGCGGTCGATCGGCTCCCCCCACTCAACGCTGTCCGCGCATTCGAAGCCGCCGCGCGGTTGGGTAGCTATGTGGCTGCGTCTCAGGCTTTACACGTGACGCAGCCTGCGATCGGTCGTCATGTAAAAAATCTGGAGGACTGGCTTGGCGTGCGCTTGCTTGAACGAACATCGCGTGGTGTAACGCTGACACTGCAAGGTGCGCACTACTACCAGGCAGCCTCCAAGTCGTTGCAGATTCTAGCTGACGCGGGTGCGCGACTGGCTTGTCGTGATGCTGAGCACTGGCTACGGATTCTGTGTGTGCCGGCCTTTGCTTCGCGCTGGCTGACACCGCGCATTGAGGTATTCCGTGCATTACGTCCGGACCTGAAGATTGCCATCGAACCGAATGCATCATTTACCAGCGTGGATCATCGGCAGGCTGACTTGGGCATTGCCTATGGCTTGCCGGGTGAGCTGTCCGGGGTGCGAGAGGTGCTGATCAGGCCTGAGGTGTTCGCGGTCTGTTCGCCTGACTATCGTGCGCAGCTCCCAGGCCATCTCACGCTGGCGGACTTGCCATCGTTCAAGCTGATACATGTCGATGACGGCACTTGGTGGAACAGCTGGTTCGCTGCCAATGGCCTGAAGGTGAGAGTCAAGGCGGACACGTCGCACATGAGTAACGACATTGTGCTCAACCTTGCGCAGCGTGGCCATGGCGTGGCGTTGGCAACCGAAGTGCTGGTGCAGCGTGAATTGCAGAAAGGCAGTCTGGTGAAGTGTGTCGATCAAGCCGTTGCGCTGGAAAGCTACCAGGCACTGACACCGCAGGTCCCCAGTGAGGGTGCGCTATGTTTTATTGATTGGCTGGGGCGTAGCCTGAGGGAGTCCTTTCCGCGGGCGGCTGTTGAGCGTCCTGCACCCTTCTGTTTAGGATGATGCCCGTAGTCTTATACGAGGATTAAATTATAACTCAACTAAATGTCTATTTAGTGTAGTAAAAATAGTTTTTCTAATTTTCAGTATCAAGCCCACCATATCCACCGAATACCCGATATTTGTTCCAAAAACCTTGGTAGCTCTACCAAGGCCTCCATGCACCCAGCACAGTACATTGCTCTCACGTCCCTTTTGAAAAATACCAGGCGAGCTTACGGGTAGATGCAGCTAGGCACTGTACGAAAAGTAATGTCGTAGACACCGCCGCCAACAAGCCAATGTGACCATGGCCGCAAAACTTTCCGCCAGCTTGCAGTAGCGTGTTCCCAGACGGCGGTGCTCCTTGAGCCAGCCAAATAGCCGCTCGATCACGTTTCGCTGCCGATACTTGGGCTTGTCGAAGTGACGCGGCAAGCCCGGTCTGGGTTTGCGTTTCATATCACGCAAGGGAATCACCGGCTGCATTCGATATCGGTCGCAGTACCGACGCAACGAGTCAGCGTCATAACCCTTGTCTGCAAGAAGCCAGCGGCATCGCTTGCGGGGCCTGCCTCGGCTAGAGGGAATGTGGACACCCTCGAGCAGCGCCTGAGCGTGAGACACATCGCTGGCCTGCCCACCAGAAAGAGTGAAGTGAAGCGGTATGCCTCGGACGTCGCAAACCATATGAATTTTCGTCGTCAGCCCACGCCAACTTCGTCCTAGGGCGTGGTCCGTTGGTTCTCCGTCCCCCCTTTTTGACCTGCACCGGAAGATGCTCGAGTTGCTTTCACGGCCGTTGAGTCGATGCACCAGGTATTCAAATCGATCAGGCCTTGCGCGTTGAGCTTGACCTGTAATCGTTTGAGCATCCTGTTGAAGGTACCCTGATTTCGCCAGTCTCGAAATCGGTGATAGACCGTGGACCAGGGCCCGAAGCGCTCAGGCATGTCCCGCCATGCTGCACCGGAGCAAAGCACCCACACCACGCCGTTGAGCATCAAACGATCGTCCACCCTTGGGCGTCCGGTACGCCTTTGTGCAGTGAAAAGATCCGCGACTATTTCCCAGTCCGCGTCGGATAGTTCGTATCGATTGAGCATCGCAACCTTCCTCGCCTAAATGGCGAGAACTCTATGGAAAATCAGAACTCAAGAAGCTACAACGGGGTTTCAAAGGTTTTCATACAGACATACAGACTCTGGTGATCGCAGTAGTCGACGCACCTGTTGAGATCACTACCCTCCTCCCCGCTTTTTCCAACATCCCCAACATCCCCAATGCTCACCATGCGTGGCAAAAGCAAATGTAGACAGATGACAACGGCCTGTTTCATATCAAAATATGGACTCCCTCCTCCCATCCTGTTAACAAGGTCTGGCGCGGTGGTAGGTGATTCTATTACTGCATATCAAGGGGTGGTATTATTTTAGGACCTAATCCATGACTCATTCGATCGTTGCCGCTTACGAAAGCCTGGTTGATGCCATGGCTGTCTTCAACGCAAGGTGGCCTTCCCTGGTCATCGACGGCACGGTTTGGAAGCTGCCGCTGCTTTCCGAACAGAAGACCCCCGCCCAGATCCCGGTAGACTGCGTTACAGGTCCCTCGGCCATCGCCGCGGCCGTATCGGCATTCCGTGAGTTCGAGCTGGACGTGGGCCAAAGTCCTGGCACGGTCATGCGCCTGCCCGGCTATTTCATCCTTCGTGAGTCGGTACTGGACGAAGTCCGCGCCGTAAATCGTTGTAAAGCCGAGCTGGTACAAGCGATCGAAGCCGAACGCCTGTTACGCAACGTGGCAGTCAGTCGACGTTCGAACATCATGCGTCAGGCGCTGGGAAGTCGTTTTTCCCTCAACCAGCTGAAGCGCACCCTCCAGGATTTCGATGCTGCCCCACGCCAGATCACATTCACCTGGGCTGGCCACACTTCTGGCAAGGAACGGGTCCAGATAGGCCCTCTTCGGGAACGATTGTTGGAAGAGGCCCGGTCGAGAGCCGAACAGGTCGGCGAGGCCCTCGAGCAGACGCCCCAGTGGTTCGATCTACGAGCGCTGGTCAACATGGCCGACGATGACTACCTCGACATGCCCAAACCTGTGGCGCCTCATCCACGATGCATGCTGTGGTTCTCCAAAAGCAGCCGCTACGACGCCATGTTGCACGTGAACCTCCCCTTCTTCGTACTGGAGGGAAAAGAGCCTCCAAAGATCGTAGGTTTGAAGGATTTCGACCGCGAGGCGCGTTCGGCCCAGCGGCCTGATATCAAGCTGCGGATTCCTGCGCTCCCCGGAGGCCGCCTGTTCGTGCCCTCCAAGCCGGATGCTCGTGTTACCGCGAAGCAAGACGGCCACGGGACTGCAGAGATCCAGTCGACATATCGCAAGCAGCTGGAGTGAAGCAATGCTGACGTGTAGGCGGTGCTGATCCAGGGTCGTGAAAATAACCGAGCCTGTCGCTAGAATGCCCAGGCGCCCTGTACTACCGGCACTTGAACAAAAGAAACCCATAAAAAAGTGGGCCCTGAAATCAGAGGCCCACTTTCGCTTACCTGGTCTTGACCAGAGCCAACCACAGCCCCGGCCAGACCCATGGCAATGGTCAGTCCAGAAGCTCGGCGGGCACTTTGCCCCCATTCTCGGCCAACTTCTTCAGCACCGCTTTGTGCAACCAGGTATTCATGGCTGCCGAATCATCCGTGGAGCCAGTGTAATTAAGCTCGGCGGCAAGTTCTTTACGGGCGGATAGGCTGCTGTCGATGTTCAACAATTTCAGCAGGTCGACGATCGACGTACGCCAGTTCAGTTTCTCACTGTGCTGGCTTGCCAGGGTTTCCAGCTTGGCCGCCACGTCTACTTCACTAATGGCAGGAGGTGCAGCCGTGGACTGCGTAGCACCAGGCGCCGAAGTGCCGGGCGCCGAGGTACCCGGAGTCGCGGCGCCAGGATTTTGCGGGGAAGCTTCGGCAGTGGGAGCAGCATGCTTGCCAATACCCAGTTTCTCGAGGATGTTGCTGAAAAAGCTCATTCTCTTTCTCCATGTGATGATAGATCTGCTGCCATCTGAGCAATTGCTCACCTATGTCCTGACAAGGTCCAGCACACATAAGTTTGATGCGATTGCGCCTCGAACGATGGACGGGACAAATATCGCTGCTTACCTGCTAATCCCACGGTCCAAGCCGACCACCCGAACTGACTCGACTCAAGCCAGCTCCCGCCGCAGTTGCCGCGCCGCGCTGACCATGTTCACCAAAGCCGCCTCCGTCTCAGGCCACCCTCGCGTCTTCAACCCGCAATCCGGATTCACCCAAAGCCTGTGTGCCGGAATTCGCCTCACTGCCTTGCGCAACAGATTGCTCATCTCCTCCACGTCGGGCACACGCGGTGAATGGATGTCATAGACCCCGGGGCCGATCTCGTTCGGATACGCGAAGCCCTCGAACGCGTCGAGCAGCTCCATGTCGGAGCGCGATGTCTCGATGGTGATCACATCGGCATCCATGGCGGCGATGGATTCGATCACGTCATTGAACTCGCTATAGCACATATGGGTGTGGATCTGAGTCTCGTCCCTTACGCCACTGGCACACAGACGGAAAGCCTCGGTCGCCCAGTCCAGGTACCGCTGCCACTGCGACCGGCGCAACGGCAAGCCCTCGCGGAAAGCCGCCTCGTCGATCTGCACGATACGGATGCCGGCGGCTTCCAGGTCCACGACCTCGTCACGGATGGCCACGGCCAATTGGCGAGCCTGGATTTCCCGGCTGACGTCCTCGCGCGGGAACGACCACATCAGCATGGTCACGGGACCGGTCAGCATGCCCTTCATGACCTTGTCGGTAAGGCTCTGGGCGTAACGAATCCACTCTATCGTCATCGCCTTGGGCCTGCTCAGATCACCATAGATGACCGCCGGCTTCACGCAGCGAGAACCGTAGCTCTGTACCCAGCCGAATCGAGTGAAGAGATAGCCGTCGAGCTGTTCGGCGAAATACTCGACCATGTCGTTGCGCTCCGCCTCGCCATGCACCAAGACGTCCAACCCCAGGCGCTCCTGCACCTGCACCGCGTGGCGGATTTCACTGTGCATCGCCTCGGTGTACTCGGCTTCGCTCAAGCGCCCGTGCTTGCGCGCCTGTCGAGCCAGACGGATCGCCGGCGTCTGCGGGAACGAGCCGATGGTGGTGGTCGGGAACAATGGCAGGTCCAGGCTTGTCCGTTGGCGAACGATACGCTGCGCAAACGGCGCCTGACGCTGGCTGTCCCGAGGCGTGATCGCCGCGACACGCGCCTGCACCTCGGGCTTGTGTATGCGCGAGGACGCTGCACGGCTTGCCTGTACCGCACGGCTGCTCGTCAAGGCTCGTAGAACCTGCGGGGCTTCGGGCTCGTTAATGGCGCGTGCCAGCGTGGCCACCTCTTCGCACTTCTGTACGGCAAACGCCAGCCAGCCCTTCACTTCGGCATCCAGTCCGTCTTCACGGCTCAGGTCCATCGGACTGTGCAACAACGAGCAGGACGGCGCGACCCAGAGGCGGTCTCCCAGACGCTCATGGGCATGCTCGAGCACCGCCAAGGCTTTGTCCAGATCGCAGCGCCAGACATTCCGGCCATTGACCAGGCCCAACGACAGAACCTTGTAAGCCGGAAGTCGATCGAGGATCACCGGATACTGGTCGGGCGCACGCACCAGGTCGATGTGCAGCCCCTCCACCGGCAGATTGGCTGCCAGGCCCAGGTTGTCCTCCAAGCCGCCAAAGTAGGTAGCGACCAGTTTTTTGAGCGGATCACGCTGGATATGGTTGTAGGCGCGCTCGAACGCGTTTTTCCAGTCCTGCTCAAGGTCCAGGGCCAGGATCGGTTCGTCGATCTGCACCCACTCGACGCCCTGCCCGGCCAGGCGCTGGAGAATCTGCCCGTAAACAGGCAGTAGCCGATCCAGCAGGTCCAGCTTGTCGAAGTCCTTGCCCTTGGCCTTGCCCAGCCACAGGTAAGTCAACGGCCCGATCAACACTGGCTTGATCTTGTGCCCCAGCGCCGTGGCCTCCTCCACTTCCTCGAACAGCTGGTCCCAGCCCAGCTCGAACTGCTGGTCGTGAGAGAACTCCGGGACCAGATAGTGATAATTGGTATCGAACCACTTGGTCATTTCCTGCGCATGGGGACTACCGCAACAAGCGCCAGCCTGTGCATCGCCTGAAGTACCGCGAGCCATGGCGAACAAGGTCTGCAGGCTGACCTGGCCATCGACGGGCCGAAAGCGTTCCGGGACGACACCGAACATCAACGAGTGGGTCAGTACCTGGTCATACCAGGCGAAGTCGCCTACGGGAAGCAACTCGATCCCGGCCTGCTGCTGCAGAGCCCAATGGTCCCTTCGCAATTGGCGACCTGCCTCACGCAGACCCGCCTCGCCAAGTTCACCCTTCCAGAAGGCTTCAAGTGCTTTTTTCAATTCGCGGTCGCGGCCGATGCGCGGAAATCCGAGGGAGTGAGCCAAGGCCATGACAGTGCTGCTCCATATGAATGATGGCGCCATTGTCTTGAATCCATCAAACTGAGACAAATTCATTATTTTTGACTTGATCAGTAATAATTCTCATGCAAGGCGTGCGCAGATGTGGCTCTAGCCAGCATCTCTATGCAGACCACTGGTCAGCTTGATATGAATCCATTTGAAGAACCGACTCGCCAAGGCCCTCCAATCTACTGAGACAGCTGGTCATCCAGACCCTTCCAGGGTTGCCGAAGCGAGGCTGTCCACACCCCCAAAAACCCAGGAGGTTGCTATGACTGAAACATTGAGAATGGGCGGCGGCGACGCGCAGACCGATTACCCAGAGCTCGATCCTGACAACCCCAATGGCCGAGTCGATGATCCAGATGCCGATCCAAATTTGACGGATGACGAAGAGCGTGGCGTTCCTGCGGCGGATCCCGAGTCCGGTGCCTGAAGCGATATCGCGGGGCCCCATATGAAAACAGCCCGCAAATGCGGGCTGTTTGGTTGTGCAATCTCTCAGGCTGTAACCGTGGTCTCTTCGCTGGCGGGAAGATCGCCAGGCGCCCGAGCCAAACCAACCTGAGTGGTACTGTCGACCACCGGTGGCGCAAAGCTCGGAGCACTGCCCGACAAGCGCCAGCTGACATCGGTCACACCATAGCGCTCCGCCATCGGCCGACTGACCTTGCGAATCTTCTCGCGACCGAACTTTGGAATGATCCCGACCCCGGCGTCGCAGCTTGCCCAATGCCAGGCTTCGGCATTGTCCATACGGTCAAGCCGGATAATGAATGTGCGGTGGCTACCGTGCAGCCGGTAATCGATTATGTACAGTTGCGGGGCTGGCATCGTGGGGCCTCCTGTTCTCCATGGATGACAAGAGATGGAGTGAGCTTTTTCGTGAAAATTCAAAAGATTGTCTAACAGGATGGCTCAGCGGCGTAGTGGCCATTTGCTTGGTGGTCAGCTGCCTGTCGGATCCAGTTGAATGAACAGGCAATAGCCGCCCAGCACCACCCAGAACACCAGGAACAACCAAGGTGTACGTAAGGAGAACAGCAGTGACTTGCGATAACCTCGATGACTCGCCTCGCTTTCGCTGAACAGGGGATATTCATCGAAGGAGTGGCCCATCTGTGGTTCGCTGCGCAACAGCTGGCTCTGCTTGAAATGCCAGTGATCGATGATGCCGTAGGAAGCGCGAATGCCAGGCCACGCGTTGAGCGTGCTGAGGACCCCCAACAAGGCGAGCATGGTGGGGACTACCAGTGTGAACAAGGCGCCCCACTTAGGGTTGAGGTTGGCCATGCAAGACCCGAAAGCGATGACCAGAAACGACTGGGCGCTCAAGTAGGCGTCGGTGCGGTTCGCGAGAATCGTGGTTTCGTACTGTATCTCGCGACGATAGAAGTCCAAGCGGTCCTTGGGAGTCCCGAACATCAGGCTTTCGTCTGCCGGATGCAGGGACTCGCTGTCGGTCGAAGTGATAATGCGGGGCATGCAGACTCCAGTTCAATGGATGTCGTCAGAGGTGCCGGCCGGATTGATCACAACCTTGATGCAACGGCCCTGCTTCTCGTCGAACATTTCGTACGCTCGGGTAGCATCCTCGAGCGAAAAATGGTGAGTGATGATTTTCCCAGGCTCCAGTCTTCCCTCTTCGATGTGTTCCAGCAGCTCAGGCAAGTAGCGATGCACATGCGTCTGGCCCATCCTGAAGTTGAGACCTTTATCGAACGCATCGCCGAACAGCAGCCCATGGGTAGACCCCGCATACACGCCCGGGACACTGATGACCCCACCTCGCCGCACTGCGGTTATGCACTGGCGCAGAGCCTTGCCGTTGCTACCTTCGAGCTTGAGCATCGTCAGGACAGCCTCGGCGGTACTACCCCTGGCTTCGAGGCCAACGGCGTCGATCACCGCGTCGACCCCACGCCCGCCGGGTGTTTGCCGGATGATGCTGCCGGCCGGGTCCTCATCGTGGCTGAAGTCGATAGGGATGGCACCGTACTTCTGCTGGGCGAAATCCAACCTGTAACCGAACTCGTCAACGATGAACAGCTGCTCGACACCCCGCACCCGTGCGCAGGCGGCGGCCAGGAGGCCAACCGGCCCGGCGCCGAAAATGGCCAACGAAGATCCCTTGCCCACATCCGCGTTGATCACCGCCTGCCACGCCGTAGGCAGCGTGTCGGCGAGGAACAAGGCTTGGTCGCAATGCAGGCTGTCAGGCACCTTGAATGGGCCGACATTGGCCTTGGGGACGCGCACATATTCCGCTTGGCCACCGGGAATGCCGCCATGCAGCTTGCCATATCCGAATAGCGCAGCGCCCGGCGGCACCGTGATCCTGCCGGTGATGTCATGTACGGCCGTGTTGGTCGTCGCACAGGCCGCATACAACTTTTGTTGACAGAAGAAGCACTCTCCGCAGGCAATCACGAAAGGGATGACTACCCTGTCGCCGCGCTTCACCGTGGTGACCGCCGAGCCGACTTCTTCCACAACTCCCATGAACTCATGACCGAGGATGTCGCCGACCTTTACTGCGGGATTCTTTCGTCTGTACAGATGGAGGTCGGAACCGCAGATCGACGTCGCCGTCACCTTGAGAACGATGTCGTCCGGCTCTTGGAGCTTGGGGTCAGGTACGGTCTCGACCCTTACATCGGTAACACCTCGATACGTCAATGCACGCATGGTTCAACCTCCGCGGAGTAAAGGCATCCCTGTAGTTCCGAACCTTGACGACACCGTTAGGTCAATCGCTTGAAGCAGAACTGACCAACGGTAGAGTGCCGACCGAACGGCAGTCGCCAGAAAAACTAAACCCTTCGCTCTCATTGTGGCCCAAGATCAAAGAACCGAAAGATTGCCTGCCCAGGAGTTTCCATGAAACAAGCCAAGCACCGAGCCACTGTCATCTGTCGTTACGGCAAGGAAGGCGCGAAATGGCTGTGCGTCAGAAAACCCAAAGCCTCCTGGACACTCCCCGGAGGCAAGATCGAGGCTGGCGAAACTCCGCAACAGGCGGCCGAGCGTGAGCTTTTCGAAGAGACCGGCCTGCAACCCGAAGTGCTTCGTTTCCTCATGCGTTACGAATCCCCGCAACGGGTGCACTATGTTTTCGAAGCGGCCTTCGCCGACAAGCCGGCGCCCGCTGCGGGTAATGAGATCGCCGACTGCCGCTTCATGCGCCTGAAAAGGGCCCGTTCACTCAAAAGCGAAATCCGTCTGCTGATCGAGTCACTGCTTGCCCAGCAGACCGAAAACACCGTTCCGCGGCCTGAGTGAGTCACCACGCTCGACGACACCCGCTGCAATCCCTTGCTCGTTCTCATGCATGGACACTCCACTGAACGGCATCCGCCGCGATCGGCAGATCGTCTATCGCATGGATCATTCCGCTTTCCAGAGCCTCTCGAGGCCCCAGAATGCGCGGCGCGGCCATCAGGTAACGGGGCACGTCCAGCCTGTCCGCCCCACCCTCCGTCCGTTCCGCGACGATGTCCGCGTACAGGCGCAGGTCGTAATCCAGGCTCATGGCATATTCGGCCATGCGCGAGTGGTCCACAGAACCATGCAAGGTCCAGTGAAACGGGTGGAACAGGAACTTGCTGTACACGCAGGCAGTACGATGCTCCCCTGCTAGAAACAGGATATTGCCCATCGATTCCACCGTGCCGAGATTATGCGTATGCACCGCAACCGGCAACGAGAGAAGAAAGTTGTACAAGGTAAAGCCGTAGCTGCATTCGCCGCCCATGGTCGCGATGTTCAGCTGTATGACATCCGCCCCCTGCTGAAGCGCGCGCGAACAGGTATTGATCAAGTTGCCGCAGGTCGAAGAGTTGATCGGACCTGTGTAATGGATGATGTGTCTGGCCATGGTTCCTCCAGTGCAGGCGAGTCATTCCAGTGACGAGGCAGACTCCAAAAGATGCGCCCCCGCTTCGGCCGCCAAGGGCCTGCGCAAAGCGACTACCTTCCGGGGCGCGTCTTACAGCAAGCTGAGGCCCCGTGTCGTGCTGCCACACCTACAGGAGTGGAAACGCCGCGCCAGATGAAGTTCAACTTGTCCGCCCTCCTCGGCACTGCTGTCATTTTTCCTGAACCCTTGCGGTCATTTTCGGGTCGTTATTGCAAGCGCTGCAGCGCATGACAGCACCCTTTTCCATTCCCGACACGCCAGGAGACAGCAATGAGAGCAGTGGTTTTCCCTGGGTTGGGCGCAAGACGCCGCACGACCGCAGTGCCACTGCCCCCCAAGGACCCGTCATCCATCGACACGCCCATGCGAAGGAAGGCACCGTGAGCGATATTCGAATTGGTATTTCCGGTTGGCGTTACGGCCCATGGCGCAAGGATTTCTACCCTGAAGGCCTGCGCCAGAACGATGAACTGGCGTTCGCTTCGCGAACGGTGAACAGCATCGAAATCAACGGCTCGTTCTACAGCCTGCAGACACCCGAGCGTTACCGGCACTGGCATGACGAGACGCCCAACGACTTCATCTTTGCCCTCAAAGGACCCCGTTTCATCACCCATATGCGCCGTCTGAAGGATATCGAGGAACCGCTGGCCAATTTCCTTGCCTCCGGCCCGCTATGGCTTGGTGACAAGCTCGGGCCGATCCTCTGGCAGTTTCCGCCCAACCTTCAATTCGATGCGAATGTGGTCTCACGCTTTCTCGAAACCCTGCCCATCGACCGCGCGGCTGCCCGTCGGCTGGCCACGCAGTGCGCAGAGCGGTTGAAAGGAAACGCAATCGCCGACGTCGCAGGCAAGAAAGCCTTGAGACATGCCGTGGAAGTCCGCCACGAGAGTTTCCTGTGCGAAGCGTTCGTCAAGTTGCTGCGCGATCACAATGTCGCGCTGGTGGTCGCGGACAGCGCGGGCAAGTGGCCGTACGTCGAGGACGTGACGGCCGACTTCGTCTACCTGCGCCTGCACGGTGACACCGAGCTGTACAGCAGCGGCTATACCGCCAGGGCCTTGCGCCGCTGGGGTCGACGCATCGAAGCCTGGAGTATCGGCGGCCAACCCGACGATGCCCATTCGATCGTCGAACAGCCTCCGCGCAAGCGAAGCTCCCGGGACATCTACTGCTATTTCGACAATGATCAAAAGGTTCATGCCCCCTACGATGCCCGCCGCCTCCTGGAGCGTCTGCACTTGGCAGACGAGCTGGAGGCCGAGCCCGGCGTGAAACCAGGAGTCGAAACGTGAACAAAACCATGCCAGCCCCCACCTGCATCATCGACAAGGTCACGGCCGTGCGCCGCTTGAACCTACTGACCATCAACGTGCACAAGGGGTTTACCTTCTTCAACAGGCGCTTCATCCTGCCCGAGCTGCGCGATGCGGTACGCGCCACCGGTGCCGATCTGGTCTTCCTCCAGGAAGTCCACGGCAGCCATCAGCAGCATGCCGAACGGCATGCCGCCTGGCCCGAGACGCCGCAATACGAATTTCTCGCCGACAGCATGTGGCCGCAATTCGCCTATGGCCGCAACGCGGTCTATCCGCACGGCGACCATGGCAATGCCTTGCTGTCGAAATTCCCCATACTCGAGCACCACAATCTCGATGTGTCGATCCAGGGCAACGAACAACGTGGTCTGCTGCATTGCCGTCTGGACGTACCCGGCCATGATCAATTCCACGCCATCTGCGTGCACCTGGGTCTGCGCGAGGCGCATCGGCAGCGGCAGGTCCGTTTGCTGCTCGAGCTGCTCGACTCATTGCCTGCGGATGCGCCAGTGGTCATTGCCGGTGATTTCAACGACTGGCGCCTGAAGGCCGATGGAGTACTGGCCAAGCATCTCGAGGAAGCGTTCGGTCGCACCCAGGGAGCCCCGGCGCGCAGCTTCCCGGCGCGTCTGCCGCTGTTGCGCCTGGATCGCATCTACCTGCGCAATGCAACCGTGCGCAGTGCCAAGGTGCTCTCCAGCTACCCCTGGACGCATTTGTCCGACCATGCCCCCCTTGCCGCGGAGGTGAGCCTGTGAACAGACCTTGGGTCGACGGTAACGATGTAAGGCTGCTGATCAATGGCGAAGAATTCTATCCCCGTGTCTTCGAAGCCATGGCCGCGGCCAAGGAAGAGATTCTTCTGGAGACCTTCATCATCTTCGATGACAAGGTCGGCCAACAACTGCGTCAGGTCCTGATCGAAGCTGCGCAGCGAGGCGTGCGCGTGGAAATGGTCGCGGATGGGTATGGCACCGCGGATCTGCCGGACAGCTTCATTGGCTCGATGACCGAGGCGGGCGTGCGTTTCCACTCCTTCGACCCGCAGCCACGCCTGATAGGAATGCGCACGAACCTGTTCCGCCGACTGCATCGCAAGATCGTGGTGATCGATGGCGAACGGGCTTTCGTGGGGGGTATCAACTACAGTGCCGACCACCTTGGGGACTACGGGCCCATGGCCAAGCAGGATTACGCCGTCGAGGTCACCGGCCCGGTGGTCACGCAGATCCACGCCTCCAGTCGGCGACTCATGGCGCCGGTCCTGGAACCTCCAAGTCAGGTACGCCCGACCAGGCAGCCGACCGGCTCGATCAGCGCGGTGCTGGTCGAACGCGACAACCTGCTGCGGACCACGGATATCGAGAAAGAGTACCTGGCGGCGTTTCGCTCGGCGCGCGAGCGTATCGTCGTCGCCAATGCCTATTTCTTCCCGGGCTACCGGCTGTTGCGAGAGCTGCGCAACGCTGCCCGGCGGGGTGTCGAAGTCACCCTCATCCTCCAGGGGCAGCCCGACATGCGTTGGGTCCGCGCGCTGTCGCGCCTGCTCTACAACTATCTGTTGCGCGATGGCGTGGTGATCCACGAGTACTGCCAGCGGCCACTCCACGGCAAGGTCGCGCTGGTGGATGACGAATGGGTCACGGTCGGTTCGAGCAACCTCGATCCATTGAGCCTGTCGTTCAACCTCGAGGCCAACCTGCTGATCCGCGATCGCGCCTTCAACCAGCAGCTCTACGAACACCTCACCGAACTGGGCAGCCAGCAATGCAAGGCCGTCACCATGGAGCGCATGATCCGCGGCTACTGGTGGCGCGCGCCCTTGATCTTCCTGTGCTTCCACATCATTCGTTATTTCCCGGTCATCGCCGGATGGTTCCCGGCCCATCGCAAACGACTTCAATCACTGCAACCGGCGACTGAAGCAGATGTGCATTTTCACGAGGGCAAAACCTGATGGAGCGAAAGCGTTGGCTTACCTGGGGCAAGCGGGTGTTCACCGTGCTTTTACTGCTGCTGATCCCGGCTCTGTTGTACATGCTGGCTCGCAACCTGGACTGGAACGAGGTGCGACAGTCATTGAAGTCGTATGGGCCTGGCAAGCTTCTGCTCGGCTTTGCGCTTGCACTGTGCAGCTACGCCGTCTTCAGCTGCTATGACCTGCTAGGGCGCGCCTATACCGGTCACAAGCTGCCGGCGCGGCAAGTGCTGCCGGTAGCCTTCGTGTGCTACGCCTTCAACCTGAACTTTACCACCTGGGTAGGCGGAGTAGCCTTGCGTTACCGGCTCTATAGCCGCCTGGGCCTGGATACGCCGACGATCACCAAGATCATCACGCTAGGCATTCTCACCAACTGGATCGGCTATATGGCCTTGGCCGGGACGGTGTTCGCCCTGCGCTTGGTGAAACTGCCGGAAAGCTGGGCCGTGGGCGGCACCGGTCTGCAGCTGATCGGCGCGTTGATGATGGCCCTGGCCGTGGGCTACGTGCTTGCCTGTGGTTATGCCCGTCGCCGCACCTGGCGCGTGCGCGAGCACGAGATCACTTTGCCGAGCTTGCGCATGGCGCTGGCGCAGGTGGGCCTGGGCGCGAGCAACTGGACGCTGATGGCGATGCTGATCTACTGGCTGCTGCCGCACGACCTGTTCTTCCCTTCTATTCTAGGGATATTGCTGATCAGCTGCGTGGCGGGTGTGGTGGCCCATATCCCCGCCGGGCTTGGGGTGCTGGAAACGGTCTTCCTCGCGCTACTGCAAGGGCAGATCAGCCAAGGCAGCCTGGTCGCTGCGCTGCTGGGTTATCGCACGTTCTACTACCTGATCCCCCTGTTGATCGCGGTTACCGCCTACCTGGTACTGGAAAAACGCGCCAAGGCGATGCGCCAGGAAAGCAAGGCCGCGCTGCCCAAGTCCTGAAACGGGCCCAGTGCCCAGGAGGTGATCCATGCGTGCTCATGCAGTGCTCCTGCTCCTCAGCGGTCTGGCCAGCGGTAGCGTGCTGGCCGAGGCCTGCGACGTCTCTACCCGCTCTTCCAGCGCGGCCATTGCGTCCGTGGACGAGCATACCTGCTACGAATTCACCGGCGTGCCGGCCGAATCCATCAACTGGTCGTGCAGCAACGAGAGCAAGGAGATGCTCAATAGTGAAAAGCGCAAGGTGGCGCAGTGCCCGGACAAGAGCCAAGGACGGTGTACGGCGACGCTGACCCAGGAATCGCTGGCCAATCCCAAGTCGGCGGGCAGTGGCGAGCCTTCGACCCGTCCGGCCCTGTCCAAGGATGCGCGGGTGATCACGTATTACTACGGCACCGCGAATCTTGGACAGGCGCGTACGGACTGCGAGCAGAATGATGGGAAATGGGATACGGAATAGGCCGCAACGGCTTCGGTCAGTGGTGCTCGCCTGACGGCTGGTCGGGCTTATGGGCGACCCACCTGGCGGTGGGTGCCCTGGTGGACGGCGGGTCTACGCCACGGTGAGGCTGGCGCACCGGTCGAGCTACCTTTCAGATCGCCCTATTGCTCTCATCATCGTGGGGCTGCCCGGTCGAACCGCAATCGCAATCCGGCATGCGGCAATGTTCACCATTGCGGTGGCCGTTGGCGCAGGCCTTGCAGCAGTAGGCATTACCGTCCTGGGCCTTGGCATTGGCATCTACAGTGCAAGAGCACTGGCTGCAGGCACAACGTTGCTCATTCATCGTTTGTTCCTCACATCGCTATCGTTATCACCATCGGCAGGCGGCAGCGTATCATTCCAAGGCTCGCCGTCCAGCGGGTCCACATGTGCCATCTCTTCCTCGTCGAGCCCGATCCCTGCCCCGATCTCGCGGGATGAAACCTCACTCAGGTCCTGGTCGGCAGGTCCATCGCCACCCGGCTCATGGGGATCACGGGCACCGGTTTCGTCGAAGAGCGTCTCAGGACTCAGGTCATCGTCCGTCACACCGTCCTCATGGATACCCTCGCTCAAGGCTTCCCCGCCGGTCATGCCGCTACGCTCCACGCGCTCCGGGGGAAACTCCTGCTCGAGCTCGCGAGCCGGGCGTTCATCGCCGGCGCGCCCTTGATGCTCGTCGCTGTCGCGGAAATCCAGCTCTCGCATATCGCCCATGCGGTCCTCGATCGTGTCGATCTCAGGCGTCAGGCGGTCGTTCGGGTCTTCTGGCCTTGGCATAAAAGCTCTCCGTCGAATGTGTTCATTCAGTCGACTCCGCCATCTGCCGAATGATTCAGAGTTTTTGCACATCACGCCAGGTCGCCCATGGCACTTGCGGCCCCTGCCCGTTTCGTCCCGGCCCGCATACAGATTGAACTCTCTTGACCGCGTTTCCTCCCATCTAGAGACCCGCGAATCCCCTGGAGCCCGCCATGGACAAGCCCCTGCAGGAGTACCATCGCAAGCGCGACTTCAACGCCACGTCGGAGCCGACGGGCGAAAGTCGCCAGGCGAAGCAGGCGCACGCGCTGCAGTACTGCATCCAGAAACACGACGCCAGCCATCTCCATTACGATTTCCGCCTGGAGCTGGACGGCACGCTGAAAAGCTGGGCGATCCCGAAGGGCCCTTCGCTGGATCCCAAGGTCCGGCGTCTTGCCGTTCATGTGGAAGACCACCCGCTGGACTACGCCACGTTCGAAGGCAGCATCCCCCACGGACATTATGGCGCGGGCGACGTGATCGTCTGGGATCGGGGGGTCTGGGAGCCTGAAGGCGATCCGAGGGACGCTTATGCCAAGGGCAAGCTGCGTTTTCGTCTGCAGGGAGAAAAGCTCGCCGGCGTCTGGAATCTGTTCCGTACCCGCCTGGGCGGCAAGAAGGAACAGTGGATGCTGGTCAAGTCCAACGACGCAGAAGCGCGCAGCGAGTCCGAATACGACGTGCTCGAAGCCCTGCCTGACAGTGTCCTGAGTGACCGTACCCTGGTTCCTCGGTCCGCCGCCGTCGACACCGACAAAGCCATCAAGAAAAAGTCGATCAAGCCCTCTCCCAAGCGTGCCAAGGCAGACCAGCAAGCGTTGCCCGAGATGCTGCAGCCGCAGCTGGCGACCCTGGTCGAATCCCCCCCGGCAGGCGACTGGTCCTACGAAGTGAAATTCGATGGCTATCGCATACTCGCGCGGATCGAAAACGGCAAAGCGCGCCTGTTCACCCGCAACGGCCACGACTGGAGCGCCAAGATGCCGCGCCAGGTGGAAGCCCTGAGCGGGCTCGACGTGAATTCCGCCTGGCTCGACGGCGAAGTGGTCGTGGTCGATGACGAGGGCGCGGCGGATTTCCAGGCCCTGCAGAATGCCTTCGATACCGCGCGCGACGAGCAGATCAGTTACTTTCTCTTCGACCTGCTTTATCTCGATGGCGAGGACCTGCGCGACAATCCCCTGCAGGAACGCCGCGCTCGACTGAAGGCCTTGCTCGACAACCATCAATCCAAGGTCCTGAAGTTTTCCGCGGACTTCGACCAGCCGGTGGAATCCCTGCTCGCCAGCGCCTGTAGCCTGCAACTCGAAGGTCTGATCGGCAAGCGCCTGGACAGCACCTACAGCGGACGGCGCAGCAGCGACTGGATCAAGCTCAAGTGCAAGCAGCGCCAGGAGTTCGTGCTCGTCGGCTACACCGACCCCAAGGGCAGTCGAAGCGGCTTCGGTGCCCTGCTCCTGGCGCTGCATGACAAGGAAAGCGGTGAACTGCGCTATGCAGGCAAGGTCGGCACCGGTTTCAGCGCGATCACGCTGCACAGCATCCATGCACGCCTCAAGCCACTGGAAACGGACCGTCCCGCCTTGTCCAAACCGCCCACCGGCAGCGAGGTTCGCGGCGTGCATTGGCTGAAACCGCTGTTGCTGGCCGAAGTTTCCTTTGCCCAGATGACCCGTGAAGGCTTCGTTCGTCACGCCGTGTTCCATGGCCTGCGCGATGACAAGCCGGCTACCGATATCGACCTGGAGCGTCCCATGCCCACCAAAGCCGTGCCCAAGACCAAAGGGCTGGCCAACCTGCGCCTGACCCACCCCGACCGAGTGATCGACGCCAGCAGTGGCCTCACCAAGCGGGATGTCGCCGAATACTACGCCGACGTGGCCCCGTGGATCCTGCCCCACCTCAAGGCACGCCCCGTGGCCCTGGTACGCGCGCCCGAGGGGCTGGCAGGCGAGCTGTTCTTCCAGAAGAACGCGGGCCAGCTGCATATCCCCGGTATCGTCACCTACGACAAGGAGCAGGCCGGCCAGGCGGTCATGATCGTCAATGGCCCGGACACCCTGCTGGGCGCCGTACAGATGAACACGCTCGAACTTCATACCTGGAATGCGACCGACAAGGACTTCGACAAGCCCGACCGCTTCGTCCTGGATCTCGACCCTGACCCGGCGCTGCCCTGGAAGGCCATGTTGGAAGCCACCCAACTGACCCTGACATTGCTCGAAGAGCTTGGCCTGAAGGTGTTTCTAAAGACCAGCGGCGGCAAAGGCATGCACCTGGTTGTCCCCTTGACCCGGCGAGCCGGTTGGGACGAGGTGAAAGATTTTACGCACGCCATCGTCGATCACCTGGCTGGGCTGTTTCCGGACCGCCTCTCGGCGGTGTCCGGGCCCAAGAACCGGATCGGGCGGATCTTCATCGACTACCTGCGCAATGGCAAGGGCGCGACCACTGTCAGTCCCTATTCCCTGCGGGCGCGGGAAGGATTATCGGTATCGGTGCCGATCTGGCGCGAGGAGCTTGCCCAGCTCAAGGGCGCCAACCAATGGAATCTGTCGAACGTGCGCGAGCGCCTGGGCGAGGTCGATGATCCGTGGGCAGACCTTGCTTCTACTCGCCAATCCATCACCGTAAAGATGCGCAAGCAGCTGGGGTTGAGCTGATGGAGCAATTCATCGATTTGTTGCAATGGCCCGCCATGCTCCTGACGGTAGTTGCCGCCTGGTGCATCGGGTCACGCCGCTCGACCAGACGGCGCGTCGGTTTCTGCTGCTTTATCAGCAGCAACCTGCTCTGGGTCATCTGGGGCTGGCAAATCCAGGCCTGGGCACTGATAGTCCTGCAGTTCTGCCTGTGTGCGATGAATCTGCGGGGATGGAAGAAAAACACAACGGTGGAGTCGCATTGATGAGCATCTTCCAGGATTTCGACCTGGGCAGCCTGGACCGTCTGCTACGCAGTTATTCGGATCGCCCCCAGCCGTTGAATTTCGATACCCAGCTCCCCGTCCTGATGAAGGCGCTTCAGGCCGACGAGCTTGACCTCCTGCCACTGCCTGGCCACGGACAGACCTTGCAACGCTGGAAGACACTGGCTCGCGTGGCCGGTTGCGATCTGGCCCTGGCCAAGCTCTACGAGGGACATACCGACGCCTTGGCGATCCTTGCCGAATGCGCTGCATCGCGCCTGGCTGGCGACGGCCTCTGGGGGGTATGGGCGGCGGAGCCGCCGGATGCCCGCGCGGTGATCACTCACCGTGACGGCGATCAGGTCCGCCTGACGGGCAGCAAGGCCTGGTGCTCGGGCGCCATGCAGATCAACCGCGCGCTGATCACGGCCTGGACCGAAGACGGCCAGTCGCAGCTGGTGGCCATTGACTTGGCCGATGCCAGCAACCGTATCCAGGTGGACAACTGGCAAGCCGTCGGCATGGGCACCACCGCTAGCGTCGAGGTCGCCTTCGACGACTCGCCGGGCATCGCCGTGGGCTTGCCAGGCGAATACCTGTCTCGACCGGGCTTCTGGCACGGCGGGGGTGGTATTGCCGCTTGCTGGTACGGCGCCGCCGAGGTACTGGCCGAGTACCTGCGAGAGCACTGCAAGTCTCGCCAGGATCCTCACGCGAATGCCCACCTCGGTGCGGTGGATGCCGCGCTGTATGGCGCACGTGCCGCATTGCGCGACTGTGCCAGCTGGATCGACTGCCAACCCACGGCCGATGCCGGCATCGAAGTCCGCCGCTTGCGCGCTCAGGTCGAGCATGCGGTCGAGCGCGTGATCCGGCATGTCGGCCGAGCCATGGGCGCTGTGCCCTACTGCCGCAATAGCCACTTTGCCCGCCTGAGCTCGGACCTGCCGGTATACCTGCGCCAGAGCCATGCCGAGCGCGACCTGGCGGACTTGGGCGAGCAATTGACCGAGTTGCCCGACGGGGCCTGGCAGCTATGAGCGAGAATCGTATCCAAGCTGCCAGCGGCACGCCCTGGGCGCACTGGCAGCATTCGGCGCACCTGGCGCGGGCGACGTGGATCAGTGCCGATACGCTTTGCCCCCCCGGCACACGCCTGGTGGTGGTAGCGCCTCATCCGGACGATGAAATCCTCATGTGCGGTGGTCTGCTCAGCCAATTCAGCGGGCGCGAACAGGATGTCGTGCTGATCTCCGTCACCGATGGCGAGGGCAGTCACCCCGAGTCCACGCACTGGACCGAACACCGTCTGCGACACCAGCGGGTTCTGGAGAGTAGAGAGGCCCTGAAGTGCCTTGGCCTGGACCCCGCCGCGCTCGACTGGCGGCGATTGCACCTCAAGGATGGTGGCCTGCCCCGGGAAGAAGCCTTCCTGGTCAATCATCTCAATCAGTTGCTCAAGCCTGGCGACGTGCTGTTGACCACCTGGCGCGGGGACGGTCACTGCGATCACGAAGCCGTGGGACGCGCGTGCGCGCAAGCGGCCCAGGCCCGTCAGGCTCGCCTCGCGGAAGTTCCGGTCTGGGCCTGGCATTGGGCGGATGCGGAGGACGCTCGGCTGCCTTGGGCCTGTGCGCATCGTCTCCAGCTCGACGAGACCAGCCGGACGCGCAAGCGTCGAGCCATCGCCGCGCATGTCAGCCAGATGGAACCAGACGAAGACCGCCCGCCCGTCCTGCCTGCGATGTTGCTCGAATGTCTTCTGCAACCCTTTGAAGTGGTGTTTCTATGAGCCTCGACTCGCAATACTTCGCTGACCTGTACGCGACCAACGAAGATCCCTGGGCCTTCCGCACGCGGTGGTACGAGCGACGCAAGCGCGACCTGATCATGGCCACGCTGCCACGTCAGTGCTATGAACGCATTTTCGAGCCGGCCTGCGCCAACGGAGAGCTCAGCGCGCTGCTTGCCGAGCGTAGCGCGAGCCTGGTGTGCCAGGACCTCGATCCGACGGCGGTACGCCTGGCGCGCGAACGCATGGCCGGCGTGGCACATGCCAGTGTCGAACAGGCGCGTCTGCCGGGTGACTGGCCGGGCGGGAGCTTCGACCTGATCGTTCTTGGCGAAGTAGGCTATTACCTTGATCCCACCGACTGGCTACAGGTTATCGAGCAGTCGGTTGCAAGCCTGACCTACGACGGCGGATTGCTGGCTTGCCATTGGCGCCACCCGATTGCCGGGTGCCCACAGGACGGCCGCGAAGTGCATGACCTGCTTTCCAAGCACCTGCCCTTGTACCCGGTGGTGCGTCACGAGGAAGCCGACTTCCTGCTCGAATACTGGTCCTGTCAGCCAAGCGTTATCGACCTCGACGAACCGTGCCTATGATTACAGTGATCATTCCGGCACACAACGAAGCCAGACGGTTGGGGTATTGCCTGAAAGCCGTCGAGACGGCCGCCCGACAGGCACGTGACAAGGGTCATGACGTGGAAGTCCTGGTAGTCCTCGATCGCTGCACCGACGCCAGCGCATCCATTGCCCACCGCCACGGTGTCCTTACGCTCGAGATCGACGCTGGGAACGTAGGCGTGGCTCGCCGTACGGGCGCATCCTTCATGCTCGCGCGCGGCGCCAGCTGGCTCGCATGTACCGATGCCGATAGCCGCGTGCCCGCGCATTGGTTGCTCTGGCAACTGGAATGCGCGGCCGATGTCGTCTGTGGCACGGTGCATATCGAACGCTGGGAGCCTTGGCAGGATGCCGCTCTGCGGCGTCTCTACCGCAGCCGATACCAGGCGCGCGAGGGACACCGTCATATCCACGGTGCCAACCTCGGCATCTGCGCGCGCGCCTACCAAAGCGTCGGTGGTTTTCCGCCGCTCCCGGCTCATGAGGATGTGTACCTGGTGAACGCCTTGCACGCCAGCGGCGCGCGGATCGTGTGGACGGCCCGGCACAGCGTGGCGACCAGCAGCCGCCGGGATGGACGAGCACGAGAGGGATTTGCCGACTACCTGGCGAGTTTGAGGGTAGAGGCTGCGGTCGAGGTTTGAGGGGGCGGTTAGGCAATTGTATGGAAGGTGGGATTGCATGTTGGCCGCCAGGTGCATGGCGACAAATGTATAGCGACCTTGAGATCGAGCGCCGCCCGCGCGGCGCTTCGCGAGTAAACTCGCTCCCACATTTGTTGCAACGCGCCATGGCCTGTGAGAGAGGAGTTGTCAGCCTTTAATGCTTGGCTGAAGATTGCATAAAGGCTGCTGCTACCCCCTCGATCTCTTTGTTGTACACACAAGGCTAAGAACTCGGCCTATCAGGCCATGGCACACTGCAACAAATGTGGGAGCGAGTTTACTCGCGAAGCGCCGCGTGGGCGGCGCTCGATCTCAAGGGCGCTACAAAAGCCATGACAGACACCTCGCGAAGCGCCACGCGGGCGGCGCTAGATCTCAAGAGCGCTACAAAAGCCATGACAGACACCTCGCGAAGCGCCACGCGGGCGGCGCTCGATCTCAAGAACGCTACAAGAGCCATGACAGACACCTCGCGAAGCGCCACACGGGCGGCGCTCGATCTCAAGAGCGCTACAAGAGCCATGACAGACACCTCGCGAAGCGCCACGCGGGCAGCGCTCGATCTCAAGGGCGCTAAAAATCTATCGACAGGCACCGCGCGTTGCGCCGCGTGGGCAGCGCTCGATCCTGAGGGCGCTAAAAATCTACCGGCATGCACCGAGCCACCATTAAGCCAAATCCCCTCACGACGCCTTGCGCGCCTTCTTCACCGGCTTCTTCTCAGAATCCTTCTTCCCGGCAGCCTTGCCTCCCTTGCCCCCAAGGCTGCGCTTGAGCAGCTCGGTCAGATCGAGAATATTCGCGCTCTTCTCGGTCATCGCTTCCTTGCTTTCCACCACGCTGATCTTGCCCTTGCTGGCCTTTTCTTCCACCAGCTCCATGATGGTCTCGCGGAAAGCATCATGGTAGTCAGCCGGCGTCCAATCCCCGCTCATGTCCTCGACCAGCCGCTTGGCCATGTCCAGTTCGCGCTTCTCGACCTTGGTGTCGGTCACTGTCTTGTCCAATTCCAACGTATCCAGGCCTCGAACCTCTTCGGGCCAACGCAAGGTGATCATTACCAACGCATCGTCCAACGGCCGTATCAGCGCAAGGTGCTGCTTGGTATGCAAGACAACCGTGGCCAGCGCGACCTTGCCGGTACTTTCCAACGTCTCTCGCAGCAAGGCATAGACCTTGCCACCTCGGCGGTCGGGGCTCAGGTAGTAAGGCGTATCGAAGTGCTGCAAGGGAATCTGCGCCGCATCGACGAAAGAGAAGATATCGATGGTCTGGGTCGCCTCCGGCCGCGCCTCGCGGATTTCCTCTTCACTGATCACCACATAGCGACCTTTCTCGTACTGCACGCCCTTGACGATATGTTCCTTGTCGATTTCCTTGCCGGTCACCTTGTTCACGCGCTTGTAGCCCACCGGCTCCATGCTCCGCTGGTCGAGCCAGTCGAAATCGACACGTTCGGTCTTGACCGCCGTGTTGAGCGCTACGGGAATATGCACGAGGCCGAAACTGATCGCCCCTTTCCAGATTGCCCTGGCCATGCTTGGCTCCCCTGGGATCTATTGAAGTTGATCGGCAGTCCCGGGCCTGCAGTAGCGAAGCGCGCCGCAGCGTTCGCAGCAGTGGCACTGCAGGCCGGTCAATTCACGAATCAGCGTGGCTCGCCAATGGCAACCGCGCAGCAGGCAGACAAATGTCATCAGCTACCTCCTTGGCCTGAAAATCACAGGCACTTACGCAGATGACTGCTCCTGTTCATGAAGGTTTACTCGCCCTGCCCTATGGCAACGGGTTGCCACCGGTTACGCCGAACACCTCGCCGGTGATGTAGCTCGATTCCTGAGATGCCAGCAATACATACAAGGGCGCGCATTCGGCGGGCTGGCCAGGTCGCTTCATCGGGGTCTGGCTGCCGAATTCCGGGATTTTCTCCGGTGGCTGACCGCCACTGGGCTGCAAGACGGTCCAGATCGGGCCTGGCGCCACGGCGTTGACTCGAATGCCGCGGTCGATGACCTGCTTGGCCAGGGCCTTGGTAAAGGCGACGATCGCGGCCTTGGTAGTGGCGTAATCCAACAGCGTGGCCGAAGGCTGATAGGACTGGATGGACGCGGTATTGATGATGGTGGCGCCCGCTGGCATCAGCGGCACGGCCGCCTGGCACAGCCAGAACAAGGCGTAGATATTGGTCTTGAGCGTATCGTCGAACTGCTGGCTGGTGATTTCGCCGATGTCCTTGCGCGCTTCCTGCTTGCCGGCGACGTTCACCAGGATGTCCAGCCCACCGAGCGAGCGAGCCGCCTCGGCTACCAGATTCCTGCAGAAACCTTCGTCCTTGAGATCACCAGGCAGTGCGACGGCCTTGCGCCCTTGCGCTTCGATCAGCTTGATCACTTCATCGGCATCGCGCTGTTCGGTCGGCATGTAGTTCAAGACGATATCGGCGCCTTCACGGGCGAAAGCGATGGCTGTCGCCCTGCCGATACCGGAATCCGCGCCAGTGATCAACGCCTTGCGGCCTTTCAGCCGGCCAAAGCCTATGTAGGTCTTTTCGCCATGGTCGGGCTCGGGATCCATTTTCGCATCCAGCCCTGGCGCCGCTTGTGTCTGAGCCGGGAACGGCGGCTGCGGATACTGGGTCAGCGGATCCTGCATGCTGAATTGATCCTGGGGTTTGCTAGTGGACATGAGCCATCTCCTCAAGTGTCGTGGGACGTTACTAAGTTCGAGAAAGCGTCTAGCTCGAAGGTTTGCTCGAATCCTGTCACGGACCGACAGGTGGTCTGCCTGACAAGCGCCCTGCATGCCTGCATGCCTTCTGAACCTTGACCCGACGCCAGCGTCAATCGCAAAAGGAACTTGAGGAACGGACCATGTCTATCGATGCAGTCCAGGCCGTGCTGGACTATCTCAAGGAGCACGAGCTGCTGTTGACTACCGCCGAATCCTGCACCGCCGGCCGTATGGTCGCGCTGTTGTCGGAGATACCGGGCAGTGGCGAGGTGCTCGAAAGCGGTTATGTCGTCTACTCGCCGACGGCAAAGCAACGCCTGCTGCGCGTCAGCGCCGACACCATCGAGCAATTCGGCCTGACCAGCGTGCAGGTCGCTAGGGAAATGGCGGTGGGTGCCCTGCAGGATAGCCCAGCGAACGTCGCCGTGGCGACCACGGGGGTAGCCGGACCCGAGCCCCAAGGCGATATCAAGCCAGGCACGCTGTGCTTCGCCTGGGCCTTTGCCGGGGAGCCGATCGCGGTCTTCACACGGACCTTGCACTTTGACGGCGACCGCGAAGCCGTGATGCACAAGTCCTCGCTACACGGCCTGGAACAGGTGCGGAACTTTCACCAACGTTGGCTGCGCGGCGAACGCGCCTGATGGAGCATGACAACATGACCGTCAAGGAGGAGGTCTCGCGTCGCCAGCCGGTCGAGGAGGACATGCGCCGGCAACATCGGGCATGGCGTTTCGAACGACTGGGCTGGTACGGCTTGGTGTTGATCGTGGTCATGGCTCTGGCCGGTGTATTCGGTCATGGCCCGCTCAGTGAGCAATCAGTGGCCAGTGTCGATGGCCGGCTACAGGTCGACTACCAGCGCTTCAGTCGCAACGGTTCTGTGGAGAACCTGAAAATCCGAGTCAAAGGTCAGCCTTCGGCTCAGGTGGCGTTGCTGCTCGACGGTCCACTGGTTCGCGAGGCCACTATCGAGACCCTGCAACCTGAGCCATTGATGTCGCAATCCCAGGGTCGTGCGTTACTTTTGCACTTGGCCACGGATGCTGAAGGCGAGGCGGCTCTCTATCTCAGCTTGCAATACGAAGGGATTGGCCCGCTACGCGCGCGGGCCCGGGTCGGCTCTACCAGCGCGGTCACTTTCACCACTTTCATCTATCCCTAGGAGCAGGCATGGAATCCATTTTTCGCGCCGCAGGCATGTATCTGGCCCTGATGATCCTGTTCCGCATTGCCGGCCGTCGTTCGCTCGCCGACCTGACCACGTTCGATTTCGTCCTGTTGTTGATCATTGGCGAAGCCACGCAGCAGGCGCTCCTTGGCGAAGACTTCTCCTTCACCAACGCGGTGCTGGTGATCACGACGTTGTTCGTGCTGGATATAGGGTTCTCGCTAGCCAAGCTCAGTTCCCTGCGGCTGTCGAGGCTGATGGACGGCCAGGCCCTGGTAGTGGTCGAGGAAGGTCGTTTCCTGCATACGCGCATGCGTCACTCACGCCTGACCGAGGACGACATCCTGGAATCGGCGCGTAGTACTCAAGGCATCGAAAACGTCAGCCAGATCAAATACGCCATCGTCGAGCGCAATGGCACGCTTTCTTTCATCCAGCGTGACGAAGAGTGACAAGACTGCCTTCGCGCCCCACTCTACTGGATTCGCAACCGCCGCTACCTCTGGTGCAGGAGATCCCATGTAGCATGGGATCTCCTGCACCAGATTTGTAAAAGCCCTGTCACGCCGGGCCCATGCTCCGGGTCACGCTGAGGCCAACCGCGGCGATGCGTTCCACGCGCTCGTAGCCAGGCTCCAGCAACTGTTCGCCAAATACGTCCGGATCGATCTCGTGGTAGTGCCACCGCCACTCTTTACCCGCCAGCCGCAAACGAACAGCTTCCAGCAACGCATCGCGACCTTCGACGATGGCCACGCCGGTATAGAGCAACAAGGTACCGCCAGGGCTCAGGCGGCCACACGACTCCTCGAGGATACGCAAGGACAGGTCCACGCCGAGGGAGCCGCCCCCATGGCGATAGGTACGCTCCGCGGCATCGAACATGTAGGGCGGATTGGCCACGATCAGGTCGAACCGGCCGGTGATTCCGTTCAGCACATCACTGGTCGCCACCGAGACGTTTTCCAGACCGGCCAAGGCAGCGTTGATCGTCGTATAGCGCAACGCCAGCGGGTTGATGTCGACGGCCGTAACTTGCGCATGGCGCGCCGCGCTAGCGATCAGCAACGCCCCTATGCCGCTTCCGCAGCCAATGTCCACGGCATGCTCGACCGGTGCGAAACGGTGCTGCAGGTGATCGCTGATGAATTGCGCGAAACGGTAGCTGTCGGGGCCGAAGAAGACCGCGTCCTGGGCATCGGTGGGATAACCCGAGTGCACCAGCAGCAGGTCGTCGAGCGTTGCCCAGCGCACTTGACTGTGCAGTAATCCGCCTTCCTCGCGCAGGGCCTGCGCCGACCACAATTGCTCCAGCTCGTCGGCGGAAATCAGGGACGGCGGGAAAGGCCTGTTCCAGCCAAAGGCGTCCCGCAAGGTATGGGCTTCCTGCGACCCTTCCCTTTGGTTATTGCGCGCCTGAGTGGCCGGAGTCACACACGTGAAGCGGTATCCATCCGCGCGCAGGCGCTGGCCGAGCTCGAGCAAGGCCTGGTCGGCCTGCGCCTGTTGTTGGTCAAGCTGCATCAGCAGGGTCTCCCGTAGGCAAGTCCGGTGAGTTGTGTATAGGCCTGGGTGGCACGCAGTCCCTGCGGGAGTGCGTGACGATTGCCAGCCATGGCCTCGATGAGTTCGTCGACATTGTCCGAAGGCGGCGGCGCGTCACCCGCCGACAGATGGCTGACGCTGTCTTCCCAACTGCCCGGCCGCAGCCGACGGGCCGGTGGAGCCTGCCAGTCGCCCGCGATCCAGTCATGCCAGAGCTGCATCTCGTAAGGGCTGAAGATCCCGAACATGGCCGCTGTGGGGCCGTCGATGATTTTCCAGAAACGACTCGTAGTCGGATCTTCATGACGCCGAACCCAGCCTTGGGCCTGCAGTGCCTGGAGAAAGTCGGGCATGCGTCCTGGTGTTGCCAGCCATTGGTTGATGGTCTGCCCTTGTAGACGGCAATGATCGGAGTGCATGTAGCGACCGAACCCGCGCTTGCGCTCCAGCGCCGCCACGAGTTCGGCTTCCAGGTCGAATTCCGCGATCAATGTCGGGGTATCGATACCCAGGTCGTTCAGACGAAAACCTCTGATAACACGCCTGTAGAACACGTCCGACTCGATCTGAGGACACAGCTGCCACAACGCATGGACAGACTTCTGGGCATGCCCACTGGCGGCGTTGTCGATAGTGATGTGCAGCCGGAAGTAGTGAGCATCGATACCCAGCTCGGCAAGCTCATGGGTGGTGATCAGCAGGTGCAGGGGCGGCTGTTCGTAGCCCAGGTTGTAGCCGATCACTTCAGGCAGGAACTCGTCGGCGTTGTATCCGAGCGCCAGTTGGATGGCACCTTGCAGATACCTCTCATCTGCCAACGGCACGGGCTCCAGGCAACCCAGGTGACTGAGCAGTCGCTGGTACACCAGCACATGATTGCAGCGTGGGTCACCGTCGCCCAGTTCCTCGAGGTAGGTTCGGATCAGACCATGGTAGCGCGGGTCCTGCCAATGGCGGAGGGTACCGTAAAGCCAGGCGCCGTCCACGGCCTTGGTGGGCGCGACCTGCTGGATGAAATAGATGGCCTGGGAACGGGTGGCGAAGTAACGACGCGGCGCGCCTTGCTGGCGCGCTTCAAGATAGGCCGCGAACGCTTTGGCGACCTGGGCAGATTTTCGGGCACTCCATTGCATCAGCGCCGTGGGCGAAACAGGAAGTTCGTCAGGCAGTTGATCGGCACGCTCCAGTTGCTCGGCAAGCCACTGTGCGCTGTCCGCACCGGGGCCCTCGAGCAGGGTCCGGTAACGCCCTTCCAGCCCTGTACAGATGGGCGAGGCCAATGCCCCGGGGGCGGCCTCGCGGGTCATGACCGTCATGCCTCGGCCCTCCGATGATTCAATTATCTTTTTCTTGGGACGTTATCGGCTGCTGGGCAGGCTGGCCCTCGCCGATCGTCGTGTCGGGCTTTTGCATCTGCAAGGACGGCTTGCTCTGGTCGGCGTCCTTGGCGGGGTGATCGCTGCGATCGAAGCACCCGGAGACCAGCGTCATGCTGCCAAGAAGACATATCAAAGAGGCTGTGCGCATGAGATCTTCTCCGTATTGCCGAGGTGATCGCAGTGCCAGACGAACCGGCACTGCGTTGCCTTCACTTACGAGCGGCCACCCTTCTGGCCGGACTCTTGATGGCTGCCACGTCCGGAGCTGGACTGGCCACCTTTCTTGCCTGCTTCGGATGCTTTCTCGCGGTCATTTGCGAAATTGCCAGAATTCTTCTGACCACCCTCTTTACCGGACTTGCCTTGGTTGTTAGCCATGATCTCGACCTCATTTGGGTTCAGGTACGCACGGCACCATGCCGTGCATAAGATCGGATTACGCGCTTGCCGGGTGATTCGCTTTTTTTACAGGAGCCCGGACCAGCGGCGTTAAATAATCGAACGGACACATTTGGTGCCCTAATGATCCGCTTGTGCTGTGGACCCTGCGTCGGCTGGGACAGTTCCGCGGATTTATCACACACTGTCTACTTGCAGGCAGCCCTGATCAAAAGGTCAGAAGCGTTCGGAATCATTGGCCTGGAGACGTTCGGCCTGTCGCTGACGCTTGCCGAGCCAACCGCCTGTGACGCCCCAGCACAGCGCGATGACCGCGCCGATCAGCATGGCCACCTGCGGATGATCGCCCATCACGTCCAGCGCCCGCTTGACCCAGCCGCTCAGCGCATCGCCGCCGCGGTAGACGACCGTATCGATGAAGTTCTTCGCCTTGTATTTGTCGCCTGCGGGCAGGACCGTGAACAGCATCTCTCGACCAGGCCGCACCAGCGCATATTCCCCGGCCCTGCGCACCACCATCACGACCACGAATACGGCGAATACCGGCGCAAGGGAAAGCCACAGAAAACCCGCCGCCATGATCAACGGTACCGCCACCAGCAACACGCTGACCCCCAGGCACCGCGCCAGGCGTCCGGTGATGAACAGCTGGGTGAGAATGGCCAGGACCTGGACCACCGCGTCGATGAGTCCGAACACCTGGGTCTGTCGGGTGCGATCACTGAAGGTCTCGCTGACGATACGGGCCTGCTCGAAATACAGAAACGTGCTGACACTGGCCAATAGCACCACGAACAAGGCGATGCCGGCCAGATAAGGTGTGCGCAGAACGGCGGTGGCCCCGGCGAAGGGGTTGCCGCCAAGCGGCCTCGATGGTGCGTGCTCGACGCCTGAAGGCAGTGGGCGACGTTCCCTCCAGCGTTGCAAGTAGAGTGTCGCGCCGATACTGGCTATCAGAAACACCCCTGCCAGGACCAGTAGCCCAGCGTGACCGAGGGGTCGCACCAGAAGCGCGCCCAGTATCGGCCCGGTCAACCCGCCCAGGCTGGCGCCGGCAGCCAGCAAGCCGAATAGACGCTTGCCCTGCTCGCTGGAGAACAGGTCGGCCAGAACACTCCAGGCCAGCGAAATCGTCAACAGGTTGAAGACCGACAACCAGATATAGAAGGCCCGAGCGGTCCAGAGATTCTCCGGGTCGATCGCAAGCAGCACGGCGAACACCATCAGGTTGGTGCTGAAGAACCCATAGGTCCATGGCAAGATCAAGCGCCGCTGCACCCGCGAGGCCAGCCAACCGAAGATCGGCAGACATGCCAAGGTGACGACGAAGGTGCCGGTGAACAGCCATTGAAGATTGTCCACGCCTCCCGCCACGCCCATGGTCTCGCGTACAGGGCGCAACATGAAATAGCCGGTGAACAACAGATAGAACAGGGCTAGGCCGGCCAGCACCGCCGGCCATTCTTCGGCCTCAAGATTGAAGACAGCTTCCAGGCGTCGTCGCCAGCGGCCCATGACGTCAGGCGAACTGCTTGATCAGGGCTTGCTGCTGCGCCTCGCTGAGCAGCTCCCCGGTGCCGGCCTTGAGCTGGTCAAGCTGCCGGTCGGGACGACCGGTGGCCGGTATCACGGCGGTCACCGCCGGATGGCTGAGGGCGAACTTGAGAAACAACTGCGCCCAACTGCCGATGCCCGCCTCTGCCGCCCAGGCTGGCAGCGCCTGGCCCTTGACCCTGGCGAACAGCCTGCCGTCATCGAACGTACGGTTGATCAACACCGCTACGCCCTTGTCCTGCGCAAGCGGCAGCAGCTCCTTAGCCGCCTCGGGCGAATTGACCGAGTAATTGATCTGGATGAAATCGAGAGGATGCTGACGGAGGATCTCGATCACCCGGTCCTGCCCGCTGGCCAGGTAATGGGTGATCCCCACGTAACGGGTCTTGCCCTGCTGCTTGAGCTCATGAGCATAGGGAAGCTGGCGCTGCCAGTCACGCAGGTTGTGGATCTGCAGCAGATCGACCTTCTCGGTACGCAGGCTCTTGAGGCTTTGCGCCCATTGCGCGACAGCCGCATCATGGCTGTCGGCGGCGATCTTGGTCGCGATGAAGCACTGACGGTGCCAGCCACCTTCCGCCAGTAACTGGCCAAGGATGGCGTCGGCGCCGCCATAGTTGGGCGAGGTGTCGATCACCTTGCCGCCCCCGGCGAAGAATGCCTGCAGTACCTGCTTGAGCTGCTGGTACTGCGCCGAACCGGCCTCTACCTCGAAGCTTCCGGACGTACCGGCGCCGATGACCGGCAGCGCCTCGCCGGTAGACGGGATCTTGCGCACCCGCAGGCCGCCAGGCATCGAACCTGCTTCGGCGCGCAACAGGGGGCTGGCGGCCAACAGGCCCAAAGCTGCACCAGTGCGTAGGACATCACGACGTCCGTACATAGGAAAGCTCCCGCAATGAAGTGGAAACTTTCAAGGCTAGCGGCTCTACCCTTGACTGTTAGGGCATTCTGTATCTGGATGTAAACATCAGGCTCGCAGCAGCAACCGCAGATCCAGACGCCCCTCAGTCATCGGTGGACACCAGTAATAGCCGCCGCTCAGGGGCTGGCTGAAGCGGTACAGGGCATCGGTAATGCCGTCGTCCAGGCCACTCATGCGGCGCAGCTGCGCCTCGAACGCATCGAAGCCATGACCGAAGGCCAGGAAGGCCAGACCGGCGCCACGCTCATCGGCCCAGGACAGCGAACGACGCACCATGAAGGCCTCGGGCGCGTAGCTTTCCTGGGCGGTGCGTTTGACGTGGGCCGATTCCGGGGCTTCGTCGAGCTCTTCATTGTCGCTCAGGCGACGGCCGATCATGTCGTCCTGCTCGGTCTGCGGCAGCGCCTTGAAATGACCCAGGTCATGTCTCCAGAGCTGGAAGGCGGCGAAGCTCGAGCCTGTCAGTCCAGGTGTATCGCCGGCTATAAGGGCCGCCTCATGGGCATCTTCGCCGCTCGGATTCTCGGTGCCGTCCTCGTATCCGGTCAGGTCCCGGCCACCCTGGTGGAGAAACGCATCGAGACCGTCAACCAGACGCAATGCCGGCGCCAGCACCTGCTCCAGCGCTTGCGCCCGCAACCACAGGTCGCCGCGTTCATTGCCTCTCAACCATAGCCAAAGAGCATGCTGAGTACTGGGGTTCTCGACAGCCGCCTCCAGGACGGGAAAGGCGCGCAGGCCTGGAATCTCGCGCCCCAGCGCCTTGGCCAAGGGCGCCCCGACGCCCAGGATCAGGCTCTGGCCGTCGACTTGCGACAGCAGCCAGTCCAAGGCGCCTGGCAGCGCCTCGGGCTCGGCGATGGTGAAGAACAGGTGGCGCGCATGGACCGGTATCGGGGTGGCCAGAATACCTTGCTGGAACGACATGACAGGCGAATCCTCGCAAAAGTCGCGCATCCTACAGAAGCCGTCGCAACCTGCAAGCACAAAGACGATGCCAGCCAAGCTCCTTTGCCAGGGGCCATGCACTCGAAAAGTCCGACTAGACTGGATCGATCATTCTCAAAGGACTGGCCCGATGACAGCATCTCCCTTGTTGACCGCTTTCCTGCCGCTTGCCTTGGGCATCATCATGCTCGGCCTCGGGTTGTCCCTGACCACCGCCGACTTCGCCCGTGTGGCGAAGTATCCCAAGCCCGTGGTCATCGGCCTGGCCTGCCAGATCCTGCTGCTGCCGCTGGTGTGCTTCCTGATCGCCAATGGCTTCGGCCTCGCGCCGGCGTTGGCCGTCGGCCTGATGTTGCTGGCGGCCTCGCCAGGTGGGACCACCGCCAACCTGTTCAGCCACCTGGCCCATGGCGATGTGGCGTTGAACATCACCTTGACGGCGGTCAACTCGCTGATCGCGATCCTGACCATGCCGCTGCTGGTCAATCTCTCGCTGGCCTGGTTCATGGCTTCCGATCAGGCGATCCCACTGCAATTCGCCAAGGTAGTGCAAGTGTTCGCTATCGTCTTGCTGCCGGTGGCGCTGGGCATGCTCATCCGGCGCTGGGCACCAGGGTTCGCTGCGCGCATGCAGAACCCCATGAAGCTGGTCGCCGCCCTGTTCCTGGCGTTCACCATCGTGCTTGCGCTGGTCAAGGACTGGGACACGGTGGTCGAGTATGCGCCAGTGGTCGGCTTGGCCGCGTTGCTCTTCAATCTGCTCAGCCTGGCCGTTGGTTACTGGGTGCCGCGCCTGCTGAACATCCCTCGGCGCCAGGCGATCGCCATCGGCATGGAGATCGGCATCCACAACGGCACCCTGGCCATCGCCCTGGCGTTGAGCCCGAGCCTGTTGAACAACGCAACCATGGCCGTACCCGCAGCCCTGTACAGCCTGATCATGTTTTTCACCGCGGCCGGGTTCGGCTGGTGGGTCAGCCGAGGGCACCGAGCCGTCGCCATTGGTGAAAGCGATACGGTCGGCTGAAGCGGCTCAGCCGTGCCGCCGCTGGCGCAACTGGCGCGCCAGCACGCGCAACGGCGGCGCATAGAAGAAGCCGAACGACACGCTGCCGGCCCGCCCCTTCACCGCATGGTGCAGGCGATGGGCACGCTGCAGGCGTTTGAGATAACGATTGACCGGTCGCGGCGCGCTCGGCCAGTGGCGATGGAACAGACCGTCGTGGGCGATCACATACAGCAGCCCGTACCCCGCCACCCCTGCGCCGACCCACTGCAGCGGCGCGTGACCGGCCTTGCCCCAGGCGACCAGGGCCGCGGCGATCAAGCCCAGGGCCGCGAGATAGAAGTCGTTGGTCTCGAGCATGCCGAGATGAGGTTCATGGTGCGAGCGGTGCAGCCACCAACCCCATCCATGCATGATGTACCTGTGAGCCAGGGTGCCGACGCCTTCCATGGCCACCAGGGTGGCAGTGAACGCGGCGAAGTTGAGCAGCATGTGACGGTCCGGCGTGGATAACGGAGCGCGCAAGGTTATCACCTGGCGATGGGCTTTTCACCGGATGGCCGCCGCCATGAACACATTGTCATAGAGTTGCCGTGGACGCGGCCAAACCTCGGGAGTACCGTGCTCGACGCTTTTCATCCCTCCGAAATTGAACAGGGGTCCTGCGTTGGACAGTAGCCCCAGTCGATTGCGACAGGTCCACGCGGCGAGCTAGTCCGGCAGCAATCCTGCCCCGGTCTCGCCGAGCACGGCAGCCTTGGTCGCTCAGCCTTTAGCTCCTGGGAGCTTCAGTGAGACTACTGGCCTATCGCGTAGCTCCTGGGATCTTCAAGGAGACTACTGGCCTATCGCGTACTTCAAGGAGACTACTGACCTATCGCGTAGCTCCTGGGATCTTCAGTGAGACTACTGGCCTATCGCGGGACAAGCCCGCTCGCCACCGTGAACCGCGCACCAGTGGCGAGCGGGCTTGTCCCGCGATAGGCCAGTAGTCTCACTGAAGATTTCGGTAATTGAACAAGAACGCCGGCCAATGAAATCTGATGACCTCTCGGTCTGTTGCTGGAAGCCGTGCTCGGCAGCCTGGTGGTGCTGTGTGCCAACATCCTGCTGCGCGAGATGGCCCAACGCCTCGATCGCGAGGACGTGGTGACGGCCACGGAGGTGGAACAGCGCTTCGAGGTACGTATCGTCTGCCGCGCCGAAGACGAAATCCCGGTGCGTAGCCTGGTCCTCCACAGTCTCGGCGGCCCTGGCCTGCGTCTGCAGTCGCTGCACAGCGAGGACCTGGCCGACCCGACACGCTTGCAGGTTCACGCCGAACTGCTCGGAACACCGCAAGCGCCCATTCAATTGGAGCGTCTGGTAAGTCGCATCTGCCTTGAAAAGGGCGTGTCGTCCGTGCGCTGGCAACTGCATGGCCTTGCCAGTGACTAGGGTTGGATCGCCGCGCTGACCACCGCGAACTGATACCGATCCCGCCCCAGGCGCTTGGCCTCATAGAGTCCCATGTCGGCCGCGGCCATCAGACGCTCCATATTCAACTCCTGCCGAGCCGGGTAGCCCACGGTGATGCCGGCGCTCGCGGTCACGACGCCGGCAGGGCTGGCGGCGTGCTCCATCCCTAGCCGGCGCAACGTCAGGAGGATTTCGTGAACGACCGAGACCGCGCCATCGGCATCGGTATCGGGCAGCAGCAGAATGAACTCCTCGCCACCGTACCGCGCGGCAAGGTCACCTGGGCGCTTGAGCGCCCCCTGCAGCAGTTCCCCCACGCGGCGCAGGCACTGGTCACCCGCGGGGTGACCGTAGCGGTCGTTGTAAAGCTTGAAGTAGTCCAAGTCGATCATCACCAGCGCCAACGGGTAATCCTGCCGCCGGGCACGGCGAATTTCCTGTTCCAGCACGGCGTCGAGCCGACGTCGATTGCCCAGGCCGGTCAGGCTGTCGGTCAGGGCCAGAGCCTTGAGGGTCTGGTGCGCCTGTTTCAGGGCGCGGTCGATAGCCAGCCGCTCACGCACCTGGCGCACCACTACCCAGCCGAACGCAGACATGCCGCCAAGCAGCAATAGCAATATCAGGGCCGTCTTGATCAGGTCATGCCGCCACGCCTGAATGATCGATTCGCGTGACAAACCGGCTTCCGCCACCAGCGGATAACTGCGTAGTGCCTTGTAGCCGTACAGGCGGGGCGTCCCATCGACGACCGCCGTGGCGTCCGCCACACCCTCATCGGCATAGGGCAGGTGATTGCGGAAGATCTCGCTGTTGGCCAGGCTGCGCCCCACCACTTGCTCGACGAACGGGCGACGAACGAGAATGGTGCCATCGCGCTTGGCCAGCACCAGCGCCCCCCGCTCATCGATCTTGAACGCACCGTAGTAGCGGACGAACCAGTCAACCTTGATCGTGCCCAGCAGGACCCCCGCGAAGCTTCCGTCTGGATGCTCCAGCCGCCGCGAGATGGGGATGATCAAGTCACCGGTAGAACGGCTCTTGACCGCCGACCCGACGCGTACCTGGCGATCGGTGTGATTACGGTGATAGACGAAATAATCGCGATCGGCATTGTTCGCATTGTCGGGCGTGACTTCCTGGTCGGTGACCAGCCAGCGGCCCGAGGCATCGTAGACGAACAATCCATGCAGCTGAGGCATGATGGTCGCCTGCTGACGCAACAGCGCCTGCAGGCGAGGCTTGTCCATCCTGGCCAGACCATCGCCTTCCAGACGCTCGGCCAGCGCGGCGGTAATGGCATCGATCTGGCGGATGGCATCCTCGGCATGCTGGGCGGTGGCCCTTGCCAGGTTGGTAACGGCGTTCTCGGCACTCTCGAACGCCTGCCGGTAATCACGCCAGATCCGCCATCCCTCGACCAGCACGAAGGTGAGCATGACCACCGTCATGAAGCCGATGATCAGCCGCAACAGCCCTGCCGGTCGATCGTCGCGCATGGAGAACAACGGATCGTTTTCCGTACCAGGCGTCCTCTTGCTGCCTGCAGACATTGGCACTCCTTTCTTGCGCACGCTAACCGGTCCTTGGCGGGCACATCAGCGACGTTTGCGCGTTGCCAACTCGATCCACACAGGGGCGTGATCGCTGGCATGTTCCTCGTTGCGTACCCAGGCATCCACACCGGCGTCCTTGAGATAAGGAGCCAGCGCCGGATTGAGCAACAGGTGATCGATACGCAGGCCCGCGTTGCGCTGCCAGTGATTGCGGAAGTAGTCCCAGAAGGTGTACACGCGCTCGTCCGGATACAGCGCGCGCAGCGAGTCCGTCCATCCCTGGCTCAGCAGGCGCTGGTAGCGGTCGCGCGATTCTGGCTGGAGCAAGGCGTCCTTGCGCCAGGACTTGGGGTCGTAGATGTCCTCATCGGTCGGCACCACGTTGTAGTCACCCGCGAGAACGACTGGATGGTCGCTCTCGCGCAGGCCGCGAGCATGTTCGATCAGGCATTCGAACCAGCGCAACTTGTAGTCGAACTTGGGCCCTGGCTGGGGGTTACCGTTGGGCAAGTACAGACAGCCTACCAGGACCCCATGCACAGCTGCCTCGAGATAGCGGCTCTGGGTATCCTCCTCCATGCCCGGCAAGCCACGGCGTACCTCGACGGGCTGGCTGTCGCGGGCAAGGATCGCAACCCCGTTCCAGGACGTCTGGCCCTGATAGAGACAACCATAGCCCGCCGCTTCCAGGGCGTCGCGTGGGAAGGCAGTGTCCGGCGCCTTGAGCTCCTGCAGGCAGGCGATGTCCGGGCGTTCTCGCTCCAGCCAGGCCAGCAGGCCCGGCAGGCGACTGCGAATGCCGTTGATGTTGAATGTGGCGATCTTGAGCGCTTTCATAGGTCAGCTATCGGGGTCGTTGACGTGGGCTTGCACGGCTTGCGAGACCGAATCTCTGTCGGCGGTGTCGGCCAGAATCTTGAGTGCCAGCCAGTCGTCCCAGTCGATCACGCCATCGTCGCGCAAGGCTTCGGCGGTACGGATCAACTCATGGTGGTAGGCATCCGGCGATTCCAGCTGATAGCTCTTGTCATCGTACTGGGCGTACCAGGCTGCCAGTTCCGGGATACTGCGTTCGATGCTCATGCGGCCGGTCCTCTTCAGTCCGTTCACCTTTGTGAGAACCTGGCAGCCTCCCATCGTTCAACGCGACGTCCACTCGGCACGGTCGACCGCAAAAAAAATCAAACCTTTTGCGCGCACGTGGCTCAACAGTACGCGACACAGACGTCGCGCCACCTGAATGGAGACTGCCATGAATCACCCAACTCTCAAGCAACTGTCGCTGGCCATTGTCCTGGGCATGGGCGCCATGCAAGGCGCATGGGCCGCCACTTCGGATGACTTTGTCGACGCGGCGGCCGAAAGCGGCATCGCTGAAGTCGAAACCGGCAAACTGGCGCTACAGAAGAGCCAGTCGGCAGACATCAAGAAATTCGCCCAACAGATGGTCGACGAACACTCCAAGGCCAACGAAGAACTAAAAGGCATCGCCACGAAACTGGAGATCACCCCGCCTGACGAAGCCGCGCTGATCGACAAGGCCAAGAAAGTCATCCTGGAATGGCGTGACGAGTCGTTCGACAAGTCCTACGTCAACAACCAGGTCGATGCCCACCAAAAGGCCGTCGCACTGTTCGAGAAAGAAGCCAATTCTTCCGACAAGGCCGAGCTGAAAGCCTTCGCCGCCAAAACCTTGCCGCACCTGCAGGAACACCTCAAAGAAGCCCAGGCGCTTCAGTCCACCCATGGCAAGTAAGCTCTCATACCACCGTCCGTAAGAGGTCCTCAATGAGCAACGATGAGCTGCAAACGGAAATTCTCACCCGCCTGCTGCATGCCCACCCCGCGGGTCTGGGCAAGGAAATCCTCGACAACTACCGCGGCGAAAAAGCCGTGGCCGGCATGCTCAAGACCTTGCAGGAGCAAGGGTTGATCCACGATGGCAGCGTCAGCGTCGATGCCGATCACCAGATCAGTGTCAACTATCCGATCAAACTGTCTTCAGCGGGCGTCGAACAGGCAAAGAAAGCCGAAGCCTGAAAACCCAGGGCCCCGCCAGAAGCGGGGCCCTTTGCCATTTACAGCTTGGAATCATTATCCACGGGCGGTTTCGCGGCGCCTTGCGGATCGACCTGCGGGTCTTCCAGGTCCGGCGAGTCCGGATCGAATCCCAGATCATCATCCTCGGCATGTTCCGAAGAGTGTGGGCCCTTGTCCTGTTGCTCTTTAGGGTGCTTATCGCTCATTTTCACTTCCTCCGTCATGGACATTCAGCGCTTTCGCGCCATCATCTGCTTCAAACTCTCGCGTATCACACCCGCCGCACGGGGATCCCTGCCGAGCAGCGCCTGGGTCAGTTTACGCGCCTGATCGAAATCGATATGCGGCGGCAGCGGCGGCACATCCGGGTCGCAGATGCACTCCAGCACGACCGGTCGATCCGCGGCCAACGCTTCACGCCAGGCATCCGCCAACTGTTCTGGATCATCGACGCGAATGCCCTTGAACCCCAGCAGTTCCGCATAACGGGCATACGGGAAGTCGATGACCTCCTGTGCCGCGTTGAACGCCGGATCGCCGGCCAGCGCGCGCTGCTCCCAGGTCACCTGATTGAGATCACGGTTGTTGACCACCAGCACGATGAAGGTCGGTAGCGACCAGCGCTCGCAATACTGCTGCACGGTGACCAGCTCGGCGTTGCCGTTCATCTGCATCGCCCCGTCTCCGACCATGGCGATCACCGGACGCTCGGGGTACGCCATCTTCGCGGCAATGGCGTAAGGCACGCCGCTGCCCATGCTGGCGAGCTTGCCCGACAGCGAACCGAGCATCCCAGGGCCCGCGTCGATGTGACGGGCATACCAGTTGGTGTGCGAGCCACTGTCGCCACACAGGATGACATCGGCCGGCAACTGGTGGGACAGCTCCAGGAATACGCGCTGCGGGTTGATCGGCTTGGCACTGGTCATGGCCTGCGCCCGCAGCTCCTCGCGACTGCGCTGGACACTGGCTTCGATGCGTCGGCGCCAGGCGCCATGGGATTTGCGCTTGAGCAACGGCAACAGACGCTGGAGCGTATCGGTGGCATCGCCGATCAGTGCCGATTCCACCGGGTAGCGAATACCGATGTTGCGAGCCTGCAGATCGATCTGAACCGCGCGCGCCTGCCCCACCTTGGGCAGAAACTCGCTATAGGGGAAGGTCGTGCCGATCATCAGCAGCGTATCGCACTGCTTCATCATGTCATCGCTCGCTCGGGTACCGAGCAGTCCGATGGCGCCCGTGACATAGGGCAGATCGTCGGGGACCGCCATCTTGCCCAGCAGCGCCTTGGCCACGCCTGCCGACAAGGCCTGCGCGATGGCCATCACCGGCACGGTCGCCCCCAGCGCGCCGGCGCCGACGAGGATCGCCACCTTGCGTCCGGCATTGAGAATCTCCGCCGCCTTGGCCAGCTCGGCGTCCGCCGGCCAGGGCCGTGGCAACGGCGTGCCGACCGAGGACGCCACATGACCATGCTTGTGCACAGGCTCCAGAATCGCGGGCATCTGCTGGACATCATTGGGGATGATCACCGTGCATACGGCGCGCTCGCTGGCAGCGATGCGCAGGGCACGGTCGATCACATGCGGCAGCTGGGACGGCGTCATGACGGTCTCGACATAGGCGCTGACGTCCTGGAACAGGTGCTGCAGATCGACTTCCTGCTGATAGTCGCTACCCAGGGAGCTCGCGGCCTGCTGGCCAACGATGGCCACCATTGGCTGATGATCGGAGCGCGCATCGTACATTCCTGCCAGCAGGTGGATGGCGCCCGGGCCCGAGGTTGCGAGGCAGACCCCCGTCTGGCCGGTGAACTTGGCATGGGCACAGGCCATGAACGCAGCCATTTCCTCATGCCGCACGCGGATGTAGTCGAAACGCTCGGCGGCGCGCCCCATGGCTCCCATGATGCCGTTGATGCCATCCCCGGGGTAACCGAAGATACGCTCGATCTTCCATTGGCTGAGCCGGTCCAGCAAATGGTCGCCTACGGTCTTCTGCATGCTGCCTCCTCTGTTCGCGGTGCGTCGCCCATTCCGGGGCGAACGCGTGGGCTACAGAGGGAAGAAAGCTCGATCCCGTCAGAGTTTTATTTATTTCCGGGCAATGACGACCAAGTGCCCCGTGGCCAGACGGACCGGACAGTCTCCAAGGGGCGCGCGACTCGACCCCAGGGCCCGGCTCGGTTAGGCTTGTGCCCCGATTGCCACTACGTCCCGCGAGCCTGCCATGAGCAACCCAGACCTGACTTTCCTTCCCGATCCGGATCCCGAGTCCATTTCCTCCGACGTCGCCGGTTTCGGCAACCTGCTGGTCAGCACGCAGATCCCGACCCGCGCCGATGGCAGCCTCGAGCTGGGCGGCATTGTCGAACAGAGCGAGTGCACGTTGCAGGCATTGAAGGACGCGCTCGAGCGCGCCGGCAGCTCGATGGATCGGGTACTGCATCTGACCATCTACCTGACCGACATGGCCGATCGAGCCGCCTTCAACGAGGTCTACCAGCGCTTCTTCGCCAGACCATGGCCGGTGCGCGCCGCCGTCGGCGTGGCCGCGCTGGCGGTGGAAGGCATGCGCGTGGAAGTGACCGCCATGGCCGCCAAAGCCTGATCCACGCAAAAACATCTTCACCAGCGTCCATTCGCCCCGCCTTTGCGCGGGGCTTTTTGCGGGAATCGCCATGATCCACCCTCCTCCCTTTACTCTGCGCTACCGCCTGCAGCTGCCTCTCCTGGTCTCGGGTCTGGGCATCTGCGCGCTGGCCCAGGCCCAGGCGCCCGTGGCCACGACCAGCGTGCTGGAACCGGTGGTCATCACGGGCAGCTATGTGCCCTCCGCCAGCTTCGACCTGCCCTTCTCGGTCGACACGGTCAGCGCCGAGCAGATCAACGACGGGCAACTGGGCGTCAACCTCTCCGAGGTCCTCGGCCGTGTACCCGGCCTGGTCGTGCAGAATCGCCAGAACTATGCGCAGGACCTACAGATATCCTCGCGCGGCTATGGCGCGCGCTCGGCCTTCGGCATTCGCGGCCTGAAGCTGATCAGTGACGGTATCCCCGCCAGCACTCCGGACGGCCAGGGCCAGGCGGCCTCGCTCAACCTGGATGTGGCGGATCGCATCGAAGTCCTGCGCGGGCCCACGTCGGCGATCTACGGCAGCAATGCCGGCGGGGTCATCCAGATGTTTTCCCGCGACGGCCAGGGCGCGCCGCGCGTGGGCGCCGAAACGACCTTCGGCAGCGACGGCTTCAACAAGAATCACCTCTACAGCGAAGGCGGCAACGACAAAGTCGGCTTTCTGCTCGATGCCTCGCGCATGGACACCGACGGTTACCGCGACCACAGCGCGGCGCGGCGCGACCAGACCTTTGGCAAGCTGACCTTCACACCGGATCAGGACAGCCGCCTGGCGCTGATCTACAGCAGCCTGGAGCAGAATGGCACCGAGGACCCGCTGGGGCAGACATGGGAGGCCTACAAGCATGACCCGCGTTCCGTATCCCCTGTCGCCGAAACCTACAACACACGCAAGAGTATCGATCACCAACAGCTGGGCTTGAACTACGAACGCTATATTGGCGACGCCACCTTGCAATTCAACCTCTATGCCGGCCGCCGGAGCGTGATCCAGTACCTGTCGATCCCCAGGACCGTAGCCTCCAATAGTCAGCGTGGCGGCGGTGTCGTGGACTTCGACCGCGAATTCCATGGCGGCACGCTGCGCTGGATCCAGCCGATACAAGGCGTCCCGGGCGATCTCACCATCACCGTCGGCGCCGACTACGACCGCAGCCGTGACGACCGCCGAGGTTTCCAGAACTTCAGCGGCGACACGCTTGGGGTCAAGGGCGAACTGCGCCGCGACGAGCAGGATACGGCGACCAGTCTCGATCCGTACGTCCAGGCGCACTGGGAACTCGGACGCTGGACAGTCGACGCGGGGATGCGCCACAGCACCATGGACATGGACGTCGACGACCACTACCTCGCCAATGGCGACGCGAGCGGATCGAAGAAGTACCAGCGCAATATCCCCTCACTCTCGGTGATGTACGCCTTCACGCCTGAGCTGCATGCCTATGTCAGCGCCGGCAAGGCATTCGAGACACCGACCCAGGCCGAGATGGCCTATGCGCCAGGCCTGGTGGAAAGCTTCAACTTCGGCCTCGAGCCGTCTACCAGTACCCAGTACGAATTCGGGCTCAAGGCGCGGCTGAACGAAAGGACGCGAGTCAACGCCGCAGTGTTCGAGATTCGTACCGAGGATGAAATCGTCGTTGCCAGTGCCACCGACGGTCGCACCAGCTACCGCAACGCGGGCAAGACGTTGCGCCGCGGCTTCGAGCTCGGCGTGCAGAGCGAATTGAACGACCACTGGCAGGCGACACTGGCCTACACCTTCCTCGATGCGACCTACGACGAAGCCTTCGAGCAAGGCACCACGCCGATCGACAAGGGCAACCGCCTGCCGGGCGTACCGCGCAACAGCCTGTTCGGCGAGCTGACCTGGAAACCGGTCGAAGGCATCGCCATGGGGCTCGAAGCGCAATATCGCAGCGATGTCCAGGTCGAAGACAGCAATGCTTCCAAGGCCGCCCCCAGCTATACCGTCTTCAACTGGCGGACACGTTTCGAGCAGCACCTGGGACCCTGGACCTTCCACCAATTGGTGCGCCTGGACAACCTGCTGGACCGCCAGTACGTCGGCTCGGTGATCGTCGGTGACAGCAACGGGCGCTACTACGAGGCAGCCCCCGGACGCGCCTGGTATGCCGGGGCAGGGCTCGAATACCAGTTCTAGCAGTGACCGGAATGGGCCTAGGCCTAATCCCTGTCAGTCAAGGAGAAGTCATCAGATTTCATTGGCCGGTGCTCTTGTTCAATTACCGAAATCTTCAGTGAGACTACTGGCCCTATCGCGGGACAAGCCCGCTCGCCACCGTGAACCGCGCACCAGTGGCGAGCGGGCTTGTCCCGCGATAGGCCGGCAGTCTCACTGAAGAACCCAGGAGCTACGCGATAGGCCGGCAGTCTCACTGAAGATCCCAGGAGCTAAAGGCTGAGCGTCAGCATTTGAATCGACGACTTCCCTTGACTGACTGGCATTAGGCCCAAGCCTGGCTTTCTGCTCCAGATCTTGACCCTGCACCGTCCTTGACGAGCCATGACGGGGCCGCGCCTAGCAATGCTGCCCCGTCCGGCCCTGACCCAAATCCGCCTACGCCCTGATCACTCCAGCACCTTGTCCACCGTCAGCGGGAAATCCCTGATCCGCTTGCCGGTGGCGTGATGCACGGCATTGGCCACCGCGGCAGCGACGCCGACAATACCGATCTCGCCGACACCCTTGGACCCCAGTTCATTGACGATATCGTCCGGTTCTTCGACGAAGATCACCTCGATGTCGTTGATGTCGGCATTCACCGGGATGTGGTATTCGGACAGGTTGTGATTCATGAAGCGGCCTAGCGGATGATCCAGCAGGCTGTCTTCGTGCAAGGCCATGCTAAGGCCCCAAACCACCCCGCCAAGGATCTGGCTTCGGGCGGTCTTGGGATTGATGACTTTGCCGGCCGCCACGGCACTGACTACCCGGCTGACCTTGATAGTACCCAGGTCCTCGTCCACCAGCACCTCGACGAAGACCGCCGAGTGGGTAGCGGTCGAATAGCCGCTGCGCTGTGAACCGGGTTCGGTATCGACCTGGGCTTGCAAGGCGCCATCGGGCTGGCCAGCGAGGATCTGCGCAAGGGGGAAGCGCCGCTCGCCCAGGTGCAGGAAACCCTCGCCGATCGATGCGCTATCTAGTTGCTCGCCCGCCAACTCCGGAAACTGCTCGCGCGCGGCCAGCAGCAGCTTGCCCCGCAGCACCAGACAGGCCTGGCGCACCGCCGAGCCGACCGAGGACACGGTGAACGAGCCACCTTGCAGGGGCGCTGTCGGCAACGAGGAGTCGCCCAGTTGGAAGGTCACCTCGCTGGGCGCCATGCAGGCCGCATCCGCGGCGATCTGGGTCATCACGGTGTAGGTACCGGTACCGATGTCGGTGGTGGCGCTGCTGACCGTCAAGTGGCCATGCACGTCCAGCACAGCCTTGGCGCTGGCCTTCATCTGCATGGCTTCCCACACGCCCCCCGCCATGCCCCAACCGATCTGCTGTCGACCACGATGCATGCTGCGCGGGACCGGGTTGCGCTGGCTCCAGCCGAAACGCTCGCTGCCCTGGTCATAGCATTCCATCAAGGCCTTGCTCGAGTAGGGCTTGCCTTCGTTGCCATTCTCGCTGGCGAAATTGAGTCGACGCAGCTCCAGCGGATCCAACCTGGCGGCCTGGGCGAGCTCATCCATGGCGCACTCCAGGCCGATCAGGCCCAGCGCGGCGCCAGGGGCACGCATGTCCAGCGGGGTGTAGACGTCCAGCGGCACCAGGCGATAGGCCAGGGCGACATTGTCGCACTGGTAGAGCATGCCGCTCCACTCGACCACGTGCTCGGTGAAGTCCTCGAAACGCGAGGTCTGGCCGATGGCTTCGTGACTGATGGCCTGCAAACGGCCCTGGTCATCGACGCCCATTTTCAGGTGCTGCAAGGTTCGCGGGCGATAGCCGAAGGTGAACATCTGCTGCCGGGTCAACGTCACGCGGACCGAGCGCTTGAGCTTGAGCGCCGCCATGACGGCGAGCGGCAGCTGGTACTGCGGCCGCAACCCGGAGCCGAAGGCCCCGCCGACGAACGCGGCGCGGATGCGGATCTTTTCCTTGGGCAGGTCGAAGACATTGTGCAGGTACTCCTGGCAGTTCTGCGTGCCTTGAGTCTTGTCATGGATTTCCAGGCTGCCATCGGCCTTGTAGATCACGGTCGAGGCATGCGGCTCCATCGGGTTGTGATGCTCCACGGGCGAGCTGTAGGACACCTCTACCTTGGCCGCGGCAGTGCTGAAAGCTGCCTGGAAATCACCCCGTGGCTTGGGCAGCTCGGCGGGCGCATCGTGAGCTTCCTCCAGGGCTGCGAACAGGTCGGTCCGATGCTCCTCCTCTTCATACTCGATGCGCACCAGCGAGCCCGCGTGGCGCGCCAGCTCCAGGCTGTCGGCCACCACGAGCGCCAACGGCTGGCCGCTGTAGAGGACGCGATCGTTGTACAGCGGACGGAACGGCGAGCCTTCGGCCGCGTCGTCATCGCTGTAGCTGTCGTCATAGCTGGCCAGATGTGGACGATTGAGATGGCTCAGCACAAGGACAACGCCAGGCACCTGCAGGGCGGCCTCGCAGTCGATGGCGCGCACGCGCCCACGGGCAATGGTGCTCGACACCACGCTGCCGTACAGCAGGCCTTCTTGGGGATATTCGCCCGCGTAACGGGCCTGGCCGGTGACCTTGGCGGCGCCGTCGACGCGGTCCATGGGCTTGCCGGAGGCTTTTTCGAATGCATTCATCAGGCTTGTCCTCCTGCGGCGGCTACGGTCAGTGCACGAACGATGGCACGTCTGGCGAGCTTGACCTTGAAACCGTTGTGGAGCAGCGGCTGGGCATTGCTCAGCAGCGCGTCGGCCGCTTGCTCGAAGGTCTGCGTGGTCGGCGGTTGACCCTTCAGCAGTCCCTCCACGCTTGTGTCTCGCCAGGGCTTGTGCGCGACACCCCCCAGCGCCAGGCGCGCCTCGACGATGCGCTCGCCGTCCAGCTCCAGCGCCGCGGCCACCGATATCAGGGCAAAGGCGTAGGAGGCTCGATCGCGGATTTTCAGGTAGTGGCTATGTTGTTCGAAGCGTGGCCGAGGAAGCTCGATGGCAATGATCAGCTCGTCGTCGGCCAGCGTGTTGTCGCGCTCTGGCGTGTCGCCGGGCAATCGATGGAAATCGGCGAAGGCGATATGCCGTTTACCTGAGCGTCCCTGTACATGCACCACGGCTTCCAGAGCGGCCAAAGCCACGCACATGTCCGAAGGATGCACGGCGACACAGGCATCGCTTGCGCCCAGGATCGCGTGAATGCGATTGAGGCCTGCGCGAGCCGGACAGCCGCTGCCAGGTTCACGCTTGTTGCACGGGGTGCCCGTGTCATAGAAGTAGTAGCAGCGCGTGCGCTGCAGCAGATTGCCACCTGTGCTCGCCATGTTGCGCAGCTGTGGAGAGGCGCCCGCCAGGATGGCCTGGGAAAGCAAGGGGAAACGTTGCTCGACCAGCGGATGCCAGGCCAGGTCGGCATTGCTGACCAGAGCCCCGATCATCAATCCGCCGTCGGCGGTTTCCTCGACCCCTGTGAGCGGCAGCCCGGTGATGTCGACGAGCTGCTCTGGACGGGCGATATTTTCCTTCATCAGGTCCAGCAGGTTGGTACCGCCGGCGATGAGTTGGCTGGTAGGTCCCATCAGGCCGACGGCTTCACTAATGGAGCTGGGCTTGCAATAGGTGAAAGGTGTCATCAGCGCGGCCCTCCCGCGTCGGTCTGCGCAGTCTGCATGAGCGGGATGGCCTCTTCGACGGCAGCGATGATATTGCCGTAGGCGCCGCAGCGGCAGAGGTTGCCGCTCATGCCTTCCTTGATTTCCTCGCGTGTGCAGGCCCGGCCCTCTTGTACCATTCCCACGGCCGAGCAGATCTGCCCAGGGGTGCAGTAGCCGCACTGGAAGGCGTCATGGGTGATGAATGCCTGCTGCATCGGATGCAGTCGATCGCCGTCGGCCAGGCCCTCGATGGTGGTCAGATCGTCGCCGTCGCACATGATCGCCAGCGTCAGGCATGCATTGACCCGCTTGCCGTTGCGCAACACCGTGCAGGCGCCGCACTGGCCGTGGTCGCAACCTTTCTTGGTGCCGACCAGGTCCAACTGGTCGCGCAACAGGTCGAGCAGCGTGACCCAAGGTTGTACCTTGAGCTGCCTTGGCGTGCCATTCAGCGTCAGGGTGACTGCCTGACATGCTTCATCCTGATAGATCTCGCTCATAAAAGCCTCACGGTGGTATTGGCGCGCAGTTGTCTGCATCTTCAAGGTACGACCGGAGGGGGCTTGCGAGCGTTCAGATTGGATGAGGAGTACGCAGTGTGCGGATTTGGCAAAGGCCAGGCTAAGGGGCTTTGGGATGGTGGATAGAGGGTTCCACTGCTATCGAGGTGATTTTCAATCTTCATTGCCAGGCGAGTCCTTCGGACTCGGTCGCGGGGCAAGCCCGCTCGCCACCGGTTTTGTGCAGGCCTTGAAAATGCAGTATCGAATCTGCGCAAGAGTCTGGTGCGCATTTTGAATCCGGTGCCGTTTTTGGGACCTGTACAAAACCGGTGGTGAGCGGGCTTGCCCCGCGACCGAGTCCGAAGGACTCGCCTGGAAACGCAAGGAACCAGTCAACGAATAGCAGAGGTAACAACAGGCATCCAGGCGGCCTATACAGAACGCCCGCTGCCCTATCAAGCCTCCGATACCTATCCTTGGATGTACACCACATGCGTATGCGTGTACTCATACAGCCCATGCTTGCCATCCGCCCCACCGATCCCGGACTTGCGCGTCCCTGCGTGATACCCCTGCATCGCCTCGAAGTTCTCGCGGTTGATGTAGGTCTCGCCAAAGTCGATCTCGCGGCAGGCCTTCAAGGCCGCGTTCAGGTCGCGGGTATAGATCGATGAGGTCAGCCCGTACTCGCTGTCATTGGCCAACGCAATCGCCTGGTCAAGATCCTCGACCACCTGGATCGGCAGCACCGGCCCGAAGATTTCCTTGCGCATGATCTCCATGTCCGCGCTGCAACCGGCCAACACCGTCGGTTGGTAATGGAACCCCGCGCCCAGATCCGCCACGTTGCCACCGGTAATCACCTGCCCGCCCTGCCCGACCGCCGTGCGCACCATCTGCGCCACCTTGTCCAGGCTTGCCTGGTTGACCAATGGCCCCATGTCCAAGTCATCCTGCTTCATCGGATCCCCATAGCGCGTCGCGGCCATGGTCTGGGCGATCTTGTCGATGAACGCATCGGCGACCCGACGCTCCACGTACACACGCTCGGCGCAATTGCACACCTGCCCGGTGTTGATGACCCGCGAGGCCGCAATGGCCTTGACCGCCAGATCCAGGTCGGCATCGGCGAGAACGATCGCCGGCGCCTTGCCACCCAGCTCCAGGTTCAGCTTGGTGATGTTCGGCGCCGCCGCCGCCATGATCCGCGCGCCGGTCGCCACGCTACCGGTAAAGCTCACCAGGTCCACCCCGGCGTGGCTGGTAAGGCCGTGGCCCACCGTCGCGCCCTTGCCGCTGACCACGTTGAACACGCCGGTGGGCAGATCGGTTTCGGCCACCAGCCTGGCGAACTCGAAGCAGTTGATCGGCGTTTCTTCGCTCGGTTTGAGCACGATGGTGTTGCCTGTCAGCAAGGCGGGCGCCATCTTGCGGGCGATCAGGAAGAACGGGAAATTCCACGGCAGGATCCCGGCGACCACGCCCAATGGCTTGCGCTGCAGGAAGATATGTTCGTTGACGCGGTCGCTGGTGAGCACTTCGCCTTCCAGGCGACGCGCCCACTCGGCCATGTAGTCCAGGTAATCGGCGGTGAAGTTGACCTCGACCATGGCCAGCCCCGGGACCTTGCCTTGTTCAAGCGTGATGACCCGCGCCAGGCGCTCGGCGTTGGCCCGCACCTTGTTGGCGATCTGGCGCAGGTAGCCCGCGCGCTCGATGGCGGGCTTGGCCGCCCAGCCTTTCTGGGCCTTGCGCGCCGCGGCAATGGCCTGCTCGACCTGGGCGCCGGACGCCTCCGGTATGCGCCCCAGCAACTGGGCGTTCGCCGGGTTGTAGACCTCGATCAACTGTTCGCTGCCGACGAAGGCGTTATCGATATAGTTCTGGTAGATCGCTTCATGCATGGCTGTATCACTCCTGATGGGTTTGGTTGTCGGCCAGCGGTCGATCGGCACCGGTAGCGACCGGGCGGGCACTGAACTGCTGCCAGGCATCGCCTTCGCGCTTGAGGTCATGAGCACGCTTGATCAGGTACTGGTGGACCTGCTCGACCTGCTCCGGCTTGAGCGCATCGGCGAACGACGGCATGCCGTCGGGAACACGACCGCCATAGAGAATGCCGAGGAACATCTGGTGCTTGTCCGCCGTCAGCTTGCGCAGATCGGGCAGGACCCCGCCGCTCACCGCATGGATACCGTGGCATTGCGAGCAGTTGCCGTCATACAGCGCACCGCCTGCGGCCACGGTCTGCTCATCGGCGGTCAAGGCCGGTGGCTCGGGTGCGTCGGTCGGTGGTGCCGGCTCGCGTAGCGCCGCGGTACCGCCCAGCTTGTAGGTCAGCACCTGGGAAAACGGCTGCACGCCGGCGCGCAGGGACAATGCCCCGGCAAAGGTCGAGAAGGCGCCCCCCCAACCGGCCATGAAGGTCACGTACTGCTCGCCATCGACCGAATAAGTCTCCGGCGCCGCCATCACGCCGCTTGCCGCGGGAGACTCCCAAAGCTTCTTGCCGCTGTCGGCGGCATAGGCGATGACCCGACCATCGGCGCTGCCCTCGAACACCAGGTTGCCCGCGGTGCTCAAGGTGCCGCCGTTGAAGATGGTGATGTATGGCACTTCCCAGGCCGGCGCTTGCTTGACCGGGTCCCAGGCGATCAGCTTGCCCGACCAGGTCTTGGCCATTTCCAGCAGGCCATCGGGCCCCTCGGGCATCATGCCGGTCTTGAGGCCGAGCTGGTACACGCTCTTGAACGGGTTGCGCGCCGGTGCGGTAGGCACGTGCTCGTAGTACGCCGACATGATGTGCGCGGGAATGTAGACCAGGCCGGTCTTCGGGTTATAGGACATCGGGTGCCAGTCGTGGGCACCCCAGAACGCCGGCGTGACCAGCTTGCGCTTGCCGTCTTTCCAGTAGGCCGCGGCTTCGTCGTCGACGATTGGCCGACCGGTCTTCATGTCGATGCCCTTGGCCCAGTTCACCGGCACGATGTTCTTCGCCGAGAGCAACTCGCCAGTGGCCCGATCGAGGACGTAGAAGAAGCCATTCTTCGGCGCCTGCATCAACACCTTGCGCTGCTTGCCGTCGATCGGCAGCTCGGCCAGGATCATGTGTTGCGTGGCCGTGAAGTCCCAGGCATCGCCAGGCGTGGTCTGGTAGTGCCAGGCGTATTCGCCGGTGTCGGCGTTGATCGCGACGATGGACGACAGGAACAGGTTGTCGCCCTTGGCCTGGCTACGCCATTTCGGGTCCCAGGTCGAGCCGTTGCCCACGCCGATGTACAGCAGGTTGAGCTCCGGGTCGTAGGCGAACGAGTCCCAGGCCGTGCCACCTCCGCCCTGCTCGACGAACGTGTCACCGAACCAGGTCTTGCTGGCGATCTCCATCGCCTTGTCTTCCGGCGGCAGCTTCGGATCGCCCGGCACGGTGAAGAAACGCCAGGCCTGCTTGCCGGTCTCTGCGTCATAGGCGGTGACATATCCCCGCACGCCGAACTCGGCGCCGCCGTTGCCGATGATGACCTTGCCGTTGACCACCCGCGGCGCGCCGGTAATGGTGTAGCTGCGCGCCTTGTCGCTGCGAGTGTCCACCGACCATGCGCGCTTGCCGGTCTTGGCATCGATGGCCTCGAGGCGTCCGTCGAGCACACCCACGTACACCTTGTCCTGCCACACCGCCACGCCCCGGTTGACCGCGTCGCAGCAGGCTTCGCCGGCGCGCTGGCGATCCGATTGCGGATCGTATTTCCACAGCAGCTTGCCGTTGCGAGCATCCAGCGCGTAGACCACCGAGAACGGCCCTGTGGTGTACATCACGCCGTCCACCACGATGGGCGTGGCCTCCACGCCCCGGTCGAGGTCGAGCTTGTAGCTCCAGGCCAGACCGAGCTGATTGACGTTGGCGTCGTTGATCTTGGTCAGAGGACTGAAGCGCTGCTCATCGTAGGTGCGCCCATGACTCATCCAGTTTCCCGGTTCTTCATCGGCGGCAATGATGCGCTTGCCATCCACCTGTGCGGCGAAGGCTGGCGCCAGGCAGATGATGCCCAAGGCCAGCGCTGCCATGCGCGTGGTTCTCATCAGGGCAGATGGCGGCGTCGGCACGCCCCGGCAATGCAGGCCAGTTCGATTCATCAAGGGATCTCCGTTCTTATTAGTGGCCGCGAGCTGATGCCGTGGCACAAGCACAGGAGCAATGCCTGTGCCAAGGCTGGCGCGTGGCCGCAAAGTGTTGATTCAGAGGGCTCGAAGAGCGAATGCGAGGGTGTCGCGGGACCGCACAGCTGAAGCATGCATGGCGCAGCTGACGCAACAATGACACAGGTGTGTCAGGCGCCTGGGCGACGCCTGAGGGAGAGGTGCTACAGATTCAAATGAGCATCAGGGCTGCGATCACCGATCGATCTTGCGCTCGTTCTCGCGGTTCAGGCGCTCGATCTCGCTCACCATGGCCTCTTCCTCCTTGATCGAGGTGGGGGTGATCACCTTGTCCACGGTCTCGGTAGCAGGATCCGGATTCTCCAGGACTTCGTCTGGCGGGCGATGACCCTGTCCGCGTTGGGCCTGCTCGGAGCTGACCGGATGTGGAGTCTTGTCGCCGTAGGCATGATCATCGTGTTTCATGGTGTTCTCCTCGAGATGAATTCGCGAACCTGCGACGGTTCGCATGAACGACCTTCGACGCGCCTGTCCTTCCCGGACAAAGCCGCCAAGCGTTAAACGGAAGAAAGCACGAGCGCGTAAAAGTTTGATCCGTGTACCGCGCAGTCATCGTTTGGCTTTTGCCGCAGACCCCTCTATCGTTCAGCCTCGACCCGATACGAGTGACTGTCATGCGTGCAATGCTCCTCCTGGCGATCAGCCTGTTCTGCACCACGCTCTGGGCGCAGGGCACGGCACCCGCTTCCAGCCCCTGGACCTTGAAGGACCAGTTCGACCAAGCGTTCACCCTGGACGCGAAAACCCGGGTACTGATCATCGCCCGGAGCTTCTCGAGCGCCCGGCTGGTCAACAGCGCGATCGAGGATCGACCCAAGGGCTTTCTCGAGGACCGAGGGGTGGCCTTCGTCGCCGATATCGAGATGATGCCGACGATCGCCAAGGCCGTGATGGTGCCTGCCATGCGCTCGGCCAGCTACCGCATCCTGCTCGATCGCGATGGCAGCGTCGCCAGTCGCTATGCAGGCGACCGGGACACGGTGCAATGGCTGGAGCTCGGCCCGGACGGCGTGGCCCGCGAGCAGCGCTTCAATGACATCGGCAGCCTGCGCCAGGCGCTGGCAGGGCTGGCCTATCGTTAACGCTTGAGCGCCTTGGCAAACATCGCCTGAACGAAGCGCGCCAGCGTGTCGTCCGGAGCGATGGCGCGGCTCAGGCACGCCTCGGCCTGGGCCAGGTGACGCTGCAGGCGTTCGCAGACCTTGGCCTCGCCACACAGGGACACCAGGGTCGACTTGCCCTGGTCCTTGCCTTGGTCCTTGCCGCTTGCCGGATCGCGGTCGCGCAGGTCGTCATAGAGCTGGAAGGCCTGGCCCAACTCATCGGCGAACTGGTTGAGCAAGTGGCAGACCTCCCCACGCGCCGAGCTGATCAGACAAGCCATGTCCAGCACCGCGGCGAACAGCGCGCCGGTCTTCAAGCTGTTGGTCACGGCGATTTCATCTGCGTTGCGCGGTGCCTTGCCCTGGCGCAGATCCTCGAACTGGCCTTGCACCAGGCCTTGATTGCCGATGGCCGTGGCCAGGCTGGCCACCAACTGGTTACGCACCTCGGCCGACACCGAGTCGATGGCGGCCACGACACCGAAGGCACGTGACAACAGCGCGACCGCAGTCAGGATTGCCACATCCTCGCCAAAAGCCAGGTGTACGGTCGCTCGCCCACGCCGCAGCTGGGCGTTGTCCATGCAGGGCATGTCATCGAGCACCAAGGAGGCGGCATGCACCATCTCCACCGCGCAACCCAGGTCCAGCGCGGCCTGAAACGGCCCGCCCAACCCTTCGGTGGCCAGCATCAGCAACAGCGGACGCAAGCGCTTGCCTGGCGCCAGAGCACCTTCGCGCATGGCCAGGACCACCAGTTCGCGTTCGTTTCCCGCCGGTGGCAGCAAGGCTTCCAGCCGCTTTTCGAAAACAGCGCGGCGGCTGGCAAGGTGTTCATCGATACCTGGGTCTATAGTTGCGGACATGTGAGCTGCCATCGTTCCCTCTGCTTGTCTCTGGCCTCTCAGGCCGCTGGTGGACGCGTTTCGTTGCAAACCTGTTGTCCGCTTTTCTAGCGTAGCTGATTGTTTTGCCACCTCAGTGGAACGTCTCAACCCCGGCGTTGCCTGAGCCTTAGCGCAGCGAAAGCTATACAGACAAACAATTTTGTACAACATCACTGACAACGCGCCGTACCGAATGATTCCTGGGCAAGGGAGCCAGCATGAAAGAAAGCGAGTTGAGTCGACGCAAGGACGAGCACCTGGATATCGTGCTCGACCCTGACAAGGCGCAGGGCCAGGCTCGCGCCGGCTGGGCGGCGATCCGGTTCGAGCACTGCGCGCTTCCCGAGCTCGACCTGGACACCATCGACCTGAGTGCGTCGCTATTGGGGGTCCCGCTCAAGGCACCGGTATTGATCAGCTCGATGACCGGCGGCGCTCGCCTGGCACCTGCCATCAACCGACACCTTGCCGAAGCCGCCCAGTCCCTGGGGATCGCCATGGGCGTGGGCTCGCAGCGGGTCAGCCTGGAAACCGGCAACGATCTGGGCCTGTCCCGCGATCTCAGACGCATCGCACCGGACATCCCCCTGCTGGCCAACCTCGGCGCCGCGCAATTGCTCCAGGCCAATGGCATGGACTTGGCACGGCGCGCCGTAGACGCCTTGGAGGCAAACGGCCTGATCATTCATCTCAATCCCTTGCAGGAGGCGGTGCAGCCCGGTGGCGACCGCCAGTGGCGCGGCGTGCTCGAGCGGATCGCTCACGCCGCTTCGACCTTGCAGGTGCCGATCATCGTCAAGGAAGTCGGTGCAGGCCTGTCAGCAACAGTCGCCCGTCGCCTGGTGGAGGCCGGTGTGCAGGTCATCGACGTGGCTGGCGCCGGAGGCACGAGTTGGGCAGCGGTGGAAGCCGAACGCGCCGGCACGGCGGCCGAGCGCGAGATCGCCATGGCATTCGCCGACTGGGGCATTCCGACGGCGACCTGTGTGCGCAACGTCCGCGCGGCTTTGCCGGATGTCGCGCTGATCGCTTCGGGCGGCATCCGCAACGGGCTGGACGCAGCCAAGGCCATCCACCTCGGTGCCGACCTGGTCGGCCAGGCGGCAAGCGCGCTGCCGGCGGCCACCCAGTCGACCGAGGCGGTGATCGAGCACTTCGACATCCTGATTCGCCAGCTGCGCATCGCCTGTTTCTGTACGGGGTCGGCAAGCCTGGCCGCACTGCGCGAGGCGCCGTTACTCGCATGAGCCATTTCGCCGTGGTCGCCCCGGCTTACCCCAGCCACTTCCAGGCGTTCGAAGTGCTCGCCGGAGAGCTGCTGGCCCGTGGTCACCAAGTGACCTTCTTTCATCAGGCCGACACCGCCCGCTGGATCAGCGATTCGCGCATCGGCTTGCGCGTCGTGGGCCAGGCCAGTCATCCACCGGGCAGTCTCGACCGACAGCTGCGTCTGGCGGCGTCGCCCGGCACGCCCTGGGGCCTATGGCGGCTGATCCGCCAGCTGGCTGCCACCAATGCCATGTTCTGCGCCGAGCTGCCACGGGTCTTGGCCGAACAACGGGTCGATGCCATGCTCTGCGACCAGATGGAAGGAGCCGGTGGGCTGGTCGCCGAAGCCTTGGGGCTGCCGTTCGTGTCGGTAGCCTGCGCGCTACCGATCAATCGCGAGCCTGGCCTGCCCCTACCGGTCATGCCATTCGCCTACGGCAAGGATGAACGCAGCCTGCGCCTCTGCCAGGGCAGTACCCAAGTGCATGACTGGCTCATGACGCCCCTGGCCAAGGTCCTGGAGCACGGCGCCCGGCAGTTGGGGCTTCCGCCGCGGCGAGGCCTGCACCAGTATCTGTCGCCCCTGGCGCAATTGAGCCAGACGGTTCCCGCCTTCGACTTTCCACGCCAGGCACTGCCCGCGCATTGTCATGGAGTAGGCCCTTTGCGCCGAACGCTCGCCGAGTCCCCGGGGCCCTGGCCGATCGATGCGCGGCGGCCTTTCATCTTTGCCAGCCTTGGCACGCTCCAAGGCGGTCGACTGGGCATGTTCGAACAGATCGCACGCGCCTGCCGGTGCCTGGGAGCACAACTGCTGATTGCCCACTGCGGCAGCCTGGGCCCGGCACAGGAAGCCCATCTGCAGCGCTGCGGCGCGACCTGGGTCACGGACTTCGCGCCGCAGCGCTGGGCCCTGGCCCAGGCCGACGCGGTGGTCACCCATGGCGGCCTGAACACCGTCCTCGATGCCATCGCGGCGCGTACCCCCATGCTGGTAATGCCGATCGCCTTCGATCAACAAGGCGTGGCGGCGCGGGTCGAGTACCACGGCATCGGCGTGCGTCTCTCGCGTCGCGCCGGCGCGGCGGATATCGCCCTAGCGCTGGACGGTTTGCTCAAGAATGCCGCGCCGCGCCTGGAAGTGCTGGGCGCCGAGCTCGACAAGGCCGGAGGCGCGCCGCGCGCGGCGGACATCATCGAATCGGTGGTCCGCCAAGGGCAACCGATCATCGCGGGAGCCTGTAATGGCCCATGACCTGATCCTGGCCGGCGCCGGCCTGGCCAACAGCCTCATCGCCTGGCGCCTGCGCCAGGTCCGCCCGGAGCTGGACGTGATCTGCGTCGACGGCCGAGACAGCGCGGCCAGCAATCACACCTGGTCGTTCCATGACGGCGACCTCGACAGCGCACAACGGCGTTGGATCGAACCCCTGGTTACGTATCGCTGGCCCAGTTACCGGGTGCACTTTCCACAGCTGTCGCGGACCTTGCACAGTGGCTATGCCAGCATCACCGGCGAGCGGTTCGCCGAGGTCATGGTTCCGGCACTGGGCGAGAGCCTGCGATTGGGCCATTCCATCGAGTCGCTCGGCCCGACCCAGGTGCGTCTGGAAGACGGCACGGTCCTCGAGGCCAAGGCCGTGATCGATGGCCGTGGCGCGCGTCCCAGCGCACACATGGTCTTGGGACAGCAAGCCTTCATCGGCCAGGTGCTGCGCCTCGAGCGACCGCATGGTTTGCTCGCTCCGGTGATCATGGATGCGCGAGTCGATCAAGGCGACGGCTACCGTTTCGCCTATGTACTGCCCTTCTCCGCCGACACCCTGCTGATCGAAGACACTCACTATGTGGACGAGCATCGCGCCAGCCATGAGCAGTTGCGCGACAACATCGCGGTGTATGCGCGCCAGCAAGGCTGGACGATCCGTGACTGCCTGCGCGAGGAACAGGGCGTGCTGCCCATCACTCTGGCAGGCGACTACAACGCGTTCAGCGTCGCGTTCGCCGACCAGCCCACGAGCGGTCTGCGCGCGGGGCTGTTCCACTGCACCACGGGCTATTCCCTGCCCGAAGCCGTGCGCCTGGCGGACTGGCTGGCGCGCCAGTCTGCCTTCGAAGCCCATCTGCTGGCCCCCGCGCTGGCGCGCTATGGTCAGGCGCACTGGCAACGCCAAGGTTTCTACCGCCTGCTCAACCGCATGCTGTTCCTGGCCGGTCGGCCGCAGGACCGCTGGCGGGTGATGCAACGCTTCTACACGCTGCCGGCACCGCTGATCGAGCGTTTCTACGCCGGTCAGAGTCATTGGCAGGACCGTGCACGCATTCTTTCGGGCAAGCCGCCAGTACCGGTCGGCCAGGCCATTCGCGCCGCCTTGCGGCATTCTCCACGGCACTTCGGGACACCTTCATGAGCTCAGGCAAATCCGCCATCGTCATCGGTGCCGGCTTCGGTGGTCTGGCATTGGCCATCCGCCTCCAGGCGGCCGGCCTGCGTACCACCTTGCTCGAACGACGGGATCAGCCTGGCGGGCGAGCCTATGTGTATCGCGACCAGGGGTTCACCTTCGACGCCGGTCCGACCGTGATCACCGATCCGTCGGCTATCGAGGCGCTGTTCGCCCTGGCGGGCAAGCCGATGTCCGACTATGTCGAGCTGCTGCCGGTCAGCCCGTTCTATCGTCTGTGCTGGGAGGACGGCACACAGTTCGACTATGCCAACGACCAAGCCGCGCTGGATCGGCAGATCCACGCCCTCGAGCCTGCCGATGTGGCAGGCTACCGCCGTTTTCTGGAGTACTCCAAGGCCGTTTTCGAGGAAGGTTATGTGAAGCTCGGCTCGGTAGCCTTCCTGTCGTTTCGCGACATGATCCAGGCCGGGCCTCAGCTGGCTCGCCTGCAGGCCTGGCGCAGCGTGCACGGCATGGTGTCGCGCTTCATCCGCAACGACAAGCTGCGCCAGGCCTTTTCCTTCCATTCGCTGCTGGTCGGCGGCAATCCCTTTGCCACCTCCTCCATCTACACCCTGATTCATGCCCTGGAGCGCCAATGGGGCGTGTGGTTCCCCAGAGGCGGTACAGGCGCGCTGGTGCAAGGGCTGACGCGGTTGTTCGAGGACCTGGGCGGCACCGTCGAGCTCGATGCCGACGTCACGGCTATCGAAGCCGAGGGTGATCGGTTGACACGAGTCATCGCTCGCGATGGACGGCGATGGGACGCCGATGCGGTGGCCTCCAACGCCGATGTCGTCCACACCTATGCCGACCTGCTGGCCAAGCATCCACGCGGACGCGACGAGGGCAGGCGACTCAAGGGCAAGCGCTTCAGCAATTCGCTGTTCGTGATCCACTTCGGTCTTGAGCGCGCGCAACCGCACCTGCAGCACCACACCGTGTGCTTCGGGCCGCGTTACCGTGAGCTGATCACCGAAATCTTCGGCGGATCCACGCTGGCGGAGGATTTCTCGCTTTATCTGCACACGCCGTGCGTCACCGATCCGAGCCTCGCTCCGCCCGGCTGCTCCAGCCATTACGTCCTGGCGCCCGTACCGCACCTGGGCAATGCCCCGATCGACTGGGCGGTCGAAGGGCCACGCTACCGTGATCGGATCCTGGCCTACCTGGAGAAGCACTACATTCCCGGCCTGCGCGATGACCTGGTGACTTGTCGGATCTTCACGCCCGAGGACTTCCGCGACACCCTCAATGCCCATCATGGCTCGGCCTTTTCCCTGGAGCCTGTGCTGCGCCAGAGCGCCTGGTTCCGCCCGCACAACCGCGATGCGCAGCTGCGCAATCTGTACCTGGTAGGCGCCGGCACCCACCCCGGCGCCGGGGTGCCTGGGGTCATCGCCTCGGCCAAGGCGACGGCCCAGTTGATGCTGGAGGATCTTGGCGCATGAGCTCGAACGTCGACCAACCCTTGCTCGCCCATGCCGAGCAGAGCATTGCCCAGGGTTCGAAAAGCTTTGCCGCGGCTTCGCGCCTGTTCGACCCGCGGACACGTCGTGCCGCGGTCATGCTCTATGCCTGGTGTCGTCACTGCGATGACGTGATCGACGGCCAGGAGTCGGGGCACGACGCCACCCTGTTGTCCCCGACGGAGGCCGGGCAGCGCCTGGCACGCCTACGCGAGCAGACCCGCGCCGCCTACACCGACGCGCCCTTGCACACGCCTGCCTTTCAAGCCTTTCGCCAGGTGGCGAGCGATCACGGAATTCCGGCCGACGAAGCGCTCGACCTGCTGCAGGGTTTCGAAATGGACGTCAACGGCCAGCACTACGAGACCCTGGAGGACACCCTGCAGTATTGCTACCACGTCGCCGGTGTGGTGGGCCTGATGATGGGCCGCGTGATGGGCGTGCGCGACGCCGCCACGCTCGATCGCGCCTGCGATCTGGGGCTGGGCATGCAGTTGACCAACATCGCTCGGGACATCATCGAAGACGCCCAGGTTGGCCGTTGCTACCTGCCGCAGGAGTGGCTGCGCTTGGCCGATATCCCTCCTGGCGACCTGGCCGAGCATGAGCACCGGACCGCCCTCGGGTTGCTGGCGGGACGCCTCGTCGAACATGCCGAACCTTACTACGCCAGCGCCGAAGTCGGGCTTGCCGCCCTGCCCTGGCGCTCCGCCTGGGCCGTGGCCACGGCGGCATCCGTGTATCGGCAGATCGGCCTGAAGGTGCAACAGGCAGGCCAACATGCCTGGGATGGGCGCATCTCCACCAGCAAGCCGGAAAAGCTGGCCGCCGTGCTGGCGGGCTTGTGGCGCACCCTTACGCGCCGTTGGCGCGCTCGCCCGGCTCGCTCGCGATCGCTGTGGCAGCGGCCTGATCCGTCTTGCGCAAGGGCCCGGCATGCCGCGCCCGCAGCTGTGTCCGCAAGCGGGAGATAGAAGGCGCATAGAGAAATCCGAAGGACACGCAGCCGTCCTTGCCATCGACCGCGTGATGCATGAGGTGCGCCTGATACAAGCGCTTGAGGTAGCCGCTGCGGGGCACTACCTTGAACGGCCAGCGGCGATGGACCAGGCCGTCATGGGCGATGAAGTACAACAGCCCATAGCCGGTCATACCGGCCCCGATCCATTCCAGCGGATGCCAGCCCGCGTTGCCCAGGGCGATGAGCACGATGGCCAGGCCCGCGAACACCACCGCATACAGGTCGTTTTTCTCGAACCAGCCCGTGCGCGGCTCGTGGTGGGAGCGGTGCCAACCCCAGCCCCAGCCATGCATGATGTACTTGTGCGCCAGGTAGGCGACGCCTTCCATGGCGGCCAGTGTGGCCAGAAAGATCAAGGTATTGGTCATCATCGGTTCGCATCGGCGCAGAGAGCCTTCATATGACTGGAGGGTGCGCCCGCGCGTTCACTCCATCAATCTTTAATGAACGATGAACAAATCGACTGAACGGCCGTCCCTCCCGGCAGCCTAACGCAATGCCAGGCAAACCTGTGCCCTAGGAGGTAGAAAATGTCAGACCCAAGGCAAATCGATGGCGATCGGACGCCTGATCCGTACGTGGACGAGATTCCTCATAGCCCCGGCGACACCATTCCCCATCCCAACCCTGAAGAGCAGGCACCTGAATGGCCTGAAGGCCAGGTACCACCAGAGGAGCAGTCCGACGGTTGATCGTTCTGCACAGTCGGCATGGGACCTGCCCTCACGGGTAGGTTACCGGCTCCCGACGTTTTTTCTGGCATGCTGGAGCGCCACAAAATGACTCTCGACTTTCAATCATCGCGTTCAACCTGATTAGCGCTAGTCAGGAGCGTGGGACCACCTGATCATATTCCTGCTCAGTTGGGCTCTGTCGAGGGCAATCCTTGTCGTGTCGTTGTTGTTCATGGTCTCTCTTTGGCACACAGATAGCCCTGAAGCCTAATGTCAGTCAGTTAAGCCCCACAGTCTGCAATGGGGCTGCTTCGCACCCCTTCGCGGGCAAGCCCGCTCCCACAAATTGAGCGCTGAATTCAGGAACTGCGCACTTCTTGTGGGAGCGGGCTTGCCCGCGAAAGGGTGCGAAGCAGCCCCATTGGCCTTGACTGAAAAGCATTAGCCCTGAAGCCCGCTATTTTCTCAAACACTGGGTAGCCGCTTGAAGGTCCAGTAGAACCTGACGAGCGTCAGTCATGTTCTGCTTTATGACTGCTAATTTTTCGCCGAAATAGGGGTTTCGCTTGAATCCACCATACAGACTGCTTTTTGAATGGAAGGAAGTTTCAATAGAGTCGCTCTGTAAATTCACGTAGCGAACACATGCCTTATCCATGCTTTTTGTAATCGCCTTTCTTCTCTGAAAGTTTGCATGCACCGAAAGGTCTCTTGGAGTTTCTTGCGAGGCATCTCCTGCAAGAAACTGCAAAATTGTTGCTGTTCCCTTCATCGACACCGTTTTTCGAGTTTTTACAGAGCCAAGTCTGGACGGGGTTACCGAGCAATTGTGCTGAAGCGCACGCCTGTGCGAAACAATAACTCACTTAATCCGTTGATTTTGCAAACGATCTTTCGCATGGATCACCCCTGAGCAAGAGATTCCATTAGTGCTTGAGAGCCCTCTACAGATTCCATGCACCATAGAATCTTGTATGGCAGCTCTAGAAGTTTTTGTAAGGCTGATGGCCTATCGCGGGACAAGCCCGCTCGCCACCGGTGCGCGGTGTAGCTAAGACACATCCCCCGGTGGCGAGCGGGCTTGCCCGCGATAGGCCATCAGCTTCACAGAAGATTCCAGAAGCCGAAGACTAATCTCCAGCATTTGAATTGAATAGTTTTCCTTGACTGACCGGCAGATGAGTATCCCAGCAACCATCACCCAGAAGACCTGGAGCCCTGCGGGTACGAAGCTCGACTCCAGCCTGGCATGGCCCTGTGCGTCGAGGCCTATGTCGGTGAAGTGGGCGGACGCGACGGGATCAAGCTGGAAAGTCAGCTCCTGGGCACCGAGCAAGGTTGCGAGGTGCTGACCTACTACCCTTTCGACGACAGCTTCCTGAGGGACTGAAATGTTCCGAGCTCGGCAGCCCTAATGGAAGCTCGCCTGCCAGGCTAGCCTTGGCCGATGTCGTGCGCACCCGGTATGGTGCGCTGAAAGCCTGGACCGTTGGCCGTCTGGATGGGCGCGCCGACGGAACAGCGGGAGCCGTGCAGAGTCGGACGATAAGCACAGGCCCTGCCGCGACGGGCCTGACTGCAGGATTAAAGAGCCTCGGGCATGCCGGGTTTTCGGTACAGGCTGTGACTTGTCAGGTAAACGCTGCACTTTTCACTCAACCGGTGGTCTACTTCAACCTTTGCCCTGCACGAACGATTGTCGCCCTTGCCTGCTTTCGCGCACGAAGCGCGGTCAGGCAGACAGCGCAGGGCCAGCAGAGCATTCATGGCCAGTCATAGGGAGATATTCATGCGCGTGCCGCCATTCGTTGCCTGCCTGGTAGGCCTGCCGCTCGGCCTGGCATTCTGCGCCAGCGTCCAGGCCATGACGGGAGACGAGGCGCAGTTGATCGAGGCGATCAACAGCTATCGCAGCCAGGCCCAGCGCTGTGCCAGCGGCGGATCCTTGGAGTTGCCCCCATTGAACAGCGATACCCGCCTGGCGCTGTCACCCGAAGGCACCCGGGACCTGCAACAGGCCATGACCCGAGCCGCCTATCCGATGGTCAATGTCCAGGCCATCAGCCTGTCCGGTCCCCGTGATGCGCGGGCAGCCATGAACGTGATCGAGGAAAGCTTCTGCCAAGTGGTGCTGGACCCGCAGTTCGTCGACATCGGTGTCAGCCAAGAGGGCCGCGACTGGCGTATCGTGCTGGCCCGGCCACTGCTCAGCGGTCGCTTGGGCGACTGGCAGACAGAAGGCCAGAAACTGCTTCAGGAAATCAATGCCGCTCGTGGCCTGCCCCGACAATGTGGTGGGCAGCCGTTCGCCGCCGCGTCCCCCTTGAGCTGGAACACTACCCTGGCCGGTGTCGCCGCCACCCATACCCGAGCCATGGCCAACCAGAATTTCTTCGACCATATCGACCGCGACGGTCGTACTCCAGGCGATCGGGCGGAACTCGCGGGTTATCTCTATCAGCAGGTGGGCGAAAACATAGCGGCGGGTCGCGATACACCACGCAAGGTAGTCGATGGCTGGCTGGCGAGCCCCGGCCACTGCGCGACCTTGATGAACCCGGCTTTCCGGGAACTTGGCGCGGCGTATGCGGTGGACCCGAAAAGCGATGCAGGCATCTACTGGACAGGCCTGTTCGGCATCGCCCAGTAAGGGTCAGGAAACTAGCCTGGTGCCGCGCGGCAGATCGTCGGATGGCCACCACCAGACGCGAGGGCATCTCGCGGTCTTGACTCGTCGCTTGTTTTCCGGCGCCGAGCGTACTGGCTGCATGCATGGGTAACCGTTATATATCACCCTCCGACAGGCACGACCGCTTTACATGGGCCCTCCTTCAATACGGAGATACCCCATGCAGACGTCCCTCTATCACCAGGCACAGATCGTTCGCACCCTGCCTGCCTGGTCCAAGCAACTAAACCCGACGCAGGCCGCGCAGGTCATGCGCCACGTTCGCAAGCCGCACTTGGACGAGACCGGCAATCCTGCGTCCTGGTACGGTCTTGCCAGCATCGAGCTGCGGACCGCCCTCGATGCAGCGATGAAGTCGCAGGCGGACAGCCGTACACAATTGGCCGCTGCCCTCGAAGCTCTGCAAGGAATCAACGATTTCTGCGAGCCGCTTCTGCAACAGCAGCTGGGTGACGGCATCGCGGTCACCCAGGCGCAATACCGGTACCAGCCATTCGAATACATCAACACTCTGGTGGAGCCACCCCCGATGGATCTGCCGCTTGCCCCAGGCATCCAATATCCATCCGTACAAGTGCGGCCGGTCGGCGATCCGCAGAGGCGCAGCCTGCTGGAAGCCGCCCTGCATAATTTCGAAGGACTGGAGCAGGCCGGCGAACTCAGCGGCCTGGAGCGCAGCCGGACGGACACCACCGCGCTGGAAGGCCTGTCCCTGCATCGCTTCGTCAGCGTATGCCGCCAATTGGATCTTGGTCAGCGTTACCAGCAGCACCTGCGCGAGGTCTATGACAACGATGAAACCCAGCCCGCGCTCAAGGCCGCCTCCCTGCGTGCCTGGCGCGATGAGCTAAGGGTACAGACGTTGATCGCTTTGATGCGCGGCCTGCTCAGCCAACCGGGTTGCCAGGCCCTGTTGCGGCTTTGCGACGGCGATCGGGCGCCCGACTACGCGGGCCGCCCCATGGTGTGCGGCGCGCTGACCATGTTCGGGATAGTGATCCATGACGTGCTCTTGATCCGTACCGACGAGACGGATCAACAGAACCCCTGCATCGTCTACGTCCCAGGTGACGAAGAGCGCCCGGTCAGGGAATATCCCCATCCGCAAGGTTTTGCCCGCGACCTGACTCGCCGTCTGATCAAAACATCGTTTCGCAAAAGCTTCCTGCGGTTCGTCAGCCAGAAGGACCAACCCACGTTCTCTCGTCGCTTGCTCGAGGCCTTGTTCGAAGAGAGAGAGCACGCCGGAGGAACCGTGCTGGCACCCCGCGCCAAGCCTGCGATGAAATTCGACGAGTCGACGATGCCCGCCCAGCCCTGGTCGGTCCTGTTCGAGGCGCATGTCGAGCGCTTGAAGGAAGACGCGCGAGCGATCGTGGTACCGACCGCCGAGGTCGACGCCACGGTGCGTGAACGCAGGCTGCAGCACTGGCTCGAGCTGGGCCTGGACGTCCTCAATGTGGCGGCGATGTTCGTACCGGCGCTCAACGTGGTGGCGCTGGCGGCCTCGGGGTATCAGCTACTGGGCAATGTCTTTCACGCCTATGCCTCCTGGCAGGACGGCGACGCGGTCGAAGCGATCGCGCAGGTGGAGTCGCTACTAGTCGCCGTGGCCAGCACGGGCGTGCTGATCGGTGCAGGTGTCGTCCTGAAGACCAACGGTTTCATCGACACCATGGAGCGTATCTGGCTGGATGACGAGGAGTTGCTCTGGTATCCCGACCTGTCGGGCTATCGGAGCACCCGCGTGCTGCCCCCCGCGCTGGAGCCTAATGATCTCGGCCAATACCACTTCGAGGGCAAGGATCATATTCGTCTGGACGGCAAGCTGTACGAGCAGTACCAGGACAGCGATGGCCACTGGTATGTTCGACACCCGACGAACGACGCCGCGTATCGTCCTCGGCTTCTCCACAATGGAGCTGGCGCCTGGTCGCTGGCGCATGAATCGCCGCTGGAGTGGACCGACGCGCTGGCCGCGCGGCGCATGGGGCCGCTCGCCGATGGCCTGGACGACGATGAATTACTTGCCACCTTGGCCGCCACGGGTACCGAGGAAGGTGTCTTGCAACGCATCCATCTGCGCAATGGCTCACCCCCTGCCCTGCTGGCCGACACCCTGGCCCGCCTGCAAGCCGACCACGGCACGAACCGCATCATCGAGGCGGTTCGCGAGGGAAAGCCTCTGGTCGCCCACAGGAATTTTGCCTTGTCGGCCTTGACCAACCTGCCGGGTTGGCCCGAAGACCATGTCCTCAAGGTGTTCAGCGGCGCAGAACGCTGGGGCGAGGCTACCCGCTACGGTACCGCGACGCAGTCGACTGCCATGGCGATCGAGATTGCCCGAAGCGAGCTCGAACAAGGCGAGCTGGCAACGGCTGTCCTCAGTCAGATGGAAGCCGAGGATATCGATCGACTGCTTGGCCCGACAACGTCCTTGGGGTCACGCGTACAAGCGTTGCAGGATGCCCTGGCAGATCGTTTGCATGGGCAACGCCAGGCGATATTCGAGCAGATCTACCAGGGCCATGCAGAACCGCTGGGCCTGGCCGAGCAGTGCCTGGCCCGCCAGTTCCCAGGCCTGTCGCGGTCGGTGCTGGAAGAGCTGGCGAGCCACGCCAATAACGCGGAACGTGCGCAGATGATCAGTGCCAATGGGCGCGTTCCATTGCGCATCCTTTGTGAAGCGCGGTTGATGCAGGCGCGTCAGAGGCTTGATCGAGCGATCATCGGTATCCTTTATCCCGACCTGGCCACCAGCGATACTGTGCGCCTTCTGGAAGGGCTGCGCGTCGAACATCCACAGGACAATGACAAGGCACTGTTCGAGATCGCGGCGAAGGACCGCGTCAATGCCGCCCGGTTGATCGGCCAGCAACCGATACAGCCTGGTTTTCGCTCGCCCCTGCGCCTGAGCGATGGCCGTATTGGCTATCCACTGAGCGGCAGAGGAACACGCGCACGCGCACGCACCGTCGATCAGCGCCTGCAGGAACTCTACCCGGAGCTTTCCGGATGGGCCCGGCGCAATCTACGTAATCGCCTGCAGCGTGAAGGCGACCTCGGCGAGCAGATCGGTCGGCTGGAATCCGAGCACTGGGCACTGACGAGCCAACTGGACACCTGGGTTCGACAGGCACCCGACCTGATGACCCAGCATGATCGTGAAGCCGCGCGGGATGTGTTCCTAAGTGCCTGGCGCCAGCAGGACGGCGAATTGCGCAATACGCTCAGGCTGGAGAACCTGGAATTGCCCGAACTGCCGGCTATCACGGCGCGTTTCCCGCATATCACCCACCTGAGATTGCGCAATCTCCAACTGCGGCGACTCGATCCCGGGTTCCTGCACGCTTTCCCTGGCCTGAATGCCATCGAGGTGGCAGGCAACCACGATCTGGATACCGAATCGCTGTTTCTCGCCTTGCGTTCGCGACCGCAGCTGCGCGAAGTCCATCTCATCAATGTGCCGATCCAGGCCCTGTCCGCCGAAGCGCACACGACCCTGGCAGCGATGAGCGACCTGCGTTCGCTGCAAATGCGCGCCTGCCAGCTGAGCCTTACCGACGCAGACCTGCGGTTGCTCGCTCGCACTCCCTTGGAATTCCTCGACCTACGCAGCAACAACATCACGCTCGACGCGCAGATGGCCTCGAGATTCCAGGACATGCCGCACCTGACGTTTCTGGACCTGGGTCACAACCGCTTGGGCGTTGCGCCAGATATCGGTTTCATGGGTCTGCTTCGGCGCCTGAGGTTGGATTACACCGGTATCACCGAATGGCCACGAGGGCTCACCACCTTGATGAGCCAGCGCAACTTCCAGCTGCGTTTCCTGGACCTGGACGGAAACCGGATTACCACGGTGCCTGATCTGGACACGCTCGTAGTGACCCCCTTGGCGCTCGGCGTACAAGCGCAACCACACTTTGTGGAATGGCACTTCAACTACAACGGCCTCGAACCGGAAGCCTCTCGCCGCCTGGGAGAAATCGGCGTCTCAGTATTCGAACATGAGCCCGAGGCACCTGCGCAGGCCCAGCCAGTGATATGGCAAGCCTATGCGCCGCCGGGCAGCGAGCACCTCTGGAGTGAGCTGTTCGATGCCGATGGCAACCGTGACCTGTTGCTCGTGCTCGATCGGGTAAGCCACTCGGCTGAAGCGCAACAGAATCCGGACGGGCTGGCCAGGCGGGTCTGGACGATGCTGCAGGAAGCGGCCGCCGATCCGACCCTGCGTGAACGTCTGCTGGAGGTAGCAGACGAATTTCCGATCACTTGCGGCGATGCCGGTGCCGATGCCTTCAGCGCCCTGGAGATCGAAGTGATGGTGCGCGATGCCGCGCTTGCCGGACAGGATGAAGGCGCCGGCCTTGCCCAGGTATACCGCCGTATCTACCGCCGCGAGCAGGTCAACGACCTGGCCCAACGCATCGGCTCGCGCCGCCTGATCCGTCGCGCGGCCCTGATCGATCGGCTTGCCAGCCCGCCGGACCTTGATCCCCTGGACGATCTGGACGATGCCGACTTGCTGGCCGGAGCCGTCGATGACATCGAAATTCGCCTGGCATTGCGTCAAGCACTCGCGGCATCCCTCGACTACCCGGAACCCAGCCACGGCATGCTCTATCGAGCCACGGCGATGATTTCCGACTCGATCATTGCCAATGTCGAGCGCGCCGCGCGCGCGCTTGAGGTCGACGACCAAGCCCGGCGTGCCTGGTTGCTGCGGCAACCCGGTTGGGCCAGCTACCTCAAGCGGGCCCATGCCTCCAGGTTCCAGGCGATCAGCGAGCGCTGGAGCCTGGGCAGCGATTTTCTCGAGGAATGCCTTCAACCCACCGAAGAAACCCTGGTGCCCCTGGCCCCCGAGGTGTTCGAAGCGTTAAGGGCGGTATTGCCCGATCTGGCCCAGGACGCAGAACATCGACCGAGCCTTTTGCCGCTGACTGACGGGCTCTACACCACTGCGCTCAAGGCCCTGCAAACGGGCTTGCTGCAAGCCCAGGACGACCTGCTCGACGAGATCACTCGAAACCTCGGCTGAGTGGATAACCGACCGCAGCCGCCCTTCTCGGTCGGCTGCGCGTCACTGTCCGCGCAGGTCTTCGAAAAACGCCTGCCGGCCCTGCACCTGACTGGAGGCGCGAGGCAACTGCCTTGCCTCGTCGCTGGCCTGCTCCACATGCCAATAGCAGTGGCTGATCGCCCGGGTCACGGCGACATAGGCCAAGCGCTGGACCTCCTCCTTCTGCGCCGTATCGAACGGCTGCGCATCGCCCGTCCGCCCCAGGTCGGCCAGGCGGTAGACCTGATTCTTGTACGGCGAACTGGTCAGGTAGCTGCAATCGCCCAGCATGAATACCGCGTCGGCCTGCAGTCCCTTGGCGCTGTGGTACGTCAACATACGCAAGCGGCGCTCGGCAGGCGGCAAACTGGATTCCCGCTGAACCACAGGCAACAAGTGCTGCGAAATCAGTGCCTTATCACTACTTTTTCGATACAGCATCATGACGGTTTCACCGTTCTGATAATGCTCGATCAGGGTCTGCGCCAACCCCGCTTCGTCTCGATCCATGACCCTGACCGGCTCGAGAGGTCGTTCGGCTGCCGGGCCGCAGGCCTTGGCCTTCTTACCAGGGATCGATGGCGTCCCTTTGACCAGGTGTTCCGCGGCATCGATGATGTGTTGATGGCTGCGATAGTTGTCGACCAGCATGACACGGGTATTGGCTGGCGAAGGAAAGGTCTTGGTGAATTCCATGAAGTACTTGGGCGAGCTTCCGCGCCAGCCATAGATCGATTGCCAGTCGTCTCCCACACACAGCAGCGAGGAATGCTGGGCAATGCGTCCGATATGCATGGCCGAGCCTCGACGACGAATTTCGCCCAGGCAAGCGCGCAACCAGCTGACGATCTGCGGCGAGACATCCTGGAACTCGTCGATCATCAGATGCGCCAACGGACGCAGCAATGGATCGGGCAGCAGACGAAGGTTCTCCGGGCTGTTCTCGCCGAACAGGGCGAACATGCGGTTATAGCTCATGATCGGTGGCGACTGCGCCAGCAAGTGCGATTCGAGCGCCTTCCAGTACAGGCTCAAGGCCTCGAAAAACAACGCATCGGTATCACCCGGCGGAAAACTCATGCCACCGACGGCCACCGCCACATCGAGACCGAGATTCTCGATGAAGTTTGCCGCGGCCACGAAGGCATCGAGCAGCGGCGCGGGCGCCAGTTCGCCCTTGACCTTGTACTCGAAGCCAGGTCCTGCCACCGCATCTCCCGCAAGGGATGAAGCCAGGCGTTTAGCGCTGGCATAGTTTTCCAACCAAATCAACGGCTTATCGCAGAAAGCTTGAAACAGGGTGCGCTTTATCACCCATTCGGCCCACACCGGTAACTTTGCGCCAGGGCGCTTGTATTGCTGGCTCTCTACCGGGTCGAAACCCAGAACCACCCAGGCGTCCAGTTCTGTCAGGTACCCATGGACGTGGAAGCGGCTGCCACGGATTTCCACGGTATCCCGACAGGGTTCGACACCCTTGATCGGCCAGACACCCGCGGCGAACCAGAGGTCCTCGATCACATCGCAGAGTTCCTCGTCCCGTTGCGCCGACAGTTGCGTGACGGCCACACGCTTCTGTACGTCGGGATGATCGGGATCCAGGGGCTTGAGCTGCAAGGCTTCGCGCCGCAAGCCGCCGATGAGCTCGGCAAAACGTGGGCTGCCCTGCAGCAGATCGCGGTAGCACAGATTCAACTGTTGCCGCTGGGCGTCGTTGATACGCAGGTCGAAAGGGTTGCTGTCGGCATTGGCTTCGGCGCCTTCGGGAAGCTCGCTGCCGAGGGTCTCGAAGGCACGCACCTGGCCGAAACCCGGGAGGCTGCGGATCAGTGGCAGGATGCGGGAATGGAATGTACGCACCAGTTCACGCGCTTGAGGCTGGCTCATGGGCGCCTGCCAAAGGTCGAACAGCTGGATCAAGCGCTTGATGAAATCCTTGCGCGATTCGCGGGTGAAGGTAACTACTGTCATGGCGTCCAGCTCGTAGCCCAGGTACTGGCGTAGCAACAGGATACGCAGGACCAGCGACGTGGACTTGCCCGCGCCTGCTCCCGCCACCACGCAGGTGGACGGCGTCTCGCTGAAGATCATTTTCCACTGCGCCGCACTGGGCTGCGCTTCGACAGGCAGGCGCTGAGCGACGTCGGTCTTGAAGCGCTTCTTCAGTTCGGCGGTCAACGGCAGGCGCCAGTCGTCGAAGAGCTTGTCGTCCTGGCCAGGTGCGCCATGTCCCTCGGGTCGGCTGTCACGAATCACCAGGACCTGACGGCCTGCTTCATAGCCGTCGACCCGTCCACGATCGTAACCTTCGCGCAGGCCATCGGCATGCCCGGCGCGTTGGCCGGTGGCATGGCCGAGGAACCATGAATCACGGTGTTGCGCCTGCATCCGGCTCAGGCCTCGCCCCAACACGCGAGCGACGAGGCGTCGGAACCAAGGCAATTGGGCTGGCGGCATCAGCTCGGCCGAGCCCTGGGGATGGTCGTGGGACACGCTCACTCCACTTGAAATTGAACGAGGCGTCATGGTGGCGGAATCCGCCGCAAGCTGCCAGCGATTGCTTGGATATCAGTGAATTAGCCGCCCAAGTGCATGTTCGATCATAGGATGTCTGACGCATACGGGAGACTTCATGGTGTCGTCAGCCTCGGTATGCACCCCCTTGATCCTCTGTGACGCAGATGGCCTCATCGCGGGACAAGCCCGCTCGCCATCGCTATCTCATGCCCCAGTGGCGAGCGGGCTTGTCCCGCGATGAAGCCATCTGCATCACCAAAAATTTGGAAGCCGAACGCCAAGACTCCGCCAGATAAGCAGGCTCCTTGACGCGTTACTAGTGCGGTCGCCCTGTATAAATCGATAAAGCTGATAATTATTAGCCGATATTTACGCTTAAATTCGATACTTCAAAAGCGCATCATTGCTCCATCTCAACGATTCAACGGAGCAAGATCATGCTGCAGCTCAGACCTTTCGTAGCACTTGGCCATGCCAATCACGGTTGGCTCGATGCCCATCATCATTTCTCCTTCGCCGAATACCACGATCCCGCTCGCATGGGCTGGGGCAACCTGCGGGTCTGGAACGATGATCTGATTGCCGCTGGCAGCGGTTTCCCACCGCATCCGCACCGGGACATGGAAATCATCACCTATGTCCGCGAAGGGGCGATCACCCACCAGGACAGCCTGGGCAACAAAGGCCGCACCGAGGCCGGCGACGTGCAAGTCATGAGCGCCGGAAGCGGCATCGTCCATAGCGAATACAACCTCGAATCGGTCGACACACTGATCTTCCAAATCTGGATCATCCCGGAACGTGCCGGCGATGCGCCGTCCTGGGGCGTTCGGCCATTTCCCAAGGGAGAACGCGGCGAAGGCTTCGTGACCCTCGCCAGCGGTCGTGCTGGCGATGAAGAGAGCCTGCGGATCCGTACCGATGCGCGCCTGCTGGCGGCTACCTTGGGAGCGGGCGAAAAAACAGAGTTCCACTTGGAACCAGGCCGCAAAGCCTATCTCGTATTGGCCAAGGGATCGATAGAAATCAACGGGTTGCGCGCCAATGCTCGAGACGGTGTAGCTATCGATGATGAAACAGTGCTCAGTGTCGAAGCGCTCGAGGAAAGCGAAATCGTCCTCGTCGACGTTGCATGAGGTACAGGGGTCGATCGACGATGATCGGCCTCCCTGTCGGTGATCGGGGGACTAGACTCAAGAGTGGAACCGGGCGGGGCCGGGATATCGTAGTGTATCGGGGGTTTTCGCACCGGGAGGTGTGGGATGAGCCAGTTCAAGCGATTGTTGGTCATGCTCGGGCCGCAGATGCGCCATACCCCTGCCCTGCAACGAGCAGCGGCGCTGGCACAATCGAACGGCGCGCTGCTGGATATCCAGGTGTTCGTCGATGACATCGATACCTTCGGCCTGATGGGCGAGAGCCAAGCGCGCGATCGTCTGCTCGACGACAATCGGCAATGGTTGCTCGATGAGATGGAGCAGATGCGTGACCTTGGCATTGACGTATCGACCGACCTGATTCTCACACGTGACCTGTTGGACAGCACCCTGCAGCGGATCGAGCACCTGGGTTGTGATCTTGTGGTCAAGGATGTTCAGCATGAGCCGGCGCTCAAGCGCCTGCTGGTCACGCCACTGGACTGGCAGTTGCTCAAGGAAAGCCCAGTCGCGGTACATCTGGTCAGCGAGATCCGCTGCCCCTTGCCCCGACAGATAGCCGCCGCCGTCGACCTCGCCAGCCTGGGCGCCGGAGAACACCTCGACCAGCAGGTCATTGGCGCAGCGCATGCCTTGGCCTTGCAATGCAACGCCGAGATGCACCTGCTGCACGTCTGCGATGCAGCTCGCACCCACCTGGCCGATTTCGGGGCCGGTACAGTGACCATGCCCGGCTTCGATGGCAGCGTGCGCAAGGCACAGCGCATGGCATTCAATCGCTTGGGCGATCATCACGGGATCGCGCTGGAGCATCGCCATTTTCTCGAAGGGCCCGCCACCCAGGCGATTGCCCACTATGTCAGTCACAGCCGCACCGATGTGATCGTCATGGGCACTCACCATCACGACGCGCTGCGCACTTTCCTGGGTGGAACCACCGCCCATGTCGTCGAGCATCCGCTGTGCAATGTATTAGCTATCAAGGCGCCACGCTGAGCCGACACGCCGCTCAATCGTATTCGGCCTCCGCATGCTCGCCCAGGAGTCGACGCTGCCGGGGCGTGGCGGCAGCGATCACGCGGGGGTCGAACTGCCATTGGAGGTAAGGCGAGAACTTCTGGGCGACCATGCGGCGCCCATAATGCACTTGCAGCATGTCGCGGGCATGGTCACTGCCATTGGCACCTCCGGCATGCCAGAGCTCGCTGCGAAATACCAGCACATCGCCTGCCCGGCACAAGATGGGGCGTGCCTGCTCTCCCCGCCAGCCGCATTCGTCGGCCAACGGCGCCCGCCCCGCCCGGTGACTGCCCGCGACCACCCAGGTAGGCCCGATGGTTTCATCGATATCCGTAAGGTACATCTGGGCCGTGAGGATCTGCATGGGCAGATGAAAATCGGCCCGTGCCCAGACCCATTCCGGCAGCGCCATGGCCAGGTGATCCAGGTGCAGATCCATGCCCGGATAACCGGGATGGCTACGCCACGCGGTCTGACCGATGACATGACAGTCGTCTCCAAGGCAGGCCTCGGCCAGGTCGATGAGCGGGGCAAGATCAAGGAACGGCAGCCACGACGGATCCCGATTGAAGACGCACTTGTAGTGCTCGAGCAACCCTTGATAGTCCCAGTGCAGGGGCGTCAAGCCATCGATGGCGCGGCGCAGACCGGCGATCTGGGCGTGGTCCAGGACGTCGGGGATCAACACGAACCCCTCGTCATGCAAGGCACTGACACAGGCATCCAGTTTCATGAGAGCACGCGATACTCCTCCAGCAACTTGACGAAGGTGCTCAGGCTGCGCGACACGGTGCCGCGACGCCAGACCAGCCAGGTCTTGAGATAGCGGAACTGCTCCGACAACGGCCATACGCTTACCGTACTCGCTCCAGGCATGCTGTCGAGCATGCTGCGCGGCATCAGAGCAAGCCCGGCACCGGCACTGACGCAGGCCAGCATGCCATGGTAGGACTCCATCTCATGGATCTTGCCCGGTACCGCCTCGTCACGCACGAACCAGCTTTCGAAGTGGTGACGGTAGGAGCAATTGGCTCGGAAAGCATAGATGTTCTCGCCATTGACATCACGGGCACGGGTCACGGGGGTATGGTTGAGCGGACCGATGATGACCATTTCCTCCTCGAACACGGCCATGCCTTCCAAAGTCGGATGCAGCACCGGGCCATCGACGAAGGCGGCCACCAGGCGCCCGGCGAGGACCCCTTCGAGCATGGTCCCGGAGGGACCGGTGGACAGATCGAGGTCGACCTTGGGATAGCGCTGGTTGTACGCCGCCAGCATCCCCGGGATGCGCACCGCCGCTGTGCTTTCCAGCGAACCCAGGGCGAAAGTGCCTTGCGGATCCTCGCCTGCCACGGTCAGGCGTGCCTCATGGACCAGGTCAAGTATACGTCGGGTGTATTCGAGAAAGTTCCAGCCCGCCGGGGATAACCGCAGGCGATGTTTTTCTCGAATGAACAGCTCAACGCCCAGGTCCTGCTCCAGCTGCTTGATACGCGTGGTCAGGTTCGACGGTACCCGATGAATATGCTGGGCGGCTGCACTGATACTGCCTTGCTCCGCGACGGCCTTGAAGATCTCCAGCTGCACCAGGTCCACAGTCGTTCTCCAATCGTGAATGTTTCGCTCATTATTATTCAGTTTTCAACAAACCCCCAGCCCATTAGTCTGGATATCACCAAAGCCAACAACGAGAGTCCAGCCATGCCTGAGATCAGCAGCCTGACCCATGCCATTTCCGTCGACCCGCACAACGGCGAACGGATCGGCCATTACGTATTCGATACCGACGCCGAGCTGGAAGCGGCGCTGCAACGCGCCAAGGTCGGTTTCGCGCAATGGCGTCGAGTGTCGCTGGTCCAGCGCAGCGAGTACCTGGTCGCTCTGGCTGACGCACTCCAGGCCAATATCGATGCACTGGCCACGATGATCACCCGCGAAATGGGCAAGCCGATTGCCCAGGCACGCGGCGAGGTCGGCAAGTGCGTGAACCTTTGCAAATGGTACGCCGAACATGGCCCGGCCATGCTCGCCGCCGAACCGACGCTGGTAGAAAACGACAAGGCGCGTATCGAGTACCGTCCCATGGGCTCGATCCTGGCCGTGATGCCTTGGAACTTCCCGATCTGGCAGGTGCTGCGTGGCGCGGTCCCAGCCCTGATCGCCGGCAACACCTACGTCCTCAAGCATGCGCCGAACGTGATGGGTTGCGCCTATCTGCTGCTGGACGTCTTCAAGCAGGCCGGCCTGCCGCAAGGCGTGTTCGAGGTACTCAACGTCACTCCGGACGGCGTTACCCGAGCCATCAACGACCCGCGCATCGCCGCCGTCACTCTGACCGGCAGTGTCCGCGCCGGCATGGCCATCGGTTCGCAGGCAGGGGCGGCTTTGAAGAAATGCGTTCTGGAGCTGGGCGGTTCGGACCCCTTCATCGTACTGGCCGACGCCGACCTGGATGCCGCCGTCAAGGCCGCGGTCATTGGCCGCTATCAGAACACTGGCCAGGTCTGTGCCGCTGCCAAGCGCATGATCGTGGAACAAGGCATCGCCGCCGAGTTCACGCGCAAGTTCGTCGAAGCCACGCGTCAGTTGCAGGTCGGCAACCCGCTGGATGAGGCCACCTACATCGGCCCGATGGCCCGCTTCGACCTGCGAGACGAGCTCGACGGTCAGGTTCAGGCAACCCTGGCCGAAGGCGCCACCTTGCTGTTGGGTGGCAAGAAGGCAGACAGCGCGGGCAACTACTACGAACCGACCGTGTTCGGCGACGTGACCCCGAGCATGACCGCCTTCAGGCAGGAACTGTTCGGCCCGGTGGCCGCCATCACCGTTGCCCGCGACGCCGACCATGCCGTGGAACTGGCCAACGACAGCGACTTCGGGCTGGCTGCGACCATCTACACCGCCGACGCGGCCTTGGCCGAGCGGATGACCGAAGCGCTGGATACCGGTGCCGTGTTCATCAATGGTTACTGCGCCTCGGATCCACGCGTCGCGTTCGGTGGGGTCAAGAAGAGTGGGTTCGGCCGTGAGCTGTCGCACTTCGGCGTTCGCGAGTTCTGCAACGTGCAGACCGTGTGGCTGGACCGCAACTGACCAATCGCTCGAAGAATCCGCTCGCGAACGCGTCACGAGGCGCCCCTGTTACAGGGGCGCCTCGTGACGTCGGCGAAGCTGCAGGTCAGGACCTCGCCGGCGGGTCCTTGAGCAACGAGAAGCCCCTGTCGAGCAGCGTCTTGCCGATGTAGCGGGAGCCCACTTCATTGAGGTGGGCGTTATCCAGGTACAACAGCTTGTCGTCGATCAACGGACTGCAATGCCCCTGCGGGCAGATAACCTGGTTGGGGTCGATGAAGCGCACCTGGGGAAACTTGTTGCGGATGTCGGTCCAGTAGTGAGGTCGGGCAGCCTGCAAGGCGTCGCAGTGGCGTTTCGGATTGAACATCAGGCGGCGGATGGGACAGGTGGCCGCATCTTCGATGGGCTGATTCTTGAAGATGACGATGACCTGCCCGCTGTGCTCGACAGCGCGTTGGATACTGGCTTCGATCAGTTCCTCCGCGGCTTCGTCGCGCGGCCAACTCCCGGCCAGCACGACATAAGGGTAGTTGTTACGCTCGATCAGATCGTATACACGCTCGTTGCGTCGCTTGCAGTGCTCGGCATAGACAGGAGGCATGCCGCCACTGTATCCCAGGACCGGCAGGCAATAGTCGACGGTATAGTCCATCAGGCTGATATTGTCGGGCCGTGCCAGGATATCCACCATCCCGCTGAAATGATTGGCGAACGAGTCGCCGACCAGGATTCCGTCGATCGCGGGCTTCGGCGCGCCAAGGCGGCAATCGCCATTCGGCGCTGTGCCATACAGGGCGTTGGCGACGTGACAACCGCGGCGGATTTCAGCGGGCTTGTCCTGTGTCATGGCTTCCAGGCGCTCGACCGTGGGATTGAAGCGCTGCGGGAAACCATTGAACGCCTGAGTCAGACCGGCCAGCAACATCAGGCACAGCGCCGGCATCGCGAAGCGCCGGCTGACCACCTGGGTGAAGCCTAATCGCGCGCCCGAGCGGCGGAACGGCTTTTCGACATAACGCCAAGTCAACCACGCCAGCAGCACCGCGATAACCACCACCGCGCTCGCCAGGGTCAGGCTGATCGGTATGTCCAGATAATTGAGGTACGCGATGAGCGGCCAGTGCCAGAGATACAGCGAATAGGAAATCAACCCGACGAACACCATGGGCCGGCTACCCAGCAGCGTCGCCGTCCGCCCCCCAGACCCAGCGTGGATCAACAACGCCGCGCCCAGGCATGGCCATAGCGCGTTGATCCCTGGGAAGGCTGTGTCTTCTCCGATCAGCAGCAGCGAGGCGCCGATCAACACGTATCCCACCAGGCGACACGCCCATGCCTGGGCCTGGCCTACCTGCGGTGTCCGTTGCAGATGCCAGATGCCCAGCCACCCTCCCAGCATCAGTTCGAAGAAGCGCATCGGCAGCAGGTAATAGGAGGCTGTGGCGAACACGCCGGTGGCATATTCGGACAGACCGACTGCCAGCACCACCCCCACGCCCAGGATCCATAGCAGGTATCGCGGCGCGAATCGGTAGACCAGCAGCACGGCCAACGGCCAGATCACGTAGAACTGTTCCTCGATGCCTAGCGACCAGGTATGCAGCAGCGGCGCCTCACCCGCGTCGGCGGCGAAGTAATTGCCGTACTTGACCCAGATGAAGAGGTTCGACAAACCCAGCAAGGCGAACAGTGCGTTGGCGTTCAGCCGCGCGAGGTCGAGCGGTGAGAGCAACAGGGCGCCGATTGCAACGCATGCCAGCAGGACCGTGGCCAGCGCGGGAACGATGCGATTGATACGGCGTTGGTAAAACTGCCTGAGGGAAAAACTGCCCGCACGCACTTCCTGAAATACCTGCGAGGTAATGAGGTAGCCGGAAATGACGAAGAAAATATCGACGCCTATGAACCCACCTGGCAACACACTCGCGCTAAGGTGATGGATGAAAACGGCGATCACCGCTATTGCCCGCAAGCCGTCTATGTCGGCGCGGTAACTAACTTGGCGCATGGAATGTGTCCCTTCTTGAACGAGCTGCGCAGGAATTAAGGCAATGTGCCACTCCTAGGTGTAGCCCTGAATCTCTCATTCGCCAAGGGCATTAGTCAAATATTCGTCTATCATCCGAAAAAGTCAGTATAAAGGCACCGAAATAGTCAGTTTTTTGACTATCTCACCTGTTCAGTACAGCGTACCCACCGTCATCTGTTGGCATCCGCACACCCGAGCGGCCCCCCGCGCGCAATGCGCGGGGGGTCGAGCTTATGCCAGGTCGAAGCGATCCAGTTCCATGATCTTCACCCAGGCGGCGATGAAATCCTTGGTGAATTTTTCCCGTCCATCGGCACTGGCGTAGACCTCCGCCAAGGCACGCAGTTGGGCATGGGAGCCAAACACCAGATCGACGCGGGTTCCTGTCCATCTGACTTGCCCGGTCCGCCGATCGCGGCCCTCGAAGCGCTCGTTATCTTCCGATACAGGTTGCCACTCGGTCCCCATGTCCAGCAGGTGAACGAAGAAGTCATTGCTCAAGGTGCCCGGCTTGTCGGTGAACACTCCGTCCGAACTCCCCTCCGCGGTAATCCCCAGCACCCGCAGGCCGCCGACCAATACCGTCATCTCGGGCGCACCAAGGTTCAGCAACTGCGCCTTGTCCACCAGCAGCTTTTCGGCGGCGACCTTGAACCGGCCCTTGGAAAAATTGCGGAACCCATCGGCCTGAGGCTCCAGGAAGCCGAACGACTCGACATCGGTCTGCTCTTGCGAAGCATCCATCCGACCCGGCCGGAACGGCACACTGAAGCTGTGCCCTGCATCCTGGACAGCCTTTTCGAGGCCCGCGCTGCCCGCCAGGACAATCAGGTCGGCAATGGAAATCCTTTTCCCACCGGACTGAGCACCGTTGAATTCGCCCTGGATCTTCTCCAGCACCTGGAGCACCTTGTCCAGTCGCTCTGGCTGGTTGGCCGCCCAGAACCGTTGCGGCGCCAGGCGCAGGCGACCGCCATTGGCTCCGCCGCGCTTGTCGGAGCCGCGGAAGGTCGAAGCCGCCGCCCAGGCGGTGGATACCAGTTCAGGCACGCTCAGGCCAGAATCCAGGAGCTTGGCCTTGAGCGTCGCGATATCCTCTTCGTTTACCAGCGCGTGGTCCACATCCGGTATCGGGTCCTGCCAGAGCAATTCCTCTTCGGGCAGTTCCGGGCCGAGAAACCGTGACAGCGGACCCATGTCACGATGAATGAGCTTGTACCAGGCTCGCGCGAATGCGTCGGCGAGCTGATCGGGGTTGTCCTTGAAACGGCGCGCGATCGGTTCGTAGATCGGGTCGAAGCGTAGCGCCAGATCGGCGGTCAGCATGGAGGGTGCATGACGCTTGTCGGGATCGTGCGCATCGGGAATCAGATTGGCGCCCTCGCCGTTCTTCGGCTTCCACTGGTGCGCCCCGGCTGGGCTCTTGGTCAGCTCCCAGTCGAACTTGAACATATTCTCCAGGTACTCGTTGCTCCATCGTGTCGGTGTCGAGGTCCAGATCACCTCCAGGCCGCTGGTGATGGTGTCCGGGCCCTTGCCGATACCATGGCTGTTCTTCCAGCCCAGGCCCTGCTGTTCCAGGCCTGCCGCTTCCGGTTCGGCACCCACGGCAGTCGCAGGTCCCGCGCCGTGGGTCTTGCCGAAAGCGTGGCCACCGGCAATCAATGCCACGGTTTCTTCATCGTTCATGGCCATGCGACCGAAGGTTTCGCGTATGTCCTTGCCTGAAGCGACCGGGTCGGGGTTGCCTTCGGGACCTTCGGGGTTCACGTAGATCAGGCCCATCTGCACCGCGGCCAGCGGACTCTCCAGGTCGCGACCTGGCGCGTCGTTGCGACTTTCTTCAGTGCCGTGCAACTGCGGCTCGGCGACGAGCGGGCCTTCGCCGCTGCCGGCATAGCGCACATCACCGCCCAACCAGGTAGTTTCCGACCCCCAGTAGACCGCCTCGTCCGGCTCCCAGACATCCTGGCGGCCACCGGAGTAGCCGAAGGTCTTGACGCCCATCGATTCCAAGGCAACGTTGCCGGTGAGCACCAGCAGGTCGGCCCAGGAAATGTTGCGACCGTACTTCTGCTTGATCGGCCAGAGCAGACGCCGGGCCTTGTCCAGGCTGACGTTGTCCGGCCAGCTGTTGAGCGGCGCGAAGCGTTGCTGGCCGGAACCGGCTCCGCCGCGGCCGTCGGCGGTGCGGTAGGTCCCTGCGCCGTGCCAGGCCATGCGGATGAACAGCGGACCGTAGTGGCCGAAATCGGCGGGCCACCACTCCTGGGAATCAGTCATCAGTGTCCGCAGGTCGGCCTTCAGCGCGGCAAAGTCCAGGCTCGCGAACGCCTTGGCATAGTTGAAGTCAGGGTCCATCGGGTCCGACTTCTCGGTGTGTTGATGCAGGATGTTCAGATTGATCTGGTCGGGCCACCAGTCGCGATTCCGGGTGCCGCCGCCCGCAGCGTGAAGGAACGGGCATTTCGATTCGTTCGCCATCTGCTTGTACCTTTGGGGTCGGTTTCTTGGTTCGGCAGGGCCACAGGCTGCTGCTGATCCTCATCGGGTGTGTCGGTCTCTGTCTTACAGGCTTGTCCCAGCGCCAGATGGCCGGGTGCACAAAGCAGACGGGGCGGTTTACGGCCGGGTATCCAATGGACGCGCTCTGATCTGCCATGGTTATCAAGGGGTGCCGAAACAAAGACTAGTCAACCTGGAGAAGACTTCTAATAGAGCGAACATTGAGGCTTGATAGACGAGATCTCTTAGCCGGACGGTTTAGGGCATCCAAATCTGCCTAGGGTCAGGATGCAGGCCCTGAACGAGCCCCATGAAAGACAGGACACCGTTCCGCCCTTAAGATAAGGGATAGGCAAACGGGTATGTTTATGACTAACAGCAACGACAAGGGTGGCGAACTGCTCGGCCAGGAACGCCGACGCCGC
>NZ_JAAMQM010000018.1 GCF_013523055.1 Pseudomonas capeferrum | reverse complement strand
CCGACGAGCCAAGCGGCCAGGGCGACAAGGTCTCGGTGACCATCGTCAGCAACGGCGATGTCACCGAAGCCCAGCAGCCGTCGTTCACCGTCAAGGTCAACCAGGTGCTGGACCGTGACCTTACCGTCACCCTGTCCAATGGTGACAAGGTCGTGATCGCCGCAGGCAAGACTGAAGTCACCTACCGCACCGATGCCCAGGGCGAGGACGTGTTCAAGGATGCCGGCTCGCTGACTGTCGGCATCTCCAATGCCACTGTCACGGGTAAGACCTTCGAAAACCTGCAACTCGGCGGGGCAGCCACCGTGCAGATTTCGGACACCATCAACGAAGTGGTCGCTACGCTCACGGCCGACAAGACCACCGTCACCGAAGGTGGCCAGATCACCTACACCGTCACCTTGATCAGCAAGGACGGCCTGCCGGTGACCGGTCACCAGGGCATGACCTTCACCCTCGAAGGCGGCGGTCTCGTCACCATCGAGGCAGGCAAGGCCAGCGGCACCTATGTGCTGACCACGGCCGACGATGTCTACGTCGGCGGCCAGCCCGTCATCAACAAGTCGATCACCGGCATCACCGGTGGCAACGTCTTCGAGAAGTTGTCGACCTCGGGCTACACCTGCACCACGGTCACTGACGAAACCGGTACCCCGAATAACCCAGGCACCCCAGGCACACCAAATGGCGGCGACCAGGTCATCGTCTCGATCGTTAGCAACGGCAACGTTACCGAAGCCCAGCAGCCCTCGTTCACCGTCAAGGTCAACCAGGTGCTGGACCGCGATCTTACCGTCACCCTGAGCAATGGTGACAAGGTCCTCATCGCCGCTGGCAAGACCGAAGCCACCTACCGCGCCGACGCCCAGGGCGACGACGTCTTCAAGGACGCCGGCTCGCTGACAGTCGGCATCAGCGACGCGACCGTCGTGGGCAAGAGCTTCGAAAACCTGCAACTCGGCGACGCTGCCACCGTGCAGATCTCGGACACCATCAGCGAAGTAGTTGCGACCCTTACGGCAGACAAGGCCTCCGTCACCGAAGGCGGCCAGATCACCTATACCGTCAACCTGGCCAACGCCCAAGGCCTGCCGGCAGCTGGCCATGGCGGTCTGAGCTTCACGCTCACCGATGGCACCGTGGTCAAGGTTGCTGCAGGTAGCACCAGTGGCACGGCGACGATCACCGTCAAGGATGATGCCTATATCGGTGGTCAGGCGGATATCGTCAACAAGCTGGTCTCGGTCAGCGGCGGTGAAAACTTCGAGAAGCTGACACTTGGCAGCGAAACTCGTACCACCTCCGTGACCGATGAGCCTTCTGGCCAGGGTGACTTGACCACGGTGGGCATTACTGGAGACAGCTCGGTGACCGAAGGCGCTACGGCGCACTACACCTTGACCTTGAGCAACCCGGCGAAGAGCGAAGTCACGGTTACGCTGTCTTATAGCGGTACTGCAACCAATGGACAGGATTACACCGGTGTCACCACCGTGAAGATCCCTGCCAATGCCAGCAGCGCGAGCTTTGACATCAAGACCATCAACGATCAGCTCGTCGAGGGATCCGAGAACTTCGTCATCAAGATCTCTGGCGCAACCGGTGGCAACTTCGAGAATCTGCAGGTCGATTCCAGCAAGTCCGCTGTCACCACGACCATCATCGACAATGACCATGCGCCTGTGTCTACAGGTGGCGCAGTGACGGGGACGGAAGACACCGATTATTTCTTCACCTGGAACAACTTCAAGGTCACCGATGCCGATGGCAATAGCGGTCTGAGCGTTACCATCAGTAAATTGCCGGTCCTTGGCTCACTGAAGTTCTACAGCGGCACCACCTGGGTCGATGTCTCGCTCAACCAGACTGTCAGCCAGGCCGATATCGACAAGGGCTATCTCAAGTTCGTCCCTGTGCCTAACCAGTCCGGCATCGATGGCTACGGCGGAATTGGTGTCGGCAATCAGTTGGCCGACTATGCGCAGATGAAGTTCAAGCCTAACGATGGCACCAACGCCGGCATCGAAGTGACGATGAAGATCGACATCGCTCCGGTTGCTGACAAGCCATCCCTGAGCGTCGGCAGCAGCAACGTCGACTCTCTCGGCCTGACCAAGGAAACCTGGACCAGCCTCACCGGGCTTGGCAACAACGGCAACGGTATCACCGGCGAGGCCCTCAAGACGGTGTTCGCCAACTCGGGCAATGCCTCCAGGAGCGAAACGACCACCAACGTGCAGTCCGACAGCAGTGTAACTGCCCAGACCGGTTCCAAGATCTCGGGTCTGATCTACCTGGAAGCCGGCAAGACCTACACCTTCAGTGGCGTGGGCGATGACAGTCTGTATGTCACCATTGGCGGCAAGAGCGTGGCTACCGCTACCTGGGGTGCTGGTGGCGCGATCTCTGGCAGCTTCACGCCTACTGCAAGCGGCTACTTCCCGATCGAGGTCTACCACGCCAACCAGTCGGGTCCGGGCAGCTATGACCTGAACATCAAGGTAGGCAATGGCGCGGTCACCGACCTGAGCAGCGCCAACATCCCGATGTACCAGAACGTGACGGAGATGGCCAACGCAGGCCTGACCCCATCCGATCTGCATACTGTCAACGGTCAGAGCTACTACGACGGCTACAAGCTCAATGAAGGACCGGAAGGCGGCTCGGTCAAGCTGGTGGGCATCACTACCGCGCTGACCGATACGGATGGCTCCGAAAGCCTGAGCGTGACCTTGAGTGGTCTTCCACGAGGCGCGGTAGTGAGTGACGGTGCGGGTCATAGCGTCACGGTAGAAGGTACACCGATCGACGTGACCAACTGGAAACTCAGCGGGCTCACCATAACGCCGCCGGCTTATTACAAAGGTTCTTTCGATATAACCGTCACCTCGACCGCCACCGAAAGTCTCGGCGGATCGGCGAGCACCACTGCGAAGATCCCAGTAACTGTCTATGGCGCAACCTACCAGTCGGTCATCGGGACTTCGAATGATGACCAAATGTCCGGTGGTGAAAGCAATGACATCATGGTGGGTGATGTTGCCGGCCTGAATGTGATCCAGGGCAAGAACTACAATATTGCGTTCATGGTGGATAGCTCGGGGAGCATGTCCCATGAATCCGTCGCAGCGGCCAAGGCCCAGCTGGCATCGGTGTTCCAGACATTGAAAGACAGCCTCGGCTCCGATACTGCCGGCACCGTGAATATCTTCCTTGCCGACTTCGATACCCAGGTCAACGAGACTGTATCGGTCAATCTTGCCGATACGCAGGCCTTGAGCAAGCTCCAGACGGTGCTCGACTCGATGGTGGGCGGGTCTTACTACGGGGGTGGTACCAACTACGAAGACGTGTTCAAGACTACGGCCAACTTCTTCAAGAGCAGCATGGCTACCAACAATACCGATGCGATCAAGCTCACGTACTTCATTACGGATGGCAAGCCGACTTATTACCAAACTGGCGAACAGACCAATCCACGCCTGTGGAACTATGGGCCGACTCTGGATAGCGTCGTGAACACCAGCAACTATAAATTGGGTGATACGTTCAGTGTGTGGGCTGACTCCACACATCGAATCGACATCAACAGTTCCGGCGTGGTGAAAGTCACGACAATCAGCTGGTGGAGCACCACGGAGACACTTGGCACGATTCACGCTCAAGGCGATGGTACCTATGAGCTTTCCAAACTGGCTGGCAATGGTACGAGTGATTTCAACAACTACTACTATGCCGCCAATGGCTCGACCGAAAGCTTCGCCCTGCTCAGCGGCCTGTCGAAAGTACAAGCCATTGGCCTGAACAGCGATGTCACGCTGAATGACCTGAAGCCGTACGACAGCGAAGGCAAGCCACAGACCAACATCGATCCGTCCAAGCTGGCCAACGCCATCCTCGGTCATACCGAGGCTACGCTGCCGGGCGCGGACACGCTCGATGGTGGCAATGGCAACGACATCCTGTTCGGTGACCTGATCACCCTCAACGGTGTCGACAGCGAGGGCTATCAGGCCCTGCAGACCTATGTAGCGAAGCAGGCGGGCGTCGATGCCAGCACTGTCACCACGAGCAATGTTCATCAGTACATCTCCGAACATTACTCCGAGTTCGATATCTCCGGAGCGAATGATGGAAACGACATTCTCAACGGTGGCAACGGTAACGACATCCTGTTCGGCCAAGGTGGCGACGACAAACTCTATGGCGGCAAGGGCAATGACATCCTGCTCGGCGGCAAAGGCACGGACTTGCTGGACGGCGGCGACGGTGACGACATCCTGATCGGTGGCAAAGGCAACGACACCATGACCGGCGGCAGCGGCGCCGACCTGTTCGTCTGGAAAGCCGGCGACATCGGCAAGGACGTCATCAAGGACTTCAAGGCAAGCGAAGGCGACCGTCTCGACCTGAGCGACCTGCTCCAGCACGAAACCACCAGCACCATCGACAACTTCCTCAAGATCACCACCGCCAATGGCGAGTCGACCTTGCAGGTAAGCTCCGAAGGCAAGCTCAACGCCACCGGTGGCCTGGCCAATGCCGATGTGACGATCAAGCTGGAAGGCGTCAACTGGTCGAACACCACGATCAACTCGTTGATCAGCGGTGCCGACCCGACCATCAAGATCGACCACAACAACTGATGCCTTCCTGCGTGGCAGTCGCGATTTGGCTGCCACGCGCAAGGGGCTTTCCCGTAAACCTCCACACGGCGCATACTCGTCCGTCGGGCCACACGGCCCGGCGGACTTCGCCTATGCTGCTGTCTGCGAACAAGGAATCCATGTGACGAGGGACAACGCCATGTTCTACGTGCAACGTGACGCAGAAGGTCAGTTGCTGCGGGTAGAAGCAGCACCCTATGCCGAATCTACCGAGATGCTTCCGGCGGACAACGCCGAGATCCAGGAGTGGTTCGCCGACGATGCCGTCGAGAACAGCCTGAAACAGCTCAAACAGAGCGACCTGGACATGATCCGGGTGCTCGAGGACCTGATCGAGGTCCTGACGGCCAAGGGTGTATTGAGCATCACCGACCTGCCGCCCGGCGCCCAGGCCAAGCTACTCAATCGCTCGCATGCACGTGAAGCACTGGGCGGGCTGAACAACCTGATCGACGAAAATGACGAGGGCGGCCTGATCTGAGCCGCCCTGCTTTCAGCGCCAGGGTGCCGGCTCCCCGACCAACTGGCCCTGGATGCCTTGGACGCCCATCTCCCGCAAGACCTTGAGCTCACCTTCGGTCTCGACCCGTTCGGCTATGAGCGGCAGGTCGATACTGTGTGCCGCGCGCTGGATCGCCTCGATGAACAGCCGCTTGTGCTGCTCGTGGTCGATGTTGCGAATGTAGCTGCCATCGATCTTGAGGTAGGCCAGGCCGAGGTGCGCGAGGTTGCCGATCATGCTGAAACGACCGCCAAAGCGTTGCAGGGCCAGGTTGAAGCCCAGCTCGCGCAGGTGCCGTGTGAGTTGCTCCAGCACGGCCTGATCCGGCAATTGCTCTTCGCCGATCTCCAGGGTGAGCCGTGGCCCCAGGGCTCGGTGCTGGCCGAGCAGTTCGTAGACGCGCTGCAGGCTCCTGGCATCGGCCAAGGTAGCGGCCGACAGGTTGAGCGCCAGGGATTCGCCATGGCTGCCAAGGTGCTTGAGCACGTGCTCCAGCATCAGCAGGTCCAGACGCGTGGACCACCCGAATCGCTCCAACCACGGCAGGAAGCGGCCTGCCGCCAAGGCCACGCCGTGCTCGTCCTGCAACCGCGAAATGACTTTGTAATGCAACACGCGCTGCGGCTCCGCGCTCTCGACCACTGGCTGGAAGAACAGCTGGAATTGCCCTTTCGTCAACGCCTGGTCAAGCCGGGTATGCCATTGGTGATGACTGTCGGCAGCTTGCGCGGCAATACCCTGTTCAAGGCACACCCAGCCCGGTTCCGGCTGACTTTCGGCCCTGGCCAACGCCTCGTCGGCCAGTTTCAGCAGGGCCGCCGGAGCATCTCCCGGGCTGAAGGGCGCCATGCCGATGCAGGCTACCGGGCTGATATCGCTCGCCCCGGTCTCATGCAGGCTTTGCAGGGTGACTTCCAGGGCCTGGGCCAATTGCACCGCTTCTTCATGGACCATGCCCGGCGCCAGGACCGCGAATTCACCACCGCGGCTGCGGGTGATGAGGTTGGTGGTCTCGGGGAAGTTGGCACAGGTGCGTCTCAATTGTTGGCCCACGGCCTGGAGCAACTGATCGGTGCGCTGACCACCCAGGCGCGCGTTGAGACCGGCCAGGTCCCTGACCCGCAACAGGAGAAGATATCCGGCGCGCGCTTCTTCCAGATTGCTGACCCGGGCCGTCAGCTGCATTTCGAAGTAGCGGCGGTTGGCCAGGCCGGTGAGGCTGTCCTGGTAGGACTCCACGCGCAGTTTTTCACTGCGCTCGGCCTGCTCGTGAAATAGCGCCTTGAGCTTCTCGACCATCTGGTTCATGGCCTGTACTACCCGCCGTAGCTCAGGCGTACGTGGCAGTTCGGGCAGGCTGAGGAATTCTCGCCGTGCGATGGCATGGGACTGGGCGACCATATAGTCCAGCGGTCGCAGTTGCCGACGCAGCAGCAGCGCGCCCAATACTGCGCTGGCCGCGCCGCATAGCAAGAGCCAACCCAGGCTGCCGAGGGTACTCTGCCAGAGCTTGCCAAGGGCGAACATCGGATGGCTGATCACTTCGACCCGAGCGGCCTGCTGCCAGCCGCGACTGACGATGGCATCGCCCCCTGCCGCTTCCAGCCCGATCATCCTGATGAACCATCCAGGCACGCCACCGCTGTCGGGTTCGGCGTGACGTTCGACCAGCACGGCATTGGAGCTCAGGTCGATGACCTTGATACTGGAGTAATAGCCGCTGTCGAAGATGGAACTGACCATCAGCTCGACCATCGCCGGATCATCGATGTTGGGCGTGAGCGAGAGCGCCAGCGCCGTGGCTGCATCCTGGGCGTGCGAACGCAATTGATTGACGTACTGGCTGCGCGAGCTTTCCAGGCTGACCACGAAGCTGCCGCTGAAGGCGACGACCAGGAACAGGCAAATGGCTAGCAGCAATTGTTTGAACAGAGACATCTGTGCTCCTCAGTAGACCGGTTCGGCCGTGAAACCTTCGGCCTGCATTTTCTTCAGCAGATCCTGCCAGCGCGACAGGCGCTTGGTGTCGCCTACCTTTCTGTTGCCGGACGCGCCGGTCAGCCATAACCCTTCACCATTGAAGGCATAGACCGGCAACAGGTCCTGACGTTGGCTCGCGGGCTTGATGGCGTCCATCAGGCTGTCGAGCACCAAGGGCATGGCGTCGGGGCTCGAATAATAAGTCAGGACCATGTGCGCGCGGTTCTGGCGCAATGCCTTGACGTAGGTGATGCGCAACTTGTCACTGGCTATGCCCATGCGCCTGAGGCTGAAGTACTTGGCGATCGCATAGTCCTCGCAATCTCCGGCGCCTTTGATCAGTGACTGGATGGGCGTTGCCCAGTAGTCGACTTCGCGCCAAAGGTCGATGTCTTCGACATACCGAAGCTGCTGGTTGAAAAAGCGGTTGACTACCTGCAGGCGCTCCAGCTCGCTGCCCTGCTTCTGCTCGGCGAGCAGCGCCTGCCAGGCGTCTATTCGCGCCTGCCCCGCGCCCAGAGGCCCATAGAGGGCCTGCGCTCGACGGCTGATCTGCGAGAAGTCCCACTCCGCGTGCAAGCCACCCAGCAGCAGGCCACCCAGCAGCATGGCGAGGCCAAGATGACGCAAGGCGGCGTTGAGTATCACGGATATCGCCACTGCGAAGCTCATGCGGGATCAGTCGAAGCCGCGATGGTGCAGCGTGCCACGGTAAAAGACAATGGCACGTTACAATCACGGTCTGCCGTGGCCAGGGGATCGGCGCAAATCCGTGAGACCGCTTCCCATGCACCGGGAGTTGCTTCACGATAGTTGCGATCCAACCCGCGACGGCTGCACGTCGTCCGGGTTTGACAACCAGCCACTCTACTCACTAGGGTAGTTGGATCCAATATTTTCGACAGCAGGGCAAACTCTTCGTGGCCGACAAACCCAAACTCTTGAGCACCGTTCTGGGCGGCGAGCAGGTCCCGCCGCACCTGGCACGCAGCGTGATCGAAGAACGGTTGCGCAATGCAATCATCGAAGGTCGCCTGCCGCCAGGCACAGCAGTGCGCCAGCAGGAGCTGGCCAGTCTCTTCGGCGTCAGTCGCATGCCGGTGCGCGAAGCGCTGCGCCAGCTCGAAGCGCAGTCCTTGCTGAAAGTGGTCATGCACAAAGGCGCCGTGGTCGCCCCACTGATCGGCGAGGACGCGGTAGATACCTACGACCTGCGCCTGATGCTCGAAACCCAGGCCCTGCGCGAGTCGATTCCTCGACTCGAGGCCAGCGATATCGAAAAAGCACGCGGTTACATCGCTGAGCTGGAAAACGAAACTCGTCATACCGAGATCGGCCGATTGAATCGCCTGCTCCACCTGACGCTCTACAGCAAGGCCCGCAACCAGAAGCTGCTGCGTCTGATCGAGAACGAGCTCAACGAGGAAGAGCGTTTCCTGCGCTTTCACCTGTCCTCGATGGGCCTGGGCAAGCTGACCCAGGACGATCACAACGCCTTGGTAGACGCCGCCAGCGACAAGCTGGTGGATGAAGCGGTCAGCATCCTGCAAGCACATATCACCAACGCAGCCCGTACCATCAGGGATTACCTGAACAAGCAGTCCGCCAGCTGAACTCGCTGGCCACTCCCGCCTGGTCGCTCCGGGCAGTAGTGATTCGAGAAGCAAGACCCAGGCGAAGGAAAGACAGTGCGCGTGCAGAATCAGCGGGAAGTGACAGTCGGCGGTCCGGATCCATCACCCGGAATCCGCCTGATCTGCCTGGCCTGCAGTCGGCAAGACCTCCAGCAATATCGTGCCTGGTCACGCGTGCTGAGTGACAACGTCGAGCTGCTGGTCATCGAGGTCCAGCCCCTTGGAGATTCGGCACAGGGCGATGCATCAACGGCGCCCTCGGCCGATGCCCACGCGCTTGCCAAACATCTGCACGTCTCCTTGAGCGAGCCGCATGCGATATTCGGCCAACACCAGGGAGCCCAGCTGGCGTTCGAGTTGACGATGCTCGCGGAAGCTTCGTATCCCGGCCAGACGCGCCATTTGTTTGTTTCGAGCTGTGACAGCCCGCGCTTCCAGGCCACCAGTAACCAGCCGATCGTCATCAAGGTACCAACGACGCTGCTCTATCCTCCGGGAGCATTGGCAAATCTGCTGGAATGGCACGGTTTCATTCGGCGAGAGCTGGAGTTGATCGAACTTCCGGATGCCTTGACCGACCCCCTTCTGCTCAATCAACGGCTGGTCAGGATCTTTAATTCCCATCTTGGGCTTCTAAGTTTCTGACCAATCACCGCCCTTTTTCTCCTGGCGCTGACGCCCTTTCGTTGACCGTCATGGCGTAAACCATAGCGGCATCTTCCGTTTAAGCCCACTCTAGCTCCGTCGACGACCGCTGACTCAAGCGGGCCTGGTCGTTCGTCAATCGACAACCTGCAGAAGGAGCCTGCTAACTGGGCAAGGACGCATTCAGATCAGCTGCCCCTCGATTACTTAACTCCCACTCCATTCATCAGTGCTCAGAGTGAGGCATTCACTCAACTATTTTTTCTGATTTTTAATTATCGGAAGGGGCACTTACATACCAAATAACACATTTAAATATGTTTTATCAGGCCAGTTTTTATCAAGGAAAGTTGCAACTTGAAAATAGTTAAAAAGTATTTGCAAAACACTTTTGAGTTGCACTAACTTTTATAGGGCCAGCCGCGCCATGCCCTGAAAATCGGCATACCTGGCGGGCTCCAGCCTTCTACACATCAATTAACCGCGAAATTGTTTCGGCGCATGCGTTCGCCTCGAAACTACTGCGCACGTGGATAGGCAGTTGGACAAACCCTGAACTTAGCCATTTACGGACATTACAATGAGCCCACTGAAAACGACGCTTGCCCAGAAGAAACTGGTGCTTTCCCGACACCCACTGTTTTCCGAGATCGACTCGTTGCCGACCTTGCGCCGGTTCATGGAAACCCATGTATTCGCCGTCTGGGACTTCATGTCGCTGACCAAACGTCTGCAAAGCGAACTTACCTGCGTCAGCCTGCCGTGGCTGCCACCTACCGACCCTGCGGCCGCGAGGTTGATCAACGAGATTGTCCTGGGCGAGGAATCCGATGATCGGCTCGACCACGGCCATTACAGCCACTTCGAACTGTACCTCGATGCCATGCGCGAAGTGGGCGCCAGCACGCAGGCCATCGAGACGTTCATCAGGCTGCAGCAGAACGGCGTCGGTTATGCCAGCGCACTGGAGCAGGCCGGCGCCAGCGAGGCCGCGCGGCATTTCGTCTGCGACACGCTGCGGGTGGCGCTCGATGACCCGGCCCATCGTGTGGCATCCGCGTTCCTGCATGGCAGGGAGAGCGTCATTCCCATGATGTTCCAGCAGATCCTCGATGAGTGGGGCATCGGCGTGGCCCAGGCGCCGACCTTCCGCTACTACCTGCAGCGGCATATCGAGGTCGACTCCGAAGATCATGGCCCGGCCGCCGAGCACCTGCTGGCACGCCTGGTCGGCCAGGACCCGAAACGCGAGCGGGAGGTATATGACGCCGCCATCGCCGCCGTGGACAGCCGCATGGCGCTGTGGGACAGGCTGCGCGCCTTCATGCAGGCGGATATCGCCGAGGTTACCCCATGAAGGCCAGTGAATATCGCTCCTTCGCCGAGGCCTGGGAGGCGCGGGCGACCATCCGCACCCGCCCCCGGCGCCTGGTGGAAGATGACCAGCGCCTGATCTATCCCTTGAGCCGTCAGCCACTTGCGCTGAGCGCCAGCTTCCAGCGCGAGTGCCCGCAAATGCGCGATTTCGTGCTGGTGCAGAGCCTGTACAAGTTCATCAACGATGTCGTGATCTTCGAGACCGAGATCGTCGACCGAACGGCCCGACGAATCGCCAAGGACCGCTTCGCCGTGCAGTTCCCCTTCGCCTGTCGCTACGACGCCATGACCGTGGTGGTGGATGAGGACTACCACGCCCTGGTGGCGATGGACTTCCTGCAGCAGACCGTGGCCTTGACCGGGGTCGAGCCGATCGACCTGCCCGGCGAGATCGAGCTGAGCCGAGCGATTCCTGCCGCCTTGTCGCAGGTGCCTGAAGACCTCAAGGACGCGCTGGAACTGATCTGTGTGGGGATCGCCGAGAACACCCTGACGGACGACGTCGCTGCCTTCGCTCGCGATGACAGCGTCAAGCCGTCAGTAAAGGGCCTGATGGCAGACCATTTGCTCGATGAAGGTCGCCACTCCACGTTCTGGGCGCGCCTGACCCGCATCTATTGGCAGCAGGCACCCGAGCAGGATCGGGAGGTCCTCGCCAAGGTGCTGCCGGTGTTTCTCGAACAGTACCTGACCAACGACATCCAGCAGGCGTTCGACTTCCGTCTCATCGATCACCTCCCGGTGAGCGATGCGGTACGCCGGGCCTTGCGTGAGGAAGTCCACGGTCTGGCGTACCCGATCAACCCCCAGCATCCGCTGCTGGGCAACATCCTGCGCTTCCTGCGTAGCAGCTCGATGCTCGAATCGGCCTGCGTGCAGGACGCGTTGCGCGATTACCTGCCTTGAGGAGCCGACCATGAGACGACTCGACATTGTACTGGTGGGTACCAGCCCTGCGCTGGAGCTGCTCACCCGCCTGCTCGACGATCACGCGCACAGCGTCACCCGCGCGCCTACGCCGGTGGCAGTCCTTCACGCCTTGCCGACCGCTCCCGACCTGGTGGTCGAGGACGGCAGCCTGGACCTGGACAGCCATCATTGGCAGGCATTGGGCGACACGCCCCTGCTACGCCTGCGCCTGGGAGCCAAGGTCGGTGCCGGGCTTCCCGACCTGGATGCCCTGTGCTGGTACGGCAGCGCCAACGCCCAGCGTCTGGTACAACAGATACCCGTGCTCGCCGCTCCCTGCGCAAACGGCCAGCAACTGCGCCACAACGCGCTGGAAGCTTTGAGCGACCTGCTGGCCCTGCTCGTCACTCGCTTCGCCCGCAATCCCCATTACCTGCGGGAAGCGCCGACGATCCTCTGCGGGGCGCATGATCACGAGCTTGGATTGGACGGGTTGGAGCCCTTGGCTTTTCTGCATCCGTTCAACCAGACGTCCTGTGCCAGGTTGCAGGACCTGGCCACGCGTCCTTTGCTCGAAGGCGTGGAACGCGCCCTGCGGGCCTTTGCCGGACAACCGGCCCTGGTTCTGCAGGGCAGGCAATGGCGCTATGCCGACCTGCATGCCCAGGCCGTCGCAATCCAACGGCAAGTCCTCGCCAGTCTGTCGCAAATGAGCGATGAGCCGGCGGTGATCGGAGTTTGCCTGACCAAATCTCCAGCGCTTTACGCCAGCGTGTTGGCAGTACTGGGCTGCGCTGCCATCTACCTGCCTCTGGATCCGGCCCTGCCTGCCGAACGACGCTTGCGTATCCTGGAAGATAGCGGCGCCCGGCTTCTACTGCATGACGGGGAACTCCCTCCAGGCTTTCCTGGCCTCGATGTGCGCAAGATTGTCAGGGCAGACGATGACGTCCTTCCCGCCTTGAGCCAGCGACGAGCCTCCCTGGATGCGCCCTGCGTCGCCATCTACACCTCCGGCACCACCGGACAACCCAAAGGCGTGTTGCTCAGCCAGCGTAATCTCGGACACTTCGTGGCCTGGTATGGCGAGCATGTGGAATTGCGCCCAGACAGCCGCGTGCTGCAATTCTCGACCATCGGCTTCGACGCTTCCTTGCTGGATGTCCTGCCGACTTTCATTTATGGCGCTTTATTAGTCATTCCCACCGAAGATCAACGACGTGACCCTGGGCAGTTGGTAGCGCTGCTCCAGCAGGAGGAGGTCAGCCATGCGTTTCTTCCGCCGGCACTGCTGAGCATCTTGCCTCGGGAAGAAGTGCTCGGGCTGCGCCATCTGATCACGGGCGGCGACGTCTGCGAGCCGGAAGTGATCGCGCGGTTGTCCGGCCAGTGCCAGATGCACAACATCTATGGCCCCACCGAGACGACGGTCCTGGCGACTACACGCCTGTTCGAGCCTGGCGACAGCAATCGCAACCTGGGACGGCCGATCGGCAATACCCAAGTACTGATCCTCGACGAGCACCTGCTACCGGTGCTTGAGCATACGCCAGGGGAGCTGTTCATCAGTGGACCGGGCGTGGGGATCGGCTACTTGAACAATCCCGTGCTCAGCGCCGAACGCTTCGTCGACCTGCCATTGCCGAATGGCCGGACGCTACGTGCCTACCGAACGGGTGATATCGGCAAGTGGACGGAACGGGGTATCGAACTGTGCGGGCGACGCGACAACCAGGTGAAGATCCGCGGCTTCCGTGTGGAGCCCGAAGAGATCGAGCATTGCCTGCGCAGTGCCGGGCTGTTCACCCAGGTGGCCGTGGTGATCGACGACCAGCGCCGGGTCCTGGCCTTCACCGCGCAACCCGTCGGGCCCGATGCCGAAGCCGGGCTGCGCGCGCATACCGAGCGACACCTGCCTGACTACATGCGTCCGGCGTTCTATCAGGTACTGGAGCAGATGCCGTTCACCGCCAACGGCAAGGTTGACCGTCAGGCGTTGCGTGCGCTGCCGTTGGGGCTGCCGAACCGCCGTCTTCTGCTGCCTCGGACGATGACAGAACACCGTCTGCGTGCGCTGTGGAGCGAGTTGCTGGAGCTTGCCGAAGCCGACATATCGGTCGACGACAGCTTCTTCAACCTGGGAGGCCACTCGATCCTGCTGTCGCGTCTGCTGCTGGATGTGCGCGAGGCGTTTGGTCGCGGTGTGCCGATCAACCGCTTTATCGAACAACCTACACTGGAGCGGCTCGGCGCCTTGCTCGACGGTGCCGCCACTGGTTTGGAGTCGTCCATGGCCCTGCTCGAACAGGACGCCTTGCGCGACCTGGATCTGCGCGTCCGACCCGTCGAATGCCTGGGCGACGTGCACAAGGTGATCGTCACCGGAGCCAACAGTTTTCTTGGCGTGCATCTGGTGGAGGCCCTACTGGACTGGGGCGCGACCGAGGTTGCCTGCCTGGTGCGCAAGGATGGCCAGCGGCAGGCTGCCGATCGCTTTGAGCAGGCGATGGCAGACAATCACCTGGCGCTCGACATGCGCCGCATACGCGTGTTCGAAGCTGACCTGCGCCAGCCTTGCCTGGGACTTGCGCCCAGCGACTACGACTATCTGGACCGCGAATACGGCGCTCTCCTGCACAACGCCGCGCACGTAAACCATGTGCTGGACTATCAGTCGCTGGCGGCCGACAACGTAGAGCCGCTGTTCGAATGCCTGCGCCTGTGCGAAGGCCAGCGCAAGAAGATCTTCAACTTCGTCTCGACCCTGTCCGCGTGCAGCGCCATGGACAGCGAGGGGCGGGTGCTGGAGCAGGACGCCGCGCCTACCCCGCCTCTCTACATCCGCAATGGCTACAACCTGAGCAAATGGGTCGGGGAGCGGATTCTGAGACGAGCGCGCGAGCAGGGTGTGTGGGTCAACGTGTTCCGCCCCGGAAACATCACTTTCGACAGCCGTACCGGCATCAGTCAACCCCAGCGCAACCGGCTGATGCTGATGCTCAAGGGCTCGCTGCAACTGGGCCAGGTGCCGAGCCTGGAGATCGACTTCGACCTGATGCCGGTGGATTTCCTGGCCCGCTTCATCGCCTTCCACAGCAGTCGTCACCTGCCCGCGCAGCCGGTGTTCAACCTGCACAACCCCGAGCCGTTGCGTTGGCGCGACTACCTGGCGGCCTTCCGTGAGCAGGGGCATGCCTTCGAGCTGGTCAGCGTGGAGCAGTGGCAGCAGCACCTGCGGCGAGTGGACCGTGACAACGCGCTGTTCGAGGTCCTGGGCTTCTACCTGGACGGGTTCGAGGAAGACATCGGCGACATCTCCGCCATCGAGCATGGCAATGCCCGTGCGGGGGTACGGCGCATGGGCGCCAGCTACCCCGCCAAGACGCCGGCGTTGCTGCAACGCGGCTGCCGGTACCTGAGCGACATCGGTTTCATCTGATCTTTCACCAAGGAGCGACACATCATGCAAGCACTCAAACCCGATACCCTGATCCGCAACCCCGAAGGCTGCCGAGTGGTCGCCAGCGTCGAGATCGCCGCGCCAGCGGCCAGCGTCTGGAATATCATCGGTAACTTCGCCGGGTTCGCGGCGTTCATTCCGGCACTGGCGCACATCGACATGACCGGTAGCGGTGTACGTTCGGTGCGCAAGAAGCTGTTCAAGGATGGCAACGTCGTCATCGAACAGCTCAACAGCCGAGACGAGCAGGCCATGAACATGACCTGGAGCTTGATCTATACCAGCCTGAACATCGGCAACCTGTGGGCGGCCATGGAGGTCGACGTCATCGACACCGGGCACAGCCGTGCCACCTGGACCATCCAGGCGGAGCCTTGGGAAGGAGGCGCCGAGGTGTTGCCTGGGTTCCAGGCGTTCTTGCAAGGGTTCGCGGACGATGCGATGGGGAATGTGCGGAATCTGTTGGGGTGATGGGGTGATAGGTTAATGGCATCCTGATGGGTAACCTGGCCGCTCCAGATACAGGGGCGGCTGGGTTCCACATCGATGTTCCCACTACTACTGTGCGGGTTCGCCATTCTTCATTGCCAGGCGAGTCCTGCGGCCTCGATCGCGGGGCAAGCCCGCTCGCCACCGGTGCCAGGTGCTTCCAATGGCTCCTCCGGTGCGAGGTGGTCCCGGTGGCTCCTCCGGTGCGAGGTGGTCCCCGGTGGCTCCTCCGGTGAGAGGTGGTCCCCGGTAGCTCTTCCGATGAGAGGTGGTCCCCGGTGGCTCCTCCGGTGAGAGGTGGTCCCCTGTAGCTCCTCCGGTGCGAGGTGGTCCCCGGTGGCTCCTCCGGTGCGAGGTGGTCCCCGGTGGCTCCTCCGGTGCGAGGTGGTCCCCGGTGGTTTCTCCGGTGAGAGGTGATCCCCGGTGGCTTCTCCGGTGAGAGGTGGTCCCCGGTGGCTCCTCCGGTGCTAGGTGGTCCCCGTTAGCTCCTCCGGTGCGAGGTGCTCCCCGGTGGTTCCTCCGGTGAGAAGTGGTCCCCGGTGGCGAGCGGGCTTGCCCCGCGATCGAGGCCGCAGGACTCGCCTGGCAATGCAAAAAGTCCATTAGTCGCGATAGCTGCGGTTGCCTAAGACACCCAGGCGCCCAGCCCCCACACCCTCAAAGCACCACGCGCAAACACTGCCCCGCGTGATACAACGCAAACCCGGTCTCGTAGAACGTCGTGCGCAAGGAGGTCGCAGACACGATCTTCATCGGCGAAAACGGCACTGGCAACCCGTCCGGCTGGTCCTTGAGCAGGAACTCGGCAAAGGCGCGCCCGACCACCGTACCGGTAGTGTTCCCACGCCCGTTGTATCCGGTAACCGCCACCAGCCCAGGTGCCGGCTCGAACAGGCGCATCAGGTGATCCGGAGTGAAATCGATGCACCCGGTCCAGTGCATCTCCCAATCGACCCTGCCCAGCTCCGGGTAGTAGTGGCTCTGGATACGGTCCGCCCATCGGCGCACGAACCAGGCCGGCTTGTTGTCGACCCGTCCAAGGCTGCCCAGCAGCAGCCGACCCTGGTCATCGCGACGGATGCTACTGAGCACCGTGCGCGTGTCCCACGACCCTTGACCATGCGGCAGTACCTTGTCGGCCGCGGCTCCACTCAATGGCGTGGACGCCACCTGATAGTAATAGCCACGAAAGTAATACTTCTGCAGCTTGCTCCACTCACCTTCGGTGTAAGCGCCCGTGGAAATCACTACCTTGGCAGCCTTGACCGACCCGCGTGCGGTTTTCACGCGCCAGGCATCGCCTTCACGCTCCAAGCCTTCGACCGGTGATTGCTGGAACAGCCGTCCACCCAGGTGCACCACCGCAGCGGCGAGCCCTTGCGTGTAACCCATGGGGTTGATGGTGCCGGCGCGGCGATCCAGCAGCGCGGCGGAAATCTTGTCGGTACCGCAATATTCCTGGCAGGTCGCTCCCGTCAGCAGCTCGACATCGGCGCCCCGCCGACGCCATTGCTCATGGCGCGCCTGCAGATCCACCAGGCCGGCGGCGTTGTGCGCCATATGCAGGGTGCCCTTGCGCTGGGCCTGGCAATCGATCCCCAGCCTGTCGATCATCGCGAACACTTCGCCCGGTGCGTCGCCCAGGGCCTTGTTCAAGCGACTGCCCTCCTTCTGGCCAAGGGTTGCCTCGACATCGTCGGGACGGATCCAGGTACCCGCGTTGACCAGACCGACGTTGCGTCCCGAACCTCCATGACCAATCTTCCAGGCTTCCAGCAGGATGACCGACTTGCCCTGTTCGAGCAGGTGGATGGCCGCGGACAGACCGGTGATGCCACCGCCAATGATGCAGACATCGGCCCTGTGCTGACCGGCCAGCGCCAGCGAGGCGGCACTCGGTTTGGTGACGAATTCCCACAGACATTCTTGACGCAATTGGGACATGACCGGCTCCAGCATTATTCTTGTTGCACTTACAGCCTTGAGGGGTGGCTCTACGGCCAGTCGCGACGGCCCCGCAGGACGCGGGACCGCACGATGACAGACAGGTCAGTCGAACACGATCCCCTGCGCCAGCGGCAGCTCGTGAGAGTAGTTGACGGTGTTGGTCTGGCGACGCATGTAGCCTTTCCAGGCATCGGAACCCGACTCGCGGCCGCCACCGGTTTCCTTCTCGCCACCGAAGGCGCCACCGATTTCCGCGCCGCTGGTGCCGATATTGACGTTGGCGATGCCGCAGTCGCTGCCCGCGGCGCTCTGGAAGCGCTCGGCTTCGCGCAGGTCGGTGGTGAAGATGCACGAGGACAGGCCCTGTGGCACTTCGTTGTTCAGGCGCAGCGCTTCTTCGAAGTCGTCATAGGCCAGCACGTAGAGGATCGGCGCGAAGGTTTCATGACGCACCACGGCGCTCTGCGCCGGCATTTCGGCGATGGCGGGCGACACGTAGTAGGCGTTCGGGTACTCACCCTGCAATTGACGCTCGCCGCCGAATACCTGGCCGCCTTCGTCGCGGGCCTGGACCAGGGCGCCCTGCATGGCGTCGAAGGACTGCTTGTCGATCAGCGGGCCGACCAGGTTGTCCTTGCGTGGATCACCGATGCGCACCTTGGCGTAGGCAGCCTTGACGCGGGCAACCACTTCATCCTTGATCGAACGGTGGACGATCAGGCGACGCAGGGTGGTGCAACGCTGACCGGCGGTGCCGACCGCGGAGAACAGGATGCCGCGCACGGCCAGGTCGAGATCGGCGCTGGGAGCCAGGATCATGGCATTGTTGCCGCCCAGTTCGAGAATGCTGCGACCGAAACGCGCCGCAACGCGAGGACCGACTTCACGACCCATGCGGGTGCTGCCGGTGGCGCTGACCAACGGCACGCGTGGATCGTCGACCAGGGCTTCGCCAGCTTCACGGCCGCCGATCACCAACTGCGCCAGGCCGGCCGGTGCATCGCCAAAGGCCTGCAGTGCCTTGTCGAACAGCGCCTGGCACGCCAGGGCGGTCAGCGGGGTCTTCTCGGAAGGCTTCCAGACCACGGCATTACCGGCGACCAGCGCCAGTGCCGTGTTCCAGGCCCAGACGGCGACCGGGAAGTTGAAGGCGCTGATCACGCCGACCACGCCCAGCGGGTGCCAGGTCTCGCGCATATGGTGGCCAGGACGTTCGGAGGCGATGGTCAGGCCGTAGAGCTGGCGCGACAGGCCGACGGCGAAGTCGCAGATGTCGATCATTTCCTGCACTTCGCCCAGGCCTTCCTGGGTGATCTTGCCGGCTTCGATGGACACCAGCTCGCCGAGATCGGCCTTGTGGGCGCGCAGCACTTCACCGAACAGGCGGACCAGTTCGCCGCGACGCGGAGCAGGAATGCGGCGCCAGGCTTCGAACGCGGCATGGGCCTGGTCGATGCGGCCGGTGGTCTCGGCCTTGCCGAGCAGTTTCACCGTGGCGATCTGGCTGCCATCGATGGGGGTGTGGACAGGGTAATCGCCCTGGGTATATGCCTCAGCCGCTACACCTAGTCGCTCGAGCAATGCCGCAACCATGTTCGTCTCCTACATCGGGTGAATAGTTGAATTCGTGATGCGGATCAGTATTAATCCGATGCCAGCAAGGCAACAAACGACCTTTATTCCGCATATCATTCCATCAGGTAATGATTTCCTGGTGAAAGAGACTGCTATGTCCAAACGTCTGGTGCCGTCGATGACCGCCTTGCAGTGCTTCGAGGCCGCTGCCCGCCACTTGAGCTTCACCCGCGCGGCCGAAGAGCTGCACCTGACCCAGAGCGCGGTCAGCAAGCAGGTCGCGCAACTCGAGGATATGCTGCGCCACCATCTGTTCCTGCGTATCCGCCGTCGTCTTCAGCTGACGCCAGCAGGCGCGCTGTATCTGGCCGAGGTCAACAAGATCCTCACGCAGGTGGACATGTCCAGTCGCTACATCCTCACCTACGGCGAGCAGACCGAAGTGCTGAAGGTGGCCACCCAGCCGAGTTTCGGCGTGCGCTGGCTGATTCCGCACCTCAAGGGATTCGGCAAGCGCTACCCCACTATCCATCTGGACATCCGCAACGAAATGGAACCGTTCGCCCTGCTCCAGGGCACAGCCGACGTGGTGTTCTTCTTCGGTCAAGGCACTTGGCCGGGAACGACCTGTATCGAACTGTTCGGTGAAGAGGTTGTGCCCGTGTGTGCGCCGGACCTGTTGCAAGGGCGCCTCCTGGCGGATGCGGGCGAAGTGGCGGACATGATCCTGCTGCAGAGCACTTCGCGGCCGGAAGCCTGGCATGAATGGTTCCTGGAGCAAGGCCTGCACAGCGTCAGCAGCTACCATGGCCCGCGCTTCGATACCTTCTATATGGCCCTTGGCGCGGCACAAGCGGGCTGCGGGGTGGCCTTGGTGCCGCGCTATCTGGCGGCTCGGGAGCTGGAGGAAGGGAGCCTGGTGATCCCCTGGGCTCATGCCATGCGCGGCAAAGGCGCCCATTTCCTGGCCTTTGCCGAGCATGCGGCGGAAGTCCCGAAGATCAGGGCACTGGTCGATTGGACCAGAGCCCAGCTGGACGATCGGCATCAATCATAAAAGGAATGACACCTCGAATTTTTTTCGCTTGTGCGGTAAATGCATTCCTCGCTTTCATGTAAGGGTCACAACTCACCCAGGAAGCTAGCGATGCCCGCTCAAGATTTCGTCAGCCCGGACAGCATCCGCGCGCAGTTCTCTGCCGCCATGTCGCTCATGTACAAACAGGAAGTGCCCCTGTACGGCACGCTGCTGGAGCTGGTGAGCGAAATCAATCAGCAGGTCATGGCCCACCAGCCCGAGGTCGCGCAGGCGTTGCGCTGGACAGGCGAGATCGAGCGCCTGGACCAGGAGCGGCATGGCGCCATCCGCGTCGGCACGGCTGAGGAGCTCGCCACCATCGCACGCCTTTTCGCGGTCATGGGCATGCACCCGGTCGGCTACTACGACCTCAGCTCGGCCGGCGTACCGGTGCACTCCACGGCTTTCCGCGCGGTGCACGAGCAATCGCTGCATGTCAGCCCATTCCGGGTCTTCACCTCGCTGTTGCGTCTGGAGCTGATCGATGACCCGCACCTGCGTGCGTTGGCCGAAGACATCCTGTCCAAGCGCCAGATCTTTACCCCGCGGGTTCTGGAGCTGATTGCCCAGTGCCAGCGTGACGACGGCCTGAGCGCCGGGGACGCGGAGGATTTCGTCCAGCAAGCCCTGCATACCTTCCGCTGGCACCACGACGCCACGGTCACCGCCGAGCAGTACCAGCAATTGCATGACCAGCACAGGCTGATCGCCGATGTCGTGGCCTTCAAGGGGCCGCATATCAATCACCTGACCCCGCGCACTCTGGACATCGACGCGATCCAGGTCGGCATGCCGGCCAGGGGTATCCCGCCCAAGGCCGTGATCGAGGGCCCGCCCACCCGTCGTCATCCGATCCTGCTGCGGCAGACCAGCTTCAAGGCCTTGCAGGAGAAGATCGCCTTCAGTGATCAGCCAGGGAATCCTGGCAGCCACACGGCGCGCTTCGGTGAAATCGAGCAGCGCGGCGCGGCGCTGACGCCCAAGGGTCGTCAGCTCTACGACCAACTGCTCGACGCGACCCGTGCCGCGCTGGGAGGCGTACCGGCCGAAGCCAACGCTTCACGCTACAAGGCCTTGTTGGAGGAGCATTTCGCCGCCTTCCCCGACGACCTTGCCCAGATGCGCGAACAGGGACTGGCCTACTTCCGCTACTTCGCGACCGAGAAAGGCCTGGCCGCGCGGGATCAGACCGGGCGCCCGAGCAGCCTGCAAGGCTTGATCGACGCCGGACATGTGCATTACGAGGCGTTGGTGTACGAAGACTTCCTGCCGGTCAGCGCTGCCGGGATCTTCCAGTCCAACCTGGGCGACGATTCGCACAGCGAATATGGCAGCAATGCCAATCGCACGGCTTTCGAACAGGCGCTGGGAATGACCGTGCAGGACGAGCTGGCGTTGTACGCGCAGAGCGAGCAGCGGTCGTTGCAGGCGTGTGCCCAGGCGTTGAACCTGGCGACACTGTAGGAAGGCGTTGCGCATGACCATCCGGGGTCGCCAGACGACCCTGGATGGCTCGTGATAGCGGTCAGCGCTGGACCCGGAACCGCTCCACTTCCTGGCGCAATTGCGCTGCCAGCCCTTCGAGCTCGCCTGCCGTGCTGGCCAGGTCATTGGCCACGTCACGCTGCTCACCGTTGGATTGGGCGATGCTTTGCAGGTTGCGGCTGAGCACCGTGGCGGTACTGCTCTGCTCCTGGGTCGCGTTGCTGATGGCGGCGAACTGTTCACCGGCCGAATGACTCTGCTCGTCGATCCGCGCCAGCGCGTCAGCCACCTTGGCATTGCGTTGCAAACCTTCCTGCATCAGCCGATTGCCTTCTTCCAGGGTGCTGATGGCATGGCCGGTCTGCTCCTGGATACTGTTGATCATGCTGGAGATTTCATCGGTCGCCTGACGTGTCCGCGCGGCCAGGCTGCGCACTTCATCGGCCACCACCGCGAACCCGCGCCCCTGCTCACCTGCCCGCGCCGCCTCGATGGCGGCGTTGAGCGCGAGCAGGTTGGTCTGTTCGGCAATGGCCGTGATCACGCCGACAATGCCGCCGATTTCCTGGGAGCGCGCGCCCAAGGTGTCCATCACCTGGGCAGTGCCGCCAAGCGCCTGGGCAATGTGTTGCAAGGATGTGGACGCCTGGTCCATGGCGCTGCGCCCGATACGGGTCTGCTGTACGTTGTCACGCGCCATGCGCTCGGTGGTGCCCATGTTGTCGGCGATGTTCATCGAGGTCGCGCTGAACTCCTCCACCGCGCCGGCCATGCTGGTGATTTCGCCGGACTGCTGCTCCATGCCTTCGCAGGCGTCGGACGAAAGTACGGCCAAGGATCGCGCGCGACCGCTGACCTGCTCGGAGGCGCTACGAATCTGTTCGACCATGGTCGTCAGCGCGTCGCCCATCTGATTGAAGCTGCGGGCCAGCTGGCCGATCTCGTCATGGCTGGTAACTGCCAGGCGTGCCTGCAGGTCGCCGGCACCCAAGGCCTGGGCCTGACGCACCAGATCACCCAGCGGGCGCAACTTGCGCCGCAGCAGCCACAGGGTCGCGGCCACGGCCAGGAGCATGGCCAGCACACTGCCAATCGCCAGCCGCGTGCCCACGCTCCAGGTCACGGCGTTGATTTCCGCTTCGGGCATGCTTGCCACGACTTTCCACGGCCCTTCACCGAAGGGAACCGCGACGCTGAACAGTCGATCCGTGCCGTTTTCCCAGAAGCCGCCTTCGTTGGTCTGAGTCGAGAGGTCGGATACGGCCTGCGCCGCCGCCTGTTCATCGCGCGCACCCGCGGGTGCGACCAGCCAGTGTCGTTGCTCGTCAAGCAGCGCCAGCGAGCCGGTCTGGCCGATGCGAAAGCGTTCAAGGTTGGCGAACTGGGTGGTCTGCGCATCGGTGTAGTCGAAGCCGACGAAGAGCACCGCGATGACCCGGCCGCTGGTGTCGCGCACCGGTACATAGCGGGTCATGTAGTTGCGCTCGAACAGCACGGCCTTCCCTACGTAGGTCTGCCCCGCCATCAGGCGGCCATAGGCCGGGTGCTGGCGGTCGAGCTGGGTGCCGATGGCTCGGCTGCCATCCTGCTTGGTCAAGGAGGTGCTGATACGCACGAAGTCATCGTCCTTGCGCACGAACAGGGTGGCCACGCCCGCGGTCATCTGCTTGAAGTCATCGACTTGCTGGAAATCGTTGCTGAGCAATTGCTCGTCCAGGTACAGCGCAGGGGTCGGGACACCGGCGACCGTCACGGTTTCATCTGCCCGCAGTTGCAGGCCGGAGGCAAAACGGCGTTCGAACAGACCGCTCAGACGCTGGGTATTGTCCTTGAGCGAGGTGTGAAAAGTGTCGAGCTGGTCGGCCAGCAGGCGCGCTTCGCTGGCCAGGTGTGCCTGGCGAGTCGCCAGATTGGCATGGTCCAGTGAACGCAAGGCGAACAGGGTACTGCCGGTAATCGCAATGGCCAGTACGGCGGCGAGGGCGATACCGAGTTGCGAGGCAATCAAGGCACGGGGACGAGGCATAGAAAAGCTCCTGGGAACAGCCGGGATCGTCCTGATCACACTGGCGCTCTACTCCATGTTCAACGGGTAACCACGCTCTCTACCGGAACGCTACTGTGAATTTTTCGGCGGTACCGGGCAATACTTGAGCATTCGACAGGGGATTGCCCTATGGCCAGAGATCAACGATCGCGGCACCGTTCGCCATATCCTTTTGTAGAAAGTTGACCGAAGCCTCAGAATCGTCGCCTCGTTCGCCCCGCCAGGAAAAGGATCCGCCCATGCATGTCGCGCCCACCACTGAACTCAAGGCCTTGCTGCGCCTGGCCGGGCCGCTGGTGGCCTCGCAGCTGGCGCACATGCTGATGGTGCTGACCGACACGTTGATGATGGCTCGAATCAGCCCGCAAGCCCTGGCCGGCGGTGGTCTGGGCGCGGCCAGCTACTCGTTCGTGTCGATCTTCTGCCTGGGCGTGATCGCGGCGGTCGGCACGCTGGTCGCGATCCGTCAAGGCTCCGGCGACAAGGCCGGCGCCACGCGATTGGCCCAGGCCGGGCTCTGGCTGGCCTGGGGCTTGGCACTGGGAGCGGCATTGGCGCTGTGGAATCTGAAGCCGGTACTGCTGATGTTCGGCCAACAGCCCGAGAACGTCGAGGCGGCGGGACAGTTCCTGACCCTCCTGCCGCTCGCCCTGCCCGGCTACCTGAGCTTCATGGCCCTGCGTGGGTTCACCAGCGCCCTGGGGCGTTCGACGCCGGTAATGGTCATCAGTCTGGTGGGCACGGTGCTCAACTACCTGTTCAACCACGCATTGATCGAGGGCATGTTCGGTCTGCCAAAGCTGGGGCTGATGGGCATCGGCCTGGTGACGGCGGTGGTCTCGTTCGGCATGGCTATCGCCCTGGCCCTCTACATCCGTTGGCATCGCGCCTATGATGCCTACCCGATTCGCCAGGGCCTGTCTCGCCCCTCGTGGCCCGCCCTGCGCGAGCTCTGGCGGCTGGGGCTGCCTATCGGTGGCACCTACATGGTGGAAGTCGGGCTGTTCGCCTTCGCCGCCTTGTGCATGGGCGTACTGGGCAGTACCGAATTGGCTGCACACCAGATTGCCTTGCAGATCGTGGGTACCGCGTTCATGGTCCCGACCGGGATTTCCTACGGCGTGACGATGCGCGTCGGATTGTACTACGGCGCCGGCAACCTGCTCGCCGCGCGCAGTGCCGGGCGGGTGGGCATCGGTTTCGGGGCATTGATCATGTTTGCCTTCGCGGCGCTGTTCTGGTTGCTGCCCGACGCGCTGGTGGGCCTGTTCCTCGATCACGACGACCCGGCCTATGCCCCGATCATCCAACTGGCGGTAAACCTGTTGATGGTAGCGGCCTGGTTCGAGCTCTTCGATGGCATGCAAACCATCGCCATGGGTTCGATTCGCGGCCTGAAGGATGCCCGCACCACCTTCCTGATCGGGCTGGCCTGCTACTGGCTGATCGGCGCGCCGTGCGCCTGGGTGTTCGCCTTCAACCTAGGTGGTGGCGCGGTAGGCGTGTGGTGGGGCCTGGCGCTCGGGCTGGCCTGCGCGGCGGTGTGCCTGACACTGGCGTTCGAGTGGCGGATGAAGCGGATGATCAGGCGCGGCGTTTAGGCTTGGAGGGAGGGGGATCGGTATAACCTTTGATTTTTAAATGCCGAATCTTATCTGGCAATCCTTGAATCCTCTGGGCATCTGAAGGTCTATCGCGGCGGTCCGGCGGTCCCGCTTCCCGGCAAGCCTACAAGCGCAGCACAGACCTTGTGGGAGCGGGTTTACCCGCGAACTACCGGCGAAGCCGGAGCCATGAAGCGCGGTGCCTGCTTCGCGGGTAAACCCGCTCCCACCCAGGCATATACCGTCCTCTTGAATCCTCTGTGTATCTGCAGGCCTATAGCGGCGGTCCGGCGGTCCCGCTTCCCGGCAAGCCCACAAGCGCAGCGCAGACCTTGTGGGAGCGGGTTTACCCGCGAACACCGGCGAAGCCGGTGCCATGAAGCGCGGTGCCTGCTTCGCGGGTAAACCCGCTCCCACCCAGGCATATACCGTCCTCTTGAGTCCTCTGGGCATCTGCAGGCCTATCGCGGCGGTCCGGCGGTCCGGCGGTCCGGCGGTCCGGCAAGCCCACAAGCGCAGCGCAGACCTTGTGGGAGCGGGTTTACCCGCGAACTACCGGCGAAGCCGGTGCCATGAAGCGCGGTGCCTGCTTCGCGGGTAAACCCGCTCCCACCCAGGCATATACCGTCCTCTTGAGTCCTCTGGGCATCTGCAGGCCTATCGCGGCGGTCCGGCGGTCCCGCTTCCCGGCAAGCCCACAAGCGCAACGCAGGCCTTGTGGGAGCGGGTTTACCCGCGAACTACCGGCGAAGCCGGTGCCATGAAGCGCGGTGCCTGCCTCGCGGGTAAACCCGCTCCCACCCAGGCATATATCGTCCTCTTGAGTCCTCTGGGCATCTGCAGGCCTATCGCGGCGGTCCAGCGGTCCCGCTTCCCGGCAAGCCCACAAGCGCAGCGCAGACCTTGTGGGAGCGGGTTTACCCGCGAACACCGGCGAAGCCGGTGCCATGAAGCGCGGTGCCTGCTTCGCGGGTAAACCCACTCCCACCCAGGCATATACCGTCCTTGGGGGCTTTGTTCTCTGCGCGACAGCGTAGCCCGGCGGGCTGGCGGATCCTCTACCGGGTACGTGTCTCTCATGGAACAAACACTAACTCATTGATTCAGGTGAGCCCTGCGGGGCTTGGCAGCCCGCAGCAGGTACGCCATCAACTCGTCCATCGGCAGCGCCTGGCTGACCAGGAACCCTTGGACCTGATCGCAGCCGAATGCCCGTAGCAACGCCATCTGCTCCTCGCTCTCGACACCCTCGGCGACGACCTCGAGGTTGAGGTTGTGGGCGAGGTTGATCATGGCATGCACCAGCTTGCGGTTTTCCTCACGCGTATCCATGCCGGCGACGAAGCTGCGGTCAACCTTGAGCAAGGCAATGGGCAAGCTGTTTAGGTGGACGAACGAGGAAAACCCGGTACCGAAATCGTCCAGCGAGAAGCGCACGCCCAGACGACCTAGAGCATCCATGGTCTGCTGCACAACGTCGTTACGACGCATCACCGCGGTTTCGGTCAGCTCGAATTCGAGCCAGCGGGCATCGACCCCGTGTTCGACGATCAGCCGACTCAGGGTTGCCAGCAATTGGCTGTCCTGAAACTGGCGGAAGCTCAGGTTGACGGCCATGTGCAAGGGTTCCAGGCCGCGCTCGCGCAGAACCTGCATGTCGCGCAACGCCCGGGAGATCACCCAGTAGCCCAGCGGCACTATCAAGCCGCTCTGTTCGGCCAGGGGCACGAATTCACGGGGTGGCAACAGGCCGCGCTCGGGATGACGCCAACGCACCAGGGCCTCGAGGCCGACGATGCGCCCGTCGGCAAGATCCAGGCGAGGCTGGTAGTGAAGCTCCAGCTCGTCGCGTCGCAGCGCGCGGCGTAGCTCGCCTTCCAGGTCGGCCAGGCTGCGGGCGTTGCGGCTGATCCGCTCATTGAAGATCTGGTAGCTGCAGCCCTCGGTGGCCTTGGCCTGACGCATGGCGATGTGCGCATGCCACATCAGCGGGTCGGCGCCGTTCTGCGCGCGGGCATGGGCCAGGCCGAGGCTGCAGCCGAGCAGCAGGCTCTCTCCGTCGATCCAATAAGGCTCGGCAAGGGCCTCGACGATCCGTTCAGCCATCCGTTCGGCACGATCGGCGTCTCGTCGCGTATCGATCAACAGGGCAAATTCGTCGCTGCCCAATCGGGCGATCTGGTCGCAGGCTTCCAATTGGTCGTTCAGGCGGCTGACGGCTTGCAGGATCAGGCGATCGCCCCCCTGATGCCCTAGCGCGTCATTGACGTGACGGAAGTTGTCCAGGTCCAGATGCCCCAACGCTACGCCGCGTCCGTCGTTTTCGGCCAGGCGCCCGACCAGTAGCGCCTGGAACCCCTGGCGATTGGCGATACCGGTCAGCGGATCTTGTGTCGCCAAGCGTTGCAAGGTCGCTTTCAACACACCCCGTTCGCGCACATGACGCAGACAGCGCCGCAGGGCATCCGCAGTCAGCTGGGAGCGCACCAGCCAGTCGACGGCGCCCGGAGGCGGCGAGTCAGGCTCTTCTTCCAGCAACAGGATGGTGGGCTGGTCGCAGCACCCAGGAGCCGGCTGCAAGCCCGGTGTCGCCAGAATCACCATCTGTCGATCATGGGCGAACAGGCTGTCGACCACGTCCCACCTCGGCGCAGTCAGCAGCACCATGCCGCCTGCCAGCGAGTGCAGGCAGTCACGCAACTCCATGACCCACTCCGACTCATCGGCCAACAGCAGCAAACGCAGCGGTTCGACAGACCTGGACAAGCGAACTCCTCAGTGCTGGGACGACGGAAAATGACGCAAGATATCCTACCTCATGACTGGAAATGATTTTCAATTCACCGATGCTTTCAACTTGGGCACCCAGTCACATTTTGTCGCTCATCCTGCGCGAAAGTGGCAAAACCGGCAATTGGCAATCGCATGCGGGTCACACTGGCAGACGGTCACTCCATTACCGATCCATGCCTGCTAGAATGCGCGGCTATTTTCTGGCGACCCCCGGTTTCTAGCATGTCCCGACTCAATCCCCGGCAACAGGAAGCCGTGAACTATGTCGGCGGCCCACTTTTGGTGCTCGCCGGTGCAGGCTCCGGCAAGACCAGCGTGATCACGCGCAAGATCGCCCACCTCATCCAGAACTGTGGCGTCCGTGCCCAGTACATCGTGGCCATGACTTTCACCAACAAGGCGGCCCGCGAGATGAAGGAGCGTGTAGGTACGCTGCTGCGCGCCGGGGAAGGCCGCGGCCTGACGGTGTGCACCTTCCACAACCTGGGCCTGAACATCATCCGCAAGGAGCATGCGCGCCTGGGGTACAAGCCGGGCTTTTCGATCTTCGACGAGACCGACATCAAGGCCCTGCTCACCGATATCATGCAGAAGGAATACTCGGGCGACGACGGCGTCGACGAGATCAAGAACATGATCGGCGCCTGGAAGAACGACCTGATCCTGCCGCCCGAAGCGCTGGAAAAGGCTCGCAACCCTCGCGAGCAGACCGCCGCCATCGTCTACACCCACTACCAGCGCACGCTCAAGGCGTTCAACGCAGTGGACTTCGACGACCTGATCCTGTTGCCGGTGAAACTCTTCGAAGAGCATCCCGACGTGCTCGAGAAGTGGCAGAACCGCGTGCGCTACCTGCTGGTGGATGAATACCAGGACACCAACGCCAGCCAGTACCTTTTGGTGAAGATGCTGATCGGGCTGCGCAACCAGTTCACCGTGGTCGGCGACGATGACCAGTCGATCTACGCTTGGCGTGGCGCGCGCCCGGAAAACCTCATGCTGCTCAAGGACGATTACCCGTCCCTGAAGGTGGTGATGCTGGAGCAGAACTACCGCTCCACCAGCCGCATCCTGCGATGTGCCAACGTGTTGATCGCCAACAACCCGCACGCGTTCGAGAAACAGCTGTGGAGCGACATGGGCCACGGCGATGAAATCCGCGTGATCCGGTGCAAGAACGAAGACACCGAGGCCGAGCGGGTGGCGATGGAGATCCTCACCCTGCACCTGCGCACCAATCGCCCGTACAGCGACTTCGCTATCCTTTATCGGGGCAACTACCAGGCCAAGCTCATCGAGCTCAAGCTGCAGCATCACCAGGTGCCTTATCGCCTGTCGGGCGGCAACAGCTTCTTCGGTCGCCAGGAGGTCAAGGACCTGATGGCCTACCTGCGCCTGCTGGTGAACCCGGACGACGACAACGCCTATCTGCGAGTGATCAACGTGCCGCGCCGCGAGATCGGCTCGACCACCCTGGAAAAGCTTGGCAACTATGCCACCGAGCGTGGCGTGTCGATGTACGCCGCAAGCGAAGAGCTCGGGCTTGGCGAATGTCTCGACAGCCGTTACACCGAGCGTCTGCAGCGCTTCAAGCACTGGCTGGACGGTGTACGCGAGCGGGTCGCCCTGCAGGACCCGATTGCCGCGCTGCACGAGATGGTCCGCGATATCGATTACGAGAACTGGATCCGCCAGAACTGTTCAAGCGACAAGGCCGCCGAGTTCCGGATCGGCAACGTCTGGTTCCTGATCGATGCCTTGAAGAACACCCTCGAAAAGGATGAAGAGGGTGAGATGACGATCGAGGATGCTATCGGCAAGCTGGTGCTGCGCGACATGCTCGAGCGCCAGCAGGAAGAGGAAGAAAATGCCGAGGGCGTGCAGATGATGACCCTGCATGCCTCCAAGGGCCTGGAATTCCCCTACGTGTTCATCATGGGCATGGAAGAGGAAATCCTCCCGCACCGCTCCAGCATCGAAGCCGACACCATCGAGGAAGAGCGACGCCTGGCGTACGTGGGAATCACCCGTGCACGGCAGACGCTGGCCTTCACCTTCGCGGCCAAGCGCAAGCAATATGGCGAGATCATCGACTGCACGCCCAGCCGTTTCCTGGACGAGCTGCCGCCGGACGACCTGGCCTGGGAAGGCCTCGACGACGCGCCCGTCGAAGTGAAGGCCGCACGTGGCAACAATGCGTTGGCCGATATCCGCGCCATGCTCAAACGATAGACAATCAACCTTTGCCGTGGCCCTTCGCTGCGGCCACTTTTGCTACATCGAGGAACTACCACAGTGGAAGCACTGCACCAGAAGATTCGCGAAGAAGGCATCGTGCTTTCCGACCACGTTCTCAAAGTCGATGCGTTTCTCAACCATCAGATCGACCCTGCGCTGATGCAACTGATCGGCGATGAGTTCGCCCGTCTGTTCGCCGATTCGGGCGTGACCAAGATCGTCACCATCGAAGCTTCGGGTATTGCCCCTGCGGTAATGACCGGCTTGAAGCTCGGCGTTCCGGTGATCTTCGCGCGCAAGCACCAGTCGCTGACCCTGACCGAGAACCTGCTGACTGCCTCGGTGTATTCCTTCACCAAGCAGACCGAGAACACCGTGGCCATCTCGCCACGCCATCTGAACAGCAGCGATCGCGTGCTGGTGATCGATGACTTCCTGGCCAATGGCAAGGCCTCGCAAGCACTGATCTCGATCATCCACCAAGCCGGGGCTACCGTGGCGGGCCTGGGCATCGTCATCGAGAAATCGTTCCAGGGCGGCCGCGCCGAACTGGACGCGCAGGGCTATCGCGTCGAATCGCTGGCGCGGGTGAAGTCGCTGGCTGATGGTGTGGTCAGCTTCATCGAATGATCGCACGCGCCGTCGCAAGTCATGAGGCGCCGCTCGGCAAGCCTCATGGCGAACGATGGCTCGCGCGCCTACTATCGAGTGGCCTGCAGGCCCGCCAGCAATAGCCGTTGGTAGAGGTCTTCCTTCAAGCCTTGTGGCTGCTCCAGGCCCATGCGCGCCAAGTGCGCGGGGTAGGCTTGCGGGTCGGGCGCCTCCAGCGCGGCCTTGCCCAGTTCCAGGGCCTCGCTGAGCTTGAACTTGCTCTTGAGCCAGTTCAGGGCGCGTAGCAGATCGCGTTCCTCGGCCGTGAAATCAGAGCCCAGCGGGTACTCGGGGAATAGCCGTGGGTGGCGTCGGCGTATCGCCTCGAGCCGGTCCGGTGTGTTGTCGGTGTAGCGCGCCTCCAGCCGGAAATCACGGGGGAGCTTGCCGGCTTCCTTCGCCCGCTCCATCAAGGACGCCTGGAAGCGAGAGTCGCTGATTGCCAGCAGTCGGGCGATGACTTCGCTGTCGGTCTGGCCGCGCAAGTCGGCAATGCCGTATTCGGTAATCACGATGTCGCGCAGATGCCGCGGAATCGTGCAGTGACCATACTCCCAGAGCAGGTTGGAGCTGACCTCTCCGCCTGACTCGCGCCAGCTGCGCAACAGCAGGATAGAGCGCGCATTCTCCAGGGCATGGCCTTGAGCCACGAAGTTGTATTGCCCGCCTACACCACTGAGGACCCTGCCGTCTTCCAGCTGATCGGCGATGCCCGCGCCGAGCAATGTCACGCTGAATACCGTGTTGATGAACCGCGCGTGGCGGCGCTGTCGACGCTTGAGTTTTTCCTGTCCGTAGAGTTCGTTGATGTAGCTGATGGCGCACATGGAGAACTGCCCCCGGCGCTCGAGCGGCATCTCGCGCAGACGCTGGTAGAAAGCCTGCGGCCCCAGGAAGAAACCGCCGTGGACCAAGGTGCCCTGCTCGTCGACCGGTCGCCGCACGACACCGGCTTCCGCCAGCGCGAGCAGGCCGCTGACGAACATTTCGCTGCAACCGTACAACCCTTGGCCGAAGCTCTCCGTGCCGCCTTCTTGATCGATCAACTTTTGCCAAGGCGTGAGATCGAGCTCATCCAGCACCGCGCGATAGCCAGCATTGTCGCCCTGGCGGGCCAGCAGGGCGGCGGACACCGCATCGCCCATGGCCCCGATGCCGATCTGCAGCGTGCCCTCGTCGCGCACCAGCGTGCTGGCATGCAGGCCGATGAAATGGTCCTGTGCGGTGACCGGCATGTTCGGTGTGGAAAATAATCGCCGACGCTCCGGGACATCGATCAGCAGATCGAAAGCATCCTGCTCGAGTTCCGCGGCGCCTGGCATGTAGGGCAGTTCCGCGTGCACCTGGCCAAGAACCAGGATGGTCTCGCCTGCTGCACGGCGCCTGGCGACCAGGGGCATCAGGTCGAGGGTGATGTCGGGATTGCAGGACAGGCTCAGGTAGCCCGGCCTTTCAGGGCTTTCGGCGACCAGTTGGGCGATGAGATTCAGGCCCTTGGCATTGATGTCCCGCGCGGCATGGCTGTAGTTGCTGCTGACATAGTCCTGCTGGGCGGCGGCGCTGTTCAGCAGGCTGCCAGGCTGCATGAAGAACTGTTCGACGCGAATGTTGGGCGCGAGCGTGTCGCTGCGCAGGTCGGCGAGGTAGTCGAGCTCTTCGTAGTCGCCGAAAACACGCTCGATGAAGGGTTCGAGAAAGCGCCGTTGCAAGCCGTCCCCGAGGGGCGGACGGCCCAGGGTCAGGGCCGTGTAGATCGTCAGCCTTCGCTCCGGCAGATCGCGCATCCGCGCATAGAGCGCGTTGACAAAGGCATTGGGCTTGCCGAGGCCGAGCGGCAAGCCCAGGTGAATATGCGTTGGCAGCCGGGCCAGCGCCTGCTCTACCGCCTGTTCGATGGAACAGCTGTCAGCCATCTCGGCCTCCTGTGTCGTCGGGCATCAGGGCTTGGACCGAGCTTAGTCGAGCTTTGCTGCATTGCTGCGAGTTTGCAAACAGTTGGTTACAAGCCCGACATCTTCTGAATGGCAGCCTTGAGGTCTTCATCCGAACAATCCGCGCAGGTGCCCTTGGGCGGCATGGCGTTGATGCCGGTAATGGCCTTGGCGAGGATGCCGTCCAGGCCGCCCTGATGGTCCGCGCGTTCTTTCCAGGCGGCGGTATCACCGATCTTGGGCGCGTCGAGCAGGCCGGTGCCGTGGCACGCGTTGCAATGCTTGGCGATGATTTCATCGGGCGTCCTGGCCGCGCTCGCAGTGGCGCTGGCAGTCACTTCCATGCCTTGGCAGGGTTGACCCTGGACACAGACCTGCCCCACCGGCTCCAGGCGCTTGGCAATTTCGTCGTTGATCGCTGCATAGGTGTTGGCTGCCCATAGGGCAAACAGGACTGCTGGTACGGCCAGCATCTTCTTGGTTGGTTTCACGCTACACCCTCATGGTGGCTGATCATGCCCGCGACCACGGTTTCGCTGGCGATGAAAAGTATAGCGGGATCACTGAGGCCGCGAAACAACCCTACATTCAAAATGGGTATAGGCGCGACAATCCACCGCGCCGCGATTCAGAAGTTGGCTGGAGTCGCCGCGCTGATGAGCCTGGCCGGTTCATCGAAGGGGTTTCGAAAACGGTGCGGTCGGGAGCTTTCGAAGTAGTAGCTGTCGCCTGCCTCGAGCAGGAAGGTCTCGTGTCCCACCACTAGTTCCAGCCGCCCTTCGAGAACGATGCCCGTCTCTTCGCCCTCGTGGGTCAGCATCTCCTCACCGGTATCGGCGCCCGGCGGGTAGATCTCGTTGAGGAAGGCGATGGCGCGGCTCGGATGCGATTTGCCGACCAGCTTCATGGTCACCGCGCCGTCCGAAATGTCGATCAGTTCATGGGCCTTGTAGACGATCTGCGTGGGGCTTTCAGGTTCGAGCTCGACGGAGAAGAATTCGACCATCGACATCGGAATACCACTCAAGACCTTGCGCAGCGAACTGATCGAAGGGCTGACGCTATTCTTCTCGATCATCGAGATGGTGCTGTTCGTCACGCCCGCGCGCTTGGCGAGTTCACGCTGGGACAGCCCCTTGAGCTTGCGGATGGCTTGCAATCGTTCGCCAACGTCCAAAGCTTGAGCCTCCTGAAACGAGCGGAATGATGTCGAATGTGAACGATATCATGGCAACAGCGTTCAGTATTTACAACACTCAGGCCCTGGCTCTACTTTCTGTCGCTCAATAAAACTACTCATGCTCAATAGTAGAGCTTGGCTTCCGGCTGCCAGAATCTTTTGTGGAGCTGCCGGCCCTGTCGCGGGACAAGCCCGCTCGCCACTGGTGCGCGCATGTCCCAGTGGCGAGTGGGCTTGTCCCGCGACAGGGCCGGCAGCTCCACAAAGAGTTTAAAAGTTGCCAGGAAAGTTTCAGCATCTGGAGTCGACCGCTTTTCCCTGACCTGATCGACATTGGCCCCAGTCCGTCCAGCTCAGTGGCTCACTCGCCCTGATAGTCCAGCGGCACTCGTTTGAGGTTGCAGAACATCTCGTACGGAATGGTCTCGGCCTGCAAGGCGACATCGCTGGCCAGGATCTGCTTGCCCCACAGCTCGACCGGGCTGCCGATGTCGGCCCCCGGGACTTCGGTGAGGTCTATGCACAGCATGTCCATGGAGACGCGACCGATCAGGTGGCTGCGCTTGCCGGCCACCATGACCGGCGTGCCGGTCGGCGCGTGACGGGGATAGCCGTCGGCATAGCCCATGGCAACCACTCCTACCCGCGTGGGTCGCTGGCCGACGAACTTCGCGCCATAGCCGACCGGCTCCCCAGCCGGTAGCTCACGCACGCTGATGACCCGGGACTGCAAGGTCATCACCGGTTGCAGGTGATCGGCCTGGGCCTGGGGCACTTCGAAGGGGGTGGCGCCGTACAACATGATGCCGGGCCTTACCCAGTCGCTGGGCACTTGTGGCCATCCCAGCAACGCCGGCGAATTGCGCAGGCTGCACTCGGCGACCAAGCCCTGGCGCGCCTCCTCGAACACCGCCAGCTGGTTCTCCGTAGCGTCGGCATCGAGTTCGTCGGCACGGGCGAAGTGACTCATCAGTACGATACGGGCCACCTTGCCGCTGGCGAGCAGGCGCTGGTAGCCCGGTTGATAGTCCTTCGGATGCAATCCGACGCGGTGCATGCCCGTATCGAGCTTGAGCCAGACGGTCAGCGGCTTGTGCAGCTGGGCGCGCTCGATCGCCTCCACCTGCCACAGCGAGTGGACCACGCACCACAGGTCATGCTCGATGATCAGCGGCAGCTCGTTGGCCTCGAAGAACCCCTCCAGCAACAGCACTGGTGCCTTGATACCGGCGGCGCGCAGCGCGAGTGCCTCCTCGATGCAGGCGACCGCGAAACCGTCGGCCTCGCTTTCCAGCGCCAGGGCACAGCGTACGGCACCATGGCCATAGGCATCGGCCTTGACCACTGCCAGAGCCTTGGCCCCCGACAGTTCGCGTGCGAAACGGTAGTTATGACGAAGGGCTTGGAGGTCGATCAGGGCACGGGCGGGACGCATGGCTGCAGCCTTCTTGGCAATCTGTTTTCAGAGGAACCTGGTCGGACGATCATCACCCGACCAGGGAAAAGCGGTTTCAGGATTCGCGCGCAAGCCCTTGCTTCAGGCTTATTGGTGCACCGGGGTCGAGGAGGTCTGTTTCGTGGTTTCCTGCTGGCTTCCATAACGCGAGATATCCAACCCCTCGGCGCTGATCTGTGGCTTTTTGCGGGCGATCAGGTCGGCCAGCAATCTGCCCGAACCACAGGCCATGGTCCAGCCCAGCGTTCCGTGTCCGGTATTGAGGAACAGGTTGCGGTACGGGGTGGCACCCACGATCGGCGTTCCATCTGGCGTGGCGGGACGCAGGCCGGTCCAGAAGTCAGCCTGGGTCAGATCGCCGCCACGAGGATAGAGATCGTTGACGATCATCTCCAGCGTTTCACGTCGACGCGGGTTCAGCGAGAGGTCGAAGCCGGCGATCTCGGCCATGCCGCCTACACGAATCCGGTTGTCAAAGCGGGTAATGGCCACCTTGTAGGTCTCGTCGAGAATCGTCGAGGCAGGCGCCATGGCCGGATCGGTGATCGGGATGGACAAGGAATAGCCCTTGAGCGGGTAGACCGGTGCCTTGATGCCGAGCGGCTTGAGCATCTGCGGTGAATAACTGCCCAGGGCCAGAACGTAGCGGTCGGCGGTTTCCAGCTTGCCGTCGATCCATACGCCGTTGATACGGTCACCGGCAAAGTCCAGGCGCTGGATATCCTGGCCAAAACGGAACTCGACCCCCAGGCCAAGCGCCATTTCCGCCAGGCGCGTGGTGAAGAGCTGGCAATCACCTGTCTGGTCGTTGGGCAGACGCAAGGCGCCGGCGAGAATACCCTTGACGCTGGCCAGGGCCGGCTCGACGCGAGCGATGCCCTCGCGGTCGAGCACTTCATACGGGACCCCGGACTGCTCCAGGACGGCAATGTCCTTGGCCGCCGCATCCACTTGCGCCTGGGTACGGAACAGCTGGGTCGTTCCCAAGGCGCGGTTTTCGTAGGCGATGCCGGTCTCGGCGCGTAATTCGTCAAGACAGTCGCGACTGTACTCGGACAGACGCACCATGCGCTCCTTGTTCACCGCATAGCGGCTTGCCGTGCAATTGCGCAGCATCTGCGCCATCCACAGGTATTGGCCAATATCGCCCGTCGCCTTGATCGCCAGTGGGGCGTGGCGCTCCAGCAACCATTTGATCGCTTTCAGGGGTACTCCCGGCGCGGCCCAGGGCGAGGCATAGCCTGGCGAGATCTGGCCGGCATTGGCAAAGCTGGTCTCCATGGCCACCGCCGGCTGGCGATCGACCACCACGACCTCGAACCCTTGCCTGGCCAGATAATAGGCGCTGGCCGTGCCGATCACACCGCTACCCAGTACCAATACTCGCATCGTTTATTCCTCGCACGCGCCACACAGCGGATTATTATCGAGATGACATGAATGGGCGCAGTATAAGAAGGAAAAGGCAGTGCTTTTCACTATATAAACGCCTATATTTGGCGACAATTCTTGGCATTTTTCCCTTTTACGGAGGCGCATCCCCTGTGAGAACCCAGCATCAGAGCAAGCGTGAACTGGACAAGATCGACCGTAATATCTTGCGGATCCTGCAAGCGGACGGGCGGATTTCCTTCACCGAACTGGGCGAAAAAGTAGGCTTGTCCACTACCCCTTGTACCGAACGCGTTCGGCGGCTGGAGCGCGAAGGCATCATCATGGGCTACAACGCCCGGCTCAATCCGCAGCATCTGAAAGGCAGCTTGCTGGTATTCGTCGAGATCAGCCTGGATTACAAGTCCGGTGACACCTTCGAAGAATTCCGCCGCGCCGTGCTCAAGCTGCCTCACGTGCTGGAATGCCATCTGGTGTCCGGCGATTTCGATTATCTGGTGAAAGCCCGGATCTCGGAGATGGCCTCCTACCGCAAGCTGCTTGGGGACATCCTGCTCAAGCTGCCCCACGTGCGCGAATCGAAGAGCTATATCGTCATGGAAGAGGTGAAGGAAAGCCTCAACCTGCCGATCCCGGACTGACTTTCAGACCAGTACCTGGCGGGTGCTGGCGATGTACTGGTGGACCAGGCGCTCGGCCTCGGGCTCGATCATCTGCTCCGGCCCGCGCCCTCGCGGGCAGGCCATGCGAGGCGTCGTGCCGAACAGGCGACAGATCAGCGGGCGCTCCTCGTACACGGTGCAACCTTGGGGCCCCAGGTGGACGCAATCCAGACGCTCCAGTGCGGCGGCCTGTTCTTCACGACCCTTGCGTGGCAGGCGCGCCATCTCTTCGGCCGAGGTGGTCACCGGGCCGCAGCAGTCGTGGCAGCCGCGCTCGCATTCGAACGATGGGATCAGCTCACGCAGAAAGTGGATCTTGTGACTGTTACAACTCATGAAGAAGGCCGGACCCATGGAAATGAACGCCTATTCTGCCCAATGCCGACACGTGCGCCAAACACCGCCATCAAGCGCAATGCCAGTCAGTTAGGAAGCAGGCGATTCTCACATGCTTAAGCTTGGCCTTCGGCCTGTAGAATCGTCTGTGATACTGATGGCCTCATCGCGGGTGGTTCGGCATTCAGGCAAGCCCGCTCACTACCAGCTTTTGCTATGCCGCGCACCGGTGGCGAGCGGGTTTGCCGGAATGCCGAACCACCCGCGATGAGGCCATCAAAGAGCTGACAGATAAGCTTCGGCATATCAAATCGAATACTCTTCCTAACTGACTGGCATTGACCGCCAAGTACCTCTACCTCCACCTGCGCGACGAGGCACGGTTGCCCGGCCCGAATGGCCCGGCTTATCCTGCGCCGGTTTCGACCCATTGATCAGGACGCCCAGATGACTTCCAGCGCTCAGCACGCCGCCTCCTACTACGCCGCCAGCAGCGCACCGCATCCTGATCATCCGGTGCTCGAAGGCGAGCACAGCTGCGATGTTTGCATCGTCGGCGGGGGCTATTCCGGTGTGAACACTGCCATCGAACTGGCCGAACGCGGGCTCTCCGTAATACTGCTCGAGGCACGCAAGATCGGTTGGGGCGCCAGTGGACGCAACGGCGGCCAGCTCATCCGCGGGGTCGGTCATGGCCTCGAGCAGTTTCTGCCGCTGCTGGGCGCGGACGGTGTACGCAGCCTCAAGCTGATGGGCCTGGAAGCCGTGGATATCGTGCGTCAGCGGGTCGAGCGCCACGCCATCCCTTGCGACCTGACCTGGGGCTATTGCGACCTGGCCAACAAACCGGGGGAGCTGGAAGGCTTTGCCGAAGAGGCCGAGGGACTGCGCGAGTTGGGCTATCGCCATGAAATGCGCCTGGTACCCGCCGAGCAGATCCGCACAGTGGTAGGCTCGGAGCGCTACGTGGGCGGGCTGATCGACATGGGCTCGGGCCATCTGCACCCGCTCAATCTGGTCCTGGGCGAAGCGACGGTGGCAAGCCAACTGGGCGCGCGGCTGTTCGAACACTCCGCGGTCACGCGCATCGATCATGGAGCGCAGGTGCGGGTTCATACCGAAAAAGGTCAGGTGCGCGCGAAGACACTCGTGATGTGCTGCAACGCGTACCACAACGATCTTGACCGCGAGCTGGGCGGCAAGGTGCTGCCAGCGGGCAGTTACGTCATCGCCACCGAACCGCTCGGCGAGGACCTTGCGCATCAGTTGCTACCGCAGAACATGGCTGTATGCGACCAGCGCGTGGCCCTCGACTACTACCGCCTTTCCGCCGATCGACGGCTGCTGTTCGGTGGCGCGTGTCACTACTCGGGGCGCGATCCGAAGGACATCGCCGCCTACATGCGCCCCAAGATGCTCAAGGTCTTCCCGCAATTGGCCGATACGCGCATCGACTACCAATGGGGCGGGATGATCGGAATCGGTGCCAATCGCCTGCCGCAGATTGGCCGCCTTGCCGCTCGACCAAACGTCTTCTATGCCCAAGCCTATTCGGGCCATGGCGTCAATGCGACCCATCTGGCCGGGCGCCTGTTGGGCGAAGCCATCAGCGGCCAGGAAAGTGGACGCTTCGAGTTGTTCGCCAAGGTACCCCACATGACTTTCCCTGGCGGCAAGCTCCTGCGCTCGCCCTTGCTGGCCATGGGAATGCTCTGGCATCGTCTGAAAGAACTGGTCTAGCGGCCATACAGGCGACTAATCGCGCCAGAATGGTTTACCGCCCTCCTGACGCGCCTGCTCACGCGTCAGGCCGACATCTCGCAGCTGGGCGTCGTCCAGCTGCAGCAATACGCTACGGGTGCGCCTGCGCTGCATCATCCAGGACCAGCGGCCTTGTCCGGGTTGGGCGCTGGCTACCGAAGGCGCATCGCCGATCCCTTGCTTGTCCAGTTGCACGCGCATATCGCCGATGCTGTTCATTACTGCCTCTCCTTGTTTGATCCCTGGAGAAAGCTTGACGGGTAGCACTTGTACGATACAGATCCAAATTGGGCTTATTATTTCCATACAGCTTTGGCGCGTGCGCGACTGAATGCTGTATTTTCGCCCCATCTGTATGGCCAGCCGTGAAACCGGATGCAGGAGTATGCCGTGACACTCTATGTGAATCTCGCCGAACTGCTTGGCGCGCGTATCGAACAGGGCCTGTATCGACCCGGCGAGCGCCTGCCGTCGGTGCGTGCCCTGAGCCTGGAACATGGGGTAAGCCTCGGTACCGTCCAGCAAGCCTACCGCGTGCTCGAAGACAATGGCCTGGCCCTGCCACGGCCCAAGTCGGGTTATTTCGTTCCAGAGCATCGCAGCCTGCCGGCGTTGCCCGACATCAGCCGTCCGGCCCAGCGACCGGTGGAGATCTCGCAGTGGGAGCAGGTTCTGGAACTGGTGCGCAGTACGCCACAACAAGGGGTGATCCAGCTTGGCCGCGGCATGCCCGACATTGACAGTCCCACACTCAAGCCGCTGTTGCGCAGCCTGGCAAAGCTCAGTCGGCGGCAGGACATGCCTGGTTTCTACTACGACAATATCCATGGCAGCCTGGCCTTACGTGAGCAGATTGCCCGCCTGATGCTCGACTCCGGTTGCCAAGTGGACGCCTCCGACCTGGTAGTGACCACCGGCTGCCATGAGGCGTTGTCGACCAGCATCCGCGCCGTCTGCCAACCGGGTGACATTGTTGCGGTGGATTCGCCGAGCTTTCATGGCGCCATGCAGACACTCAAGGGGCTGGGCATGAAGGCCCTGGAGATCCCTACCGATCCGCTTACCGGCATCAGTCTCGAAGCGCTCGAGCTGGCGCTGGAACAGTGGCCCATCAAACTCATCCAGATCACCCCCAGCTGCAACAACCCGCTCGGCTACATCATGCCCGAAGCTCGCAAGAAGGCCTTGCTGACCCTGGCGCAGCGCTACGACGTAGCGATCCTCGAAGATGATGTCTATGGGGACCTGGCCTATACCTACCCGCGACCACGGACAATCAAGTCCTTCGATGAAGACGGCCGCGTGCTGCTGTGCAGCTCTTTTTCCAAGACCCTGGCCCCAGGCTTGCGCATTGGCTGGGTAGCGCCTGGGCGCTATCTGGAACGCGTGCTGCACATGAAATACATCAGTACCGGATGCACCGCGAGCCAGCCGCAACTGGCCATCGCCGATTTCATCCAGGGCGGGCATTACCAGCCGCACGTGCGCCGCATGCGCAGCCAGTACCAGCGTGGGCGCGACCAGATGAGTGACTGGGTGATTCGCTATTTCCCGTCCGGGACCCGCGCCAGTCGCCCCCAAGGGGGATTCCTGCTGTGGGTCGAGCTGCCGGAAAGCTTCGACACCTTGCGCCTCAACCGGGTCTTGCTGGGCCAGGGCGTGCAGATCGCCGTCGGCAGCATCTTTTCCGCCTCGGGCAAGTACCGGAACTGCCTGCGCATGAATTTCGCGGCGCGTCCCACCACGCAGATCGAGGCCGCCGTGCGCAAGGTCGGCGAAGCCGCCAGCGCGCTGCTGGCCGAGGATGAACGCGGCGAGTGACCTTGCGGCGGCTCTCGTGGTCCATATCCACGACCCCGACCGTACAGGACTCTTTTTCTTGAGACTCCAGCGAGCTCTCCCCTACTTGTTGGCGATATTGCTCGGCCTCTCGGGCTGCGCCAGCGTCAGCCCACCCCGCGATGTCAGCCAGGCCCTGCCTGCCAGCGATTCCACCTTCGGCCGCTCGGTCCTGCGCGATTCGGCCGCTCACGAAGGACGCTCGGGCTTTCGTCTGCTGCCCAACAGCACCGAAGCCTTTCACGCTCGCGCCGAGCTGATCCGCCATGCGCGGTCCAGCATCGACCTGCAGTACTACATCGTCCATGACGGCCTGAGTACGCGGGCGCTGGTCCACGAGCTGCTGCTGGCCGCCGACCGCGGCGTCAGGGTACGCATCCTGCTCGACGACACCACCAGTGACGGGCTGGACAGCCTGATCGGCACTCTTGCGGCCCACCCGGCTATCGATATTCGCGTGTTCAACCCGTTGCACCTGGGGCGCAGTACCGCGTTCACCCGATCCATGGGGCGGTTGTTCAACCTGTCGTTGCAGCATCGCCGCATGCACAACAAGCTGTTCATGATCGACGGCAGCATGGCCATCGTCGGAGGGCGCAACCTGGGTGACGAGTATTTCGATGCCGAACCCAATCTCAACTTCACCGATATCGACATGCTGAGCGCCGGCCCGGTGGCCGAACAGCTGGGGCACAGTTTCGACCAGTACTGGAACAGTGCGTTGAGCAAACCGATCGGCGACTTCCTCTGGCGCCAGCCAGATGCCAGCGACCTGCGCGCCAGTCGGCAGCGGCTGGAAGCCTCGCTGGCGCAGGCACGCATCGAGCGCAAGACGTTGTATGACCGCTTGATGGCCTATCGGTCGAAGCCGCGGCTGGACCTCTGGCGCAAGGAGTTGATCTGGGCCCATGGCCAGGCGCTATGGGACGCGCCAAGCAAGGTACTGGCGAAAGGCGAGCCCGATCCGCAGTTGCTGATCACCCAGCAGCTGGCGCCGGACCTGAAGGAGGTTCATCGCGAGCTTGTCCTGATTTCCGCCTATTTCGTGCCGGGCGAGTATGGCTTGCGCTACCTGACCAGCAAAGCCGATGCCGGTGTCTCGGTGAAGCTGCTGACCAATTCCCTGGAAGCCACGGATGTACCGGCGGTCCACGGCGGCTACGCACCCTATCGCAGGGCCCTGCTGGAGCACGGCGTGCAGTTGTTCGAACTGCGCCGCCAGCCCGGCGACCCTGGCGCCAGCCGTCTGAGCTTCCAAGGCAGTTCCAATTCCAGCCTGCACAGCAAGGCGATCGTCTTCGATCGTCGCAAGACCTTTGTCGGCTCTTTCAACTTCGATCCGCGCTCGGTCTTGTGGAACACCGAAGTCGGCGTGATGGTGGACAGTCCAGAGTTGGCCGAATACACCCGCGAGTTGGCCTTCCAGGGCATGGCTCCTGCGTTGAGCTACCAACCGCGTATCGAGCAGGGCAAGGTGGTATGGCTCACCGAGGACAATGGCCAGGTCCACTCCCTCGACCGCGAGCCGGGCGATGCCTGGCGTCGCTTCAATGCCTGGATCAGCAAAGTGGTCGGGCTGGAAAGGATGCTCTAGGTCGCTGCTGGCTCGAACGCATCCCGCTGGCGGGTCAGCAGGACCAGGCCGAACGCCCCCGCTGCCATCAGCAGCGGCAAGGCGTGACCACTGATCCACTGACCGCCCGCGCCAGCCAACAGCGGCCCGAGCAGACACCCTATCCCCCACAGTTGCGCCACATGGGCATTGGCGCGAACCAGCGCATCGTCACGGTAACGCTCGCCGATCAGCACCAGGGATAAAGTGAACAGGCCACCGGCGCTTGCGCCGAACAGTACCCACAACGGCCAGATGGCCGGTGTATGCAGCAACAGCGGGATCGCCAGACTCGAGCAGAGCAGAGTCAGGGCGCAGCCGCTGAACAAGGTGCGTCGCGACATGCGATCGGCCAATACACCGATCGGCAGTTGCAGGACGGCATCGCCCACCACCACGGTACTGACCATGAACAAGGCCACTTCGGTGCTGAAACCCTGCTGCAGGGAATAGACCGGCAACAAGGTAAGGATCATCGCTTCGAAGGCCGCGAACAGGGCGATGGCCCAAGCGATCACAGGCAGACGTCGACAGAAATCGACCAGATCGCCGAAGGTGACGCTGCACGCCTCGGTAATGGGCGCGCCGCTGCGTCCGAACAGCAGCAATGGCGCGCAGATCAGCAGGCCAGTGGCGGCCCAGAAGCCGAAATCGTCTTCTGATCCGAGGAAGCCGAGCACCAAAGGCCCGGCCAGCTGGCTCAGTGCGTAACTGCTGCCATAAAGCGCTACCAGTCGGCCACGCCAGCGTTCGACCACCAACTGGTTGATCCAGCTTTCACCAAGGATGAACACCACGGTCAGGCACATGCCGATCAGCAGGCGCAGGAACAACCAGAGTGGGTAGCCGGGCAAGACCGCGAGCAGGCCGATCGACAGCGCCCCGCCCCACAGGCAAAGGCGCATGGCGGTCGGTACGCCGACCCAACCGGCCAAGCGGCTGGCCAGACTGGCGCCAAGCAGCACGCCGATGGCCGGCATCGCTGCCATCACACCGATCGCGAATGCACCGTAGCCCCAGCTTTCCAGACGCAATGACACCAGCGGCATGCTGACGCCCAGCGCCAGCCCGACGCTGAGCACCGATGCCAGCACGGCGAAATACGTACCCCAACGCATGACAGCCCCCTGGCTAGAAGCGCGTATGGCAAAGACGACACAGCCGAGACGACAAGTGTCGCCCCGGCTGTGGGAGAAGACGCCTGACTAGGCTTACAGCTTGATCCAGGTAGCCTTGAGCTCGGTGTACTTCTCAAGCGCATGCAGCGACTTGTCGCGACCGTTGCCGGACTGCTTGAAGCCACCGAACGGCGCAGTCATGTCGCCGCCATCGTACTGGTTGACCCATACGCTGCCCGCGCGCACGGCGCGAGCGGTACGGTGTGCCTTGGAAATGTCCGAAGTCCAGATACCGGCGGCCAGGCCGTACGGTGTGTCGTTGGCAATGGCCACGGCTTCCTCGGCGGTATCGAAGGTGATCACCGACAGCACCGGGCCGAAGATCTCTTCCTGGGCGATCTTCATGGCATTGGTCACGCCGTCGAAAATCGTCGGCTCGACGTAGGTGCCACCGCTTTCCTCCAAGGTACGCTTGCCTCCTACGAGAAGCTTGGCGCCATCGCTGTGACCGGCCTCGATGTAGGACAGCACGGTGTTCATCTGCTGGGTATCGACCAACGCACCGACAGTGGTGGCTGGGTCCAGCGGGTTACCCGGCGTCCAGGCCTTGAGCGCCTCGACCACCATGGGCAGGAACCGGTCCTTGATCGAGCGCTCGACCAGCAGACGAGAACCGGCGGTGCAGACTTCGCCCTGGTTGAAGGCGATGGCGCTGGCGGCAGCCTGGGCGGCGGCCTGCAGATCCGGCGCATCGGCGAAGACGATATTGGGGCTCTTGCCGCCCGCCTCCAGCCAGACACGCTTCATGTTCGACTCGCCCGCGTAGATCATCAGTTGCTTGGCGATCTTGGTAGAGCCGGTGAATACCAGGGTATCGACGTCCATGTGCAGGGCCAGGGCCTTGCCGACCGTGTGACCATAGCCAGGCAGAACGTTCAGCACACCCGCAGGGATACCGGCGTCGATGGCAAGCTGAGCGATACGGATGGCGGTCAGTGGCGACTTTTCGGAAGGCTTGAGCACCACCGAGTTGCCGGTCGCGAGCGCCGGGCCCAGTTTCCAGCACGCCATCAGCAGGGGGAAGTTCCACGGCACGATGGCGGCGACCACGCCGACCGGCTCGCGGGTCACCAGGCCAAGCTGGTCATTGGGCGTCGGTGCGACTTCGTCATAGACCTTGTCGATGGCCTCGGCATTCCAGTGCAAGGCCTGGGCCGCACCAGGGATGTCGATGGACGACGAGTCGCCGATCGGCTTGCCCATGTCCAGGGTTTCCAGCAGAGCCAGCTCTTCGACATTTCGACGCAGCAGCTCCGCGAAACGGATCAGCACGGCCTTGCGCTTGGCAGGAGCCAGTCGCGACCAGACGCCAGACTCGAAGACGGTGCGGGCGTTCTCGACCGCGCGCTGGGCATCGGCGGCATTACAGCTGGCGACATTGGCCAGCATGCGCCCGTCTACCGGGCTCAGGCACTCGAAGGTTTCACCGGATGCGGACGCGGTGTACTCGCCGTTGATGAAGGCACGGCCTTCGATCTTCAGTTGCTGGGCACGCTGTTCCCAGTCGGCACGAGTCAGGGTGGTCATACGAAAACTCCTCCTCTTGTTAAGGTGCAACGCCGCACTGAGGACTCACGGGCGCTGTCGAATTCTGGCCGGGCGGAAAACGCACACAGGCACTCGCCACCCTAAACCAGGCGGTGCAAACTATCAATATATTTGACAGCAGCTGCCCAAAAGCCTAGTGATGTGCATTTTTTTTAACAAGCGATGGAATATACCATGAGCATCGAGACCATCATTGACTTCACCCAAAGCACCACACCCGTGGAACGCTATCGCCCGGCGCCCGAGAAAATTCTCAAGGGCGAGCCCGACCAGACGGTCTACAACCACTACAGTAGCCCTTGTGGACAGTTTGCCGCAGGGGTATGGGAAGGCGAAGTGGGCCAATGGACGGTGAACTACACCGAGCACGAGTATTGTGAAATCGTTCAGGGCGTTTCAGTCCTGCGCGATGAAGAAGGTAACGCCAGGACTTTGCGTGCGGGTGATCGCTTCGTGATTCCGGCAGGCTTCAAGGGAACGTGGGAGGTACTCGAACCTTGTCGCAAGATCTATGCGATGTTCGAGCAGAAGTAGCGAATACCTAAATACCACACATACAGGACGCGGTCTGGCGAGGATGGGTTGCCCAATCCGGGCAAATCCCAAAGAAAGGAATCATGCCATGACCAACGAAGAAATCCTGCAAACCCTGAAAGCCTTGATCGGCACCACCTACGAGCCATCCATCAAGGAAGTCATCAGCCAGCGAACCGGGCGCGCCCGTGTCGTTGGCCCAAAGGACATTACGACTTGTGAGTTCGATCCGCAACGAATCCAGATAGCCGTTGACCAGGCGAACATGATTAAGGAATTTCGCTTTGGCTGATCCTGCTGCCGTACCTGGGACCCAGGCCTGACGAAACGCTTCGTCCGGGCAATAAAAAACCCGCGTCTTTCGATGCGGGTTTTTTATTGGTCGCCGGATCAATTACTTGATCTTGGCTTCCTTGTACGCAACGTGCTTGCGAACGACCGGATCATATTTCTTGATCTCGATCTTGTCCGGAGTGGTGCGCTTGTTCTTGTCGGTGGTGTAGAAGTGGCCAGTGCCAGCACTCGATACCAGACGGATCAATTCACGCATGATGCTCTCCCTTAAACCTTGGCGCCGTTACGGCGGATTTCGGCCAGAACGACGTCAATGCCGCGCTTGTCGATGATACGCATGCCCTTGGCGGAAACGCGCAGACGCACGAAACGCTTCTCGGCCTCGACCCAGAAGCGATGGTGCTGCAGGTTCGGCAGGAAACGACGACGGGTTTTGTTGTTTGCGTGGGAAATGTTGTTCCCGGTTACCGGACCCTTACCGGTAACTTGACAGACTCTCGACATGACTCAGCCCTCTAAAACCACATGCCCAACCCGGCATGGGTTGGCCGCTTAATCTCTTAGTCTTTGGCGCCAGGCGCCGTGATTCCAGAGGTCTTATCGACCGGATTCGCTAATGCGACAGATCGAGCCCCTAGAAAAGAGCGCTGCTTTATACCAGAAAGACTCCACCACAACAATAGAAGATCAGCGTTGTCACAGGTCTGGATGCTCGCGGCCAGCATAGCGACAAGGCTCGTGGGCTGTCGACCACTCGTCGCTGAATGTGTAAAAAAGGATGTGGTCATTTGCCTGCAGGCGCACTAGGGTAGGACGCTTCCTACTGCACGGGCAGATGGGCCACTGACCAGCCAAGGAGTCTTCAATGCGTGCCGCTGCCCTTTCTCTGTTGTTCACCTCCCTGCTCGCCTCGGCCGCGACCCAGGCCGCCCCGCTGAGCGTATGCACCGAGGCCAGCCCGGAGGGCTTCGACGTCGTCCAGTACAACTCGCTCACCACCACCAACGCGTCGGCCGATGTGTTGATGAATCGCCTGGTCGACTTCGACGCCGCTCAAGGCAAGGTGGTGCCCAGCCTGGCTGAAAGCTGGTCGGTCTCGGACGACGGCCTGGTGTACGACTTCAAGCTGCGGCCTGGGGTGAAATTCCACGGCACGCCGTACTTCAAGCCTACCCGCGAGCTGAATGCCGATGACGTGATGTTCACCTTCCAGCGCATGCTGTATCCCGCTCATGCCTGGCACAAGACCGCGCCAGGGGGTTATCCCCATGCGCAGTCACTGCAGCTGGCGAGCCTGATCAAGCTGATCGAGTCCGCGGAACCGAACAGCGTGCGCTTTACCCTGACACACCCGGATGCCACCTTCCTGGCTACCCTGAGCATGGGCTTCGCCTCGATCTACTCAGCGGAGTACGCCGACAAGCTGCTCAAGGCCGGTACGCCCCAGAAGCTCAACAGCCAGCCGATCGGCACCGGTCCGTTCATCTTCCAGCGATTCCAGAAGGATGCCGTGGTCCGCTATCGCGCCAACCCGGACTATTTCGCCGGAAAGCCTGCGGTCGACCCTCTGATCTACGCCATCACGCCTGACGCCAACGTGCGCCTGCAGAAGCTCAAGCGCAACGAGTGCCAGGTGGCCCTGTCGCCCAAGCCGATGGACATCGCCGAAGCGAGCGAGGACAGCAGCCTGAAGGTCGAAAGCACCCCGGCGTTCATGACCGCCTTCGTTGCCATCAACAGTCAGCATCCACCGCTGGACAAGCCCGAAGTGCGCCAGGCGATCAACCTGGCGTTCGACAAGGCGAACTATCTCAAGGCCGTGTTCGAGGATACCGGTACGGCTGCCGATGGCCCCTTCCCGCCCAACACCTGGAGCTATGCCAAGAACCTGCCTGGCTACCCCATGGACGTGAAGAAAGCCCAGGCCCTGCTGGCCAAGGTCGGTCTTGCCGACGGCTTCACCACCACGATCTGGACGCGCCCGTCCGGCAGCTTGCTCAACCCCAACCCCAACCTTGGCGCGCAGATGCTCCAGGCCGATCTGGCCAAGATCGGCATCAAGGCCGAGATCCGGGTCATCGAATGGGGTGAGCTGATCCGCCGCGCCAAGGCTGGCGAGCATGATCTGCTGTTCATGGGCTGGGCAGGTGACAATGGTGATCCGGATAACTTCCTGACACCGCAATTCAGCTGCGCGGCCGTCAAGTCGGGGACCAATTTCGCCCGCTACTGCGACAACCGCCTGGACCAACTGATCAGCGCCGGTCGTACCACCAATGACCAGAGCGTGCGCAGCCGCCTTTACCAGCAGGCGCAGACGCTGATCCAGCAGCAGGCCCTGTGGTTGCCACTGGCGCACCCGACCGCGGCCACCCTGACGCGTGAGGGGGTGGAGGGCTATCGGGTGAGTCCGTTTGGTCGTGTGGACTTCACCAAGGTCACGGTGACGCGCTGAACCAGCCGTGCTCGACCATCGACAGCGGCTCGCCCTCGCCGATGATGATGTGATCGAGCACACGTACATCCACCAACGCCAGAGACTCCCTCAGCATGAGTGTCAGGCTGAGGTCGTCGGAGCTGGGTTCGGGGTTGCCCGAAGGATGGTTGTGACAAAGGATCAGCGCAGCGGCGTTGTGTGCCAGTGATCGACGCACAACCTCCCTTGGGTAGACGTTCGCTCGATTGATCGATCCGCGAAACAGTACCTCGAACCTCAGGGGGCGATGCCTGGTATCGAGGAAAAGGCAGGCAAACACCTCGCTGTGCTCATGGCGCATCATCGACTTCAGATAGCGCCTGACCGCCGCGGGGCTTTCCAGGGCGGGCTCACGCTCGATCACCTCGGCCAGATGGCGGCGACCGATTTCCAACATGGCCTGCAACTGGCTGTACCTCACGGGCCCTAGCCCCAGTTCCCGCAGAAATACGGAGCGTTCGGCTTCGAGCAACTGGCGCAAGCCACCGAACTTCGCCAGCAGGGTCCGTGCCAGATCAACCACGTTCTGCCCACGGGTGCCCGACCCAAGAAAAACGGCCAGTAGTTCTGCATCCGATAGGCTTGCGACGCCACGCCGCAACAATTTCTCCCTGGGGCGCTCCGCCAAGGGCCATTCCCTGATATTCATACGCGCTCCTTGCGTGTACTACGGCGCGTTTCAGCGCTGTGGTAATCTATTTCGTCTCGTTAATGCGACGATCTGCCGCAGGCAAAAATTCGTCGCCGCACGCTTTCACTGGAAAAAGGCAAGCCTATGCAGCGGCTGTATCGCAAGCGCATCCTTCTCGGCGTGGGTGGCGGCATCGCCGCCTACAAGAGCGCCGAGCTGATTCGCCGACTCCTCGAACAGGGTGCGCAGGTGCGTGTCGTCATGACCCGCGGTGGTGCCGAGTTCATCACTCCGCTAACCCTGCAGGCCTTGTCCGGCCACCCTGTGCACATGGACCTGCTCGATCCGGCAGCCGAAGCTGCCATGGGCCATATCGAGCTGGCCAAGTGGGCCGACCTGGTATTGATCGCCCCGGCAACTGCCGACCTGATGGCGCGTCTGGCCCAAGGCATGGCTGATGACCTGCTGACCACCCTGGTCCTGGCCACCGATGCTCCCGTGGCCGTCGCCCCGGCGATGAACCAGGCCATGTGGCGCGACCCGGCCACGCAAGCGAACCTCGACCTGCTGCAAAGCCGTGGCATCCAGGTATTCGGCCCCGCCTCGGGCAGCCAGGCCTGTGGCGACGTCGGCCTGGGCCGCATGCTCGAGGCCAGCGACCTGGCCTGGTGCGCCGCCGAAAGCTTCAAGCGCCAGTCGCTGACCGGAAAACACGTGCTGATCACCGCGGGCCCTACCCAGGAAAACATCGATCCGGTGCGCTACATCACCAATCATAGCTCGGGGAAGATGGGTTTTGCCTTGGCCGAGGCAGCAGCCGAAGCCGGTGCTCGGGTGACCCTCGTCACCGGCCCCGTCCACCTGCCGACACCCGATCGGGTCACCCGTATCGACGTGGTGAGCGCACGCGATATGCTCGCGGCCTGCGAGGCGGCCATGCCTTGCGATCTGTTGATCGCATCTGCCGCGGTAGCGGACTACCGCCCCGAAGTCATCGCCACGCAAAAACTCAAGAAGGATCCTACGTCCGGCGACGGCATGCTACTGCAGATGGTGCGCAATCCGGATATCCTCGCTACCCTTGCCGGTCGCCCGGATCGTCCGTTCAGCGTAGGCTTCGCCGCCGAGACCGAGCATCTGCTCGATTACGCCACGCGCAAGCTCAAGGACAAGAACCTCGACCTGATCGTCGCCAATGATGTGGCCAACCCCAGCATCGGCTTCAACAGCGAGGAAAATGCCTTGACGGTGATTGATCGCCAACAGCACCAGACCCTCTTCGCGCAGACCAGCAAGGGCAAGATCGCCCGCCAGCTGGTCGCCTTCATCGCCCAACGGCTCAACCAGGTATAAAAGCTCCCGATGCACGCTCTACAAGCCAAGATCCTCGATCCACGCCTGGGCAGCGACTTCCCGCTGCCTCAGTACGCTACACCCGGCTCCGCCGGCCTCGACCTGCGCGCCATGCTGCAGCAGGACACCGTCCTGGAGCCTGGCCAGACCTTGCTGATCCCTACCGGCCTGTCGATCTACATCGGCGATCCTGGCCTGGCCGCGCTGATCCTGCCGCGCTCGGGCCTGGGTCACAAGCACGGCATCGTGCTGGGCAACCTGGTGGGCCTGATCGACTCCGACTACCAAGGCGAGCTGATGGTGTCGTGCTGGAACCGCGGGCAGACGCCGTTCACCATTGCCGTCGGCGAGCGTATCGCCCAGTTGATGCTGGTGCCTGTGGTGCAGGCACACTTCGATATCGTCGAAGCCTTCGATGAGAGCCAACGCGGTGCTGGCGGCTTCGGTCACTCTGGCAGCCACTGATCTCAGTAATTCCTGTTTGGGCCATGGATGGCGAACTCTCTGGCGAAACCATCGTCCAAGCGACCATTCGTGGCTACCCAAAAAGCCTCAGACCGCTGGAGTCCAGACATGAACGACGTGGCCGATCTGCCACCCGCGCTACCAGACAGCATCTTCCGCGCCTATGACATCCGTGGGATCGTCGGCAAGACGTTGTCCGCCGACACAGCCTATTGGATCGGCCGCGCCATTGGTGCCGAAACCCTGGCCCAGAACGAGCCGCAGATTGCAGTGGGCCGCGACGGTCGACTGTCCGGTCCGATGCTGGTGGAGCAATTGATCAAGGGCCTGGTCGACGCCGGCTGCCACGTCAGCGATGTCGGCCTGGTGCCGACTCCGGCGCTGTATTACGCGGCCAACGTGCTGGCGGGCAAGTCGGGGGTGATGCTCACCGGCAGCCATAACCCTGCCGACTACAACGGTTTCAAGATCGTCATCGCTGGCGACACCCTGGCCAACGAACAGATCCAGGCCTTGCTGACCCGTCTGAAACGCAATGATCTGAGTCGCGGCGAAGGCCGTGTCGAAAAGGTCGAGATTCTCGAGCGCTACTTCCAGCAGATCACCGGTGACATCGAACTGGCCAGACCCTTGAAGGCGGTGGTCGATTGCGGCAACGGCGCCGCGGGTGTCATTGCCCCGCAATTGATCGAGGCGCTTGGCTGCGAGGTCATTCCGCTGTTCTGTGAGGTCGACGGCAACTTCCCGAACCATCATCCGGACCCAGGCAAGCCCGAGAACCTGCAGGACCTGATCGCCAAGGTCCGAGAGACCGGCGCCGATATCGGCCTGGCGTTCGATGGCGACGGCGACCGCGTCGGCGTGGTGACGAACACCGGCACTATCGTCTACCCCGACCGTCTGCTGATGCTCTTTGCCCAGGACGTGCTGTCCCGCAACCCAGGCGCCGAGATCATCTTCGACGTCAAATGCACTCGTCGCCTGACCCCTCTCATCGAGCAGCACGGCGGTCGTGCGCTGATGTGGAAGACCGGTCACTCGTTGATCAAGAAGAAGATGAAGCAGACCGGCTCGCTACTGGCCGGCGAGATGAGTGGGCACATCTTCATCAAGGAGCGTTGGTACGGCTTCGACGACGGTATCTACAGCGCCGTTCGCTTGTTGGAGATCCTCGGCAGGGCGTCGGATGATGCCGAAACCCTGTTCGCCGCGTTCCCGAATGATATTTCCACGCCGGAAATCAACATTGATGTGACCGACGAAGGTAAATTCAGCATCATTGATGCATTGCAACGCGATGCCGACTGGGGTGACGCCAGCCTGACCACCATCGATGGTGTGCGGGTCGACTACCCCCATGGCTGGGGTCTGGTGCGCGCCTCCAATACCACACCGGTGCTGGTGCTGCGCTTCGAGGCCGACAGTGACGCCGAGTTGCAACGTATCAAGGATGTTTTCCGTGCGCAGTTGCTGCGGGTCGAACCTGCCCTGCAACTGCCGTTCTGACCGACCAACTGTTGCCTGCTGGAGCCCTGCATGACCCTCGATCGCGATGCCGCTTCCCATGTCGCCCAGGTATTGTCCGAAGCGCTGCCTTACATTCGCCGCTTTGTCGGCAAGACCCTGGTGATCAAGTACGGCGGCAACGCGATGGAGAGCGAGGAGCTCAAGACCGGCTTCGCCCGGGACATCGTGCTGATGAAGGCCGTGGGTATCAATCCGGTCGTGGTGCACGGTGGCGGCCCGCAGATCGGGGACCTGCTCAAGCGTCTTTCGATCGAGAGCCATTTCATCGATGGTATGCGTGTCACCGACGCGCAGACCATGGACGTGGTTGAAATGGTCCTCGGCGGCCAGGTCAACAAGGACATCGTCAACCTGATCAACCGTCATGGCGGCAGTGCCATCGGCCTGACCGGCAAGGACGCCGAGCTGATTCGTGCGAAGAAGCTCACCGTCAGCCGCCAGACCCCCGAAATGACCACCCCGGAAATCATCGATATCGGCCATGTCGGCGAAGTCGTCGGGGTCAATGTCGAACTGCTCAACATGCTGGTCCGGGGCGACTTCATCCCGGTCATCGCGCCGATCGGCGTCGGTGCCAACGGCGAGTCGTACAACATCAACGCCGACCTGGTCGCCGGCAAGGTCGCCGAGGCCCTGAAGGCCGAGAAGCTGATGCTGCTGACCAACATTGCCGGCCTGATGGACAAGCAAGGCCAGGTCCTGACCGGCCTGAGCACCGAGCAAGTCGATGCCCTGATCGCCGACGGTACCATCTATGGCGGCATGCTGCCGAAGATCAAATGTGCCTTGGAGGCCGTCCAGGGCGGCGTGAACAGTTCGCACATCATCGATGGCCGCGTGCCCAATGCCGTGCTGCTGGAAATCTTCACCGATACCGGTGTGGGCACGCTGATCAGCAACAGCAAGCAGCACTAAGTGCTAAGGGCGGCTCGGTAGCCGCCCTCGCCTCCGCAAAAAAGGCGACCTCAGGGTCAAGGCCGGTCAGTCAGGAACTAGTGGTCGATTCAAATGCTGGAGCTTAGCCTCCGGCTCCTGGAATTGTCTGTGATGCTGCTGTCCCTATCGCGGGACAAGCCCGCTCGCTACCGGAGAGGGCTACACCGCGCACCGGTGGCGAGCGGGCTTGCCCCGCGATAGGCCAGCAGCATCACTGAAGACTCCAAGAGCCGATGGCTAAGCGAGCATTGAATCGACTGCATCCCTTGTCTTACTGGCATTAACCCAGGGTCGCCTTTCTATGTCAGGCCGGATCTCAGATCCCGTACTGCGCCCGATATGCCTCGACAGCCGGCAGGTGCTGCTTGAGCTGAGGGTCGTCGGCGAGGAATTCCAGTACCTGGGTCAGCGAGACGATGCTGATGACCGGGATGCCGAAGTCGCGCTCCACCTCTTGAATGGCAGAAAGCTCGCCATTGCCACGCTCTTCGCGGTTCAGGGCGATCAGGACGGCAGCGGCGCGAGCCTGCTGGGCCTGAATGATCTGCATGACCTCGCGGATAGCGGTACCGGCAGTGATCACGTCGTCGATGATCAGCACATCGCCGGCCAACGGGGCGCCCACCAGACTGCCGCCTTCGCCGTGATCCTTGGCTTCCTTGCGGTTGAAGCACCATGGCACGTCGAGCTGATGCTGTTCGGCCAGCGCCACGGCAGTGGCGGCCGCCAGGGGTATGCCCTTGTAGGCCGGGCCGAAGAGCACGTCGAAGGGGATCTTGCCGTCGACGATGGCCGCCGCGTAGCAACGCCCCAATTGGGCCAGGGCCGAACCGCTGTTGAACAGGCCGGCATTGAAGAAGTACGGGCTGATACGCCCCGATTTCAAGGTGAATTCACCGAAGCGCAGAACGCCGCGATCGATGGCAAAACGGATGAAGTCGCGCTGATACGGCTGCATGAAGGGTCCCGGACACCACGGATTTAGCTAAATGAGTTGAGCTCGGGTATCATACACGCACGAGATTTTTGGGGCCATTTATGCGGATCATCAGTGTGAACGTTAATGGTATTCAGGCTGCGGCCGAGCGCGGATTGCTCAGCTGGTTGCAAGCCCAGAATGCCGACGTCATCTGCCTTCAGGATACCCGCGCCTCGGCCTTTGAACTCGACGACCCAGCTTTTCAACTCGATGGCTACTTCCTTTATGCCTGCGACGCGGAGGTGCCTGCCCAAGGTGGCGTGGCTCTGTATTCGCGGATGCAGCCCAAGGCAGTCATCACAGGCCTGGGCTTCGAGACAGCCGACCGCTACGGGCGTTACCTGCAGGCCGATTTCGACAAGGTAAGCATCGCCAGCCTGCTGCTGCCTTCCGGAATGAACGGCGACGAAGACTTGAATCAGAAATTCAAGTTGATGGACGATTTCGCCAAGTACCTGGACAAGCAGCGGCGCAAGCGTCGTGAATATATCTATTGCGGCTCGCTCTACGTGGCGCAGCAGAAGCTGGACATCAAGAACTGGCGCGACAGCCAGCAGTCGCCAGGCTTCCTGCCGCCCGAGCGTGCCTGGATGGATACCATCATCGGCGACATGGGTTATGTCGATGCCCTGCGCGAAGTCAGCCGTGAAGGTGACCAGTACAGCTGGTGGCCGGACAACGAGCAGGCCGAAATGCTCAACCTGGGATATCGCTTCGACTATCAGGTGCTGACGCCGGGCCTGCGCCGTTTCGTGCGCAGCGCGCGCCTGCCTCGTCAGCCGCGGTTCTCCCAGCACGCGCCACTGATCGTGGACTACGACTGGACACTGACCATCTGAGGATGGACAGACATGAAAAAGCCGACTTCGCGTCGGCTTTTTCATGTCTGTCGTCTACTTGATCGGGCGCCAGATCAGCGGATAGCGATAGGCCTGCCCTTCGTTGGCCTTGACGCCGGCGATGATGATCAGGACCAGCACCGCGACCATCAGGATGCCGAACAGCACCATCCCCACCAGCACGAATGCCAGCAGGAAGCAGATGAACGCGGCGATGGTCACGCTGATCTGGAAATTCAGCGCTTCCTTGCCCTGAGCATCGACGAACGGATCGAGTTCGCGCTTCCAGATCCACATGACGAGTGGGCCTATCAGGCTGCCAAAGGGTATGAGCAGCCCAAGGAATGCGGACAAGTGGCAGAACATCGCCCACTGCCGGACTTCGGCAGTGGGCGGCGGTACCGGAATGATCGGGTCGCTCATATGTCCTGCCTCTTAGTCAGTCTGCCAATGCGGCCTTTTGCAGCTCGAACAAGTCGGTCATGCCTTTCTGCGCCAGCGCCAGCATGGCGTTGAGCTCTTCGGGCTGGAACGGCGCGCCTTCGGCGGTGCCCTGCACTTCGATGAAACCACCCGAGCTGGTCATGACCACGTTCAGGTCGGTCTCGGCGGCCGAGTCTTCGAGGTAGTCCAGATCCAGTACCGCTTCGCCTTGGTACATGCCCACCGAGACCGCGGCAATCATGTGCTTGAGCGGATCACCGCCCTTGAGGCCGCCGCGCTTCTTGACCATGCGCAGCGCATCGACCAGGGCAACCATGGCGCCGGTGATCGAAGCGGTACGGGTGCCGCCATCGGCCTGGATCACGTCGCAGTCGACGTACAAGGTGATGTCACCCAGCTTGCTCATGTCCAAGGCCGCGCGCAGCGAACGACCGATCAGGCGCTGGATCTCCAGGGTGCGGCCACCCTGCTTGCCGCGGCTGGCCTCGCGCTGGTTACGCTCGCCGGTGGAGCGCGGCAGCATGCCGTACTCGGCCGTCAGCCAGCCTTGACCCTGGCCTTTGAGGAAACGAGGTACGCCATTTTCGACGCTGACCGTGCAGACGACCTTGGTGTCGCCGAACTCGACCAGTACCGAACCTTCGGCATGCTTGGTGTAGTTGCGGGTGATGCGGATCGAACGGAGTTGATCGGCAGCGCGACCACTTGGACGTTTCATCTGGGATACCTGTACCGGAATTCGAATCTGACGAGCATTATAGAGCTCCACGCCCGGTGAAGACATGCCTATCGTCGCAGGCGCGCCACCCGTCGACTTTCGCGCAAGGCCTTGGCGGATTCATGGCACGGCCGGATTGGGCGCCGAAGCCGCACTGCGTTACAATCCTGCGCCTTGCAGCCCGAAGGCTCTTTCTTTCCCTTAATCGCGAGGTACTCCCCATGGTGCACAGCATGACCGCTTTTGCTCGTGTCGAGCGCGCCGGTAGCCAAGGCACCCTGGTCTGGGAGCTGCGTTCGGTGAACCACCGCTATCTCGAGCCGCACCTGCGCCTGCCAGAGGCGCTACGCGATCTCGAGGGCGCCGTGCGCGAGGGCCTGCGCCAGGGCGTGTCGCGAGGCAAGATCGAATGCACCTTGCGGCTCAACGAGGACAGCACCGGCAAGCCGCTGCAGGTCGACCGCGAACGCGCCGCGCAGCTGGTTGCCGCCGCCGAAACCGTGGCCAGCCTGATCAAGCAGCCGGCGCCACTCAATCCCCTGGAGGTGCTTGCCTGGCCCGGAGTGCTGGTAGCCGATGCCAGCGACCCGCAAGCCCTGAACGCCGAAGCCATGTCACTCTTCGAGGAAGCCCTGCGGGAACTCAAGGCCGGTCGCAATCGCGAAGGTGCCGAGCTTGCGCGGCTGATCAACGAGCGCCTGGACAGCATGTCCGGCGAAGTCGCCACCCTGCGCACGCTGGTGCCGCAGATGCTCGCCACCCAGCGGCAGAAGGTCCTGGACCGCTTCCACGACATGCAGGCCGAGCTCGACCCGCAGCGCCTGGAGCAGGAAATGGTCCTGCTGGCGCAGAAGAGCGACGTCGCCGAAGAGCTCGATCGGCTCAGCACCCACGTCACCGAAGTGCGTCGCGTGCTCAAGTCCGGCGGGGCTGCCGGACGGCGCCTGGACTTCCTGATGCAGGAACTCAATCGCGAAGCCAACACCCTGGGCTCCAAGGCCTTCGACCCACGCAGTACGCAAGCGGCAGTCAACCTCAAGGTGCTGATCGAACAGATGCGTGAACAAGTACAGAATATCGAGTAAGGCCACCCCTACCATGAAACACGACAGCGGCACCCTCTACATCGTCTCGGCACCTTCGGGTGCCGGCAAGACCAGCCTGGTCACGGCACTGACCCAAGCCGACCCGGCCATCCGCGTCTCGGTCTCCCACACCACCCGCGCCAAGCGCGAGGGTGAGCAGCATGGAGTGAACTACCACTTCGTCGAGCACGCCGACTTCCACTCCCTGATCGAACAGGGCGATTTCCTGGAGCATGCCGAAGTCTTTGGCAATTTCTACGGTACCTCGCGCAGTGCCTTGCAGCAGACCTTGGCCCAGGGCCTGGACCTGATCCTCGAGATCGACTGGCAGGGTGCCCAGCAGGTGCGCAGGCTGATGCCTGAAGCCCTGTCGATCTTCATTCTGCCACCGAGCCAACAAGCTCTGCGTCACCGTCTGGACGGGCGTGGGCAGGACAGCGACGAGATCATCGAAGGGCGGATGAGGGAGGCGGTCAGCGAGATGGTGCATTACGACGAATACGACTACGTCATCATCAATGACGAGTTCGGCACCGCGCTTGAAGACCTCAAGGCCATCTTCCAGGCCAATCGAGACAATGACCCGACGGCGGTCGCGCGCGCCGAGCGGCTCAGGCTCGAACCGCAACAGCAACGCAACGGCACGTTGCTCAAACAGCTGCTTGCCTGAACAACGCGCCGCGAGGCGTAATGCCGGTCGGTCAAGGGAAAGCAGTCGGTTCAAGTGCCGGCTCTTAGCCTTCGGCTTCTGGAATCTTCAGTGACGCTGCTGGCCTATCGCGGGACAAGCCCGCTCACCACCGGAGGGTGCGTCCTTGCTATGGCGCGTCCCGGTGGGGAGCGGGCTTGTCCCGCGATAGGCCAGCAGCGTCACTGAAAAATTCGGAAGCCAGACAAGAACTCCAACCAACAAAATTTGATGACTTTTCAACTGATCAGCATTAGCCGCGAGGCGCTTTTTTTATGACTGAAGCGGCAGCGCGGCTTGCTGGCGCAGGGTCGCGCCGAGGAAGTACGCCGGGGCGCGCCAACGTGACAGCACCATCAGCAGGATACCCAGCAGCGAGATGATCATCGCGATCACGAACACCAGCCCCAGACCACCTACATGCGAGCCGCTGCCGAAGTCCGGCGAGGCGCTGTCGATCGCGGTGCGAATGAAGATCACCGAGAGGATGGCGCCACCCAGCAACGGGCACAGGCCACGCATCAGGAAGTGACGCAGGCTGCCGAACAGGCTGCGACGGAAATACCAGACGCAGGCATAGGCGGTCAGCGAATAGTAGAAGCAGATCATCATGCCCAAGGCCGTGATGGTGTCGGCCAGCACGTTTTCGCTGAGCGTGCGCATGGTCACGTAGAACAGGCCGGCGGCCACACCAGCGCAGATGGTGGCATAGCGTGGGGTCTGCGAACGCGGACAGATGTTGGCGAAGCGCTGCGGGACCGCGCCGTAGTAGCCCATGGCAAGCAGGGTGCGGGCCGGCGACATGAAGGTCGACTGCAGCGAGGCCGCGGTGCTGGCCAGAACCGCGATAGACATCAGGATCGCCAGCGGCCCCATGACCGGACCCGCCAGGTGAGCGAAGACATTCTCCTGGATACGCGGGTTGCCCAGGCCGAGGCCCACGTCGCTGACACCGGCAAACTGCAGTGTGGCGATCGCCGTGAGCAGGTACAGCCCGAGGATCAACAATACCGTCCAGGTCGCCGCCTTGCCCGGTACTTCGTCGCTTCCGACCGATTCCTCGCTGACCGTGAGGCAGACATCCCATCCCCAGAAAATGAAGATCGAGAGCGACAGCCCGGCGGCGAAGGCGGAGAACGACTCCACGCCGAAGGGATTGAACCATTCGAAGTCGAACTGCAAGGGCGGCGGAGCCGTGGTTTCACCGAACGCGGCGAAGGCGAAACCGATCAGGACCAGCAGCTGCAAGGCTACCAACCCGTATTGCACGGTCATGGTCGTACCCATGCCGCGACAGCAGATCCACACCGCCAGGCCAATGAATACGCAACAGGTGGTGATATTGACCAGCAGGTTGTCGCTGAGCGCAGCCACCTCGTGGCTGCCGGTGATCTGCCCGAGGAAGAGATAGAAGAAATCGACCGCGACACCGGCCAGGTTGGAGAGAACGATGGTCGTGGCAGTCACCAGCCCCCAACCGCCGATCCAGCCTATCATCGGGCCGAAGGCGCGGGCCGACCAGGTAAAGGAGGTGCCGCTGTCCGGCTCCGCCGCGTTCAGCTCACGGTACCCGAGGGCCACCAGCAACATCGGCAGGAAACCTACGATGAACACGGCTGGCAAGTGAGCCCCGACCTCGCGCACCGTCGGACCGAGCGCGCCGGTCAGGGTATAGACCGGCGCGATGGTGGAGATACCCAGCACCACGCTGGCCAGCAGCCCCAGGCGGCCCTTGGCCAGGCCTTTGCCGACTGCCTTGCCGGAACCGTCTGCTTTTGCGGCCGCGTCGGGTGGGCGTCCTGCTTCAGTGTATTCGCTCATGAGTATTTGCCATCGATATTGGTATTGTTTTCAGGTCTTCCCGAGGGAAGCAGCCTTCACTCATTGAAAGCTTGGTGCACAGCAGAGTCTTCCCAGACCCTTGAACAATTTCAGGCGTTCGTGCGTCGCATCCCCACCTCCTCGGCGCGGGCGGTGCAAGCCTCGCGAAACGCCTCGAACAGACGCAACGAAACCGGGTTTTCAGCGAAGCGCCACTCCGGATGCCACTGCACCCCAAGCACGAAACCGGGTGCGTCAGCCATGGAAACCGCCTCTATCAGCCCATCCGGGGCGCGCGCTTCGACACGCAGGCCCGGCGCCAGGCGGTCGATGCCTTGGCTGTGCAGCGAGTTGACCTCGAAACGAGTCGCCAGGCCCAGGCGGTCGAACAACCCTCCAGGCGCAGTATCGACCGCATGCCGAGGGCTGTACTGCACCTCCAGCGAGGCTTCCTGGGGCTCGCGGTGGTCAAGAAAACCGGGCAATTCGTGCACGCGCTGGTGCAAGGTTCCGCCCAGCGCCACGTTCAACTCCTGAAACCCACGACAGATGCAGAACACTGGTACACCCGCCTTGATGGCGGCCTGCAGCAACGGCAACGTCAGCCGGTCGCGCGCCGGATCATGCCGGGTGCCTTCCAGGCTGGGGGCGCCATTGTAATGATGCGGCTCGACATTTGAAGGCGAGCCGGTGAAAAGAATACCGTCCAGCGTTGCCAGCAGTGCCTGCGCGTCGCCAGGCATGTCCCGAGCAGGAAGGATCAATGGCGTGCCCGCGAAGGCGGCCGCCTCGACATATTTGTCGCCCACCGTGTGCGATGGGTTTCTGCCCACTTGCTGGCGACAGGCGCTGACGCCGATCAAGGGTGGCGCATTCGTGGTCATGGCTTACACCGTATGCAGATACCAGTTGTATTCGAGATCGGAGATGGAGACTTCGAACTCGGCCATCTCGCTTTCCTTGCACGCTACGAAGACATCGATGTATTCCGGGCTGATGTAGCGGTTGAGTACCTCGCTGTCATCCAACGCCCGTAGCGCATCGCGCAAGTTGTTGGGCAGGCTTTGCTCCAGTTGCTCGTAGGAGTTGCCTTCGATCGGAGCGCAAGGTTCGATACGCTGGGTCAGCCCGTGATGGATGCCTGAAAGAATGGCCGCCAGCATGAGGTAAGGATTGGCGTCGGCACCCGCGACACGGTGCTCGATGCGCACGGCGTCACTGCTGTCGGTCGGTACGCGCACGGCCACCGTGCGGTTGTCCAGGCCCCAGCTCGGGGCATTGGGCACATAGAACTGGGCTCCGAAGCGACGATAGGAATTGATGTTCGGGCAAAGAAAAGCCATCGATGCCGGCAGGGTTTCGAGGACGCCGCCGACCGCATGCCGCAAGGCATCGCTCTGCAAGGGGTCGTCGCTGGCGAAGATGTTCAGGCCGGTCTTCTTGTCCAGCAGCGAGATATGCACATGCAGCCCGTTGCCCGCCTGGCCAGGATAGGGCTTGGCCATGAAGGTGGAGTCCATTTCATGGTCGTAGGCGATGTTCTTGATCAGGCGCTTGAGCAGAATCGCGTAATCGCAGGCCTTGAAAGGATCGGCGACGTGATGGAGGTTGACCTCGAACTGCGCCGGCGCGCTCTCCTTGACGATGGCGTCGGCGGGCAGGCCCTGCTCCGTGGCTGCCTCGAGCATGTCTTGCAGGCACTCGGCATATTCGTCGAGGTCGTCGATCAGGTAGACCTGGGTCGAATGCGGGCGCTTGCCGGAGATCGGCGAACGCGGCGGCTGCGGACGGCCATTGAGGTTGTCCTGGTCGATCAGGTAGAACTCCAGCTCGAAGGCGGCGCAGATCTGCAGCCCGAGCGCATCGAACTTCTCGACTACCTGGCGCAGGACCTCGCGCGGGTCGGCGAAGAACGGCGTCCCGTCCACTTCATGCATGGTCATCAGCAACTGGGCTGTCGGACGTTTCTGCCACGGCTCGTTCGCTAGCGTGCCGGGGATCGGAAAGCAGATGCGGTCCGCATCGCCGATATCCAGGCCCAGGCCGGTGCTTTCGACCGTCGCGCCATTGATGTCGAGCGCGAACAGGGATGCCGGCAAGTTGATACCCCGTTCATAGACCTTGTGCAAGCTCGCGCGCTCGATTCGCTTGCCCCGCACGACCCCGTTCATGTCGGAAATCAGCAGATCGACGTATTGCGTCTCCGGGTTGGCCAGCAGGAAATCATTCATTTCGCTCGAGGAACTGGCGCACGGGGATACCGACGTCATGACAGTACATCCTTTGATTTCAATGGAGCGGCAATGTGGCAGGCAAGGCTTGCGCCCGAAGGGTCGAGGGTCGTTGCTATTGTTCTTGTCACGCTCCCATCGCAGGGGGTGGCAACAGGTCATTGATTACCGGCTGCCGTTCCACTATAAAATGGCATCCACGCAACAGACATTGGCATTTCGGCAAGCAGAGCATGCACCCATGCAATATCAGATCAATCATGCCGACCTCACCCTGATCCTCGCCCTGGAGCGCGGCCGATCCTTGGCCAAGGCGGCGGAACTGCTCAAGGTCGATGTATCCACGGTGTTTCGTTCGATTCGCCGCCTGGAGTCGGCGCTGGGCACTGCGTTGTTTGTGAAGAGTCGCAAAGGCTACCTGCCCACCGACACCGCACAGGCACTGGCCGAGCAGGCCGAGCGCGCCGAGCATGCGCTGGACGCGGCCCGGGTGGCGCTGACCAGCGGCGAGCAGGTGGTCAGCGGCACGGTTCGGGTCACGTGCACCGAGGCCGTGCTGCATAGCCTGCTGCTGCCGGCGCTGGCGACCTTCATGCCGAACTATCCAGCGCTTTCCCTGGAACTGGGGACGTCCAACTCCTTTGCCAACCTCAGCCGTCGCGATGCCGACATTGCCCTGCGGCTGACCAACACCCCACCGGAGCATCTGGTGGGACGCTGTCTTGGTTCGACCTCCTACGTGGTCTGCGGGCATCCCGGGTTTGCCGAACGCCTCGCCGAATCGGCAACCAGCGTGCCCTGGATAGCCCCCGACGATGCCATGCAGGACCACCCCACGGTAATCTGGCGCAACCAGCAGTATCCCGGCCTTGTCCCGCGCTACCACTGCAGCGGGATGTCCACCATCGCCCAGCTGGTCAGCACAGGCATGGGCGTGGCTGCGCTGGCCGACTACATGGTCCATACCCTGCCAGGCGTCGAAGCGTTGAGCGGCCCGCTGCCCGGCTGCAACACCCAGCTCTGGCTGTTGACCAGACCGGACTGCCGCGCCTTGCGTTCGGTACAGACACTGTTCGAAGAGCTGACCCCGCGTTTGCGCGATGCCATGTTGCGCTAGGGCATCACGGTTGTTGTGCGCATACCCTCGGACCCGGTATCGTCAGGCTTTACGATCCCGTATCGCGGGCTCGCTCCGTCGGCCGAACCGAAATCAGTCCTTCCCTATTGGCTGGTGATTTTTTAAACTGTCGAGTCCCCCGCCCATCCTGGGCAGGGCGCATAATGCATTTGCTACGAGGAAGACCATGGCCCGCGTAACCGTTGAAGATTGCCTAGAACACGTGGATAACCGCTTTGAGCTGGTCATGCTCTCGACCAAGCGTGCCCGTCAGCTGGCCACCGGTGGCAAGGAGCCGCGTGTAGCGTGGGAAAATGACAAGCCTACCGTCGTCGCTCTGCGCGAGATCGCCGAAGGCATCATTACCTCCGAGTTCCTGGCCGCTGAAGAGATCGTCACCGAGGATCCGGTGTTTGCCGCGTTCGAGGACGAGTCCAACGAGGCTGTCTGAGACATGCCTGGTCGACGTGGGACGGCGCATGGCCCCATTCCTCGGCAGGAGGTAATCCGATGCCGAGCATAGACGCCCTCGCCGAACGTTTGTCGACCTATCTCGGCACGGAACAGGTCAACCTGGTCCGCCGAGCCTATTTCTATGCCGAGCAGGCGCACGACGGCCAGCGTCGCCGTAGCGGCGAACCCTATGTGACCCACCCGCTCGCGGTGGCGAGCATCCTCGCCGACATGCACATGGATCACCAGAGCCTCATGGCCGCCATGCTGCACGACGTGATCGAAGATACCGGCATCGCCAAGGAAGCGCTCAGCCAGCAATTTGGCGAAACCGTTGCCGAACTGGTCGATGGGGTCAGCAAGCTGACCCAGATGAACTTCGAGACCAAGGCCGAGGCTCAGGCCGAAAACTTCCAGAAGATGGCCATGGCCATGGCCCGCGATATCCGCGTGATCCTGGTCAAGCTGGCCGACCGCCTGCACAACATGCGCACGCTCGAAGTGCTGTCCGGCGAGAAACGCCGGCGTATTGCCAAGGAAACCCTGGAAATCTACGCGCCCATCGCCAACCGCCTGGGCATGCACAATGTGCGCGTGGAGTTCGAAGACCTGGGCTTCAAGGCCATGCATCCGATGCGCTCGGCGCGTATCTTCCAGGCAGTGAAGCGCGCGCGCGGCAACCGCAAGGAAATCGTCAACAAGATCGAACAGTCCCTGGCCAATTGCCTGGCCATGGATGGTATCGAGGGCGAGGTCAGCGGGCGCCAGAAGCACCTCTACGGCATCTACAAGAAGATGCGCGGCAAGCGCCGCGCCTTCAACGAGATCATGGATGTGTATGCCTTCCGCATCGTCGTGGACAAGGTAGACACCTGCTACCGCGTGCTTGGCGCCGTGCATAACCTGTACAAGCCCTTGCCCGGCCGCTTCAAGGACTACATCGCGATCCCCAAGGCAAACGGCTACCAGTCGCTGCATACCACCTTGTTCGGCATGCACGGCGTGCCCATCGAAATCCAGGTCCGCACCCGCGAGATGGAAGAGATGGCCAACAATGGCATCGCGGCCCATTGGCTGTACAAGTCCAATGACGATGAGCAGCCCAAGGGCAACCACGCGCGTGCCCGTCAGTGGGTCAAGGGTATCCTCGAGCTGCAGCAGCGCGCCGGGAACTCGCTTGAATTCATCGAGAGCGTGAAGATCGACCTCTTCCCCGATGAGGTGTATGTCTTCACGCCGAAGGGTCGGATCATGGAGCTGCCAAAAGGCTCCACGGCAGTAGACTTTGCCTATGCGGTGCATACCGACGTCGGCAACAGCTGCATCGCTTGCCGTATCAACCGGCGCCTGGCGCCCCTGTCCGAGCCCTTGCAGAGTGGCTCGACCGTGGAGATCGTCAGTGCCCCTGGCGCTCGTCCGAACCCGGCCTGGCTCAACTTCGTGGTTTCCGGCAAGGCCCGCACGCACATTCGTCATGCCCTCAAGCAGCAACGCCGATCCGAATCCGTCAGCCTGGGCGAACGCCTGTTGAACAAGGTGCTGACCGGCTTCGAAAGCAGTCTGGACAAGATCCCCCAGGAACGGATACAGGCCATTCTGAGCGAGTACCGCCTGGAGCTGATCGAAGACCTGCTCGAAGACATCGGTCTGGGCAATCGCATGGCCTACGTGGTGGCGCGCCGCCTGCTGTCAGCGGAAGGCGAGCACCTGCCCGCGCCGGAAGGCCCGCTTGCTATTCGTGGTACCGAGGGCCTGGTCCTCAGCTATGCCAAGTGCTGCACGCCCATTCCGGGCGACCCGATCGTCGGCCACCTGTCGGCGGGCAAGGGCATGGTCGTGCACCTGGAAGACTGCCGTAACATCAGTGAAATCCGCCATAACCCCGAGAAATGCCTGCAGCTCTCGTGGGCCAAGGATGTCACTGGCGAATTCAATGTCGAATTGCGCGTCGAGCTGGAGCACCAGCGTGGCCTGATTGCCCTGTTGGCCAGCAGCGTCAACGCCGCCGACGGCAATATCGAGAAGATCAGCATGGACGAACGCGACGGCCGCATCAGCGTGGTCCAGCTGGTGGTCAGCGTACGCGATCGCGTCCACCTGGCCCGCGTGATCAAGAAGCTTCGTACCCTGACCGGTGTGGTCCGGATCACCCGTACACGTGCGTAGCTTCGTCAACCGTAAGGAGTCAACATGACCAAGACTGTCATCACCAGCGACAAGGCCCCAGCCGCCATCGGCACCTACTCTCAGGCGATCAAAGCAGGCAACACCGTCTACATGTCGGGCCAGATTCCGCTGGACCCCAAGACCATGGAACTGGTCGAAGGCTTCGAAGCCCAGACCGTGCAGGTCTTCGAGAACCTCAAGTCCGTTGCCGAGGCCGCCGGTGGCTCGTTCAAGGATATCGTCAAGCTGAACATCTTCCTCACCGACCTGAGCCACTTCGCCACGGTCAATGAGGTCATGGGCCGTTACTTCGAACAGCCTTACCCTGCTCGCGCCGCGATCGGTGTCGCCGCTCTGCCCAAGGGCGCGCAGGTCGAAATGGATGCCATCCTGGTCATCGAGTAATCCCTCCGGCGGCAGGCCCCGTGCGTGCCGCCCCTCTCCCTCACGAAGGTCCCCTCCATGCGTCGAGCATTGCCTCTCGCGCTGGCAGCCCTGTTCCTGGGTGGTTGCGCCAGCCATAAACCTGAAGACTACAACGGCACCTGGATCAACCAGGACGCCATCGATGCCGCCGTCGGCAGCAAGAGCCTGCGCCAGGCGCTGGCCAGCAAAGGCCCGGTATTCGAATGGAAGATCGATACGACAGGCCAGCGGGCCAGTTACAGCAACGGCTTCGAGGCTGCCGAAGGCCAACTGACTGCCAAGGATGATCAATGGCAAGTGACATTCGACGGCGGCCAGGCGGAACAGCTCGAACTCGACGGTGATGAGCTGGTGCAGGCCCCCGGTACTTCGGGACAGGAACAGGTCTTCGACAAGGCGCAGGATCCCGCGCCAGCCGACGCTCCTATCGGCACCAGCTTCGAGAAGGCACTGTACAGGGCCTACCTGGGTGGCAACTGGAAGATAGTCGAAGGCCCAGGCAAAGGCGGCGTTGCCCACTTCCGTGATAACGGCACCGTGGATGGCCTGCCCCAACTGGACCGCTTCGCCCTGTGCCTGGCTGGCGACTGCACTTCGATCAGTGGCGAGCACGATAGCCTGTGGCTGGAGCGTGACCAGCGTGGCGGACCATGGATCTTCAAGCGCGATGGCGACACCCTGGAGATCCTGCAGGCGCGCAACGGTGCGCTGCCGGACGAGATGCCGCAACTGGCGCCAGGTCCACGCCAGTGGCTGCTGCAACGCGACTGACTCTCAGTCACGTCCTTCAAGGATGGCGGCATAGCCATCCTTAAAGCTTGGATACCGCGGAATCCAACCCAGCGCCCGCGCCCTCGCATTGTTGCAGCGCTTGCTGCCGGTACGCCGTACACGTTGTTGATCCGACCATTGCGTAACGCCCAGGTACGCCCGTAACCATGCGACCACATCGGCCAGCGGAGCGGGATCGTCATCCACACCGATATAATGGCTCTGCAATGCCTCGCCACGGGCATCGACCCGCAGGATGAACTCGAGCAGTCCCGCCGCATCCTCGACATGAATACGATTGCCGTACAGCGGCGGCTCTTCGGCGACCCGATACCCCTGACGCACCTGGCTCAACAGCCATTCTCGTCCAGGCCCGTAGATGCCGGTCAGGCGTACCACCGTGCCGGGTATGCCGCTCGCCAGCGCCAGCCGCTCGGCCTCCAGCATGATCCGACCCGAATAGCCCGCAGGTTCGGTAGCGGAGGTCTCGTCGACCCACTCGCCCTGCTGCTGGGCATAGACGCTGCTGCTCGAGACGAACAGTATTCGACGCGGGCGCTGTCGCTTTTCGTCCAGCCAGCGCAGGACATTGCGAAGCCCATCGACATAGGCCGCCTGGTAGCCCGGCTCGTCATGCTGGCTGGCGGCTACGCAATACACCAGATAGTCGGGGGCACGTGATGGCCACGCGTCCGGACAGCGAGGGTCGCGGAGATCGGCGGCTAACGGCAGCACGCCGGTCGGGAGCTGCTCGACCGAGCGTCGCAAGCCTTGGACTGTCCATCCATTGTTCAGTAGTCGGCTGGCCAGACGCCCTCCGACATCGCCGCAACCTACGATCAAGGCAAAAAGGTCTGACATCAATAACTCCTTGTGAATCGATCAATGGCGGGCCAAATCGTAAAAAAAGCAACTTTATTACTTCTGCTAACAAGAATTAATTGCAATAATGCCCGCCTGTCTGTTCTCGGCCGTTTCGAGGCCGCGAGGAACTTCCACCTATAATTCTTCAGCAGGTCCGGCCAGCATGACACGTATTCAACCCTCCGCTTCGCCAACCAAGCCGCGCGCATGGAGCGCCATTGCCGCGCTGATGTTCAGCCTGGTACTGGCCCCCGTTGCCATGGCCGATGAGCCAGTGGCCCCGGCTGCCAATACGCCTGTCGCTGCCGCCGCACCTGCTACCCCGAGCGCTCAGCCGACGAACGCCACGCCCGCCGTTGCTGCTCCGGCCCCCGCCGACGCCCAGTCGCCTGCCGGCGAAAACGTCGAAGCGCTGGTCGAAGACACCACGCTCGGCATGGCCCATGACCTGTCGCCATGGGGCATGTACAAGAACGCAGACATCGTGGTCAAGATCGTCATGATCGGCCTGGCCATCGCCTCCATCATCACCTGGACCATCTGGATCGCCAAAGGCTTCGAGCTGTTGGGGGCCAAACGCCGCCTGCGTGGCGAGATCGCCGCACTGAAGAAGTCCGCCAGCCTCAAGGAAGCCAGCGAAGCCTCCAGCAAGGAAGGCACTCTGGCCCACCTGCTGGTTCACGATGCATTGGAAGAAATGCGCCTGTCGGCCAACACCCGTGAGAAGGAAGGCATCAAGGAACGCGTCAGCTTCCGCCTAGAGCGCCTGGTGGCTGCCAGCGGCCGCAACATGAGCAATGGCACCGGCGTGCTGGCGACCATTGGTTCCACTGCTCCGTTCGTCGGTCTGTTTGGTACCGTATGGGGCATCATGAACAGCTTCATCGGCATCGCCAAGACCCAGACCACCAACCTTGCCGTGGTCGCCCCCGGCATCGCCGAAGCCCTGCTGGCAACCGCCCTGGGCCTGGTTGCCGCGATTCCGGCGGTCGTCATCTACAACGTCTTCGCCCGCTCCATCGCGGGTTACAAGGCGCAGGTGTCCGACGCCTCGGCACAGGTGTTGCTGCTGGTCAGTCGCGACCTGGACCATCAGTCCGGCGAGCGTACCGCTCCGCACATGGTGAAAGTGGGGTAAACCATGGGCCTGCATCTTAACGAAGGTGGCGACGATCTCGCCGAGAACCACGAAATCAACGTCACGCCCTTCATCGACGTGATGTTGGTGTTGCTGATCATCTTCATGGTGGCGGCGCCGTTGGCGACCGTCGACATCAAGGTCGATCTGCCCGCCTCGACCGCCAAGCCGGCGCCAAGGCCCGAGAAGCCAGTGTTCGTCAGCGTCAAGGCCGACCAGAAGCTGTATATCGGTGACGACCTGGTCAGCCAGCCCGACCAGCTCGGCCCAATGCTCGATGCCAGGACCAAAGGCGACAAGGAGACCACCATCTTCTTCCAGGCAGACAAGGGCGTGGACTATGGTGACCTCATGGAAGTGATGAACAACATGCGGGCGGCCGGCTATCTGAAGGTCGGTCTGGTGGGTCTAGAGACGGCAGCCAAGAAATGACGAAGACGCGGCATAATCTGGCGCGTTACGGCGGCAGTCTGGCGATGGTGCTGGGTATCCATGCCATCGCCGTGCTGCTGATCTTCGACCGGTCGGTGCCCCAGGCCATCGAGCTGCCTCCGGCGGCCATGATGGTCGAACTGGCGCCACTGCCCGAGCCCGCACCGCCACCTCCACCACCCAAGGTCGTACCCCAGCCCCCAGCGCCGGTCGAAGAGCCGCCGCTGCCGAAGCTGGTCGAAGCCCCTAAACCGAAAATTGCCATACCCAAGCCGCCGAAGCCGAAAGCCAAGCCGCAGCCGCCCAAGCCCGAGAAAAAGCCTGAGCCGCCGCGAGAGACGCCACCGACCGAGCAGGTAGCGGATACACCGCCAAACAATACGCCACCGCAAAAGGCGGCGGCGCCGGCTCCGAGCATCGCGTCCAACAGCAACGCCCTGCCGACCTGGCAAAGTGATCTGCTGCGCCACCTGGCGAAATACAAGCGATACCCGGAAGACGCGCGTCGACGTGGCTTGCAGGGCATCAATCGCCTGCGCTTCGTGGTCGACGCCGATGGCAAGATCCTCTCCTACTCCCTGGCCGGAGGCTCGGGCAGCGCGGCACTTGATCGGGCAACGATGGAAATGATCCGCAGGGCTCAACCGGTGCCCAAGCCGCCTCGGGAGTTGTTGAACAACGGCAGTATCGAAGTGGTAGCTCCTTTCGTCTACTCGCTGGACAGACGCTGACACTTTGTTTCCGCCAGCTATCGGCAAGTCTGATAACGTGCGTCTATCGATTGCAGCCGCTATCCTGGGGCTGCAACTTCATGGACGCACGTTATGACCCTCACCGAACTACGCTACATCGTCACCCTCGCCCAGGAGCAGCACTTCGGCCACGCCGCGGAACGCTGCCATGTCAGCCAACCGACCTTGTCGGTCGGTGTGAAAAAGCTTGAGGACGAGCTTGGCGTACTGATCTTCGAACGCAGCAAGAGCGCAGTGCGACTGACCCCGGTCGGTGAAAGCATCGTGGCCCAGGCACAAAAGGTGCTGGAGCAGGCTCAAGGCATTCGTGAGCTGGCCCAGGCCGGCAAGAACCAGTTGACCGCCCCGCTCAAGGTCGGCGCCATCTACACCGTCGGCCCCTATCTCTTCCCGCACCTGATTCCCCAGCTGCACCGGGTGGCCCCGCAGATGCCGCTGTACATCGAAGAGAATTTCACCCACATCCTGCGCGACAAGCTGCGCAACGGCGAACTGGACGCGGTGATCATCGCCCTGCCGTTCAACGAAGCCGATGTGCTGACCCTGCCGCTGTACGACGAACCCTTCTACGTGCTGATGCCTAGCGAACACCCCTGGACCGCCAAGCAGACCATCGACGCCAGCCTGCTCAATGACAAGAGCCTGTTGCTGCTGGGAGAGGGCCACTGCTTCCGCGACCAGGTTCTCGAGGCCTGCCCGACGCTGACCAAGGGCAGCGAAGCGTCCAAGCACACGACCGTGGAATCCAGCTCGCTGGAAACCATCCGCCATATGGTGGCTTCCGGGCTTGGGGTATCCATCCTGCCGCTGTCGGCCGTACACAGCCATCACTATGCTCCAGGCATCATCGAGGTGCGCCCATTGACGCAGCCGGCGCCCTTCCGCACCGTGGCCATCGCATGGCGTGCCAGCTTCCCGCGGCCCAAGGCCATCGAGATCCTCGCCGATTCCATCCGTCTCTGCTCGGTGGCCAAGCCACCCGCGGAACAGTCGGCCTGAGCCATGGGCGAGTTGTCGAAAGTCTCCGTCACCGCGCTCAAGGGGGTCGGCGAGGCCATGGCGGAAAAACTCGCCAAGGTCGGGCTGGAAACCCTTCAGGATGTGCTCTTTCACCTGCCCCTGCGCTACCAGGATCGTACCCGCGTCGTGCCCATCGGCGCCTTGAGGCCCGGTCAGGATGCGGTGATCGAGGGCGTGGTGAGTGGGACGGACGTTGTCATGGGGCGGCGACGCAGCCTGGTGGTGCGCCTGGGGGACGGCACTGGGGTGATCAGCCTGCGCTTCTTCCACTTCAGCAATGCGCAGAAGGAAGGCCTCAAGCGTGGCACTCACGTACGCTGCTACGGTGAGGCCCGTCCTGGAGCCTCGGGCCTTGAGATCTACCATCCGGAATACCGCGCCCTTAATGGCAGCGAACCCGCGCCACCGGTCGAACAGACGCTGACGCCGATCTACCCGAGCACCGAAGGCCTGACCCAACAACGCTTGCGCCTGCTGTGCCAGCAGAGCCTTGCCCAGCTGGAACCGCGCAGTCTGCCGGACTGGTTGCCGGACGAGCTCGCTCGGGACTATGAGCTGGCGCCTCTGGCCGACGCGATTCGCTACCTGCACAACCCGCCGCCGGATGCCGATCTCGACGAACTCGCCGAAGGCCGCCATTGGGCACAATATCGCTTGGCGTTCGAAGAACTGCTGACCCACCAGCTGTCCCAGCAGCGCCTGCGTGAAAGCCTGCGCACCTTGCGCGCTCCGGTATTGCCGAAGGCCAGCCGCCTGCCGGCCCAGTACCTGGCCAACCTGGGTTTCACGCCCACCGGCGCGCAACAGCGGGTCGGGAACGAGATCGCCTACGACCTGAGTCAGCGGGAGCCGATGATGCGCCTGGTACAGGGCGATGTCGGCGCCGGCAAGACCGTGGTCGCAGCGCTTGCAGCGCTGCAAGCCCTGGAAACCGGCTATCAGGTGGCCTTGATGGCGCCTACGGAAATTCTCGCCGAGCAGCACTTCGTCACCTTCAAGCGCTGGCTGGAGCCGCTGGGCATCGAGGTCGCGTGGCTGGCCGGCAAGCTCAAGGGCAAGGCACGGGTAGCTGCGCTCGAGCAAATCGCCAACGGCGCACCCATGGTTGTCGGTACTCACGCCTTGTTCCAGGAGGAAGTCCGGTTCAAGCACCTGGCACTGGCGATCATCGACGAGCAGCATCGTTTTGGCGTGCAGCAGCGCCTGGCCCTGCGCAAGAAAGGCGTGGCCGGCGAGCAGTGTCCGCACCAGCTGATCATGACCGCGACGCCTATCCCGCGGACCCTGGCCATGAGTGCCTACGCCGATCTGGATACCTCGGTCCTCGACGAACTGCCGCCTGGCCGGACGCCGGTCAATACGGTGCTGGTCGCCGACAGCCGCCGTTTCGAAGTGGTCGACCGTGTGCGCGCGGCATGCGCCGAAGGGCGCCAGGCCTATTGGGTCTGTACGTTGATCGAGGAATCCGAAGAGCTGACCTGTCAGGCGGCGCAAAGCACCTATGAAGACCTCGGCAGCGCCTTGGGCGAGCTACGCGTGGGGCTTGTCCACGGGCGCATGAAACCCGCGGAGAAGGCCGCGGTGATGGCCGAGTTCAAAGAAGGCAAGCTGCAGTTGCTGGTCGCCACCACCGTGATCGAGGTTGGCGTGGACGTGCCCAATGCCAGTCTGATGATCATCGAGAACCCAGAACGCCTGGGCCTGTCGCAATTGCACCAGTTGCGTGGGCGTGTCGGACGCGGTAGCGCCGCCAGCCATTGCGTGCTGCTCTATCAACCGCCCCTGTCGCAGATCGGGCGCGAGCGCCTGGGCATCATGCGGGAAACCAACGACGGCTTCATCATCGCCGAGAAGGATCTCGAATTGCGCGGTCCGGGCGAGATGCTCGGGACTCGGCAGACGGGTTTGCTACAGTTCAAGGTTGCAGACCTGATGCGCGATGCCGACATGCTCCCGGCCGTACGCGATGCCGCCCAGGCGCTGTTGGCTCGCTGGCCCGATCATGTCAGCCCATTGCTCGATCGCTGGCTACGCCACGGCCAGCAATATGGACAAGTGTGACGCGCGCGCCATGCATCCAGCTTGCCGAGCAGGCTGACAAAATTGACTGATACGAATTTGGATACAGACCATGACTGAAGTTGCCCTGGGCACCGCAACCCCCCACGTACCGTCTGTCATCCGGTTGTTGCTCGAAAGGCTCGGCATCGCCTTCACCGAGGTGTCCGAACACCCGCAACTGCCGCCTGCCACCCGGGTCCAGGCGGTCCTGCTCGACGATGAAGTCGGTGCGCTGATGGTGCTGTTTCCACAGAGCCAACTGCTGGACCTCAAGCGCCTGACCGAGCTCACCGGTCGCAGGCTCGTCGCCGTACCGCTGGCTCGCCTCAAGCACATGCTGGACAAGCACTCGCTCAAGACGTTGCCCGGTATCCCGGCATTGACCAGCTCGCCTTGCCTCTACGAGAAAAGCCTGCTCAAGGAAAGTGCCTTGCTGATCCAGTCAGGCGAGACCGGGCTGCTGCTGCGAATCGAGTCCGAGGACTTCAAGCACCTGTTGCGCAAGGCCAGTGCAGGCAGCTTCGGCGAAGAGCTCGAGGACATTCGGCCGAATCTCGATCGTCCGGATGATGACCCCCGGGAGATCACCCGCGCGGTCCAGGCCTTTACCGCTCGTAGAATCCAGCAACGCCTGGAGCAGACCATCGAGATTCCACCACTGGCGAATACCGCGCAGAAGATCATAAAGCTGCGCGTGGACCCCAATGCGAGCATCGACGATATCACCGGAGTGGTCGAGACCGACCCGGCCTTGGCGGCCCAAGTGGTCAGCTGGGCGGCTTCACCCTACTACGCTTCGCCGGGCAAGATCCGCTCGGTGGAGGACGCCATCGTCCGTGTCCTTGGCTTTGACCTGGTGATCAACCTGGCCCTTGGCCTGGCACTGGGCAAGACCCTGAGCCTGCCGAAGGATCATCCGCAACAGGCCACACCCTACTGGCATCAATCGATCTACACCGCCGCGGTGATCGAGGGTCTGACCCGCGCCATGCCTCGCGCGGAGCGCCCCGAGGCAGGCCTGACCTACCTGGCCGGTCTGCTGCACAACTTCGGCTACCTGCTGCTCGCGCACGTCTTCCCGCCGCACTTCTCATTGATCTGCAGGCATCTCGAGGTCAATCCGCACTTGAGCCATACCTATATCGAGCAGCACCTGCTGGGTATCAGTCGCGAGCAGATCGGTGCCTGGCTGATGGGGGTCTGGGACATGCCGCAGGAGCTTTCTACCGCACTGCGCTTCCAGCATGATGCCGCCTACGATGGAGAGTATTCAGCCTTCTCCAACCTGGTGTGCCTCGCGACTCGCCTGCTGCGCGCGCGGGGTATCGGCTCAGGACCGGAAATGCCTATCCCTGACGCTCTGCTCGAACGTCTCGGCATAACCCGCGAGAAGGCCGAGCAGGTGGTTGGCAAGGTGCTGGACGCCGAAGCCCTGCTGCGCGAATTGGCTTCGCAGTTCAACACCTCCCACTAAGGTCGGTTTTTTTTCCTGGGCTTGAGGTATTTCATCAGGCCCTGGAACCAGATGACCAAGGCAGGATTGCCCTTGATCTGGATGTTCTTTTCCTGGATCCCCTGCATGAAGGCGAGCTGCTTGTTATCGGCCTGCAGGGTGGCGAACCCGTAGATGGCATCCTTGAAGGCGATAGCGAAGGCTGGGGCTGAATGCATGCCGCGCCTGCTGCTTACACGCATGTCCTTGACGATGAAGTGACGGGCGATCCTGCCGTCCAATGTCTGCATCTGGAAGACCAGGTCCTTGCCCTGCAGTTGCTGCTGGAAGGCAGCGTTGGTGCGACTGGCACGGGCCATCAACAAACCCAGGGCCCAAAGGAGAAAGCGAAACTTCATCAAGACGTCCTGACGGAAAATGACTGGTTTTCGCAGTTTATCCCTTAATTGGTCGCGAGGTGGCTTTGGCATCATTATTGGCTAAGTAATGACCACAAAGCGAGGTTGAGGCGCTATGGGTGGTGATGCTGATTGATTTGTACAGTCTTTGGGCTTTATTGAGGGGCTGATGGCCCTGTCGCGGGACAAGCCCGCTCGCCACCGGTGCGCGGCGTAGCGGCGATACATTTCAGGTGGTGAGCGGGCTTGCCCCGCGACAGGACCATCAGCCTCTCAAGAAGACTGGAAACACTGAACGAATCGAGCTGCAGCCCAAAAGCTCCAGCCCTTCCTCCAATCAATCGAAATCGGCTTGGGGGCTCGTCTGCCTCAAGGCAGACGAATCACTTGCTCTTCTTGCGCGGCGCTGCCTTGGCGGCAGGCGTGGCGCTCTCCTCGCGTGATGCGGACTTGGCGACAGGATTGACGGTTTCCTTGAGCAGTTTACCGGGCTTGAAAGCGACGGTATTGCTTGCCTTGATTTTCACGGGCTCACCGGTCTGGGGATTCTTGCCGGTACGTGCGCCACGGTGACGCTGCTCGAAGGTGCCGAAACCCACGAGAGTGACAGAGTCTTTCTTGCCGAGCGCTTTGGTGATCGAGTCGAGAATGGCGTCGAGCGTTTCTCTGGCCTTTTCCTTACTCAGGTCGGTCTGTTCGGCAATGACGCCAACGAGATCAGGTTTACGCATGGGTTAAAGCCTCTTTGACGGGGTTCTTGTTGTTATGCCGTGCCGCTCCCCAGGAGCGGCATCAAGCCGCCGCAGGCTCTAACCTGCGGTAGGTGGAAGTGAGAATGGCACGCTCATCGAAGCCGCGCTAGTATCAGGACGGCCAACACGGCTGCAAATACCCGGCATTTACGACAGAAGGTAAGCCGCTTAGGCCATCAGTGGTGGCAGCTGTCGATTGAGCGTCAGCTTCTCCATCACGGCAGTGCCCGTGAGCGCATAGCCCAGCAACGCACCATTGGCGCCATGACAGAGCACCTTGAGATCGGGCGCTTGGCCTTCGACCCGCCACGTACCCTCGTGCCCGAAAGGCGGTGGGGAAACCACAAGAGGGCACGCGGGGGTCTTCACCGTGATCGGCATCGGCCCGTACGCCACGCGCGTCGGGTTTCCGGTCAAGGTCTGGGCCAAGGCTCGCGCGCATTGCATCAGAGGCATGACATACAGCAGGTTGAGGCCCTCGACTTCGGCGCAATCACCCAAGGCATGGATGTTGACATGCGATGTCTGCAGCAGGCGATCGACCACTACGCCTCGATTGACCTGCAGTCCCGCCGCCGCCGCCAGATCCGTGCGCGGTCGCAGACCAATTGCCGACACCACCAGATCGCAGGCGATGCTGCCGCCGTCCGACAACAGCGCCTCGAGAGCCCCGCCATTGCGCTGCAAGCGAGTGACCACGGGCCCCAGATGGAAGCGTACGCCAAGTGCCTCCAGCCCGGACTGGACCGCACCAGCGGCGGCGGGATGAAGCAAGGTGGGCATGATCTGCTCACAAGGCGCGACCACCTCGACCTCATAGCCACCCAGGCTCAGGTCATTGGCGAACTCACAGCCGATCAACCCCGCGCCCAGGATCAGTATCCGTCTCTTGCCAGCCGCGATGGCGCGCAGGCGGGCATAGTCCTCCAGGTCATTGATCGGGAAGACAAGGTCGTCGGCGTCACCTTCGATCGGCACGCGCACGGTCTGCGCGCCCCAGGCGAGGACCAGGTCGCGGTAGAACACCTCCTCCTCGCCGATCCACAGGCGCTTGTGTCCTGGATCGATACCGCTGATGCGGGTATGGGTACGAATCTCGGCATTGAGCTGCTCGGCCATGGCGCCGGGCTCGGCCATGCACAGCCCTCCGGCATCCTTGAGCTTGGCGAAGCCGGTGGAGAGCATCGGCTTGGAGTAGGAGCGCCCGTCGTCGGCGGTGATCAGCAGCAAGGGCGTATCGGTATCGAGCTTGCGGAACTCGCGGGCCAGGTTGTAGCCCGCCAGGCCAGTGCCGACGATCACTACGGGAGACGTCATGTCGTGCTTCCTCTCTACAGGGTAAAAGACGCGATCAGCCGATCGCGATCATTTCGAAATCGCTCTTGCCGACGCCGCAATCGGGGCATACCCAGTCTTCGGGCACGTCTTCCCACCGGGTACCGGGCGCGATACCGTCATCCGGCCATCCTTCGGCCTCGTCGTAAACCAGACCGCACACGATGCACTGCCACTTCTTCATCACACACTCCTCATACCGGCTCGGGGGCGCGATCGCTCTGCGGGCGACCATCAAGCCAGGGTTTTACTGGCCCCCGCAGCAGTATGCAAGCAGCCGCGGCATCATGCTAAGCTCGCCGCCTCTTTGGCCTGTATCAGCCTATGAACGTGCCGTACGAATCTTTGCAAACCGCCGCTGTCACCTGGCTGGCGTATCAGAAGCTGGCGCCTGGCGTCGACCCGGCAACCCTGGACTGGCTCTTCGACCAGGGTTCCTTGACCCGTCGCCTCACACGACTGTCCCGCAATCATTTCTCCGTCACCCCGCTCTTCGAAGGATGGCAGGCACTGCGCGCGGACGAGTGCCAGGCGCTCGGCCTGGCTCCTGGCGAGGAGGGATGGGTGCGCGAAGTCCACTTGCGCGGCCACGGCCAGCCATGGGTCTTCGCGCGCAGTGTAGCGTCGCGTGCCGCGTTGCTGCAGGGAGGCCTCGACCTGGAAACCCTGGGCAGCCGCTCGCTGGGAGAATTGCTCTTCTGTGACCAGGCATTCATTCGTCACCCCATCGAGGTCTGCGAGTATCCCAAGGCGTGGTTGCCAGCCACCGAAATCGCCCTCGAAAGTCTCTGGGGGCGACGTTCGCGCTTCGAGCGTGATGGCCTGAACCTGCTCGTCGCCGAGGTATTCCTGCCGGCGCTGTGGCAGGCGGCCGCCGAGGAGGCTCCCTGATGTATCTGCAGTTGCTCAAGTCGCTCAACCGGCTTCACCCACGAGCCTGGGATTTCATTCAACTGAGCCGGATGGACCGGCCGATCGGCATCTATCTGCTGCTGTGGCCGACCTTGTCGGCCGTGTGGATCGCCGGACAAGGTTCGCCGACCCTGGCCAACGTGCTCATCTTCGGTCTCGGTGTGGTGCTGATGCGTGCCGCTGGCTGCACCATCAACGACTATGCCGACCGCAAGGTGGACGGTCACGTCAAGCGCACAGCCGATCGGCCCCTCGCAAGCGGACGAATGAAGCCGCGTGAGGCGCTGGCCCTGTTCGCCGTCCTGGTCGGCGTGAGTTTTCTGCTGGTGCTGTGCACCAACGCGAAAACCGTGTGGCTCTCGTTCGGCGCAGTGGCGCTGGCGTTCTGCTATCCGTTCATGAAGCGCTATACCTACTACCCGCAAGTGGTGCTGGGCGCGGCTTATTCATGGGGCATTCCGATGGCCTTCACCGCCGCGAACGGCGAGGTGCCGCCCAGCGCCTGGTTGCTGTACATCGCCAACCTGCTGTGGACCGTGGGGTACGACACCTATTACGCCATGGTCGATCGCGACGACGATCTGAAGATCGGCGTGAAATCCACCGCCATCCTGTTCGGCAAGGCGGATCGTACGATCATCCTGACCTTGCAGATGCTGTCGCTGGCCTGCCTGCTGCTGGCCGGCACTCGCTTCGGACTGGGCGGCTGGTTCCATCTCGGCGTGTTCGCCGCCGTACTGTGCTTTGTCTGGGAGTTCTGGTCGACCCGCGGCCTGGACCGCGAGTCATGCTTCAAGGCCTTCCTGCACAATCATTGGGCCGGACTGCTGATATTCATCGGCGTGGTGCTGGATTACACGTTGCGCTGATGCAACGACCCGAGCACGACTGTCCTGACTGGCTCGACTACCGTTGTGCGAACCAGAAGCGGCTTGTATGGGATCAAGGTTTGGCGGCGTGCCAGACCTCCTTCATGCCGTCACCGGTCATGTCGCCCGCCTTCTTATCCTTGATGAAGGTATACAGCGGCTTGCCATCATAGGCCCACTGCATGGCACCGTCGTCACGGCGGATCTGCGTCCAGTCGCCTTCGGCTTCCATCCCCGGCTTGACCAGCAGCGGCGGCCAGTTCTTGGCGCATTCACCATTGCACATCGACTTGGCCCCCTGGTCCTTGTCGAAGGTGTACAAGGTCATGCCATCGTCGTCGACCCAGACTCCCCCCTTTTCTTCGGCAGGCTGGGCCAAGGCCATGCCCGGTAGTGCCAGCACCGCGAAAAGCGTCATCCAGTTCAGCGTCTGTCGTGTCATTGGAATCACCATATTTACCGTGGGCTTGGGATTGAAAGCCTAGTTCAGCCCAGGAATGTCGCCATGGCGCGTCCCGATCTGTCACACGACTGCAATAATTCCGTTATCTAATGCGGGCCAAGACAACGCATATTAGGAGAGGTTTGAGCATGGTTGGCAGGAACATTCTGATCGTTGACGACGAAGCGCCCATTCGCGAAATGATCGCCGTTGCATTGGAAATGGCCGGCTATGACTGCCTCGAGGCGGAAAATTCGCAGCAGGCACATGCCATCATCGTCGACCGCAAACCGGACCTGATCCTGCTCGACTGGATGCTGCCAGGGACTTCGGGCATCGAGTTGGCCCGTCGACTCAAGCGTGATGAGCTTACCGGCGATATCCCGATCATCATGCTCACCGCCAAGGGTGAAGAGGACAACAAGATTCAGGGGTTGGAAGTCGGCGCCGACGACTACATCACCAAGCCTTTCTCGCCCCGCGAACTGGTCGCCAGGCTCAAGGCTGTGTTGCGGCGCACCGGCCCCAGTGACAGCGAAGCTCCCATCGAGGTTGGCGGCCTTCTGCTCGATCCGATCAGCCACCGGGTGACCATCGACGGCAAGCCCGCCGAGATGGGCCCGACCGAATACCGCCTGTTGCAGTTCTTCATGACCCACCAGGAGCGCGCCTATACCCGTGGCCAATTGCTCGATCAGGTCTGGGGCGGCAACGTGTATGTGGAAGAACGTACCGTGGATGTGCATATTCGACGCTTGCGCAAGGCGCTGGGCGAGGCCTACGAGAACCTGGTGCAGACGGTCCGGGGCACCGGCTATCGCTTTTCGACCAAGAGCTGAGGGCCAGTCGGCAACGCGAAGCCCAGGCCAGCGCGTCGTCGATCCTCATAGTCGTCATCCAGATCGAACGACGGAGCCACACCACGATCCGCTTGACCTTGCAGGCTGTCCGCTTGCCAAGCGCGGCAGATCCTAAGGACTGAAATTGAACCAGAACTGGTACGCGACGCTGATTCGCCACATGCTTGTGCTGATTACCCTCTGCCTGCTTGGCGGGTTGGTCAGCGGCTACTACGGCTGGAGCCTGGCCGTCGGGCTGGCAATCTATCTGGGCTGGACGCTCAAACAACTGCTGCGCCTGCACGACTGGCTTCGCAATCACCAGCCTGATCAGGCTCCCCCGGATGGCTATGGCCTGTGGGGCGAGGTGTTCGACAGCATCTACCATCTCCAGCGTCGCGACCAGCGCGTGCGAGGACGCCTGCAAGCGGTGATCGACCGTGTCCAGGAGTCCACGGCGGCCCTGCGTGATGCCGTGATCATGCTCGACAGCGATGGCAACCTGGAGTGGTGGAACCGCGCCGCGGAAACATTGCTGGGCCTCAAGACACCCCAGGACGGCGGACAGCCGGTGACCAACCTGGTCCGTCACCCGCGCTTCAAGGAATATTTCGAGCAAGAGAACTATGTCGAGCCCCTGGAGATCCCCTCCCCGATCAACGATCGCCTGCGCCTGCAACTGAACATCACCCGTTATGGCAACAACGAGCACTTGATGCTGGTGCGTGATGTGACGCGCATCCACCAGCTGGAGCAGATGCGCAAGGACTTCGTTGCCAACGTTTCCCATGAGCTACGGACTCCGCTCACGGTGATCATGGGCTACCTGGAAACGCTGCTCGACAATGTCGAAGACGTCAATCCACGCTGGAGTCGCGCGCTGCAGCAAATGCACCAGCAAAGTGGCCGGATGCAGACCCTGCTCAACGACCTCTTGTTATTGGCCAAGCTTGAAGCCACCGACTATCCCTCCGAGAGCCAGCCGGTACCGATAGACGCCTTGTTGCAGTCGATCCGAAGCGATGCGCAGGCCCTTTCCGGCCAACGCAACCAGCATATCTCCCTGGAAGCGGTCCCCAATGTGCACCTCAGGGGCAGCGAGGCTGAACTGCGCAGCGCCTTTTCCAACCTGGTCTTCAATGCGGTCAAATATACCCAGGACGAAGGCCAGATCCGGATTCGCTGGTGGACCGACGAACAGGGCGCGCACTTGAGCGTGCAGGATTCGGGAATGGGCATCGACGCCAAGCATCTGCCGCGCCTGACCGAACGTTTCTACCGCGTCGACTCCAGCCGCGCCTCCAATACCGGCGGCACCGGCCTGGGCCTGGCCATTGTCAAACATGTGCTGTTGCGCCATCGCGGCAGATTGGAGATCAGCAGCGTGCCAGGGCACGGCAGCACGTTCACCTGCCATTTTCCGCCTACGCAGATCGCCACTGCCAGGCTCTCCTGAGCTACAGCTCTTTGCATTTACGACTTCAGCCGCTACATTGGCTTTCTCGTGCCAGTTCATACTGGCACTGCCTCATCACCTTTTTCTGAAGACGGACCCCGTAAAACTCCATCATGGACCCTTCCCCTGGTATCAGCTTCACCTCCCTGTTCGCCGATTTCAGCATGATCCTCTTTGCCTTGGTTCTCGTGCTGCTGAACGGCTTCTTCGTCGCCGCCGAGTTCGCCATGGTCAAGCTGCGCTCGACACGCGTGGATTCCATCGCCGAGCTGCATGGCTGGCGTGGCAGCATCCTGCGCAAGGTGCACAACCAGCTGGATGCCTACCTGTCGGCCTGTCAGTTGGGCATCACCCTTGCCTCACTGGGCCTGGGCTGGGTAGGCGAGCCGGCATTCGCTCACCTGCTCGAGCCCTTGCTGGCGGCGATGGGCGTCGACACACCCGAGTTGATAAAGGCGGTTTCTTTCTTCGTCGCCTTCTTCGTGATCTCGTACCTGCACATCGTGGTCGGCGAGCTGGCGCCCAAGTCGTGGGCGATTCGCAAGCCGGAGCTGCTGTCGCTGTGGACCGCCGTGCCGCTGTACCTCTTCTACTGGATGATGTACCCGGCCATCTACCTGCTCAATGCCAGCGCCAACGGTATCCTGCGCATTGCCGGCCAAGGCGAGCCCGGACCCCATCACGAGCATCACTACAGCCGCGAAGAGCTCAAGCTGATCCTGCATTCCAGCCGCGGCCAGGATCCGAGCGACCAAGGCATGCGTGTGCTGGCCTCGGCCGTGGAAATGGGCGAGCTGGAGGTAGTCGATTGGGCCAACTCCCGCGAGGACATGATCAGCCTCGATGCACATGCCCCTCTGCGGGAAATCCTGGCGATGTTCCGTCGCCACAAGTTCAGCCGGTATCCGGTGTATGACGCCGAGCGCGGTGAGTACACCGGTCTTTTGCATATCAAGGACCTGCTGCTGGAACTGGCCGACCTGGACCACAACCCGGAGACGCTCGACCTCGATGACCTGACGCGACCCCTGGAGCGCGTTTCCCGGCACATGCCACTGTCCCAGTTGCTGGAGCAGTTCCGTAAAGGGGGTGCGCACTTCGTGCTGGTCGAGGAAGCCGATGGCAACGTGATCGGCTACTTGACCATGGAAGACGTGCTGGAAGTATTGGTGGGCGATATCCAGGACGAGCACCGCAAGGCCGAGCGCGGCCTGCTCGCCTATCAGCCGGGCAAGCTGCTGGTCCGTGGCGATACGCCCTTGTTCAAGGTCGAGCGCCTGCTGGGCGTCGACCTTGACCATATCGAAGCGGAAACCCTTGCCGGGCTTGTCTACGAGACGCTCAAGCGGGTACCTGAGGAAGAGGAAGTGCTGGAAGTCGAAGGCCTGCGCATCATCATCAAGAAGATGAAAGGGCCGAAGATCATCCTGGCCAAGGTGCTCAAGCTCGATTGAGCGCGGTTTCGTACTGCGAATTCCGGTCGCCCGCGAGACGGGCGGCCGGACCGGTGGAGGTCCCCTCTACAGGCACCGAACCCGACGACCACTAGCCGCCAGGCGTGAAATGCTTCTGCGCCGTGCCGCGCGCAATCAGGCGCGAGAGGTAGTCCAGCTTCTGCGCATCCTGGTCGACGAACTTGAACGTCAGTTGCAGCCAGTCGCTATCCGGCTTGGGCTCAAGGGCAGCGATCACGTGCAGGTAGCCATTGAGGCGGGCGATTTCGGTGTTCTCTCCCTGCTCCAGGTCCAGTACCGCGCTTTCCAGCACCTGCGGCAAAAGCTCGCCGCGACGCACGACCAGCAGTGCCTCCTTGAGGCTCAACGCCTTGATCACACAGGGATGGGTGCCGCTGGACAGACGCAACTGGCCTTGCCCTCGGCCCGTGGGCGCCACAGAAGCCTTGGGCGCGCTGACTGCGGAAGGTCTGGCCGCCACCGGAGCCCCTGCAGGAGCTGCGGGCCGGCCGGTTTCGGCGCGATTGCCGGTCAAGGCATTCAGGGAGTCGTTGGCAAACGCCGAGTTGGCCCGGCCGACAGGCTGCGCCATCAGACTTTCCAGCTTTCCGACCTTGGCCAGCGCTTTCTTGACCTTGGTCATCAGCTGCTCGTTGGTGAACGGCTTGCCGATAAAGTCCGAAACACCCGCCTGGATCGCCTGGACCACGTTTTCCTTGTCGCCCCGGCTGGTCACCATGATGAAAGGCATGGTCTTCATCTGCGGCTGCTCCCTGCACCAGGTCAGCAGTTCGAGCCCTGACATCTCCGGCATTTCCCAATCGCACAGGACCAGGTCGAACTCTTCGCGACCCAACAGGACCATGGCCTTGCGGCCATTGACCGTATCCTCGACCACGATCCCCGGGAAGGCATTGCGCAGACATTTCCTGATCAGGTCGCGAATGAACGGCGCGTCATCCACCACCAGCACTTTGACTTTACTCATCGCCACTCCTCATGAACCCGACTAGCATACCGCCGACTAATGGCCATTTGCCAAAAACTGACTGCGACGGCTTTTCCAGTGTCGTTCGCGGCGGTGATGCGCCTGCGCGAGCAAACGAAAACGCCCGGCAGGCAGCAATGCTGCTCACTTGGGCTGTGCAGTGCTCACTCTGGCCTCATCGCGGGACAAGCTCGCTCGCCACTTGGGAAGTGTCTTCGCTGCACCGCGCACTGGTGGCGAGCGGGCTTGTCCCGCGATGAGGCCAAAGTGAACACCATAAAGCTCAAGCGAGCAGCATTACGGCCGAGGCCGGGCGTTCGTGCTCGGGCGCAGACTTATTTATCGTCCGGTACGCTCGGAACATTAGCGATTTCGCTGTCGACGACGCTGGTGCCTTCCACTTCCGCCTTCATCCGCTTCAGGCCCAAGTGGCGCACATCGGTGCCGCGAACCAGGTAGATCACCAGTTCGGAGATGTTGCGCGCATGGTCACCGATCCGCTCCAGCGAGCGCAGGGCCCAGATCACGCTGAGCACCCGCGAGATCGAGCGCGGGTCTTCCATCATGTAGGTCACGAGCTCGCGTAATGCGGTCTTGTATTCGCGGTCGATGGTCTTGTCGTACTGGGCAACCGACAGGGCCAGCTCCGCGTCGAAGCGAGCGAAGGCGTCGAGTGCGTCTCGGACCATGTTGCGCACCTGGTCGCCGATGTGGCGGACCTCGACATAGCCACGCGGCGACTCGCCCTCTTCGCACAGCTGGATGGCGCGTCGGGCGATCTTGGTGGATTCGTCACCGATACGCTCCAGATCGATCACGGATTTGGAGATGCTGATGATCAGGCGCAAGTCGGAAGCCGCCGGCTGACGACGAGCAAGGATGCGCACGCACTCTTCGTCGATGTTGCGTTCCATCTGATTGATCTGCTCGTCGACATCGCGAACCTGTTGAGCCAGGCCCGAATCTGCCTCGATCAGGGCGGTCACCGCGTCGTTGACCTGCTTTTCGACCAGGCCACCCATGGCCAGGAGATGACTGCGCACCTCCTCCAGCTCGGCGTTGAACTGCTGGGAGATGTGATGCGTAAGGCTTTCTTTGTTGATCATCGCTTCGCTCCGCGAAAAGCTTCAAGGTACAAGCTTCAAGCTTCAATTTTTCGTGTCGTACCCAGGCTTGATATGCGCTACTCCAGCGACAGGCTACAGCCTGTCACGTGCGGCAGCCGCTAGCCGTAACGACCGGTGATGTAGTCTTCGGTCTGTTTTTTCGCCGGGTTGGTGAACAGGGTATCGGTATCACCGAATTCCACCAGCTTGCCCATGTACATGAACGCGGTGTAGTCCGAGACCCGTGCCGCCTGTTGCATGTTATGCGTCACGATGACGATGGTGTACTTGGACTTGAGCTCGTAGATCAGCTCTTCGACCTTGAGTGTCGAAATCGGGTCGAGCGCCGAGCAAGGTTCGTCGAGCAGCAGGACCTCGGGTTCCACGGCGATGGTCCGTGCGATGACCAGGCGCTGCTGCTGGCCGCCGGAGAGGCCCAGGGCCGACTCGTGCAGACGGTCCTTGACCTCGTCCCACAGCGCCGCTCCCTTGAGTGCCCATTCGACGGCCTCGTCGAGCACGCGCTTCTTGTTGATGCCTTGGATGCGCAATCCGTAGACCACGTTCTCGTAGATGGTCTTGGGGAACGGATTGGGCTTCTGGAACACCATGCCCACGCGACGGCGCAGCTCGGCCACATCCTCGCCCTTGCGGTAGATGTTGTTGCCGTAAAGATTGATCGCGCCATCGACACGGCAGCCATCGACCAGGTCGTTCATGCGGTTGAAGGTGCGCAGCAGGGTCGACTTGCCGCATCCGGACGGGCCGATGAACGCGGTCACGCGCTGTTTGGGGATGTTCATGCTGACATCGAACAGGGCTTGCTTGTCACCGTAGTACAGGCTCAGGCCAGGGACTTCGATGGCTACGGTTTCTTCTGCCAGGCGCAAGCTCTGCTTGTCGCGACCCAAGGCCGACATGTCGATGCCGCGGGTGTGGGATTCATGCTGCATGGTCAACTCCATACGCTATCAATTCGTTTCATCGGGCCGCCCGCATCGCAGGCGGCACTCTTGCATTCGGGTCGCGGGATCAGCTGTCCAGCGCCTTGTATTTCTCGCGCAGGTGGTTACGAATCCACACCGCCGACAGGTTCAGCGAGGCGATGACCAGCACCAGCAACAGCGCGGTCGCATAGACCAGCGGGCGCGCGGCCTCGACGTTCGGGCTTTGGAAGCCGACGTCGTAGATGTGGAAGCCCAGGTGCATGATCTTCTGGTCCAGGTGCAGGTACGGGTAGTTGCCATCCAGCGGCAGCGAAGGCGCCAGCTTGACCACGCCCACCAGCATCAGTGGCGCCACTTCACCCGCGGCACGCGCCACGGCGAGGATCATGCCGGTCATCATCGCCGGGCTGGCCATGGGCAGGACGATCTTCCACAAGGTCTCGGCCTTGGTCGCGCCAAGTGCCAGGGAGCCTTCACGCACGGTGCGCGGAATACGCGCAAGTCCTTCTTCAGTAGCCACGATCACCACCGGCACCGCCAGCAGAGCCAGGGTCAACGAGGCCCAGAGCAGGCCCGGGGTACCCAGGGTCGGTGCCGGGAGCGCCTCGGGGAAGAACAGGCGGTCCAACGATCCGCCCAGCACATAGACGAAGAAGCCCAGGCCGAATACGCCATAAACGATCGCCGGTACACCCGCCAGGTTGTTCACCGCGATACGAATGAGTCGGGTCACCGGTCCCTGGCGCGCGTATTCGCGCAGGTAGACGGCTGCCAATACCCCGAACGGCGTGACGATGACCGCCATGATCAGGGTCATCATCACAGTGCCGAAGATGGCCGGGAAGATGCCCCCTTCGGTATTGGCTTCACGTGGATCGTCGCTGAGGAACTCCCAGACCTTGCTGAAGTAAGTCTTGAGCTTGGTAGCGGTACCCATGGCGTTCGGCTGGTAGGCGTGAACGACCTTGTCCAGGTTGATCTCGATCTCGCGACCGTTGCCATCGCGGGCGACCAGGCTGTCGCGGCTGAAGTCGCGATGCAGACCGGCCAGGCGCTCCTCGATCGCCTTGTAGCGGTTGTTCAGTTCGGCGCGTTCGGATTCCATGTCCGCCTGGGCGGCGGCATCGAGCTCGCCGTTCAGCTCGAGCTTGCGGCTATGCAGGCGCAGCCGTTCGAGGCCGTGGTTGATGGCACCGATGTCCGTCTTCTCGAGGGTCTGCAGCTCGTCGGCCAGCGCACTGGCGCGCTTGAGGCGTGCCTGCAGCTCGGCCCAGACCGCGTCACCTTCGGCAACCACCTGGCCATTTTCCTTGACGCTGACCAGATAGCCGTAGAAGTTGCCCCACTCGCGGCGCTCCAGCGCCATCAGCTCCGGTGGCGTCTTCTGGTCGACCAGCCAGTCGCCGACGACCCAGCTGAAGTCGCTGCCATTGAGGTCACGGTTACCGACCTTGATCAGCTCGCGGGTCATGAACTCCGGGCCGTCATCCGGAACCGGCAGGCCGGCGCCCTTCAGACGTGCCAGCGGCACCTGTTCCTTTTGCACCACTTCGCCGACCACCACGTGGTCTGCCTGGCCAGGCACCTTGTAGGTTGCCTGGATCAGATCGGCGGGCCAGAAATGGCCCAGGCCGCGGACGGCGATCACAGCCAGCAGGCCCACGGTCATGATCACCGCGATGGCAACCGCGCCACCGCTGACCCAGACACCAGGGGCGCCGCTCTTGAACCAGCCCTTGAGGGAATCCTTTTTCACGGAATCTCTACCTTTCTATCAAAGCGACGAGTATTTCTTGCGCAGACGCTGGCGAATCAGCTCGGCCAAGGTGTTCATCACGAAGGTGAACATCAGCAGCACCAGCGCGGCGAGGAACAGCACGCGGTAGTGACTGCCACCGACTTCCGACTCGGGCATCTCCACCGCCACGTTGGCGGCCAGGGTACGCATGCCTTCGAACAGGTTCATTTCCATGACCGGCGTGTTGCCGGTAGCCATCAGGACGATCATGGTTTCACCGACGGCACGGCCCATGCCGATCATCAGCGCCGAGAAGATACCCGGGCTGGCGGTCAGGATGACCACGCGAGTCAGGGTCTGCCATGGTGTCGCACCCAGCGCCAGGGAGCCCAGGGTCAGGCTGCGCGGCACGCTGAAGACAGCGTCCTCGGCGATCGAGTAGATGTTCGGGATGACCGCGAAACCCATGGCGATACCGACGACCAGGGCATTGCGCTGGTCATAGGTGATCCCCAGGTCGTTGGTGATCCACAGGCGCATGTCGCCGCCGAAGAACCAGGTTTCCAGCAGTGGGCTCATGGACAGGGCGAACCAGCCGATGAACAGGATCACCGGAATAAGGATCGCAGCCTCCCAACCGTCCGGGACCCGCAAGCGGATCGACTCCGGCAGACGACTCCAGGCGAAGCCGGCCAACAGGATACCGAACGGCATCAGCAGGAACAGGCTGAACACACCGGGCAGGTGGCCTTCGAGATAAGGCGCCAGGAACAGACCGGCGAAGAAGCCGAGGATCACCGTCGGCATGGCTTCCATCAGCTCGATCACCGGCTTGACCTTGCGGCGCATGCCGGGCGCCATGAAGTAGGCGGTGTAGATGGCGGCGGCGATGGCCAACGGCGCGGCGAGAATCATCGCGTAGAACGCTGCCTTCAAGGTACCGAAGGTCAGTGGCGAGAGGCTCAGCTTGGGTTCGAAGTCGGTGTTGGAGGCCGTCGACTGCCAGACGTACTTCGGCTCGTCATAGTTTTCGTACCAGACCTTGCCCCACAGCGCGCTGAAGGATACCTCAGGGTGTGGATTCTTCAGGCTCAGCGGCAGGAGCTTGCCGCCTTCCTCGATGATGATGCGGTTGGCGCGCGGCGACAGGGCCAGGATACCGGCGCCTTCGGCAACAGGCTCGACCAGCAGGGTGCGGTGCGCGGTGCTGTGGAATACGCCCAGCTTGCCTTCGGTGTCCAGGGCGATGAAGCCCTTGCGGCGCTCCTCGGCATCGATCTGGGCGATCGGCGCCGTGCCCAGCTGGAAGCCGCGGATCAGCTTGAGGCGTGACTCGCCGTCGGCATCGCGGGCCATGAACCATTGGTTCAGACCGCCCTTGGAGTCGCCCAGGATCAGCGAAATGCCGCCGACCAACTGGGTACTCGCGGTAATCTCGGCCTGGCCATCCTCGAGCAGCTTGTAGCGCCCGTTCAGGCTCTTGTCGCGCAGGCTGAAGACATCGGCCTGGGCACGACCGTTGATCACGTACAGCCACTGCTGGCGCGGATCGATGAAGATGCTCTTCACCGCCTCGGTCATCTGCGGCAGATCGATACGGTTCTGCTCGCTGGTGACCTCACCGGTCATCATGTTTTCTTCACGAGTCAACTGCAGCACTTGCAGGTGCGAGCCGGTGGAACCGGCCAATACCAGGGTTTCACCATTGACGTTGAGGCTCACCTGCTCCAGCGCCCTGCCCTGTTCATCCAGGGTGAAGGCGTCCTGGCCATAGGGGAAGTCGATACCAGGGGTAATGGTCTTCTTGTTGTCCGGGTAGGTGATCTTGTAGCTGTGGCTGAATACCATCGCCTGGCCGTTGGACATACCCAGCACTACCAGGGGGCTACCCGGCTGATCGGTACCGATCGAGGTGACCTGCATGCCCGCCGGTACCGGCAGGTCGACGCGTTCGAGCTCGGCCCCGGTCTTGGTGTCGAAGAACAATGCCTGGCCCCGATCGGACACACGCATGCCCACCAGGTTCTGTTCCTCGAGCGCGATCATCAGCGGCTTGCCGGCATCCTGCTGCAACCAGGTCGGCTCCATGGCCTTCTTGCTGCTCAGCTCGGCGCCCTGGAACAGTGGCAATACCACATAGGCCAGGTAGAAGAAGATCAGGGTGATGGCTGCCAGCACGGCCAGCCCGCCGACCAATACATACCAGCGGGTCAGACGGTCCTTGAGCGCACGCATACGGCGCTTGCGTTTCAGTTCGGGCGTATTGAAGTCAATCCGCACGGCGGGAGGATTTTGAGTCATTGTGGAATTGGCCAGATCATTCATGCGCACACCCTAGCGGTCCCGTATGACAGAAACATGACAATGTAGTGACGCAAAAAAGCCCGCTGCTCAGGGTTCCTGGCTGCGGACTGTGAATTCGTGGCGAGGACCGGTAACAACCGGCCCGGCCGCTTTACCCTTTACTGCTTGGCGACGTTGGCAGACTGCTCCAGGCCCAGGTCAACCAGGGCCTTGGCGGCTACCTTGGCTGGCAACGGGATGTAGCCATCCTTCACCACGACTTCCTGACCGGCCTTGGACAGGACCAGCTTCACGAACTCGGCTTCCAGCGGGGCCAGAGGCTTGTTCGGAGCCTTGTTGATGTAGACGTAGAGGAAGCGCGACAGCGGGTAGGTACCGTTCAGGGCGTTGGCTTCGTTGTCCTCGACGAACTCGCCACCGTCCTTCTTGGCCAGAGGCACGGTCTTGACGCTGGCGGTCTTGTAGCCGATACCCGAATAGCCGATGCCGTTCAGCGAGCTGCTGATCGACTGCACGACCGAAGCCGAACCCGGCTGTTCGTTGACGTTAGGCCTGAAGTCGCCTTTGCACAGGGCTTCTTCCTTGAAGTAGCCATAGGTGCCGGATACCGAGTTGCGCCCGAACAACTGGACCGGCTTGTTGGCCAGGTCGCCGGTCACGCCCAGGTCACCCCAGGTCTTGACGTCGACCTTGGCGCCGCACAGGCGGGTCGAGGAGAAGATCGCATCGACCTGCGCCATGGTCAGACCCTTGATCGGGTTGTCCTTGTGCACGAACACGGCCAGGGCATCGACAGCGACCGGGATGGCGGTCGGCTTGTAGCCATACTTCTGCTCGAAGGCCTGCAGCTCGACGTCCTTCATCTTGCGGCTCATCGGACCCAGGTTGGCGGTACCTTCGGTCAGCGCGGGCGGCGCGGTGGAAGAGCCGGCGGCCTGGATCTGGATGTTGACGTTCGGATATTCCTTCTTGTAGGCCTCGGCCCACAGAGTCATCAAGTTCGCGAGGGTATCGGAACCAACGCTGGAGAGGTTGCCCGATACACCGGTGGTCTTGGTGTAGGTCGGGATTGCAGGGTCGACGGCAGCGACCGCGTTGGCGGTAGCTACGCCAGCGGCGACGAATGTCAGGGCCGCCATCAAACGCTTCAGTTTCATGCCTTGCTCCTAGCAGGAATATTGGGGGTGTTGGATGGATCGGGCCCAAGTATCTGCAGGCCGCGTGAAGACTCTATGACTTGAATGTGACAATTGGATGAAAGGCCATCACCGTGCGTGCGGGATGGCCTTACAGAATGTTGCGAGGGATGCAGCGAGGGCGTTCAGCGCTGCTTGGCAAGCAGGTACAAACCGACCAACAGGCCGATGACGCAGATACCGGCCACATAGTAAGCCGGTGCCATCGGGCTGAACTTGAGGAGCGCGGTCACTACCATCGGCGTCAGCCCACCGAAGATGGCGTAGGCCAGGTTGTAGGAGAACGACAGGCCGCTGAAGCGCACCACGGGTGGAAATGCCTTGACCATCACGTAGGGCACGGCACCGACAAGCCCAACGCAGAGGCCGGTCAGGGCGTACATCGGGAACAGCAGCTCGGGGTGGGTCGGCAGCGTGTGGTAGAAGGTCCAGGAGGATGCCAGGAGCAACAGGCTGCCGATGACGAATACCCGGCCGGCACCGAAGCGATCGGCGAGCGAACCGGCGGTCACGCAGCCGAAGCTGAGCAGGACGATGGCCAGGCTGTTGGCCTTGAGCGAGTCGGTTGGGCTGACTTGATAGAAGCTTTGCAGCAGCGCCGGGGTCATGAGGATGACCACCACGATGCCGGCCGACAGCAGCCAGGTCAGGAGCATCGAGAGGAGGATCGCACCGCGATGGTCGCGCAGGACCGCGCGCAGCGGCAGCTCTTCGGCCAGCGCCTTGCGCGCCTGCATTTCGGCGAAGACCGGCGTCTCGTGCAGCCAGCGGCGCAGATAGACCGAGAACAGCCCGAACACGCCGCCGAGCAGGAAAGGAATTCGCCATGCGTAGTCGGATACTTCGCCAGGGGTATACAGGGTATTGATCAGCGTCGCGACCAGCGAGCCGAGCAGGATGCCCGACGTCAGCCCGGCCGTCAGGGTGCCGCACGCATAGCCAGTGTGGCGCGCCGGGACATGTTCGGAGACGAATACCCAGGCGCCTGGCACCTCTCCACCGATCGCGGCGCCCTGGATCACTCGCATCAGCAGCAGCAGGACCGGAGCCCAAAGGCCGATTTGCGCATAGGTGGGCAGCAGGCCCATGACCAGCGTCGGCAAGGCCATCATGAAGATGCTCAGGGTGAACATCTTCTTGCGCCCGAGCAGGTCGCCGAAGTGGGCCATGACGATGCCGCCCACCGGCCGCGCCAGGTAACCGGCGGCGAAAATGCCGAAGGTCTGCATCAGGCGTAGCCATTCGGGCATGTCGGGAGGGAAGAACAGCTTGCCGACCACGGTGGCGAAGAACACGAAGATGATGAAATCGTAGAACTCCAGCGCACCGCCCAGGGCGGACAGTGAGAGGGTCTTGTAGTCACTGCGGGTCAGCGGCCGCGACGGCTGCTCGATACTGCTCTGCACGGAGGTCATCGACATTCTCTTTTAGGTCATGCGGGCCGCTTGCATGGCGGCTTCTGGCGTGGGACCTTGCGAAGATAACAAATTGCCGTCCAAGGCTCATAGTGCGGAAAAATGGCGGCAGATATTAAGCAATCCGTGTCGTCGCTATCTTTATCGGACTATATACTGGTCTCTAGTACGAAAAGGTTGCGTCAATTGTGGGATGTTGTGCGAAAACGCCGGTCGGTATGCTGCAGGCGGTTTCGCAGAGTTTCCCTAGGCCGCCTGGAAAAGCGAAATCAGCGTAGTATGCATTCAGCTGAACGTTTTCACGGCGACTATCATTGCGCCAACCAACGAAGCGTCAAGGGTCAGAGGCCCCCGGCATGATTGAACTCGAACAAGAAGATCCCATTCCGCAAGGCGATCTGGCCTTGCAGATCACCGCGTTACCCCGTGAAACCAACGGCTTTGGCGATATCTTCGGCGGCTGGCTGGTCGCTCAGATGGACCTGGCGGGCACTGCCATGGCCAGCCGCGTTGCCGGTGGACGCGTTGCCACGGTAGCGATCGACCGCATGGCCTTCCTGGTGCCAGTGGCCGTGGGTGCGCAGCTGTCCTTCTATACCCAGACCCTGGAGATCGGCCGCAGCTCGATCCAGATGATGGTCGAGGTGTGGAGCGACGATCCGCTGTCCAGCGAATGGCGCAAGGTGACCGAGGCCGTGTTCGTCTTCGTCGCCATCGACGGCAGCGGCCGCACCCGGTCCGTGCCTCGTCGCTGAGCCCCGAGAGCGGTAAACTCATTGCATGTGCCCGGGTCCAAGACCCACAGGCAATCAATGAGACGAGCGCAATGGCTACCTTCAAGGTCGACAACGAGCAACACGGCGAACTCAACTGCTGGCGCATCACCAGCGACCATGCCGAACTACTGATCGCCCAGCAGGGCGCGCAGATCCTCAGCTACCAGCGTGTGGGCGAGCCACCGTTGCTGTGGCTGAGTGACCAGGCCATTTTTCGCCAAGGTAAATCCGTGCGCGCCGGGGTACCGGTGTGCTGGCCTTGGTTTGGCAACTTGAAGCGCAACCCCGAATCCGTCCAAGGCATGTACAAGGGGGAGCAGGCGCCAGCGCATGGGCTGGTGCGTGGTCGTGACTGGAATTTACGTGGAGCCGAACAGGTCGGCGCCAACATCCAGCTCGAGTTCGAGCTGCCCGAAGCTCAAGGCGATCTCCCCGGCTGGGCGCATGAGGTCGAACTGAAGTTGCTGATCGAGCTGGGTGAGCAACTGAAGGTGACACTAACCAGCTATAACCTCGGCAGCGACAGTGTGACCATCAGCCAAGCCCTGCACAGCTACTTCGCCGTCAGCGACGTGCGCCAGGCGCGGGTCGAGGGTGTGGAGGGGCTGAACTACATCGAGACCTTGGCCGACTGGGAACAGCGTACGCAAAACGATGCGCTGGCCTTCGTCGGTGAGACCGACCGGATTTACCTGCAGACGCCTGAGCAGTTGAGCATTGTCGACCCGCACTGGAACCGTCGCATCACCCTGACCAGCAGCGGCTCGCGCTCGGCGGTGATCTGGAACCCGTGGACCGAGCGGGCCAAGGAGCTTTCGGATATGGCGGATGATGGCTGGCAGCGGATGCTGTGCATCGAGACGGCGAATGTATGGGATGACGTGGTTGTGCTGAAACCGGGGGCCAGTTGTTCTCTGAGCGTGAGTATTGGCAGCGAAATGACCTGAGCTTGGCTGTCCCTGTGCCGACCTTTCGCGAGTGAATCGCATCGGCGAAGCGCCACACCCATTGGATTTCCACTGCCTCGGCAGCAGCGCGATACCAGTGGGGATGGGCTTGCCCGCGAAGAGGCCGGCGCAGGCGCCTAAAGGCTCAAAGGTCAGCCTCCTCCACCACCCTTACCTTCTGCGCATCCAGCGCATACGCCGCAGCGGCCAGATCATTGCTCACCTTCTCGACCTTCAACGTGCCGCTGACCCACAGCGGCGTGTAGATATCGTCGATCTTCAGGCCTTTGGGATAGCGCACCAGCACCAGCTGGTTTGGCGGTGGCGGCGGGACATGGATGCAGGCACCTGGGTAAGGCACCAGGAAGAACAAGGTGCTGTTGCCCTTGGCGTCGCTTTCCAGCGGAACGGGATAGCCGCCCAAGCGGATCTGCTTGCCATTCAGGGTGGGCACGGTCTTGGTCGAGTACATCACCGCCGGCAACCCTTTGCTCTGCTTGAGGCCGCCCTTGTCAGTGAAGGTGCCCATGGCTTCCGGCGAGTCGTGGTCGATCTCGGGCATCAGCTCCAGGGCCTTCTGGTCGGACTTGGGCATCAGCTCCAGCCAGTCGGTTTCGGGAAGCTCGGCGTGAGCCAGGGTGCAGACCAGCAGGAGCGGAAAAAGTAGGGAAAGACGCATGAAATGCCCGGCAACACGTGAAAGTTGCCGGACATTCTAGCCGTAATCAGCGCTTCTTGATCATGCCGTAGATCACCAGCAGCACCACTGCGCCTACCAGGGCGCCGAAGAAGCCTGCAGCCTCACCGGCCCTGTAAATGCCCAAGGCCTGACCGCCATAGGTCGCCAGCAGGGAGCCGGCGATACCCAGAAGAATGGTCATGATCCAGCCCATGCTGTCGTCACCCGGCTTCAGGAAGCGGGCCAGCAAACCGACGATGAGACCGATGAAGATGGTTCCGATGATTCCCATGACAATCCCTCTGAAATGAAGTGGAACAAGCCAAATCCTGTTCAGTATTCAAGCTCGTTGTCATTTCAGAGGGATTGCAGCGTCACAGGTTCAATCGGGAATGGTCGCTCAGCCGCCTATCAAGGCCTCTACCTCGGCTATCTTCTGCTTCAGGCCGGTCATGTCGGCACAGCGCAAGGTGGCGTGGCCGACCTTGCGACCGACCTTGAAAGCCTTGCCGTAGTGATGCAGATGGCAGTCGTCGATAGCGACTATCTTGTCCACCGCAGGCACTTCACCGATGAAGTTGAGCATGGCGCTCTCGCCGACCTTGGCGGTCGAGCCCAACGGTAGCCCGGCCACGGCGCGCAGGTGGTTCTGGAACTGGCTGCACTCGGCGCCTTCGATGGTCCAGTGCCCGGAGTTGTGCACCCGTGGGGCGATCTCGTTGGCCTTCAGGCCACCATCGACCTCGAAGAACTCGAAGGCCATCACGCCCACATAGTCCAGCTTCTCCAGCACACGGCCGACATAGTCTTCGGCCAACGACTGCAGCGGGTGGTCTTCGCTCGCCACCGACAGACGCAGGATGCCGCTCTCATGGGTGTTGTGCACCAGCGGGTAGAAGCGCGTTTCACCATCACGGCCACGCACGGCAACCAGCGACACTTCGCCCGTGAAGGGGACGAAGCCTTCCAGCAGGCATGGCACACTGCCCAGCTCGGCGAAGGTGTCGACTACATCCTCGGCCGTACGCAGGACCTTCTGGCCCTTGCCGTCGTAACCCAGGGTGCGGGTCTTGAGCACTGCCGGCAGGCCGATGCTGGCGACAGCTGCGTCGAGGTCGGCCTGGGACAGGATGTCGGCGAAGGCCGGGGTCGGGATGCCCAGGTCGCGGAACAGGCTCTTCTCGAACAGACGGTCACGGGCGATGCGCAGGGCCTCGGCGCTTGGATACACCGGCACGAACTGCGACAGGAAGGCCACGGTCTCGGCGGGAACGCTTTCGAACTCGAAGGTCACCAGGTCGACTTCTTCGGCCAGTTGGCGCAGATGATCCTGGTCGCCGTAGTCGGCACGCAGGTGCTCGCCCAGCGGCGCGGCGCAGGCGTCTGGCGCGGGGTCGAGGAAAGCGAAGTTCATGCCCAGGGGAGTGCCCGCCAGGGCCAGCATGCGACCCAGCTGGCCGCCACCGATTACACCGATCTTCATGTTGGTAGCCTCAGGCCTGACGCGGGTCTGGATTGTCCAGGACGGTTTCGGTCTGTTCCGTGCGGAACTGCTTGAGCGCCGCGTGGAACTGCGGGTGCTTGGCACCCAGAATGCTCGCCGACAGCAGCGCGGCGTTGATCGCGCCGGCCTTGCCGATGGCCAGGGTCGCGACAGGCACGCCCGCCGGCATCTGCACGATCGACAGCAGCGAGTCGACACCCGACAGCATCGACGACTGCACCGGCACGCCCAGCACTGGCAAGTGGGTCTTGGCGGCGCACATGCCTGGCAAGTGGGCCGCGCCACCGGCACCGGCGATGATCACCTCGATGCCGCGGCCTTCGGCCTCATCGGCATACTGGAACAGCAGATCCGGGGTACGGTGGGCGGAAACCACCTTCACCTCGTAGGGAATGCCGAGTTTTTCCAGCATATCGGCGGTGTGGCTAAGGGTGGACCAATCGGACTTGGAGCCCATGATCACGCCAACCAGTGCACTCATCGTCGAGCCTCTCCTGCAAGCGCCTTGTGGCGCGCTAAAAAGCAACAAGCCACGCAGGTGGACCGGCGTGGCTCGTCATACGGATTCTGAATCGACCAGAGGGGTCGAAGGCGCGAGATTATAGCCCATGGCCTAGCGGCCCGCCCACCCCCTGATGGCACTCGATAGATCAAAGGCAGCCTGTTTCTTCAGAAACGCTTCCAGCTTTTGCCGAGGCTTGCGCGCGCCCACGATCAGGGCCCCCGCCAACCCGCCAGAGATTCTCGATGATCACTTGCAAGTGTATTGCCCGTTGGATCGCGCTGATGTGCGCGTCGCAACTGCCTGCTGCCTGGGCAAGCCAATCCCTGCAGATTTGGATTTATCCCCACGATGAGCTTGTCGATATCAGCGAACACGATCTGCGAAACGACTATTTCCAGCAATGGCTGGATGAAATGCGCAGCTTTACCAGTCATCCCATCGAAATCATCTTCCAGCGCAACGTCCCAGGGATTACTGACCTCGCCTATGCGGGAAAACCTTCGAACGAGATTCTCGACGCCTTCAAGGATGAGCTCAGGTATCGCTCTTCAGCGCCCTTTTCGTTCATGCGAAAATACGTGTTGCTTACCCGGGACGTCTACGACCGCAGCGGATTGAACTACAACGCCGGACTTGCCGAGCAAGGCGGTACACACGCCATCGCTTCGCTCGATACGTTCAAGGCCCCTGCCCATGAAATCGGCCACTTGCTCAATGCCACGCATGAGCACGCGGCAACCCAGTTCAACGGATGGTTCTGCGAGACCTACATGGCGCCCCGCAACCCGCTTCGCTCACATTGCTACCGCTACAGCGACGAGAACAGAGCGAACATTGCAGACTACTTGAAGTACAACTCAAACTGAGCTGCCTGCGGGGACGCCCGGCGTTTCCAGCTTGCGCCACAGGAGACGCACGTTGGCCTTGCGTACCAAGGCACAGCGATACAGACGTATTTCCAGCGGTACGTGCCAGGCACTGCCACCGCAGACCACCAGTTCTCCACGCGCCAGCTCGCCCTGCATCGACAGGCGCGGTACCCAGGCGATGCCCATGCCCTCGAGGGCCATGCTCTTGAGGCTGTCGGCCATCGCTGTCTCATAGACAGTGGTGTAGCGCAGGTTACGCTGGCGCAGCAGCAGGCTCACCGAACGACCCAGGAAGGCGCCGGCGCTGTAGGCCAGCAACGGCACGCTGGCCTCACCTTCAAGATCGAACAACGCCTGGCCGTCGGCATCCACCGCGCACACCGGCAGCATCTCGGTGGTACCCATGTGCAGCGACGGGAAGATCTCGGCATCCATCTGCAGGGCAGCATCCGGATCATAGAAGGCCAGCATCAGGTCGCAACCACCCTCGCGCAGGGCGTGCACCGCATCACCGACGTTGGTCGCGACCAGGCGCGTGGCGATGTTCAGCCCATCGTTGCGTAGCTGCGCTACCCAGCGTGGGAAGAAGCCCGAGGCCAGCGAATGCGCTGCCGCCACCTGGATCACCTCGCCCTGCCCGCCTTCAAGATGATGCAAATGGCGAAGAACTTCGCTCAACTGGTCGACAACCGTACGCGCCGTGACGAGAAACAGCTGCCCCGCCTCGGTCAACTCGATCGGCGTGCGAGAGCGATTCACCAACGTCAGTCCGAGTGCAGCTTCAAGACTGCGGATACGTCGGCTGAAGGCTGGCTGCGTGACGAATCGTCGCTCGGCCGCCTGAGAGAAGCTGCGTGTAGCCGCCAAGGCGCTGAAGTCCTCCAGCCATTTGCTTTCCAGGTTCACAATGGTCTCCCTTGCATGCACCAGATTGGAACACGCTCGAATATCAATCGGCGTCACATGAATCATTATGCCGTTCGTGCATAGGTTAGCGCGCAACAGCATTGGCGGCAAAATCGGCGCAGGCCTAGGATTGGCGGCATTCCGGCAGTTGCCGGGTCAAAACCGAGATGATATCCGTCATGTCCTCCGCTGCATCGTTCCGCGTCGAAAAAGACCTGCTTGGTACCCTTGAAGTCCCAGCGGATGCCTACTACGGCATCCAGACTCTGCGTGCTGCCAACAACTTCCACCTTTCCGGTGTTCCACTGTCGCACTACCCGAAGCTGGTAGTGGGTCTGGCCATGGTCAAGCAGGCAGCCGCCGACGCCAACCGTGAACTGGGTCACCTGAGCGATGCCAAGCATGCCGCCATCAGCGAGGCCTGCGCCCGTCTGATCCGCGGCGACTACCACGAGCAGTTCGTGGTCGACATGATCCAGGGCGGTGCTGGTACTTCCACCAACATGAACGCCAACGAAGTCATCGCCAACATCGCGCTGGAGGCCATGGGCCACCAGAAAGGCGAGTACCAGTACCTGCACCCGAACAACGACGTCAACATGGCGCAGTCGACCAACGACGCCTACCCGACTGCGATCCGCCTGGGTCTGCTGCTGGGCCATGACGCCCTGCTGGCCAGCCTCGACAGCCTGATCCAAGCCTTCGCTGCCAAGGGTGAAGAATTCAACCACGTCTTGAAAATGGGTCGTACCCAGCTGCAGGACGCGGTACCGATGACCCTGGGCCAGGAATTCCGTGCCTTCGCCACGACACTGACCGAAGACCTCAACCGCCTGCGCAGCCTGGCGCCGGAGTTGCTGACCGAAGTCAACCTGGGCGGTACCGCCATCGGCACCGGCATCAACGCCGACCCTGGCTACCAGGGCCTGGCCGTACAGCGCCTGGCGCTGATCAGCGGCCAGCCGCTGGTACCGGCTGCCGACCTGATCGAAGCCACCTCCGACATGGGCGCCTTCGTGCTGTTCTCGGGCATGCTCAAGCGCACCGCGGTCAAGCTGTCGAAGATCTGCAACGACCTGCGCCTGCTGTCCAGCGGCCCGCGCACCGGCATCAACGAGATCAACCTGCCGGCACGCCAACCGGGCAGCTCGATCATGCCAGGCAAGGTCAACCCGGTGATCCCGGAGGCCGTCAACCAGGTGGCCTTCGCCATCATGGGCAACGACCTGGCCCTGACCATCGCGGCCGAAGGCGGCCAACTGCAGCTCAACGTCATGGAGCCGCTGATCGCCTACAAGATCTTCGACTCGATCCGCCTGCTGCAGCGCGCCATGGACATGCTACGCGAGCACTGCATCGTCGGCATCACCGCCAACGAGCAGCGCTGCCGTGAACTGGTCGAACACTCGATCGGCCTGGTCACCGCCCTGAACCCGTACATCGGCTATGAAAACGCCACCCGTATCGCCCGCGTCGCCCTGGAAACCGGCCGCGGCGTACTGGAACTGGTGCGTGAAGAAGGCCTGCTGGACGAAGCGATGCTCAACGACATCCTGCGTCCGGAAAACATGATTGCACCGCGTCTGGTTCCGCTGAAGGCGTAACCGACCGATACACCGCTCACCAGGTCGAGGGACTAGACACCTCTCAGCCGTTTGAGGGCTCGAAGCTTAGGCTTCGGGCCCTTTTTTTGTTACCCGACAATCTGAAGAGCCCATTCTCTATCCCCTTGCCTCTAGCAGCGGCAGGGCTCGCCGCGACAGGGATTAATGGCTTCTCAAAACTGGCTATCGCAAAAGCCAGTACGTTGCTGTGCATCCTGGATCAGGCCGCTTTTTTCTTAACTGTAAAATCGATTTCCAGATCTGCGTAGGCCAGCAAATTCACCAGGGCATCCAGGGAAAACTTGTCAAGGATGGTCGCGGCCTGCTCCAGCGCATAGTCGCAGGGGATGTCCGGTGTGATGCGGAACAGGTCGCCGGGCGGATACTTGCTGCGGATGAAGATCGCGGTGCCGGGGGTTGTTGCCGTTTTCGCTCGATTGTCCGGCTCATGGCGTCACTCCTTGATCCGTGGTGGTCTGAAGTTTGGTGAGCGCATGCTCGACCAGCGCACGCGCGAATTCCGCCGAGTGCAGCACGTTCACCAACATGCCCTGCCCTGGCTCGAGGGCGCGCGCTCGACAGTATTCGTCGGTGGTCTCGAAGATTCCGCGCAGGAGCTCGCTGGCGTAGGCCTGAGAGTCGGACGGTAAGAGATGGCTGTGGATAGAAAAGTATGGGGTGGTGATAAGGGGATTGGGACGGGTATGCGGGGGGTCAGGGGACGATCTTTTTCATGGCTTTGCCCCCATGCGTTACGGGAGCTGCCCCCTGTTCTTCTCACAGAATAAGGGTGGCAGCCGTACACGGGGTGAAAAACCGAGGAACGAAGGAACTCGGCCAGACCGAGGTCTGGCCGCGCACGGCTGCCATAACGGGATGCCGCTCATTCGTTCGGTAGATTCTCACCCCTAATCGCCAAGCAAGAAACAAGACGACCCGAGGAAACTAGCCCTGAATAACCAGCCTGACACCGCAGAAACGGCGGAAGCTTGCGCAGGTTACTTTCCCAAATGCTGAAGGAGCGAAACTTTTTGGGACAGATATCTGCCACTCCAGCCCAGTTCAACTGTGCAGCTCCGGTTCATCATGAAACCTTCGTGCCCTCCTCCAATCAGGAACCAAGGCACATAAATTGCTCCACAATGCTTCCACCTCAACGCCAGACGCCAAGCATGCTGCCTACCCATCTGACTACCCTGAATGCCGTCTCGCTGATTCTCAAGGTTTTCCAGGACGAACGCGGCAGCGTCGACGAGCTGCTCGTCGGCAGCGGCATTGGCCTGGCGGACCTCGACCATGCCGATGGGCGTATCACCACGCAACAGGAGCAGACGGTCTGCAGCAATGCCGTGGCGCGACGCGAAGACATCGGGCTGCACCTGGGCCAGCGCATGCATGTGTCCTGCTACGGCATGCTCGGTTACGCCTTGCTCTCCAGTGCCACCTTAGGTGACGCCCTGCGTTTGGCGATGGGCTATCCGGCATTGTTGGGAACACTTTTCCACCTGCGCCTGGCCGACGATGGCCAGCGGATCTGGCTGTGCGCCAGCGAATACCGGGAATCGGCGGCACTGGCCGCATTCAATGCCGAGTTTTGCCTGACTTCGCTGAAGGTCATCTGCGATGACCTGCTGGGGCAGCCACTACCGCTGCTGGGCGCACGCTTCGAACATGAGCAGCCGGGCTATCACGCGCTCTACGGCAAGGCATTCCAATGCCCACTGGCGTTCGCCGCCGCTGACAATGCCTTCGCCTTCGATCGTCGCTGGCTGGAGGCGCCCTTGCCGTTGGCCGATCCGATCACGTACCAGGCCATGAACGAGCGCTGTCGACGTCTGAACATGGAATTTACTGGCCGTCAGGCCTGGTTGGGACGTATTCGCCAGCTACTGCAGCAGCAGTTGGATGCCGCGCCGGGGATCGATGGTCTGGCCCGGCAAATGAATTGCTCCTCGCGGACCTTGCGCCGGCATTTGCACGCGCTGGGCAGCAGCTACCAGCAATTGCTGGACGAACTACGCTTCGAGCGCGCCAAGCAGTTGCTCGCCGAAGACCAGATGCCGATCTATCGGATTGCCGAAACCCTCGGCTTCAGTGAGACCGCCAGCTTTCGACATGCGTTTCAGCGCTGGAGCGGGGTGGCGCCGAGTCATTTTCGCAGTTGAGTGGCAATGCCAGTCGGCTGAGGAACAACATGCGGTTTAAATGTTGAAGCTTCTCTTTGGCCTCTTGGAGCTTTAGTGAAGCTGATGGCCTCGTCGCGGGGCAAGCCCGCTCGCCACTGGAGTTGTGTCCGGACCGTTGGTGGTGAGCTGGAGTGTTGATGCTTTTTGGCCTATTGGAGCTTTAGTGAGGCTGATGGCCTCGTCGCGGGGCAAGCCCGCTCGCCACTGGAGTTGCGTCCGGACCGTCGGTGGTGAGCTGGAGTGTTGATGCTTTTTGGCCTATTGGAGCTTTAGTGAGGCTGAGGGCCTCGTCGCGGGGCAAGCCCGCTCGCCACTGGAGTTGTGTCCGGACCGTCGGTGGTGAGCTGGAGTGTTGATGCTTTTTGGCTTATCGGAGCTTTAGTGAAGCTGAGGGCCTCGTCGCGGGGCAAGCCCGCTCGCCACTGGAGTTGTGTCCGGTCCGTCGGTGATGAGCTGGAGTGTTGATGCTTTTTGGCTTATCGGAGCTTTAGTGAGGCTGATGGCCTCGTCGCGGGGCAAGCCCGCTCGCCACTGGAGTTGTGTCCGGACCGTCGGTGGTGAGCTGGAGTGTTGATGCTTTTTGGCCTATTGGAGCTTTGGTGAGGCTGAGGGCCTCGTCGCGGGGCAAGCCCGCTCGCCACCGGACTGGACTGGACTGGATCGGACCGAACATGGTCACGGTGGCGAGCGGGCTTGTCCCGCGACGAGGCCATCAGCTTCAGCGAAGATTCGAGAGGCCGGAATAAAGCTTCAAAATTCGAAACATGAGCTTTTTTCCTTAACTGCCCGGAAACGCGTCAGAACCAAGAACAACGGCGGGCGACACAGTTGGCCATATCTATCCCCTTTTGGCCGTTTGCGTCGTTTTCCCTTCTTTGGCAGGCCCTGACAATGGCCCATGCCAGTGAAAAACGGAGAACAAGAAATGCTGACGGTTTATTCCGATGACCATCGTTTGCACCATGGCCGCTGCGAGCTGATCAATGGCCAGCTGATGCCCTGCTTCGAGATGCCTTCGCGCGCGGACCATGTGCTGGAACAAGTGCGCAAGCGTGAACTCGGCCCGGTGCAGCCACCGCGCGACTTTGGTCGAGCGCCGCTACTCCGGGTACACAGCGCCGACTACCTGGACTTCTTCGAAGGTGCCTGGGCACGCTGGGCACAACTCGGTCACGACGGTGACCTGCTGCCTTTCACCTGGCCGGCGCGCACGCTTCGCCAGGTCAAACCTGTCGGGCTGCATGGCGAGCTTGGCTATTACAGTTTCGATGCCGGCGCACCGATCACCGCCGGTACCTGGCAGGCTGCCTACAGCGCTGCGCAGGTCGCCCTCACCGCTCAGGCGGCTATCCAGGAGGGAGCACATGCGGCCTTTGCCCTGTGCCGTCCACCTGGACACCACGCCGCGGCAGAGGTCATGGGCGGCTATTGCTACCTGAACAACGCCGCTATCGCCGCTCAGGCCTTCCTTGACCAAGGGTACGGCAAGGTCGCCATCCTGGACGTCGACTATCACCACGGCAACGGTACCCAGGACATCTTCTATCGCCGCAATGACGTGTTCTTCGCCTCGATCCATGGCGACCCTCAGGCCGAGTTTCCTTTCTTCCTGGGTTACGCGGACGAGGAAGGCGAAGGCGAAGGCTTGGGATGCAATGTCAATTATCCCTTGCCCGCTGGCAGCGACTGGTCCGCCTGGAGCCAGGCCCTGGAAGATGCCTGCCAGCGTATAGCTGCCTATACGCCGGACGTACTGGTTATTTCGCTGGGCGTGGACACCTTCATGCATGACCCGATCTCGCAGTTTCGCCTCGACAGCCCGGACTATCTGCAAATGGGTGAGCGTATCGCCCGGCTGGGCAAGCCGACGTTGTTCGTGATGGAAGGCGGTTACGCCGTGGAAGAGATCGGCATCAACGCCGTCAACGTGCTGGAAGGCTTCCAGCATGCCCAACCAGGAGCTCATTCATGATCCGTCTCAAGCCACTGCTTGCCTCGTTGATGTGCGCCAGCCTCGTTTGCGCAGCGTTGCCGGCACAGGCCGAGCAACGCACCTTGCGCGTCTACAACTGGTTCGACTACATCACCCCGAAGACCTTGACCGACTTCAAGGCCGAGACCGAGGTCAAGCTGGTCTACGATATCTTCGACACCAACGAAGCGCTCGAGGCCAAGTTGCTCACGGGCAATTCCGGTTATGACGTGGTGGTGCCATCCAACGTGTTCCTGGCCAAGCAGATCGAGGCCGGCGTATTCCAGCCTCTGGATCGCTCGAAACTGACGAACTGGCAGCATCTCGATCCCGCGTTGATGAAGCTGGTGGAGAAGAGCGACCCAGGCAATCGCTTCGCCGTGCCCTACATGTATGGCACTGTCCTGATCGGTTTCAACCCGGAAAAGGTCAAGGCCGCGCTCGGCAACGATGCCCCGGTAGACAGTTGGGACCTGATCTTCAAGGAAGAGAACATCGCCAAGCTCAAGCAATGCGGTGTAGCCCTGCTCGACTCGCCGTCGGAGATCCTGCCCTTGGCCTTGCAGTACCTGGGGCTGCCACCGAACAGCGACAAGCCGGCCGACTACCAGAAGGCCGAGGCGTTGATGCTGAAGATCCGTCCGCACATCACCTACTTCCACTCTTCCAAGTACATGGCCGATATCGCCAACGGGGACATCTGCGTGGCGGTCGGCTATTCGGGCAGTTTCTCCCAGGCCGCCAATCGCGCGCTGGATGCGAAGAACGGTGTGGTGGTCGACATGCGCCTGCCCAAGGAAGGCGCGCCGATCTGGTTCGATATGCTGGCCATTCCCAAGAACGCGGCCAATGCCGAAGATGCCCATGTATTCATCAACTACCTGCTGCGGCCGGAAGTCATCGCGCCGATCAGCGATTTCGTCGGCTATCCCAACCCCAACAAGGATGCGACCGAGAAGGTCAGCCCGGCCATTCGCAACAATCCCAACCTGTATCCGACCGCCGAGGCCATGACCAAGCTGTACACCCTCACGCCTTTGTCGCGCGATGCCGAACGTGCCCGCACGCGGGCGTGGACACGTATAAAGTCCGGGACCTGAAGGCCTTCGACTGATTCGGGTGCCAGTCAGAAATACAAGCACTAGCGCCTAATGTCAGTCAGTTAAGAAAATGTTCGGCTTTCTAATTTCAGAGAAGCTGATGGCCTATCGCGGGACAAGCCCGCTCGCCACCAGGCATATATATCTTCGCTACAGCGCATACTGGTGGCGAGCGGGCTTGTCCCGCGATAGGCCATCAGCTTCTCTGAAGAAATTCGAGCCGAAGGCTGAGCGCCAGCATGTGAATCGACGACTTCCCTTAACTGACTGGCATTAGCGACTAGCGCCAGGCCTTGCGCAGGCGCATCAGCGCATTGGCGATTTCGGCTTCGCTCACGGCGGCGAAGCCGAGCACCAGTCCGGCGTGGTTATCCACAGGCGTTTGATCGTCCAGCCAATAGCTGCTCAGAGGATTGATTTCTACACCCGCCGTTTCGGCTCGCGCCACCAATTCCGCCTCACGCGCCAGGGTGTCCACGTCTACCTTCACATGCAGTCCCGCCGCGACTTCGGGCATCGGCCCGAGACCTGGCACATCCCTAGGCCAGCCGGCCTGCAGCACGTTGCGCCGACTCAAGGCGGCCCGGCGCATGCGGCGGATGTGCCGCTGAAAATGTCCTTGCGCCATGAACTGCGCCATCACGCTCTGGGCGCCGACCTCGGAATGTCGTACGGCCAGGGCGCATGCCTGGGAGAACGCTTGCACCAAGCCTTCCGGCAACACCAGATAACCAAGCCGCAGCGCCGGAAAAGCGATCTTGCCGAACGTACCGACGTACAGCACTCGGGCATGTTGGTCCAATGCCGCCAGCGGCGCCAAGGGGGCGCCGTTGTAGCGGTATTCGCCGTCATAGTCGTCCTCGATGATCCAGCCGCCGCTGCGTTCGGCCCAAGCCAGCAGCGACAGACGCCGGGCCAGGCTCATGGTCACTCCCGTTGGATATTGATGCGCAGGGGTGACATAGGCGAGCCGACAGTCCGCCAGGGTTTCCAGCACCTCGCAATCAAGGCCTTCGCCGTCGACGGGAATCCCTTCAAGGCGTGCGCCGTGTAGCGAAAGTGCATGTGCGGCGGCGCGATAGCCTGGATTTTCCACAGCGACACAGTCACCTGGCTTGAGCAGCAACTGTGCACAAAGGCTTATGGCTTGCTGTGCGCCACTGGTGATCACTATTTGTTCAGCACTGCAGGACAACCCCCGTGACCTTCGCAGATAAGCGGCGATGAGCTCGCGTAGCAGTGGCTCGCCCGCCGGGTCACCGTAACCGAGCCGCGCTGGATCCGGATTGCGCCAGAAACCCGCTTGCAACCTGGCCCAGACTTGGAATGGGAACAGATCGAATGCCGGGACGCCTACCCGAAATGCGCGAGGCGGTCCGCTTTTTGGCGGTGGCAAATGATGATTTTTCAGACGCTCCAGCGTATCGCCCGACCTATCGGAACTGGACGAACCCTCAGTATTTTTTGAAGAATATGTGGATAAATCTGTTGATAAACCCAGGGATAACCCTGTGGATGGTTTTGTGGATAGTTTTTTTAGCTGGCTCACATAGGTGCCGTCACCGACTCGGCTTTCGATATAGCCTTCGGCATACAGCTGATCGTAGGCCCTCACCACGCTGTTGCGAGACAGCTTCAATATCGCGGCCAGATCGCGGCTGGCCGGCAATCGGGCACCACTGCCCAGACGACCGTCCAGCACACGCTCGCGCAATGCCTGATACAGCTGGCGACTGAGGCCAAGGCGCCTGTCGAGCACGATTCCGGCAGGGTCGAAGGACAGGTCAAGCGGATGCTCGTTCACAGATTGGACCTATCGAATTGGTCATTAATGGCTCTTAACTTGAGCCATTAGCCTGCCTAGGATGGAGCCATTCGACAAGGACCAAGCCATGTACAACGCCAGATCCCATCAGGAACACGATCTCGAGCATCTGCACCGGCAGATGTCGCTGAGCCGCCTCGCCCTATTGGCAAGCCACGGCAAGCATGGCTTGCTGGCCACTCATTTGCCCGTGTTGATCGATCCGACCGAAGGTACCCAGGGCACGATCTACGCGCACCTGGCTCGGGCCAACCAACAGTGGCTCGACTTGCAGGCAGGCACCGAGGCGTTGATGATATTCGCCGGAGCCGACGCTTATGTAAGCCCCGGCTATTATCCAAGCAAGGCAGAAGATCCCCGCACGGTACCCACCTGGAACTACCTCGCGGTGCACGCGTACGGGGTGGCGGAGGTCATTCAGGACGGTCCGCGTCTGCTGGATATCGTCAGCCGACTTACCGACCGGCATGAACAGGGCCGCAGCGAGCCCTGGAAAGTGACCGACGCACCCACCGACTACATTCAGGGGATGCTACGCGCGATCGTCGGCATACGCCTGCCCATCAATCGTCTGCAAGGCGCCCGCAAACTCAGCCAGAACCGTGCCGCCCAGGATATCGAAGGCGTACGCACGCGTCTGGCCAGCAGTCCCGACCACCTGGACAACCAACTCGCGGCGCACATGCGCCAACCTTGAAGGAATCGCCCATGCCCAACGTCACCCTGCGTCCTGTCAGCATCGACGATCACGCTGCCTGGCTACCTTTATGGCAAGCTTACTTGCGCTTCTACGAAGCGCAGCTTGCCGAAGACGTCAGCGCCAGCACCTGGCAGCGTCTGCTCGACCCTACCGAACCTACCCATTCGGCTCTGGCCTGGGTGGATGGCAAGGCGGTGGGAATGGTCAATTGGATCTATCATCGTTCCAACTGGAGCATCGAGAACTCCTGTTACCTGCAGGATCTCTACGTCGACAGCGAGCAGCGCGGCCTAGGCATTGGTCGTCAACTGATCGAGCATGTCTATGCCGAGGCCGGGGCCTTGGGCAGCAGCAAGGTTCACTGGTTGACTCATCAGACCAACACCGGTGCCATTGGCCTGTATGAACAGGTGGCCGAACGCTCTGGCTTCATTCAGTTTCGCAAAGCGCTTTGACCCGGAGTCGATCATGAATCATCCACTACACTGGCAGGCGGCGAAGGTACCTACGGCCACGACTCTCGAAGGCCGTTTCATCCGTCTCGAGAAACTCCATGCCCATCGCCATCGCGAGGCGTTGCGGGATGTCTTCCAAGGCCCGGGCGCCGATCCCGAGCTCTGGAAATACCTTGCCTACGGTCCTTTTACCGACGAAGAAGGCTTCGACCACTGGCTGGACAGCAATGCCGCAACCCGCGACCCACTGTTCTTCAGTGTCATCGACACGCAAAGCGGCAGAGCCCAGGGCATTCTCAGTCTGATGTCGATCGTGCCCGACCAGGGCCGCATCGAGATCGGGCACATCGCGTTCGGCGGCGCGATGCAACGTACTCCCAAGGGCACGGAAGCGGTCTATCTGCTTGGCAAGCTGGCTTTCGAGCTGGGCAATAGGCGCCTGGAATGGAAGTGCAACAACGATAATGCCCGCTCCAAGCGTGCCGCCGAGCGCTTCGGCTTCACCTTCGAAGGCGTGTTCCGCAAACACATGGTGATCAAGGACCGTAACCGCGATACCGCCTGGTTTTCCATCACGGATGACGAGTGGCCCGCGATCGCTCGGGGTTTCGAACAATGGTTGAGCGCCGAGAACCAGCGACCCGAAGGCCAGCTCAGAACGCTGGAGGCTTGCCGCAAGGAGCCGTAACGGTGGATTGGCTTTGCGGTGTACAGCCGCAAAGTGCCGGCCTTGCTCCGGCGAGACAACTTCAAGGCAGCCAGACAGGCTCCTGTTCAATTGATGTTTCGCTGACGCCGAACGACCCTCATCTGCAGAGCAAACGGGCGGAACATGGCGTTCAGCGATTTCAATGTGGGATTGCCTTCACCCTGCTCAATCTGGATGAGTGTGCGCACCGAGATCTTGCACATAACGGGCGAACTGGCTTTGCTGCATCTTTGCCACTTCGATACGCAAGCGTCGAACCCCGGCGCCCAATTCGAGTGAGCCATCGGCTATGCCATCGCGTACACCCTCGATCAGCAAGCGGCGAACATCGATCGAGAGCGTCAAAGCGGTCCCCATGCTGTCATGCGCTTTTCAGATGTTTCAAGGCAACGGCTGGATGATTCATGACCGCGTCGGGCAGACCGCTGTCAGCCAGCAAATCCGGCAGCGCCATCAACAGCCGGGCATCCTGCCGCAGCTGCTCGAACACCTGTAGAGGATTGAGCAAGCCTGCGAGTGTATCGCAGGCTGCGCGCCAATCTATTTCGCCACTCCGCTCGATGCCGGTAGGCCATTGGTAGTACGAGTGATGCCTTCCGCATCAAGTACCATTGGGGCAAGGTCGTAGATCGGCGCCAGGGACAATCCGTTCTGCCCACGAATGATCGCGGTATTGCGCCCATGATTATCGAAGTTGCCCAGAGTCTTGTTGATCAGGTCCCGGCAGGTATTGCCCAACCAAGTCTTGCACCTGCGTACGCTGTCCGGCTTCTATCCACAGCCGCCCTAACAGGTGGATGACATCGACGTGGCTCATCCGGCTACCTGGCTCCTCCACACCAGCCACCGAGTAGATCGACTCGATTGCCAGGCGCCCTGCTCACTGACCCGGGATCGAAGCGTCTCATCCACAAGCTCGGCTTGCTGCCCTCCTCCAATGCCATCTCATCGGTTGCAACAGTCTCGATGCCTAGACTTCGCAGCCCACTTTTCGGATGAGAGAACCGACAGGTCATTGCATCCTGCCAACGGCCTGAGGAATAGATCTGCACGGTTAATAGATACATAGGGATCTGCACTTTAATGCACTTCTAACCTAATCCCATTATTTCTGCATTTTTTATGCGTACCTAAAAGCCATATTGAGTTTTATCTGCATTATGCTGCAGATACAGTCTATAGATCGCTCAAAAACGGGAGCAAAAAAAGGGGAGCTTTCGCTCCCCGAGGTTAACCGTTGCTAAGAAGGCTTCGATCAGCCTTCGATCTCGATCAGGATCTCGCCTGGCGTCACTCGATCGCCCTTGGCGACATGAATGGCGGTAACCTTGCCGGCGATGGCCGCCTGGACTTCGGTTTCCATCTTCATGGCTTCGGTGATCAGCACGGCCTGGCCCGCTTTCACGGCGTCGCCTTCCTTGACCAGCACATCGACGATATTGCCCGGCATGGTGGTACTGACGTGCCCAGGCGCGCTGGCCTGCTTGCGCTTGCTGCCGCCGCCACCGACGAAATCGTTGAGTGGCTCGAACACCACTTCTTCCGGCATGCCGTCGATGGACAGGTAGAAGTGCCGCTTGCCTTCGGCCTTGACGCCGACACCGGTGATATCGACGCGGTAGGTCTCGCCGTGAACGTCGATCACGAACTCGGTCGGCACGCCTTCACCGCCTGGAGCCGTGACAGCGCCGGCCTCGGGGATCGGCAGCAAGGTTTCAGGCACCAGTGTGCCGGCTTCGCGTTCTTCGAGGAACTTACGACCGATATCCGGGAACATGGCGAAGGTAAGCACGTCTTCCTCGCAACGCGCCAAGGCGCCAATGTCGGCACGCAGCTTGGTCATTTCCGGCTTGAGCAGGTCGGCCGGACGCACGTCGATGACCTCTTCGCTGCCGATCGCCTGGCGACGCAGCTTCTCGCTCACGGTTCCCGGCGCCTTGCCGTAGCCGCCCTGCAGGTAGAGCTTCACTTCGTTGGTGATGGTCTTGTAACGCTCACCGGCGAGCACGTTGAAGAAGGCCTGGGTGCCGACGATCTGCGAGGTCGGCGTCACCAGCGGCGGGTAACCGAGGTCTTCGCGAACCTTCGGGATTTCCGCCAACACTTCGTTCATGCGATTGAGCGCGCCTTGCTCCTTGAGCTGGTTGGCCAGGTTGGAAATCATGCCGCCTGGCACCTGGTTGACCTGAACGCGAGTGTCCACCGCCGTGAACTCGCTTTCGAACTGATGATACTTCTTGCGTACGGCATAGAAGTACAGGCCGATCTCTTGCAACAGCTCCAGGTCCAGGCCGGTGTCGAACTCACTGCCCTTCAAGGCCGCGACCATCGATTCGGTACCTGGATGGCTGGTGCCCCAGGCGAAACTGGAGATGGCGGTATCGATGTGATCCGCGCCGTTCTCGACCGCCTTGAGCTGGCACATGGCGGCCAGGCCAGCGGTATCATGGGAATGGATGAAGACCGGCAGCGATTGCTCTGCCTTCAGTGCCTTGACCAGCTCACCGGTGGCGTAAGGGGTCAGCAGACCGGCCATGTCCTTGATCGCGATGGAATCGCAACCCATGGCTTCCATCTGCTTGGCCTGCGCTACGAAGGCATCGGTGGTGTGCACCGGGCTGGTGGTGTAGGCGATGGTCCCCTGGGCATGCTTGCCCGAGGCCTTGACCGCTTCGATCGCCACGCGCAGGTTACGCACATCGTTCATGGCGTCGAAGATACGGAACACATCGATGCCGTTGACCGCGGCCTTGGCGACGAATGCCTTGACCACGTCATCGCTGTAGTGACGGTAGCCGAGCAGGTTCTGGCCGCGCAGAAGCATTTGCAGGCGGGTGTTGGGCAATGCCGCGCGCAACTTGCGCAGGCGCTCCCACGGGTCTTCCTTGAGGAAGCGCACGCAGGCGTCGAAGGTGGCGCCGCCCCAGACTTCCAGCGACCAGTAGCCGACCTTGTCGAGCTTTTCGCAGATCGGCAGCATGTCTTCGGTGCGCATGCGGGTGGCCAGCAGGGACTGATGGGCGTCGCGCAGGATTGTGTCGGTTACGAAAATTTTCTTGGACATTATGGGTTCCTCACAGGCCTGCGTGGGCGGCAATGGCGGCGGCGATGGCCAAGGCCAGCTCTTCGGGTTTGCGCTTGATCGAGTAGTTGGTCAGTTCCGGGTGGCTTTCGACGAAGCTGGTATTGAACTGGCCGCTACGGAATTCCGGGTTGCGCAGGATCTCCTGGTAATACGCGGCGGTGGTCTTCACGCCCTGTACGCGCATGTCGTCCAGCGCCCGCAGGCCACGGTCCATGGCCTCTTCCCAGGTCAGCGCCCAGACCACCAGTTTCAGGCACATGGAGTCGTAGAACGGTGGAATGGTGTAGCCGGTATAGATCGCGGTATCGGTACGCACGCCAGGACCGCCGGGCGCGTAGTAACGGGTGATCTTGCCGAAGCTGGGCAGGAAGTTGTTCTTCGGATCTTCGGCGTTGATACGGAACTGCAGGGCATAGCCGCGGTGCTGGATGTCTTCCTGCTTGACCGACAAAGGCAGCCCCGAGGCGATACGGATCTGTTCGCGAACCACATCGATACCGGTGATTTCCTCGGTAATGGTGTGTTCTACCTGCACCCGGGTGTTCATCTCCATGAAGTACACCTCGCCATCGGCAAGCAGGAACTCCACGGTACCGGCGTTCTCGTAGTCGACCGCCTTGGCCGCGCGCACCGCCAGGTCACCGATGTACGCGCGCTGCTCCGGGGTCAGCTGAGGGCTGGGGGCGATCTCGATGAGTTTCTGGTTGCGACGCTGGATCGAGCAATCGCGTTCGAACAGGTGAACCACATTGCCGAAGCTGTCACCGAGGATCTGCGCTTCGATATGCTTGGGATTGACGATGCATTTTTCCAGGAACACTTCGGCTGAGCCGAACGCCTTGGTCGCTTCGGAAATCACCCGCGGGAAGGCCTGTTCCAGCTCTTCGCGGTTGTTGCAGCGACGGATCCCGCGGCCACCGCCACCGGACGTGGCCTTGAGCATGACCGGATAGCCGATGCGCTCGCCCTCGCTCAAGGCTTCATGGATATCGGCGACGTTGCCCTCGGTACCCGGGGTCACCGGTACGCCGGCGTTGATCATGGTGCGGCGTGCTTCGGTCTTGTCGCCCATCCGACGGATCACGTCCGCGGACGGACCGATGAACTTGATTCCGCGCTCCGCGCAAATTTCCGCGAGCTCGGCATTTTCCGATAGGAAACCGTAACCTGGGTGCAACGCATCGCAGCCGGTTTCCACAGCAAGGTTGACCAGCTTGCGCGGGTTCAGATAACCGGCCAGGGGCTCGGCACCAATGCTGTGTGCCTCGTCGGCGCGCTTGACGTGCAAGGCGTGACGATCGGCGTCGGAATAGATCGCGACAGAGCGGATGCCCATTTCGGCGCAAGCACGCACGATACGAACTGCAATCTCACCCCGGTTGGCGATCAGGATTTTTTTTATCACTGGATTCTTCCCAAAGCCGATGGAACAGACGAGCCGGTATTACCGGTCGGCGCGTGACCCTGCGCTGCTGGTCAGTCGCCTTATCACCCTAGCGCTGAAGGTTGATAAACAAAAATCAATATTTGTTAGAGCCTGCATTAGTAAAAGCTTATAGTGACGTTACAAGGTTTTGCAGGATGGGATAAAATAATGCGTAAGTCATTGATGCGTATGACATTGCGTCAGTTGCAAATCTTCAATGAAGTGTGTGATTTACGCTCTTACAGTCGCGCGGCGGAAGAGATGTCGCTGACACAACCCGCCGTAAGCCTGCAGATTCGCCAGCTCGAGGAACTGGTGGGCCAACCGTTGTTCGAGTATGTGGGCAAGAAGCTCTACCTGACCGAGGCCGCCGAAGCGCTGCAACGCGCCAGCAGGGATATCTTCGGGCGCCTGGAGAGCCTCGACATGCAACTCTCCGATATGCAGGGCTCATTGCAAGGTCAGCTCAAACTGGCGATCGAGTCCAGTGCCAAGTACTTCGTGCCACACCTGTTCGCTGCCTTCAAGCAATGTCACCCGGAGGTCAACCTGACGCTGACGGTGGTCAATCGCGCCCAGGCCATCCGCAGGCTTTCCGACAATCGCGACGACCTGATCATCATGTCCATGGTGCCTCAGGACATGGGGTTGGAGTTCATGCCGTTCCTGAACAATCCCATCGTTGCGGTAGCACCGCCGGATCATCCGTTGTGCAAGCTCGAGCGCTTGCGCCTGCAGGATCTCGAACCTCATACGTTGCTCGTCCGCGAACAAGGCTCCGGAACACGCAAGGCGTGCGATGAGTACTTCAAGGAAAAGCGGGTGCACTTCACCCAGACTCTGGAAGTGGCCTCGAACGATGCGCAGCGCGAATGCGTGATCGCCGGTCTCGGCCTTGCCTTGCTGACCCGCCACGCGGTGAACATGGAGTTGGCCACGGGCGTGCTGTGCGAGTTGCCGGTCGAGGAACTGCCGCTGTACCGCAGCTGGTGCATGGTGCAGTCCAAGGCCAAGCGCCAGTCACCCGTGGCGCTGGCGTTCATGGCGTTCATCAGAAGCGAGCGAGCGCAGATCAGCGCCCTTGTGGAGCGATTTTCGGGGAAGTTGCCGCCGATACCTGCCAGACAGTGATTTCCCGCAGATCGGGGAAATCGGCCAGCTCACGCAGCAGCTGACGCTGTTCGTCGTAGCTTTCGATCGCACGACGAAACTCCATGCGACGCTGGTCCTTCTGCTGCTGTTTGCGGGCTTTTGCGGTAGGTTGCGAGCCATCGAAATCACGAGCCATTGCCTGTCTCCCTGATCGAGTGCGGGAGCTTCAGACTGGCCTCGGGATTTTACGCTTTGGTGGAAAATCCATGACAAATGCATGAAGGTTGAGCCCTGCGCAGGGCTCGACTTCAGTCGTCCACGGCCTTGATGGACTTGGGCGACAGACGCAGGCTGCGCAGGCTGCGCTTGACGCTCTTGAGGTGGTTGACCAGGCTCGGCCCACGCGCCATCGCCACGCCCATGGCCAGGACATCGATCACCACCAGGTGCGCGATGCGCGAGGTCAGCGGGGTATAGATCTCGGTATCTTCATGTACGTCGATCGCCAGGTTCACGGTCGACAGCTCGGCCAGCGGCGTCTGGCTCGGGCACAGGGTGATCAGGCTGGCCCCGCTTTCGCGTACCAGGTTGGCGGTGATCAGCAGGTCCTTGGAGCGACCCGACTGGGAAATACACACCGCCACGTCGCCGGGCTTGAGCGTCACCGCCGACATCGCCTGCATGTGCGGATCGCTGTAGGCGGCCGCGGTGAGCAGCAGCCTGAAGAACTTGTGCTGGGCATCGGCGGCCACGGCACCTGATGCACCGAACCCGTAGAACTCGACACGCTGCGCCTGGGCCATGGCGCTGACCGCCATTTGCAGGGCCTCCGGGTCGAGGTGTTCGCGCACTTCCATCAAGGTATGCAGGGTGGTGTCGAAGATCTTCAGGCTGTAGTCGGCGACCGAGTCGTCCTCATGGATCGCGAACTGGCCGAAACTGGCGCCAGCGGCCAGGCTTTGCGCGAGCTTGAGCTTGAGATCCTGAAACCCTGAACAGCCGATCGCCCGACAGAAACGCACGATGGTCGGCTCGCTGATGCCGACGCTGTGGGCAAGATCGGCCATGGAACTGTGCATGACGGCGGCCGGATCGAGAAGTACGTGATCGGCTACCTTGAGTTCCGATTTGCGCAGCAAGTGGCGCGATTGGGCGATGTGTTGCAACAGATTCACTGGCGGGACTCGGTTATGATCAGCTGGCCGGATGTAGCTTTCTTGTAGTTATACTACATGACCAGCGACCCGCCCAGCTAAACGAACATGGAGAGTGGTGGTATTGACTATCCCCTGTGACATACTGGTTTTCGGCGGCACGGGCGACCTGGCCCTGAGCAAGCTGCTGCCGGCGCTCTATCACCTGTATCGCGAGGGCCGCCTGCACACCGCCGTGCGGATCATCGCCCTGGCGCGGCGCAACCTGCCACGCGCCGATTACATCAAGCTGGCCGAGCGCCGCTGCCGGGCACAGATCGCCCGAAGCGATTTCGAGGAAGACGTCTGGCACCGTTTTTCGGCACGCCTGGACTACTTCCCCATGGACGCGTCCCAGAGCGCCGATTTTGGCCGCCTGGCGCGCTACATCGGCGAATCGGGCGGGTTGACGAGGATCTACTACCTGGCCACCGCCCCCAACCTTTTCGTATCGATCGCCAACCACATGCGCATCGCCGGTCTGGCCGATAGCGAAGCGCGAATCGTGCTGGAAAAGCCCATCGGTCACTCGTTGGAATCGGCAACCGTCATCAATGAGGCCATTGGCGCCGTCTTCGAAGAATCGCAGGTTTTTCGCATCGATCACTACCTGGGCAAAGAAACGGTGCAGAACCTCATGGCCCTGCGCTTTGCCAACGCGCTGCTCGAACCGGTCTGGCGCAACGGTCAGGTCGACCATGTGCAGATCAGTGTCTGCGAAACCCTGGGTGTCGAGAACCGCGGCGCCTACTACGACCGCGCCGGCGCTACTCGTGACATGCTGCAGAATCACCTGTTGCAGCTGCTGTGCCTGGTGGCCATGGAGCCGCCCGCGCAATTCGACGCCGAAGCGGTGCGCGACGAGAAGGTGAAGATCCTGCGAGCGCTCAAGCCCATCTGCGGCCTGGACGTGCAGGACAAGACCGTGCGCGGTCAGTACAGCGCCGGCAAGATCGGCGGACAGGAAGTCCCCGCCTACTACTTTGAAAAGGATGTCGACAACGACAGTGACACCGAAACCTTCGTCGCTGTCCAGGCGCACATCGACAACTGGCGTTGGGCCGGCGTGCCGTTCTACCTGCGTACCGGCAAACGCCTGGCACGGCGCTCCTCGCAGATCGTCATCCAGTTCAAGCCGGTGCCCCATGAATTATTCCCTGGCGGGCAGGTCAACCAGCTGCTGATCCAGCTCCAGCCCGATGAGCACATCAGCCTGCGCATGATGACCAAGAGCCCTGGCAGGGGGATGCGCCTAGAACCGGTCGAACTGGACCTGAACCTGGCGCAGGTGTTCGGCCAGACCCGTCGCTGGGATGCCTACGAGCGCCTGCTGCTGGACGTCGTGGACGGTGACTCGACGCTGTTCATGCGCCGCGACGAGGTCGAGGCGGCGTGGGCCTGGATCGATCCGATCCTCAAGGGTTGGGATGCGCATTTCCAGGCGCCAAGGCCCTATCCGGCCGGTACCCACGGCCCAGAGCAGGCGCACAGTCTGCTTGCCCGTCAGGGCAGTACCTGGCACAGCTGAGCGCTTTCGGACTGACGGGCGGCGGGGTCTGCCGGGCTTCGACGATGCGGCATGCATGACCGCCCGACGGCTCATGACAAAAAGGAAGGCATATTTCCTCTGCCAGTGTTTGCCCTCCCCCCGCCCCGACCCTAGAATGGCCGGATGCGCAATGACGACCTCTCCCTCCTGCTGAACTCCCTCAACGATGCCCAACGCCAGGCCGTAGCTGCCAAGGTCGGGCGTCAATTGGTCCTGGCCGGTGCCGGCTCGGGCAAGACCCGCGTGCTGGTGCACCGTATCGCCTGGCTGATCCAGGTCGAGCATGCCTCGCCGCATTCGATCCTGTCGGTGACCTTCACCAACAAGGCCGCCGCGGAAATGCGCCATCGCATCGAGCAGCTGCTGGGCATCAACCCGGCCGGCATGTGGGTCGGCACCTTCCACGGTCTGGCGCACCGGCTGCTGCGCGCCCATTGGCAGGAAGCGCGGCTGAACCAGAACTTCCAGATCCTCGACAGCGACGACCAGCAGCGGCTGGTCAAACGGGTGATGCGCGAGCTTGGCCTCGACGAGCAGCGCTGGCCGGCACGCCAGGCCCAATGGTTCATCAACGGCCAGAAGGACGAGGGCCTGCGCCCGCAGCACATCCAGGCCGGCGGCGACCTGTTCCTGGGGACCATGCGCAGTGTCTATGAAGCCTACGAGGCTGCCTGCGAACGCGCGGGTGTCATCGACTTCTCCGAGCTGCTGCTGCGCGCCCTGGACCTGTGGCGCGACAACCCCAGCCTGCTCCAGCACTACCAGCGGCGGTTCCGCCATGTGCTGGTGGACGAGTTCCAGGATACCAACGCCGTCCAATACGCCTGGCTGCGCATGCTCGCCGCGGGTGGCGACAGCCTGATGGCGGTCGGGGACGACGATCAGTCCATCTACGGCTGGCGCGGCGCCAAGATCGAGAATATCCACCAGTACACGGCCGACTTCCCGGACGCCGAACTGATCCGCCTGGAGCAGAACTACCGCTCCACCGCGGGCATCCTGAAGGCCGCCAACGCCCTGATCGCCAACAACAGCGGACGCTTGGGCAAGGAACTGTGGACCGATGTCGGCGAGGGCGAGCCCCTGAGTCTGTACGCGGCCTACAACGAGCATGATGAAGCGCGTTACGTGGTGGAAACCATCGAGGCCGTTCTCAAGCAAGGCGCCAAACGCAACGAAGTCGCCATTCTCTACCGCTCCAACGCCCAGTCACGGGTGCTTGAAGAGGCCTTGCTGCGCGAACGCATTCCCTACCGGATCTACGGTGGGCAACGCTTCTTCGAGCGAGCCGAGATCAAGAACGCCATGGCCTACCTGCGCCTGCTCGAAGGCCGTGGCAACGATGCCGCGCTGGAACGTGTGATCAACGTGCCGCCGCGGGGCATCGGCGAGAAGACCGTCGAGGCGATACGCAACCATGCCCGGCACGGCAGCGTATCGATGTGGGAAGCCATGTGCCAGTTGCTCGCCAACAAGGCGCTCAAGGGCCGCGCGGCCAGCGCGCTGGGGGCGTTCATCGAGCTGATGGAAAACCTGGCCGCCAAGGTCATGGAGATGCCGCTGCACCTGATGGCCCAGACCGTGATCGAGCAGTCCGGCCTGATCATCTATCACCAGGAAGAGAAAGGCGAGAAAGGCCAGGCCCGGGTGGAAAACCTCGAGGAACTGGTCAGCGCCGCGCGCAACTTCGAAACCAGCGAAGACGACGGCAATCTCTCGCCGCTGTCGGCGTTCCTGGGGCATGCCTCGCTGGAAGCCGGCGATACCCAGGCGGACGAGCATGAAGACAGTATCCAGCTGATGACCCTGCACAGCGCCAAGGGCCTGGAATTTCCCTATGTCTTCCTGGTGGGCATGGAGGAAGGCCTGTTCCCCCACAAGATGAGCCTGGAAGAGCCCGGCCGTCTGGAGGAAGAGCGCCGTCTGGCCTATGTCGGCATTACTCGCGCCATGCGGCAACTGGTCATGACCTACGCCGAGACGCGACGGCTGTACGGTAGCGAGACCTACAACAAGGTGTCGCGCTTCGTTCGCGAAGTGCCGGCTGGCCTGATTCAGGAAGTTCGCCTGTCGAACTCCGTCAGCCGCCCATTCGGGGGGGCACAGACCCAGAGCAACAGTCTGTTCGCCAACGCCAGCATTCCGGAGACCGCGTTCGCCCTCGGCCAGCGTGTACAGCATTCGGTGTTTGGCGAAGGCGTGATCCTCAACTTCGAAGGCTCTGGCGCCCAGGCGCGGGTTCAGGTCAACTTCGCCGAAGGCAGCAAGTGGTTGATGCTGGGATACGCCAAACTGGAAGCCATCTGACCTTTCTGTCTCTTGTGGGGTCTTTCCTACACCTGTTGGATAAAAGACTCACAGCTGCACCAGCTATGCCTGACATCCTGTCAGGCAAAAGCTGGAAACATTATGGCGCTGGTCATGTGTCCCGCAACCTGTGCAACATGACGCGCGTGCAATCCACAAAACGGGAATACCCATCTATGCAACGTTTTCTTAGCATCGCCCTGGCGCTCTGCGTCAGCCTGACGCTGAGCCTCGATGCCAACGCCAAGCGTTTCGGCGGCGGCAAGAGCTCTGGCTCCGCGCCTATGCACCAGACTCGCCAGGCTACACCAAACACTCCAGCCGCCGCGCCGACCGCCCCCGGTCGTGCCCCGGCAGCCGCCAGTGGCGCCTCGCGCTGGTTGGGCCCGCTGGCCGGCCTCGCCGCCGGTGGCCTGCTGGCTTCCATGTTCATGGGTGATGGCTTCCAGGGCATGCAGATCCTCGACTTCCTGATCATGGGTCTGATCGCGTTCCTGGTGTTCCGCTTCATCGCCGCGCGTCGTCGCCAGCAGCAGGCGCATGCGACGCCAGCCGGCCACGCGCCTTTCCAGCGTGAAACCCATGCACAACCTGCCCAGTCGTCGGTCTTCGGTGGTAGCGCGGCTCCTGTCGCGGCTGCGGCACCAACGATCAACGCCCCGGCCTGGTTCAACGAGCAGAGCTTCCTGGCGGCAGCCCGCAACCACTTCCAGTCGCTGCAGCAGCACTGGGATGCCAACGAAATGGACAAGATCACCGAGTTCGTCACGCCGCAGATGCTTGAATTCCTCAAGCGCGAACGCGCCGACCTGGGTGATGGCTTCCAGTCGACCTACATCGACAACCTCGACGTGCAACTCGACGGTATCGAGGATCGGGCCGACAAGACCGACGCTACCCTGACCTTCCGTGGCATTTCGAAGACCTCGCGCTTCGATCAGGGCGAAGCCTTCAGCGAAAGCTGGCACATGGTACGGGCACCGGGCGAAAACCAGCCTTGGATGCTCGCAGGTATCCGCCAGAACGACTGATCACCTTGCAGTACAAAAAACCCCGGGCCTGCCTCGGGGTTTTTGCTTTTAGCTGAGTGCCCTACTAGGGTATAACGCGCAGCGTTGTCATCAAGGTCAGAGGATGTGATCCGTGGAAGAAGTTATCGAGCAGCTCCGTGAAGCCAATGAACCGGTACCGGTACCCCTGGAGCTTCCCGACGAAGACGTGCTTGTCGAGATCGAGGAGCAGTTGTTCATCAATATCCCGTTCGTGTTCAAGGAGTATCTCCTGACCGTCAGCGACGTGGTGTATGGCAGCCTGGAGCCGGTGACCGTCACCGATCCACAGTCCCATACCTATTTGCCCGACGTGGCTGCGAACGCCTGGGATGCCGGGGTACCGCGCGAGTTGATTCCGATCTGTCAGAACGGCGACGACTACTACTGCGTCGAAGAAGACGGCACGGTGGTGCTCTGGTCCGCTGAAGAAGAACTGGTCACCGAAGAGAGCTGGGAATCGGTCTGGCACTGGGCGCGGGATGTCTGGCTGGAAAGCTGATCTGCCCCGCTCCAGGGTAGGTGGCAGGCTGTCGATTGCCTGTTGATCGCCAGGCGCCCTACGCCTGGCGATATGTTTCCAATGCTTGCCGGGCTGTCCGGGAGGCATTCGAGTGCCTCACCCTCAGGGGATGTGGTCGCGATTGTTTTCCAAGGTTTCCAGCAAGGCGATCTGCATGCGTGTATGCACGCGGATGAACCATCGCCACAGCAAGGCCACGACCCCAGCCGCAACCACGGCAATGAGCAGCAGCAGCTCGTTGGTCGGCAGGATGCTGGCCGACAATGCCGCCAGCAGCAGGAAGATCACCAACAGCGACAGCAGCGGTATGACTTCGGCAATGACACGTCGTACCCGCTGTGTATGGCGGCCAGCCATTTCCGGCTTGACTCCCATCTCCGCCAACAGCATCGACAGGGCCTTGAGCTTGCGATAGGCCGCGATGAGGAATGGCAGGGACACGAGCAATGCCGCTCCCCAGATCAGTGCCTTCTGCTGGCTGACGTCATTGATCCACTCGCTCAGGTAGCCGCCGATCCTCTCGGCGAAATAGCCTCCGCTGAAGAAAATCGCGATGACCAGGGCCAGGTTGACACCGACCTGCAGGAGAATGCGCCGGATCATCGCCGCCAGCATCGCCCCCTCGCCCTGTGGCTGGATGCTGCGCAACCATTCGCCATACAACGACAGCACCCGCGACAGCCGCTGCGGCATCACGTTACCCAACTTGATCGACAGCGGATCCGCCGCTCGGATCAGGTAGGGAGTCAGCAAGGTAGTGATGGCGGACACGGCCACGGCGACCGGATAGAGGAAATCGCTCGTGACCTGCAGGGTCATGCCCAGTGCCGCGATGATGAACGAGAACTCGCCGATCTGCGAAAGGCCCATGCCGACACGCAGCGACGTGCGCCCGTCATTGCCGGCAATGAACGCCCCCATGCCGCACGACAACATCTTGCCCATTACCACGGCCAGGGTAATGACGACGATCGGCCAGGCGTACTCGACCAGCACCTGAGGATCGATCATCAAACCGATGGCAACGAAGAAAATGGCGCTGAACATGTCCCGTACCGGCTCGATCAGGCGCTCGATCTTCACCAGCTGACGTGACTCGGCCATGATCGCTCCGATCAGGAACGCGCCGAGGACCATGCTGTACTCGAGCTTGACCACCAGCAGACAGAAGCCGAAACACAGGCCCAGGACAGTGATCAGCAGCATCTCGTTGCTTTCGAACTTCGCTACGTAAGCCAGGAGCCGCGGCACCAGCAAGATGCCGACGACCAGGGCGACGACCATGAACAAAGAGAGCTTGCCGACCGTGGAGAAGACTTCGCCCGAGCTGACCGTTCCACTGACGGCGATGCCCGAGAGCAGTGCAATGATGCCAATGCCCAGAATGTCCTCGACGATCAGCACGCCGAAGATCAATTGGGCAAAGCGTTCGTTCTTCATCTTCAGGTCATTGAGAGCCTTGACGATGATGGTTGTCGAGGAAATCGCCAGGATTGCGCCCAGGAACAACGAGTCCATGGTGCTCCAGCCGAACCAGCGGCCTATCTCGAAACCGATCCAGATCATCAGGATGATTTCCAGGAAGGCGGCGATGAAGGCCGTGGCGCCAACCTTGAACAACTTGCGCAGGCTGAATTCCAGACCCAGGCAGAACATCAGGAAGATGACCCCCAGCTCGGCCAGGATCTTGATGGTGTCTTCGTCGTGGATCAATCCGAAGGGAGGCGTGTGCGGGCCGATGATGAAGCCCGCGACGATATAGCCGAGCACGACAGGTTGCTTGAGACGATGGAAAAGGATGGTGACAACCCCGGCGACCAGCATTATCACTGCCAGGTCCTGGATGAAACTGATGGCATGCATGGCCGGGTACTCCTTGTATCAATGCACGGACACACCGCTGCTCTATCAGAAAGCTTCCGATCAAGCAGCGAGTACATACTGTTTTAAATGTAGGAAAGTCCATCTTGCATGGACGTACTCAGGTTACCATCGCGTCCCTTCACAGATGGCTGGTGCAATATGTAGAAACAGATCGCCCCGTTGACTTGCATGGGTGGCACGATGCGCGTGACGGCGGCCAGCCGAAGAGCGTCCCGTTTCAGGATGGGATAATTCAAGAGGGGAACAGAAGTGTCTGCAGATACCGGCCCCGTTTCAGCGCAACCTCACCGTGAGCACACTATGGAACCCGGAAATGCCCAGCTGTCGATGACTGTCCTGATGACCCCGGACATGGCCAACTTCTCAGGTAACGTCCATGGCGGTACCTTGCTCAAATACCTCGATGAGGTCGCCTATGCGTGCGCCAGCCGTTATGCGGGCAGCTATGTCGTCACCCTGTCGGTCGACCAGGTGATTTTCCGCGAGCCCGTCCATGTCGGCGAACTGGTGACCTTTCTGGCCTCGGTGAACTACACGGGCAATACGTCGATGGAAGTAGGCATCAAGGTCGTTACCGAAAACATCCGCGAGCGCTCGGTAAGACACTCCAATAGCTGCTTCTTCACCATGGTTGCCGTGGATGACAATCGCAAGCCTGTGCCTGTGCCGCCACGCCAGCCGCAGAACAGCGAGGAGAAACGCCGGTTCCTGCAAGGCCAGCAGCGACGCCTGATCCGACAGGAGCTGGAAAAACGCTACCGCGACCTAAAGACCGACAGCCTCTAGTGGCCACGCAGGCCACTAATATTCCAAGCGATGTGCTTCAAAGCGCACGCGCGGATGCGCGATGCGGTCCTGGGCGCGCACCAGTTGCAGTTCATAGCTGGTGCAAGCCTGGGTTTCCAGCAGCGCCTCGTGTACCGCAGCGGCGGTGAACTCGAAAGCTTCCACCCAGCTGTCGCCTAGAAGCACGCGGGCCAGGAACAGTCCTGAGGTCAGGTCGCCCACGCCGACCGGTTGGCGCGGAAACGCCAGCAAGGGCCGCTGCAGATGCCAGGCTCCCTCACGGGTCACCAGCAGCATTTCGAAAAGCTCCTTGGCGCGGTCAGGGTAGGCCAGGTGCTTGACGAGCACGACGTGGGGTCCGCGCTCCAACAGGCTGCGGGCCATGACGACACAGTCCGCGAGCGACTCGGCCCGACGGCCACAGAAGCTGTCCAGTTCGAGCTGGTTGGGGCAGAGGATATCGGCAACCGATGCCGCCTCCCGCAGAAGGAATTCGCTGACGGCAGGCGGTACGACGCAACCCTTTTCCGCGTGACCCATGACCGGGTCGCAGAGATACAGCGCCCGCGGGTTCGCCGCCTTGATACGCTCTACGCCCGCAAGAACGGCACGCCCCTGCTCGGCGCTGCCCAGGTAACCGGACAACACCGCATCGCAATTCCCCAGCTCGCCGATGCCGGCGATCGCATCGACCAGCGCGGGAATTTGCGCAGGCGCGAGCACTTCTCCCGCCCACTGGCCATACTGAGTATGGTTGGAGAATTGCACGGTATTGAGCGGCCAGACATTGACGCCTATTCGCTGCATCGGAAACACCGCGGCGCTGTTTCCGGCGTGACCGAAAACCACGTGTGACTGGATGGCGAGCAGGTGCGGTGTGCGTTTCATGCAGGGTTTCCACGAGTTATTCAAGAAAATGCGCCGCGCAGTATGGACTCAATTGCTACCTGTACGACAGACCATGGACGCAGTTAAGCTGATTCGACCCGTTTGGAGCTATACAGATGTTCGACCTGGAAAACCTCTTCGTCCTGATGCTGCTGGCGACAGCAGGTGCCTGGTGTTGGCATAACCATGGGCTGCGTGAAAAAGCCTTGGAAAGGGTCAAGCAACACTGCGCCAAACTCGAGCTCGAGCTGCTGGACGATAACGTCGCGCTCAAGCGCATCGCCTTCGTTCGCGATGCCAATGGCCGCAAGCGCCTGGCCCGTATCTATGGTTTCGAGTTCACTGTCACCGGAGAGCAACGTCACCCTGGTACCGTCACCCAGTTCGGCGCTCATGCCGTGCAAATCGAGCTGGCCCCTTATCCATTCGAGATCAAGACGCCGCCGCACGCGGATAATGTCATCGAGATGAAGCAGTGGCGCCAGGAACACAACCGCTGGCGCAATTGAGCCTATACCAGGCAACAGCTCTGCAATGATACCTTGAGAGCATCGACCGGTTGCGGATGCTCGAAGATGAGCTCTATGCGCGAGTCCTTGCGCCACTCGCTGGCTTGCCAGGCAATGGGTTGGCGGCCAAGTCCATTGAAGGACTTCCATCCGTCGGGGCTGTGGATAACCAACTTGGCTCGACGCCAGGGCCATTCTTCAAGAAAAGCCTGCAGACGAGCAAGATCGAAGGTTTGTTGAGGGTGACAATGCCAGCCAATGCTCCAGGCATCTATACCTTGATGCACACGGCAATACGGGCTTCGGGGATCTATCCACAAGGCACTCAACGGCTGTGGATTACTCTCCACAGGCAACTTATCAACAATATCACCCCTGAGTTCTCCTGTTGATAACTGCAAAATTTGTTCAATCGCTATTACACCGTGATTTATCCACACCGTTGGCAATAACGGCAGTCTTTCCGTTATCAACAGCCTGCTCGATTCATCCACAGCTGCCGATTTGTTCATTATCAACAGCCTCGCGGCGGCCAACGCCTGCTGCTGTGCTTCGGGAAGTACCTCTCCTTGCGCCATGGATAGGGTATCCAGAACCATTACCAGCGGTTGTACGATGAGTACGCCACGCCAGGGCGAACCTGTCAGCTGAGCCATCAATTGTGCTGGATGCCCCAAGCCAGACGGCTCGATGAACAGACGATCGGGACGTGCCTTGCGCAACAAGCGCGAAAGGCCCACCTGGAAGGGCATGCCATTGACGCAACAGAGGCATCCGCCTGCCACCTCGCTGATCACGATGTCATCACTGTCGCGCGCCAGCAGTGCCGCATCCAGGCCAATCTGCCCGAATTCGTTGACCAATACCGCCCATCGCTCGCCAGTAGGCCTTTGGCTTAGCAGGTGATGAATCAGACTGGTTTTCCCGGCCCCTAGCGGGCCGGCGATCACGTGGGTGGGAATGTTCTGCAGCATGTCATGGCTTCGGCAAGAGTCAGACTCAACTATGCCCCCTCAGGCCAGCCAGTCAAGGCTGAGCAGCAAACGTCTGTTGCGCGTGCCTTCAGGCGAACGATGCACAAGCCCCCTGCCCTCGTTACCGATCCATCTTTCCCCTTTGAGCAAAGCTACTTCCCCAAGCTGCAGCTTCTTGATGTTATCCACAGGCACTGTAGTCAATCGCGGAGGGCTGCGATCGACGCAATCTCTGGCCGCCACTCGCTTCCCAGCCCGGTATAAGTTATCAACAGGCGCAAAGGGCACTTGATCCACATGGAACCGTGGACACATCGCGCCTTCCAGGACTCGCAGTCGTAATCCCACCCGATATGCACCAAGCAGACAGGTATAGGCGGCCACCAACCACGCGACGTCGGCGATGAAGCCTTGGAACGCAGGAGTCGTCCGTTCGTCCAAGGCGTGTGGATAAAGTCGAAGAAGCGCTGCGGATGCATGGGACGCCGCGCCTGCCAGGTATCGGCAGCAATTCCATAGGCTTCGGTTTCAGGCAAATTTTTGCCACGCAGCTCTTGTAGCCATCCAGGCGCTTGCGCGGCTTGTTCGAAGTCGAACAGGCCCGTGTCGAGCACGGTGGCCAGGGGTACCTGACCCATGATCATGGGCACGATTCGCGTGCGAGGGTTCAGGCTTCGCAGAACCGCGGCAAGTTCGTTGCGCTCGTGTTCGCTGACAAGGTCGATCTTGCTCAACAGGATGACGTCGGCAAACTCGACTTGCTCGATGAGCAGGTCGCTCAGTGAGCGATCGTCTTCTTCCCCCATCGTCTCCCCACGGCTGGCGAGACAGTCAGCCGCCTGGTAGTCATGCATGAAGTTCAAGGCATCGTCTACCGTGACCATGGTGTCCAGGCGGGCCATGACCGACAGACTGCGCCCTTGTTCGTCACGGAAGGTAAATGTTTCCGCCACTGGCAGAGGATCGGAGATACCGGTGGATTCGATCAGCAGGTAGTCAAAGCGCCCTTTCTCCGCCAAGCGCGCGACCTCTTCGAGCAAGTCTTCCCGCAGCGGGCAGCAGATACAGCCATTGCTCCTTTCTACCAGCTTTTCTTTGGCGCGATTGAGACCGACGTTCCGCTGGACTCACTGGCATCGATATTGATCTCACTCATGTCATTGACGATCACGGCGACCCGCAGGCTTTCACGATTTTGCAGCATGTGATTGAGCAAGGTGCTCTTTCCAGCGCCCAGGAAGCCGGAAAGTACAGGAACGGGCAAACGGGTAGACATGACTGTGCCTCATCAGGCAAAAGCATTCGGACGATGCGTTAAAGGTGTTATAGTATAACAATAAGCTTACGCCAAGCTGTATTCGTCAGTGATGCTCATGGAGACATGCATGAAGTTGCGGATTGTCTAGCTGAGGATGGTCATTGCAGCCTTCATGCCCTAGATTTGCGCAGCGCAATGTAGCTGCTTACCGGGTGCCGCTAAGCTTGTTCACACTGTGAAAACGATCATCATGACCAGCCTGAAGCATCCCGATATTGCAGCTCAGACCAGCCAGCAAGCAGTGCCGCTCGAATGGGACGGCATGTGCGGCATCGCACTGCCCCTACAATTCGAGAGGCGGCATGTGAGCGCAGTTGCCGATGCGGGGGGTCAGTCTCGACGACGGTGAATCGCGTGGGATTCACATGTTGCGCTTGTATCTGGCTCTATCTCAACTCGAGCACAAGGAGCTGACGCTTTTTTCGTTACGTCTTTTGCTGAACTACTTCCTTGCCATGAAGGCCTTTTAGCAGTGCTTACCTGTCGTTGAAATTCGAGCATCTTCTCAGTCGACCTGCGTTGACGAGCCCGTTGGAGGGGTGGAAACGCTATCCAGTACGTCTGGATGCGCCATTGAAAAGCGGAGTGTTCCACGTGGAACTATTTGTGGAGGCTTTGCACTCCTCGACTTGCCCCTGCTCTGCTCTGCTCCGCTGCGCTAGCTAGACAACTGATCCAGCACCAGTTTATCGAGGATTTCACGGAGCGCGCGTTGGACTATGAGTCGGTTTTGGCCTAGCTAGAAACAAGCCAAAGCATAGTGGCAACTCCGCACAGCCAACGCAGCGTTGCAAGACTCAGGCACGGCTAGACGCGGTCCTGGAACATCTTCCCGTTACCGAGCTGATTGATGAAGTTGAAGCCACGCTAGGTACAGCCGTTCAAACAGCTGTGAAACGGGCTGACGAACAGGCATTCGCCTTGGCAAATGGACAGAACCTGATGTTCTGCGAAGATGCTGCCAGACGACTCCATGCAAGGTTGAAGACATCACCGTGCTTCCATGCCTTCAAAGTGCGCGTGGAACATGCGGAAAGCCTGCATGCCCACGACGCAGTCGCTGTCAGCCAATGGCAGTGGTAAGACTCAAGTCCGTGGTTTGACAGTACCGCAATCACTGCCGAGCCACACAGCCCGCGTGTTCATGCTGCCCTGCTGCTGGACGCCAGACGCGTTGAACGTGCCGCTGACTTGCGTGACGAACTCACGGTCATTGAGGAAAGTAGCCTGCCCACTCCCTTGAGCACGCGGGCAGGTGAACTGGAACTTCCAAACATTACCCGTGCGATCGGTAATTTTCTGGTTGCAACCGGATTGTGGATCCTGCAAAGGAATATCGTTGGTCTGGACCTGCTCCGGTGTCAGGCAGGATTGCACCCCCTTCCCCGCAACGGTAATACCCTGCTTGGCCAATACGCCTTCCATCATGGCCCGCTGTTCCGGCGGCAGGTTCTTCAACTGACCTAGCATGAAGTCCATATCTGGCAAAGGCTTTCCATCGACCTGCATGTTGCTGGTGGTCAGTTCCCAAAGGCCGGGCTGCAGCATTTGAGCGTTCACGATCGGACTGGCAAGGCCAAGCGCCAGGGCCAGCAGTGGCAGGCGATTAATCATTTGAAAATGCTCCTAGAGTGATCCCGGCCGAAAGCCGAACAGAAGGTTAGACGCGATTTACCGTCCTGGGTTGCACCACCCACCGTGAACATGGTCTGTTAAACGGTATCGGTTCAACAAGGCAGGACGCGCATGGATTACCACAGTCCCTACTTTTTCGGCTATCTGATCGGCCTGGTTCACCTGCTCGGGATCGTAGCGGCGCTGCATGCAGTCTTCACCGTGCGCACGGCGCAAGGCGCAATTGCCTGGGCCATGTCGCTACTCTTCATCCCATACCTGACGTTGATCCCCTACCTGATCTTCGGCGCCCGCTCCTTCTATGCGTACATCCTTGCCCGGCGTCAGGCCAACCAGGAAATGCACGTGGCCATGGCCAACCTCAATTGGCAGCCTTGGGTAGAGGAGGCGTTGGCAGCACGGCAGTCAGAAACCTACACCGCGCTGAGAGCGATGCCGAAACTGGGTCGAATGCCCTGTCTGGCGAACAATGAAGTGAAGCTGCTCATCAATGGCGATGCCACGTTCACTGCCATGTTCAACGCGATCGAAAGCGCGAAGGAAACGGTGATGATCCAGTTCTTCATCATCCACGACGATGCCATAGGTCGAGACTTGCAGCGGTTGCTTCTACGCAAGGCGGCGCAAGGAGTAAAGGTCTTCCTGCTGTATGACAGTGTCGGTTGTCACGCCTTGCCCGCTCGCTACAGTCGCACGCTCAGGGAAGGCAATGTACAGGTCAAAGCCTTCGCGACGCGTCGTGGCTGGTTCAACCGGTTTCAGGTCAACTTCCGCAACCATCGCAAGATAATGGTCGTGGATGGCGTGAAAGGATTCCTCGGCGGCCTGAATGTGGGTGACGAGTACCTAGGTAGACTTGCACGGCTGTCACCTTGGAGAGATACACATATCCAGGTCAGTGGACCGGTAGTGGCATGCCTGCAGGAGTCTTTTGCCGAAGACTGGTATTGGGCGACACGTGAACTGCCACCGTTGATCCTGCCTGATACTTATCCTGATAACGGCGTCCTATGTCAGCTCCTGGCGAGCGGGCCCGCCGATTCGCAGGAAACCTGCGCGCTGTTTTTCCTGGAAGCTATTCACTCGGCTACATCCAGGGTCTGGATCACCAGCCCGTATTTCATCCCGGACGAAGCAATTTTCGCTGCCTTGAGGCTGGCAGTGCTGCGCGGTGTGGATGTACGGATTCTCATACCGTCGCGACCGGACCATCGTATCGTCTACGCCGCTTCCAGCCTGTTCGCTTTCGAAGCGGTTCGCGCGGGTGTGCGTATGTTCCGTTATCAACCGGGCTTTCTGCACCAGAAAGTGGTCTTGATCGATGAAGAGATCAGCGCCATCGGCAGTGCCAACCTCGACAACCGTTCCTTCCGTCTCAACTTCGAAGTGATGTTGCTGACCGTAGACCAGACATTCACCGCCAAAGTGGAAGCAATGCTATTGGACGATTTTCAACAATCGCGCGAAATCACGAACGAAGACATCCGCGATACGCACCGCCTGCAACAGCTCGGGATGCGTATCGCGCGATTGATTTCACCTATTCTCTGAGCGGCGCTCAACGATAGAGATCCTCACGCGTCAAAGGCAGATCGATGCGGCCATCGGCATAGGGTTTCACGGCAAGGATCTGGTGCAGATTGATCCATCCCTTGGTAAACGCGTAAGCACAGCCAGCGAGATACAGCCGCCAGATCCGCAAGGCTTTTTCCGGAACGATATCAGCAGCTTTGTCCAACTGGTTTTCCAGGCGCTCGCTCCACAGATTGAGTGTCCTGGCGTAGTGCAGGCGCAGGCTCTCGACGTCCACCACCTCCAGTCCGCTGGCACAGATGGCCGCACAGATCATCGACAAGTGCGGTAGCTCTCCATGCGGAAAGACATAGCGATCGATGAACTCACCCGCGCCCCTGCCAACAGGTCGTCCATCCACATGCTTGGCGGTGATCCCGTGATTCATGATCAGGCCGCCTTCACGAACGGCGCCGTAGAGCTTTTGGCAGTAAAGCGCCAAGTTGGCATGTCCGACATGCTCGAACATGCCGACGCTGACCACCTTATCGAAGCGGCCATCCTGAGGGATATCGCGGTAATCGAGAATCTGCAGGTCGACCTTGTCTGATAGCCCCTCGTCATGAACGCGTTGGCGGCCCAGCTTCAGTTGTTCCTTGCTCAGGGTAATCCCGTACACGGTAGCGCCATATTCCCGTGCCGCGAACCGCGCGAGGCCGCCCCACCCACAACCGACGTCCAGCAGATGGTCTCCTGCCGTGAGCCGCAGCTTGCGGCACAGGTGATCGAACTTGTCCTGCTGAGCCTGATCAAGGTCATTGTCGGGGTGCTTGAAGTAGGCGCAGGAGTAAGCCATGTCCTGATCGAGCCAAAGCTGATAGAACGCATTGGAAAGATCATAGTGGTAGGAAATGGCCTCGGCGTCGGTGGCCTTGTCATGGGCGGAGCGAATTGGCGGAGCCTCTAGCGCATCCTTGAGCAAGGTTTCACTCAGCTCGTCGCACACCCGGATGGCTTCCCCAATCCTGCCTTCGAGTTCGAGCTTGCCTTCGACGAAGGCCGCACCCAGCTCATTCAGGCTGGGGTGCGTCAACTGTGTAATCAGCTGAGGCTCCTTTACCACAATGGTTACCTGAGGACTGGGACCGAGATCGAATTGCTTGCCGTCCCAAAGCTTGAGTCGCAGTGGCAACTGCAAGCTCTGCAAGGCAGGTGGAAGTTGCGCCAGCATGAAGTGACCCTCCCCTTTCAGTATCGGTGGCTGTCAGAAAAGGTTAGTCCATTCGGGCAGAAAATCTAAATCGGACAATCAGCGGCTGACAACTGGGCTAGTGCTCACCTCGCCGTGGAACGGCAGTTACTGGTTTGCCTCCGACTACGGATTTGGTCAATTCCAGGTCGGATTCGCACAAAAGCCACCCGTGCCGTTCTGTTCGAATGGTCTTCAGCGGTACGCTTGAACAGCGCCGCAGTGTGCACCTCATACCACAACAGAACGACTTATATATCTGCTCGTTCGAGACATCGGCCAGCCAGGGCAGCGCTAACGTCGTTCCAATTGCTACGTGTTTGACACAGACGCATGCGTCCTCAGAGCGCGCAGCGTTTATTGACCTTTCACCCTGCCAATTACAATTACACAGAGGGTATTGTCATGTCCCACGCACCTACCTTGTCCGCAAGCCTGGCCAGGGATGCCCGTGAGCAAGCCAGTGAGCGTCAGGCATTGCGCCGAGCCGCCAGCGCCAGCTTCATGGGCAACTTCGTCGAATGGTTCGATTACGCCGCCTACGGGTATCTGGCGACAGTGATCGCCGCAATCTTTTTCCCCCACAGTGACAAGACCACCGGGCTATTGGCAACCTTCGCGGTATTCGCCTTATCGTTTATCGTTCGTCCTCTAGGCGGCCTGGTGTGGGGCCATCTGGGCGACCGCTATGGTCGCCGCAGCGCACTGTCATGGTCGATTCTGATCATGTCCGTGTCCACCTTCTGTATCGGCATCCTGCCTACCAGCGAACACATCGGCCTATGGGCACCTGCCCTGCTCCTGCTGATAAGGTTGGTGCAGGGCTTCTCCGCCTCGGGTGAATATGCCGGCGCATCGGCGTTCCTGGCCGAATATGCACCCAAGGGCAAACGTGGCTTCTACACCAGCATCGTGCCAGCAAGCACGGCCGCAGGATTGCTGTTCGGTGCCATATTTGTCGCCGCGCTGCATGCCTTAATGTCAGCCGAAGCGCTGAATGACTGGGGCTGGCGCCTGCCATTTCTGCTGGCTGCGCCATTCGGCCTGGTGGGTCGGTACATCCGCGTAAATCTGCAAGACACCCCCAAGTTCCTGGAGATGGAGCAACGCCTGGAGGCCAAGGAATGTGCCACCCCTGCCCCTGTTCGTGAATTGCTGACCTTGCACCGGCGCAGCGTGGTGATCGGCATTGGCGTGACTTGCTTGAATGCCATCGCTTTTTACCTACTGCTCAGCTACATGCCTACCTACCTCTCGACCGAGATGGGCATGAGCGAAAGCGATTCATTCATTGCGTCATCCGTCTCCTTGGCTACCTACATCGGGCTGATTTTCTTGATGGGGCGACTGTCGGACAGATTTGGACGCAAGACCATGCTGGTCACCGCTTCAGTGTTGTTCGTAGTGCTGACAGTGCCGCTGTTCAGCCTGCTCGACAACCAGACCCTGGGAATGATCTTACTGATCCAGATCGCCTTCGGCGTCATACTGGCAATGAACGACGGCACGCTGCCCTGCTTCCTGGCCGAATTGTTTCCGACCCGCGTGCGCTTCAGTGGCTTCGCATTCAGCTTCAATACCGCCAACGCGCTGTTCGGTGGCACCGCGCCCTTCATTGCGACATGGTTGATTCAACTGACTGGCAACAAGGCCGCCCCTGCCTGGTACCTGCTGGCCGCCGCTGCGGTGGCGCTAATAGCCGTCATCGCCAGCCGCGAAACTGCCCACCAGGCCCTTCAGGACTAAATCTCGGGACCCCACTGCTTGTTGTGTGCGCTTATTCAGTGGGCGTCATCCTGAACAGGCGCTGTGCGAGCAATCGAAGCAGCTTGCTGTAATGCCAGCCCCAGCGGATGCCCTCGCACTGGCAAGCGCGCGCTCAGGTCGGCCTCCCCTGACGCCAATTGCTGGATGGCCTGTACAACGATATTCAACGGTCGGGCCATGGCTTGGCCAAGTAACGAGGTCAAGGCACCAAACAGCAGCATGGCGACGACGCCGATGAGCAAAAGCTTGAACACCAACTCCTTGAACTCGCCAAGCACCTTCGGTGGGCAAGACGGCACTCAACGACCAAGGGGTTACAGTGTCACCGATGATGATCGGAGCCACGAATATTAAGACTTCCTCCTCCCATGGTACTGGTACGTGGTGGGGTGGCGGGAGGCGTTCTCCCGCCGTGCGATTACGGGCAGTACGAACGTCGTAGGGCCGGGGACGACGGGAAGGCGCGGAACAATAGCGGTTCCAGGTCCTCCGTGGCGCGCGCCAGTCCGTGCAGGTAGCGGTCCGGGCGAATCAGCGCGGCGCATGCGCCCAGGCCATCGAGCCAGGCGAGCACCGCCGGCTCCTCGGCGACCCGGCAGACGAGCGCAGGGCCAGGCAGGGCGGCGGCTACTGCCCTGATCTCGGGTCGGCAGAGCAGCAAGTAGCGGTAGCCGGTGGCGTCGTCCATCAGGCGTCCATCGGCCAGGCGGAACTGCGGGGTCACCTGCCCCGCGAGGCCCAGGGGTGCGCCATCGTGGGCGCCAGGACCGAGGACCGGCTCCGGGGTGCGGAAGCGCTTGATGGCGCGGCTCAAGCTGGCGTCCCGCGAGGCGACCGCGTCGCTGTCGGTGGTCTGGATAATGTCGCCGAAGCGCACCGCGCCTTCGATGAACTCCCGGACATGGGGGACGCGCTCGGACTCGTAGCTGTCCAGCAGCTCGTCGCCGGCCTCGCCGGCCAACACCGCGCGCAGCTTCCACGCCAGGTTGGCCGCGTCGCGGATTCCCGCGGCCATACCCTGGCCCATGAAAGGCGGGGTCTGGTGCGCGGCGTCGCCGGCGATCATCAGGCGCCCGCGGCGCCACTGGCGGGCGACAACCGAGTGGAACATGTACACCGCCGAGCGCTCGATCTCCGCGTCCGACGGGCCGATCCAGCGCGCCAAGCGCTGCCAGATCCACTCCGGCGTGTTGAGCTGCGCCGGGTCGTCGCCGGGCATCACCATTACTTCCCAGCGCCGGCGCTCACCGGCGCCGCAGATGTAGGTGCTGGGGCGCTGCGGGTCGCAGTACTGGATTGAATAGTCGCCCAGCTCGGGCATCGGCCGCTTGAGCATCAGGTCGACCACCAGCCAGCGCTCGTGCAGTTGCAGATCCTCCAGGGCGCTGCCCATCAGCCGGCGAACCAGCGAACGCGCGCCGTCGCAGCCAATCACGTAACGGGCTCGGCTGGCGAGCAGCTCGCCGGTGCGCATGTTCTCGTAGCTCAGCACCACGTGGTCGACCTGCTCGCTAATGGCATACACGTCGTGTCGGCTGAGCACCTGCACGCCCGCGCGCTCCTGCAGGCGCTCGCGCAAGGCCTGTTCGAGGTCGGGCTGGTGGACGCGATAGCAGTCGCTCCAGCCGTGGCTGCCGAGCGTCACCGGACGCTGCCATTCGATCAGCAATTCGTCGGTGGCATTGACGAACTTCATGCCCGGCGCTGCGCTCACCTGATCGCGCAGGCGCGGCAGCAGGCCGATGGTCTGGAACACCCGCATACATTCGGCGTCGAAGCGGATCGCCCGAGGCAGTTGCACGACGCCGGCCTCGCGCTCCAGGACCAGCACGCTGAGGCCGCATTCGGCCATCAGGTTGGCCAGCACGGCGCCGGTAGGGCCGTAGCCGACGATGGCGACGTCGTACAGGGCAGTGGCCTGTTCGTTGAGAGGATTGTTGTTATTCATTGTCTTTTCTTCGCTGGTGGGCCCGACGGTGGCGGGCCCGTCTCCTACTAGGCTCAGTCGTCGGCGACACCATTGACCAGGATGCCGATGCGATCGACTTCGATCTCGACCTTGTCGCCCGGTTTGAGGAACAGCGGCGGCGTGCGTTTGAGGCCGATGCCGCCGGGGGTGCCGGTGACGATCACATCACCGGGAACCAGCGGGGTGACAGTGGAGAGGTAAGCGATCAGCTTAGGAATGCTGTGGATCATCTGGCGGGTGGAGGCGCGTTGCAGCTCGACGCCGTTGACCCGGGTGACCAAGGTCATCTCGGCGTCCGGGCCGATCTCGTCGCTGGTCACCATCCAGGGGCCGAAGCCGCCGGTGCGGTAGAAGTTCTTGCCCGGACCCCATTGAGCGGTGTGCAACTGCCAGTCGCGTACCGAGCCGTCGTTGTAGCAGGCGTAACCGGCGATGTGGTCCCATGCGTCGGCTTCTCTGATGCGCCGCCCGGGCTTACCGATGATCACCGCGATCTCCCCCTCGTAGTCGAAGCGCTCTGATTCGCGGGGGAGCAGCAGCGGCTGGCCGTGGCCTACTTGGGAGGCGGGCACGCGAAGGAAGATCATCGGCTGCTCGGTGCTCTGGTGGTTGGTCTCGGCCACGTGCTCGGCGTAGTTCAGGCCGACGCAGAAGATCTGCTCCGGGTTCGGGATCACCGGCAGCAGCGTCACCTCTTCCAGGCGATAATCGGCGGCACCGCCGACCTCGCGTGCCAGGGCCAACGGTTCGGGCTGCGCCAGCAGCGTGCGCAGGTCTTCGGCGCGGCCAGCCAGGCGGCGGCCTAGATCGACGATGCCGTCTTCGGCGAGATAGCCATAGCTGGGCTGGTTGGCGATGGCAAAGCTGAGAAATTTCACCCTAGTACTCCTTGTTTTTATCACAATTCGATAACTACTTGCATAAAGGCTGCTACTAAACTAAATTTATGTCAATAATTATCTAATGGTGATAAAAATGCAGAATCAAAAAGGCCTTTCCTTCAATCACATGGGTATCTACGTCCACGACATGGCCGCCATGGAGGCGTTCTATACCGGTGTGCTCGGTTTCACCGTCACCGACCGCGGCAGCCTGCAGGGCGCGGCTGGGCCGGTGCAGCTAGTGTTCCTCAGCCGCGACCCGCGGGCCCACCACCAGATCGTCCTGGCCAGCGGCCGCCCGGCGAGCCTGGCGTTCAACCCGATTAACCAGATTTCCCTGACCGCCGACTCCCTAGACACACTGCGCGAGCTGTATCTTCGCTTCGTCGAACTGGGCGCGCGCGACATCGACGCCATTACCCACGGCAATGCGGTGTCCTTCTACGTTCGCGACCCGGAAGGCAACCGCCTGGAACTGTTCGTCGACACTCCCTGGTATGTCAGTCAGCCGATGAAGGTGCCGGTGGACCTGGAACTGCCGGAGTCGCAACTGCTGGCCGAAGTCGAGCGCCACGCGCGCAGCCTGCCGGGTTTCTGCACGCGCGCGGAATGGGAAGCGCGGATGCGCGAGCTGATGCAGGCATAGTGACTCGCCGCCGTCCGCGCAATGGCTACAATGGGCTCTTTTCTCCGGGGAGCTCCTATGTCCAGCCTGAATCGCATGCTGTCGGTACTTGACCTGTTCACCAGCGACAGGCCGGTGTGGGAGGCCGACGCCATTGTCGACACGCTGGGCTGCTCGACGCCCACCGGCTACCGTTACCTCAAGGAACTGATGCAGGCCGGCCTGCTGCAACGCCTGAATGGCGGCTACTACGCCCTGGGGCCGCGCATTGCCCTGCTTGACTACATCATCCGCACCACCGACCCGCTGCTGGGCATCAGCATTCCGCTGATGCGCGAGCTGGTGGAGAAGACCGAGTGCCGCTGCGTGCTGTCGCGCATGGACGGCGAGTTCTTCCTCGACCTGCACCACGAAAGACCGGAGCGCGACGTGCAGCTGAACTACGGGCGCGGCCGACCGCGCCCACTGTTCCTCGGCGGCGCGCCCAAGGTGATCATCGCCCACTACCCGCCGAAGAAACTGCGCGCTCTGTACGACCGCCACATCGCGAAAATCGCCGCCGCCGGCCTTGGTGCCGACTGGGAAAGCTTCCAGCAGCGAATGCAGGCGATCCGTCGCGACGGTTTCTACCTCTCCCATGGCGAACTGGACGCCGGCATCTCGGCACTGTCGGTGCCGGTGAAGTTCTCCGCCAAGGAGAACTGCGCCGCCCTCGCCCTAGTGGCCTCCACCAGCCGCTTCGAACTCAGCGACCGCACCAAGCTGTTGGAGTTGATGCACCAGACCGCCCAACGAATTCAATCAGAAGCAGCCGGCTCTGGCCTTGTCCTCTGATTCAAATCCCAAATCCGCCAAAAATTCGACCACAAACAGCAATGGTGCCTTTGTCGAGGAGAAGCCTAAGGCACCGGCGCTTTCTTCGAATCCGGTGCCTGCTATCGCTACCTCAGGATCAAAGAGGAATCACTAGTCGCAGCCAGTAAGCATTCCCTTGTGCCCGATTTCGAACTTCAGTCTCCTGCTGCCACTTTGCAGTGACGAACCATTTATTTGGAGAGCTATATTTGATTGACGGGCCAATGGCAAAGGCGCGCCCTTTGTTGTCTTCTATACGATCACCATTTTGTTTGTCATCGGTTGTTTGATGGTAGGCATATCCCCCTATCCCCAAAACCAAACTCTCAGACACCGCCCAGCCGACGGTATAATCGACATGAAACTCTTGGCCGGATTTATAGTGAGTGTCGGGGTTTTTCGAGTTAAAGTCGTACATGACTTTGAGGTCGGCATTCAGGCCTTGCGGGTCAATGTACGTAATAGCCGCAACGGGCTCAAACATCCAGTAGTTACGTCCAAGATTGGCAATGTCGTCGCGATCATAACTGCCAGTTGGAGCGGAAATATCCATTCCGTAGATGACATGAAGATTCTGACTGTAATGGTAACCCAGGCCAGCACCGAAGGTGATGTCGCCCAAACCTTGTCTGTGCTGGCTGACGCCGTTCACCCGCACCTTCACGTCGGCCAGGGGGGCCATCACGTGTCCCGCCAGGCTCCCGCCAAGCACAGTGGTGTCAGTTACCCAAATCAGACGTGGCACTACTGCATCGACTTTTGCATGAAAATTGATGGGCAACTTTTCGCCATCGTTACCACGCATATTGTCTGCTTCATAATGCTCGCCATACACCAAACCGTAAAGACCGGGCGGCGCCAGGAAACCGGTTAGGTAGTTGTCCGCTCCCATGGGATACATAGACCCTCCACCTTCGGTGGCTGAACCTTGTGGAGAGAAGAGGTTTGTCACCAGCAGAATAAAACCAACTGAGGCCGATCGTAATAATGCTATTTTGTTATTGTTTTTCATAATTCACCTAGCTTTCACACAAGGGTTTGAGTCACTGACTGCCGTCGGTAACGGTGGGGATCGTTTGGAAGGAGCAACCTCACCCCCGGCATTCCGAGCAGATCACCGGGGTATTCACGTTTATCTTCGGTTCAGTAGGTCCAGGGCCACGTCGACGATCATGTCTTCCTGGCCACCGACCATGCGCCGTTTGCCCAACTCGACCAGGATGTCCACGGCCTTGATCCCATACTTCGCCGAGGCCACCTCGGCATGGCGCAGGAAGCTGGAGTAGACGCCGGCATAACCGAGCGCCAGGGTCTCGCGGTCGACCCGCACCGGGCGGTCCTGCAGCGGGCGTACCAGGTCGTCGGCGGCATCCATCAGCGCGTAAAGGTCGGTGCCATGGTTCCAACCGAGCTTGTCGGCGGCGGCAATGAACACCTCCAGCGGTGCGTTGCCGGCACCGGCGCCCATGCCGGCGAGGCTGGCGTCGATGCGGTCGCAGCCCTCCTCCACCGCGGCGATGGAATTGGCCACGC
>NZ_JAAMQM010000017.1 GCF_013523055.1 Pseudomonas capeferrum | reverse complement strand
AACTCGTTCAACTTCAACCACTTGACGCGCTGCGATCTCTCGTCAGCGGGAGGCGAATCATACAGCGTTGAAAACCGCTGTCAACCACCTTTTTCACCGCTGTCGATCTGTCGATCGAAGCCCTTCCTGCATCGCCTGAAACGCTTAACTCATTGATCTTCAAGGAGTTTCTCGTTCCAACTACGCTGGAAGTGGTGCGCATTATAAGGACCTGGAGAAATGCGTCAACCCCTTATTTCATAAAAGATTCAAATAAGTGAAAACAGGCCAAAACCGTCGCGAGAACCTGCTCGACCACTCACAAAACCCCAGCGTCTCGTAATCCCTGTATCGCTTCTACAGGAAGGCCCAGCACGTCCTGCAATACATCCTCCGTATGCTCTCCTAATAAAGGAGGCGCATGACGGTACTCCACGGGAGTCTGTGACAGACGGATCGGGCTGGCTACCTGAGGCACAGCCCCCGCCAGAGCATGAGGCAAGGTGATTGCCAGTCCCCGTGCACGCACCTGGGGATCCTCGAACACCTGGTCAAGGTCGTTCACAGGTCCACACGGCACCCCTGCCTGCTCCAGAAGCAGGACCCACTCGCTGGTGGTCTTGAACACGGTCGCCTGCCGAATCAATGGAATCAGCTCCGCCCGGTTCGCCACCCGCTGCTTGTTGGTAGCGAAACGCGGATCATCAGCCCACTGTGGCTGGCCCGCCACTTCAGCGAACTTGCGGAACTGCCCATCGTTACCCACGGTAAGAATGAAATCGCCATCCGCCGTGGGGAAATCCTGGTAAGGCACGATATTGGGATGCGCATTACCCAACCGACGCGGCGAGGTCCCGGTTGTGAGGTAGTTCATAGCCTGATTGGCAAGACACGCCACCTGCACGTCCAGCAGTGCCATATCTATATGCTGCCCGACACCATGCTGATCCCGGTGGGCGAGGGCGGCCAGAATGGCCACGGTCGAATACAGCCCCGTCAGAATGTCCGTCAGCGCAACTCCCACCTTTACAGGCCCTGCACCTTCGTCTCCTTCAGGACGGCCCGTCAGACTCATGAGCCCACCCAGGCCTTGGATCATGAAGTCATAGCCGGCCCGCTTGGCATAAGGCCCAGTCTGACCAAAGCCCGTGATCGAGCAATAGATCAGCCGGGGATTACCAACTTTCAGGCTTTCGTAGTCCAGCCCATAGCTCGCCAGCCCCCCCACCTTGAAGTTCTCGATGACGATATCGGACTTGGCGGCCAGCTCGCGCACCAGGCGCTGCCCTTCCGGCCGAGTGAAGTCGATGGTCACCGAGCGCTTGTTGCGATTCGCGGCCAAGTAATAGGCCGCCTCGCTGGTGTTTTCGCCTTCGGCATCCTTCAGGAAGGGCGGGCCCCAGGAGCGCGTATCGTCGCCACTACCCGGACGTTCTACCTTGATAACGTCGGCACCCAGATCGGCAAGGATCTGCCCCGCCCAGGGACCGGCCAGAACACGCGAAAGATCAAGCACACGCAGATGAGATAAAGCCCCCATGGTTTGGCTCCTCTATTAATAGAAGGCCTGGATGCCGGTCTGCGCACGCCCCAGGATCAATGCATGCACATCATGCGTACCCTCGTAGGTATTGACGACCTCAAGGTTGACCAGATGGCGAGCGACCCCGAACTCGTCGGAAATACCATTGCCGCCCAGCATGTCACGCGCCATTCGCGCGATATCCAATGCCTTGCCACAGGAGTTGCGCTTCATCAGGGAGGTGATTTCGACAGCCGCGGTCCCCTCATCCTTCATTCGCCCCAGACGCAGGCAGCCCTGCAGGCCGAGGGTGATCTCAGTCTGCATGTCGGCCAGCTTTTTCTGGATCAGCTGGTTGGCCGCCAGCGGACGACCGAACTGCTGACGATCCAGCGTGTACTGGCGCGCAGTGTGCCAGCAGGCTTCCGCCGCACCGAGCGCGCCCCAGGAAATCCCATAGCGGGCCGAATTGAGGCAAGTGAACGGTCCCTTCAAGCCACGGATATCCGGGAAGATGTTGTCTTCCGGGACAAACACGTTGTCCATGACGATCTCGCCGGTGATGGAAGCACGAAGGCCGACCTTGCCATGGATCGCCGGCGCACTCAGGCCCTGCCAGCCCTTCTCGAGAATGAAGCCGCGAATGTCGCCCTCGTCATCCTTGCCCCAGACCACGAATACATCGGCGATCGGGCTATTGGTGATCCACATCTTGCTGCCGCTGAGACGATAACCGCCGTCGACCTTCTTTGCCCGGGTGATCATCGAACCGGGATCGGAGCCATGGTTGGGCTCGGTCAGCCCGAAGCAACCGATCCACTCGCCCGTGGCCAGCTTCGGCAGGTACTTCTGCTTCTGCGCCACGCTACCAAACTCGTTGATCGGAACCATCACAAGGGAAGACTGCACGCTCATCATCGACCGGTAGCCCGAATCGATCCGCTCCACCTCGCGAGCAATCAGGCCGTAGCAGACATAATTGAGGCCGCTGCCACCGTACTCTTCAGGAATGCTCGAGCCCAGCAGGCCGACCTCGCCCATTTCGCGGAAGATCGCCGGATCAGTCTGCTCATGACGAAAAGCTTCCAGCACCCGTGGCGCAAGCTTGTCCTGGGCGAACTGGAAGGCGCTGTCGCGCACCATCCGCTCCTCTTCTTCGAGCTGCTGATCGAGCAGCAGGGGATCGATCCAGTTGAAGCTTGCTTTGCCAGCCATGAGTGATTCCTCGCAGGGGAGTAACAGGGACAGATGCCTTGATCCTAGGCGCGTTCGGAGCAGGCTACAAACGAGGATTACGCACTGACCTGTGATAATTTCTCACTCCAGGATTCTTGAATGACTCATATTTTCTTTGTCACTAGTGAGGTTGTTGTACATGAGACGTAAGATCCCCAGTACCGCCGCCCTGGTCTGCTTCGAAGCCGCGGCGCGCCACCAGAGCTTCACCAAGGCCGCACAGGAGCTGGCATTGACGCAGGGCGCGGTCTGTCGCCAGATTGGCAGCCTGGAGGTCTTCCTCAATGTCGAGTTGTTCCGCCGTTCCCGCAGAGGTGTGCAGCTGACCGAAGCAGGGCTTTCCTATAGTCGCCAGGTCGCCACGCAGCTGGATGCCGTCGAACGGGATACGCTGTCCGTCATGCGTCAACAAGGTGCCAGCGTGATCGAGCTGGCCATCGTGCCCACCTTCGGCACCCAGTGGCTCCTGCCACGCCTCAAGGATTTCCAGCAGAACCATCCGCAGGTGACGGTCAATCTTACGAACCGCACCAGGCCTTTCCTGTTTGCCGACACCGCGTTCGACGCCGCCATCTATTTCGGGGATGCCGACTGGTCCGGTACTCAGTCCCACCGACTCATGGGAGAAAACCCCATGCCGGTTTGCAGTCCGACGTTACTGACGGCCGCCAGCGATCTATCGGCAGAAGAAGTCGCACGCTTGCCGCTGCTGCAGCAGACCACTCGCCCGTACGCCTGGCGACAATGGTTCGACAGCCAAGGCGTGAGCGTGGCGCATGACATGTCCGGGCCACGCTATGAACTGTTCTCCATGCTTGCCCAGGCGGCACTCCACGACATGGGAGTCGCTCTCATACCGCCGTTTCTCATACAGCGCGAACTGGCAGAGGGCAGGCTGGTCATCGCCAATCACGACGCGCTGGCAAGCGCCAAGGCCTACTACTTGATGATCCCGGAGCGCAAGGTCGAGTCAGCTTCATTGCGCGCCTTCCGCGATTGGCTCCTGACACAGGCCAAGGCCTACGAAAGCTCCGCCAACGCTAACCCGACATCTGTAGTCGGTTAAAAATTACCCCTACAGATATACAGATTTGTCGCATTAGAGAAAACTGTCTCTCTCACTCTATATTTCGCTTGTAAGCCCCTGACAGCGCGGCTTACAGCCTGATTTACGACATTCACACCGTCATCAGCGAAATAAGTGAAGATTTTCCAAAAATATCTCCTAATCTCCCAATGTCCCGAGTTTGACGGGCTGAGACTGCCTTCTTGCGACATACGGTCACAGGGTGACTTGTAGTTTTGGCTTCGTATTACTCCATAAGCGGTTGAAGCCCCCTGGGTTCGTCTGCAAAATGCTGCGCCCACCCAGGAACGGGTGGGTTTGTGCTGATCGACCGCCCCAGCCGCAACAACCGAAGTGCGCTGGCTAAACAAAATCAAAAGGTCACGCAGGAGAAAAGTCGTGCACATTGGTGTTCCTCTCGAAACACAGACACGCGAGACAAGGGTGGCTGCCACCCCGGAAACCATCAAGAAACTCATTGGCCAAGGTCATCAGGTCACGGTCGAGCGGGGAGCGGGGGCCAATGCCAGTATTCCGGACAGTGCCTATGAAGCGGTGGGTGCCACCCTTGGCAACGCAGCCGATGCATTCGGCGCCGAATTGATCCTGAAGGTCGTCGCCCCCAGCGACGGCGAACTCGTGCAGATCAACCGCGCAGCCGTACTGGTAGGCATGCTCAATCCGTTCGACAGCGAACGGATCGGCAAGATGGCCGAGCAGGGCATCACCGCCTTCGCGCTTGAAGCCGCGCCTCGTACCTCACGGGCCCAGAGCCTCGACGTGCTGTCCTCCCAGGCCAATATCGCCGGCTACAAGGCGGTACTGCTGGCCGCTCACCACTACCCACGTTTCATGCCCATGCTGATGACCGCCGCCGGCACGGTAAAGGCCGCGCGCGTGCTGGTTCTCGGCGCTGGCGTAGCGGGCCTGCAGGCCATCGCCACGGCCAAGCGTCTGGGCGCGGTGATCGAGGCCTCGGACGTGCGCCCAGCGGTGAAAGAGCAGATCGAATCCCTTGGCGCCAAGTTCATCGACGTCCCCTACGAGACGGATGAAGAGCGCGCCTGCGCCGAAGGTGTGGGTGGCTACGCACGCCCCATGCCTGCAAGCTGGATGCAGCGTCAGGCCCAGGCAGTGCACGAACGCGCCAAACAGGCGGACATCATCATCACCACCGCGCTGATCCCCGGCCGCAAGGCGCCGATCCTGCTCAGCGCCGAAACCGTGGCACAGATGAAGCCCGGTTCCGTGGTCATCGACCTGGCTGCCGCCCAAGGGGGTAACTGTCCCCTTACCGTCGCCGACCAGGTGGTCATCGAGCACGGCGTCACCCTTGTCGGGCCGACCAACCTGCCTGCCCAGGTCGCCGCCGACGCCTCGGCGCTCTACGCGCGCAACGTGCTGGACTTCCTCAAGCTGGTCACGACACCGGAAGCAGCACTGACGATCAACCTCGAAGACGACATCGTCGCCGCGTGCCTGATGTGCCGCGACGGCCAGATCGTGCGCAAGAACGGTTAAGGAGCCAGGACAATGGAAGACATACTGATTTCTGACGGCATCTACAACCTGATCATCTTCGTGCTGGCGATCTACGTCGGCTACCACGTGGTCTGGAATGTCACGCCCGCACTGCATACACCACTGATGGCCGTTACCAACGCCATCTCGGCCATCGTCATCGTGGGCGCCATGCTCGCCGCGGCCCTCACCGTTACCCCCGCAGGCAAGCTGATGGGCACCCTGGCGGTTGCCTTGGCGGCAGTCAACGTGTTCGGTGGCTTCCTCGTCACCCGGCGCATGCTGGAGATGTTCAAGAAGAAAAACCGTCACGAGGGGCAGAAGTAACCATGAGCATGAATCTGGTAACGCTTCTCTACCTGGTGGCCTCGATCTGCTTCATCCAGGCATTGAAAGGGCTTTCACACCCGACTACCTCACGCCGAGGCAATTTCTTCGGCATGCTCGGCATGGCTCTGGCCATCCTCACGACCGTGGGCCTCATCTACAAGCTGGGGGCCGAGCTGGCCACGGCCGGCATCGGATACGTGCTCATCGGCCTGCTGATCGGCGGCAGCGCCGGTTCGATCATGGCCAAACGCGTCGAAATGACCAAGATGCCGGAGCTAGTCGCCTTCATGCACAGCATGATCGGCATGGCTGCGGTGTTCATCGCCATTGCCGCAGTGCTCGAGCCTCAGTCGCTGGGCATCGTGGCCAGCATCAGCGATCCGATCCCCACAGGCAATCGCCTGGAGTTGTTCCTGGGCGCGGCCATCGGCGCGATCACTTTCTCAGGCTCTGTGATCGCATTCGGCAAACTGTCGGGCAAGTACAAGTTCCGCCTGTTCCAGGGCGCACCGGTACAGTTTGCCGGCCAGCACAAGTTGAACCTGATCCTGGGCATCACCACGATCGTCCTGGGTCTGCTGTTTACCTTCACCGGACACTACAGCGCCTTTACCCTGATGCTGATCCTGGCCTTCATCATGGGTGTGCTGATCATCATTCCGATCGGAGGCGCCGACATGCCGGTCGTGGTGTCGATGCTCAACAGCTACTCGGGCTGGGCGGCCGCCGGGATCGGATTCTCACTGAACAACTCGATGTTGATCATCGCAGGCTCCCTGGTCGGCTCCTCCGGCGCCATCCTTTCGTACATCATGTGCAAGGCGATGAACCGCTCGTTCTTCAATGTGATCCTCGGCGGTTTCGGCGGCAATGTGGCCGACAGCGCTGCGGCCGGGTCCAAGGAACAGCGGCCGGTCAAGACCGGTTCGGCCGACGATGCCACCTTCCTCCTGAGTAATGCCGACAGCGTGATCATCGTTCCGGGCTATGGCCTGGCCGTGGCACGCGCCCAGCATGCGCTCAAGGAACTGACCGAGAAGCTGACCCACAACGGCGTCACGGTGAAATACGCGATCCATCCCGTCGCAGGCCGCATGCCTGGGCACATGAACGTCTTGCTGGCCGAAGCCGAGGTGCCGTACGACCAGGTCTTCGAGATGGACGACATCAATGCCGAATTCGGCCAGGCAGACGTCGTGCTGGTGCTGGGCGCGAACGACGTGGTCAACCCGGCGGCCAAGAACGATCCCAAGTCGCCCATTGCCGGCATGCCCATCCTGGAGGCTTTCAAGGCCAAGACCATCATCGTCAACAAGCGCTCGATGGCCAGCGGCTATGCCGGCCTGGACAACGAGCTGTTCTACCTGGACAAGACCATGATGGTCTTCGGTGACGCCAAGAAGGTCATCGAGGACATGGTCAAGGCTGTCGAATAGCGCGCCTGCGCAAGCTGCGACAATCAGCCCCGGCGCGGCAACGCCCGGGGCTTTTTCATGCCCGGCCCAGCGACCGAAGGCTCTATTGCGGCACGTGGCATTCGACCTTGGTCGCGGGACGGCGTCGGGCTAAAACACTAGACTGCGCATCTCGCTTCAGTAGCCCGAGATAATAATCCATGTACCGTGACCGTATCCGCTTGTCCTCCCTGCATAGCAAGGTAATGAGTGCGGCTGATGCCGCTGGTCTTATCGAGGATGGCATGACCGTCGGCATGAGCGGCTTCACCCGCGCCGGCGAAGCCAAGGCCGTCCCCCACGCCCTTGCCGAACGCGCCAAGCAATCACCCCTGAAGATCAGCCTGATGACCGGCGCCAGCCTGGGCAACGACCTCGACAAGCAGCTCACCGAGGCCGGCGTACTGGCTCGTCGCATGCCTTTCCAGGTCGACAGCACGCTGCGCAAGGCCATCAACGATGGCCAGGTGATGTTCATCGACCAGCACCTCTCGGAAACTGTCGAGCAACTGCGCAACCAGCAGCTGAAGCTTCCGGATATCGCGGTCATCGAAGCAGTCGCCATCACCGAGCAAGGCCATATCGTACCGACCACGTCGGTAGGCAACTCGGCGAGCTTCGCCATTTTCGCCAAGCAGGTGATCGTCGAGATCAACATGGCGCACAACGCCAATCTCGAAGGCCTGCATGACATCTACATACCGACCTATCGTCCGACCCGCACACCGATCCCGCTGGTGAAGGTCGACGACCGCATTGGCAGTGGCGCGATCGCCATCGACCCGGCGAAGATCGTCGGCATCGTCATCTCCGAGCAGCCGGACTCGCCTTCGACCGTACTGCCGCCCGACCAGGATACCCAGGGCATTGCCGATCACCTGATCGCCTTCTTCAAGCAGGAAGTGGCGCTGGGGCGCATGACCAACAAGCTCGGCCCACTGCAAGCCGGTATCGGCAGCATCGCCAACGCCGTGATGTGCGGCCTGATCGATTCGCCCTTCGAAGACCTGACCATGTACTCCGAAGTGCTTCAGGATTCGACCTTCGACCTGATCGATGCGGGCAAGCTGAGCTTCGCCTCGGGCAGCTCCATCACCCTGTCGGCGCGTCGCAACGCCGACGTGTTCGGCAATCTCGAGCGCTACAAGGACAAGCTGGTCCTGCGCCCACAGGAGATCTCCAACCATCCCGAGGTGGTCCGTCGCCTGGGTATCATCGGTATCAACACCGCCCTGGAGTTCGACCTGTACGGCAACGTCAACTCGACCCACGTCTGTGGCACACGCATGATGAACGGCATCGGTGGGTCGGGTGACTTTGCTCGCAACGCACACCTGGCGATCTTCGTCACCAAATCGATCGCCAAGGGTGGCGCGATTTCGAGCGTGGTGCCGATGGTCAGTCATGTGGATCACACCGAGCATGACGTCGATATCCTCGTCACCGAGCAAGGCCTGGCGGACTTGCGTGGCCTGGCGCCACGCGAGCGCGCCAGGGTGATTATCGATAACTGCGTCCACCCGGATTACCGTGCCGCCCTCAACGACTATTTCGAGCGTGCCTGCGAACGTGGTGGCCATACCCCGCACCTGCTGCGTGAAGCCCTGGCCTGGCATGAAAACCTGGAAATGACCGGTCGGATGATCGCCAGCTGATAGCGAATCTGCCAGTCATCGGGTGCAATGCCTGGTGACTGGTACAGCTCGTTGAGCTAAGGGTAGGAAACTGTACTACTGTACTGCTCGAAAACCGCCATCCCTATCGTTCTTTCATCGATCTTCTACTAATTATGCACCATCAAAGTGCAGACCAGTACAGTTATGCCAATTTCAGGTGCAACAGCTGCTTTAAACAGTTAACTGGCCCATCGCAATAGACTGTAACTGTATCTACTGTACTGGACGATGGAGGAGGATCATTGGTACCAGTTAAATCACTATCTAATGCCGCCATAAGCGGAAGGATGACACATCATGGAACGTACCCTCAGTTCCGATCTGGTTTTCGACAACAACGCCCAAGTTTCCAAGACTTCCCTGCCGCTGCGCGTTCTTTCCAGCCTCCTGCTTTGGCAGCGTCGCGTTTCCAGCCGCCGTCAACTGGCTCGACTGGATGCACGCCTGCTGGCCGACGCCGGTATCAGCGAGTCGCAGCGCTACGAAGAGCTGAGCAAGCCTTTCTGGCGCTAAGCAGGTTCGGCTCGTACTGGAGCCGACCGCGAATTTAAAAACCGCCACAGGAAACTGTGGCGGTTTTTTTGCGTCTGAAGCGCGCACCATCGGGCGCAGAGCGTGGACCATTACAGTTTGTTATTTATCTATAAAGACAAGCACAGTTGTTAGGCGCACAGGTTGGTGACGCCTACAGAAATAGCGGCACGTGGTACGCTTCACATCTTCAGACGGATACACCGGCAGCCGTGCAGAAAAGTACCTCACCAGGCACAGCGTGCGTCTGACCTTTTGAATTGCCCGTTCCTACGCAGGAGTCATCGACTATGTCCCGTTACCCTCTGTTTGGCGCAGCCCTGCTGCTCTCCCTGACTGGCGCGGCCAACGCCTCCAGCTTCGTCGTCACTACCGACGCGGTCGTACGTGCAGTCGCTGCTTCCACCGATGCCACTTCGGACCTTTCGTCATCCTTGCGTGACGACAAGATCGTCCAGGCGGCGCGTGACGATGCGGCCAGCTTCGTCGGCAGTGAAGGAGCGATCCGTGGCGCGAAGCTCGAAAGCGCCTTTGCGCACATTCGCCAACAGGCGCCTGCCCTGCAAGCCGACGACGCACAGCTGGCCCAGGCCATCCTCGCCATCTGACGCCGCTGCCAGCCCCGCTGCGTCGGCGCTTGCCGCGCAGTCGGGCCATCGTTGCTCACGAGATCACCAGCCAAGCACACCATGCGTTATCTGTTGCCATCACTTTTCGCATTTATCGCCATGAGCAATGCTCAGGCCATGGATACCACCACCCAAGGTCTGGTCATATCGAGCTATGTCAGTAGCAAAGTGACCTCCGCGCCATTCGACCGCAAGCTGATACTCGAAGCGCGCGACGACGCTGCAGCCTTTGTCGCCAGCGATGGACGAATCCGTGGAGCCCGGTTGCAGGCAGCCCTTTCTGCGCTACATGCCAGGCGCCCGAGACTCTCTGTCGACGACCTTGAACTGGCACAGGCAATTCTCGTCCAACCATCACATTCGACTCCCTGTATTTCCGGAGATGCTCCATGCGTAAACCGCTGATCGCCGCCGCCCTCGGCTTCCTCCTGCTGGCCGAAGTGGCCCATGCGCAAACCCTGGTGGCCACCAGCAACATCATCGTGCGCGCCTTTGGCCGCTCGATCGACTTCACGTCGGATACCACCACCTCCATCCGAGACTCCAAGGTCGTGCGTGAGGCCCGTGACGATGCCGCCAGTTTCGTCGCCAGCGCAGGTGACATCCGTGGTGCACAGCTCGAAGCCGCGTTCGACACCCTGCGCCAGCGGGTACCGGAGGCTCGTGACGCCAGCGACCAGGTGCTCGCCGAAGCCATTCTTTCTCTGTGAAGTGCGCGCGTGCCTGGCTGCTTGGCTGCGCCCTGACGCTGCTGGGCACGCCCGCTCTGGCCGACCTGCAGCTCGATCTGCAGGCTGTCGACCTGAACCCTTCTCAACAGCAGGCCTCTCAGGCCTTGCTTGACGAAGCCCTTGGCAAGCTCCCGCCGAGGCTCAGGCAAAAGCTGGATCGACGCGTGCAGGTCAACTGGACTGATCGCATGCCCGAAGAAGCCTACGGCCAGGCTTCGCTGGTCTCGACCCTGGAACTCAATCGCCGACTGCTCCCTGGGCTCGTCGATGGCAGCGCCGCACTGGAAAAGACCGGGCGTGCGCACGGCACGGTTCGCCAGGAACTGCTGGCGACCGTCTTGCACGAACTCACCCATCTCTATGATCGGGCACGCCTGTGGGACACATCCGAGCAGCAACTGATCTCGCGCTGCAAGCGGCAGGCGTCCAGCCTGGGCGCCATCGGCCTGCCCGAGCGTTGCCGGGGGCAGACCGAGCGGCGCTTTACCCTCAGTGACGATCCACGCCTACTGGACCTGGCCGGCTGGCCACAATACGTGGGCAGGCGAGGAGAACGCGAGCAACACAACGGGCAAGTGGCGCGCAGTCCCGACAGCTACGAGCTGAGCAGCCCCAAGGAATTCATCGCGGTCAACCTGGAGTACTTCCTCCTCGACCCGAGCTACGCCTGCCGCCGCCCGGCCCTTAACCAGTATCTGCGTGATCATTTCGACTGGGCGCCGACGCAGACCCCTTGCGCCAAAGGCTTGCCCTTCCTCAACGCAGGCAACGATTTTGCCCGCCAGCCACTGGGCGAAATCGATCCCGAACGTGTCTACTCCGTTGACTATCTACTGGCAGAGGCCAACCAGAACTGGGTGAGTCGCTGGGGCCACAGCATGTTGCGTCTGGTCATCTGTGCACCGGGACGCCCTAGGGGGCCGGATTGCCGCCTGGACTTGGACCAGCACCTGGTGCTGTCGTACCGCGCCTTCGTCAACGACCTGCAACTGTCCAGCTGGGATGGCCTGGTCGGCGCCTACCCGTCACGGCTGTTCGTGCTGCCGTTGGGGCAGGTTATCGACGAATATACCAAGACCGAACTGCGCAGCCTGGCGTCGATCCCGCTGAAGCTGAACCGCGAGCAATTGGAAAACCTGGTCCGCCAGGCCGCCGAAATGCACTGGGGCTATGATGGCAACTACTATTTCCTGTCCAACAACTGTGCCGTGGAAACACTCAAGCTGCTGCGCAGCGGCACCGGCAATCCACGCCTGAACGACCTCGACAGCATCATGCCCAATGGCCTGCTGGAAGTACTCGAAGGCCGCGGCCTGGCAGATGCTAGCGTGCTCGATGATCCACGGGAAGCGCTGCGCCTGGGTTACCGCTTCGACTCCTATCGGGACCGCTATCAGGCCATGTTCGAGGTGCTCAAGCAGCAGTTGCCGATCCCGCAGACGACTGTCGAGAGCTGGCTCGAACAGGATGCCTTGCAGCGTCGCCAATGGCTCGATCGCGCCAACCTGCGCACCAGCGCGGCCTTGCTTCTGCTCGAACAGGCCAGCCTGCGCCGCCAGTTGCTGCTCGCCCAGGACGAGGTCAAGCAGCGATACCTCAATGCCCGCGCGCTCAATGACGGCAGTATCGCCAAAGCCAATGACACCCTACAGCAGATCCTCGCGAACAGTGGCTTCCTGAGCCGTCCCGCTGAACTGCTCACCGGCCAGGGCTATGGCCTGCCCCAGGCGGATGAGCGCGCCGCCCTGGAAAAGGCCAGCAGCGAGCGGCAAGCGCACCTGCACCGGCTCAGTACCGACCTGGACGTAGAGGCCCGCGCCCTCCTTGAACCGCAACGGGCCAAGGAAATCGCTGCCGTGGAGGCCAACGTCAAAGAGATCGGCATCCACCTGCGCGCCCTTCACAAAGCGGCTGGTGGCTTACAGTTGCCTTGAACATGGTTGACATTGAAACTGCCTATGCCACTATTTCGCCCCTAAAAATGGCACTTTGATGCCATTTGGCCGGCTGCCCTGCTAGGAAGGCCGCGCCACAACCTTTTCTCTCGACGTGTCGGTCTGCATTTCGCCAGGCATGGCCGTACATGGACGACTGCTGGCAGGGTGGATTGAATGGACGTTGTCGGTGACGACCGCGAGTACGAGTGGACAGTGGACGGTCAACACTGGGTACAGAATGCGCAAGGCATTTTCAACCTGAGGGAAATGAACGGCCAGACTGTCGCCGACTCCCTCGACCTGGACTTCTTGGCCGGCGCCCGACCGGCACCGGACGGCAAGGGTTTCCTGCCCGCTGCCTTCAGCCACTGCCCGCGTACCGGCAAGCTCCTGCCGCCTGTAGCCTATGACGCCCGTTGCCGTTGGCTTCCTCCTTACGGCAACGGTACAGGACGCCGCGTGATAGAGAGCAGCTGCGGTTTCGATGCCGCCCAGCACATTCTTGCCTCGCTGCTGGACCGGATCGGTACCAGTGCCCAGCGCAACCTCAACGACCACGCTACCCCGATCGCCGCGCCTCGCAAGAACGGCTTGAGCTTCATGGTCGCCAACCTGGGAGGCCATCGTCAGGCCTTGTTCGCGCTGGACCGCGAAGGAGGTTTGTTCCTCTGGCAGTCACGCGCTGAACAGTGGCGCACCCTGTTGCCCGACGCTGCGCCGATCGGACGTTCCAGCCTGCCATCCTGGGCCTGGGGCGTGGCCTTGCGCAACGTCGGCGAACGGCAACACCTGATCCTGGCGGGCGAAGAGGGCGCCTGTGAGATCAGTGTCGATCCACTGCGTGGCCGCTATCGCCTGGAACGCTGCCTGGGCCAGGCCCTGGCCGCGCCCGGCACCTTGGAAGACCGCCTGTTGGTCCCGCAGCGCCTGCCGGGCGGGCACTTGTGCCTGGTCGAACGTACCGCCGATGGTTGGCTGGAGCACCCGATCACTGGCGCCGACCCGACCTTGATCGGCCTGTCGGCGCCCCTGTCGCAGCCATCCTCGCGTCGCCTGCTATGGATCGGCGAGCACGGCTACCTCAGTGTCAAGATCGGCGAGCAGGTGGAAGCACAATGGCTGCGTTGGCCTCAAGGCGCCAGAGCACAACCCGAATATGGTCCACCCTTCGTCGACGGCTACGGCACCTGGCAGCAGCTGTTCGATGAACAGGGCCAGTACTGCCTGCGTCTGGACTCGGACGAGCGCAAGGAAGTCCGCGGGTCGCGCCTGGGTACCGGCCACCTGAGCTTCAAGTTCAAAGCCCGCCTGGAAGCACCTTGGGCCGAGAACGATGAGTACACCAATCCGGCCACCCGCGATGTGATCTATCCCTTCATCGAATTCAGCGATGCCCAGTGCCTGTTGTCGTTCTACGTGAAGGAGACATCAGGTCTGCAGAAGCTCTTCGAGCAGGATCAGCCCATCGACTCCGAATACCGCCTGGAACGCATCGGCGAGCCCCCGCTGGCCTTGTTCCTCAAGGTCGCGCAGCCCTGGAATGCGCAATGGTTCTTCTTCGACAACGCCCTGTGGCTGTACATCGACTCGTCTGGAGCGCTCTACCGATGGAACGTCTGACCCGCTTCATGTTGCGCGCCGCGCTCTTGGCTTTGGGCCTTGCCTGTGCCGGCGTCAAGGCCGATACCCTGCGTCAGGTCTTCCTGGTGCAGAACTCCGGTTGGATGGAGCCCTTCTACCTCGATCCCGATTCGAGCTTCAAGCCCTTGGTCACCCAGTTGGCAGCCACCGCCGCGGGCAATGGCGAAGTAGTCATCGGCGCCTTCAACCAGGCTGACAACGCCCATCCTTCCCCGCAGTGGACCTACCGCGGGCCGGGTACCCACGCCAAGCTCGGCGAAAGCGTCCTGGCTTTGCAACTGGCGCGCAAGGCCAGCGGAGTCTATGCCGACACCGACTTCAAGGAAGCCTTGCTGGCCGCCATCCAGACTGGCCTGGAGGGCCGCGAAGGCATTATCTGGATCGTCACCAACAACAAGAACAGTCCCAACAACAGCAGCGAGACGCGCGTCAGGAACCGCGAGTTCTATGACCTGCTGCACAAGGAAGACGTGATCAGCCGGATCGCCGCTTTCCCGCAGAAGATGCAGGTCCGCAGTCGCAATTTCAGCGCCAATGGCCTGATGATCTATGCCCTGGCATACGGCGAGAAAGCCGGAGTCGCCCTGGAGCAGGTCCTCGCCCAGCCCGCGCTGGCCACCCTGCTCCAGGATGACCGGGTACGCCTCAAACCCCTGACCCAGGCAGCCGTGCGCTTCATTCCCACCGGCGTCAAGGATACTCCGGACGTCAGCGCCCAACTGGCCCCGGACCAGCAGACCCTGGTGCTCGACATCGACGTCGACAGCTCGCCGAAGACCGCTGTAGTCGTGGGTCGCATCGAGAATCAGTTCAACCCCTACCAGATCCACTCCGCAAAGGTAGCGTTGCACCTGGATGTCCCTGGCGAGGTACTGCAATCGTCGATTTCCATGGATAGCCTGAACGACCTGGAGCCCGGCGCGCGCTCCGATGAGCTGAGCATCAGCCTGCAGTTGCCGCCATTGCCGTCGCAGTGGTCCCGGGAGGTGCTGCTGTCCAGCGGCTATCAGCGCGCCGGCGCCATCGAAGTACGCCTCGACGACCAGCAATTGCGCATTTCGCAGCAATTCATCGAGCGCATGAACGAACTCTTCCCCAACGATGCACTGCCAGATGTGTTCATCCCGTCCAGTGAAGCCACGTCATCGGCGACGCGTCTGCCCATCGTGCTGCAGGTCAACTACCCGATCGGCCCGGTCATGCTCCTTCTCGCGCTGCTGGTGCTGGCCGTGATAGGCGCCCTGGTGGCGATGGCGCTGCTGGCCGGCAAGAAGTCGGTGACGGTGCTGATCGAAGGCGTGGCGCGACAGTACCCGCTCAAGCCCTTCGCCAGTGCCAGCGTCTACGACGACCGGCAGAACAAGGTCGCCACGGTCAAGCGGGGCCTGTTCGGTGCCCGTCTGGAAAAGCTCTCCGGCGATACCGCCGTCCGCCTCAAATAACTTTCGCAACGTCCTGGAAAATTCGAAATGGCTCAAACCAGCTCTCTGCCGGCCCCTGTAGAAAACCAAGCGCCCGTCACCGCCAATACCTTGAGCGCGCCCGCGTCGATGCTCGACCTGGGCCCCAAGAAGGTCGATAGCCGCGACGCCATGATCGGCGTCGCCGTGCTGGTGGTCCTGGCCCTGGTGTTCTTCGTGATCAAGAACGCCTATGCCAACTGGCGCGTGCGCGAACGCGTGGCGCCCAGCCGCGCCAACGCCTCCGGCTGGTTCCTGTTCCTGGGTCTGTTGATGGTCTCGGCCATGGCCGTGCTGGCGGTGATCAACTCCGGTCAGTTTCTCACGCCGCTGTACCTGGGCCCGCTGATGGGTGTAGGCGCGCTTTCGCTGGTTGCCTGGCTGATGACCTTCTCGGCCAAACGCTAGAACCCGCGGCATGTCCCAAGGCCGGCATCCCGGCCGCTTTTACCTGATGTACGGATCAGCATGCCGACCCGAGTCGGCCAGCCCTGCCAGGGCTCATGGAGTTTCACGATGAACGAGCAAGTACAAGCTGCCGCCCCGGTGGCCCCGAACGCGGTCAGCGAAAAGATCCATCCGACACTGTTCATCGCCCTCGGCGGGACAGGGATGAAGATCAGCATTCGCCTGCGCCGGCGCATTCTCAATGCCATCTGGGGCGGTAACAGCCAAGTGCAGCAGATCGCTGACTTCCCGCTGGTGCAGTTCATCAACTTCGACCTGGATGCTGGCGAAGTGACCCAGGACGGCAAGTCGACCAAGACCGACGTACTGGCCGAGCAGGTCGCCTTCACCTCCGAAGAGAAGATCATCGAGTCGCTCAACCTGAGCAAGTACACCCACTCGATGGACGAACTCAACCGTCATCGCGAAGTGGCCGAGTGGTTCCCGCTGACCCCGGACAAGATCCGCGCGCTGGGCATCGACCCCTCCAAGGGTGCCGGGCAGATCCGCGCGCTGTCGCGCCTGTACTTCTTCGACAAGTATCCAGTGATCCGCGACAAGCTGCGCGACAAGGTCGGAAGACTGTTGAGCAACATTGGCGGACATGCCGACAAGCTGAAGAAGCTGGGCCTGGAAATCGACCCAGGCAAGATCCGCATCGTCATCACGGGCTCCGCGGCGGGCGGTACCGGTTCCGGCTCCTTCCTCGACATGGGCTACCTGGCCAAGGCGATCCTCAAGGAGCACAACATCGCCGGCAAGGTCGACCTGTTCTTCGTCTTGCCCGGTGGCTTCCATGCCTACAACACCGAGCGGGTACAGGCCAACGGCTACGCGGCCTTGATGGAGCTGGAGACCGCCATGCGCGGTAACCGCCTGGTTCGCCACTGGGATGCCAGCGACAATCTGTTCATCGACAACCGTCCCTACGACGATGTCTACATCATCGACAACAGCAACGTCGCCCAGGCCAAGACCAGCGAGCAGGAAGACGTCTACGAGATGCTTTCGGACGTGTTGTTCACTGATTTCACCTCCCAGGATTTCGCCAACAAGAAGCGCTCGATCGCGGTCAACCAGAACCAGCACAAGATCCGTTCTTACACCGTGCGCCTGCCACAGGACTACGGTGACGACACGGAATTGCGCTTCCCCTGTTCGTATTCGTCGGTCGGACAGGCCGTGCTCGACACGCAGATCGATGCACGCCGCAACGTGCACCTGAGCCGCCAGGTGCAACATATGCTCAAGGCGTTCTTCGGCATCGCCAACAGCGCGCTGAACGACAATCGACCGACCGATCGCGAGCGTGACGACTTCCTCAAGGAACAGCTCAACGTCACCCCCCGTACCTTCACCGATATGCCGGAGTTCCTGTCCCGGGTCGAACTGACCTTGGCCACCGGCGAGTTCACTCACTACCAACTGGCCGACGACCTGCTACTGGTCGAGGGCGACAACAGCGTCACCGCGCAGATCGAACAGAAGGTCGAAGCACTGTTCGAACGCCTGCAGAGCAGTGGTGCGGACAAGGACCAGTGGCTGACCCACGTGCGCGAGATCCAGCGGCAACTGGAGCGCGATACCAAGGGCGGCAGCGTCGACAGCGCCGAACGCAATCACGAAGTGCGTATTCGCGAAAATCGCGTACGTCGCCTGGCCGAGCTGGTCCGCGAGGGCGCCCTGCCGGAAAAACTTTTCCGCCGCCTGGACGATGACGAACGCGGTGGCCTGGACTACACCCTTGCGCTGGTCGAAATGCTCAAGGACCGGTTGGAGAACGAAAGCAGCGGCATCATTCCCGCGCTGGAGAAGAACGCCGCGCGCTTCAAGGAACTGGCCGAGAAGCTGGAGTCCGCCGAGCTGGCGCGTGAGTTCGAGCGACTGAAGGAAACCACCGGCGGCGGCCTGATGGCGCGCCTGAGCGGCAAGGACAAGCAGGCCGACACCGTCCTGTCGCAGGTCAAGGACACGCTGCGCGACAGCCTGCTGTTCTACGTACGCTTCGTAGCCTCGCGCGAGGCCGCCCAGTTGCTGCGCGATGTCTCCGAATGGCTGGGCCGCAAGGAATCGGTCGATCAGGGTGGCCGCGCCGTATGGAACGGTTTCGTCGGACGCCTGCAGGACGGGCGCCATGCGGTCGACCAGTTGCTGCGCCGGATCGAGGGTGATATCAGCAAGATCGACGCCAGCATCAAGGAAAAGCATGCCACGCTGATTCCCCTGGCCCAGGTCCAGAGCGGTGAGGAACAGGCCGTCGATACCCTGCAGGTACGCGAATGGGCCAAGGAGGCCTTCAAGGACTTCGGCGGTTCCAAGACCCTGTTTGCCAAGTTGCAGGACGAGGAGGGGCAGGAAGAGCTGCTTTGCAAATTGCGCAACAAGGCCGTCCAGCAATTGCCGCGCCAGCCTCAGGGGGCCGACCCACTGATGAGCGCGCTGGCAGCACTGACCCCGGACGAGCAGCGCGACAAGTTCCGCCAGCTGCTGCAACGCGCCATGCCATGGGCGCCGTTGAACCTCAACGGTGGCTTCGGCATCGCCAAGGACCGTTACACCTGCCTGGTAGGGGTCAACGATGCCGCCGAATTCAAGCGCACCTACGGCCCGATGCTAGCGCAGTGCCTGCCGCAAGGCACCGGTCTGAACGCGGGGCAGATCCAGTTCGTCGAATCGGGTACCCCAGGCAAGCTGATCTGCTTCACCGAGCTGAGCGGCTTCCCCTTGCCTGCACTGACGCCGCTGCCGACCTACCTGGCCAGCTACCGCAAGGAAAGCACGACCATCCCGCTGCACAGCCACAAGCGCATCAGCCAGTTCGTCCAGCCGATCCAGTTCACCCAGGAGCAGTACCGCCAGTTCGCGGAAGACTTCAAGCTCTACCTGCACGCTATCGCCCTCGGCGTGGTACGGCGTACCCAGGGCGAACGCTACGAATTCATGATCGACCAGGACTACTTCACCATCGGTGACGAATTCGCGATTCGCCAGAACGGCCTACACCAGTTGCAACGCAAGGACATCGAGGACCAGTTGCGCAAGCGCTACGAGCAGTTGCGTACGCCACAGCAACTGGCCGCCATGGTCGCGTTGTTCGATGACATGCGCCGTGGAACCTACAAGCCACAGATGCGCCATGACGAGAACGGTGTCTCATCTCTCTACCACACCTTTCCGAACAAGATCGCCGAGCTGCTGCGAAACGAATACGACAATCGCCTTGTTCGCCAGGCCCCCGATCAGGCCGAGCGCCTGGTCCAGCAGGCACGCACGTTGCTCGAGCAGTTTGCCGAGCCTGTCGCCGGTTCACGTGCCGATGTCTATCGGGACGAAGTCCACGACGATCACAGCGAGAAGCGCACCCTGCGCAAGGCATTCTTCGACAGCGCCTGGGTCGAAACGCTGTTCCAGCCCGCTGCCGCAGTGACACCAGGCTTCGCTACCCCGGCACCGGGCATGGCGCCACCGCCGCCACCCATGCCCGGCATGGCACCCCCTGCCGTAGCGGTGCCCCAACACAACTATCACCTGAACGTGGCGGGCACCAATTACGGACCCTACACCTATGCTCAGCTGCAGCAGTTCGCTCAGGGCAACCAGATCAATCGGGACAGCATGCTGTGGCGCGAAGGCATGACCGCCTGGCTCCCTGCCGGGCAGATCGTCGAGCTGACCGCGCTGTTCGCCCCGGCCTTGCCGGTAGCTGGCACACCACCACCGGTTGCCTCCGTGGCGCCGCCGCCGTTGACCTGAGCGAGGATCGCCAACGATGTCCGCATCCGCCAAGACACCGGCGTTTCCGCTTGAGTGCGCCAATGCCGCTTGCGCCCGGCCACTGCAAGGGCCGGTTAGATTTTGTCCGTACTGCGGCAGCGGTAGCCAGGTACTGGCTGCCCCTGCAGCCAGCAAGGTGCCGGTGGCGGCCAGCGTGGCACGGGCTGCTCCGGTCGTGACTGCCGTGGCTGCTCAATCGGCTACCGCTCCCATCGCCAAGCCACGGGCGCCGGCGCCTGAAGTGGCGATTGTCGCCGCCAAGCCTGCTCCTAAGCCCGCGCCTGCGATACCCGTGGTTGCCGCCAGGCCACGCCGTCTCGGACGCAAGCTCGCCTTGGTCGGCGCCGTGCTGGCCGCCATCGGGGGTTATGGTGCGTACCAGATGAATGCGCGTAACGCTCTGCAGCAGTTCGAGGCCGATCTGGCCGCGGGGCAAGGCTGCCTGCGCAGCAACCGTTTCGACTGTGCGCTGGAAAATGCCGAGCGGGCCTTGCGAACCGATAGCAAGGACCCACGCGCCCTCAGTCTGCTGCAACGCGCGCAGGCAGGGCTCGAACGCCAGCAGCGGGATCAGGAGACCAAGGCACAGGCAGTGGCAGCGGCCGCCAACCGCGCCGCTGCGCGCAAGGCCGCCAACGAGCAGGCGCGCCAGGAACGAGAGGCCCGCGCCGTCGCCGAGCGTGAGCGTAAAGCGCAAGACCAGGTCGCTGCCAAGCAGGCCCAGGCCCTGCAAGAGCTGCTCAGTGACCAAGCCGAGGTCAACCGCAAGCAACAACAGTACCTGGAGCAGCAACGCCAGGCCCAGCGCCAGGTGCAACAGGCGCCGCTCACACGGCCAGCGCCGCGCCCGACGGCGGCCCCGCTCAACCCTGGGCTGGTCGGCCAGCAGCTGTCCCAGGCGCGCCGCGCCCTGGCACGCCGCGACGGCAATGCGGCCCGGGCATTGGCCAACACCGTGCTGCGCCAGGATCCCGGCAACCGTCAGGCGCAGAACATCTTGCGCCAGGCCGAGCAACTGCGCGGCCGACAGCAGCCGTCATTCGATACGCCCAAGGCCCTCGGCGGCGTGATCATCGAATGACCCGGCAGCGATCGACTCCCCGGCTTCGCTGGGGAGTTGCTCGTCCAGGTGCAGCCAGGGCAAGCGGCTGTCCGTCCAGATGTGCTTGTGCGGCCTGACCAGCTCCGGCTGGTCCAGCGTCGTCACGGTGATATCCACGGTATCGGGGCTATGTGTGGTAACCAGCGCCACATGCGCACCGCACCGGCCGCAGAAATAGCGCTTGCAGCTTGTGGGGGCGACATAGCATCGGGGTTCCTCGCCCAGCCACTGGAAATCGTCAAGGGGGAGACTGAGCCAGGTCATCACCAGGCCACCGCTGACCCGCCGACAGATCGAGCAATGACAGTGCGCGACATCCTCCGATAACGCTCGCACCCTGTAGCGCAACGCACCGCAATGACACCCGCCCTCATATGTATCGGCCATGTCCACTTACCTCCTGTCGAGTTTGTCCCAGCGAAAGCTGGCTGAAAGCTTTCGCCCATAGGATAGGGACACCACCGGCGTAAGACCGGTCAGCCAGGGTTTCAGGAAACTGCCGAACCCGGCCCAATCCAACAACAACAATGGTGATACTGATGTTTTCCCGTGCCCGCCGTTCCCTCGTTTCTTTTCCGTTACCCCAAGCACGACGCATGACGCGTTGACCCGCCCGAATCGTTCCCCCTTTCGCCGCGCCTTGCCTGGAGTACCGCCATGCTGACCTTCCTCGGCTTTGCCATGGTCATCACCTTCATGTACCTGATCATGACCAAGCGCCTGTCCGCGCTGATCGCGCTGATCCTGGTACCGATCATATTCGCTCTGTTCGGAGGCTTCTCATCCGAGATCGGACCGATGATGCTGCAGGGCATCAGCAAACTGGCACCGACCGGCGTCATGCTGATGTTTGCCATCCTCTACTTCGCCCTGATGATCGACTCGGGCCTGTTCGATCCGGCCGTGCGCAAGATCCTCAAGCTGGTCAAGGGTGACCCGCTGAAAGTCTCCGTCGGCACCGCGGTGCTGGCCCTGGTCGTCTCCCTGGATGGCGACGGCGCCACCACTTACATGATCTGCGTAGCCGCCATGCTGCCGTTGTACAGCCGCCTGGGCATGAGCCCGCGGATCATGGCCGGCCTGATCATCCTGGCGGGCGGTGTGATGAACATGACGCCCTGGGGCGGGCCGACCGCCCGCGCCGCCAGCGCCTTGCATGTCGATCCCTCGGACATCTTCGTGCCGATGATCCCTGCCATGGCGTTCGGGATCCTGGCGATCCTGGGCATCGCCTACATGTACGGCAAGCGCGAACGCGCGCGCCTGGGCGAACTGAGCCTGCCTACCGATGACATCGATCACAGCGAAATCAGCGTGTCGCAGTTCCCGGATGCCCGTCGGCCCAAGCTGCTCTGGTTCAACGGCGCCCTGACGCTCGTCCTGATGGCGGCGCTGATCGCCGGCCTGCTGCCGCTGCCCGTGCTGTTCATGATCGCCTTCAGTATCGCCATGATCGTCAACTACCCGTGCCTGCAACAGCAGAAGGATCGCATCTCCGCCCATGCAGGGAGCGTTCTGGCGGTCACCGGCCTGATCTTCGCGGCGGGTATCTTCACCGGCATCCTGTCCGGTACCGGCATGGTGGATGCCATGTCCAAGAGCCTGCTGGCAGTGATCCCTGAAGCACTCGGGCCGTACATGGCGGTGATCACCGCGATCGTCAGCATGCCCTTCACTTTCTTCATGTCCAACGATGCCTTCTACTACGGCGTATTGCCGGTCCTGACCGAGGCTGCCGCGCATTACGGCATCACGCCGGTTGAGATGGCACGCGCGTCAATCGTCGGGCAACCCGTGCATCTGCTCAGCCCATTGGTACCCTCCACCTATCTGCTGGTGGCCCTGGCGGGCATCGAGTTCGGCGACCATCAGCGCTTTACCCTCAAGTGGGCAGTCCTGGTGTGCATGTGCATAATGCTCACCGCGCTGCTGATGGGGATCTTTCCACTGTTCAGCAGTCTGTAAGACAAGAGCATTACCCCACCGCGATGCGCGCCTCGACCGGCCGCATCGCCTTTATCGTTCAAGGAATACACATGGAATGGCTGACCAGCCCGGAAATCTGGGTTGCCTTTTTCACCCTCACAGCGCTTGAGATCGTTCTCGGCATCGACAACATCATCATGATCTCCATCCTGGTCAGCCGCATGCCCAAGCACATGCAGCCAAGGACCCGGATCTTCGGCCTCGCCTTGGCCATGGTCACGCGTATCTTGCTGCTGCTGTCGATCACCTGGGTCATGCGCCTGACCGCCGACCTGTTCGAAGTCTTCGGACAAGGCATCTCGGGGCGCGACCTGATCCTGTTCTTCGGTGGCCTGTTCCTGCTCTGGAAGAGCTCGCAAGAGATCTACCATGGCCTGGAAGGCGAAGAAGAGGAAAACGACGGGCCGAAGGGCGCGGGTGGCAAGTTCCTCTACACCATCATCCAGATCGCCATCATCGACATCGTGTTCTCCCTGGACTCGGTGATCACCGCGGTAGGCATGGTGTCCCATGTGCCGGTCATGATCGCCGCGATCATCGTCGCGGTCCTGGTGATGATGCTGTGCGCGGGCACCATCAGCGACTTCATCGAGAAACATCCTTCGCTGAAGATGCTGGCGCTTTCGTTCCTGATGGTCGTAGGTACGGTACTGATCGCCGAATCCTTCGATGTCCATGTACCGAAAGGCTACGTCTACTTCGCCATGGCCTTCTCGCTCGCGGTGGAAGCCATCAACATCCGTATGCGCACCGCCCTGGCGCGCAAGCGCGGCAAGGACAACGAAGCAGTGAAACTGCGTACGGACCGTCCTGGTCATTGAGTTCAGAGCGCGCTTGCAGCAAAAGGCCCTTCGGGGCCTTTTTGATTTCCCCGATCCGAACCTTGAGTGATGGCTGCTGGCCCTGTCGCGGGTTCACAACAGGAACCATCGGCCTTGAAGCAAGCTCGCGATATGTTACAAATATGTTTCAGCCCATTCCCGGCTGGCGACTCAGCCACAACACAACTACAGCTGTAAGTAAGCCTTGGAATAAAACACCTGCGCGGATGCAGGCTGACGATTCCATCGACCATCCATAGGGCATGTCTTCACCAGGGAGGCCTTGCACATGCTGACCCTGCTCAACCTGTTGTCCGCCGTTGCCCTGCTGGTCTGGGGCACGCACATCGTGCGCACTGGCGTGTTGCGTGTGTTCGGGTCCAATCTGCGGCGCGTTCTGGGTGAAAACATGGCCCGCCGCCCCTTGGCGTTCCTGGCGGGTATTGGCGTCACCGCGCTGGTGCAGAGCAGTAACGCCACCGCCATGCTGGTGACCTCGTTTGTCGGCCAGGGTCTGATGGCGATGACCCCCGCATTGGCGATCATGCTTGGCGCCGATGTCGGCACCGCCCTGATGGCGCGCGTGCTGACATTCGATCTTTCATGGCTATCGCCGCTGTTGCTCTTTCTTGGGGTCATCTTCTTCCTCTCGCGCAAGCAGACCCGCGCCGGACAGCTAGGCCGGGTGGGCATCGGCCTGGGCCTGATCATTCTCGCCCTGCAATTGATCGTGGAGGCCGCCGCGCCCATCACTCAGGCCCAGGGCGTCAAGGTCCTGTTCGCCTCTCTGACGGGCGATATCCTGCTCGACGCACTGGTCGGCGCCGTGTTCGCGCTGATCACTTACTCCAGCCTGGCGGCGGTGTTGCTGACCGCTACCCTGGCCGGTGCCGAAGTGATCAGCCTGCCGGTCGCCATCGGCCTGGTGATCGGCGCCAACATCGGCAGCGGCTTGCTGGCGTTCCTCACAACCAGCATGCAGAACGCCCCGGGTCGGCGAGTGGCGCTGGCCAGCCTGCTCTACAAGCTGATCGGTCTGCTGCTGGTGATACCGGTACTGCACCCGCTGGTGGAATGGATGAACAGCCTCGACTTCAGCCCCCAGGAGCTGGTGATCGGCTTCCACCTGCTCTACAACACCCTGCGCTGCGTGCTGATGCTGCCGACGGTCACGCCCATGGCCAAGCTGTGCAATTCCCTGCTGCCTGATCGTGAAGAGAGCAACGGCAAGGCGCGCCCCCGGCACCTGGACACCGCCGCATTGGATACCCCCAGTCTGGCGCTGGCGAATGCCGTACGCGAGACCCTGCGCCTGGGCGACATCATCGACAGCATGCTCGAGGTCATGCTTGGGGCGCTGCGCGGTACGCACACTGCCGTACCCCAGCAGGTCAGGGCGCTGGGCGAAGATGCCGAGGCCCTGTACAACGCCATCAAGCTCTACCTGGCGCAGATGCCTCGCGAGGACCTCTGCGAGCAGGACAACCGGCGCTGGGCCGAGATCATCGAACTGGCGATCAACCTGAAACTGGCCAGCGATGTGATCGAGCGCATGCTGCGCAAGGTCCAGCAGCAGAAAACCGCGCAGCGCCGCGAGTTCTCCCAGGTCGGCCTGGAAGAGCTGACCACGCTGCAGGCGCAACTGCTCGCCAACCTGCGCCTGGGCCTGTCGGTTTTCCTCAGCGCCGACCCGGAAAGCGCCCGCCAGCTGCTACGGGAAAAGCGCCGTTTCCGCGCCCAGGAGCGGCGTCTGGCGCATGCCCATGTCAGCCGCCTGCAGCGCAAGGTCGTGCAGAGTATCGAGACCAGTTCGATGCACCTGGAACTGATCGCCGACATGAAACGTTTGAACTCTCTGTTCTGTAGCAGTGCCTATGTCGTACTGGGTGGCTCGGATACCGGCGGGCTCATGCTCGACAGCGTGCCGGACGAAGTCCGCCTGTCCTGAACCGACTTGGATACTGGCCTGGAAGCTCGCCCATGCGTTGTGTGTTGTTCGTTTGTCTTCTCTTCTGCAGCTTGTCCGGCATGGCCCTCGACCGGTCGCGGGTCGAAGGCTATTTGTTGCCCAATGGCCTGCAGGTGATCCTCAAGTCGGGCTACGAAAGCGACCATGTGGCCATTCGCCTAGTAGTGGGCGTCGGCCTGGACGACTTCAATTGCGAGCAGAAAGAGCTGCCGCATCTGCTTGAACACCTCTTGTTCAGCGGCCTCGACGAGGCGGGCGAAGGCGGTCTGGAGCAGCGCATGCAGGCATTGGGCGGCGAATGGAATGCCTTTACCAGCAGTGCGGACACCACCTTCGTCATCGAAACGCCGGCACGCAATCAGCGCAAGGTGCTCGACCTGCTGTTGTCGGCCATCCGCGATACCGATCTCGACGAGCGAGACCTTGCCACCGCCAAGAAGATCATCGAGCGCGAGGATGGCGGTCACTATGGGCACCTGCAACGCTGGCTGGACCGCCAGGACATCGGCCACCGCGCCAGCGACCAACTGGCCACCGAGCTCGGCTTGAAGTGCCCCGAGCGCTCGTCCATCGAAGACATGACCCTGGAGCAGACTCAAGCCCTGCGCAATCGCTGGTACGCCGCCAACAACATGACCCTGATCGTCGTCGGCGGCCTCGACCGTTTGCTACCCGCCTATCTGGACCGTACCTACGCCGAGCTGCCGCCCTCCGAACCCGAAGAGCGACGCAACCTGGACAGCATCAGCCAGCAGGCCGAACAGCGCCGCGAGCTGACCCGAGGCTGGCTTGGCGACAGCGTCAAGCTGCATTGGCTGTTCATCGAGCCGGTGCTCGACAACGCGCATGATCAGACACTGGAATTGGTATCGCGCTACCTGGACTGGGCCCTGTACGACCAGTTGCGCCTGCGCCACGGTCTGTCCTATGGCCCGTCCACGCAGCGGGAGAGCTTCGGTGACAGCGGCATGCTCAGCCTCAATGCCGACCTCGAGCGGGACGATATCAACGAGGCGGTAAAGGTCCTCGAGGCGATGTTCGACAATTTGCGTGAAAACGGACTGGATGCGGAGACCTTCGAGCGCATCAAACAGGCGGCCATGGCACGGGAAAGCTGGGCCACCCAAGGTAACAGCGCCCTGGCCGACTACTACTGGGGCGCGCTGAACGACTACGAGAATGGACGCTTCAAGGATCCGGTGCGCAAGATCCGCGACGTTACTCTGAAGGAGGCCGACGAGGCCTTGCATGAACTGCTCAAGGACCCCGGCTATCTGCGTATCGAGAAACCCTTGCTGGGCGACGACGAGCTTTACGGCCTCGCCGCCCTGACCGTTGGCGTGATTCTCGCCTTGGGCCTGTTGCGTCTGCGCCTGCGTCGTCGTCCCACGCCACGCCGTAGCGGCGCTACACGCAAGCGATGATTCAGCGGTATGCTCTAGGCGTATTTATTTTCAGTCGTTGCCCATGCCTCCATTAGCTCAAATCGCCCAGCGCGTGATCGAACTGCTCAAGCGCTACCCTGGAGTCATCGCCCTGGGTGGCTTTCTGTCCGGGATCGGTAGCTTCATCCTGGTCGATCGCCAGGCTGGGCTGGCCAGTTGGATCGCTATCGTGTTGTTGGTCAGCTGGATCTGGCTGATGCTGGAAAACACGCTGACCAAGCTGTTCAGTCGTACCTTCAACCGGGAGATCCCGCAACCGCTGCTGCGCTATGCCACGCAGATGATTCACCAGGAGAGCCTGTTCTTCGTCCTGCCGTTCTTCTTCATCACCACCACGTGGAACAGCGGTCAATTGGTATTCACGGGCTTGTTGGCCGCCGCCGGGTTGATTTCCATCGTCGATCCACTTTATTACCGATGGCTGGCGCCGCGGCGATGGTTGTTCCTCGCGCTGCATACCCTGACGTTGTTCGCCGCGCTCCTCACGGCCCTGCCGATCATCCTGCACCTGACGACGGCGCAGAGCTTCAAGCTGGCACTGGGTATCACCATGCTGCTGTCTTTTCCAAGCCTGGCCAGCACGTTCCCGATCAATGGATGGCGACGGGCGATTGCCTTGGTGCTGCTGACGGTAGGCGTTGGCGCGGCCGGCTGGACGCTGCGCTCGTGGGTGCCGCCGGCGACGTTGTGGATGACCGAGGTGGCGGTCAGCACCGAGGTCCAGGACCGCAAGCCAGGCGCCTCTCTCAGGCAGATCGAGACCAGTCGCCTGCGTGGCAATGGGCTCTACGCCTATACCGCCATCAACGCCCCGCGTGGACTGAATGAACGCATCTACCATGTGTGGCAGCACAACGGTCAGGAGGTCGATCGCATCGCGCTGGATATCCATGGCGGTCGCAAGGAAGGCTACCGGGCCTGGACCCACAAGCAGAACTTCCCGCCCAAACCGGCTGGCCGTTGGCAGGTGAGGGTGCTCACCGAGGACGGCCAGGTCATCGGTGTACTGCGTTTTCGCGTAGTGGACGACGCTCAGGCTCAGGCAAAGAACCAGTAGCAGACCAGGATCGCCGCGATCACCCCCGACAACTCGGCCAGCAGGGCACAGCCCACGGCATGCCGCACGCGCTGGATGCCGACCGCGCCGAAATACACCGCCAGGACATAAAAGGTGGTCTCGGTACTGCCTTGAACCGTTGCTGCGACCAGTGCCGCAAAACTGTCGACGCCATGGGTCTGCATGGTCTCGATCAGCAGTGCCCGCGCAGCGCTGCCTGAAAACGGCTTGACCAGGGCGGTCGGAAGGCCATCGACAAAGCGCGTGTCCAGGCCGATCCATTCGACGGCATGACGAATCCCATCCAGCGCCAGTTCCAGTGCGCCAGAGGCACGCAGCACGCCGACCGCGCAGAGCATCGCCACCAGATAGGGCAGCAGGCTCCTGGCGACGTCGAAACCTTCCTTGGCGCCCTCGATGAACGCCTCGTAGACCTTTACTCGACGCAATGCGCCGATTACCAGGAACAGGATGATGATTCCGAACAGGCTCAGGTTGCCCAGGATCGACGACAGACTCGCCAGGGCGGCGGCCGACAAGGTGCCCAGGAAAGCCATGAAGCCTCCCAGGAGCAGGGCGCCGGGCACCAGATAGGCCAACACTACCGGATCCCACAACCGCAAGCGCTGCATCACTGCGACCGACAGCAGGCCGACCAGGGTCGAGCAACTGGTGGCCAGCAGGATCGGCAGGAAGACCAGGGTCGGATCGGTCGCGCCCTGTTGGGCCCGGTACATGAAGATGGTCACCGGCAACAACGTCAGGGAGGATGCATTGAGCACCAGGAACAGGATCTGCGCGTTGCTCGCGGTAGTACTGCTCGGATTGAGTTCCTGTAGCGCACGCATGGCCTTGAGGCCGATGGGCGTTGCCGCATTGTCCAGACCCAGGCCGTTGGCGGCGAAGTTCATGGTGATCAGTCCGAGAGCGGGATGGCCGGGGGGTACTTCCGGCATCAACCGCGCGAACAAGGGGCCGAGCACCTTGGCCAGCCACTCGACGATCCCTGCCTGCTCGGCGATCTTGAGGAAGCCCAGCCACAGCGTCAGGGTGCCGAACAGCAGAATCATGACTTCCACGGACAGCTTGGCCATGGCAAAGATGCTCTCGACCATCGCGGCGAAAATGTCGGCATTCCCGCCAATCAGCCATTGGGCCATGGCGGAAACCGCCGCCACCAGGAAAAAGCCGAGCCAAAGGCCATTGAGCATCCGCGTGTACCCCCCGAAAAATGCCACGAATGATAACCCACCCGCACGCCGGTCAGGGGCTAGTCGGCCACCTGCCTGTCAGGCCATGGTTTCATCCCTTGCCCGGCAAAAAGCAGAAAGCCCCGACGTGTCGGGGCTTTCTGTCAGTACGCGGACGCCTTAGCGATTGGCTGTCTTGCCAGCCACGACCGCTTCCTTGCCGCGCAGGTGCGGCAGGCTGTTCCAGTAACGCTCGCCCTTGGCGGCGTCATACATGCCTTCCCAGCGCGAGATGACCAGCACGGCCAGGGCGTTGCCGATCACGTTGAGCGCGGTACGAGCCATGTCCATGATGCGATCGACACCGGCAATGAAGGCCAGGCCTTCCAACGGGATGCCGACACTGCCCAAGGTCGCCAGCAAGACCACGAAGGATACGCCCGGCACACCGGCAATGCCCTTGGAGGTGACCATCAGGGTCACGACCAGCAGCAACTGCTGGCTCCACGACAGGTCGATGCCGTAGAGCTGCGCGATGAACAGTGCCGCGATGCTCTGGTACAGGGTCGAACCATCGAGGTTGAACGAATAGCCGGTGGGGACCACGAAGCTGCAGATAGCCTTGGGCGCGCCATAGGCTTCCATTTTCTCGATCACGCGTGGGAGCACGGTTTCGGAACTGGAGGTTGAGTAGGCGAGGACAAGCTCGTCCTTCATGATGCGCATGATCTTGATGATCGAGAAGCCGAACAGACGTGCGACCAGGCCCAGCACCATGAAGGCGAAGAAGGCGATGGCGAAGTACACCAGCAGCACCAGCTTGGCCAGTGGCAGCAGCGAAGCGAAGCCGAAGTTGGCGACCGTCACGGCGATCAGGGCGAAAACACCAATCGGCGCATAGTTCATGATCATGTGGGTGACCTTGAACATAGCTTCCGAAACGCCCTGGAAGGTACGCACCAGCGGCTCGCGAAGGTCAGCTTGCAAGCTGGACAAGCCCAGGCCGAACAGCACCGAGAAGAAGATGATCGGCAGCATTTCGCCTCGCATCAGCGCGGCGAAGATGTTGGACGGGATCAGGTTCAGCAGCGTCTCGATGAACGCGTGCTCATGCTGGACCTCGGCTGCGGTGGCGGCGTACTTGGAAATGTCCACGGTGCCCAGCGTGCTCATGTCGATACCGGCACCTGGATGGAAGACATTCGCCAGGACAAGGCCCACGACGATCGCAATGGTCGTTACCACCTCGAAATAGAGAATGGTCTTCAAGCCGATGCTGCCAAGTTTCTTGGCATCGCCTACACCGGCGATACCGACGACCAGTGACGAAATCACGATCGGGATGACGATCATCTTGATCAGGCGAATAAAGATGTCGCCCGCAGGCTGCAGGATATTGCTGATCCACCATGCCTTTTCTGCACTGAAATGGTTCAGCAGCGCGCCTACCGCAACACCGAGTACCAATCCAATGAGGATCTGCCAGGCGAGGCTGAGTTTTGCCTTCTTCATGTCGTTACCCTTGTTCTAATTGACCTGGACACCCTGCTGGAAGCCTTGATCCAGAGCCTTTCAAGCAGTCTGGAAATTCGCTTTGGCCCAATCGGCATGTCCCTGTAGGGTCGCAGCAAGCGAGCGCAATGCGCGCTGGCCAGCGAAAAAGGCGGCAACTATTGCCATGCACAAGGGGGCAGTCTAATGCCGGAAACGACTACCCCATGCCGAATCGGCATAACCTGTAGCCTGAAAATTAGCCTGCGCATGAACGTGAATTACAGCTGTTCGGTTTTCCGAACATGGCTGATACGCCAAACAAGGGCAGATTTGTCTGTATACAGGGTACGGATAGGAAGTTGTTCGACAAACCGAATGAAGAGAAATGACAGTACGGACGTACCAGTTCTCTGGGAAAATATTTCGATATACGGTCGAGAAAACTATCGGTCTGACGCATACGGCATCAGTAACGCAGCAATGGAGTGGAAGCGCCTCGGAAGCCAGGCCAGGTGCCAACCGGGCACGGCTGGCCTGAAACTTCCGATGCCGCCTTTCCTGACCCGGCCCCTTACGGGAGGTACTCCCTGTACCCCTAAGCCATTCCGATCCTGTAACAATCAGAACAGCCCGGCCCCCTGGTCATGCATCGCGTCTCATCGAAGCGAAGCAACATAGAAGCCAGAATCATAAAAAGGTTCGGCTTCTATTTAGTTACAGCGCACTACCGTTCGTCTGTCTTCACTCAGTACCAGTTGGGATCACGCTTGAGCTGTTCGAGCAAGAGCGCCTTCATCCCTTCGTCAGGCTCACCCAGCCAACGATAATCGGCATGACGGGTTGGTGCCTTGTCCTTGGGCAGCCCTTCAGGAACTTCTACCAGCATCGCGTAGGCATCGTCCTTGTCCCACTTGAAAGCCACGATCAGACGCTTGTTGATGCATTTGCCTTCGGATTCACACAGAGGACCGACCAGATACCTGTCCCCATCCTCGGTGACCGCGGACATCTGTTGAGGAGAGCTACCGCTGAGGTTGAGTACCCATTCGGGCAAGCGCTCTTCCTTTTTGACCACTTGCTGCCACGTTTCGCGATATTCGGGATCTGAGCCCAATAGCTCATTGGCTCGGACCTGTCCGTCATTGGCGGCCATCGCCACCATGCTACTGCCCATCAGCAGGGCAGCAGCAACAGCGCTATACAACCTCTTCATCGTCAACCTCTACGGCGTCCAAAGAAGAACGAAGCAATGAACAGCACCAGGAAGATGATGAACAGGATCTTCGCGATACCCGTCGCCGCGCCCGCGATACCACCGAAGCCCAACACAGCTGCGACGATGGCGATGATCAGGAAAGTGATAGCCCAGCTCAACATGATGATTCTCCTTACCGTTTTGTTCGAAATCCGCTCGTGGCTGCGCTTAGAACACCCAGCGCTCTTGAGGTACAACACTTTCGAGGGTGGCCGGCGTCGCACGCTCCTGCGTCGAAACCGGTTCTGCCGCTCTTACCAAGGTGTTCGCGCGAGTCGCCTGGATATGCACCAACAGCGCAGTGTGCGCTGCCACCTGCTCGGCCAAACGCGCAGTCTGCCAGCTGTGGTACGCCTGGCCGGCGGCCAGGGTCAGCATCAGCGCCAGGCTGAGAAACAGGAACTGGCGCAGTGGCAATGTAGCGGTCTGTTCGCGAGTGATGGTTTGGCGGTTCATACCGGCTCCTCGTGCTGTACTTTTTATTCAACTCTGAATAGAACAGTGCAGCCTGCATGCCAGTATTGGATTCGATAAAAACTACTTACAAATCAATAACTTAACTAATGAATCAGATTAAGGTGGGGACGTATCCTGCACGATGCCCTCCCTGGCGTCGTGCGATTTGCATGATTCACCCTTCGGTCTTGGTGGCCACCTTCAGCAAATCAGCGTCTACGCCGCGTACTCCGACGATCTGACGCGCCACGTCCACGGCAATGGATTTCTGTTCGCTACTGACCACCTCGCCGGACAATCGCACCAAGCCTTCCTGGCTTGACACCTTGATGGTCAGGCCATCCAGATTGCGGCTATAGCGCAAGCTGCTCTGGATCTTGTCGATGATCCAGTTATCGCTCGGTTGCGGTCCGACAGGGGCATCGACTGGCGTTGTTCGGGCCTTCGCCATGGCGGCGGTATCGAGGCTGACCAGGTTGTTCACCAGGTATACCCCGTCCGTGCTTCGGGCCAGCACCCCGGCGAGCTCCTTGGCTTCGGTACTGTCGACTCTGCCACGCAGGGTCACCACACCTTCACGGCTTTCGACCTCGATGGGAGCTTTTTGCGTGACGCGGCTCCAGAGCAGGCGAGCGCGCACGATGGCAGAAAGCGTCGCGTCTTCCAGACGCTGGGCATAGGCGCGCAACTCCAGGGATTGCTCGACCAGGTCGGCATTGACCTGTAATCGGTTATCCACATGCTCGATGCCACGGGTGGCCAGTGCCACGCGTTCGGCCAGCTGACGCTCAACCTCGTTTTCCACTTCGCCGGACAGCTGAACGGATTGCCCTGCGACCTGGGCCGTGATGCGGAAAGGATTGAGGACACGATTCAAGGATAGCGCTGTCTGCAAAGCGCCCTCCAGACGTGCGTCTTGCTCGCTGTCGGCGAATGCGGTGGGTGCCAGGAACTGGCTAAGCAGAAGACCCACTGCCAGCGCAGCGGACCGGGGTGGAAAGGGCATGGGACACCATCCTTCTGGTCAAATCCGAGAGTGCCGCAATCTTGGTGCCATCATTTTTTCTGTAGGCAATTTCTGTTTTTTCAGTAAGTTAGCCAAGCAGAAGTCAACGAGCTAGCATGCAGATAACGGAATCAATCAGAATTGACCATGCAACTTGCCCGATATTTCCGACACTAACCAAGATTAATCCTACAGGAGCGCAGGAAATGGAATCAGTCCCGGACAATCAAGGCCGCATTCTGCTGGTAGATGATGAGTCCGCCATCCTGCGTACTTTCCGCTACTGCCTCGAAGACGAAGGCTATAGCGTGGCGACAGCCAACAGCGCCTCACAGGCGGAAACCCTGCTTCAACGCCAGGTCTTCGACCTGTGTTTCCTCGATTTGCGACTGGGTGAGGACAATGGCCTGGATGTGCTGGCACAGATGCGTATCCAGGCACCGTGGATGCGGGTAGTGATCGTCACGGCCCACTCCGCGATCGATACGGCGGTCGACGCTATCCAGGCTGGCGCCGCCGATTACCTGGTCAAGCCTTGCAGCCCAGACCAGCTGCGCCTGGCAACCGCCAAACAGCTCGAAGTACGTCAGCTTTCGGCACGCCTGGAAGCATTGGAAGGCGAGGTGCGCAAGCCAAAGGACGGGCTCGACTCCCATAGCCCGGCGATGATGGCGGTACTCGAGACCGCGCGCCAGGTGGCCACTACCGATGCCAACATCCTGATCCTGGGTGAGTCGGGCACCGGCAAGGGCGAGCTGGCGAGGGCCATTCATGGCTGGAGCAAGCGATCACGCAAGTCATGCGTCACCATCAACTGTCCGTCCTTGACCGCGGAGCTGATGGAGAGCGAGCTGTTCGGACACAGCCGCGGAGCCTTCACCGGCGCCAGCGAAAGTACGCTCGGTCGTGTGAACCAGGCGGATGGCGGCACATTGTTCCTCGATGAGATCGGTGACTTCCCGCTGACCTTGCAACCTAAACTGCTGCGTTTCATCCAGGACAAGGAATATGAACGCGTCGGTGACCCCGTCACTCGCCGCGCCGATGTACGTATCCTGGCTGCCACCAACCTCAACCTCGAAGAGATGGTGCGCGAGGGCCGCTTCCGCGAGGACTTGCTCTACCGCCTCAACGTCATCACCCTGCATCTGCCGCCACTGCGTGAACGCAGCGAAGACGTGCTGATCCTCGCCGACCGCTTCCTCGCGCGCTTCGTCAAGGAATATTCGCGGCCTGCGCGCGGATTCAGCGACGAGGCCCGTGCGGCGCTACTCAATTATCGATGGCCGGGCAATATCCGCGAGCTGCGCAACGTCATCGAACGGGCGAGCATCATCTGTGGTCAGGAGCGCGTGGAAATCAGCCACCTGGGCATGGGCGAGCAGCCCACCGGCAACGCACCTCGCGTGGGTGCCGCCTTGAGCCTGGATGAGCTCGAACGCGCGCACATCGGCGCGGTACTGGCGACCAGCGACACTCTCGATCAGGCGGCCAAGACGCTGGGCATCGATGCCTCGACGCTGTATCGCAAGCGTAAGCAGTACAACCTGTGAGGTGGGCGATGAAGCTGCGTACGCGGCTTTTTCTCAGTATTTCGGCGCTGGTGACCGTTGCCCTGCTGGGGCTGTTGCTGGGGCTGGTCAGCGTGCTGCAGATGGCCACGGTGCAGCAAGTAATGGTGCGCGATGCCACGCATACGCTCGAGCTGGGGCTCAAGCTGCGCCAGAACCTGGGCGAGCAACTCAACCTGATTCTCAACAAGGACAGCGGCACCCAGCATCTCGCTGCGTTGCAGGGAGACTTCCAGACGCTGCTCAACGAAGGGCTCGAACGCGGTGGCGAGCGTACCGGGTTCAGCAAGGCCAGCCGTAACTATCAGACGTTTCTGCAGGCCTATCGAGACAGCAGCCTCTCTGGCCAGAGCGTTATTGGCGATCAACCGCTCTGGTCGGCGTTCAACCAGGTGCGCACCGACCTGGTCGACTCCCACCGGCAGACACTCGACCATATCACCCAAGGCGAGGAACAAGCCCGCGACCGCGCCCTGTTGATCAGCGGCATGCTTGGCCTGATGGGCCTGACCGTGCTGGTGCTGGGGTTCATCACCGCGCACAACATCGCACGCCGTTTCGGCCACCCTATCGAAGCCCTGGCCAAGGCGGCCGATCAGGTCGGTCAGGGCAACTTCGATGTCACCCTGCCCGTCACCCATGCCACCGAACTCAACCAGCTGACCCGACGCTTTGGCCTGATGGCGGACGCATTGCGCCGGCACCAGGCCACCAATATCGACGAGCTGCTCGCCGGTCAGCAACGCCTGCAAGCGGTGCTCGACAGCATCGACGATGGTTTGTTGATCATCGACCAGCAAGGCCGCTTGGAGCACCTTAACCCGGTGGCTCAACGTCAATTGGGATGGGTCGACAGCCGCCTCGGCGTAGGGCTTGCAGAAGCCCTGCAGCGGCCCGAACTGGAGCAACAGCTGCGCCAGGTATTGCGAGGGGGCAGCCTGGATCGTCCGCCCGAGGACCTGAGCCTGGAAGTGGACGACGAAAGCCGATTGCTGACCTATAGCCTGACACCCGTCAGCCATCCCCAGGGGCCGATTCTGGGAGCGGTCATGGTGTTGCATGACGTGACCGAGCAGCGCGCCTTCGAGCGTGTTCGCAGTGAGTTCGTCCTGCGGGCCTCGCATGAGCTGCGCACGCCCATCACGGGCATGCACATGGCGTTCGGTCTGTTGCGCGAGCGCTTGAAGTTCCCGGCGGAGGCGCGCGAGAGCGACCTGGTGGAAACCATCGGCGAAGAGATGCAGCGATTGACTCAACTGATCAACGATCTGCTCAACTTCTCGCGTTACCAGAGCGGTCTGCAGAAGCTCGAGCTGGCGCCGTGCCCCATTGATGATCTGCTTGATCGAGCCAGGTTGCGCTATCAGGAACAGACCGACGACAAACAGATCGAACTGGTCACCGACCTGGAGCTGCCCCTGCCACGCATCCAGGCGGATGTGGCCCAGCTCGACCGGGTGCTGGACAACCTGTTGCACAATGCCATCCGTCATACGGCCAGTGGCGGGCGCATCCGTCTGCATGCCCGGCGGCATGCCGAACGGGTGATCATCAGTGTCGAAGACGATGGCGAAGGTATCGCCTACGGACAGCAGGGCCGGATCTTCGAGCCTTTTGTCCAGGTAGGCCGCAAGAAAGGCGGGGCGGGTCTGGGCCTGGCGCTGTGCAAGGAGATCGTACAGTTGCATGGCGGGCGGATGGGCGTGTTCTCTCGTCCCGGTCAAGGGACGCAGTTCTACATGGCGCTGCCGGCCTAGGCGGGCTCGTCGTCGAGCCGTCGACCGGCCGGACGCCGGTCTCGAGTGATCAACTCCACGAAATGCGCCGCGTTGAGGGGGTGGGCGAACAACCAGCCTTGACCATAGATGACACCCTCGCTGTTGAGGAGCTCGGCCTGGTCTTCGAATTCGACCCCTTCGGCGATCACCCGCAATTGCAAGGCATGGGCCATGCGGATGATATGGGGCGCAACACCGCTGCTGGCGGCATCGTGGCCAAGTGCGTCGATGAAAGCCTTGTCGATCTTCAAGCAATCGACCGGCAAGGTTTGCAGATAGGCCAGGCTGCAATAGCCGGTACCAAAATCGTCGATCAGCACTTGATGCCCGACAGCCCTTAGCGCCTGCAGGTTCTCCCTGGCCACGACCACATCCACCAGTCCACGCTCGGTGACTTCGAACGCGATCTGGCTGGCGGCTACGTGGTGAAGCGCCAGTAGCCGCGCGGCTATGGGGCCGATTCGCGGCTCCATGACATCGCAGGCGGCCAGGTTCACGGAGATATACAGGCTGCGATTGGCCCTGAGCAACTGACCCAGTTGTTCGAGAACCCGCTGCAGGACGAAATCGGTGATTTCGCAAATCTGGCCCGTGTTTTCGGCCATGGGGATGAACAGGTCGGGACTGGTCAGGGTACCGTCCGGTCGCCGCCATCGAACCAGCGCCTCGGCTCCCACGCAACGCCGGCTGATGAGTTCGAAGATCGGCTGATAGAGCACTTGCAGCTCACCCCGGCGCAACGCGCCCTGCAGCTCCGAACTCATGGAGCGTCGCTGCTGGATCAGTTGCAGCACCAGCCACCCGATGCACGTGGCTACCAGCAGACTGCCCGGGAACAGGACCCAAAGCATGCCATTCATCTTCAATGGCATGTCGGATCGGGGAACGATAAGCACCAGTTGGTAATCGGGCGACTTGGTCGGCATGCGGTAGATCAGCCGATCGACGAGCTCGACCAGCAACTCGCTGGAGGTCGAGGCCCAGCCGTCACCAGGAGGCCAGGGTTGCGCAGGCCCCAATACCGGGATGGCGCGCGCCCCCCGGTCCAGGACCACCAGCAGACTGCCACCTCGCGGCAGGTCGACCGCATCGGTCAGGTGCCCACGCGATGTCGAGACGAGAAACCTGCCGCTCCCCAGCATGAGAGCGGCGAGGTTTTCATTCGGTTCGGTGGTCGTGTTGAGCCAGTAGCTGTAGCTGGGGCCGTGGATGTCCGGGGGGCGCAGAGGTTCCGGACTGCGCTGCCCCCCCCGGTTCGAACACGTGACGGTGCCATCGACATAGGCAGCTTCATAAATGAAGCGGTAGCTGAGCCCCACTTGCTGGAGGGCCGCGATCATTGCCGCATCGCACTTGCGCAAGGGTTGAGCCTTGAGCTTGTCGACCCCTTCGCGCAATTGGCCGAATACCTGTTCAAGGCGTTCCAGAAAGCGTTCACCTCGCGCATTCATTACTGCGCGTTCACTTTCCCTGATCTGTTGCAGGTTCACGCCAACGCTGGCCAGCAGGAGCACACAGGCGCTGATAAGCGCGGCAAGTGTGGCCAGCAGCCAGGGACGATGAAAAATTTGGCGCAGCGTGGCGAGAAGAGCTGACATCTAGGGCATCCAATTGATTACCCAGAGGTATAGCAACTGTCTGGCAAGTCGGCCTGCCCGTTTGGCGGTGCTTTAGCGCATGGTGTTGAGAACTTGCAGGATAGCTGCCGTTTGGGCATCCGGCATGCCGTCGAACCGTTGCGGGCGGAAACGTATCTGTAACGCGGCCAGTACATGTCGGGTGCCCGGATCGAGCTCGCCCGTCTGCTCGATGGCATAGCCGAAGCGCGCCAACTGTTGCTGGTACCAGGCGATGGTGGGTGGGTTGACGCTGAAATACGCCTGCTGCCGCGCAACGGCGGTGGCATTCGGCCAGATACCGATGCCCGCGTCCGCCAGGCGCTTCCATGGGAACATCGGTCCTGGATCGAGCTTGCGCGACGGAGCGATGTCGCTGTGACCGATGATGTGCTGCGGATTGATATTGTTACGCTTGACGATGTCCTTGAGCAGCGCGATCAAAGCCTGAACCTGGGCTTCGCTATACGGGTACCAGACCCGACCATTGGGCGTGTCGTCGAAGCCAGGATTGACGATCTCGATACCGATGGAGCTGGAATTGAGCCACGTGCGGCCCTGCCACTGACTGTCACCGGCATGCCAGGCGCGACGGCTCTCGTCCACCAACTGATAGATCCTGGCCGGGCCATCGCCAATCAGGTAGTGGCTGCTCACTTCGCCCTTGGTCAGGAGCGCCAGGGAGCGCTCGAGCGAGGCATTGGTGTAATGCAGGACAACGAATTGGATGCGCTCATCGTGATTGGCAGAGGGGTGACTGCGGTCGATCCGCAATCCGCTGGAGCAACCGGCGAGCAGCAGCAACAAGGAGGCAACGAAGAGTTTTTTCATCACGAGAAGCACGTCATAAGCGTCAGTCAGGATCGCTACAATATAACGCGATCGCTCTGGTGCGATACCTTTCCTGGCAACCGCCCGATGGACACGCGGTATCGAGACCAGCTCCTTTCACGGTACCCATGCAATGCCCGGCAGCACGGACACCGTATTCCCCTCTGGAGCTCGCTTGCCCCAATGCCAGCGCCCCACTCAATCCTGCTCCACCCGATTGCGCCCCGCGCCCTTGGCTCGATAGAGCGCCTTGTCCGCCCGCTTGAACACGGCATCGCCCCGTTCTCCGGTTCTAAAGGCACTGATACCGATGGAGCTCGTGATCACCACGCGCTCGCCTTTGAAATGAAACGGGCAGGCTTCGATGGCCGCCCGTAGCATCTGGACGAACTGGACGCCGACGGTCATCGACGTCTGTGGCAAGAGCAGGACAAACTCTTCGCCTCCAAAACGCGCAATGAAGTCGCGCCCACGCAAGCGCTTGCGCAACACGTTGGCGACGATCTTCAGGACCTTGTCGCCCGCCAGGTGACCATAGCTGTCATTGATCCGCTTGAAGTCGTCCAGGTCGAGGATCGCTATCAGCAGATGCCCGCCGTGCTCTTGCCAGGCAAGAATCTCCCGCTCGACCTGCTCGGCCCAAGCAGCGCGATTGGGGAGACCGGTCAGGGGGTCGATCAGGGCTTTCTGGCGTTGCTCTTCGAGGTGCTCACGGTAGCCCAACGCCTCCTGCTCCATGCTGGCAACCCGCTCGGCCAGGCCCTGCAAGCGATCAGCCAGCTCCTGTTCACGCTGGCCACGTTCATGCTGGTGATGGTCCATGGTCACGAGCAGGCCTTCCAGGCGCTGCTCCAGCACGCGCTTGAGGCTGCCCAGGTCCGCGGCGCCCTGGACACTGGTCTGCAGGCCGTCCACCTGCTCGCGCAATTGGCTGTCGAGCTCACGGGCGGCGGAGCTGTTGTCGGCGTGCCCTGTGCTGGCGTCGTGCAAATGGCCCTGGAAAGTTTCCAGACGCTCGTTGAGTTGCTGCAGATAGGCTTCGAATTCGTGTTGCCCACTGTCATTGATCGCCAGCATGAGCACGGCCAGGTCGTCGAGCACGGGAATCAGCTCGTACCAGTTCAGGCCACGCGCCACGCGCTCACGCATGGCCAGGGCCTGCGCCTTGTGGTGCTCTGGCAGGGTGAGGTCGTCGAGCAAGCCGATGAACGTTTGTTCAATATGCGCCGCCACGGAGCTGTAGGGTGGTTCGGCGGCGTCGGGCAGGGCGTAGAGACTGTCTTCGTCCAGGGAATCGGACACTGCATCGAGCACCGCAGAGCCCGCGTCCGGCACACCTTTCTCGTCAAAGTGCTCGGCTTTGAGCGTTGGCGGCAAAGAGAAGCCCTGGCCTTCAGGCAACGGGACCTCGATAGCGTCGACCAAGGCAGGCCCGGCCATTTCCTGGGCAGGCTCGGTAGCTTGCACGGCAAGCGGTTCAGCGCCTGCCATGGGCAGGGATTCAGGTGTATCGGGAAAAGGCTCGACCCTCTCGAGCGTCAGAGATACGGGTACCGGCTCCGGGGCCGGGATCGTCGACATGAAGTCCTGCTCCATGGGCGCCGCCACGGAGGGTGGCGAGACAACCTCCACAGAAGCCTGTCGCGTCTCGTTCCGAGCCTGTGACTCGTGCTCACGGTTGCCGAACAGCCTTTGCAGGAGCCCGGGTCGCGCCGACTCCTCCGATTGTTGCAAGACCATCAGCGCCTGCCCTTGCAAGCCACTGAGCTCGCCCAGCAACAGCGGCAGCTCGCGCGTCTGGCCTATCCGCGCGTCCAGCTGCTTGGCGTATTTCTTCAGGGGTCGAGCCACATCGCCTGGCAACGGCAAGGCCTGTAGCTGGCTGACCAATGCGTTCAACGCGGTGCTGACCTGGGTGAGACGGGTTTCGCGTCGCTGCTCGGAATCGAGCACGGCTTTTTCCAGCCGTGGAATGAGGCCAGCCAGGGCAGCGTCCATATTCTTGCTGCGAATGACATCGCGCATTTCTTTCATGCACTGGTCGACTGCCTTGTCGCTGCCTTCCGCCGCTAATGTGCTGCGCACCAGGCCACGACGCAGAAGGTCGAGACGGGCGTCCCAGCGTCGTTCCAGTTTTTCCTGCTGATCGATGCTTTCGAGGTATTTTTCTTTCCAACGCTGGGCGTCGTCGGTCATGGCTGGATCCGCTGCAGATAAGGGCAATCAGCTCAAAACCGGCAGCGTATCCATAGTCAGTGCGTCAGGCAATCGAATCTCGACAGCGACGGGAAGATGGTCGGAGATGGGTTGGGCCAGGACCTCCACCCGTTCCAGCGTCAGGGTTGGGCTGAGCAGGATGTGGTCCAGGCAGCGCTGGGGACGCCAGCTCGGGAAGGTAGCCTCGATCTGTGGCGCCACCAGCCCCAGATCGCGCAGCGGCGAGTGGTCGAGCAGGTCGTTGGCATGGGTATTCATGTCGCCCATCAGGACCTGATGCCGATAACCCCCGATCAGCTCGCGGATATACGCCAGTTGCCGGGCACGGGTCTTTGCACCGAGGGCCAGGTGCATCATCACCACGACGAGAGCATCCGGGCCTTCGCCGAAGCGCACGAGGATTGCCCCGCGCCCGGCCGGACCGGGCAGGGGGTGATCTTCGAGCACGTCTGGCTTGAGGCGACTCAGCACACCGTTGCTGTGCTGGGCGAAACGACCGAGATTGCGGTTGAGCTGCTGGTACCAGTACGGGAAGGCGCCCAACTGGGCCAGGTGCTCGACCTGGTTGACATAGCCCGAGCGCAAGCTGCCCCCATCGACCTCCTGCAGCGCGACCAGGTCGAAATCGTTCAGCAGAGTGCCGATTTTCTGCAGATTGCCCGCCCGCCCGATGTGCGGCAGCAGATGCTGCCAGCCACGGGTCAGGTAATGCCGGTAGCGCTCGGTGCTGATGCCCACCTGGATATTGAAGCTGAGCAGACGCAGACGTCCGTCCGCCGGCAGGCCCGGGGTCTGCAGGTGATGCTCGTTGACCCGCGGCTCGTGCAGGCCGACAAGACGTCCAGGGCGCATACGACGCATAGGATCGCCGCTTACTTAGCGGCGCGCTCCTTGGCGATCAGCTGGTCGGCTACCTTCAGCACGCCCTCGGGACCGCCGGCAGTGCCCAGATCGAAGCGGTATTTGCCATTGACCACCATGCTCGGTACGCCGGTGATCTCGTACTTCTTGGCGAGCTCCTTGGCTTTCTGCACCTGGCCCTTGATCGCGAACGAGTTGAAGGTAGCGAGAAACTTGTCCTTGTCCACGCCTTGGGTCGCGAGGAATTCGGCCATGTCTTCAGGCTTGGTCAATTGCTTGTGCTGGTTCTGGATGGCATCGAAGACGGCCGCGTGAACCTTGTGTTCGACACCCATGGCTTCCAGGGTCAGGAACATTTGCCCATGTGCGTCCCAAGGACCGCCGAACATGGCTGGAACACGCTTGAAATTGACGTCGGCGGGCAGCTTCTCGGCCCACGGATTGACGGTCGGCTCGAAGTGGTAGCAATGGGGGCAGCCGTACCAGAACAGCTCCACGACCTCGATCTTGCCGGGTACGGAAACCTGTACCGGCTTGCTCAGCTCGAAATACTGCTCGCCAGCCACAGGCTCCGCAGCCTGGACGGTGGTGACTCCGAATACGCTGGCGGCGACCAGCGCGGCGCTGAGAATCAGTTTACGCATGCTTTACTCCTGGACAGTCATGGATGGGCTCGACACGACCTGGACCACGTTGAGACAGGTCGAATGGGGCTCAAGTTCTAGAGTGTACCGGTTACGGACATAAAAAAGGGTGACCGGCGCCTGATGCGGTTCGCTTGAGCGTCGCGGCATCGGCTGGGGCCACCCTTATTAGCCTTGCTTCATTAACACCGGGTTAACAGCGCTGTCAGTGCAACCCCTGGATGTAGCTGGAGAGGGCTTCGATATCCTTGTTGCTCAACTTGGCAGCGATGGCGCGCATGGTCATGGCATCGCCGTCGTTGGTACGATTGCCCTCGCGGAAGTCGGTAAGCTGCTTGGCCAGGTACTGCGAATGCTGGCCGCTCAGATGAGGGAAACCCGCGAGAGCGATGCCGCTGCCATTTGGAGAATGGCAACCGATGCAGGCAGGCATGCCTTTTTCCAGGTCGCCGCCATTGAACAGACCTCTGCCTCGTTCGACCAATTGCGGGTCGGCGGCACCCACGCTGCCTTTCTGGCTGGAGAAATAGGCGGCGATGTCCGCCAGGTCCTGATCATTGAAACCGTCGAGCATGCCGGTCATTTCCAGCACGACACGCTTGCCGGACTTGATGTCGTGCAATTGCTTCTCGAGATAGCGCGGCCCCTGGCCGGCGAGTTTGGGGAAGTTCGGTGCAAGGCTGTTTCCGTCAGGGTTGTGGCAGGCGCCACAGATGGCGGTCTTGGCCTGGCCCGCGGCGGCATCGCCTTGAATGGGTTGCGCAGCAGTGGCCGCACCGGCGACGCCCATGGTCAACAGCAGACTCACGAATAATTTGTTCATCAGCTAATCCAACACGGCTAAGGGTGAAATGTTATGTATCAGGGCTGCCACTCATCCAGAGGATGACCGAACGGTAGTCCTCGATACTGCAGTCCATGCACAATCCACGCGGCGGCATCGCCTTGAAACCCTGTACAACCTGCTCTGCCAGTACATCCACACCCCGCGCCAGCCTTGGCTCCCAGGCCGCCCGATCACCCCTCTCGGGGGCCTGCGGCATTTGTCCGGCGTGACAGGCCGCACACGTGCGGTTGTACAACGCCTCGGGATCCTGTGTAGCCTGAGCGCTGAAGAACGGTAGGAACACACCGACGACAAGCAGCCATTTCGCCTTGCGGAACGACCTTTCAGGGTTGGGGGCCGCGTTGCGTTCTGATGCGCAACCTTCTGACCGACGCCCCATGCACATCATCCTACGCTGGGATAATGCGCACACAAAAACTGGGGCATTATATACTTCCGGCATCCAGACGGAAACGACACCGCTTGCCGGGCCTGGCCTTGGCAACACCCACATCGGATATCCCATGCAAGTCAAGAACCCCATCCTCGGCCTGTGCCAGCAGGCCAAATTCGCCCTCAGCGCCGCCAAGGTCGATCAGTGCCCGGACGACCAGGGCTATGAAGTCGCCTTCGCCGGTCGATCCAATGCCGGCAAGTCCAGCGCCCTCAATACCCTGACCCATGCCAACCTGGCCCGTACCTCGAAGACCCCCGGGCGCACCCAGTTGCTGAATTTCTTCAGTCTGGACGATGAAAGGCGTTTGGTCGACTTGCCAGGCTACGGCTACGCCAAGGTCCCGATTCCGCTCAAGCAGCATTGGCAACGTCACCTCGAGGCCTACCTGGGCGGTCGAGAATGCCTCAAGGGCGTGATCCTGATGATGGATGTGCGTCACCCCATGACCGACTTCGACAAGATGATGCTCGACTGGGCCAAGGCCAGCGGCATGGCCATGCACATCCTGCTGACCAAGGCCGACAAGCTGACCTATGGCGCGGGCAAGGGCGTATTGCTCAAGGTGCAGTCGGCAATTCGCAAGGGCTGGGGCGAGGGCGTGACCATCCAGTTGTTCTCGGCGCCGAAGCGTCAGGGCCTGGAAGAGGCCTACGGTGTGCTGGCGAACTGGATGGAGCTGCCTGACAAGCCGGCGGTTTGAGGCGGTGAATGAAGGGCCCGGCAGGCATGAGCGGGCCGCCTGCCGATCCTTGACGAGCATTCGCAAGCGGGACGGCGAGGGCAAGGCCAAGCTTTACCAAATCGCAGGCAAAAAAAACCCCGGACTTCATATGGGGAGGGGGAAGTTCGGGGTCTAAGTCCGGACCGCTAGGGCGGGGTCCAGATATCTGCCAACACTTAACACAACATAGGAGCATCGAAGGGCTTCACCAGCCATTCAGGTACTCTGAGTCTTGCTTAACCGCTTTAGTTCCTTGCGCCGGAAACTATTTGCAATCGCGTTTCCCATGTTTCCGGCCACGAGGATGCAACCCTTCTCGGCAAGAAAGCCCATGGCACTCTGCCACGGGCTCTATCAAGGCCTGCCACGGCCTCTAGTGAGCTTCGTCCCAATTCGAGCCGACGCCCACTTCGACCAGCAATGGCACATCCATCTGCGCCGCATTGCTCATGAACGGCCGGATCTCGGCCTTGACCCGCTCGACCAAGTCCTCGCGCACCTCCAGCACCAGTTCATCGTGGACCTGCAGGATGACCCGCGCGTCCAGACCGCTCTCGGTCAACCAGTCGTCCACCGCGACCATGGCCCGCTTGACGATGTCGGCCGCTGTACCCTGCATCGGCGCGTTGATCGCCGTGCGCTCGGCACCTTTGCGTAATGATGGATTCTTCGCGTTGATATCCGGAAGGTAAAGACGGCGGCCGAACAGGGTCTCGACGAAACCTTGCTCGGCGGCTTGCGCGCGGGTGCGCTCCATGTAGGCCAGCACGCCCGGATAGCGGGCGAAGTAGCGATCTATGTAGTCCTGGGACTGCTTGCGGTCGACTCCGATCTGCTTGGCCAGGCCGAATGCGCTCATGCCGTAGATCAGCCCGAAGTTGATCGCCTTGGCACTGCGACGCTGATCATGGGTGACTGCTTCCAGCGCGACGCCGAAGACCTCGGCGGCGGTCGCGCGGTGTACGTCCAGATCGTTGCGGAAGGCATGCAGGAGGCCTTCATCCTTGGCCAGATGGGCCATGATCCGCAGTTCGATCTGCGAGTAGTCCGCCGCCAGCAACTTGTAGCCCGGGCTGGCGATGAAGGCCTGGCGGATACGTCGGCCTTCGGCGGTACGGATCGGGATGTTCTGCAGGTTCGGGTCACTGGACGACAGGCGCCCGGTAGCGGCCACGGCCTGTTGATACGAGGTGTGGATACGTCCGGTGCGTGGATTGATCTGCTCCGGCAGGCGGTCGGTGTAGGTGCTCTTGAGCTTGCTGAGCGAGCGGTACTGCATGAGCACCTTGGGCAATGGATAGTCCTGCTCGGCCAACTCAGCCAGCACGGCCTCGGCCGTCGAGGCCTGGCCCTTGGCGGTCTTGCTCAGGACCGGCATGCCCAGCTTGTCATAGAGAATCGCGCCCAGCTGCTTGGGCGACCCCAGGTTGAACTCTTCACCCGCCAGCGCGAAGGCCTCGAGCTCGAGCTGCGCCAGCTTCACGCCCAGTTCCTTGCTCTGGATGCCCAGCAGCTCGGCATCGACCAGCGCGCCCTGGCGCTCGATCTTGGCCAGGACCGGCACCAGCGGCATCTCGATGTCCATCAACACCGGCTGCACGCTCGGCGTCTTGGCCAGGCGCGCCTGCAGGGCCTGATGCAGGCGCAAGGTGATGTCCGCGTCTTCGGCGGCATAGGGCCCGGCCTTGTCCAGGGTGATCTGGTTGAAGGTCAACTGCTTGGCACCCTTGCCCGCAACGTCTTCGAAGGCGATGGTCTTGTGATCGAGGTACTTGAGCGCCAGGCTGTCCATGTCGTGACGCGTGGCGGTCGAGTCGAACACATAGGACTCGAGCATGGTGTCGCAGGCCACGCCGCGCATGTGGATGCCTTGGGACAGATCGCCGCCGATCGCGCAGTTGGCGAGGATGTTGATGTCGTACTTGGCATTCTGGCCGATCTTGCCTTTGGCCGGATCTTCCAGGAGCGGCTTGAGCGCCAGCAATACCTGGTCGCGGTCCAGTTGGACCGGCGCGTCGGGGTAGTCATGGGCCAACGGTACGTAGGCCGCCTCGTGCGCCTCTACGGCAAAGGAGACACCGACCAACCGTGCCTGCTGGGCGTCGACGCTGGTGGTCTCGGTATCGAACGCGAACAGGGGCGCCTCGCGCAGCTTTTCGAGCCAGGCGTCGAAGCGGGCCTGGTCGAGAATGGTTTCATACTTGGGCTCGACTCGCGCCACGGGCTCGGCGTCGGCCACGGGATCGAGCGTCTCGCCCACCTGCGCGGCTTCCCGCTGGACATCGGCAATCCAGCTGCGGAATTCCATTTCCGTGTACAACGCCAGCAAGGCATCGCGATCCGGCTCGCCGCACACCAGGGCCTCCACCTCGATGTCCAGAGGTACGTCGATCTTGATGGTCGCCAGCTCGTAGGACAAGAACGCCGAATCACGATGCTCTTCCAGCTTGGCCGGCAAGGACTTGGCGCCACGGATGGCCAGGCCGGGAACCTTGTCGAGGTTTTCGTAGAGTTCACGCAAACCGCCGCCAATGCCCGTCAGCAGGCCGACCGCCGTCTTCTCGCCCACCCCCGGCACACCGGGAATGTTGTCGACCTTGTCGCCCATGAGCGCAAGGAAGTCGATGATGTGCTCGGGGCCGACGCCGAATTTCTCGTGCACGCCCGCGACGTCCAGCACGCTCCCGGTCATGGTGTTGACCAGCGTGATGTGACCGTCCACCAGTTGCGCCATGTCCTTGTCGCCGGTGGAAATGATCACCGGTCGGCCTGCCGCCGCGCTGCTGCGAGCCAACGTGCCGATCACATCGTCCGCCTCGACGCCTTCGACGCACAGCAGCGGATAACCGAGCGCCTTGACGCTGGCATGCAACGGTTCGACCTGCACGCGCAAGTCCGCCGGCATGCTGGGGCGGTTGGCTTTGTACTCGGCGAACATGGCATCGCGGAACGTACCGCCCTTGGCGTCGAAGACGACCGCGAACAGGCCGTCCGGATACTGTTTGCGCAGGCTCTTGAGCATGTTCAGCACGCCCTTGACCGCGCCGGTCGGCATGCCCTTGGACGTAGTCAGGGGCGGCAGCGCATGGAACGCGCGGTAGAGGTAGGAGGAACCGTCCACGAGGACGAGAGGCGCTTGGCTCATGAGCAGAATCAACCTTTTCGACGGGTCCGGCGCTAGAATAACCGGAATCAATGACGACAAAGGGACAAGGTTATCATGCGCACACCCACACGCCTGTTACTGCTCGGTCTGCTGGCCACCATGCCGGTCGTCACCCTGGCGGCGGACGACGCCCCCTCGGCAGATCCCGAGGTGACCATTCGCACGGAAGGCGACAAGACCATTCAGGAGTACCGTCAGAACGGCTTCCTGTATGCGATCAAGGTGACGCCCAAGAGCGGCAAGCCTTATTTCCTGGTGCGCGCTGATGGTTCGGAGGGCAATTTCGTGAGATCCGACCAGCCGGACATGCTGATTCCATCGTGGAAGATCTTCGAGTGGTAAGGTAGCGCGCACTTTTCAAATCAACCTGGCACTTCCAAAGGGAAGTGCCCGCATGGGCATTTTTTGATCATGTCAGTCTTCACCCCCCTGACCCGGCCTGAGCTGGAAACCTTCCTGGCGCCGTATGGCCTCGGCCGTCTGTTGGACTTCCAGGGTATCGCCGCCGGGACCGAGAACAGCAATTTCTTCATCAGCCTGGAACAGGGGGAGTTCGTCCTGACATTGGTCGAACGTGGCCCCAGCGAAGACTTGCCGTTCTTCATCGAACTGCTCGACGTGCTGCATGACGCCGACATGCCGGTCCCCTATGCGCTGCGTGACCGTGACGGCAACGCGTTGCGCGAGGTAGCCGGCAAACCCGCGCTGCTCCAGCCGCGGTTATCCGGCAAGCACATCAAGTCGCCCAACAGCCAGCATTGCGCCCAGGTCGGCGAGCTGCTGGCACACATCCACTTGGCTACCCGCGGGCAGATCATCGAGCGTCGCACCGATCGGGGGCTCGACTGGATGCAGGCGTGCGGCGAAGAGCTCATGCCGCGCTTGAACCCGGCGCAGCAAACCTTGCTGCAGGCAGCCCTGGCAGAGATCGGCAGCGCCAAGGCACAGATCATGGCGCTGCCACGGGCCAACCTGCATGCCGACCTGTTCCGCGACAACGTGATGTTCGAAGGGACCCACCTGACAGGCGTGATCGATTTCTACAACGCCTGTTCGGGGCCGATGCTCTACGACATCGCCATTACCCTGAATGACTGGTGCTGCGACGAGCAGGGACGCATCGACGTTCCTCGGGCGCAAGCCCTGCTGGGCGCCTATGCGACCCTGCGTCCCTTTACCGCCAGCGAGGCCGAGCTGTGGCCGTTGATGCTGCGAGTGGCCTGCGTGCGCTTCTGGCTGTCGCGCTTGATCGCCGCGGAGTCGTTCGCCGGCATGGACGTGATGATCCACGACCCGGCAGAGTTCGAGGCACGCCTGGCCGCGCGGCAACAGGTCACCCTGCGCTTGCCATTCGCTCTTTGAACGAGGGGGCGGGCATACCGCCCGCCTCGTGATGCCAGTCAGGCAGAAGCATCATTCGATCTTCCTGTCTGGCTGGCATTAGGCCAGGCCCGACGTATCGGCTTTACAGCTGCTCGAGGCAGTTCGCCAAATCATTTCCCAGGTTTTCCAGCAACTGCTCGTACCCATGAGCATCCACCGTCTCGGTACCGCCCAGCGCATCGAGCTCCGCCAGGCGCACCGGCAAGCCGGCCGTCAGGGTTTCGGCAAGACGCGGTCGCAGCGGCGGCTCGCTGAATACGCACGTCTTGCCTACCTCCTGCAATCGCTTGCGCATGGCTGCCACATGCTGGGCACCCGGCTGGACTTCCGAAGCCACGCTGAACACACCGGTGTGTTTCAGGCCGTAGGTTGCTTCGAAATAGTCGAATGCCTCATGGAAGACGAAGTAAGGCTTGCCCGCTACCTTGGCCACCCGTGTCCTGATGCGCTGATCCAAGCTATCCAGACGCTGGGTAAACGCTTGCAGGTTGCCCTGATAGCGGCTGGCATTGGCGGGGTCGGCGGCAGCCAGGTCCTGTGCCATCCTGGCCGCGATGATCCGGGCGTTGGCCGACGACAGCCACAGATGGGCGTCCAGGCTCCCGGGACGGTGGTCATGATCGTGTCCGTCATGGGCTTGGTGAGCATCTTCGTGGGCCTGCTCGTGAGAGTGGCTGTCCTCGCCGAAATGCCGCAGCTGCATCTGCGGCAGGCTCTGCACCGCAACGCTCGGCTTACTGCGGGTACCGAGAACGCGGGGCAGGAAGTTCTCCATGTCCGGGCCTATCCAGTACAACAGGTCTGCGTCAGCCACACGCCGTACATCCGAAGGGCGCAGCGCATAGTGGTGCGGCGATGCGCCAGGCGGCAGCAGCACGTCAGGGCTGCCGACGCCTTCCTGCACAGCCGCGGCAATCTGTTGCAGGGGCTTGATGCTGGTCAGGACACGAACATCGGCATGCGCCTGACCGAGCCCGGCGAAGGTAATAAAAGCGACAAAAAGCGTGGAGAATCGGGACACGGTGAATACTCGACAGACCAAAAACAGGTAACATAATAACGTCTCTAACCAGAACCGTCGCTGCCCATGTCCATCACGCTGTTGGCCCACCGCCCCCATGATCACTCCCACTGTGTCCACAGTGCGCTATCCGAAGCCGACGCCATCTGTGTCCGCCAGGGTCTGCGCCTGACCGCTCTGCGCCGCCGTGTGCTAGAGCTGGTGTGGCAGAGCCACAAGCCCATGGGTGCCTACGACATCCTCGCCGTGCTGAGCGAGCAGGATGGCCGCCGCGCCGCGCCGCCGACCGTGTATCGCGCGCTGGACTTCCTTCTCGAAAACGGCCTGGTGCACCGCATCGCCTCGCTCAATGCCTTCATCGGCTGCAGCCACCCCGAGCACTCGCATCAGGGTCAGTTCCTGATCTGCCGTGAATGCCATGTCGCCATCGAGCTGGAACAGGAAAGCATCAGCGGAGCCATCGTCAGCAGCGCCGAAGCCGTCGGCTTCCGGGTCGAGGCCCAGACCGTGGAGGTCGTGGGCCTGTGCGGCAACTGCCGGAGCGCGGCATGAGCGACAGCTTGATCCGACTCGAACAGGTCGGTGTCACCTTTGCCGGAGAAGCCGTACTCGACAGCATCGACCTGAGTGTCTCGCCTGGTCAGATCGTCACGCTGATCGGGCCCAACGGCGCGGGCAAGACGACCCTTGTACGCGCCGTGCTCGGCCTGCTCAAGCCGCACCGCGGGACGGTCTGGCGCAAGCCGCGCCTGCGCGTCGGCTACATGCCGCAGAAGATCCAGGTGGACGCCACGCTGCCATTGTCGGTACTGCGCTTTCTGCGCCTGGTACCCGGCGTCGACCGCGTGGCCGCGGTCGCCGCACTCAAGGAGGTCGGGGCCGAGCAGGTCATCGACAATCCGGTACAGAACATCTCCGGCGGCGAAATGCAGAGGGTTCTGCTGGCCCGCGCACTGCTGCGCAAGCCGCAGCTGCTGGTGCTCGACGAACCTGTGCAGGGTGTCGACGTCGCTGGCCAGGCCGAGCTGTACGGACTGATCACGCGCCTGCGAGATCGCCACGGTTGCGGCGTACTCATGGTCTCCCACGATCTGCACCTGGTGATGAGCACCACTGACCAGGTGGTCTGCCTCAATCGCCATGTCTGCTGCTCCGGCCATCCGGAACAGGTCAGCGGGGATCCGGCCTTCGTCGAGCTGTTCGGCAAGAACGCACCGAGCCTGGCCGTCTACCACCATCATCATGACCACAGCCACGACCTGCATGGCTCGGTGGTCGCACCTGGCACCCATGTCCACGGAGAGCACTGCAAGCATGGCTGATTTTCTTCTTTATGCCCTGCTTGCAGGTCTGGCCCTGGCGGTGGTGGCCGGTCCCCTGGGTTCCTTCGTGGTCTGGCGGCGCATGGCCTACTTCGGCGATACCCTGTCGCATGCCGCGTTGCTTGGCGTAGCCCTGGGCTTTGTCCTGGATGTCAGCCCGGCACTGGCGGTCACGATCGGCTGCCTGTTGCTGGCGATTCTCCTGGTGACCCTGCAACAACGCCAACCACTGGCCTCCGATACCTTGCTGGGGATCCTGGCGCCCAGCACGCTCTCGCTGGGCCTGGTGGTGCTGAGCTTCATGCACGATGTACGCATCGACCTCATGGCCTACCTGTTCGGCGACCTGTTGGCGATCAGCCCCGCCGAGCTGGGCTGGATCCTGGGCGGTAGCGCACTGGTCCTGGTGCTGCTGGCCGCCCTCTGGCGGCCGTTGCTGGCCATTACCGTCCATGAGGAACTGGCCATGGTCGAAGGGCTGCCCGTGGCCGCCTTGCGCATGGCGCTGATGCTATTGATCGCGGTCGTGATCGCGGTGGCCATGAAGATCGTCGGCGTGCTGCTGATCACCTCCTTGCTGATCATTCCCGCTGCCGCGGCACAGCGTCATGCCCGTTCGCCGGAGCAGATGGCCCTGGGGGCCAGTGTACTGGGGGTGGCGGCCGTATGCGGTGGCCTGGCTCTCTCCTGGTTCAAGGACACCCCCGCGGGGCCGTCGATCGTGGTCTGCGCGGCGGTGCTATTCTTGCTGAGCCTGGCCTTGCCCAAGCGCTGATCAGGTGACGCACCTCAAGGACACGCACGTCCGAGCTGCAGGCCTCGCCTGGGAAGGGTCTGTAAGACTTGTTTTCGAGCGTGCGCGCCTGGGTGTAGACTTGCTCGCTTTTTGCGCAAATAGAGAGTCGCAGGAATGAAGCCGTTCGCCACCCGTTATCTGCTCCTTGCCGTGTTTTCCTTGATCCTGGGGGCTTGTTCGAGCGCCCCGGTCGAGCAGCCGAAGGCGCTCATTCCGCCCGATGGCTGGGAACAGTTGCAGCAGAGCATCACCAGTAACGAATTGGCCACCGCCGAAGATCAGCTGGCGACATTGCAGAACCAGTCGCCCGATGACGAGCGCCTGGAGCAATACCAGCGCCAACTGGCCGAAGCCTATCTGCAGCGCAGCCAGATCGTGCTGCAAAAGGGCGACGTGAATGCCGCGGCCACCGCGCTGGCCCGCGCCAGGGCCCTGATGCCGCAAGCGCCCGCATTGACCGGGGGCGTCAATGGCGCCATCACCCACGCGCGCAAGGCCGAGCTGGAAAAAGCCGAGGCAGCCCTCAAGGCGGCGGAAGCCAAGCCAGCCGCGCGTCTAATCGACCCGACAGCCTCCAGCACCGTAGTAGCCTTGAAGACCACGGATATCGTCGGCCTGCGCCGCCAGCTCGATGACATTGCCGCCGATGTGGTGAACTACCGCTGCGAGGTAGTGTTCCAGGTACCGCGTACGCAGGATGCGCCCTGGCTCAAGACACTGCTCGGCAAGCGCGTGCAGAAACTCGACAGCGCCTTCGATCTGGAGCAGCGCCACGAGGTCCAGCGTGCGCTCCCGGCGCAGGTGGTGCTGATTCCCCATCGCTCCTGACCACCTGAATTGGACTGCCCAAATGTGAGCAACTGCGCATCACTTGTGGCGCTGCGCCTAAACGGGCCAAGTCTTTGAATAACCAAAAGGGCCGTCAAGCGGCCCTTTGGTCATTCAGTGATCACGGAGCAACGCCGGAGTGACAGGGCCGTGTCGAGCACGACCCGGCCCCAGCTCATGCATCAGGCCGGAATGGCCTCGGCCGCCGCTTCCCGCGCCCACACCCGATGCTGCTTCAGCGCCTCGAAGAATTTCTCGAAGACCGGCTGATCGTCGCCCAGCAACAGACCGGTATCTTCCTGCAGGCCCAGCGCGTCCAGCAACGTCTTGCCTTGGGCGGCAAGGCCCATCGGCTTCAGGTGCTTGTAGGCTTCGAGCAGGAAATGCTTGGCGAGGCCGCTTTTGCCCAAGGCTTCCAGCGATGCCTGACCAGCCGGCACCCAGACACCGTCGAACATGACCGAAGGCATGCCTTCCATCGAGGCATCTACCGGCAACGCCTTGCCGTCCGCCGTCTTCACCGGTGCCGATGATGGCCCCAGCAGCAAGACCTTGGCGCTCTGTGCTTCCAGCGCCTTGACCAGCTTGTCGACACTGGCGCCGTCGACGCCATTGGCCACGAGCAGCGCGACCTTGCGCCCCTTGATGCCGATCGTGCCGGGATGGTTCATCTGGCTCAGCGCGGGCGACTGCGCCAGGCTCATCTGCTTGACCTGTACCGTGCCGGCCGTGGGCGCTGGCAGACCGAGGTTTTCCGCCACGGCCGCCGCCAGCTTGAGGTCGATGTTGGCGAGAATCTCGTTCACTTCACGTGCGCGGATATGCTCGCGCTCTACCTTGCCCAACTCGAAGCTGTAGGCCTTGATGATGTGCTGCTGCTCGTTCGGACTCATGCTCTGGAAGAACAGGCGTGCCTGGGAGAAGTGATCGCTGAAGGATTCGCTGCGCTGACGGATCTTGTGCGCATCGATACGCTCGTGGAAGCTCTCGAAACCGCCATCCTGTGCGGCCGGCGGCGTTTCCTTCGGCCAGCCACCATCGATGGAGTTGGGTTCGTAGGAAGCTCGGCCCTTGTCCACACGGGTGCGGTGCAAGGCATCGCGCTGGTTGTTGTGGTTGGGCGCCACCGGACGATTGATCGGAATCTCGTGGAAGTTCGGTCCACCCAGGCGGCTGAGCTGAGTATCGGTATAGGAGAACAGACGACCCTGCAGCAACGGGTCGTTGGTGAAGTCGATGCCTGGCACGATATGGCCCGGGCAGAAGGCGATCTGCTCGACTTCGGCGAAGAAGTTGTCCGGGTTGCGATTGAGCACCATCTTGCCCAGCGGTGTTACCGGAACCAGTTCCTCGGGAATGATCTTGGTCGGATCGAGCAAGTCGAATTCGAACTTGTGCTCGTCTTCGGCCGAAACGATCTGCACCCCCAGTTCCCACTCCGGATAGTCGCCAGTCTCGATAGACTCCCTGAGATCTCGACGGTGATAGTCCGTGTCCTTGCCTGCCAGTTTCTGAGCTTCGTCCCACAGGACAGAATGCACCCCCTGACGCGGCTTCCAGTGGAACTTGACGAAGCTGGAAACGCCTTCGGCGTTGATCAGGCGGAAGGTATGCACGCCGAAGCCTTCCATCATGCGCAGGCTGCGCGGAATGGCGCGGTCGGACATGGCCCAGATCACCATGTGGGCCGACTCGGGCACCAGGGAGACGAAGTCCCAGAAGGTGTCGTGAGCCGAGCCACCGGTAGGGATTTCGTTGTGCGGCTCGGGTTTCACCGCATGGACGAAGTCGGGAAACTTGATCGCGTCCTGGATGAAGAACACTGGCATGTTGTTGCCCACCAGATCGAAGTTGCCCTCGTCGGTGTAGAACTTCACGGCGAAGCCGCGTACGTCACGCACGGTATCGCCCGAGCCACGCGGGCCCTGGACGGTCGAGAAGCGGACGAATACCGGGGTGACCTTTTCGGGATCCTGCAGGAAACCGGCCTTGGTCAACGCGGCATGGTTGCCATAGCTCTGGAAATACCCATGCGCGCCCGTGCCACGAGCATGGACGATGCGCTCCGGGATACGCTCATGGTCGAAGTGAGTGATCTTCTCGCGCATGATGAAGTCTTCGAGCAGCGAGGGACCGCGCTCTCCGACTTTCAGCGTATTCTGATTGTCAGCGATCTTTACGCCTTGGTTGGTGCGCAAGGCCTGGCCAGTCGCATCGCTGCGAACGTCTTCGAGGCTTTGCAGCTTGGCGTTGGTATTGGCACGGTCGGGGGTCTGCGTACCGGCGACTTGGCTTTCCTTCGGCGCATCCGTCTTGTTGCTGGGCATGGCTGGCTCTCCTCATGGTCTTCAGGCTTGCCCTTCGAGGAGATGCTGTTCACTGGAGCAGTGTGCGACCTGTTTCGGCCTCACCGCAGGGCAAGTCGCAACGGCGAACTACCACTCCTGCAGGTTCCGTGCGTGTCCTGTTGATCGCTACTTGACCAGGCTCGACGCACACCGTGTAGGAGCGGCGATTCGCCGCTGCGAGTTGCCCTGGGATCCTTGGAACAGCACCAGGTTCTTCCAGGGCTTGTCCAGCTAGTGACCGACCGGAGCCACCCAGCGTTCAATCGGATTACCGGTGGTCGCGATATGCCCGATTGATTGGTCGTTTCCAAAATAAATGCTAAGAACAACTATGGGAAAAGGCTAAAATGCGCGATCCAGTTCACCGCTGGCCCAAATTTCATGCGCCCCACAAGGTTCGCTAAGTGATTGAGTTTCAAGATGTCCAGAAGACCTACCGCGTCGCCGGTAGGGATATTCCCGCCCTTCGACCGACCAGCCTGACCATCGAGAATGGACAGGTCTTCGGTCTGATCGGCCACTCCGGAGCCGGCAAGAGCACCTTGTTGCGCCTGATCAACCGGCTGGAGGCCCCGACCGGTGGCAAGATCATCGTCGATGGCGAGGAGGTCACCGCCTTCGCCGCCGATAAGCTGCGGGGTTTTCGCCAGCAGGTCGGCATGATCTTCCAGCACTTCAACCTGCTGGCCTCCAAGACCGTTGCCGACAATGTCGCGCTGCCGTTGCACCTGGCGGGCGAGTTGTCGCGGGCCGCCATCGACCAACGGGTCAGCGAGCTGCTCGAACGCGTCGGCCTGTCCGATCACGCCAGAAAGTATCCGGCACAACTGTCCGGTGGCCAGAAGCAACGCGTGGGTATCGCCCGCGCCTTGTCCACCCGGCCGAAGATCCTGCTCTGCGATGAGGCCACCAGCGCGCTCGACCCGCAGACCACGGCCTCGGTCCTGCAACTGCTGGCGCAGATCAACCGCGAGTTGAACCTGACCATCGTACTGATCACCCATGAGATGGACGTGATCCGTCGAGTCTGCGACCGCGTCGCCGTCATGGATGCCGGTCAGATCGTCGAGCAGGGCGCGGTAGCCGATGTCTTCCTGCACCCGCAGCACCCGACCACCAAGCGTTTCGTCCAGGAAGACGAGCAGGTCGACGAGTCCGAGCAACGCGACGACTTCGCCCATGTGCCAGGCCGGATCGTCCGCCTGACCTTCCAGGGTGACGCCACCTATGCACCGCTGTTGGGCACCGTGGCTCGCGAGACCGGTGTGGACTACAGCATCCTTGCCGGGCGCATCGATCGCATCAAGGACACTCCCTACGGCCAACTGACCCTCGCCGTCAGCGGCGGCAATCTGGAGGCAGCGTTCGACCGCTTCAGGGCGGCAGATGTACATATGGAGGTTCTGCGCTGATGGATATCCTGGCTTACTTTGCCAACGTCGACTGGGCCGAAATCTGGCTGGCTACCATCGACACCATGATCATGCTCTTCGGCTCGCTGTTCTTCACCGTGCTGCTGGGCCTGCCGTTGGGCGTGCTGCTGTTCCTCTGCGGACCGCGCCAGCTGTTCGAACAGAAGGGCGTCTACGCCTTGCTGTCGCTGGTCGTCAACATCCTGCGCTCGCTGCCGTTCATCATCCTGCTGATCGTGATGATCCCGATCACGGTGTTGATCACGGGTACCTCGCTAGGTGTCGCCGGTGCCATCCCGCCACTGGTGGTGGGAGCCACGCCATTCTTCGCCCGCCTGGTGGAGACCGCCCTGCGCGAAGTGGATCGCGGCATTATCGAGGCGACCCAGTCGATGGGCGCCACCACGCGCCAGATCATCATGAACGCCTTGCTGCCCGAGGCTCGTCCGGGCATCTTCGCCGCGATCACCGTTACCGCGATCACCTTGGTTTCCTACACCGCCATGGCCGGTGTGGTGGGGGCGGGCGGTCTTGGCGATTTGGCCATCCGTTTCGGCTACCAGCGCTTCCAGACCGATGTGATGATCGTCACCGTGGTCCTGTTGCTGGTGCTGGTGCAGATCCTGCAAAGTGTCGGCGACCGGCTGGTCGTGCATTTTTCCCGTAAATAACCCCAATAGGGCAGCCTCGCCGGCCCGTCGGGGGCCGTAGCGGCCCTCACAAGGAGTGATCAATGAAGAAACTGCTTGCTGTCGTCGCCGCTGTCGCGGCCTTCTCTGCCCAGGCCGAGACCCTGACCGTTGCCGCCACCCCGGTGCCGCATGCCGAGATTCTCAAGTTCGTCCAGCCTCAGCTGGCCAAGCAAGGCGTGGAGCTCAAGGTCAAGGAATTCACCGACTACATCCAGCCCAACGTACAGGTCGCCGAGAAGCGCCTGGATGCCAACTTCTTCCAGCACCAGCCCTATCTGGATGAATTCAACAAGGCCAAGGGTACCGACCTGGTCAGCGTTGCCGGTGTGCACCTGGAACCGCTGGGCGCTTACTCCAGCAAGTTCAAGAAGCTGGACGAACTGCCTTCCGGCGCCACCGTGGTCATCCCCAACGACGCCACCAACGGCGGCCGCGCCTTGCTGCTGCTGGACAAGGCAGGCGTGATCAAGCTCAAGGACAACCAGAACATCCTGGCCACCGTCAAGGACATCGGCGAGAACACCAAGGGCCTGAAGTTCCGTGAGCTGGAGGCCGCCACCATCCCGCGCGTGCTGACCCAGGTCGACCTGGCGCTGATCAACACCAACTATGCGCTGGAAGCCAAGCTCAATCCCGAGAAGGATGCCCTGGTCATCGAGGGCAGCGATTCGCCGTACGTGAACATCCTGGTAGCCCGTCCCGACAACAAGGATTCGGACGCCATGAAGAAGCTGGCCGAGGCCCTGCACTCGCCAGAGGTGAAGCAGTTCATCACCGAAAAATACAAAGGCGCGGTGATCCCGGCATTCTGATAGCCGAGCACCACGTCGCTTCACGACTGCGTCACCCAGTGTGGGACAACCGGTTTAACGGTTGTCCCGCATTGCTTTCTGGTCAGTCCCGACGAACCAATACAGGCAGTTGCGCCACCAGCTTCTGATTGTTGATCGGTGCGCGGATGAACCCGCGTTGACGTCCGTCCGGACCGACGATGGCCAGGTTGCCGCTGTGATCGACGGTGTATCCCGGCTTGCGGGTATCGGCGGGGATGAAGGGGATGCTCAGGCCGTTGGACAGGGTCTGGGTATCCTCCACCGATCCGGTCAGCCCGCGAAAGTCCTTGTCGAAATAGCCCAGGTACTGCTTCAGCTGCGTGGGCGTGTCGCGGTTCGGATCGACGCTGACCAGCACCACTTGCAAGCGCTCGACTGCCTCCTTGGGCAGCTCGCTCTTCACTTGGCGAAGTTGTGCCAGGGTAGTCGGGCAGATATCCGGGCAGTAGGTATAGCCGAAGAACAGCAGCGACCATTTGCCCTCGAGCGAATCGAGTGCCACTGGCTGCCCATCCTGGTCGGTCATCCGTACATCCGGCACCGCACGGCTCTGCGGCAGCAGGATGATGCCGGCATCGATCAGCGCCGCCGAGTTGCCTTCGCTTCGGCCACTGAGCACCTTGTTGACGGTCAGGCCCAGGATCAACGCGACCAGGGCGGCAAGGATGAAAACGGTTTTCTGGGTTCGGGTCATAGGCTCTACAATGGCTAAGGGGTCGGTGATGAACAGGGCTGGGGGTCTGCGTGGGCATGTGCCGAATCGCGTGCAGCCGACCGTCACGGTACATCACCGAGCAGTCGCTCAAAAGCGCCGCCGCGCATCCTCCCCCGAGGAATGGTCGCCAGCGCCCGTATAGAGCGGGGTCAGGCGCCAGCCTTGGCCGATGCGAACCTTGTCGACCACGCGGATACGGTAGTTCACCAGTACCACCGACAGCAGCAGCAAGGCGCCACCGACATTGTGCGCCACGGCCAGGGCCAGCGGCAGATGGAGCAGCACATTGCTGATGCCGAGTCCGACCTGTGCCATCAACGCCAGCAACAACAGACGGGCCAGGCCATGCAAGCCATGGCGATGCAACTTCCAGCTCAGGCCCGACAGCACGGCGATGACCAGCAGTGCCCCCACCCGATGCCCGAGATGAATGGCCGTGCGCGCCTCGCTGTCCAACTGCCCGCCGAGGTAGTTCGGACCGATATGCTGGGTCAGGTGGAAGCCATTGGTGAAGTCGGCAGTGGGCCACCACTGACCTTGGCAGGTGGGCAGGTCGATGCAGGCCATGGCGGCATAGTTGGCGCTGACCCAGCCGCCCAAGGCAATTTGTCCGATGACGACCAACAGGGCCAAGGCCGCCAATCGACGCAGACTCAGAGGCAGCCTGGGTGCAGGGGCAAACGCCCGTGACAGGCGCATGCTCAGCAGAAACAACAGGCTCAAGGTCATGAAGCCACCCAGCAGATGTAGGGTGACCACCTGGGGCCAGAGCTTGAGTGTCACCGTCCACATGCCGAACGCCGCCTGCGCCAGCACCACAGCCAGCAGCAGCAAGGGCAAGCGGTAAGGCTGACCGTCACGAGCGTGTCTGCGTACGGCCTGCAAGGCCAGTACGGCAATCACCAGCGCCAGGGTTCCGGCGAAATAACGGTGGGTCATTTCCGCCCAGCCCTTGTGAGCTTCCACCGGGCTTTCCGGAAAGTGCCGCTCGGCATGGGCCAACTGGGCCTCGGTCTTGGGCACGCCGATGAAGCCGTAGCACCCTGGCCAATCGGGGCAACCCAGTCCGGCATGGGTCAGCCGCGTGTAGGCACCGAGCATGACGACCAGCAAGGCGAGCACGGTAGCGAAAACGGCAAGGCGAAAACCGGGTCTGGCCATGACGAGCTCCTAGCCGATGTTGGAGAGCTTGAGCAGGTGGCGCAGGTCGTTGAGCACCTGCTTGCCGTTCACCTGGCCGTCGTAGCGCAGAACCAGATTGCCATGCGGATCGACGATCCACAGTTGGGGACCCGGTTCGCTCACCTGCCGGCCATAACGTTGCAGGTCCAGCGAATAGCGCTGCAGCTGCGGGTACTCCTGTCCCAGCAGGGCCTGATAGTCGGCCGCCAGTGGCTGGGCGGTGGCCAGCGCGTGGCTGGCACGGCTGGCGTCGCGGCCCAGCCCGATCTGGATCTGCCGCGCCAAGTAGACCAGCTGACGGCAATCCTGATCGCATGCCGCCGGCGCGCTGACCAGCAACTGCCAGCGCTGTTCCTTGGCGTCGATCCCGATATCGGCGCGCATCTGGCCGTTACCGATCATCTCGCCATGGAAGCTGCGTCCCTCCGGTACCCAGAACTGCAGCTTGTACATGCTCGTCGCGAGGATCATCGGGCCCAGAACCAGCGACACGATCAGGAACAGTTGCAAACGCCCACGGCCGCGGGACGTGCGACGTTCAGGGATGTCCAGTGGAGGTATGGCGGCGCCCATGGGTGTTCTCCTTGTGGTCATGCCAGCCGAAATAGAGGTAGAGCAGCGTCAGAGCCAGGGCCAGGGCAAACCACTGGACGGCATAGCCCAGGTGCTTTTCCGGCCCCATGGAGGTCACGGCCCAGTCAACCCGATAGCTGGCGGGCCCCGCTTCCAGGCGCACCTCGTGACCGAAGCCATTACGCTGCAGCTGTTGCCACAGCTGGCGGGCATCGATGGCCGTCAACAGGTGCGGCCATTGCCCGCCGATCGCATCGGCGCGCAGCTGAAATGCTCTGCCCGGCATCACATAGGCCCAGGCGTTCAGCGTCATGAGGTCACTGGGCGTATCGAAATGCACCGGCTCGCGACGGTCCGGCCAGGGCAGCCAGCCGCGATTGACCAGCCACCACTGCCCGCTGGGCTCATCATGGAAAGGCTGCAGCAATTCCACGCCGGCCTGACCGTCACGCAGACGGTTGTCCAGGAGCAGGCTGTGCTCGCCGTCGAAGTGTCCGTGCAGAGCGATACGCCGATAGGCGGGATCTTCCATCTCCATCAGTCGGCCAGCGTCCACAGGCGCTTGCACGCGACGCTCGGCGTACGCTGCGAGCAGATCGCGCTTCTGCTCGGCGCGTCCGAGCTGCCAGCACCCCAGGCCGATCAGCCCTGCGAGCAGCACAAGCACGACCAGGGTCGGCATCACCCCGGGGCGAAACCGCTTCACGATATCCCCACCCGCGCGCTCGCTATACTTGTACCCATCAGTGCCTCCCTCGGAGTTCGCCATGCTCAAAGCCGCGATTGTCCTGATGCTGTTGGCCACTATCGCCAGCCTGTTCAGTGGCCTGTTCTTCCTGGCCCGAGATGACGGCCAGTCCACCCGCCTGCTCAAGGCCCTGACGGTAAGGGTCACCCTGGCCGTCTTGACCCTGGCTCTGGTGACCTGGGGTCTGCTGAGCGGTCAGCTGGTTTCCCACGCCCCGTTCTGAGGCGCTCTAGAGCACGTACACGAAAATAAACAGCCCGACCCAGACCACATCGACGAAATGCCAATACCAACTGGCGGCTTCGAAGCCGAAATGCTTGTCGGGTGAGAAATGCCCTCGCAGGATGCGCGCGAACATGACGATCAGAATCAAGGTGCCCATCGTCACGTGCGCACCGTGAAAGCCGGTGAGCATGAAGAAGGTCGCTCCGTAGATTCCGGAGCCTAGGGTCAGTCCGAGTTCGGTGTAGGCCTCGTGGTATTCGTAGGCCTGCAATGTTAGGAAAGCGATCCCCAGGAGGATTGTCACTCCCAGCCAGCCTTTCAATGCACTGCGATGGTCCTTGCGCAGGGCATGATGGGCGAGGGTGATGGTTACGCTGGAACTGACCAGCAGGATGGTGTTGATCAATGGCAGGTGCCAGGGGTCGATGACGTCGCGTGCGGCTGGAAACAGCTTGGGGTCAGGCGTATTGAGCAGCGGCCAGGCGAATTCGAAGCTCGGCCAGAGCATATGGGAGACGCCCTTGTGGCCTTCTCCGCCGAGCCAGGGGCCGGCCAGTATGCGCACGTAGAAAAGCGTGCCGAAGAAAGCCACGAAGAACATCACTTCGGAAAAGATGAACCAGCCCATGCCCCAACGGAAGGAGCGGTCGAGCTGGGGACTGTACAGCCCGGCACGACTTTCCCTGACCACCGCGCCGAACCAGCCGAACATCATGTAGGCCACGCACAGCCCGCCAACGAAGAAGATCAACGGCCCGTGTGAATCCGGGCGTCCCGCCTTGAGATCGTTGAACCAGGTGCCCAGGCCGTACACGGTAATGAGCAGGCCGAGCGTGGCAATGATGGGCCATTTGCTCTGCGCCGGGACGTAATAGTGGTCGTGACTTGCCATTGCTGTTCTCCTTATCGGGCGCCCTGGACATCCTCTGCCGTCAGTCGGGCGACTGGCGGCTGGCGAGCAGTGATATCGAACAAGGTGTACGCCAGTGTCAGGTGTTTCACATGGGCAGGCAGGTCACGGTCGACGATGAAGCGCACCGGCATCTCGATGCGTTCGCCCGGCTGCAGCACCTGCTGGCTGAAGCAGAAGCACTCGGTCTTGTGGAAGTAGGCCGCCGCCTCAGCCGGAGTGATGCTGGGCACGGCCTGTGCCGTCATGGATCTGCCGGTCGGATTGCGCGCGATGAAGACCATCTGGTTGACCGCACCTGGGTTGACCTCGATCTGGTCAGCCTTGGCATGAAATTCCCAGACCATGTCGCTGGCATTGGTCGACATGAACTGCACGCGAATCGAGCGCGAAGGATCGCTGACCTGCGAGCCCTGATACTGCCCCGCGGTCTTGCCATTGATGCCGAAGGCCTGGCACATGACGTCATAAAGGGGCACCAGGGCAAAACCGAAGGCGAACATCACCACTGTCATCAATGACAGGCGCAGGACCAGACGTCTTTGCGAGAGGCCGTGCATGTCCATGGCGCTCCTACTTGACCTCGGGCGGGGTCTGGAAGGTGTGGTACGGCGCGGGCGAGGGCACGGACCACTCCAGCCCCTCGGCGCCGTCCCATGGCTTGGCGGGGGCCGGCTCGCCACCGCGGATACATTTGATGACGATGAACAGGAAGAAAATCTGTGTGGCCCCGAAGGTGAACGCACCGATCGACGAGACCATGTTGAAATCCGCGAACTGCAGGTTGTAGTCCGGTACCCGCCGCGGCATGCCTGCCAGGCCGACGAAATGCATGGGGAAGAACGCCATGTTCATGCCGATGAAGGACAACCAGAAATGCAGCTTGCCCAGGGTTTCGTCGTACATGTGCCCGGTCCATTTCGGTAGCCAGTAGTAAGCGGAGGCGAAGATGCCGAAGATGGCGCCGGGAACCAGCACGTAGTGGAAGTGAGCGACCACGAAATAGGTGTCGTGGTACTGGAAGTCGGCAGGCGCGATCGCCAGCATCAGCCCCGAGAAGCCGCCGATGGTGAACAGGATCACGAATGCCACGGCGAACAGCATGGGCGTCTCGAACGTCAGCGCTCCCTGCCACATGGTGCTGACCCAGTTGAACACCTTCACCCCGGTAGGCACGGCGATAAGCATGGTCGCGTACATGAAGAACAGCTCGCCGACCACCGGGACGCCGACCACGAACATGTGGTGCGCCCAGACGATGAACGACAGGAAAGCGATCGCCCCGGTGGCGTAGACCATGGAGGTGTAGCCGAACAGGGGCTTGCGCGAAAAGGCCGGGATGATCGAGCTGACGGCGCCGAAGGCCGGCAGGATCATGATGTAGACCTCCGGATGGCCGAAGAACCAGAACACATGCTGAAACAACACAGGGTCGCCGCCACCCGCCGCGCTGAAAAAGCTGGTGCCGAAGTGGATGTCCATGAGCATCATGGTCACCACCCCGGCGAGCACCGGCATCACGGCGATCAGCAGGAAAGCGGTGATCAGCCAGGTCCAGACGAACAGGGGCATCTTCATCAGGGTCATGCCGGGAGCGCGCAGATTGAGGATGGTGGCGATGACATTGATCGCACCCATGATCGAGCTGATACCCATCAGGTGAATGGCGAAGATGAAAAACGTCACGCTTTCGGGCGCGTAGGTCGTGGACAGGGGCGCGTAGAAGGTCCAGCCGAAGTTCGGTCCGCCCCCTGGGCTGAACAGGGTCGAGACCAGTAGCAGGAAGGCGGCCGGCAGCAGCCAGAAGCTGAAGTTGTTCATGCGCGGCAAGGCCATGTCCGGCGCGCCGATCATCAAGGGGATCATCCAGTTGGCCAGCCCGACGAACGCCGGCATCACCGCGCCGAAGACCATGATCAGGCCATGCATGGTGGTCATCTGGTTGAAGAAGGCCGGCTCCACGATCTGCAGACCCGGCTGAAACAGCTCGGCGCGAATCACCATGGCGAAGGAGCCGCCGAGCAGGAACATGGTGAAACTGAACCACAGGTACATCGTTCCGATGTCCTTGTGATTGGTGGTCAGCACCCAGCGCATCAAGCCCTTGGCCGGACCATGCACATGTTCGTGCCCATGGCCATGCTCGTCGATTACTGCACTCATGTCCTGTCTCCTGCAATCCGATGACGGCTGCGGCAACCTGCGATGATCCGGCTCACTGGCTCTGCGCCTGCTTGAGCGCCAGCACATCCTTGGGCGTGACCATGTCGCCCTTGGCGTTGCCCCAGGCGTTACGCTCGTAAGTGACCACCGCGGCGATATCGACTTCCGACAGCTGCTTGCCGAAAGCGGCCATGGCCGTGCCGGGCTTGCCATGGAAGACGATGCCCAGGTGGTCTTCGAGCGGTCCGGTGGCGATCTTCGAGCCCTTGAGCGCCGGGAACATCGGCGGCAGGCCCTGGCCTTCGGCCTGATGGCAGGCGACACAGGTGGTGTGATAGACCTTGTCGCCGCGTTCGACCAGCTCCTCCAGGGTCCACTCCTTGCTGGTCAATTCCTTGAGCTTGGCTGCTTCCGCCTTGCGCTCGCCAAGCCAGCTGTCGTAATCGGAACGGGATTTGACCTCGACCACCACAGGCATGAAGCCATGGTCCTTGCCGCATAACTCGGTGCACTGGCCACGGTAGATGCCAGGCTTTTCGATACGCGTCCAGGCCTCGTTGACGAACCCAGGAATAGCATCACGCTTGACCGCGAAGGCCGGTACCCACCAGGAATGAATGACATCGGCGGCGGTCACCAGAAAACGCACCTTGGCACCGACCGGCAACACCAATGGCTGGTCGACCTCGAGCAGGTAATGCTCACCCTTGGGCGCCTGGTTGCTGATCTGCCCGGCGGGCGTGGCCAGGTTGCTGAAGAACTCCACGTCCTGGCCCAGGTACTTGTAGTGCCACTTCCACTGGTACCCGGTCACCTGGATATCGATGTCCGACTCACTGGCGTCGTAGATGTCGATGAGCGTCTTGGTGGCGGGAATCGCCATGGCCACCAAAATCAGGAAGGGGATTACGGTCCAGAGAATCTCTACCCGTGTGTGCTCGTGGAAGCTGGCCGGTTGCTGGCCCGTCGAGCGCCGGTGAAGAACCATCGACCAGAACATCACGCCGAACACCAGGATGCCGATCACCACGCAGATCCAGAAAATGATCATGTGCAGCTCGAATACGGCGTTCGAGACTTCCGTGACCCCCGGAGCCATGTTCACCGTCCAGGCGCCTTGCGCCTGACCGAACGCCATCCACGACAGCAGGCCCATCCAGACGTATGGATGTCGCATGCGGGTACCCCTTATCGTTCTTATTGTCCCGGAGGCGTGGACTCAAGGCGAAGGGTACGGCGTCAAGACTGCGTACTTCGACGACCGAGCTCTCTGCGAATAGCAGTCGGGCCTCATCAACGAATCATCTTCAAGCGGAGTATAGCCAGGGGACGAAGGCCCGCCATGGCCTCATGAAAACACCTTCATGAAATTGTCGCTTCAGGCATGAACCCCATAAATACAGGCCTAAACGCCCCTTATCGCCATTTATATTCCTGATCAGCTAGTTAATCGTTTCATTTATAACAATTATGTCTTAAGTAATTCTCCAGCCGAGCTAACTTAGTGTCTTCCGTTTGTCATGTCCTGTCCCTGGAGTTGTCATGAACATCGCCGCATTGCGCGAGCAGATTACCTTTGCCCACCAACATGAAAGCCAGACCGGCCAGCTGAAACAGCGGCTCGAACAGCAATTGCCTCTCCTGCACCCGTCCATCCAGCTGCCGCGGGAAGATGCGCCTGGCACCATGACCCGCTTCGTCGGTGCCTATATCGACCAGGTCCCGGAGTTGCTCGAGGCCGCTCATGCGGTAGCGCAGGAAGCGGGCATTGAAAGCCAGGTCAAGCCGGTGCTGAAGCTAGCCGAAGCCTATTTCCTGCAGCCGCCGGAGATAATGACAGGCCAGGTCGGGCTCGATTGCCTGCTGGATGAAGCCTACCTCGCCCATCGCCTGGTCGAAGAAGTGAACGACCTGTACATCCGTCATTTCCGACAACCACTGATCCCGGTCGATACGACCGTGGCCAACCTGATCGCCCACCAGCTCATCGGCGAAAGCTTTGCCAACCAGCTGGATGAAGTGGTGCATCACTCGGTAGACGAGATGCTGGACGAGGCCAGCTTCGCGCTGGAATCGGTCGAAGCGTACCGTGAAGCCTTGAGCAGCCCGGCTACCGGTGCCGCGTGGAAGCGCTGGCCCTGCCTGTCGCGGCAGCTGAACGTCGAACTCTCCCTCAATACGCTCCACTGATTCCCGCCCCCGCACGAGCCGCCAGGAAGCGGCTCCCGCTGATGCCATTCCCACCTGCTTGATAGCGTCTTCTGCATCCGTTCGCGAGGGCGGATCATTCACAACAGGAAAGGAAGACGACATGGCTATCAAATGGAATCGAATCTACACCGACCTGCTGCGTGGCAGCCGCCCGACCCTGTGGGGCAACTGGGCGCTCAATCCGATCATCAAGCCAGGCGCTGTGGGTATCGTCGATCCGGCATCCGGCGAGTTCACCCTGGTGAGGGAGGCAATGCCCAAGACTGAAACCATCAGGATCAGCCAAGGGCGTCGGTGGGCCATCAGCTCCAAGGACGTGCAGCGAAAGGAAATGAAAGCCAATATCCAGGGGACCGTTTTCGATCCCGCGACCGGCGCCTTGGCCAAGCCTGACATCACCTTGGAGTGGACCTTTGGGAAAGAGGAATCCATCGCCTCCGAGTTCGCCATCAACAGCGAGCATCGCCTCAGCGACATGTCCTTGATCCACGGACAATACGAGTGGTTGTACGAGCAGGCCAAATCGGTCGGGATGGCCAGCAACGGCGGTATTGCCGAAGGCTTTGGCGTGGTCAACAACGTTATTTATGCCGACAGCGGCATAAATGCCGGCGCCAAACGCAAGAATGCAAAGTTTTCCTTGTCAGGGACTGCCAGCGGCTTGAATACCTTGCTGGGCGAGGACGGTATTTCCGGCAAGGGCGGCGCGTCGTTCATCGCAAGCCGTGACACTTCAGCCGTCGAGTCGCATACGTTACCTGGCAAGGATGGCGAGGTGGCCACCCATCCACTGCCAGTGGCCTATAGCTTTACCTCGTTCGGCGGCAGCAAACTGTTGATTCCGACCTGGGTCAGAAAGATCGGCTCGCTCAAGCTGCACATCGACAGCAAGGCTACTTCCGCGACGACCTACACCACCAAGGTCACCGTTACCTACGAAACCCCGGCCGGGCGTGTCGAAAGGAAAACGTTGATCACCGGCGGGAGTTCGGCCAATTTCAACGACATTCCCCTGAATGCCACGCGCCTGCAAGTAAGCGCGGAGTTCGTCAACATTGGCCAGAACGATATCCAGGTGCTCAACTGGGCCACGCCGCTGAGCCAGTGGGTAGGGGGTAGCCGGACCATCAACCTGTATGGCACCTGGCCCGGCTCCCCCACCATGAAAGTGGTCGAAGAGGACTGATCAGACCTCTGCGGCCGTGCGCAACCCACCCTCGATCCTGCGCTTGAGCCCACGCTGCTCGAGCATCAGGCGCGACCCCATGGCGCGGTTCGCTCGGCCCCAGTCCTCCAGCAACTCCAGCACCGAGTGATCGATGTAACGCAGGTTGGCCAGTGGCACATGCAGGGTCGTGCCTGCTGGTACGCTGTCGAGTGCCTGGGTCAAGGCCGGTACCTTGAGGAAGGTGGCGGCGCCTGTCAGTCGCAGCTCCATGTGCCCGGGTGTTTCGAGGTCCACCAGGTTGATCTTCAGACGCGCCGCCTTGAACGCAAGCTTCAGCAAGGTCAGGGCGAAGCCCAGCAGTACACCCGTCAACAGATCGGTGAAGACGATCGCCAATGCAGTAGCCGCATAAGTGAACATCGGCATGCGGCCATAGCGGCTGAGACCGCGGAACGCCTTGAAGTCGACCAGTTTCACGCCGGTGAAGACCAGCACGCCGGCAAGGCTCGCGACCGGAATCTGCTGCAGCACCTGGCTCAGCACTACCACGAATCCGAGCAACCATAGGCCATGCAGGATGGCCGAGGCGCGTGTCTGGGCACCAGCCTGGACATTCGCCGAACTGCGTACGATCACCCCGGTCATCGGCAGGGCACCTAACACGCCACACAACATGTTGCCGATGCCTTGGGCCGACAATTCGCGATCGAAGTCCGAACGCTGTCCGCTGTGCATGCGGTCGACCGCTGCGGCAGACAGCAGAGTCTCCGCGCTGGCGATGAACGCCAGGGCCACGGCCGCTACCAGCAGTGTCGGGTCAGCCAGTTTCGTCAGGTCGTCCAGACGGATCCAGTCGATGGCTTCGGTAAGGTCCGCGGGCACTACCACTCGGTTGACCGGCAACGCGAGCCAGACACTGATCGCGGTCATCGACGCCACCCCCAGCAACGCGCCCGGGATAAAGCGCAGACGCTGCGGTCGCCAGCGTTCCCATCCCCACATCATGGCAATGGTGCCCAGTCCCAGGGCGCCGGCCTGCCAACCGCTCGCTGCGCTTTCCAGCGGCAGCGCAGCCGCCAAGGTAGCGGGGAAGCCCATCAGATTCTGCATGCCGGAAGGCTGTGGTGAGGTATCGAACATGACATGCAATTGCGACAGCACGATCAGCACACCGATACCGGCAAGCATGCCATACACCACGGCAGGCGCCGTGACCCTGAACCAGCATCCCAGCCGAAACCTCCCGGCCAGCAACTGCAGCAGGCCGGCCAGTAGCAGGATCGGGCCCAACATCGCCATGCCGTGCTGGCGTACCAGCTCGAACACCAATACCGCCAGGCCTGCGGCAGGGCCGCTCACCTGGAGGGGCGAGCCCGCCAGGAAGCCCACGACCAGGCCGCCGATGATACCGGTGATCAGCCCCTTGGCCGGTGGCATGCCCGAAGCAATCGCAATGCCCATGCACAGCGGCAGGGCCACCAGAAAGACCACTACTGACGCCAGCAACTCACGCGGCACGGCCGCCTTGATCTGTGTCTTGTTCACCATCAGATTCCTTCTCTCGATCTCGAGGCCATTCCTATGGCCAGTAACAGGGACCCGTCGGACGCGCAGCCGTAAGCCGCCAGCGACCCGGCAGGGCAATAAGGGAAATTCAAGGCAGCCGATGACGGGACCACACCCAAAGGGTGCGGTCGCCAGTCAAGGTTTCAACGTGTGGGCAAGGGACGCTTAGTAGCGTCCTCGCGGCGTTGCGCAGGGAACGGCATCGCCGGAAGTCAACGGCCTGAAGCTGTCTCTTTCGGCATCATAGGCTTCGATCTGGCTCGTCTCGATGTCATAGATCCAGCCATGGATGTACAGCTGACCCGCCGCCAGGCGCGAAGCCACGGAAGGGTGGGTACGCAGATGCTGCAACTGGGCGATGACGTTTTCCTTGGTCAGCACCTGCATGGTTTCATGCTCGCTGCCACACGAGCAGTTGTCCTCGACCACGGTCCGAGCGACTTCCGCATGGCGCAGCCATGCCTTGACGGTCGGCATCTTCTCCAGACTCTGCGGGTTGAGCACTGCACGCATCGCACCGCAGTCGGAGTGACCGCACACGATGATGTGGTGAACCCCCAGAGCCATGACCGCGTACTCGATGGCGGTGGACACGCCGCCATTCATCTGGCCATACGGCGGCACGACGTTACCGACGTTGCGGGTCACGAACAGATCGCCGGGCGAGCTCTGGGTGATCAGCTCGGGCACGATGCGCGAATCGGCACAGGTGATGAACATGGCGCGAGGCTTTTGCGCGGTGGCGAGCTTCTTGAACAGGGCTTCCTGTTCCGGGAAGACCTCATGATGAAACCTGACGAAGCCGTCGACGATGTGCTTCAGGGCAGCATCGGCGCTTTCGGCAGGTACATCCGGAACAACCTTGGAGGGGTCCTTGACGGGCATGATTCATCCTCTTGACGGTTTGTAGGTAAATCCATTTTACCGATTAAAGATTCTGGCTATGCGTGGCATTTAGATGACAGGCACCGAACATTAATCACAGTCCTTGTGAACTGTTTTCCTACGCTACCGGGTAAAACTTAACTGAAACTGAATTAGAATCGTCTAGAACGGGCGTTCCAGCTTCAAAAGGAAGGAGCCTGAATAATAGCAAAAAAACATTAGCGGCCACTAACCAGCATGTGCCTAGAACAAGGCGAGCTGGCCCCCAGGCGGACAGAACGCGGTGCAATCGAGTGCATATCCCTCACGTCGGTTCAGGTCCAGGCGGCGGATCGCCTTGCCGAAGCGCTGCGCCAGCAACTCGGCGAACACACCCTCGCCCCGCATGCGGGCACCGAAGCGGCTGTCATAGAGCTTACCGCCCCGGCTCTGACGAATCAGGCTGAGCACGTGCGCGGTGCGCTGCGGATAATGGTCCTGCAACCACTGCTCGAACAAGGGTGCTACCTCCAAGGGCAGCCGTAGCATCATGTAGGCAGCACTCTGCGCGCCGGCGGTCTTGGCCGCTTCGAGCAGACGCTCCAATTCGCAGTCGTTGATCATCGGAATTATCGGCGAACAGAGTACGCCTACCGGAACACCGGCTTCACGCAAGACGCCTATGGCCCGCAGCCGTGCCTTGGGCGCCGCGGCGCGAGGTTCAAGCGTACGCTTGAGCTCGTCGTCCAGAGTGGTCAGGCTGATCATCACTGCGACCAACCGTTGTTGCGCCAGCTCGGCAATCAGGTCCAGGTCACGCAGGATCAGCGACCCCTTGGTGACAATGGTCACCGGGTGGCGATAGCGCAACAGGACTTCCAGCAGGCGCCGAGTCAACCGCTGCTCGCGCTCGATAGGTTGGTAAGGATCGGTATTGGAACCCAGGTTGATCGGCGCGCACACGTAGCCTGGCTTACTCAATTGCTGTTCGAGCACTTCGGCGGCGTTGGTCTTGGCGATCAGCTTGGTTTCGAAATCGAGCCCGGGGGAGAGGTCCCAGTAAGCATGACTGGGACGCGCATAGCAGTAGATGCAACCATGCTCGCAACCGCGGTACGGATTGACCGAGCGATCGAACGGCAGATCCGGGGAGTTGTTGCGGGTGATGATGGTCTTGGCGGTTTCGCTGCGCACCTCGGTGCCCTGGGTCAAGGGCACCTCCCGAGTCCAGCCGTCATCCTCGGCCAGCGAACGATGAGGTGCGAAGCGATTGTGCGGATTGTGGGTCGTACCACGGCCTCTTTGCGGCGCTGGAATGGGCATGGCATCACCTGGAAACTGTATCCATATACAGTAATCCGGAACATGCCGATGTTCCAGCGCCTTTCATCACTCGCCTCCAGTGTCATTCAGGCCGAGTCCGCGCAAGTACGACGTTGCGCTCACCGGTCGGCCGAGGAACGTCTCGATGCTTTCGGCAAGCGAGCGTGCGGTTCCATGCGCGAAGAAGTCCTCTTGAAGCGCACGCCCGGCAGCGGCATCGAGCAATCCTTCACGCTCGAAACGCGAGAACAGATCGAAGGCCCGCACATCGGACCAGAGATAGGCGTAGTAGCCTGCGTCATAGCCACTGATGAGGTAATCGAAAGCGTGCATCGGTTTTTCGAACCCGGCCATTGGCCAACGCGAGACCTTCGCGTAACTGGCCTCGGCTCGCTCGTGAATCGTCCTGCCGTCGTCAGGCGCCTGATGCAGGTCCAGATCGAACAAGGCCCGTGACAGGTTTTCGGCACACTCCCGGACACCAGTCTCCTGGCTCGCCAATACCGACTGCACCTGCGCCTCGGTCAATACGCCGCCATTCTCGACATGAGAGGAAATGCTGGCCAGGTAGGCGGCGTTGCAAGCCCAGCGCTCCAGCAGCTTGCCCGAGACTTCGACACCATCGGTGCCAAACCGACGGACATCGGACAACACATGATTGCTGGTACGCACCAGCAAGTGGTGCAGGGCATGGCCGAATTCGTGGAACAGCTTGCGCAAGGCCAGAGGATCGAGCAATGGCGGCGCGCCTTCCAGGCCGGCGGACGTGTCGCTGAACACGATCGCCACTGCCCCGTGGTAAATACCCTCGGCGTCGATGCGGCGGTTCCAGACATAGGAGGTGAACACAGAACCACTCTGCTTGCCTGGCCGCTCGACCAGGTCCAGATACAGGTAGCCGATCACGGCATGGTCTTGCACCACTTCGAAGGTACTGACGCTCGGGTCCCATGCACCTACCGCCTCATATGGGTTCAAGGTCAGGCCGAACAACTGGCGGGCCAGATCGCGCAGAGCTTCGACCACCCGGCCCAGCGGATAGAACTCACGAAAGCGTTCGACGGACAGAGCCTGCGTCGCACGTCTGCCCATGGCCTGGAGATAGTCCAGGTCCCAGGGTTGCACGTCGGTCAGGCCCATGTCCGATGCAGTCCTTCGCAGCCCTGCTTGCCATCGCTGCATCATTGGGCTCACTCTGCGTGCCAGGTCATCCAGGAACTCGTGCACCCGCTCGACCGAGCCGGCGCTCTTGGTCCGCAAGCTCAGTTCCATGTGATTGGCAAAGCCAAGCAACCGTGCCTTCTCATGCCTGGCCTTCGCCAATCGTTCGAGTACCGGTTCATTATCGTGGCCGGCCTCGGCATCCCAACCACGGGTGTGATAGGCCTTGTAGACCTGCTGGCGCAGATCCCGGTCCGAGGCATGTTCGAGTATGGCTTTGCAGGCTGCCTCTTCGCAGGCTATCAGCCATCCCGTGAGGGAAGCGGCTTTGGCCTTTTGGGCCATCTCGTCGCGCAGCCGTTGTGGCACTTCGCCGAGGCGCTGTCCATCGGTAAGGTGGATAGCGGAATGCTCGACCGACCGCCCGATATTGGCTGCGAACAGACCTTCGAGTTCTCGGATCTGCGCTTCGAGCTGCACCAGGCGATCCTGGTCGGCATCGTCCAGCAGGGCTCCGGCCTGACGGAATTCTTCCAGCGCCTGTGCAAGCGTGCTGCGCCGGTGAGCATCGAGGTTGACGCCTAGCTCACTGTCGGCAAGACGCCGGTAGAGGGCATGCAGCCGTGCGTTCTTGAGCTTTTGCTTGAAGCGCACATCGACCAGGCCGAAACACGCGTGGACCTGCGTCTGCCACGCTTCGTCACGAAACATCAGGGGTACGATCGAATAGAAGACACCCTGCAAGCGAGCATCCAGTGCATCCACGGCCAGTACCAGGTCGTCCCAGGTGGGCAATGCTTCCTGGGCTTCGATGATGCGTTGGAGACCGGCCTCGTGCTCCGCGATCACCTGTTCGATGGCGGGAAGCACATGCTCGGGCATGACTTGGTCGTAGTCGACCAGGGGAGTGGGGTTCAGCAGCGGGTTGGCAGTGGTCACGGCATTTCCTTGCTCGGGTCATGAAGACTCGAGCTTGCTATGCCATGACCTCGGCCATGCGTTAACTACGTGCTACCCGCGCAAGCCAGGACTGGGGCCGCGGGCCCCAGCCCGGCTCATGCGCTATTGCGTTGGCTTCTTCAGCTTCGGATTAGGGAAGAATTGCACGGTCTGTACCGGCGCGGCCGGCTTGGGCGCGGCCTGATTGACCCGTGTGCCCAGCTCCTTGGGCACGGACAGCCCTTGCTCGTTGAGGGTATCGGAGAAACCGCACTCCACGCATTCGCGGTGCGGCACGCCATCCTCGCTCCACATCATCAATCTGTCGGCTGCACTGCACGCCGGGCAGACAGCCCCGGCGACAAAGCGCTTCTTGGTCTTGTTCACGGTCACCTCGCTCATGCGGCCACTTCTTCGCTGAGGCCACAATGACGCAAGAGTGCATCGATCGACGGCTCACGGCCACGGAAATCGACGAACAGCACCATCGGCTCGCGTGAACCGCCACGGGCCAGGATCGCCTCGCGGAAGGCACGGCCAGTGTCGGCGTTGAATACGCCCTCTTCCTCGAAGCGCGAGAAGGCATCGGCCGACAGCACCTCAGCCCACTTGTAGCTGTAGTAACCCGCCGCATAGCCACCGGCGAAGATGTGCGCGAAGCTGTTGGGAAAGCGGTTGTAGGCAGGCGGGCGCATCACCGAGACCTCGTCGCGTACGGCCTCGAGTACTTCCAGAGCGCTGCGGCCCTTGTCTGCGTTGGCATGCAGCTCGAAGTCGAACAGGGAGAATTCCAGTTGTCGAACCATCATCAGGCCAGACTGGAAGTTCTTCGCCGCGAGCATCTTTTCGAGCAGATCCTGAGGCAGCGGAACCCCGGTTTCGTAATGACCGGAAATCAATGCCAGGCCTTGCGGCTCCCAGCACCAGTTTTCCATGAACTGGCTCGGCAGTTCGACCGCATCCCAGGCGACACCATTGATGCCGGAAACGCCGGCATGCTCGATACGCGTCAGCAGATGATGCAGGCCATGACCGAACTCGTGGAACAGCGTGGTCACTTCATCGTGGGTCAATAGGGCCGGTTTGCCAGGGGCGGCCGGTGTGAAGTTGCACACCAGGTTGGCCACCGGGCTTTGCAGTTCGCCGCTGATGGTGCGACGACGATCCCGGGCGCCGTCCATCCAGGCACCGCCGCGCTTGTTGGCGCGGGCATAGAGGTCGAAGAAGAAGCGCCCTACGTGCTGGCCGTTTTCCTTGATCTCGAACAGTCGTACTTCCGGGTGCCAGCTGTCGAAGCCTTTGAGTTCGGCGATCTCGATGCCATACAGGCGCTGGACGATGGCAAACAGGCCGGACAGCACCTTGTCGATCGGGAAGTAGGCGCGCAGGGTTTCCTGGGACACGCTGTAGCGTTGCTCGCGCAGTTTCTCGCCGAAGTAGCCCGCGTCCCAGCTTTGCAGGTCCGGGCAGCCTTGTTCGGCGGCATAGGCCTTGAGTTGGGCCAGGTCCTGGACAGCGAAGGGTTTGCTGCGCTTGGCCAGATCGCGCAGGAAACTCAGAACCTGATCGCTGGACTCCGCCATCTTGGTAGCCAGGCTGAGCTCGGCGAAGTTGGCATAGCCCAGCAGTTCGGCCAGTTCCTGGCGCAGGTCAAGAATCTCGCGCATGACCGGGCCATTGTCGAACTGGCCTGCATTGGGTCCCTGGTCCGAGGCGCGGGTGCAGTAGGCGGCGTAGATTTCCTCGCGCAGGGCACGGTCGTCCGCATAGGTCATCACGGCATAGTAGCTGGGGAACTCGAGGGTGATCAGCCAGCCATCGAGGCCCTTGGCCTGGGCGGCGGCGGCCATCTGTGCCTTGGCCGAGTCGGTCAGGCCGGCCAGCGTGGCTTCATCGGCAACGTGCTTGCTCCAGGCCTGGGTGGCATCGAGCAACTGGTTGGAGAAACGGCTGCCCAGTTCGCTGAGCGTGCTCTGCACTTCGGCATAGCGTTGTTGCTTGTCGGCTGGCAGATCGATGCCCGACAGGCGGAAGTCACGCAAGGCGTGTTCGAGAATGGTCTTCTGCGCCACCTCGAAGTTCGCCGCTTCCGGGCTGTTGGCCAGCGCCTGGTAGGCTTCGAACAGTTCACGGTTCTGCCCCAGCTCGGTGGAGTAGGCGCTCAGGGCCGGCAGGCATGATTCATAGGCCTCGCGCAGCTCCGGGCTGTTGCACACGGCATTGAGGTGACTCACCGGGCTCCAGGCGGCGCCGAGGCGGTCATTGAGTTCATCCATCGCCAGCACGAGCCCGGCCCAGGTCGGCTTCTGGCCTTGGGTCTTGAGGATGTCGGCTATGGCTTTGCGGTTGTCGGCCAGGATCTGTTCGATCGCCGGCAGCACGTGTTCGGCACGGATTGCCGAGAAGGGCGGCAGATCAAAGGACTGCAGAAGCGGATTGTTCGCACTCACGATTTGGATACCTTGGCAGGAGAAACACTTCCCCATCTTAATTACAATCGACGCCGACCGCAGCAGGCAGCCTGCCTATCGGCATTGAAAAGAGGCGCTATCATGGCCATCAGAAACTTCCAGCAACACACCCCTGTGCTCGGACCGCGGGCCTTCGTCGACCGTTCGGCGGTCGTTCTAGGGGATGTAGAGATCGGCGAGGACAGTTCGGTCTGGCCACTGACGGTCATCCGCGGCGACATGCACCGTATCCGCATCGGCGCGCGCACCAGCGTGCAGGATGGCAGCGTGCTGCACATCACCCACGCCGGACCCTTCAATCCCGAGGGTTTCCCGCTGTTGATCGGCGACGAGGTGACCATCGGCCACAAGGTCATGCTGCATGGTTGCACTCTTGGAAACCGGATCCTGGTAGGCATGGGCAGCACGATCATGGACGGTGCCGTGGTCGAGGACGAGGTCATCATCGGTGCCGGCAGCCTGGTGCCGCCTGGCAAACGTCTGGCCAGCGGCTTTCTGTATGTCGGCAGCCCGGTCAAACAAGCGCGGCCGCTGACCGACAAGGAGCGCGCGTTCTTCTCGTACAGCGCGGGCAACTACGTCAAGCTCAAGGACCAGCATTTGGCCGAAGGCTATGACCGTCCGGAATCCACTCCCGCCCACAGCCCTTCCTGAGACTGCCATGCGCCAGCAGAATATCCTTTTCGACCTAGACGGTACCTTGACCGACCCGCGCCTGGGCATCACCCGCTCGATCCAGTATGCACTGGCCAAGCTGGGTATCGATGAGCCGGACCTGGCCCGTCTCGAGCACTTCATCGGCCCGCCACTGCTGCAGGCCTTCATGCAGTTCTACGACTTCGAGGAGGCCAAGGCCTGGGAGGCGGTGAATTTCTACCGTGAACGCTTTCGCGTGACCGGCCTGTACGAAAATCAGGTGTTCGAAGGCGTACCCGCGTTGCTGCAAGCGCTCGCCGATCAGGACCGCACGCTCTACATCGCCACCTCGAAACCTTGGGAGTTCGCCCGCGAGATCGCCCGCCATTTTGCCTTCGACCATCACTTCAAGGTGATCTACGGCAGCGAGCTGGACGGTACCCGTACCAACAAGGTCGACCTGATCCGACACCTGCTCGACGAGCAAGGCCTGGACCCGACCCAGACGCTGATGATCGGGGACCGCAAGCACGATCTGATCGGCGCGCGCAGCAATGGGCTGCAGGCCGTCGCGGTGGGTTACGGCTTTGGCAGCCATGAGGAATTGATGGCCGAACAGCCGGCATTCCATTTCCCGACCCTGGCCCAGATGCACCAGGCGTTCCTGCGGGCTTCAATCTCCTGAAAAGCTGGCCAGACGCAGTGCCGGCCAGTCGAGGAAACGCGCTCGATGTTCGATGTTGAAGCTTAGCCTTCGGCTTGTGGAGCCTCTCATGATGCTGATGGCCTATCGCGGGACGCCACCAGGGATGTGTCTTCGCTGCACCGCGCATCAGTGGCGAGCGGGCTCGTCCCGCGATAGGCCATCAGCATCACAGAAAGTTTGAAAGCTGCCAGATAACCTCCAGCATCGGAAAATCAAATGCCTTTCCTTGACTGACCAGCATCAGGCCGGGCCTGGCCTGCCAGCTCGGCCAATGCTGCCTTGCGTTGGGCAGCAGACAGCCGACCCAGCGCCTCGACGCGATCATGAAAGCGGGCCCAGTCCCCGTTCACCCATGCGAACAGTCTCGCGAACGCCGGCACCCATTGATCGTACAGCCCGAACGGCAACAGCTTGGCATTGCTCAACGGGCCATTGATAAAGCCGTCATAGCGCCCGACGCCTTTCCACTGACTATCGCGCAACTGTCGATACTCGCGGCGCAGGCGCTCGAACTCCGCCTGCTTGGCCGCACGCTTGCTTTCCACCGTCAGGGGCGAAGCGTAGAGACGCTCGAGCCGCTGGCGACTGGCGAGCACCAGGTGGATGAACTGATCGCGCTGGCGCACGCTATCCTGCGACGCTGCCGGAAGCCCATGCCGGGCACGCCATTGGCGGGTACCTTCCTGCTCGACGAAGGTGGCATAGGACTCGTTGAATTGCGTATCGTCCTGCACATACAGGCGCTGGTGGGCCAATTCGTGAAAGATCAGTGATGCCAGGCGTTCGTCGCTCCAGCTGACCATCGATGACAAAATCGGGTCATCGAACCAGCCCAGGGTCGAATAGGCCTCGACGCCGCCCACGTAGACATCCAGCCCCTCCTGACGCAATAGCGCCGCCGCGCCCCGGGCCGCGCCCTGGTGATAGTAACCGCGATAAGCGACGCAGCCCGCTATGGGAAAGCAGTGCGTCACTGGCTCGAGCGACAACTCGGGGGTGGCGAAGACATTCCAGACCACGAAGGGCCGCCCCAGGTCGGCATAGACCCGGTAGCTGCGGTTGTCCGGCAGTTTCAACTGCTCACTGGCAAAACGGCGAGCCTGCTCAGCATGCAGCAGACGCTGACGCAGCCGCGGATCGGTCGATGGATCCGCGACGATATCCGTTACCGGTACCCGTGCTCGCAACAGCTGCCATTGACCTTCGGCCAACTGGCCGTAATAGGCAAGACCGCTGCAACCGCCCAGCAGGAAAATGGCCGCTGGGGGAACCAAGCACCGTAAAAAGCGGTCGAGTGCCCCAAGGTTCGTGCGTAGGAAAAGAAAAAATCGGGACATCGGGACTGCTCATCTCGCTCAAACTGCCGTCGCGTATCAAGACTAACTTGCCAGGGTGGAGTTTCGCCATGCGTACACTGATTGCCATCGGCGCGCTCGCGCTGCTGACGGGCTGCTCAAGCCTACCGAATCCGGATCCGAGCCAGGCCTGGATCGACCTGTCGCCGAACGATGAAACCGCGCTGCATGCCGTGCAGGTAGACGAGCGAGACTGGGCCGACAACCGGTACTTCGAAGTTGCTCCAGGACGCCATGAATTGACTGTCCGTTACCTGTTCACCGTTGAGCCGACCAATATCGGCCCTGGCAGCGAGCCACTGGGCCGTGATTGCCAGCTCAACCTGACGTTCAAGGACTTCGGTGCCGGCCAGCGATATCAGATGCAGGCCGGCAGCATCGGCTTCAGGCCGTGGGTGAAACTTTACGACGATCAGCAGAACCTGGTCGGCCAAGGCCTGCCAGGGGGCTGCCAGCGTACCTGAGTTCCATAATGGCGCTATGCTTGTAGCCAATGGAACGCGAGCAGGAGTATCGCCATGCGCCAGCCCATGCTGCTGATTGCCCTCGGTGCACTGGGGGCATGCGCCAGCCCATTGCCACCTGCCGATCCGAAACAGGCCTGGATCGACCTCTACACCATCACTCCGGGCAGGCTGGTCATGGCCGATCGACTCGATGGCCAACGTCTCGATGACGGCCGTTTCTTCCAGGTAAGCCCCGGCAAGCACGAGTTGGTCGTGCGTTTCGATTTCGAAGTGTATTCGGGAGGGTTCACCACGGATCCGACCGAGCGCACCTGTTACCTGACAGTCAGGTACAACGATTTCAAGGCCGGCCAGCGCTATCGCCTGGAGGCGCGCGCGCCGGTCATGCAGCCGGTCGTCTACCTCTACGACGCAGCGCGTAACGTAGTGGTAGACGAACCGAGCAATGTCTTCTGCATTCCCTGAGAACTAGCGATCGTTCTTCTGATAGATGATCTTGCGCGTACCATTATCGCAGCTACCCACGACCATGTTCTGATCGTGGGCTTCTTCGTTGGAAACGATTTCCAACGTATACGAGGTGACGCCCTGGGCCTGGATCTTGGCTTCGATCTCGGCCTTGAGTTCCTCGCAAGGCTTGGGTGCCGCCTGGGTTGCCATTGCCAGCGTCGAAGCCAGCACCGCCAATACGAAACGCTTCATGGAACGGCTCCTTCAAGGGCAGTCGGGCTGCCAACGTTGTTCAGACTATAGGAAACCGCTCCGGTTGCGCTTCAGGACAGCAGAGTGGCATCCAGGGTGATATTGGCATTGAGTACCTTGGACACCGGGCAGCCAGCCTTGGCCTTGTTGGCGATTTCCTTGAACTGTTCCTCGGTCGCATTAGGGACCTTGGCCTTGAGGATCAGATGCACTGCCGTGATGGCGAAACCATCAGGTTGCTTGTCCAGAGTGACTTCCGCAGTGGTGTCAATGCGATCCGCCGTGAGGCCTTCCTCACCCAGGATCATGGACAGCGCCATAGAGAAACAGCCTGCATGTGCTGCGCCGATCAGCTCTTCAGGGTTGGTCCCTGGCTGATTTTCGAACCGGGTGTTGAAGCCATAGGGGTTCTGCTTGAGCGAGCCACTTTCAGTGGAGAGTGTGCCTTTGCCGTCTTTCAAACCACCTTGCCAAACCGCCGATGCTGTCTTTTTCATGATGCCTCCTGAAGTAGGTCGCGATGTCTAAAATCTAGAGGATTGTGCCTACAGCAAGTTCAGAGCAATCTGCCCCTAGGTATTGAAACCTTCGAATATGCCCATACAGAGATCCAGAGGCCACTGGCCAATCAACCTTGGAGATTCCCATGAGCTTGCTGCATGACCTGAAGATTTCCACGCTCGACCTGGTGCCGGTCCGTGCCGACGGAGGTCCTGCACAGGCCCTGCGCAACTCGCTGGACCTGGCACGCGAGGTGGAGCGATTTGGCTATAACCGCTTCTGGGTCGCTGAACACCACAACATGGACGGCATCGCGAGTTCCGCTACCGCGGTCCTGCTTGGCTACCTGGCGGGCGGCACCTCGACCATTCGTCTGGGCGCAGGTGGCGTGATGCTGCCCAACCATGCGCCTCTGGTGATCGCCGAGCAATTCGGCACCCTTGCCAGTCTCTATCCCGACCGGATCGAACTGGGTCTGGGCCGCGCGCCCGGATCGGATCAGATGACCGCGCGGGCATTGCGTCGTGAGCGCTCCGGCAGTGCGGACGACTTCCCTGACGATGTCGAGGAACTGGTACGTTACTTGGGTCCGCGGACACCGGATCAGAAAGTCATCGCCGTGCCAGGTCACGACACCCAAGTGCCGATCTGGTTGCTCGGCTCAAGTCTGTTCAGCGCGCAGCTGGCGGGCATGCGCGGGCTGCCGTATGCCTTTGCCTCACACTTCGCACCGCGTTACATGCATGAGGCCATCCGCGTGTACCGCGATCACTTCCAACCGTCCGAGGCGCTAGACAAGCCCTATGTGATGCTTGGCGTGCCGATGGTGGTCGCCGAAACGGACGAGCACGCCAACTACCTGGCAACCTCGGTGTACCAGCGCATACTCGCGCTCATGCGTGGCCAGAGTCTCATGCAGCGGCCACCCGTGCAGACCATGGATGGGTTGTGGCTGCCGCATGAACGTGAAGCAGTGAGCAGTTTCCTGGGACTGGCCATGATCGGCAGCCCGCAGAAGGTCAAGGGCAAGGTCGAAGTCTTGCTGGAGCAGACCGGGGCGGATGAGCTGATCTTTACCTGTGATCTGTACGAGCACGCGGATCGGGTGCGGTCGTATGAGCTGCTGGCGCAGGTGCTGCGTAACGATTGAGCAAAGAGGGTCTTTCTAAGCATCCGCCACTATCGTGGGACTTGTCTTTCTTCATTGCCAGGCGAGTCCTTCGGCCTCGATCGCGGGTCAAGCCCGCTCGCCACCGACATGCGGGCAAACCACACTTCAGGCAGGAAGCGATACACCAGGTGGCGAGCGGGCTTGACCCGCGATCGAGGCCGAAGGACTCGCCTGGCAATGCAGAAAAGCTTATCCACCGCAGCAGCAGCGGTTAAACAGCTCCTTCATGCGCCCGTACGCTTACGCGCTCAGCACCATGCGGCCCGAGCCCGCTGAACCCACCTGATACGGATTGGCACAGGTCCACTCACTCGCGCCGGTAGACGATCTCCCTGTTCCCACCATCGCAACGACCGATGACCTTGCCACCACCTGCACCGTTATCAACGACTTCCAGCACATATCCGGTGACACCCTTGTCCTGAAGCTTGGAATCGATCTCGGACTTGAGATCCTCACAGGGCTTGGCCGCCAGTGCCGTCCCCGTCAATGTCATCAGGCCTACCGCCAGGATCAACTTCTTCATCGAACGATTTCCTTGTTCTGGGCAACATGGAAGAGCGCGGGTGATCACCCGGACGCCCTGTGCCTCTTTCCCGTAAAGGGCCGGTCAAGACCGACCCCGACCGCAATCAGCTGTTGGCGATGCGGAAGCCGACCTTCAGGGTGACCTGGAAGTGCTCGACCTTGTTGTCACGAATATGCCCGCGGGTCTCCGTCACCTCGAACCACTCCATGTTCTGGATGCTCTTGCTGGCTTCGGCCAGCGCATTGTTGATCGCCTCCTCGACGCTGTTCTGCGAGGAGCCGGTAAGCTCGACCTTCTTGTACGTGTGATGATCTGACATGAGCGCTCTCCTTGGATGACATTCGAAATCGGGCCCGATAGCGCAGGCCTGGTTTACCTGCGAGCGATCAGCGGGGCGAAAAGTTCGATCGCACTTTCCGCTGCGCTCGAAGTCGCATCCCCTGACAACCTATTTCAATCTGAAGGAGAGTCACCATGGCCCGTAATTCGCTGCGCAAGACATCCCTGGAAAGCATGGAAGCCGAAATCGAAAGCCTGCTCAAGACTCTGGAAGAACTGAAGGGAGATACCTCGGACGAATCGCGCAAGTCCTTGAAGGCCATCCGCAGCAACGCCGAAACCGCACTGAAGCACTCGCGCAGCCTGCTTAGCGATACCTATGAAGAAGTGAAGGAGCGTACTCGCCAGACCGGCATCGCCACCCGCGATTACGCCCAGGAGAATCCTTGGACCACCGCGGGCGTTGCCGTAGGCGCCTTGGGCCTGCTGGCCGCATGGCTGATGTGCAAGCGCAACGACTAACCGATCTGACGCTCCAGCTCGGCGCGCAGCCACTGCGCCAGCTGCTCGGCGCGCTCATCGGCGGCGCGCTTCGGAACCCATAGCGCCAGTGCCGCGCGGGTAGGGGAAAATCCCCAGGGCGCCGTCAGGCGTCCCGCCCGCAGGTCATCCGCCACCAAGGGTTGTGGCGCGATGGCCACCCCCAGGCCTGCCATCGCGGCCTCGAGCAAGTAATACAGATGCTCGAAATCCTGCCCATACGTCATCGTCCCAGGGTCGATTCCCTGCTGGTGCGCCCAGGTCGGCCACGCCTGCGGCCGGGAGCTGGTCTGCAACAATGTCTCGCCGAGCAAGGCATGAGCCGGGGCGCTCTGCAGACGAGAGTACCCTGCATAATGCGGGCTCAGCACAGGCCCTATACGCTCCTCGACCAGCACGTGCACCTGCATGTCAGCCGGCCATGGCGGCTCGGCAAATACCAGCAAGGCGTCCAGGCCAGGCCGACGAGGATCCAGATCGCCTTCCCCCGCGGACAGGTGCAAGCGTAACTGCGGCAGATCCGCCTTCAGACGTCCCAGTCGGGGGATGAACCAGCGCGCCAGCAAGCTACCCGAGCAACCCAGAACGAACGGTGCCTCACTGCCGTCATGGCTCAGTTCGGTACAAACATCGCGCAGACGGGCGAACGCCTCGCTGCTGGCGTCAAGGAGGCGATTGCCCGCATCTGTGAGTTTGATGCCGCGACCGTCCTTGACGAACAGCGCCACCCCCAAATGCGCTTCCAGTACCTTGATCTGCCGACTGACGGCCCCGTGCGTCACGTGCAGTTGCTCCGCCGCACGGCTGACGCTGTTGAGTCGGGCGGTGACTTCGAATGCCCGCAAGGCATTCAGGGGGGGCAGTTCCTGGCGCATGGGATGTGTGAGTTTTCCTGACAGGTTGCAACAATCTTATCGGTTTTCAGTTAGCCATGTGGTGGTTAAAGTAAAGCCCATCAAGAACTCATCCAGTCCTGGAGCGACCATGACCCAGACCAACTTCCGCGCCGGCCCCGATGCCAATGGCCTGTTCGGCTCTTTCGGCGGCCGCTACGTGGCAGAAACCCTGATGCCACTAGTGCTCGACCTGGCACGTGAATACGAAGCCGCCAAGGCCGATCCGAAATTCCTCGACGAGCTGGCCTATTTCCAGCGCGACTACATCGGTCGGCCGAACCCGCTGTATTTCGCCGAACGCCTTACCGAGCATTGCGGCGGCGCGAAGATCTTCTTCAAGCGTGAAGAGCTCAACCACACCGGCGCGCACAAGGTGAACAACTGCATCGGCCAGGTGCTGCTGGCCAAGCGCATGGGCAAGAAACGCCTGATCGCCGAGACCGGCGCCGGCATGCACGGCGTGGCCACCGCCACGGTTGCGGCACGCTTCGGCTTGCCCTGCGTGATCTACATGGGCGCCACCGATATCGAGCGCCAGCAGGCCAACGTGTTCCGCATGAAGCTGCTGGGCGCCGAGATCGTGCCGGTCACCGCCGGTACCGGCACGCTCAAGGACGCGATGAACGAAGCGCTGCGCGACTGGGTCACCAACGTCGACGACACCTTCTACCTGATCGGTACCGTTGCCGGTCCGCATCCGTACCCGGCCATGGTTCGCGATTTCCAGTCGATCATCGGCAAGGAAACCCGCGCCCAGTTGCAGGAAAAGGAAGGGCGCCTGCCCGACAGCCTGGTCGCCTGCGTCGGCGGTGGCTCCAATGCCATGGGTCTGTTCCACGAATTCCTCGATGAGCCCAGCGTACAGATCATCGGCGTCGAGGCCGGTGGCCATGGCGTCGATACCGACAAGCACGCCGCCAGCCTCAACGGCGGCGTCCCCGGCGTGCTGCACGGCAACCGCACCTACCTGCTGCAGGACGATGATGGCCAGATCACCGATGCCCATTCGATTTCCGCGGGCCTGGACTACCCAGGCATCGGCCCGGAGCATGCACACCTGCATGAAGTGAAGCGGGTCGAGTACGTCAGCATCACCGATGATCAGGCCCTCGATGCCTTCCATGCCAGCTGCCGTCTCGAAGGCATCATCCCGGCCCTGGAAAGCGCGCATGCGCTGGCCGAGGCAATGCGCCGCGCGCCGACTCTGCCCAAGGACCACCTGATGGTCGTGTGCCTCTCCGGTCGAGGCGACAAGGACATGCACACCGTCATGAACCACATGGCTGCCCAGGAGAAACTGGCATGAGCCGTCTCGAACAACGCTTTGCCGACCTCAAGGCCGAAGGCCGCTCCGCCCTGGTCACTTTCATCACCGCGGGTGACCCTGGTTACGACGCTTCCCTGGCGATCCTCAAGGGCTTGCCTGACGCAGGCGCCGACGTGATCGAGCTGGGGATGCCCTTCACCGATCCGATGGCCGATGGTGTCGCGATTCAGTTGGCCACCCTGCGCGCCCTGGAAGCCGGTCAGAACCTGGCAAAAACCCTGCAGATGGTTCGTGAGTTTCGCGTCGGCAACCAGACCACGCCGATCGTCCTGATGGGCTACTACAATCCGATCCATCGTTTCGGCGCGGAACGCTTCGTGGCCGAGGCCAAGGAAGCGGGGGTCGATGGCCTGATCATCGTCGACCTGCCACCCGAGCACGATGCCGAACTGGCCGAGCCGGCGCACGCGGTGGGCATCGACTTCATCCGTCTGACCACACCGACCACCGACGACGCGCGCCTGCCGCGTGTGCTCCAGCGTAGCTCCGGCTTCGTCTACTACGTGTCGGTCGCCGGTGTGACCGGGGCAGGATCGGCCACCAGTGAAAACGTGCGAGATGCCATCACCCGCCTGCGTCGCCACACCAACCTGCCGATCAGCGTCGGTTTCGGTATCCGCACCCCCGAGCAAGCCGCAGCCATCGCCAAGTTGGCCGATGGCGTAGTGGTCGGTTCGGCGCTGGTCGACAAGATTGCCCAGGCCAAGGACGCCGACCAGGCGGTCAGGGATGTCCTCGACCTATGCTCGGCGCTGGCTGAAGGTGTTCGCGCGGCTCGCGCATGAACCCGTTCTGACGGCATTCAGGTGCGGGAGGGCCGCTGCAGGGCCCTCCCATCAGCCACCAAACACCGACAGTTTCAATGGCCTCATGGCTCCCATCCAGATCGCATGATCGCGGTGGTCGGCCAGTTCGTCCCCCGTCAGCGGATGCAGGAAGATCACCAGCCCGTTGCGGTACAGCGCCAGCCATGGCAACACCACACCCACCCACTCGGGCTCGAACGCCAGCTGGCAGCTCCAGTCCGGATGCGGGCCGACTGGCTTCTCATGCATGCGTCCCATGGTCACCGGAAACAGCCGCGCGGCATCCTCGCAGAGCTGGCGCGCGTGATCCAGGGTGGTTGCGTCGTAATACACATGGGCGTGATACCCCTTGATCCTTTGCACGATTATTCCTCGATGACAAACGAACCCCTGCCTTGATGGACGGGTCCAACGATCACCTGCCAATCAGGGAGTGACAGGGTGAAAAATGCCGAGACCCCCGTGTTCAAACTGATCCTCTTCGGCTCCGAAGGCAGCCTGGGCAGCGCGTTGATCGTCGAGTCGCTGTCGCGCCAGCATGAAGTCACGGTAATCGTCGACGACCTCAACCGATATGCGCCACGGCCTGGGCTGCACACCAAGATAGGTGGCCTGGACAACGCCGATCAAGCTGAGCAGAGCGTGGCGGGCGGCTCGGCCGTCGTCGCCCTGCTGTCGACCCTGGCCCCCGACGATGCCTGCGCGCAACAGGCGATGGTCCAGGCGCTGATCACCGGTCTTTCCCGCACGACTATACGCCGCCTGCTGCTGGTGGGCGATTTCGATGTACTGGATGAACCTTCGCGGCACAGTCCCGAAAAGCGCATCTGTGTCGATGGCATCGTCGACCTGCTGCGGCGTGGCGGGCTTCGCTGGACGCTGATCAACGCACCCGAGGAACCGTCGGGCCTGGGCATCGAGCATTTTCGCCATATCCAGGGCACGCTGGAGCCTGGCCTGGCCGAACCCTTGCACCGCCTGGCGCGAATTGCGGCAGGCATCGTGGATACTCTCGACCTGGGGCTGCATGAGGGCGAACACTTGAACTTCGTAGGCTAGCGCGCGAGCTCCTCGCCCAACCAGTCGACGAAACGCTGGATCAGTTCGCTCCGGCGCTTGCGGGGAGGCAAGACCAGGTAATAACCCCGCTCCGAGCGCAGGCTTTCCTTGATCGGTCGGCATAACAGCCCCTGTTCCACCAGGGCATCGACCAGATGCCCCCAACCGATGGCCACCCCCTGGCCGGCAATCGCGGCCTGGATCAGCAGGGTGTAATTGTCGAAGCGCAATTGCCCCGGCGTGGGCGGCATGGCCAGGCCCAGCTCGCGAAACACGCCGGCCCAGTCGAACCAACCGCTGGCCTGTTCTCCGCGCAGGTGAAGCAAGGGCAGGTGCTGCAAGTCCGCGCACGTTTGCGCGCAGCCCTCGATCAATCGCGGGCTGCAAACGGGGAAAACCTCTTCCTCGAACAATCGACGACTTTCGCCATGACGAAAACGGCCATCCCCGAACAGTAACGCGACATCGATATCCGGCCGCAACATGGCCTGGCTTCGCTCACCCGTCACCAGGCTGACATCCACGAGCGGATTGGCCTGATGAAAACGCGGCAAGCGCGGCATGAGCCAGAACGAAGCGAAGGCGAAGTCGGTAGCCACCTGCAACACTTCGCGCTGACCCCGGCCACTGGCTTGGGCAATGCCCTCATCGATGATCCTCAGGGCCTGATGGATCTGGGTGAAGAGCAGCACACCCGCCTCGGTCAGTTCGATGCCCCGATAGATGCGATCGAACAATCGCGTGCCCAACTGCGCCTCCAGGCGTTTGACCTGTTGGCTGATGGCTGGCTGGGTGGTGCCTTGCTCGCGCGCAGCCGAGGTGAAGCTACGCAAACGCGCTGCGGACTCAAAGATCCTGAGACTGTCGAGCGACATCGTACCGAGCGTTTCTAACATAAGCCTGGCTTATCCCAGTCATTGCGCCCCATGGGCTTTACCCAAGTTATCCACAGCCGCATCCTCAAGGGCAAGCGATTCCCATAAACCTTCGACGATGGATGGCAACATGAAGCGCAAGAACATACTTTTCATCATGGCCGACCAGATGGCCGCGCCCGTGTTACCGATCTACGGTCCGTCGCCGATCAAGATGCCGCACCTGAGCAAGCTGGCCGAGCGGGCAGTGGTATTCGACGCCGCCTATTGCAACAGCCCACTGTGCGCCCCCTCGCGCTTCACCCTGGTCAGCGGGCAATTGCCAAGCCGCATCGGCGCCTACGACAACGCCGCCGATTTTCCGGCCGACACGCCCACTTATGCACATTACCTGCGCCGGCTCGGGTATCACACGGCACTGTCCGGCAAAATGCACTTTTGCGGACCCGATCAGTTGCACGGTTACGAAGAGCGGTTGACCAGCGATATCTACCCGGCCGATTACGGCTGGTCGGTCAATTGGGACGCCCCGGATGAACGTCCGAGCTGGTACCACAACATGTCTTCGGTTCTTCAGGCCGGACCGTGCGTGCGCACCAATCAGTTGGATTTCGACGAGGAGGTGGTCTTCCGGGCGCAGCAATATCTCTATGACCATATCCGCAACGACGACGGGCGGCCTTTCTGCCTGACGGTGTCGATGACCCACCCTCATGATCCGTACACCATTCCCAAGCCCTATTGGGACCTGTACGAGAACCTGGACATTCCGATGCCGCACGAGACCTTGCCCCAGGATGAACTGGACCCGCATTCGCAGCGTCTGCTCAAGGTCTACGACCTGTGGGACAAGCCGTTGCCAACGGACAAGATCCGCGACGCCCGACGCGCCTATTTCGGCGCCTGCAGCTACATCGACGACACTATCGGTAGATTGCTGCAGACCCTCGAAACGTGCGATCTCGCCGACGATACCCTGATCGTTTTCTCCGGCGATCATGGTGACATGCTCGGCGAGCGTGGTCTCTGGTACAAGATGCACTGGTTCGAGATGGCGGCCCGCGTGCCGCTGTTGATCCATTCGCCTGGCCAGTTCGCGGCGCGTCGAGTCGGCGCCGCAGTCTCGACCTGCGACCTGCTGCCGACGCTGGTCGAACTGGCGGGCGGTACGACCGAACCGGGCCTGGCGCTCGATGGACGCTCTCTGATGGGGCACCTGCAAGGGCAGGGCGGCCATGACGAGGTCATCGGCGAGTACATGGCCGAGGGGACAGTCGGCCCATTGATGATGATTCGTCGAGGCCCGTACAAGTTCGTGTATAGCGAGGACGACCCTTGTCTACTCTATGATCTGAGCCACGACCCGCACGAGCGGGAGAATCTCGCCGGCAGCCTGGATCACCAAGCGCTGCTGCAGGCATTTGTCGATGAAGCCCGCCAGCGTTGGGATGTTCCGCAACTGCGTCGGCAGGTGCTGGCCAGCCAACGTCGCCGCCGCCTGGTAGCCGAGGCACTGGCCGTCGGCAAGCTGCACAGCTGGGACCACCAACCTTGGGTGGATGCCAGCCAGCAGTACATGCGCAACCACATCGATCTCGACGACCTCGAGCGCAAGGCCCGTTATCCACAGCCCGCCAAATGATTGCAAAGAGGTCGCCATGAAAAACTTGTCCACAGCCCTGACTTTCCTTGCCCTCAGCCTTTGTGCTGTCACCGCTCGGGCCGCCGTCGACACGGACGACCGTTGCACGACCGTCAAGATGGCTGATCCAGGCTGGAGCGATATCGCTTCGACCAATGCCGTAGCTCGTCTGCTATTGGAAAGCCTTGGGTACAAGGTGAAGATCGACAGCTTGGCCGTGCCGATCATCTATGGAGGACTCAAGGACGGTCAGGTGGATGCATTCCTGGGCAACTGGATGCCTGCTCACCAGGGTTTTCATGACAAGTTCGTCGAGACAGGCGATGTGCACCGCTTGAGCCGAAACCTGGAAGGAACCGAGTTCACCCTGGCGGTACCCGATTACGTGTGGAATGCCGGCGTGAAGGATTTCGCCGACCTGCAGCGCTTCGCCGACAAGTTCGGCAAGAAGCTCTACGGTATCGGCTCGGGCGCACCGGCCAATCTTTCCCTCAAGGAAATCATCGACAAGAACGAGTTCGACCTGGGTGACTGGAAGCTGGTCGAATCCAGCGAGCAAGCCATGCTGTCCCAGGTCCAGCGGGCGACCAAGAAACAGGACTTCGTCGTGTTTCTCGGCTGGACGCCCCATCCCATGAACATAAACCTGAAGATGCATTACCTGACCGGGGGCGAGAAGTGGTTCGGCAGCAAGGGTGAGGTCTACACCCTGACGCGCAAGGGTTATCCACAGGCGTGTCCGAATGCTGCGAAGCTGCTTTCGAACCTGATCTTCACCTTGGACATGGAAAACAGCATCATGGCCGAGGTCGAAAGCAGGAAGGTGAAGTTCGACCAGGCTGCCAAAGCCTGGGTCAAGGCCCACCCCGACCAGCTCGATGACTGGCTGGCCGGAGTCAGCAGCAAGGATGGTGGCAGTGCCGTAGAGGCAGTGAAGGCCAAGTTGTAGCCGTGCGCTTGTTTCCAAGCGGCGTTCGGCTTACCCACTACCCGTGTTCCGAGTACTGGCGCGCTTTGTAACGCTATCGTGGTCTAACCTCCTGCCAGCCAGTCCAGGAGAAAAAGCCTACGATTTCTGCTGCTGAGATTTGCTGTGTTGCTGAGAACGCTATCGCGGGACAAGCCCGCTCGCCACCGGTGCGCGGCGGAGCCAAGTCACATTCCCGGTGGCGAGCGGGCTTACCCCGCGACGAAGCCACAAGCTTCACAAGAAATTCAGGAACTAAAAATTCACCAAAAATATATCTGCGCTGCACCACGCACCAGTGGCGAGCGGGCTTGCCCCGCGACGAGGCCACAAGCTTCACAGGAAATTCAGGAACTAAAAACTCACCAAAAATATATCTGCGCTGCACCAAGCACCAGTGGCGAACAGGCTTGCCCCGCGACGAGGCCACAAGCTTCACAGGAAATTCAGGAACTAAAAATTCACCAAAAATATATCTGCGCTGCACCACGCACCAGTGGCGAGCGGGCTTGCCCCGCGATGAGGCCACAAGCTTCACAGGAAATTCAGGAGCTGCAAAATAAGCTTCTGTGCCTGAAAAACGGCTTCATTTCCTCAACAGACTGGCATAGGGCCAAGCCCGCGCCCCTGGACAATCGAGAGTTCGCATGCCCCGGCTCGACCTTGTACTGCCTTTCCTCAGCTGGCTCCGGCTACAGACCCGCCGAAGCCTGCGGCAGGACCTGCTGGTCGGCCTGAGCGGTGCCATTCTTGCCCTGCCGCAATCCATCGCCTACGCACTGATCGCCGGCCTACCGGCGGAATATGGCCTATACGCCGCGATCGTCCCGGTAATGATCGCTTGTCTGTGGGGCTCTTCCTGGCACCTGATCTGCGGGCCGACGGCAGCCCTGTCTGTCGTTCTCTACGCCAGCGTCAGCCCACTGGCCGTGAGTGGCAGCGATGATTACATCACCCTGGTGCTGCTGCTGACCTTCCTGGGCGGCATCTTCCAGTTGTTGCTCGGCCTGCTGCGCTTCGGCGCGGTAGTCAACTTCGTCTCGCACTCCGTGGTGCTCGGCTTCACCTTGGGGGCAGCGGTGGTCATTGCCCTGGGGCAACTGCCGAACCTGCTGGGCATGGATCTGCCCAGCCAGGCGACCGCGTTGAAAACATTTCAGGAACTGCTCGGGCACGCTGGCGAGATCGACCTGCCGTCGTTGGCCTTGGGTCTGGGCACGCTTGTGCTGGGCTTGCTGCTGAAACTCTGGCGCCCACGCTGGCCGGGGCTGTTGATAAGTCTGGTATGCGTCAGCCTCATCGCGTGGATGCTACCGTCGATCTTCGGCCATGTGCAGCGGGTACCCGGCTTCGTCGGGCAGCTGCCGCCCTTGAGCCCCTTGCCGCTGCTGGACCTGGAACTGATCCTGCGGTTGCTGCCAAGCGCCGTCGCCGTCGGCATGCTGGGGCTGGTGACCAGCCTGTCGATTGCCCGCTCCCTCTCGGCCCGCTCGGAGCAATTGACCGATGCCAATCAGGAAGTCCGTGCCCAGGGACTGTCGAACATCGTCGGCGCCTTCTTCTCCGGCTACCTGTCTGCGGGCTCCTTCACCCGTTCCGGCCTGAGCTATGAAGCAGGCGCCCGATCACCCATGGCGGGAGTGTTTTCAGCGTTATGGGTCGGCATATTTGCCCTGACCGGCGCCGGGCTGATTGCTCATCTGCCGATCCCTGCCATGGCGGGGAGCATTCTGCTGATCTGCTGGGGGCTGGTGGATCATCGTGGCATGCGGGCGCTGCTGCGTGTCAGTCGCTCGGAATTTCTGGTCATGGCCCTGACCACGGCCGCGACTTTGTTGCTGGAACTGCAGACCGCCATCTACGCGGGCGTGTTGGCGTCGCTGTTTTTCTACCTAAAGCGCACATCACGGCCACGGGTCCAGCAATCGCGCGAGAACGATGCCGATGTACTGCGCGTCGGAGGGTCGATCTTCTTCGGGGCCGCTCACTATCTACAAGTAAGACTGCAACGCTGCCAAGGCCCGCATGTGGTGATCGACGCTCGACAGATCAACTTCATCGATTACTCGGGGGTAGACATGCTGCATCGTGAAGCGCGACGACTGCGGCGCAATGGCGGCTGCCTTACGCTGCAACGCGCCCGCCCGCAAGTGATCGAGGAATTGCAGAAGCTGGAAGGGGCAACTCAATGCCCCATCCGTTTCGAGGATTAACCGCGACCCAGCTGCCGGCGCAGTTCATCCAGCACCGGCGCCGTGTCTGGACGAACACCGCGCCAGATGAAGAACGCTTCGGCTGCCTGCTCGACGAGCATGCCCAGCCCGTCGAGTACCTTTGCCGCGCCCAGGCCACTGGCCCAACGGCAGAACGGCGTGGGCTCCTTGCTGTACATCATGTCGTAGCACAGGGTACGACCCGGCTCGATCAGGCTGTCGGCGATGGGCGGCAGTGCTCCACTCAGGCTGGCCGAAGTGGCATTGATGATCAGGTCCACCGGCTCGCGCAGCCAGGAGAAACCACTGGCGGCAACCGCCCCCAGGTCGCTGAATTCATGGGCCAGCTTTTCGGCTTTTTCAACCGTACGGTTGGCGATCACCAGGGACTGCGGCCGGTGGGCGAGAATCGGCTCGAGCACGCCGCGAACCGCACCTCCGGCGCCCAGGATCAGAATGCGCTTGCCCGCCAGCTCGACGCCAGCGTTGACGGTCAGGTCGCGTACAAGTCCGGCGCCATCGGTGTTGTCTCCTTGCAAAGTGCCATCCGCCAGCTTGCTCAAGGTATTCACCGCGCCAGCGCGTTGCGCGCGCGGTGTCAGGCTGTCGACCATGCGGAAGGCTTCTTCCTTGAACGGCACGGTGACATTGGCCCCCTGGCCCTGCTTGAAGAAGCCTTGCGCACAGATACTGAATTCTTCCAACGGCGCCAGCAGCGTGGCGTACTCCATGTCTTCGCCTGTCTGGTCGGCGAACAGACGGTGGATCAACGGCGACTTGCTGTGGCCGATCGGATTGCCGAACACGACGTACTGGTCCATGGGTGCTGCTCCTGAGTTATCCACAGCGATTCATTGCTCGGCCTGGCCGAGCCAGTCGCGGTCCTGCAAGTAATAGTCGGTCAAGCGCGCCTCTTCGGTACCTGGCGCGGCCTTCCAGTCATAACCCCAACGGACTTGAGGGGGCAAGGACATCAGGATGGACTCGGTGCGCCCACCCGACTGCAGGCCGAACAGAGTGCCGCGGTCATAGACCAGGTTGAATTCCACGTAGCGCCCGCGTCGATACTCCTGGAACGCCCGCTGCTCGGCGGTGTAAGCCGTGTTCTTGCGCCGCTGCACGATAGGCAGATAGGCCTCGATGTACGCATCGCCGATGGCGCGGATGAAGGCGAAGCAGGTATCGAAGTCCCATTCGTTGAGGTCATCGAAGAACAGGCCGCCAATGCCCCGAGGCTCGCCGCGGTGCTTGAGGTGGAAGTAGCGGTCGCACCAGGCCTTGTACCGCGGATAGACATCCGCGCCAAAGGGGACGCAGGCGCGTTCGGCGACCCGATGCCAGTGGATGCAATCTTCTTCGTTGCCATAGTAGGGCGTCAGGTCGAAACCGCCGCCGAACCACCACACCGCCTCTTCGCCTTCTTTTTCGGCAATGAAGAAACGCACATTGGCATGGGAAGTGGGTACATGCGGGTTGTAGGGGTGAATCACCAGCGACACGCCAAGGGCCTCGAAGCCGCGACCGGCCAGCTCGGGACGATGAGCGCTGGCCGATGGCGGAAGCCCGTTACCGAAGACATGGGAAAAGTTGACGCCGCCTTTCTCGATCAGCCGACCCTCGCCGATCACGCGTGTCCGCCCGCCGCCGCCTGCCTCGCGAACCCAGGCGTCCTCGACGAAACTGGCGCCGCCATCCTCCTTCTCGAGGACGGTGCAAATGCGGTCTTGCAGGTCGAGCAGGTAGGCCTTCACGGCCTCGGTGCGGCTATTCATCAGGTCACCTGGTGGGGCAAGGGCGAGTTCGCCGCGTAGCATACCACCGGCCGATGCCGCGTCGCAGTTGACGGCGGACAAGCAAAGGCGTCCGATAGAGGTTTGCTTCTACCCCGACAACAGGAGTGTGAGATGGCCAAGCGTATCCAGTTCAACGAGCATGGCGGCCCGGAAGTTCTGCAACTGGTGGATTTCGAGCCAGCGGCGCCTGGCCCGCACGAGGTACGTGTGCGCAACCAGGCGATCGGTCTGAACTTCATCGATACCTACTTCCGTAGCGGCCTGTATCCACCGCCATCCCTGCCATCGGGTCTGGGCACCGAAGGCGCCGGCGTGGTCGAGGCGGTGGGCGATCAGGTCTCGCGAATCAAGGTCGGCGACCGCGTCGGTTATGCGGGCGGACCGTTGGGTGCCTACAGCGAGATCCATACCCTGCCGGAAGCCAACCTGGTCAAGCTGCCCGACGCGATCAGCTTCGAACAGGCTGCGGCGGTGATGCTCAAGGGCCTGACCGTGCAATACCTGCTCAAGCAGACCTACGCCGTACAGCCAGGCGATACCCTGCTGTTCCATGCCGCCGCCGGTGGCGTCGGTTCGCTTGCCTGCCAGTGGGCCAAGGCATTGGGTGCCAGGCTGATCGGCACGGTCAGTTCGGCGGAAAAAGCCGAACGCGCCAAGGCGCTCGGGGCCTGGGAGACCATCGACTACAGTCGCGAGGACGTGGCCAAGCGGGTGTTGGAGCTGACCGACGGCAAGAAATGCCCAGTGGTCTACGACGGCGTCGGTGCCGACACCTGGCTGACCTCCCTAGACTGCGTACGGCCTCGCGGTCTGCTGGTCAGCTTCGGTAACGCTTCGGGCGCGGTCAGTGGAGTCAACCTGGGGATCCTGGCGCAGAAAGGTTCGCTCTACGTCACCCGTCCGACCCTGGCGACCTATGCGAACAACGCCGAAAACACCCAGGCCATGGCCGACGACCTGTTTGCCATGATCAACAGTGGCCAGTTGAAGGTAGACATCGAGCAGCGTTATCCGTTGGAGGAGGCAGCCAAGGCGCAGATGGAGCTGTCGGCACGTCGGACCGTCGGGTCTACCGTGCTGCTGCCCTGAGATCTCGGATTACGATCACGGAGGGGGATGTCATCGCACATCCTCCAGTCGGTCGATCAAGGACTCCACCAGCCCTTGGGCCAGTTCGACGGAGTGCAGGCTGGACCAGAGCAATCCGTTACAGGCGAGGTTCATGTCGTCGAGTGCCTTGTAGCCTGTTTCATAGGCACAGCGCAGGTACAGGGCGGCGTGAACCAGCGCGTCATGGGCGGTGATGCCGGAAGCGACGCAAAACAGGGGAGGGTGACAGCGCCACAGTTGCCGAAGGGGCGAGGGGTGGTGGTGCAGGTGAGGAGTGGGTCTGGTACGGGTTTTTTCGTCATGTCAGTCGTACCTATCAGAAGCTGCCTCCGATTCGTCACCACACGAATGGGTGGCAGCTGTACACGGGGTGGTAAACCGGGCGAACGACTCAATCCCGGCAGGCCGAAGCCTTCCGCGTACAGCCGCCATGGGCTGTTCTGAGATCAGTCGTGTCCGGGTTACCACACCCATCGCTGAATGGTCAGCGACGGATGGAGCGTAGGGGTATGGGTTTCCAAGCGGAAGGGTACGACTTTCGACAAAGGTCGTAGAATATTTCTCTGAATGCAGATAGGACAGTGTTTCTGAGCAGGTCGGGGCAGATTCAGAAAAGTCTGCGGTGGGGTGGAGCATTTTGAAATGGGTCTCCACCACTCAGGTAATGGCTTGAGAATCTTTTATTGCCAGGCGAGGCCTACGGCCTCGATCGCGGGACCAGCCCGCTCGCCACCGGGGCGATGTCAGCCAAGAGCCCAAGGTCGGCCCTACATTGGCCTTGGTACGTTTTCAGTTTTTGGCTGAAGCCTGGATATACACCGACTCTTGGGGGCTGACATCGCCCCGGTGGCGAGCGGGCTGGTCCCGCGATCGAGGCCGCAGGCCTCGCCTGGCAATACGTCAGCTGCCATTACCCGACAGAGGCGGAAAACCGAGTTTAAAAATCCCTTTCTCTCCAACCCCGGCTCATCACCCCGGTCTTACAACCTCCCCCGTCACCAGATTTCGAATCACACTCGGATTCTTCCGCCCGCCCAGCGCGCCACCCAGCACCAGATCCAGATCCCCGCGGAAATACTGCTCCACCCGCAACCGCGTCTTGGCCGCCGGGCGCCCCTGCGGGTTGGCCGAGGTAGAAATCAGCGGCCCCACCAATGCGCATAGCTCACCCACCACGGGATGATCACTGACCCGCAACGCAACGGTGTCATGCACCCCGGTCACCCACTCGGGCAACAGGTCCTGGTGAGGCACCAGCCAGGTGTTCGGCCCCGGCCAGGTACTGGCCATGCGGTCCAGCCAATCCTGAGGGAAATCCTCGAAGAGAAAATCGAACTGGCGGATATTATCGGCAATCAGGATCAAGCCCTTGTCGACCGAGCGCGACTTGATCGCCAGCAGGCGATCGACCGCCTCTTCGTTCCATGGGTCACAGCCCAGGCCCCAGACCGCTTCTGTCGGATAGGCAATCACTGCACCTGCCCGAATCTCACGCGCGGCTTGTTGCACACGCCAACTGCTCACCATTGCTGTCTCTCCGCTTAAAGCCTGGCATCAGTGTACTTAGGCGGAACGGGCAAACCAACGTCCAGCTTCATTGCTTACCCGCCCCTCGATTTCCAGCTCGGTAAGGCTGGCCAAAACCTGGCTCAAGGGCAAGCCGCTGCCATGAGCCAGCTCTTCGCTGGTCTGTGGCGCGGCGACCAGCAGCGCCAGCAAGGGGTGGTCGGGGTCGTGCACCGGCGCAGGCGGTAGATTCTGCCAGCCTCTGAGGCTTTCAAGGATCTGCCCGACGCTTTCCACCAACAAGGCGCCATCGCGGATCAACTGATGGCAGCCCTTGGCGCCTGGATGATGTATGGAACCGGGTATGGCATACACCTCCCGGCCTTGCTCGGCCGCAAGACGGGCGGTAATCAGCGAGCCGCTGGCCAGGCTGGCTTCGACCACCAGCACGCCCAGGGACAAGCCGCTGATGATCCGGTTGCGGCGGGGAAAGTTGGCTGCCAGGGGCCCCGCGTCCAGTGGAAATTCGGAAACCAGCGCACTGCCGCTGTCGACCATCCGCTTCGCCAGCTGGGCATGGCGCTGTGGATAAAGTTTTTCGATCCCGGTTCCCAGCACCCCTATGGTATGGCCTCCCACGTCCAAGGCGGCCTTGTGGGACGCCCCGTCCACGCCAAGGGCAAGGCCGCTGGTGATGACAAAGCCGGCCTGCGCCAGGCAACGGGAAAAGCCGACCGCGGTATCCAACGCTGGCGGCGATGCGCGGCGGCTCCCGACTACCGCCAGCTGTGGTCGTTCGAGCAAAGCAGGGTCTCCCGCGACGAAAAGCAGGGGTGGCGCGTCGCAGGTTTCCGCCAGCAACGGTGGATAGGCAGGACTGTCCCACATCAGCAAATGCTGGTCCGGACGCTCTAGCCAGCTCATCGCGGCGTTGACACCGGTACGAACTTCCTGGCAGCGGCGGGCCTCGGTACTGGCTACGGGCAGGCCCAGCGAAAGCCAGGCGGAGGCTGGCGCGCTGAGCGCCGAAGACGCATCACCGAAGGCTTGTATCAAGGTAAAGAACCGTTGAGGCCCGATTCCTGGCAGGCGATGCAGGCGTAGGCGGGCTTCCAGTTCAGCGGGCGAGCAGGGTGGCAGGTGCATGGGGATCATCCTTGATCGGCAGACGGTCATCCACCTGGCACAACCTGTGGATAACTCTGTTGATAATACTTTGAAAACCTGTCCATCGATTGGACTTCCAGGCCACCATTCATACCCTAGCCAAGCTTTGCCAGGTGCCGAACGCCCCGAATCCCTTTATTATGTATGTTCAGTTTTCAAACGAACGCACAGTACTGCTCAGACTCCTATGGCCATCTTGAACATCCTCGAATTCCCCGACCCGCGCCTGCGCACCATTGCCAAACCGGTAGCGGAAGTCGACGACGCCTTGCGTCAGCTGATCGACGACATGTTTGAAACCATGTACGAAGCGCCGGGCATCGGCCTGGCCGCGACCCAGGTCAACGTGCACCTGCGCGCGGTGGTCATGGACCTGAGCGAAGATCGTAGCGCGCCAATGGTCTTCATCAACCCTGAACTGCAAGAGCTGACCGAGGACATGGGTCAGTACCAGGAAGGCTGCCTGTCGGTACCTGGCTTCTACGAGAACGTCGATCGCCCGCTGCGGGTCAAGGTCAACGCCCTCGACCGCGATGGCAAGCCCTACGAGCTGATCGCCGAAGGCCTGCTCGCCGTGTGCATCCAGCACGAGTGCGACCACCTCAATGGCAAGCTCTTCGTCGACTACCTGTCCCAGCTCAAGCGCGATCGGATCAAGAAGAAGCTGGAAAAGCAGCATCGCCAGCAAGCCTGATCCATACCCTTTTCGAAGGCTTGCTCCGGCAAGCCTTTTTCTTTTTGAAGCGAGAACTCCATGCGCATTGTCTTCGCGGGCACCCCAGAGTTTGCCGCCGAACACCTCCAGGCTCTGCTCGATAGCCCTTATCAGGTCGTGGCCGTGTATACCCAGCCCGACCGACCTGCCGGGCGCGGTCAGAAACTCATGCCCAGCCCGGTCAAGCAATTGGCCTCGGCCCACGACATCCCGGTGCTTCAGCCGCCGAGCTTGCGCAACCCCGAGGCCCAGGCCGAGCTGGCTGCCTTGCTACCGGATCTTCTGGTGGTCGTCGCCTACGGTCTGATCCTGCCCCAGGCGGTGCTCGATATCCCGCGTCTGGGCTGCATCAACAGTCATGCCTCTCTGTTGCCGCGCTGGCGTGGCGCGGCACCGATCCAGCGTGCCGTGCAAGCTGGTGACCGCGAAAGCGGCGTGACCGTGATGCGCATGGAAGCCGGCCTCGATACCGGTCCGATGCTGCTCAAGGTCGTCACCGCCATCACGGCCGACGACACCGGCGGCAGCCTGCACGACCGGCTGGCCAAGATGGGCCCGCCTGCCGTGATCGAAGCCATTGCCGGGCTGCAGGCTGGCACCCTTGAAGGTGAGGACCAGGATGATGCGTTGGCCACGTATGCGCACAAATTGAACAAGGATGAGGCCCGGATCGATTGGAGCCGCCCCGCTATCGAGCTGGAGCGCCTGATCCGCGCCTTCAATCCGTGGCCGGTGTGTCACAGCACCCTCGGCGGCGACAGTGTGAAAGTGCTGGCCGCGAAGCTGACCACCGGCCAGGGCTCGCCGGGCGAGATTCTAGGCGCCAGCAAAGACGGCCTGGTCGTTGCCTGCGGTGAACAAGCATTGTGTCTGACCCGGTTGCAAGTGCCCGGCGGCAAGCCGCTGAACTTCAGCGACCTGTTCAACAGCCGTCGCGAGCAGTTCGCCGTCGGCGCGGTACTTGGCCAATGAACCCGCGCCTGGCCGCCGCCCGCGCCTTGGCCGCCGTGCTCAGCGGCAAGGCCTCCCTGAACAGCTCGCTGCCCGCCCAACTGGACAAGGTCGAGGAGCGCGACCGCGGCCTGACCCAGGACCTGGCTTTCGGCACCGCGCGCTGGCAGCCACGTCTCGACCTGCTCGCCGCGCAACTGCTGCAAAAGCCATTCAAGGCAGCCGACAGCGATGTGCAGGCCTTGCTGTTGGTAGGCCTTTACCAGCTGTTCTACACGCGTATCCCGGCCCATGCGGCCATTGGCGAGACCGTGGGCTGCGCCGACAAGCTCAAGAAACCTTGGGCCAAGGCCTTGCTCAATGCCGTGCTTCGCCGCGCCCAGCGTGAAGGCGAAGCCCTGCTCGCCGGCCTCGAGCGCGATCCGGTGGCACGTACCGCCCACCCGCGCTGGCTGCAAAAATCCCTGAAGGCCTTCTGGCCCGATCATTGGGAAGCCATCTGCGCCGCCAACAACGCGCATCCGCCGATGATCCTGCGGGTCAATCGGCATCATCATAGCCGCGACAGCTACCTGGCGCTGTTGGCCGAGGTGGGCATCGAGGCAAGCGCCAGCCATTACAGCCGCGACGGCATCGTATTGGTCGAAGCCTGCGATGTCCGCAAGCTTCCCGGTTTTGCCGAAGGCTGGGTCAGTGTCCAGGACGAGGCCGCGCAACTGGCCGCCGACCTGCTCGACCTGGCACCCGGCCAACGCGTCCTCGATGCCTGCTGCGCACCTGGGGGCAAGACTTGCCACCTGCTCGAAGTCGAAGCGGGCCTGGATGCCGTGGTGGCCATCGACCTGGAAGCCAAACGCCTGGCCCGCGTGCGCGAAAACCTCGATCGACTGGGTTTGAATGCCGAACTGATCGCCTGCGATGCCCGCGATACCGCGAGCTGGTGGGATGGCAAGCCGTTCCAGCGCATCCTGCTGGACGCACCCTGCTCCGCCACCGGTGTCATCCGGCGCCATCCAGACATCAAGCTCACTCGTCAGGCCGATGACATCCCGGCGCTGGCCACGCTGCAAGGCGAACTGCTCGACAAGTTGTGGCCGACCCTGGAGGTCGGCGGCATGCTGCTCTACGCCACCTGTTCGAGCCTGCCGACCGAAAATACCGAAGTGATCGCCGCGTTCCTCGCCCGCACTCCCGGAGCCCGCGAGCTGGACCTGGCCACCGAAGCCGGCCTGCGCCAGCCCCATGGCCGGCAGTTGCTGGTCGAGGAAGGCGGTCACGACGGGTTCTACTATGCCAAGCTGATCAAGATCGCCGCCTCGCGCGGGTAACGCAGACCAGGAGTAGCGGATGAAGATCATCATCCTCGGCGCAGGACAGGTAGGGGGCACGCTGGCTGAGCACCTGGCCAGCGAAGCCAATGACATCACCGTCGTCGACACCGACGGCGAGCGCCTGCGCGATCTGGGCGATCGCCTGGATATCCGCACCGTGCAGGGCCGCGGCTCGCTGCCCACGGTATTGCGCCAGGCGGGGGCGGACGATGCCGACATGCTGGTGGCGGTGACCAACAGCGACGAAACCAACATGGTGGCCTGTCAGGTCGCCTATACCTTGTTCCACACGCCGACGAAGATCGCTCGAGTACGTGAAGCGTCCTACCTGACGCGCTCGGAGCTGTTCGACAACGAGGCCATCCCGGTGGATGTGCTGATCAGCCCGGAACAGGTGGTCACTCACTACATCAAGCGCCTCATCGAGCACCCAGGCGCATTGCAGGTGATCGACTTCGCCGACGGCAAGGCGCAGTTGGTCGCGGTCAAGGCCTATCACGGCGGCCCCCTGGTCGGTCAGCAGCTGCGTCAGATCCGTTCCCACATGCCCAATGTCGATACCCGCGTGGCCGCCATCTTCCGTCGTGACCGCTCGATCAAGCCGCGGGGCGATACGGTGATCGAGGTCGACGACGAGGTCTTCTTCATCGCCGCCAAGGCGCACATCCGTGCGGTGATGGGCGAGCTGCGACGAATCGACGAGACCAACAAGCGCGTGGTGATCGCCGGCGGCGGGCAGATCGGCGAGCGCCTGGCGGAGGCGATCGAAAGCCGCTACCAGGTGAAGATCATCGAGAAAAGCCAGGCCCGCTGCCGCTACCTGTCCGATAACCTGGAAAGCACCGTGGTGCTCCAGGGCAGTGCCTCGGACCGGGACCTGATGCTCGAGGAAAACATCGCCCAGGCGGATATCTTCCTGGCCCTGACCAACGACGACGAAGCCAACATCATGTCCTCGCTGCTGGCCAAGCGACTGGGCGCGCGCAAGGTCATGACCCTGATCAACAACCCGGCCTATGTCGACCTGGTCCAGGGCGGCGAAATCGATATCGCCATCAGCCCGCAGTTGGCAACCATCGGCACCTTGCTGGCTCACGTGCGTCGAGGCGATATCGTCAGCGTGCATTCGCTGCGCCGGGGTGCCGCCGAGGCCATCGAAGCGATCGCCCATGGCGACTCCCGGTCGAGCAAGGTGATTGGCAAGGCCATCGAAGACATCGCCCTGCCGGAGGGCACCACCATCGGTGCGATCATCCGCGCCGAGCAGGTGCTCATCGCCCATGACGATACGGTGATCGAAGCCGGGGATCACGTGATCCTCTTCGTGGTGGACAAGAAGCACATTCGCGATGTGGAGAAGCTGTTCCACGTCGGCCTCAGCTTTTTCTAGGAGAACCCGATGCGCGAATCACTGGAAAAGATGCTGGCCAAGGGTGTGGATAACTCGCTATTGCGCTTTGGCCTTGGCAAGTCGTGGCTGGATACCGGTGACGCCGACCAGGCTGCCGAGCACCTGGCCCGCTGCGTCGAGTTCGATCCGAAGTATTCGGCTGCCTGGAAGCTGCTGGGCAAGGCGCACCAGTTGCGAGGTGACCTGGCCGCGGCGCGCCATGCCTGGGAGCAGGGGGTGACCGCGGCTCGGGCGCACGGTGACAAGCAGGCCGAAAAGGAAATGGGCGTCTTTCTGAAGAAGCTGGACAAGTCCGGCCAATGAGCGCGAGCGTCGGGCACCGTCGGTACCCGCGCTCGTCTCGACTCAATACCAGCGTTGCTCGCCCTCGGGGCGCTTCTTGAAGCGCTTCATGCTCCACATGTACTGGCTGGGGTATTCGCGCACATAGCGTTCGATCACCTGGCTCATGGCAGCGACCGCCGTGGCGGTGTCTTCGCTGTACATCGCTGGCGGAGCGGCTTCGAGGATCACCTTGAATCCCGAGCCGTCCGGCAGGCGCAGGGCATGCAGGAAGACCCCCACCGCCTTGCCGCCGGCCAGCATGTTCGGTACGAACTTGCTGGTCAGGGCCCGAGTGCCGAGGAAGGGCACGAACACGCCGGCCGACTCCGCCGGCTCCGGATCCGCGGGGATGCCCACCTGACCGCCACGACGGACTTCCTTGATGATGCTCAGAATGCCCTCCTTGGTCGATGGCGCCACGCGATTGCCCATCTGCACCCGCTGTTCGCGCAGCAGGTCGTCCACCGCCTTCAGCTTGGGCGGACGATAGAAGATGATCGGCTTGCACTGGTTGCAGTAGAAGTGATTGAGCACTTCCCAGTTGCCCAGATGGCTGGTGATCCCCACCACACCCTTGCCCGAGGCCAGCGCCGCTTCCAGCACCTCCAGGCCTTGCACTTCACGGACCAGCGCCAGCGAACGATGCGCCGGCCAGATCCAGGCACAGGCGCTTTCGGTGAACGACTTGCCGATGTCCATCAGCGCTCGACCGACCAATTGTTCGCGAGCCGCCGGGTCCATTTCCGGGAAGCACTTTTCCAGGTTGATGCGCACGACATTGCGTGACCCGTTGGGGATTTTCCACATGAGCCAGCCGATGCCGGTACCGACCCGCTGCACGGCCCCCCAGGGAAGCTTGGCGAACAATCGCAGCGCACCGACCATCAGGGCGCCTTTGAATTTTTCCACAGGCTGATTCCTTCTAATGCAAGGCGCGCATTGTAAACCTCAGCGCAGCAATGCGGCGTAACGATCGCAATCGGTGGTGTGATCCATGACCATGCCGGTCGCCTGCATGAAGGCGTAGCAGATGGTCGGGCCAACGAAGGTGAAGCCCGCCTTCTGCAGGGCCTTGCTCATCGCTCGAGCTTCGTCGGTCACGGCCGGGACTTCGGCGCGATCGCGAAAATGATTGATCCTCGGCATGCCGTCGACAAAGGACCAGAGCCATTGGGCAGGGTTATCCACAGCCAGCCACGCTTGCGCGTTGCGCCGGGCCGCCTTCAGCTTGAGACGGTTGCGAATGATGCCCGCGTCCAGCATCAGCTCCTCGATCCGGGCATCGCTCATCTGGGCCAGACGTTGTGGTTCGAAACCGTAGAGCACGTCGCGGTAACGTTCGCGCTTGCGCAGTACGGTGATCCACGACAGACCGGCCTGGAAGCCTTCGAGCAAGAGCATTTCGAACAGCACCGCGGGATCGCGCTGCGGCGTGCCCCATTCCCGGTCATGGTAGGCCTGGTACAGCGGGTCATCGGAACACCAAAAGCAGCGGGGCATAAGGCTCCTGGGGTAGTGGGACCGGCGAATCGGGTTATACTCCCGCTCTTTACATTCGCAGCCCTAGATACAGGTGAATTTCGTGAGCCAGCCTACGCCAGCCGTGCGTACCTTCCAAGACCTGATCCTCGCCCTTCAACAGTACTGGGCGGAACAAGGTTGTGTGGTACTTCAGCCCTACGATATGGAAGTAGGCGCCGGCACTTTCCATACTGCTACTTTCCTGCGCGCCATCGGCCCGGAAACCTGGAACGCCGCCTATGTGCAGCCAAGCCGTCGTCCAACCGACGGACGGTATGGTGAAAACCCCAACCGTCTGCAGCATTACTATCAGTTCCAGGTCGTGCTCAAGCCCAATCCGGCCAACTTCCAGGAACTGTATCTGGGATCGCTGAAAGCCATCGGCCTGGATCCGCTGGTGCACGACGTCCGCTTCGTCGAAGACAACTGGGAATCGCCAACGCTCGGCGCCTGGGGCCTGGGCTGGGAAATCTGGCTCAACGGCATGGAAGTCACTCAATTCACCTATTTCCAGCAAGTGGGCGGTATCGAATGCCTGCCGGTCACCGGTGAAATCACCTACGGCCTGGAGCGTCTGGCGATGTACCTGCAGGGCGTCGATTCGGTCTATGACCTGGTATGGACCGATGGCCCGTTCGGCAAGGTGACCTACGGCGACGTGTTCCACCAGAACGAAGTGGAGCAGTCGACCTACAACTTCGAGCACGCCAATGTCGAAAAACTGTTCGAGTTGTTCGATTTCTATGAAAGCGAAGCCAACCGCCTGATCAAGCTCGATCTGCCGCTGCCGACCTACGAGATGGTGTTGAAGGCCTCCCATACCTTCAACCTGCTCGATGCGCGCCGTGCCATCTCGGTGACCGAACGCCAGCGTTACATCCTGCGCGTACGCGCCCTGGCCCGTGACGTGGCCCAGAGCTACCTGAATGCCCGTGCACGCCTGGGCTTCCCGATGGCAACCCCCGAACTACGAGATGAAGTGTTGGCTAAGCTGGAGGCTGCACAATGAGTGCTCAAGATTTCCTGGTCGAGCTGGGCACCGAAGAGCTGCCACCCAAGGCCCTCGCCACGCTGGGCGACGCGTTCCTGGCAGGGATCGAGAAGGGTCTGCAGGCGGCCGGCCTCAACTACACCGGCAAGCAGGTCTACGCGGCCCCTCGTCGCCTGGCCGTGCTGCTCACCCAGCTTGACGTGCAGCAGCCCGATCGCAGCATCAATATCGATGGCCCACCCCTTCAGGCCGCGTTCGATGCCGATGGCAATCCGACCCAGGCTGCCCTGGGCTTTGCCAAGAAATGCGGTGTAGAGCTGTCCGACATCGACAAGAGCGGCGCCAAGCTGCGTTTCTCCCAGCATATCCCGGGCAAGTCGACCGCCAGCCTGCTGCCGACCATCGTCGAAGACTCCCTCAACGACCTGCCGATCCCCAAGCGCATGCGCTGGGGTGCTCGTCGCGAAGAGTTCGTGCGTCCGACCCAGTGGCTGGTGATGCTGCTCGGCGATCAGGTCATCGATTGCACGATCCTGGCGCAGACGGCCGGTCGCGAATCCCGTGGTCACCGTTTCCACCATCCGCAGAACGTCACCATCACTGCACCGGCCAACTACGCTGCCGATCTGCGCAAGGCTTATGTACTGGCCGATTTCGCCGAGCGCCGCGAGCTGATCGCCAAACGTACCGCCGAGCTGGCCCTGCAGCAGGAAGGCACTGCCATCGTGCCGCCTGCACTGCTCGATGAGGTGACAGCCCTGGTCGAATGGCCGGTGCCGCTGGTCTGCTCGTTCGAGGAGCGTTTCCTCGATGTGCCTCAGGAAGCGTTGATCACCACCATGCAGGACAACCAGAAGTATTTCTGCCTTCTGGACAGCGAAGGCAAACTGCTGCCGCGCTTCATCACCGTGGCGAACGTCGAAAGCCTGGATCCGCGGCAGATCGTGGAAGGCAACGAGAAGGTCGTGCGACCACGCCTGACCGATGCCGAGTTCTTCTTCAAGCAGGACAAGAAGCAGCCGCTGGCATCGTTCAACGAGCGCTTGAAGAACGTGGTCTTCCAGGCGCAGCTGGGCAGTGTCTACGACAAGGCCGAGCGCGTCTCGAAACTGGCTGCCTTCATCGCCCCGCACATCGGTGGCGACGCCCAACGTGCCGCGCGCGCCGGTCTGCTGTCGAAATGCGACCTGGCATCCGAAATGGTCAGTGAATTCCCTGAGATGCAGGGCGTTGCCGGTTACTACTACGCGCTCAACGACGGCGAGCCGAAAGATGTCGCGCTGGCGCTGAACGAGCAATACATGCCGCGCGGCGCGGGTGCCGAACTGCCGGAAACCCTGACCGGTGCCGCTGTCGCGATCGCCGACAAGCTCGATACCCTGGTCGGTATCTTCGGCATCGGCATGCTGCCCACCGGTAGCAAGGATCCCTATGCGCTGCGTCGTGCCGCCCTGGGCGTGCTACGCATTCTGATCGAGAAGCAACTCGACCTCGACCTCAACGGCGCGGTCAGCTTCGCCGTCACCCAGTTCGGCAGCAAAGTGAAGGCCGCAGGCTTGGCCGAGCAGGTGCAGGAGTTCATCTTCGATCGCCTGCGTGCGCGTTACGAAGACGAAGGCATCGATGTCGCCACCTACCTGTCGGTGCGCGCCCTCAAGCCAGCTTCGGCGCTGGACTTCGACCAGCGTGTGCAAGCAGTGCAGGCCTTCCGCAAGCTGCCGGAAGCCGAAGCGCTGGCGGCGGTCAACAAGCGTGTATCGAACCTGCTGGGCAAGGCCGAAGGCGCAATCGCCGCTCAGGTCGAACCGAAGTACTTCGACAACGCCAACGAGTTCTCGCTGTATTCGGCCATCCAGCAGGCCGACCATGCCGTGCAACCGATGGCCGCGGCACGTCAGTACAGTGAATCGCTGGCTCGTCTGGCGGCCCTGCGCGAGCCGGTCGATGCGTTCTTCGAAGCGGTGATGGTCAACGCCGAGGATCCCAAGGTGCGCGCCAACCGTTATGCCCTGCTCAGCCGCCTGCGCGGCCTGTTCCTGGGCGTGGCCGATATCTCGCTGTTGGGGTGAACCTTGAAGCTGCTGATTCTTGATCGGGATGGCGTGATCAATCACGACTCTGACGCCTATATCAAGTCGCTGGAGGAGTGGAAGCCCATTGCCGGCTCGATCGAGGCCATCGCGCAGTTGAGCAAGGCGGGCTGGACGGTGGCCGTGGCCACCAACCAGTCCGGCATCGCCCGCGGCTACTATCCGCTCTCGACCCTCGACGCCATGCACGCGCACCTGCGTGCATTGGTCGCCGAACAGGGAGGCGAGGTCGGGCTGATCGTGCATTGCCCGCATGGCCCGGACGATGGTTGCGCTTGCCGCAAGCCACAGCCCGGCCTGTTGCTGGCCATTGCCGAGCATTACCACGTCGACCTGACCGATGTCTGGTTTGTCGGCGACAGCAAGGGTGACCTGGAAGCAGCGCTGACTGTCCATGCACAACCTGTGCTGGTGAAGACTGGCAAAGGCGTACGGACCCTGGAAAAAGGGATACCGGAAACCACGCTGATTTTCGATGACCTGGCCGCAGTCGCCAGAGAACTTATCCAGTAGTGCGCTTCGCTGGGCGTACTTTTCATTCAGGCGGGCACTGTCCCGCAACGGTATTTGCCACTATGTCGATCCTGCAGGCGATCAGAGTCTTTCTTTTTTACCTGCTGTTGGGGACCAGTTCGCTGCTGTGGTGCACGCTTAGTTTCTTCATCGCACCCTTCCTGCCCTTTCGCAAACGCTACCGCTTCATCAACGTGTATTGGTGTCGCTTCGCCGTGCTGTTGGCGCGGGTGTTCCTAGGCATTCGCTACAAGATTACCGGCGCCGAGAATGTTCCAGAGCAACCGTGCGTGATTCTCTCCAATCACCAGAGCACCTGGGAAACGTTCTTCCTTTCCGCCTACTTCCAGCCCATGAGCCAGGTGCTCAAACGTGAGCTGTTGTACGTGCCCTTCTTCGGCTGGGCGATGGCCATGCTGCGTCCCATCGCCATCGACCGCAACAATCCCAAAGAGGCCTTGCGCCATGTGGCCAGCAAGGGCGACGAGCTGCTCAAGCAAGGCGTATGGGTGTTGATCTTCCCTGAGGGCACACGTGTGCCTTATGGCCAGATCGGCAAGTTTTCTCGTGGCGGCACGGCACTGGCGGTCAATGCCGGCCTGCCGGTACTGCCCATTGCGCACAACGCAGGCAAGTTCTGGCCCAAGGAAGGCTGGGCCAAGCATCCAGGCACGATCGAGGTGGTCATCGGCAAGCCGATGTACGCTGAAGGGACGGGGCCCCGTGCCGTTGCCGAGCTCAATGACCGAGCGGCACGCTGGAACGAGGCGACTCAACATGCCTTGGGATCGATCGCCGAACCTATACAGCAACCCGATCAGGGTTTGGTGTAACGATCTGTGGATAACGTGTTGGTAATTTCTGAATCAATGGTCGATTAATTCCATAACATTTTGATTTTATTGATTATTATCAGATGAATAGATTTTTCTGAAAACGTGCATAAGTTTTTTTGCGATCTAAAAAAACCGGCTTTTACGCCGGTTTTTTCTTGCCTGCTCAGACCTTGTCGATATCGACGTCCCGTGTCTCTTTCAGACAGAAGATACCCACGATCAGGCTGATGCCCGTGATCAGCACGGGATACCAGAGCCCGTAGAAAATATCCCCGGTGTATACCACCAATGCAAAGGATACGGTGGGCAGGAAGCCACCGAACCATCCATTGCCGATATGGTAGGGCAGAGACATCGAGGTGTAGCGGATTCGTGTCGGGAACAGCTCGACCATCACCGCTGCCAATGGCCCATAAGTCATGGTCGCGATCAGGATCATCGCCACGATAAGCACCACGACCATCACTTCATTGACCTGCGCCGGGTCAGCCTTGGCCGGATAGCCCGCTTGCTCGATCGCCGCCCGCATGGCCGCTTCATCGAAGCCATTGATGGCCTTGTCGCCAATGGTGACGACCACTTCGCTTCCAGCTGCGGTACTGGTCGAACTGTAGGGAAGCCCTTGTTTGACCAGGAAGGTCTTGACCTTGTCGCATGGGCTGTCGAAACGAGCCTTGCCTACTGGATCGAACTGGAAGGTGCAGCTTCGCGGATCCGCGTTTACGACGATGGGTGCCTCGCGGCTCGCCGCATCGATCTGGGGGTTGGCATAATGGCTCAGGGCCTTGAACATCGGGAAGTACAGCACGGTGGCCAACAGCAACCCGAGCATGAGTATCGGTTTACGTCCGACACGATCGGAGAGCCAGCCGAAGAACACGAAGAACGGCGCGCCGATGACCACGCTGATGATCAGCAAGGTGTTGGCTTGAGCCGGGTCCATCTTGAGCATCTGGGTCATGAAGAACAGGATGTAGAACTGCGCCGTATAGAAGGTCACGGCTTGTCCCGCGTTGATACTGAACAGCGCCGTCAGCACCACCTTGAGGTTGGGCCACGAGGTGAAGGATTCCCGAATCGGCGATTTGCTCACCTTGCCTTGGGCCTTCATTTTCACGAAGGCCGGCGACTCGTGCATGCTCATGCGAATCCAGGTGGAGATGCCCAGCAGCACGATCGACAACAGGAACGGCAGGCGCCATCCCCAGGTTTCGAACTCGTCGCCACTGATATAACGACTGCCCAGGACCACCAGCAACGACAGCAGCAGGCCGAGAGTAGCGGTGGACTGGATGAAGCCGGTATGGAAGCCGCGCTTGCCAGGCGGCGCATGTTCGGCCACGTAGGTCGCGGCACCGCCGTATTCACCGCCAAGCGCCAGCCCTTGCAGCATGCGCAGGACCACCAGCAGTATCGGTGCGGCGATACCGATGCTCGCATAGGTGGGCAGAAGACCGACCGCAAAGGTCGACAGCCCCATCAGTACGATGGTGATGAGAAAGGTGTACTTGCGCCCGATCATGTCCCCCAGGCGACCGAATACCAAGGCACCGAAGGGCCGCACCAGGAACCCGGCCGCAAAGGCCATCAGAGCGAAGATGAAAGCCGTGGTGTCATTGACGCCTGCGAAGAACTGCTTGCTGATGACCGCTGCCAGAGCCCCATAGAGAAAAAAGTCATACCACTCGAACACTGTCCCGAGGGATGACGCGAAAATGATCTTGCGTTCCTCACGCCGACTGTTGGTAGCGGTCGCCGCACCTTGCTCTCCAATGTAATCCGACATCGTTGCTGTCCTCGGCCCGCAGGCCACAGTGATTATTTTTGTTGTTTCCACTGTCGACAGCCATCGACCGCTAGGCTGCCGGTCTTGCACACACCCGGGTCAGGGCGTCGGTATCGCACTTCTATCGCTGAGGTTGATGCGGGTTGCCGCTCCCTTGAGGATAAGTTGAGCCGCTTTGGCGGCGATCATGAGTGTAGGCGAGCAGGTATTCCCGGAAACGATCTGCGGCATGATCGAGGCGTCGGCTACTCGCAGGCCAGGAATGCCATGCACCCGTAGTTGGTCATCGACTACATCGAGTGGTCCGCTGCCCATGCGGCATGTCCCTACCGGGTGGAAGATGGTAGTACCGATCCTGCCGGCCGCTTCTTGCAACTCCTCCTCGGTCTGCAGCGCGGAACCCGGGAGATACTCCACTGGCGAGAATGCCGCGAGGGCAGGGGCCTGGACGATACGACGGGTCAGTCGTACCGATTGCGCGGCGACGCGCAGGTCTTCTGCATCGCTGAGGTAGTTGGGATCGATGAGCGGTGCGGCAGTCATGTCTGCCGAGCGAATATCGATGCGTCCACGGCTCTTGGGACGCAGGTTGCACACCGAAGCGGTGAAGGCCGGAAACTGATGCAAGGGCTCGCCGAAGCGCTCCAGGGACAGCGGCTGGACGTGGTATTGCAGGTTTGCGGTCGCCTGCTGCGGATCGGATCGAACGAAGGCGCCCAACTGGCTCGGCGCCATGGCCAGCGGTCCGCTGCGATCGTAGAGATAGCGCAGGCCCATGCCCATCTTGCCGAACAGGCTGTTGGCCATCTGGTTCAAGGTACGGGTATTACGGATCTGATAGACCAGGCGCAGTTGCAGGTGGTCCTGCAGGTTGCCACCGACGCCAGGCAATTCCTTGCGCACAGCGATACCCAAATCTTCCAGCAGCTTGCGCGGGCCAATGCCCGAACGCTGCAATATGCCAGGGGATCCCACGGAGCCAGCACAGAGAATGATCTCACGCCGCGCGGCAAAGCCATGCCATTTTCCTTGCCAATAGGCTTTTACCGCTGAAGCCCGTCCGTCTGCCAGGACCACCTGATCGACCTGCACGTCGGTCAGTACCGTCAGATTGGGGCGCTTGAGGACCGGACGCAGAAACGCCTTCGAAGCGTTCCAGCGGACACCGCTGCGTTGGTTGACCTGAAAGTATCCACAGCCTTGATTGTCACCGGTATTGAAGTCCGCCACCGTGGCAATGTCACTCTGTTGGGCAGCTTCACGAAAGGCATCCAGGATGGGCCAGGAATAGCGTTGCTGTTCGACGCGCCATTCGCCCTCGGCCCCATGGCTGTCTGTCTCACCGGCATGATGGTTCTCGCAGGCCTTGAACAATGGCAGGACGTCCGACCATGCCCAGCCGGCATTGCCTTGCGCGGCCCAGGCATCGTAGTCGGCAGCCTGTCCGCGCATGTAGATCATCCCATTGATGGATGAGCAGCCACCCAGCACCTTGCCGCGTGGATAACCCAGGCTGCGCCCACCCAGGCCAACCTGCGCTTCGGTCTTGAAGCACCAATCGGTACGCGGGTTACCGATGCAATACAGGTAACCGACCGGAATGTGTATCCAGGGGTAGTTGTCGCGACCACCAGCCTCGAGCAACAGCACCCGGCATGAAGGATCGGCGGACAATCGATTGGCAAGCAGGCAGCCAGCGGGGCCGGCACCCACGATCACGAAATCGAAGACAGAATCGGCTGATGGCATGTGCAACCTCGCGCCTGATTATTATTCTTGTCGCTAACTATCTTATTGATTATTTTCACTGTGAAAACGTTAGATTTCACTCAACCGCTGTGCGTTTTAGCGCACCCATCTAGATCTCAGGCTCCCAAGGAAAGGCATGTTCGACTGGAACGATCTAAGGTTCTTTCTCGAGTTGCAGCGCAGCGGTCGCTTGCTGACGGCAGCCAAACGCCTGAACACTACCCACAGTACCGTGGCCCGGCATATCGAAAGTATCGAAAAGAGTCTCGGGACAGCGCTGTTCGTGCAGCATGCGCAGGGTTACGAACTGACACCCTCCGGCCAGGCCTTGCTCAAGCACGCCGAAGCCATGGAAAACGTCGCCTTGCTGGCACAGGAGGAAATCACCCAGGCCATCACGCCGCTCGGCAAGATTCGTCTTGGCGTGACGGAGGGCATCGGCATCATGTTCTTCACGCCGCGGATGAACGAACTGTTCAAGCGCTATCCGGGCCTGGAAGTGGAGTTGGTCGCGGTGCCACGTTTCGTCAGTATCCTGAACCGCGAAGCCGAGATCAGTATTCATTTGGAGCGGCCCAATGCCGACCTGTTGATAACTCGCAAGCTGACGGATTACCGACTGGCGCTCTATGCCAGCCCCGGATACCTGGCAAAGGCACCGCCACTGCGGCACCGCGAGGACCTCGCGTTGCACAGCTGGATCGGCTATGTCGATGATCTGCTGTTCAGCCAGGAGTTGCTGTTCCTCAACAGTTTCTGCCGCGCGCCCAATGTAGCGTTTCGCAGCACCAGCGTGATTGCCCAGCAACAGGCGGCCAGAGCGGGGCTGGGCATTGCCGTCTTGCCCAACTATATGGCCAGGCATGATGCTGCTTTGGTGAGGGTGTTGCCTGACGAGACGATCCAGCGAAGCTACTGGATATGTACTCGGCGTGAGCTGCACAAGTCGGTACGTCTTCGTGTGGTCTGGGATTATCTGTTATCGGTGTGCGCGCGCGAGCAGGAATCGCTACTGGCGGAGTAGGCGGCTTTCGGTGAAGGGTGTTCCAAAGGCGGTAATCGCTAGAGCAGGGCACTTGAAGCGTATGTTCAGGTACGTCGTCTGGTTCCATGCAACAGAAACGATAAGCTTGCAGTTCAGCAAGCTCAGAACCAACTGCGGGCTGTGATGCTCGGTCGCTAGATCCACAGACCCAAAAAAAGGCCAACCTTGATGGTTGGCCTTTTTGTCGCTGAAATCGACAGTGGTCGAATCAGCGGATCCTGCAGCTTTGCTTATCAGAAGTCCAAGTTGGATACCGATAGCGCATTGCTTTCGATGAACTCACGTCGCGGTTCTACAGCATCACCCATCAGGGTATTGAAGATCTGATCGGCAGCGATGGCATCTTCGATGGTGACCTTGAGCATGCGGCGAACGGTCGGGTCCATGGTGGTTTCCCACAACTGGTCCGGGTTCATCTCGCCCAGTCCTTTGTAGCGCTGGATGGTATGGCGCTTGGCGGTCTCGTTCATCAGCCAGTCGAGGGCTTCCTTGAACTCGACCACGGCCCTGCGCCGCTCGCCACGTTTGACGTAAGCCCCTTCGCCCAGCAGGGTAGCCAGCTTGCCGCCCAGTACCACCACAGTGCGGTAGTCATTGCTGCCGAAGAAGTCACGGTTGAAGGTCACGTAGCTGGCCTGGCCGTGCGAAGTGATTTCCACCTCTGGCAGCCAGACGTTGCGCTCCTTGTCTTCTCGCAGGCTCGCGTTGTAAGCCAGGCCGGACTTCTGGGTAGTGTTCAGACGTTCCTGGAATCGCGCCAACCACGCCTGCATCACCGCATGGTCGCCCAACTGCTCGAGGGTGACCTCCGGCAGATAGAGGAAGTGCTCAGTGAGCTCCTGCGGGTACAAGCGCGATAGACGCTTGAGTGTCTTCATCACGCCGCGGAACTCGTTGACCAGGCGCTCCAGCTCCACGCCCGATACCGCTGGCGCAGACTCGTCCAGATGAAGGCTCGCGTCCTCCAAGGCCGACTGCGTCATGTACTCTTCCATGGCGTCGTCGTCTTTGATGTATTGCTCTTGCTTGCCTTTCTTGACCTTGTACAGCGGTGGCTGAGCGATGTAGATATAGCCGCGCTCCACCAATTCCGGCAGCTGGCGGAAGAAGAAGGTCAGCAACAAGGTACGGATGTGCGAACCGTCGACGTCAGCATCGGTCATGATGATGATGTTGTGATAACGCAGCTTTTCGATGTTGTACTCGTCGCGACCGATGCCGCAGCCCAATGCGGTGATCAGCGTACCCACTTCCTGGGACGAGATCATCTTGTCGAAACGCGCTTTCTCTACGTTGAGGATCTTGCCCTTGAGCGGCAGGATCGCCTGCGTCTTACGATTCCGACCCTGCTTGGCCGAACCACCCGCGGAGTCGCCCTCCACCAGGTACAGTTCGGAAAGGGCAGGGTCCTTCTCCTGGCAGTCGGCGAGCTTGCCTGGCAAGCCGGCGATGTCCAACGCGCCTTTACGACGAGTCATCTCACGCGCCTTGCGAGCGGCTTCACGAGCGCGGGCAGCGTCGATCATCTTGCCGACCACGGCCTTGGCTTCTCCTGGATTTTCCAGAAGGAAGTCGCTGAAGTACTTGTTCATCTCCTGTTCCACAGCAGTCTTCACTTCCGAGGAAACCAGCTTGTCCTTGGTCTGCGAGCTGAACTTGGGATCAGGCACCTTGACCGAGATGATTGCAGTCAAGCCTTCACGGGCATCGTCACCCGTGGTGGAAACCTTGTTCTTCTTGGCCAGGCCTTCCTGCTCGATGTAGCTGTTCAAGCTGCGCGTCAAGGAAGAGCGGAAGCCGACCAGATGAGTACCACCGTCACGCTGGGGAATGTTGTTGGTGAAGCACAACAGGTTCTCGTTGAAGCTGTCGTTCCACTGCAAGGCAACTTCTACACCTACGCCATCGTCGCGCTGGACGTTGAAGTGGAACACCTGAGCATTCACAGGGTTCTTGTTGGTGTTCAGGTATTCGACAAACGCCCGCAATCCGCCTTCGTACTTGAAGAATTCTTCCTTGCCCGAACGTTCATCCTTGAGCAGGATGCCGACGCCCGAGTTTAGGAATGAAAGCTCACGAATTCGCTTGGCCAGTATGTCCCAGCTGAAGTGAATGTTCTTGAAGGTTTCCGCGGACGGCTTGAAATGGATATGCGTGCCAGTGATTTCACTGTCACCCACGATCGCCATCGGAGCTTGAGGCACACCATGGACATAGGTCTGCTCCCAGACCTTGCCACTACGACGCACGGTCAGCACCAACTTTTCGGACAACGCGTTCACTACCGACACGCCTACACCATGGAGGCCGCCAGAAACCTTATAGGAGTTGTCGTCGAATTTACCGCCAGCGTGCAACACGGTCATGATGACTTCTGCCGCGGAAACGCCTTCTTCTTTATGCACATCCACCGGAATGCCGCGACCGTTATCGCGTACGCTGATCGATTCATCCGGATGGATAATTACGGTGATGTCGTCACAATGCCCGGCGAGCGCTTCGTCGATCGAGTTGTCGACCACTTCGAACACCATGTGGTGCAGGCCGCTACCATCATCTGTGTCACCGATATACATGCCGGGACGCTTGCGCACGGCATCCAGCCCTTTCAGCACCTTGATGCTGGAAGAGTCGTACGTTTGATTTTCGCTCATGCCTTCACTCCCGATGGTCGTGGGTCTGGGTAAGACGCCCTTGTTCCACGTGGAACAAGGCCACTGGCGTTTCCGTTTGCCAGCTTCCCCTCAGTAGTTCGTGATCTACACAGGTAATAAAAACCTGGCAATGTAATTCTTCAAGCAAGCGGCACAATGCCTGGCGATGCTGCTCATCCAATTCGGATGGCAGATCATCTACAAGATAGATGCATTGCCCTCTACGGCTCTGACTGACGAGATGCCCCTGAGCAATACGCAGCGCACAGACAACGAGCTTTTGCTGGCCCCTGGACAGAATGTCGGCTGCATTGTTGGCACTCAAGCGCAGACGCAAATCGGCACGTTGAGGGCCAGCCTGGGTATGTCCCATCTGCTGGTCACGAAGGAGGGAGGAGGCGAGTACTTCACTCAAATCCCGATCCTTGTCCCAGCCTCGGTAATAGCTCAGGGTAAGCCCATCAAGTTCGACCAGTTCACTCAGGGTTCGCTCGAAGACCGGCTTCAAGGCCTTGATGTAGTTGCGACGGTATTCATCTATCTCGGCGCTCGCCAGGCATAATTCCCTGTCCCAGGCGGCTTGCGAAACTGCGTCAAGTGTACCATGCCGCAACCATGAGTTTCGCTGCCGTAGCGCCTTCTGGAGGCGTTGCCAAGTGGACATGAAGCGGGGTTCCACGTGGAACACACCCCAGTCCAGAAACTGTCTGCGAATCTTGGGAGCACCCTCAAGCAATCGGAAGCTATCCGGGTTGATCACCTGCAAGGGCAGGATTTCGGCCAGCTGGGCAGCACTGCGGGCATTCTGGCCATCGATACGGATGCTAAAGTCGCCATGGCGATCTCTTGAGATTCCCAGGTTGCTGGAGCCGCCTTCTTGCAATTCCACCTGGCCGAAAACCGTGCAACTCGGCTGTTCGTACTGTATGACCGGATTCAGGCGTGTACTGCGGAAGGAACGGGCCAGCCCCAGCAGATGAACGGCCTCCAGAATACTGGTCTTGCCGCTGCCATTGGCGCCATAAAGAATGTTGATGCGAGGAGACGGAGAGAAGGTCACCGACTGCAAATTGCGTACAGCGGTGACCGAAACACGAAGTAGGGACATCTGGGCCTGCTACAGGTTACAGACGCATCGGCATGACAACGTAGGCTGAGTCATCGTTGCCGGCTTCCTGCAGCAGAGCACTGCTGTTGGAGTCGGACAGGATAAGACGAACCTGTTCGGTGGTCATGACGCCCAGCACATCCAGTAGATAGCTGACGTTAAAGCCGATCTCGAGCGAACCGCCCGTATAATCGACGCTGATCTCTTCCTCGGCTTCTTCCTGTTCGGGGTTATTGGCCTGGATCTTCAACTGACCACTGGCCAGCTGCAGTCGAATGCCCCTGTACTTCTCGTTGGACAGAATAGCGGTACGGCTGAAGGCCTCGCGCAGTGCCTGTCGATCACCGATCACCAACTTGTCGCCACCCTTTGGCAGGACACGTTCATAGTCAGGAAATTTGCCGTCTACCAGCTTCGAGGTAAAGGTGAACTCACCCGTGGTAGCTCGAATGTGGTGTTGTCCCAATACGATGCTGACCATACCCTCGGGGTCGGTCAACAGACGTGCCAGTTCAAGAATACCTTTGCGTGGGACGATCACTTGATGGCGTTCGGCCTGGCCAATGGCGGCCTGCATGGAACACAGCGCCAGGCGATGCCCGTCGGTGGCGACTGCACGCAGGGTATCGGTTGATACCTCGAGCAGCATGCCGTTAAGGTAGTAGCGCACATCCTGCTGGGCCATGGCGAAACTGGTGCGCTCGATGAGACGACGCAGGCGGCTTTGTTCCAGGTTGCAGGTCAGCGAGCCTGGACCTTCCTCGACGGTTGGAAAGTCGTTGGCCGGCAGCGTCGAAAGGGTAAAGCGGCTGCGGCCAGCTTTTACCAGGAGCTTCTGTTCGTCCAACCTGATGTCGATCAGGACGTCACTGGGCAGGCTCTTGCAGATGTCCATCAGCTTGCGCGCCGGGACCGTGATCTCGCCCGGCTCGGCGGGTTCTTCCAACTGCACGCGGCCGACCAGTTCCACTTCCAGGTCGGTACCGGTCAACGACAGCTGCTGTCCTTGCACGACAAGCAGCACATTGGACAGTACCGGCAAGGTCTGGCGGCGCTCTACTACGCCTGCGACCAGTTGCAGTGGTTTCAACAGGGCTTCGCGTTGAATGGTGAAATGCATGGTCTAGTCCCTTGCCTTCCAGAAGCCGCGCTACGGACGATCAGGTCGTCAGCGTGCGCAGCAGGTTCTTGTAGTCCTCGCGAATATCCGCGTCGGATTCTTTCAGTTCGTTGATCTTGCGACAGGCGTGCAGCACCGTTGTGTGATCACGGCCACCAAACATATCGCCTATTTCAGGCAGGCTATGGTTGGTCAGTTCCTTGGACAGAGCCATGGCAACCTGACGAGGCCGCGCAACGGATCGCGAGCGCCGCTTGGACAGCAGATCGGAAATCTTGATCTTGTAGTACTCGGCCACGGTGCGCTGGATATTATCCACACTGACCAGCTTGTCCTGCAGCGCCAATAGATCCTTGAGCGACTCACGGATCAGCTCGATCGTGATATCACGCCCCATGAAGTGTGAGTGTGCGATGACACGCTTGAGCGCGCCTTCCAGCTCACGAACGTTCGAGCGGATACGCTGGGCGATGAAGAATGCAGCGTCATGAGGCAGATCGACCTTGGCCTGGTCAGCCTTCTTCATGAGGATCGCCACCCGGGTTTCAAGCTCGGGCGGTTCCACAGCGACCGTCAGCCCCCACCCGAAGCGCGACTTGAGGCGCTCCTCCAGGCCTTCGATCTCTTTCGGGTAACGATCGCTGGTCAGGATGACCTGCTGTCCACCTTCGAGAAGCGCGTTGAAGGTGTGGAAGAACTCTTCCTGGGAACGTTCCTTGCGCGCGAAGAACTGGATGTCGTCGATCAACAGTGCATCCACCGATCGGTAGAAGCGCTTGAATTCGTTGATGGCGTTGAGCTGCAACGCCTTGACCATATCCGCCACGAAGCGCTCGGAATGAAGGTAAACCACCTTGGCATTGGGGTTCTTCTTCAAGAGATGGTTACCCACCGCGTGCATCAGGTGAGTCTTACCCAGGCCGACGCCTCCATAAAGGAAGAGCGGGTTGTAGCCATGCTTGGGGTTATCCGCGACTTGCCAGGCTGCCGCCCGGGCCAGCTGGTTGGACTTGCCCTCGACAAAGGTCTCGAACGTGAAGGTGCGGTTTAGATAGCTGGTGTGCTTGAGCGCACCTTCGACCTGCACCGTACGCGGCTCCATACGACCGTTGCCGGGCTGGGCAGGCGCGGAATCCTCCATGGCATCGAAACTGTTGCGCGAAGGCGTCGCCTGAATATCCCCAGGCAGTATCAATGCAGGCGCGGCCGGCGCGACCGGTTCCGGGGCGCTGACCTGAGCAGGCTGCTGGGCCAGTGTGGCAGCCATGGCCGCGCTGACCGGTGCGTTGGGGGCTGCACGTGGCGCAGAGCTGCGACGGCTTCCTATTAATAAGGAAAGAGCGGGGGCCATGCCGTTGCCATGCTCCCCCAGCAGCTCCAGAAGGCGGCTCAGGTATTTTTCATTCACCCAATCGAGGACGAAACGGTTGGGCGCATAGACACGCAACTCGTCGCCTTCAGCTTCGACCTGTAGCGGACGGATCCAGGTGTTGAATTGCTGGGCAGGCAGTTCATCGCGCAGGAGTTCCACGCACTGCTGCCAAAGTTCCACTGACACGGATATCCCCTGAGTTGAGCGCCGGTGAGGCAAAAACAAGCCGCCATTGTACCGAGCGGATGAGCACTTATCCACATAGGCGTGCAATGCGGATGACATCATGAGTGCATAAATCGACCAAAATGGCCCATGCCACCTGTGAATAAACTCTGTGCATAACTGCACTTGAGATCTTTGCACAACCCTATGCAAAACCCTGTGGATAAATCCGCTGTGGATAAAATAGCTTTCTATCCACAGGATTGAGGCGGGTATCACACAGGCGCAGCACCTCTTACCGACAATGTTTCAAATCTCTGTACAACCCTAGAATAAAGGCCTGCAACGTTTTATCCACAGATATCGGGTTCCTTAAGCTTTATAAGATTTACTAGAAAGCTTTTTAATACCTCTCTTTATTTTCTATGTTTAAGACCGTGATCCGGCTTCGCCCCGTTCGATTCATCCGACGAACGCCATGTCTGTCCGACAAGTAATGGTTGGTTGGAAATTGACCTATGGGCTTGCTTTCTCTAGAATCGCCGGTCTCTTAAAACGGGGGCCATTCCGGCCCGTTGTCGACGAACCCAGGTAACACGCCATGAAACGTACTTTCCAACCAAGCACCATCAAGCGCGCGCGCACTCACGGTTTCCGTGCTCGCATGGCAACCAAGAACGGCCGCGCAGTTCTGTCGCGTCGTCGTGCCAAAGGCCGTAAGCGTCTGGCCATTTGATTTTTCGGCACAGGTGGTGAGTCAGGACTTCAGTCGGGACAAGCGACTGCTTACACCCCGGCATTTCAAAGCGGTCTTCGACTCCCCAACCGGCAAGGTTCCAGGGAAAAACCTGCTTATCCTTGCCCGCGAGAACGGGCTCGATCATCCTCGTCTCGGCCTGGTGATCGGCAAGAAAAGCGTCAAGCTCGCCGTTCAGCGCAATCGCCTCAAACGCTTGATGCGCGATTCCTTTCGCCTGCACCAGCATCTGCTGACAGGTTGGGATATCGTGGTCGTCGCGCGTAAGGGGTTGGGTGACGTAGAAAACCCAGAATTGCACCAACACTTTGGCAAGCTCTGGAAGCGCCTTGCTCGCAATCGGCCCTCCCCAGCAGTGAATGCCGATTCCCCACGGGTAGACAGTCACGATGCGTAAACTGGCCCTCGTACCGATCCAGTTCTACCGTTATGCCATCAGTCCTTTGATGGCCAGTCACTGTCGTTTCTATCCCAGTTGCTCCTGTTACGCCTATGAAGCCATCGATACGCATGGCCTCATGCGTGGCACCTGGCTGACCGTTCGTCGCCTGGGGCGCTGTCATCCGTGGAACCAGGGCGGATTCGATCCGGTTCCGCCTGCTCCTTCCTCCCGAACTTCTTCGATAGCCGAGTAATCATGGATATTAAACGCACGATCCTGATCGTCGCCCTGGCAATCGTGTCCTACGTCCTCGTCCTAAAGTGGAACGATGACTACGGTCAGGCTGCCTTGCCGACTCAGAATACTGCTGCCAGCAACGTTGCCCCGACGCTGCCGGATACCGTACCAACCGGCAATAACGGCGCCAGCGCCGATGTGCCGAGCGCCAATGGTGAATCCAGCCCAGCCGAAGTGACACCTGTCGCAGTCAGCAAGGACCTGATCCGGGTCAAGACCGATGTCCTGGACCTGGCTATCGATCCGGTGGGCGGTGATATCGTCCAACTGGCACTGCCTTTGTATCCACGGCGCCAGGATCATCCGGACATTCCGTTCCAGCTGTTCGATAACGGCAGCGAGCGCGTCTATCTGGCCCAGAGCGGCCTGACCGGCGCCAACGGTCCTGACGCTCGAGCCGCGGGTCGTCCTCTGTACTCGGCCGAGAGCAAGCGCTTCCAGTTGGCCGACGGTCAGGACCAGTTGGTCGTCGATCTGAAGTTCAGCGAGAACGGCGTCAACTACATCAAGCGCTTCAGCTTCAAGCGTGGTGAATACGATCTGGCCATGAACTACCTGATCGACAACCAGAGTGGCCAGCCCTGGAACGGCAACCTGTTCGCCCAGCTCAAGCGCGATGGCAGCTCCGACCCGTCCTCGAGCACTGCCACCGGTACGGCTACCTATCTGGGTGCGGCCCTGTGGACAAGTGCGGAGCCGTATCGCAAGGTGTCGATGAAGGACATCGACAAAGGCAGCCTGAAGGAAAACGTTTCCGGCGGTTGGGTTGCATGGCTGCAGCATTACTTCGTCACCGCGTGGATTCCGAACAAGTCGGACAACAACATTGTTCAGACTCGCAAGGATAGCCAGGGTAACTACATCATCGGCTATACCGGTCCTACGTTGAACGTGGCTGCCGGCGCTACCGCTGAAACCAGCGCAACGCTCTATGCGGGTCCGAAGAGCCAATCCAAGCTCAAGGAATTGTCCCCAGGCCTGGAGCTGACCGTCGACTACGGGTTCCTGTGGTTCATTGCACAGCCGATCTTCTGGCTGCTGCAACATATCCACAGCCTGCTGGGTAACTGGGGCTGGTCGATCATCGTTCTGACGATGCTGATCAAAGGGCTGTTCTTCCCGCTTTCCGCGGCCAGCTATCGTTCGATGGCACGTATGCGTGCCGTCGCGCCGAAACTGGCTCAGTTGAAGGAACAGTTCGGTGACGATCGCCAGAAGATGTCTCAGGCGATGATGGAGCTCTACAAGAAAGAGAAGATCAACCCGCTGGGCGGCTGCTTGCCGATCCTGGTACAGATGCCGGTGTTCCTGGCCTTGTACTGGGTACTTCTCGAAAGTGTCGAGATGCGCCAGGCGCCTTGGATGCTGTGGATTACCGACCTGTCGATCAAGGATCCGTTCTTCATCCTGCCGATCATCATGGGCGCTACCATGTTCATCCAGCAGCGATTGAATCCGACGCCACCGGATCCGATGCAGGCCAAGGTCATGAAAATGATGCCGATCATCTTCACGTTCTTCTTCCTGTGGTTCCCTGCCGGTCTGGTGCTGTATTGGGTCGTGAACAACTGCCTGTCCATCACCCAGCAGTGGTACATCACCCGTGGTATCGAAAGGGCGACCAAAAAGGCCGCTGCATAACAGGCTAATACGCTAGCCTGTGTATAAAAACGCCCCCTAGTGGGGCGTTTTTGCTATCTGTCGAATCTGTTCTCGAGGCTTCCAGCATGAACACCGTCCGTGAAACCATCGCTGCCATCGCCACTGCTCCTGGTCGTGGAGGCGTGGGCATCGTCAGGCTCTCCGGCCCATTGGCCCACCAGGCGGGCCAGGCGATCACCAAACGCACTCTGAAGCCCCGGCATGCCCATTACGGGCCGTTCAGCGCCGAGGATGGCCAGGTCCTGGACGAAGGCATTGCACTGTTCTTCCCTGGGCCCAATTCCTTTACGGGCGAGGATGTCCTGGAGCTGCAGGGCCATGGAGGCCCGGTGGTCCTGGACATGCTCCTGCAGCGCTGCTTGCAGCTGGGCTGTCGGCTGGCCAGAGCAGGAGAGTTCAGCGAGCGTGCCTTTCTCAACGACAAGCTCGACCTGGCGCAGGCGGAGGCGATCGCCGATCTTATCGAGGCCAGTTCAGCGCAAGCTGCGCGTAATGCCTTGAAGTCACTGCAAGGCGAATTCTCCCGTCGTGTGGATAAACTCACAGAGTCGCTGATTGCGCTGAGGATCTATGTGGAGGCCGCGATCGACTTCCCTGAGGAGGAAATCGATTTTCTTGCCGACGGTCATGTGCTCGGTCTGCTCGATGCGGTACGTCAGGAGTTGTCCACGGTACAGCGCGAGGCTGGCCAAGGCGCGCTGTTGCGCGACGGGATGAACGTAGTCATCGCCGGACGCCCCAATGCCGGCAAGTCGAGCCTTCTGAACATGCTCGCGGGTCGAGAAGCCGCCATCGTTACCGATATTGCCGGCACTACTCGGGACATTCTCCGAGAACATATCCACATCGATGGCATGCCGCTGCATGTCGTGGATACGGCCGGGCTGAGGAATACGGATGACCAAGTCGAGAAAATAGGCGTCGAGCGGGCGCTCAACGCTATCGCTGAAGCAGACCGGGTGCTCCTGGTGGTCGACTCCACAGGCCCAGAAGCAAGTGATCCCTTTGCACTGTGGCCGGAATTTCTGGACCAGCGGCCAACACCCGCCAAGGTCACCTTGATTCGTAACAAGGCCGATCTGAGTGGCGAACCGATAGCAGTCGAGCAATGCGACGACGGGCACGTCACCATCACTCTGAGTGCGCGCGACCCTGACATGGGGTTGGACCTGCTGCGTGAACACCTCAAGGCTTGCATGGGCTATGAGCAGACCTCGGAGAGCAGCTTCAGCGCACGTCGTCGACATCTGGAAGCCCTTCGCCAGGCCAGTGCGCATCTGGAGCACGGAAGGGCGCAATTGACGCTGGCGGGTGCTGGTGAGCTCTTGGCAGAGGACCTGCGCCAAGCACAACAGGCGTTGGGTGAGATCACAGGCGCGTTCAGTTCCGACGACCTGTTGGGAAGAATCTTCTCCAGCTTCTGCATTGGCAAATAGATATCCACCGGGTATCTATCCACAGATACCCATTTTCCTCCCCGTTCCACCCCCTCAGTTTCATCCACAGACGGAATTTTCCACCTCGATCCTCCCAAGCCTCTCTCAAAACGCCTGTGAATTTATCAACAGGTGTCTTTTCTTGCGCCTAAGCCCTGTGGAAAACCATACTTCAGCTCTCTTGATAACTGGGGCTACAAGCTGGTGATAGAACCGCCTGTGGATAAATAGGCATTTAATCCACAGGTTAAACCGAGTTATCCAGACCCCTCCGCTGTAGTAGCACACAGGGTTTAAAATCTCTGTACGCACTGATTTTACTCGTGTACAGAGCTTTATACACAGATATGTGCCTGTGTAAGAATAAACATAAAAACAAAGCTTTTATAAATCTTTTCTCTCTATTTCTATTGCCTGCCATTCATCCACAGCCTGATCAAAATTTGCGCAAGAGGTTTCTTTGAGCAGGGGGAAGTCCCTATACTTGTCCGCTTACCTTCTCTATTCGCAAAACAGGCACGAGGTGCGTGGTGGATTTCCCTTCCCGTTTTGAAGTGATCGTCATCGGCGGCGGCCATGCCGGTACCGAGGCTGCGCTTGCGTCCGCTCGCATGGGTGTCAAAACCCTGCTGCTGACCCACAACGTGGAAACCCTTGGTCACATGAGCTGCAACCCGGCGATCGGTGGCATTGGCAAGAGTCATCTGGTCAAGGAGATCGATGCGCTCGGCGGTGCAATGGCATTGGCTACCGACAAGAGCGGTATCCAGTTCCGCGTGCTCAACAATCGCAAGGGCCCAGCAGTACGTGCCACGCGTGCTCAGGCAGACCGTGCCATCTACAAGGCCGTGGTGCGCGAGATCCTCGAGAACCAGCCGAACCTGTGGATATTTCAGCAATCCTGTGACGACCTGATCGTCGAGCAGGATCAGGTTCGCGGTGTCGTCACGCAGATGGGATTACGTTTCATGGCTGACGCCGTGGTGTTGACGACCGGGACCTTCCTCGGCGGACTTATCCACATCGGCCTTGAGAATTTTTCCGGCGGTCGTGCGGGCGATCCACCTGCCATTGCCTTGGCACGTCGTCTTCGAGAGATGCCATTGCGCGTTGGCCGATTGAAGACCGGTACTCCACCGCGTATCGATGGTCGCTCGGTGGATTTCTCGCTAATGACCGAGCAGCCAGGCGACACGCCGATTCCGACCATGTCGTTCATGGGCAATGCGCGGATGCATCCCCGTCAGGTCAGCTGTTGGATCACCCATACCAACGCCCGTACCCACGAGATCATCGCTTCCAACCTCGATCGCTCGCCGATGTATTCCGGCGTGATCGAAGGTGTCGGACCGCGTTACTGTCCGTCGATCGAGGACAAGATCCATCGCTTCGCGGACAAGCAGAGTCACCAGGTATTCATCGAACCCGAGGGCCTGACTACCCACGAGCTCTACCCGAACGGGATTTCGACTTCGTTGCCGTTTGACGTGCAGTTGCAGATAGTGCGCTCGATCCAGGGCATGGAGAACGCCCATATCGTGCGTCCAGGCTATGCGATCGAATACGACTATTTCGATCCGCGCGACCTCAAGTACAGTCTGGAAACCAAGGTCATCGCAGGCCTGTTCTTCGCAGGGCAGATCAATGGCACCACGGGCTACGAGGAAGCGGGCGCCCAGGGACTGCTGGCCGGAACGAACGCCGCGCTGCGCGCGCAGGGTCGCGAAAGCTGGTGTCCGCGACGCGACGAGGCCTACATCGGCGTGCTGGTGGATGACCTGATTACCTTGGGTACGCAGGAGCCGTATCGCATGTTCACCTCGCGGGCCGAATATCGCCTGATCCTGCGCGAGGACAACGCCGACCTGCGTCTGACCGAAAAGGGTCGCGAGCTTGGTCTCATCGATGACCAGCGCTGGGCTGCCTTCTGCACCAAGCGCGAAGGTATCGAGCGCGAGGAGCAGCGTCTGAAAAGTACCTGGATACGTCCGGACACCGCTCAAGGACAGGCAGTTGCCGATAAATTCGGCACGCCGTTGACTCACGAGTACAACCTGCTGAGTCTGCTGAGCCGACCTGAAATCGACTACGCCGGCCTGGTCGAAGTGACCGGCAGCGTGGATATCGCTCCGCAGGTAGCCGAGCAGATAGAGATCAAGACCAAGTATGCTGGCTACATCGATCGCCAGCAGGAGGAGATCGCACGACTGCGTGCCAGCGAGGACACAGCCCTGCCAGCGGATATCGACTACACCACGATCTCCGGACTGTCCAAGGAGATCCAGAGCAAGCTCGGCCAGGCTCGACCACAGACGCTGGGCCAGGCTTCGCGCATCCCCGGTGTCACCCCGGCGGCGATTTCCCTTTTGCTGATTCATTTGAAAAAGCGCGGCGCTGGCCGCGGATTGGAGCGAAGCGCTTGAGTTCCCTGGTCACCCCGCAGCATGCACAAGAGTTGTCCACAGGCGCGCGCGAGCTCGGCGTAGAGCTGAGTCCGCAGCAGCATGAACGACTGCTGGGCTATCTGGCGCTGTTGATCAAATGGAACCAGGCCTACAATCTCACCGCCGTACGCAACCCGGACGAGATGGTCTCGCGCCATCTCCTCGACAGTCTCAGCGTCATGAGGTTTATCCACAATGACACCGAGCGTTGGCTGGATGTGGGCAGCGGCGGTGGCATGCCGGGCATACCGTTGGCTATCCTCAACCCGCACAAGCAGGTCACGCTTCTCGACAGCAACGGCAAGAAGACTCGATTCCTCATGCAAGTAAAAATGGAGCTGAAGCTGGACAACCTCCAGGTTATCCACAGCCGCGTCGAGGAATACCGACCTGAGCATCCCTTTTGTGGAATCATCTCCCGAGCGTTCAGCAGCATGGAGAATTTCACCAACTGGACCCGCCACCTGGGCGACACCAGGACGCAGTGGCTTGCAATGAAAGGGCTGCATCCTGCCGACGAACTGGTAGCATTGCCCGCAGACTTCACAGTGGACAGCGAGCAGGCCTTGACCGTACCGGGTTGCCAAGGCCAGCGCCATCTACTGATACTGCGCCGCAAGGCATGACAGGGAACACACGCAACAATGGCTAAGGTATTCGCAATCGCGAACCAGAAGGGTGGCGTGGGCAAGACCACCACCTGTATCAATCTCGCCGCATCGCTGGCTGCAACCAAGCGCCGCGTGCTGCTGATCGATCTCGATCCACAAGGCAACGCCACCATGGGCAGTGGCGTGGACAAGCACGTTCTCGAACATTCGGTCTATGACCTGCTGATCGGTGAATGCGACCTGGCCCAGGCCATGCACTTTTCCGAGCATGGCAACTACCAGCTGCTACCCGCCAACCGCGACCTGACCGCCGCGGAAGTGGTGCTGCTGGAAATGCAGGTCAAGGAAAGTCGTCTGCGCAATGCGCTGGCGCCGATTCGCGACAACTACGACTTCATTCTCATCGATTGCCCGCCGTCCCTGTCGATGCTCACCCTCAACGCGCTGGTCGCCTCCGATGGCGTGATCATTCCCATGCAGTGCGAGTATTACGCGCTGGAGGGTCTGAGCGACCTGGTGGACAACATCAAGCGTATCGCCGCGCGGCTCAATCCCCAGTTGAAAATCGAGGGATTGCTGCGAACCATGTTCGATCCGCGCCTGAGCCTGAACAACGATGTCTCGGCGCAGCTCAAGGAGCATTTCGGCGAGCAGCTGTACGACACGGTCATTCCACGCAATATTCGCCTGGCCGAAGCGCCAAGCTTCGGCATGCCCGCGCTGGCGTACGACAAGCAATCGCGCGGTGCGCAGGCCTACCTGGCGCTGGCCGGTGAGTTGGTGCGTCGTCAACGCCGTCAATCACGTACTGCCCAGACAACGTAAGGAATCCGCATGGCCGTTAAGAAACGAGGTCTGGGACGCGGGCTGGACGCACTGCTCAGTGGTCCTACCGTCAGCGTGCTCGAGGAGCAGGCGGTGAAGGTCGATCGCAGGGAGCTGCAGCACCTGCCGGTCGAGGTGATCCAGCGTGGCAAGTACCAGCCGCGCCGGGACATGGACCCACAGGCACTGGAAGAGCTGGCCCAGTCGATTCGTAGCCAGGGCGTGATGCAGCCGATCGTGGTTCGTCCGATCGGCGAAGACCGCTACGAGATCATTGCCGGTGAGCGCCGTTGGCGCGCCACCCAGCAGGCCGGCCTGGACACCATCCCCGCGATGGTCCGGGAAGTGCCGGATGATGCAGCCATCGCCATGGCGCTGATCGAGAACATCCAGCGTGAGGACCTCAACCCTCTGGAAGAGGCCATGGCCTTGCAGCGTCTGCAGCAGGAGTTCGAGCTGACCCAGCAACAGGTGGCCGATGCCGTGGGCAAGTCGCGGGTGACCGTGGCCAACTTGCTGCGCCTGATTTCCCTGCCGGAAGCGATCAAGACCATGCTCGCGCACGGTGATCTGGAAATGGGCCACGCGCGTGCATTGCTCGGTCTCGAGGAGGCACAGCAGCTCGAGGGGGCGCGTCATGTTGTCGCACGTGGGCTGACCGTGCGCCAGACCGAGGCACTGGTGCGCCAATGGCTCAACGGCAAACCTGAAGAGGTCGAGCCGGCCAAGGCCGATCCGGATATCGCACGCCTCGAACAGCGTCTGGCAGAGCGTCTGGGCTCTGCGGTACAGATACGTCACGGTAACAAGGGAAAAGGCCAGCTGGTAATTCGCTACAACTCGCTCGACGAGTTGCAAGGTGTTCTCGCTCACATCCGCTGAAACAATTCCTGATGTAGGCGTAGTCGGAAATCACTACCTGATAGTTGAATAGGGGTTGATCCACCCCTATACTCTGCGCGCATTTTGTCGGCACAAATTATGCCAAGTCGTCGCTGGTTGAAAGGTCGACTTCAGAGGAGCAGTCGTGATGGAAATACGCACGCCAAACCGCCTGCCTTTCCATCGCTGGGAGGTTTTTCCGGTACTGCTGGCTCAATGTATCGTGCTGCTGCTGGCAACTCTGGTGTTGTGGCAGTGGCAAGGGGCGGTAAGTGGATATTCGGGCCTCTGCGGAGGACTGATTGCCTGGCTGCCCAATGTGTATTTCGCCTGGAAGGCCTTTCGCTATAGCGGGGCCAGGGCAGCGCAAGCCATCGTCAAGTCGTTCTACGCAGGCGAGGCTGGCAAATTGATTCTGACGGCAGTGCTTTTCGCACTGACCTTCGCAGGGGTGAAGCCACTGGCGCCGTTGGCAGTATTCGGCGTCTTCCTGTTGACGATATCGGTCAGCTGGTTTGCGCCACTGCTGATGATTAAAAGACATTCGAGACCTTAGGGCGTTTGAGGCAACCATGGCAGCAGAAACCGCTTCGGGCTATATCCAGCACCACTTGCAGAACCTGACCTACGGTCAACTACCAGACGGCAGCTGGGGCTTTGCCCATTCGGCTGCCGAAGCCAAGGCTATGGGCTTCTGGGCTTTCCACCTGGACACCCTGGGCTGGTCTGTTGCGTTGGGTCTGATCTTCCTCTTCATCTTCCGCATGGCGGCAAAGAAGGCCACTTCCGGCCAACCGAGCGGTCTGCAGAACTTCGTCGAGGTGCTGGTCGACTTCGTCCACGGCAGCGTGAAGGACTCCTTCCACGGCCGTAGCCCGGTGATCGCGCCGCTGGCACTGACGATCTTCGTCTGGGTATTCCTGATGAACGCCATCGACCTGATCCCGGTCGACTGGATTCCGCAACTGGCCATCATGATCTCTGGCGATCCGCACATTCCGTTCCGTGCCGTATCGACCACCGACCCGAACGCGACCCTGGGCATGGCCCTGAGCGTGTTTGCCCTGATCATCTTCTACAGCATCAAGGTCAAGGGTCTGGGCGGCTTCATCGGTGAACTGACCCTGCACCCGTTCGGCAGCAAGAACATCTTTGTGCAGATCCTGCTGATTCCGGTCAACTTCCTGCTGGAATTCGTCACCCTGATCGCCAAGCCGATCTCGCTGGCACTGCGTCTGTTCGGCAACATGTATGCCGGCGAACTGGTGTTCATCCTGATCGCGGTGATGTTCGGCGCCGGCATCCTGTGGCTCAGCGGCCTGGGTATCGTGCTGCAATGGGCGTGGGCGGTGTTCCACATCCTGATCATCACCCTGCAAGCTTTCATCTTCATGATGCTCACCATCGTCTACCTGTCGATGGCTCACGAAGATAACCATTAAGACCGCCTGGCGTGTCTGATAGCCTTCCCGCCTGTTCGGGGGAGGGCTTAAAAAGTCCGCAAGGGCAGTTGTACAAAACAGTTCGTTTTACCGCTTCAAACTAAAAAACCTAACCAATACGACGTAAAAGTCGGGAGGAAAGATGGAAACTGTAGTTGGTCTTACCGCTATCGCTGTTGCTCTGCTGATCGGCCTGGGCGCTCTGGGTACCGCCATTGGTTTCGGCCTGCTGGGCGGCAAGTTCCTGGAAGGCGCTGCGCGTCAACCGGAAATGGTTCCGATGCTGCAGGTTAAAATGTTCATCGTTGCCGGTCTGCTCGACGCCGTAACCATGATCGGTGTTGGTATTGCCCTGTTCTTCACCTTCGCGAATCCGTTCGTTGGCCAGATCGCTGGCTAATCACTCGTTACCGACGAGTTGATTAGGGTGATGGACAGAGAACGAGCGAGGTGTTGGCGTGAACATTAATGCAACCCTGATTGGCCAGTCCGTTGCGTTCTTATTCTTCGTGCTTTTCTGCATGAAGTTCGTGTGGCCTCCGGTCATCACGGCTTTGCAGGAACGCCAGAAAAAGATCGCTGAAGGACTGGACGCTGCCAATCGCGCAGCTCGCGACCTGGAGCTGGCCCAAGAGAAAGTGGGTCAGCAACTGCGCGAAGCTAAGACGCAGGCAGCCGAAATCATTGAGCAAGCGAAGAAACGCGGTACCCAGATCGTCGATGAAGCCCGTGAACAGGCCCGCGTCGAAGCTGACCGTGTCAAGGCCCAGGCTCAAGCCGAGATCGAACAGGAGCTCAACAGCGTCAAGGACGCCTTGCGTGCCCAAGTGGGTATGCTGGCTGTCGGCGGTGCTGAAAAGATCCTTGGTGCCACAATCGATCAAAACGCGCATGCGGAGCTGGTTAATAAACTGGCCGCTGAAATTTAAGCGAGGGCGATCATGGCAGAACTGACCACGTTGGCCCGACCTTACGCTAAGGCAGCCTTCGAGCACGCACAGGCCCATCAGCAGCTGGCCAATTGGTCAGCCATGCTCGGCCTGGCTGCTGCGGTGTCCGAAGACGACACCATGCAGCGCCTGCTCAAGGCCCCGCGATTGACGAGCGCAGAAAAGGCCGCCGCTTTCATTGAAGTGTGCGGTGACAAGTTCGATGCACAGGCACAGAATTTCATTCATGTTGCCGCGGAAAACGACCGTCTCCTGCTGTTGCCGGAGATTGCCTCACTGTTCGAGCTGTACAAGGCCGAGCAGGAAAAATCCGTGGACGTGGAAGTCACCAGTGCTTTTGCGTTGAACCAAGAACAGCAAGACAAACTCGCCAAGGTTCTCAGTGCACGGCTCAGCCGGGAAGTGCGCCTGCACGCGTCGGAGGATGCCAGCCTGATCGGCGGCGTCGTCATCCGCGCCGGCGACCTGGTTATCGATGGCTCTGTTCGCGGCAAGATCGCGAAACTGGCCGAAGCATTGAAATCTTGAGTTTGAAGGGGCAGCAGAGCAATGCAGCAACTCAATCCTTCCGAAATTAGTGAAATCATCAAGGGCCGCATCGACAAGCTCGATGTAGCCTCCCAAGCCCGTAACGAAGGTACCGTCGTCAGCGTTTCCGACGGTATCGTGCGGATTCACGGTCTGGCCGACGTCATGTACGGCGAAATGATCGAGTTCCCGGGCGGCGTCTACGGCATGGCCCTGAACCTGGAGCAAGACTCCGTGGGTGCGGTCGTGCTGGGCGCTTACACCACCCTCGCCGAGGGCATGAGCGCCAAGTGCACCGGCCGCATCCTGGAAGTTCCGGTTGGCAAGGAACTGCTGGGTCGCGTCGTCGACGCACTGGGCAACCCGATCGACGGCAAGGGCCCCCTGAACAACACCGAGACCGACGCGGTCGAGAAGGTTGCTCCGGGCGTTATCTGGCGTAAGTCGGTAGACCAGCCTGTACAGACTGGCTACAAGGCCGTCGACGCCATGATCCCGGTCGGCCGTGGCCAGCGCGAGCTGATCATCGGTGACCGTCAGATCGGTAAGACCGCTCTGGCGATCGATGCGATCATCAACCAGAAAGACAGCGGCATCTTCTGCGTATACGTGGCCGTGGGCCAGAAGCAGTCGACCATTGCCAACGTCGTGCGCAAGCTGGAAGAAAACGGTGCCCTGGCCAACACCATCATCGTTGCCGCCAGTGCTTCCGAATCCGCCGCACTGCAGTTCCTGGCGCCTTACGCCGGCTGCACCATGGGCGAGTTCTTCCGCGACCGCGGTGAAGACGCACTGATCGTTTACGATGACCTGTCCAAGCAGGCCGTTGCCTACCGTCAGATCTCCCTGCTGCTGCGCCGTCCACCAGGACGTGAAGCGTATCCAGGCGACGTGTTCTATCTCCACTCCCGTCTGCTGGAGCGTGCATCGCGCGTTTCCGAAGAGTACGTCGAGAAGTTCACCAATGGCGCCGTGACTGGCAAGACCGGTTCCCTGACCGCTCTGCCGATCATCGAAACCCAGGCTGGCGACGTTTCCGCGTTCGTTCCGACCAACGTGATCTCGATCACCGACGGTCAGATCTTCCTGGAATCGGCCATGTTCAACTCGGGCATCCGCCCTGCAGTGAACGCCGGTGTTTCGGTATCCCGCGTAGGTGGTGCCGCTCAGACCAAGATCATCAAGAAGCTTTCCGGTGGTATCCGTACCGCCCTGGCTCAGTATCGTGAACTGGCGGCATTCGCCCAGTTCGCGTCTGACCTGGACGAGGCTACCCGCAAGCAGCTCGAGCACGGTCAGCGTGTCACCGAGCTGATGAAGCAGAAGCAGTATGCTCCTATGTCCATCGCGGACATGGCGCTGTCGCTGTACGCCGCTGAGCGTGGGTTCCTGACCGACGTTGAAATCCCCAAGGTCGGCAGCTTCGAACAAGCGCTGATCGCCTACTTCAACCGCGATCACGCCGCACTCATGGCCAAGATCAACGTGAAAGGTGACTTCAACGACGAAATCGACGCTGGCATGAAAGCCGGTATCGAGAAGTTCAAGGCCACCCAGACCTGGTAAGCCGCAGCGGGGGCTTCTGGCCCCCGCTTGCTAACCTCATAGGTGATACATGGCAGGCGCAAAAGAGATTCGCAGTAAGATTGCGAGCATCAAAAGCACGCAAAAAATTACCAGCGCCATGGAAAAAGTGGCGGTCAGCAAAATGCGCAAGGCTCAAATGCGCATGGCTGCTAGCCGTCCTTACGCGGAGCGTATCCGTCAGGTGATCGGTCATCTAGCCAACGCCAACCCGGAATACCGCCATCCCTTCATGATCGAACGCGAAATCAAGCGTGTCGGTTACGTCGTGGTGAGCAGTGACCGTGGTCTGTGCGGTGGCTTGAACACCAACCTGTTCAAGGCCCTGGTCAAGGACATGAACGCCAACCGCGAACAGGGTATCGAAATCGACCTGTGCGTAGTGGGCAGCAAAGGCGCAGCCTTCTTCCGTAGCTTCGGCGGCAACGTCGTGGCCGCGATCAGCCATTTGGGTGAAGAGCCGTCGATCAACGATCTGATCGGCAGCGTGAAGGTCATGCTGGACGCCTATCTGGACGGCCGTATCGATCGCCTGTCCGTGGTGTCGAACAAGTTCATCAATACCATGACGCAATTGCCTACGGTCGAGCAGTTGGTACCGTTGGTGGCAACCCCGGATCAAGAACTCAAGCACCACTGGGACTACCTCTACGAACCCGACGCCAAGGAGCTGCTGGACGGCCTCATGGTGCGTTACGTGGAGTCGCAGGTCTACCAGGCGGTGGTCGAGAACAATGCGGCCGAACAGGCTGCCCGGATGATCGCCATGAAGAACGCCACAGACAACGCCGGTGACCTGATCAGCGACCTCCAGCTGATCTACAACAAGGCGCGTCAGGCTGCGATCACCCAGGAGATCTCGGAAATCGTCGGCGGCGCTGCCGCGGTTTAACGGTTCAAAAATTCAGAGGATCCAGCTATGAGTAGCGGACGTATCGTTCAAATCATCGGCGCCGTCATCGACGTGGAATTTCCACGTGACGTCGTTCCGAGTGTTTACAACGCGCTGAAAGTTCAAGGCGCGGAAACCACCCTCGAAGTTCAGCAGCAGCTGGGCGACGGCGTGGTTCGTACCATTGCGATGGGCTCCACCGAAGGCCTCAAGCGCGGTCTGGATGTCATCGATACCGGCGCAGCCATTTCCGTGCCGGTCGGTAAAGCGACCCTGGGTCGCATCATGGACGTCCTCGGCAACCCGATCGACGAAGCGGGCCCTATCGGTGAAGAAGAGCGTTGGGGCATTCACCGTGCCGCGCCTTCCTTCGCTGAGCAGGCAGGCGGCAACGATCTGCTGGAAACCGGCATCAAGGTTATCGACCTGGTCTGCCCGTTCGCCAAGGGTGGTAAGGTTGGTCTGTTCGGTGGTGCCGGTGTCGGCAAGACCGTCAACATGATGGAACTGATCCGTAACATCGCCATCGAGCACAGCGGTTATTCCGTGTTCGCCGGTGTGGGTGAGCGTACTCGTGAGGGTAACGACTTCTACCACGAGATGAAGGACTCCAACGTTCTCGACAAGGTAGCCTTGGTCTACGGTCAGATGAACGAGCCACCGGGAAACCGTCTGCGCGTAGCGCTGACCGGCCTGACCATGGCCGAGAAGTTCCGTGACGAAGGTAACGACGTTCTGCTGTTCGTCGACAACATCTATCGTTACACCCTGGCCGGTACCGAAGTATCCGCACTGCTGGGCCGTATGCCTTCGGCAGTAGGCTACCAGCCGACTCTGGCTGAAGAGATGGGTGTTCTGCAGGAGCGTATCACCTCCACCAAGCAGGGCTCGATCACTTCGATCCAGGCCGTCTACGTACCTGCGGACGACCTGACCGACCCGTCGCCGGCGACCACCTTCGCCCACTTGGACGCCACCGTCGTACTGTCCCGTGACATCGCCTCCCTGGGTATCTACCCAGCGGTCGATCCACTGGACTCGACTTCGCGCCAGCTGGACCCGAACGTCATCGGCAACGAGCACTACGAGACCGCCCGTGGCGTTCAGTACGTGCTGCAGCGCTATAAAGAGCTGAAGGACATCATTGCGATCCTCGGTATGGACGAACTGTCCGAAACCGACAAGCAACTGGTATCCCGCGCTCGTAAGATCCAGCGCTTCCTGTCCCAGCCGTTCTTCGTGGCTGAAGTCTTCACGGGTGCCTCGGGTAAATACGTTTCCCTGAAAGACACCATTGCTGGCTTCAAAGGCATCCTCAACGGCGACTACGACCACCTGCCAGAACAAGCGTTCTACATGGTCGGCGGTATCGAAGAAGCGGTCGAGAAAGCCAAGAAACTGTAATCCAGGCGCCCCGAAAGGGGCGCTAATCAGGTTGAGGCAAGCAGATGGCTATGACAGTCCATTGCGATATCGTCAGCGCGGAAGGAGAGATCTTCTCCGGTCTGGTCGAGATGGTGATTGCGCACGGCAACCTGGGTGATCTTGGTATCGCCCCAGGCCACGCCCCGCTGATCACCAATCTCAAGCCGGGTCCGATCACGCTGACCAAGCAGGGTGGCGATCGCGAGGTGTTCTACATCTCCGGTGGTTTCCTTGAAGTGCAGCCGAACATGGTCAAGGTGCTTGCCGATACTGTGCAACGTGCTGCAGACCTGGACGAGGCGTCTGCTCAGGAGGCTGTTCAGGCCGCTGAGAAGGCCCTGCATGAAAAAGGCGCGGATTTCGACTACAGTGCTGCTTCGGCACGCCTGGCCGAGGCCGCAGCCCAGCTGCGTACCGTCCAACAGATCCGCAAGAAGTTCGGCGGCTGATGCCGCCGGTTTCATGTCGATTGAGAAAAAGGGTAGCCATCGGCTACCCTTTTTCTTTTTCAGTCTCCCACATACCGGTCATTCCGCTGACCGCCCAGGATTGGTAGCCAGTCAATGTCACTCGATATCGTTATTCTCGCCGCAGGCCAAGGCACTCGCATGCGTTCCGCGCTACCCAAGGTGCTTCATCCCGTGGCCGGCAACTCGATGCTCGGCCATGTTATCCACAGTGCGCGCAAGCTCCACCCAACGGGTATTCATGTAGTCATCGGCCATGGCGCCGAGCAGGTACGCGATCGTCTGGCCGCCGATGACCTAAACTTCGTCATGCAAGACCAGCAGTTGGGTACTGGCCATGCCGTGGCCCAGGCGCTTCCCGCCATCAGTGCCGAGACCGTCCTGATCCTTTACGGCGATGTGCCGCTGATCGAGGTAGAAACCCTTCAACGCTTGCTGGCCAAGGTCAACGACCAGCAACTGGGACTGTTGACTGTCACTCTTCAGGACCCGACTGGATATGGTCGGATCGTTCGCGATGGGAGTGGCCAGGTTGCCGCCATCGTCGAACACAAGGACGCCAACGAGGTGCAAAAGGCGATCAAGGAAGGCAATACCGGCATCCTCGCCGTCCCTGCGTCGCGTCTAGCGGTATGGTTGGGTCGGTTATCCAACAATAATGCCCAAGGCGAGTATTACCTCACCGACGTGATTGCCATGGCCGTCGCCGATGGGCTGGTAGTGGCCACCGAGCAACCCCAGGATCCGATGGAAGTCCAGGGCGCCAACGACCGTCGGCAGTTGGCGGAACTCGAGCGCCACTACCAGCTTCGAGAGGGGCGTCGTCTGATGGCCCAAGGAGTCACGCTTCGCGATCCGGCACGCTTCGATGTACGTGGTGAAGTCACGGTAGGTCGCGATGTGCTTATCGATGTCAACGTGATTCTCGAAGGTACCGTCGTCATCGAAGATGATGTCCAGATCGGCCCCAACTGCGTCATCAAGAACAGCACCCTGCGCAAGGGCGCGGTGGTCAAGGCCAACAGTCACCTGGAAGGCGCGATCTTGGGCGAAGGCAGCGATGCCGGTCCGTTTGCCCGCTTGCGTCCGGGCAGTGTGCTCGAAGCCCGGGCCCATGTGGGTAACTTCGTCGAGCTGAAAAATGCGCATCTGGGAGAGGGCGCCAAGGCCGGCCACTTGAGTTACCTGGGCGATGCCGAGATCGGCGCCCGCACCAACATCGGCGCTGGCACCATCACCTGCAACTATGACGGGGCCAACAAATTCAGGACCGTGATGGGGGAAGACGTCTTCATCGGTTCGAACAATTCGCTGGTCGCGCCTGTGGATATCTCGTCTGGAGCTACAACGGCAGCAGGCTCGACCATTACGCAATCGGTAGAGGCGGGCCAGTTGGCAGTGGCGCGTGCGCGTCAGCGCAACATCGATGGATGGAAGCGTCCGGAAAAAATCAAGAAAAGCTGATCGAGCGATGTAAAAACAAAAGCCGACTTATGTGGATAAGTCGGCTTTTTTGTTTCTCCAGTCAGGGTTTGGCGGTGGCTAAGCCTTGGCGCGGGCTGGCCTGCCCACCCATGGAACAAATCCCGCAAGCGCAGCGCATATTTTGTGGGAGCGGGCTTGCCCGCGAACACCGGCGAAGCCGGTGCCATACACCGCAGTGCCTGCTTCGCGGGCAAGCCCACTCCCACAAAATATGCGCCGCGCTTGCGGGCTTGTTCTGTGCCGGCAACGCAGCCCTGCGCGAGCACGCTCGTTGCCGGAGCAGATATCCACAGGGACCACAAACTCGGACTTGACGAAATTCCGTTCATAGGTTTTGATTGCAAGCATTATCTTTCGAATCGAAACTTAGTACGCCATGTCGAAACGTAACACTCCTCAGCGACGTCACAATATCCTGGCTCTGCTCAACGAGCAGGGCGAAGTGAGCGTCGACATGCTGGCCAAGCGTTTCGAGACGTCCGAGGTCACCATACGCAAGGACCTAGCCGCTCTCGAAGCCAACGGGTTGCTGCTGCGTCGCTACGGTGGAGCCGTCACCATGCCCCAGGAATTGCTCAGCGAGGCGGTACAGCCTATTTCAGTCTACAAACAGGCTATTGCCAAGGCGGCGGTAGGACGTATCCGTGAGCATGCCCGAATCATCATCGACAGCGGCAGCACTACCGCCGCGATGATCCCGGAACTGGGTCGTCAGCCCGGGCTGGTAGTCATGACCAACTCCCTGAACGTGGCTCGCGCCATTACCGAGCTGGAGCACGAACCTGTACTGCTCATGACGGGCGGCACCTGGGATCCGCATTCGGAATCCTTCCAGGGTCAAGTGGCCGAGCAGGTGTTGCGCTCGTACGATTTCGACCAGCTGTTCATCGGTGCCGATGGCATCGACCTCGAACGCGGTACCACCACTTTCAACGAACTGCTCGGTCTCAGTCGCGTCATGGCCGATGTGGCCCGGGAAGTAATCGTCATGGTCGAGTCCGACAAGGTTGGCCGCAAGATCCCCAATCTCGAGCTGCCTTGGAGCAGCGTGAACACCCTCATTACAGACGATCGCCTGTCCGCCGAGGCACGCGACCAGATCAAAGCCCGCGGCATCAACCTGATGTGCGCCGCCCTCAGCTAGGAGCAAGACATATGTGTGGAATCGTCGGTGCCGTTGCCGAGCGCAATATCACAACCATCCTGATCGAAGGCCTCAAGCGCCTGGAATACCGCGGCTATGACAGTGCCGGCCTGGCCGTCTATACCCAGCAGGGTCAGCTGGAGCGTCGTCGTCGCATTGGCAAGGTGAGCGAGCTCGAAACCGCCGTCACTGCCGAACCACTGGTCGGCAACCTGGGTATCGCTCATACCCGCTGGGCCACCCATGGCGCGCCGACCGAGCACAATGCTCACCCGCACTTTTCCGGACAGGATCTGGCAGTAGTGCACAACGGCATCATCGAGAACCACGAAAGCCTGCGCGAGGACCTGAAAGGGCTTGGCTATGCCTTCACTTCGCAGACCGATACCGAAGTCATCGTCCACCTGATCAATCATATCTTGAAGACCGTGCCCGACCTGGGCGATGCCCTCAAGGCAGCGGTCAAGCAACTGCATGGCGCCTATGGCCTGGCGGTCATCAGCGCGGCGCAGCCTGATCGTCTGCTGGCTGCCCGGAGTGGCAGCCCCCTGGTGATCGGCCTGGGTCATGGCGAGAACTTCCTGGCTTCCGACCAACTGGCGCTGCGCCAGGTTACCGACCGCTTCATGTACCTGGAGGAGGGTGACATTGCCGAGATCCTTCGCGACCAGGTGACGATCTGGGATCAAGATGGCCAGTTGGCGCAACGTGAGGCCGTGCAGTATCACGAGGGCGCCGAAGCCGCCGACAAAGGCACCTATCGCCACTTCATGCTCAAGGAAATCCATGAGCAGCCCGCCGTGGTGCAACGCACCCTGGAAGGCCGTCTGACGAATGATCACGTCATGGTCCAGGCCTTCGGCCCACAAGCAGCCGAACTGTTCGCCAAGGTGCGCAATGTGCAGATCGTCGCCTGTGGCACCAGCTACCATGCCGGCATGGTTGCCCGTTACTGGCTCGAGAGCTTGGCCGGTATCCCTTGTCAGGTGGAAGTGGCCAGCGAGTTCCGTTACCGCAAGGTCGTCGTGCAGCCGGACACCCTGTTCGTCTCGATCTCCCAGTCGGGCGAGACCGCCGATACCCTGGCAGCGCTGCGCAATGCCAAGGAGCTTGGCTTCCTCGGCAGCCTGGCCATCTGCAACGTCGGCATCAGCTCCCTGGTGCGCGAGTCCGACCTGACCCTGCTGACTCTGGCGGGTCCGGAAATCGGAGTTGCCTCCACCAAGGCCTTTACCACCCAGCTCGTCTCCCTGATGTTGCTGACCCTGGCCCTGGGCCGTGTGCGCGGCACCCTTGAAGCCGGTGTCGAAGCCGAATTGGTCGAAGAGCTACGTCGCCTGCCGTCGCGTCTGGGCGAAGCCCTGGCCATGGACAGCACCATCGAGAAGACCGCCGAGCTGTTCGCCGACAAGCATCACACCCTGTTCCTGGGACGCGGCGCGCAGTTCCCGGTCGCCATGGAAGGGGCGCTCAAGCTCAAGGAGATCTCCTACATCCATGCCGAAGCGTACCCGGCGGGCGAGCTCAAGCATGGTCCGCTGGCGCTGGTAGACAGCGACATGCCGGTGGTGACCGTGGCCCCGAACAACGAACTGCTGGAGAAGCTCAAGTCCAACTTGCAGGAAGTTCGCGCCCGTGGCGGTGAGTTGGTGGTCTTCGCCGACGAGCATGCCGGCTTGACCAATGGAGAGGGTACCCATGTGATCAAGGTGCCGCACATCATCGATGCGCTGGCGCCGATCCTGTACACCATTCCGTTGCAGCTGCTTTCGTACTACGTCGCCGTGCTCAAAGGCACCGACGTCGACCAGCCGCGTAACCTGGCCAAGTCGGTGACGGTGGAGTAAGCGGGTCGGTTTTAGCGTTCTTTAGGGGCTAGGTCGTAGGAGAAGCGTGGTGTTCGCGCCCTTAGAATTGACGGGACACCATGCAATGGGTGGTCGGTGGAACCCACCGGGGCGTAACGTCGTGTACGCATCGGCTGATCCATCGTCCGCCATCCTCGAGGTCGCGGTGCAGCCGGCTTCGACGCACTGGGCACGGTGCCGCATGTCCTCACCTGTTTCGAAGTGCTCGACCCGAAGCTGATCCACGTTGTACAGCCCGAGGACGTGCCGAACCCGGTTTGGTTGACGAGCGCATTGGCCTCTCCCAACCAGCAGAAGTTTGCAGACGCCTTGCTGGCCAAGCATCCCTTTGTGCTGATCCCGTCTGCCGTCTCTCGCCATTCTTGGAACCTGCTGGTCAGCTGCAATCTCGCCGAGGACAAGTACCGGCTGATCAGCCAAGAGCGCTTCGGCCTGGACACGCGGCTAATCAAGTCCTGACTATACCGAACGGGAAACCCTGACCAGAGGCTTTCCGCCTCAATTCCGGCTGTAGGAAATGGAAATTTGTCGCTACTGCCCAAGCCTCGCCTTTAGCGGGGCCGAGGCCGTAGGAGAGGCGCAACTTTCGAGCCCGCAAGAAGAAGGAAATGCAGAATGTCGCAGATGACAGACCCGCTTGTTGGGCTGGTTAGCTATCAAGAGGCTTTCGGATGGGCGCAGCCATCTTCCCCGTGTTCCAAGCAGCCACAGCTTGTGTTCTGCACGATGATGCCGAGGGTACGCCACGACTGACGTATGCGTTGATCGAAAATGGCATCGTCAAAGCGACGGCCGTTTACGTGAATGTTGATCCGATCAATGGAGTTCCATGTTTTGGGCTGGGGTAACGCCTCAGAGCAAAGCCCTGACGCCCGAGCAGTAGAAAATCCAGGAGCTGCGAGCCCGGATCGCTCGTCTTGAGCAGGAGAATCCATTTTAAACAAGGCTACCGCGCTCTTGATGTCGGAAGAGTACGAGCGCACATGCTGATTGATTTGCAAAACCCTCGTCGGTCCTAATTGCGGCCTGCCAATTGCCAGGCTCGTCGAAAGAACCGGTCCGGTGGTTGAGAAACCGCTGGTCACCGCTTGGCCACATAGGCTTATCATGGATTCAAAAGCGCTCTACCAGTATGGTTGTCGCCAGGTTTATGCCGTCAGTTCATCGTCAGGGTTTCACGAAGATCGAAGGCATGAATGAAGCGCTTTGTCGAGCCAAAGAGAATCTTTCTGACCATCATCTGGAGGTCGGTACGAGTGTTCGGGATCGGCCTTCGAGGTGATGTCGAGGTAGCCGGTTGAAGATGCAGATGGTCACAATTGTCATACCCGCGACCAGCGAGGCCTTGTATCCCTCCGAAGCTGACTTCGATCTGAGAGCTCGAGTAGCACTGGTGCCTGAAGGAGGCCATGAGCGATATTGTGGTCAGCTGGCTAAGACGATTATTAGATTCAAGGGGATAAACCGATGAGCAATGCGGAGCATTCGTCGGAAAAAAAAAGTAAGGTCGTAAAAAAACGCTCAACCACACGCCAACGGGCCGAAGCGAATCCGGAAAAGATTCTTGATGTAACGATGGGTCTGATGGCCGAATTCGGCTATGCCGGTACCAGTATGTCGATGATCAGGGAGCGTAGCGGCTATCCCACAACCTCAATTTACTGGCACTTTGGAAGTAAGGAAAAACTACTGCTGGCGGCTCTCGAGCATAGTGCCTTACAGGTGATTGACAGTAACCTGGCACGCAGAAGCGCGAGGACTAATGATGCGGATCTGATAGAAAGCCAGGCGCGCAGTGATGCCGAGTTCCTTGAAAAACCTCCCGCGTTCATGAGACTTATTTTCCTCATTGGCTTAGAGCGTCGTAGCTCGGATCCCGAGGTGACCAGCGTCATTGCTCGTATTCGCAAGCACAGCCGTGACATCTTGGCGGAGCAGATTCTCCACGTTATCCGCCCAGCAGGTCAGATTCTGCCTCGTGACCTCGCCGAGGAGCTGTCACAGGTGTGGATGGCATTCGGGGATGGCATTTTCGTTGCCTCGCAATTGGATCCGGGATCGGTGGATGTGGTCAATTGCTGTCGCCAGCAGCTCTGCGCAATGCAGGCCCTGGCAGAGAAGCGCCTTGAAGAACGCAAGCCTTTAGGAGGCTAATTATTCAGCGCCCCGGGCGACATCGGACGTGCAGAAAAGAACCAAGCCTAGGTGCCAGCCGGACAATGCGCCTGGGAAGTGGCTTTGGTGGCGCACCAACCCGGGTCTTTTCTGAGCTAGCGAGAACGTCGCCCTGCCAACTCCCCCTCTCTGAAACAATCCTCACTGCTCTTAGGCAACGATTCACCCATCGCCCGAGAGCACCGTTCTAGACGTTGTTAGATGGAAAAGCAGTCATGGCCCAACGACCGGCCGTCCGGCTCTAGCCACAAAAATCTTGCCGGGGGCTTGATCAAGGCAGGCGCTTTCACTTAGCTTATGTAGCGAACGACACATACATTGATATGTCGATGTGTGATGTCGTCTGCTCTGCCGGGGCCAGGCAAAAGCCAAGCCTCCAAGGCCTGAGCGAGACCAATAAAAACAAATAGAGGTTTATTCGATGAATGATCTCAGCCTTAAAGCTGCTGCAGCATCCATCCCCGATCGCACCGGCGACCCGACCAAGTCAATCCCGCTCACCTTCAGCACCCAAATGGCGTGTGAACCATCGTTGAGAATGCTGCTTGGGCTAGCAACTAATCGTCGCTAAGCCAAGGGCAAGGGTGGGCAACAGCTGGGACTTCAGCGTCGACGGTTATCCACCGATAAGCGACGAACCACTCCCAAGTGTTACGCGACGTCCCAAACGGGACGGTCTTCGCGATCCAGACGCTCATTCCTCCCCAAGCCCATAGCCAAGCGTCAACTCACATTCATGCACGGAGAACATATGTCCATTTCTGCATTGGGCTACGTCGTCGTCGAAGCTGCTGACCTAGAGGCCTGGGCCGAATACGGCCGCAAGATCCTCGGCGCCGAGGTCAACGAAAGTGAAGGTGCGCTGGAAATGCGCGTCGACGAGCGCGCCTGGCGTTTGCGCGTTGAGCAGGGTCCGCTGGACGACCTCAAGGCTATTGGCTTTGAAACTTCGACGCCGGTCGCCTTTGCCGATGTATTGGCGTCCCTGGATGCGCAAGATGTCCCGTATACGAAGGATATAGCGCTGGCCAAGGCGCGCGGCGTCGTTGAGCTGGCCACTTTCGTGGATCCCGCCGGAGTGACGATCGAGGTGTTCTATGGAGCGACTCAGTTGTTCCAGAAGCCGTTCGTGTCGCCCGCTGGTGTACTGGGTTTCGTCACTGGCGATCAGGGTCTTGGTCACATAGTAATCGCAGTGAGGGACGATGCCGAGTATCAAGCGTTCTGGGCCAGTCTGGGTTTCAAACTCAGCGATTACATCGAGTTCATGCCTGCGCCTGGCATGCGCGCAAAAGTGACTTTTATGCACTGCAATGCGCGCCATCACTCCCTTGCATTTGCGGCGGTTCCCCACCCCAAAAGAATCATCCATCTCATGCTGCAGACCCAGAGCCTGGACGATGTCGGACTCGCCCTCGACCGCGTGAAGAAGAACGGCGTTCCGCTGGCATGGGACCTCGGTCGCCATACGAATGACCACATGACTTCGTTCTACATGCTGTCACCGTCGAAGTGGGAGTTCGAGTACGGCTGGGGGGCGCGCGAGATCAACGATGCGACCTGGACTGTGGAGCGCCACGACTCGATGAGCATCTGGGGCCACGAACTGAAGATCAAACCGGAGGATCGCACACATGGCTAAGGGCAGTTTCGCCACGATCAATGGCGTCAAGGTTCACTACCATGATGAGGGTCAAGGCCCAGCTCTGGTACTTCTCCAAGGTTCCGGTCCCGGAGCAACCGGATGGTCGAATTACAGCCGCAATATCACCCACTTCGCTGCGACCCATCGCGTCATCTGCCCTGACCTGCCGGGGTTCGGCAAGTCGGATATGAAGCCGACGGATGCCCCCATTCCAGGTTGGTGGGCTGGAGTCATCATTGGACTCCTCGACGCGCTTGGCATCGACAAAGCGGATTTTGTGGGCAACTCGATGGGCGGAATGGTCACCCTGAAGATTGCTCTGGAGAAGCCGGAGCGCATCAACCGCATGGTCCTGATGGGCCCAGGCGGGGGGGCGCCGGTCAGCTCGGTGTTCCCGACGGAGGGAATCAAGAACCTGGTCGGTTTCTACGACGGTCCTGGGCCGTCCTTAGATCGCCTCAAAAGCTTCACGAGCCAGATGGTGTTTAACCCGGCAGCGCTCACTGACGATCTGTTAAAGGAGCGCTTTGAGGCTGCGATGGACCCACGGATCGTCGCTCAGCCGCCGATGCGTCCGGGTCCTGGAGGCATGCCCGAAGAGCTGTGGCGAGATGCTCGACTGACGCGGCTACCGCACCAGACGCTGATCATTTGGGGGCGCGAAGATCGTGTGATGCCTCTGGACGCCGGTTTCACGTTGATGAAGCAGATTCCCCATGCTCGTTTTCTGGTGATGCCGCAATGCGGTCACTGGGTGCAATGGGAACACGCCGACGAGTTCAATCGCATTGTTGAAGGATTTCTTGCCCCATGAGTAACAAGACTCAGTTCGACGCAGACATCGCCATTATTGGTTACGGCCCAGGCGGTGTCGCTGCTGCCAACGTTCTTGGCAAGCTTGGGGTGAAGACCGTCGCCATCGAGCGCAACAAGGACATCTATTCCAGGGCCCGTGCGGTAACGGTAAATGACTGGACCATGCGCATTTTCCAGGGCATGGGCCTGGCCGCGAGAATGAAGGAAGTCATGGACGTGACCCACTCACTGCGCTGGGTGGACTACGAAGGTCGTGAGCTGACTTCGATGCCTTTCCCTTCCAGCGAATTCGGTCACCCTACCTCCTATGCGATCTATCAGCCCGAGATGGAGAGAATTCTCCGCGACGGCGCGCAACGCTATGAGAGCGTGAGCGTCAAGTATGGGTACGAGACGATTTCGCTCGACCAGGACGGTGAAGGTGTAACCGTCAGCGTCAAGAATCTGGATACTGGCGATGTCGAAACTGTTCGAGCTCGTTACGCATTGGCCTGTGATGGTGGCGCAAGCCAGATCCGGGAGCAGTTGGGCATCAAACTGATCGGTGACACCTTGCCGGTTCGCTGGGTGGTTATCGACTGCCGCGTCAAACGGTGGTGGCCGAACCGCCATATGCTGACGTTCTGGTCGGACAAGAAGCGGCCTGTGGTCGATATTGCACTGTCGATGGGCAACCATCGCTGGGAGTTTCCGCTCAATCCCGGTGAGACAGATGCCGACTTCCAAACCCACGAACAACTTTGGAAGTTGCTCAATTTGCTCGGTGTAACCGAAAACGAAGTGGAGATCCACCAGCAGGCCTTTTATAACCACCACGTGCGCTTTGCCGAACGCTGGCGTGAAGGCCGCGTCATCCTCTGCGGCGACGCTGCGCACCTGATGCCGCCGTGGGCTGGGTCGGGGATGCAGTCTTGCATTCGCGATACCCAAAACGTTTGCCTGAAGTTGGCCGAAGTGCTGCGTGGGCGGTTGCCTGAATCCATTCTGGACACCTACGAGACCGAGCGCGCGCCGGATGTGGATCGCTATACGCAGCTTTCGGTCGGCATGGGCATGATCATCAAGCGAGAACTGTCCGACGAACAGATTGCGGCAATGATGGAGGCCGAACGCACGTCTGGCGATCTGCCGGCAGTGCTGCGTCCACCTCATTATCAACTGGGATGGCTGCAAAAAGGTGAAGGGAGTAAGGACGTGGTTGGCAAGCTGCTGCCGCAGCCGCGAGCAGCCAACTGCAGAGGGAAATTCAGCCTGCTCGATGATCTTGCCGGAGATGGCATCGTTTTCCTGGGCGCCAACATCGATCCCGCCAGCAAGCTCAATGCCTCTCAGAAAGCCGCATGGGAAGAGCTGGGAGCACGGTTTATCGCGTTGCGCTCGGTCGATCAGCACGCGCAGACCGATAGCGACTTGATCGACATTGACGGTGAGCTGATTGCCTGGCTCGACAAGCATGGGGTCGATGTCGTCGCTGTACGCCCGGACAAAATCGTCTTGGCTGCAAGCGGTAACCTGGATGTACCTGCTTTGGGCTGACAAGTCGGATCGTACCAGTCCAGAGGGCTTAGTAGTCAGAGACGACTGTGAAGCCTCCTGCTGACGACCTTTATTCAAATGAAACGCGGACTGTTCTTCGTGACTAGTCCTGGGGCTGCTCGTGTCCGGGTTTTCGACACTAGCCATACAGGCATCACGAGGACGGCCCTAAAAAACCATGTGGAGGTCCAGCGGTGAGTCGGCAACTTAGTTACGCCGAGACGTCGCCGGCAACTGGGCTTCCATCAGCACTGAACAGAGGTGCCCCATGACCATCAGCCAAGAGACTCTCGAACGCCTGGCCGCGGACCTTCGTCGCGCGGAACAGCAGGGCGAGACCATTGCTCCCTTGCGTGATTCCCTGGGCGCGGAGAACGGCGAGGCCGCCTACGCCATCCAGCGCCTCAATGTCGCCCACGCCCTGGCCAACGGCCGGCGCCTGGTCGGCCGCAAAGTCGGCCTGACCAACCCCAAGGTGCAGGCCCAGTTGGGCGTGGACCAGCCGGATTTCGGCTGCCTGTTCGCCGACATGGCCTATGGCGATAACGAAACTGTGCCCTTCAGCCGAGTGCTGCAACCGAGGATCGAGGCGGAGATCGCCTTGGTACTGGAGCGCGACCTGCCCAGCGCCGACACCACTTTCGCCGATCTCATCAATGCCACCAACTGGGTCCTCCCGGCACTGGAGGTCGTCGGTAGCCGCGTGCAGGGCTGGAACATCCGCTTTGCCGACACCGTAGCCGACAACGCCTCCAGCGGTTGCTTCGTGCTCGGCGGCCCGGCCCGCCGTATCGACGGCCTGGACTTGCGCGGCGCGGCCATGCGCATGACCCGCAATGGCGAGGAAGCGTCCGCCGGCAGCGGCGCCGAATGCTTCGGCCATCCGCTGAATGCGGCGGTCTGGCTGGCCCGCACCATGGCCCGCCTGGGCGAGCCGCTCAAGGCCGGCGACATCGTCCTCACCGGTGCCCTCGGGCCGATGGTGGCGGTGGCCGCCGGTGACCGTTTCGACGCCGAGATCGACGGCCTGGGCCGCGTCGGCGTGACCTTCAGCGGCGAATGAGCAGAGAGAAAACCATGAGTAAACGCAAAGTCGCCATCATCGGTTCCGGCAACATCGGTACCGATTTGATGATCAAAATCCTGCGCAACGCGCAGCACCTGGAAATGGCCGTCATGGTCGGTATCGACCCGGCCTCCGACGGTCTGGCCCGTGCCTCACGAATGGGCGTCGCCACCACCCACGAAGGCGTCGAGGGCCTGTCCCGCCTGCCGATCTTCCACGAGATCGACTTCGTCTTCGATGCAACCAGCGCTGGCGCTCACGTGAAGAACGACGCCTTCCTGCGCGGTCACAAGCCCAATCTTCGCTTGATCGACCTGACCCCGGCCGCAATCGGTCCGTATTGCGTGCCGGTGGTCAACCTGGAGCAGCACCTGCAAGCGCTGAACGTGAACATGGTGACCTGCGGCGGGCAGGCGACCATTCCGATGGTGGCCGCTGTTGCCCGGGTGGCCAAAGTCCACTACGCGGAAATCATCGCTTCCATCGCCTCGAAATCCGCCGGCCCAGGCACACGCGCCAATATCGATGAGTTCACCGAGACCACCAGCAAGGCCATTGAGGTGATCGGCGGCGCCGCGAAGGGCAAGGCGATCATCATCATGAACCCGGCGGAGCCGCCGCTGATCATGCGTGACACCGTGTACGTACTCAGCGAGTCTGTAGACAAAGCCAGGGTCGAGGCGAGCGTGGAAGAAATGGCCGCCGCCGTGCAGGCCTATGTGCCGGGTTACCGCTTGAAGCAGAAGGTGCAGTTCGACGATGTCACCGACCTGAACATCCCCGGCCACGGTAAGTTCTCGGGCTTGAAAACCTCGGTGTTCCTTGAAGTCGAAGGCGCCGCTCACTACCTGCCGGCCTACGCCGGCAATCTCGACATCATGACCTCCGCCGCGCTGGCCACCGCCGAGCGCATGGCGCAAGCAATGGGGGCTTCGGCATGAGCCAGAAACTCTACATCTCCGACGTGACCCTACGCGATGGCATGCACGCCATCCGCCACCAGTATTCGCTGGATGACGTGCGCGCCATCGCCACGGCACTGGATCGAGCCAAGGTCGACTCCATCGAAGTCGCCCACGGCGATGGCCTGCAGGGCTCCAGTTTCAACTACGGTTTCGGTGCCCATACCGACCTCGAATGGATCGAAGCAGCCGCCGACGCGGTCAACCACGCCAAGATCGCCACGCTGCTGCTGCCAGGGATCGGCACCATCCACGACCTGAAAGCCGCCTACACCGCCGGCGCGCGTGTCGTGCGCGTGGCCACCCATTGCACCGAGGCGGACGTGTCGAAGCAGCACATCGAATACGCCCGCGAGCTGGGCATGGACACCGTGGGCTTCCTGATGATGAGCCATATGCAAACGCCCGAAGGGCTCGCGCAACAGGCGAAGCTGATGGAAAGCTACGGCGCCACCTGCATCTATGTGGTGGACTCGGGCGGGGCGATGAACATGGATG
>NZ_JAAMQM010000016.1 GCF_013523055.1 Pseudomonas capeferrum | reverse complement strand
CTACGGACAGCGCGGCAGCGGCCTGAAACTCAAGCCGGGGATGGTGTTCACCATCGAACCGATGATCAATCAGAAAGGTCGGGGCGTACGGACCTTGCGCGATGGTTGGACGGTGATCACTCGCGACAGGGCCGGCAACGACACAGAAGATCTCGGAATCCGGAAAATGCGTTACTGCACCAAAATAGAATGTTTACTCTGACTGACGGGCACTGAGGGCCTAGTGGTTCACACGAGGCAGGTCTCGGAGCCCCCTATTACGCCGGAGCCCCGAAGCGGGAACGAAAAAAAAGCGACCCTAAGGTCGCTTTCTTCGTTGCTTCAGGGAGTTCAGTGGGCCCTGGAAGCTAAATATGGCGCAGCGGACGGGACTCGAACCCGCGACCCCCGGCGTGACAGGCCGGTATTCTAACCGACTGAACTACCGCTGCGCGATACACTGAGAAGTGGTGGGTGATGACGGGATCGAACCGCCGACCCTCTGCTTGTAAGGCAGATGCTCTCCCGGCTGAGCTAATCACCCTTCGTCTCGGTGTGGCGCGCATTCTACGGAGCACCCGCCACCCTGGCAAGCACTTTTTTAAATTATTTTTTCAGCCCTTTCAAAGACCTACGGCTCTGGCCTGAAACTGCCACTCGGAGAATAATGCCCTCCTTATGCATTAAGGAGAGATTCACCCAATGTGGTTCAAGAACCTGCTGACCTACCGCCTCACCCAGGACGTCGAGTTCGACCCTGAAGCACTGGAAACCGCCCTGGCCACCAAGCCGGCGCGTCCCTGTGCCAGCCAGGAGCTGACCACCTATGGCTTCGTCGCGCCGTTCGGCAAGGGCGAGGATGCTCCCCTGGTACACGTCAGCGGCGAGTTCCTGCTGATCGCTGCGCGCAAGGAAGAACGCATCCTGCCTGGCAGCGTGGTTCGTGACGCGGTCAAGGAAAAGATCGACGAGATCGAGACCGAGCAGATGCGCAAGGTCTACAAGAAGGAACGTGACCAGATAAAGGACGAGATCATCCAGGCCTTCCTGCCGCGCGCGTTCATTCGCCGCTCGATGATCTTCGCCGCCATCGCTCCACGCCAGGGCTTGATCCTGGTCAACTCGGCCAGTGCCAAGCGCGCCGAGGACCTGCTGTCGACCCTGCGCGAAGTCATGGGCTCGCTGCCGATCCGTCCGGTCACCGTCAAGAGCGCGCCCAGCGCGACCATGACCGAGTGGGTCAAGTCGCAACAGGCCGCGCCTGACTTCTTCGTCCTGGACGAGTGCGAACTGCGCGATACCCATGAGGATGGCGGCATCGTGCGCTGCAAGCGCCAGGACCTGACCAGCGACGAAATCCAGCTGCACCTGGGAACCGGCAAGGTCGTCACCCAGCTGGCCCTGGCCTGGCAGGACAAGCTGTCGTTCCTGCTGGACGACAAGATGGTGGTCAAGCGCCTGAAATTCGAGGAGCTGTTGCAGGAGCAGGCCGAGCAGGACGGCGGCGACGAGGCCCTGGGGCAACTGGATGCCAGCTTCACCCTGATGATGCTGACCTTCGGAGAGTTCCTCCCGGCGCTGTTCGAGGCATTGGGCGGGGAAGACATCCCGCAGGGCGTCTGAGCCGCGAATCACCCGTTTCAAGCTGCAAGCAAGACAAGATCCCAAAGCAATCAACGATATGACTTCGGGACAGGGCTGCAGGCAAGACGCGCACGCAGGGACGGCAACGTCCTTGCTGGCGCCTGCGGCCTGCCGCTTGAAACCTGAAGCACGATCCGGAGGTCCTCCTCGTGCGTGTGCTCGCCGCCTTCAGCCGCTTCATCGGCAATACTTTTGCCATCTGGGTGCTGCTGTTCTCCTGCCTGGCATTCTTCCAACCCCAATGGTTCATCGGCCTGAAAGGCGCCATCGTGCCTTTGCTGGGCCTGGTCATGTTCGGCATGGGCCTGACCCTCAAGCTTGAGGATTTCGCCGTCCTCGCCCGCCAGCCCTGGCGGGTAGCCCTGGGGGTGGTGGCGCATTTCGTCATCATGCCTGGCATGGCCTGGCTGCTCTGCCAGCTGTTCCACCTGCCGCCGGAGATCGCCGTGGGCGTGATCCTGGTCGGTTGCTGCCCGAGCGGTACCGCTTCCAATGTCATGGTCTGGCTGTCACGAGGCGATCTGGCCCTGGCCGTGGCCATCGCCGGTGTGACCACGCTGCTGGCGCCGCTGTTGACCCCGGCGCTGATCTGGTTCCTGGCTTCGGCCTGGCTGCCGGTGTCCTTCATGGATATGTTCTGGTCGATCCTGCAACTGGTGATGCTGCCGATCATCCTCGGCGTGCTGGCCCAGCGTCTGCTCGGTCCACGGGTGCAACTGGCGGTGCAGGTGCTGCCGCTGGTCTCGGTGGTGAGCATCGTCATGATCGTCTGTGCGGTGGTCGCCGCCAGCCAGGCGAAGATCGCCGAGTCGGGTCTGCTGATCATGGCGGTGGTGATTCTGCACAACAGCTTCGGCTACCTGCTCGGCTACCTCACGGGCAAGCTCTGCAAGCTGCCGCTGCCCCAGCGCAAGTCGCTGGCACTGGAGGTGGGCATGCAGAACTCGGGGCTGGGCGCAGCCTTGGCGGCGGCGCATTTCTCGCCGCTGGCGGCGGTGCCCAGCGCGCTGTTCAGCGTGTGGCACAACATCTCGGGGGCGCTGCTTTCCACCTGGTTCCGGCGCATGGGAGCGCCTGGGGCTGAAGGTGAGCAGGCGGCACCGGTTAAGCATTGAGGTTTCCTGTACTGGCCTTTTCGCGGGTAAACCCGCTCCTACTGGCTCGGCAAAACCTGTAGGAGCGGGTTTACCCGCGAAGAGGCCAGTACAGGCTTGCCCCAGGATCTGCACATAGGCACCATGGTGCGCACTGTGAGGACGGCCTCACGACGCGCAGCGTGAACATCCTGGGGACGGCCCCGTCATTGACGATGGAGAACCCTCATGTCCTGGATCATTCTGTTCTTTGCCGGCCTCTTCGAAGTGGGTTGGGCGGTAGGCCTGAAGTACACCGACGGCTTCAGCCGCCCGCTGCCCACGGCCCTGACCGTTGCGGCCATGGCTATCAGCCTCGGGCTGCTCGGTCTGGCCATGAAGGAACTGCCGCTGGGGACGGCGTATGCCATCTGGACCGGCGTCGGCGCGGTCGGCACCGTCATTGCCGGGATCATCCTGTTCGGTGAGTCCATGACGATCGTTCGGCTGGTCAGCGTAGGGCTGATCGTGGCCGGCTTGATCGGCTTGAAGGTCAGCGCCAGCTGACCTTTCCCGCCCCGCTACCTCGATTGGCCGCGCAGGGCAGAGACCTGGGCGCGCAACGCGTCAGGCTGCGCCGCCTCCACCGGGACGGCGGCGCCAGCCACCAGGGTCACGCGCGACCAGAGCCGACGGAAGAACCCTTTCTGCGGATCACGGCTGAAGAAGCTGCCCCACAGCCCTTGCAGGGCCAGCGGGATCACCGGTACCGGTGTCTCGCGCAAGATGCGTTTGATGCCGCTGCGGAACGCATCGATTTCGCCATCGCTGGTCAGCTTCCCTTCCGGGAATATGCATACCAACTCCCCCGCCGCCAGGTACTGGGCGATACGCGCGAATGCACGCTCATAGGTGGCTTCGTCTTCACCGCGTCCCGCGATGGGAATGGCCCCGGCCGTGCGGAAGATGAAATTGAGTACCGGTAGACGATAGATCTTGTAGTACATGACAAAACGCACGGGACGACGAATCGCGCCGGCGATCAGCAGTGCATCGACGAAGGACACGTGGTTGCACACCAGGAGCGCCGCGCCCTCATCGGGAATGGATTGGAGGTTGCGGTGCTCGACGCGGTACATCGAATGGCTGAGCAGCCAGATCATGAAACGCATGGTGAATTCCGGAACGATCCGGAATATATAAGTATTGACCGCGATGTTGAGCAGCGAGACCACCAGAAACAATTGCGGGATGGTCAGCTCGACGATGCTCAGCAGGACGATGGTGACGATGGCGGACACCACCATGAACAGCGCATTGAGGATGTTGTTGGCGGCGATGACCCGGGCACGCTGCTCGGGTGGCGTGCGAGCCTGGATCAGAGCGTAGAGCGGCACTATATAGAAGCCACCGAATATCCCCAGACCGACGATCGATCCGAGAATCCACCAGGCCTGCCCCATGCCCAGCAGCGCCAGCCAGTCATGTGGAGCCTGCGCTGCCGGTACATCGCCCGAATGCCACCACCAGAGCAGACCGAACACGGTCAGACCGAACGAGCCGAACGGGACCAGGCCGATCTCCACCTTGCGGCCGCTGAGCCGTTCGCAAAGCAGGGAGCCGACGGCGATGCCGACCGAGAACAGGGTCAGCACCAGGGTCACGACCGTTTCGTCGCCGTGCAGCCAGTCCTTGGCATAGGTCGGGATCTGGGTCAGGTAGATGGCGCCGACAAACCAGAACCACGAGTTGCCGACGATCGAGCGCGACACGGCGGGCGTCTGCCCCAGCCCCAGGCGCAGGGTCGCCCAGGATTGGCTGAAGATGTTCCAGTTCAGCTTCATCTGCGGCGCGACGGCGGCCGTGCGCGGAATCGCGCGGCTGGCCAGGTAGCCGAGCACGGCGACGCCTACCACGCCCGCGCCCACCAGCGGGGCATAGCCACTGCTGGACATCAGTACGCCCGCGCCGATGGTCCCCGCCAGAATGGCGATGAACGTGCCCATCTCGACCAGCCCGTTACCGCCGACCAGTTCGTTTTCGTGCAAGGTCTGGGGCAGGATCGAATACTTGACCGGCCCGAACAGGGCCGAATGGGTGCCCATGGCGAACAGCGCCAGCAGCATCAGCTCCAAATGATGGGTGATGAAGCCAACGGCACCGATGGCCATGATCACGATCTCGGCCAGCTTGATCGCCCTGATCAGGGCATCCTTGGCGTATTTCTCGCCGAATTGACCGGCCAGGGCGGAAAACAGGAAGAACGGCAGGATGAACAGCAAGGCGCACAGGTTGACCCAGATCGAGCGATCGCCTTCCAGCGTCAGCTTGTAGAGGATCGCCAGGATCAGTGACTGCTTGAACAGATTGTCATTGAAGGCGCCTAGCGACTGGGTGATGAAGAAGGGCAGGAAACGCCGCTTGCCGAGTAGTGAAAACTGCGAAGGGTGGCTCATCGTCCATGTACCTGGGGTGGGCTTTGTGATTGGAGGCACGAAAGGCGCTTGGGGCCACAAATCTGCATGGAGTCGACGGGCGAGGCAAGCGTTGGTCGCGCGGCGTGGGGCAGTCGTTAGGTTGGCAACTCCAGCCTCGAAGGCGAAGGTGATTTGCGACGAATGTGGCTGGCTTGCGTGCCACCACTTCCCTCGCGTCGCTTGATGATCTGTATTGCCAGGCGAGCCCTTCGGACTCGGTCGCGGGACAAGCCCGCTCGCCACCGGGACTGTGTGCACTCACAACAACATGGGAACACCCCACTGCTGACGGATCCCTCAGGCCATCCCTATTAACCGGTATCACCCCAGTGGCGAGCGGGCTTGCCCCGCGACCGAGTCCGCAGGGCTCGCCTGGCAATACAGATCATCAAGCGAAGGGTCAGTCGGGGGTGAACAGCTATAAGGCCCCCTACGGTAGCAGGGATACCTGAATACCAGACCGTCCGCGAAACACCCTGTGGGCGGCGTTCGATCTCAGGCCGTCAGGAAATCCAAGGCATACTCCAGGCCTCTCTCATGCAATCTTCTGCACGGCCATATCCAGGCTATCCTTCGCTCCCTGCGACGCTCTGCCACTGCGACCATCGTCGGCGCTGACGAGGCGCGGGCGGCGTGCCAGACTGACCTATCGGGCATGGAGCCCGTCACGGTGCGTCATTCATTGCCTCGGAGTTGTCATGTCGTTGTCCAGCGGGCTGATCGCGGTGGTCGCCCTGGCCTATATGGCCATCATGTTCGCTATCGCCTTCTACGGTGACCGTCGCCGCAGGCCCTTGTCGCCGCGCGTACGGGCCTGGGTCTATAGCCTGTCATTGGCCGTGTACTGCACGAGCTGGACCTTCTTCGGTGCGGTGGGTCAGGCCGCCGAGCAACTCTGGGCATTCCTGCCGATCTACCTGGGCCCGGTGCTGCTGATGCTCTTCGCGCCCTGGGTGCTGCAGAAGATGGTGCTGATCAGCAAGCAACAGAACATCACTTCCATCGCCGACTTCATCGCGGCCCGCTACGGCAAATCGCAAAGCCTGGCCGTGGTGGTGGCGCTGATCTGCCTGATAGGCGTGCTGCCTTATATCGCCCTGCAGCTCAAAGGCATCGTCCTGGGGGTGAACCTGCTGATCGGGGCTAGCGCCGACGCCACCGGTAGCCGGGTCCAGGACACGGCCCTGGTGGTATCGCTGGTCCTGGCGCTGTTCAGTATCGTCTTCGGCACTCGCAGCCTGGATGTGACCGAACACCACCGGGGCATGGTCCTGGCGATCGCGTTCGAAGCCATGGTCAAGCTGCTGGCGTTTCTGGCCGTCGGCGCGTTCGTCGTCTTCAACCTGTACGACGGCTTCGATGACCTGTTCAGCCAGGCCTTGGTATCGCCTCATCTGGACAGTTACTGGCAAGAAACCATCAATTGGCCGTCGATGGTGGTTCAGACCGCGGTGGCCATGATGGCGATCATCTGCCTGCCCCGGCAATTCCATGTCACCGTGGTGGAGAACATCGAACCACAGGACATGCGCCTGGCACGCTGGGTCTTCCCGCTGTACCTGGTGCTTGCCGCGCTATTCGTGGTGCCGATTGCCCTGGCCGGCCAGATGCTGCTGCCCGGCACCGTGATCTCCGACTCCTTCGTCATCAGCCTGCCCCTGGCCGAAGCCCACCCGAGCCTGGCCCTGCTGGCGTTCATCGGCGGCGCTTCGGCCGCGACCGGCATGGTCATCGTGGAAGCCGTGGCGTTGTCGACCATGGTTTCCAACGACATGCTGCTGCCCTGGCTGCTGCGGCGCAACAACGCGGAGCGACCGTTCGAGGTGTTCCGCCACTGGATGCTGTCGGTGCGCCGCGTGACCATCGTGGTCATTCTCCTGCTTGCCTATGTCAGCTACCGCCTGCTCGGCTCCACGGCCAGCCTGGCGACCATCGGCCAGATCGCCTTCGCCGCGGTGACTCAACTGACCCCGGCCATGCTCGGCGCGTTGTACTGGAAACAGGCCAACAGGCGTGGTGTGTTCGCCGGCCTGGCTGCCGGTATCTTCCTCTGGTTCTACACCCTGGTGCTGCCCATTGCCGCCCATAGCCTCGGCTGGTCGCTCGAACTCTTTCCAGGGCTGGCCTGGCTGCACGGCAACCCGCTGAACTTGCCGATCACCCCTCTGACCCAGGGTGTGGTGCTGTCGCTTGCCGGTAACTTCACCTTGTTCGCCTGGGTGTCGATCCTCTCGCGCACGCGGGTCTCGGAACACTGGCAGGCCGGACGCTTCATCGGCCAGCAGACCAGCGCCAGGCCCAACAGCCGGTCACTGCTGGCGGTGCAGATCGACGACCTGCTCAGTCTCGCCGCACGCTTCGTCGGTGAAGAACGCGCGCGGCAGAGCTTCATTCGTTTCGCCTACCGCCAGGGCAAGGGGTTCAACCCCAACCAGAACGCCGACGGTGAATGGATCGAGCACACCGAGCGCTTGCTTGCCGGCGTGCTGGGCAGCTCGTCGACGCGCGCAGTGGTCAAGGCAGCCATCGAAGGCCGCGACATGCAGCTCGAGGATGTCGTGCGCATTGCTGACGAAGCGTCGGAAGTGCTGCAGTTCAACCGGGCGTTGCTGCAGGGCGCGATCGAGAACATCAATCAGGGCATCAGCGTGGTCGACCAGAATCTGCGCTTGGTGGCTTGGAACCGGCGTTACCTGGAGCTGTTCAACTACCCGGACGGCCTGATCAGCGTGGGTCGCCCGATCGCCGACATCATCCGTTACAACGCCGAGCGCGGCCTGTGCGGTCCGGGCGAGGCCCAGGTCCATGTAGCCAGGCGCCTGCACTGGATGCGTCAGGGCCGGGCACATACCTCCGAGCGTCTGTTCCCCAACGGACGCGTCATCGAGTTGATCGGCAACCCCATGCCCGGTGGCGGCTTCGTGATGAGCTTCACCGATATCACGCCGTTCCGCGAGGCCGAGCAGGCGCTCAAGGAAGCCAACGAGAGCCTGGAGCAGCGGGTCGCCGAACGGACCCATGAACTGTCGCAGCTCAACCAGGCACTGAGCGAAGCGAAGAGCCACGCCGAAGCAGTCAGTCAGTCGAAGACGCGCTTCCTGGCAGCCGTCAGCCATGACCTGATGCAGCCGCTGAATGCCGCTCGCCTGTTTTCCGCCGCGCTTTCCCAACAGGACGAAGGGTTGTCGGAAGACGCCCAGCAGTTGGTCCAGCACATGGACAGCTCGCTGCGCTCGGCCGAGGAACTGATCAGCGACCTGCTGGACATTTCGCGCCTGGAGAACGGCAAGATCACCCCGGATGCCAAACCCTTCGCCCTCAACGAGCTGTTCGACACCCTGGGCGCGGAGTTCAAGGCGCTGGCCCAGCAGAAAGGCCTGGAGTTCCGCCTGCGCGGCAGTCGCTTGCGGGTGAACAGCGATATCAAGCTGCTGCGACGGGTATTGCAGAACTTCCTGACCAATGCCCTGCGCTATGGCAAGGAGCCCATCCTGCTCGGCGTTCGCCGACGTGATGGCCGCCTGTGGCTGGAGGTCTGGGACCGTGGGCCGGGAATTGCCGACGACAAGCTGCAGGTGATCTTCCAGGAATTCAAGCGCCTGGACAGCCACCAGACCAGGGCCGAGAAAGGCCTGGGCCTGGGCCTGGCGATCGCCGATGGGCTGTGCCGGGTCCTGGGGCATTCGCTCGAGGTGAACTCCTGGCCGGGCAAGGGCAGCGTGTTCCGCGTCAGCGTACCGATCGATCGGACTCCCGCCAGCGCGCCTGCGGTTTCCGTGGAGCAGGCCAAGCAGCCGTTGGCCGGCCTGCAGGTCCTGTGCGTGGACAACGAAGACAGCATCCTCATCGGCATGAACAGCCTGCTCGGTCGCTGGGGCTGCCAGGTCTGGACCGCGCGTAACCGGGATGAGTGCGAGGCCTTGCTGGCCAGCGGCATGCGCTTGCACCTGGCGCTGGTGGACTACCATCTCGATGACGGCGAAACCGGCACCGAGCTCATGGCCTGGCTACGTACCCGCCTGGGCGAGCCGGTGCCGGGCGTGGTAATCAGTGCCGACGGACGCAGCGAGACCATTGCCCAGGTGCATGCCGCGGGTCTCGACTACCTGGCCAAGCCCATCAAGCCCGCGGCCTTGCGAGCGCTGCTCAATCGCCATCTGAGCCTGGTTCAGTAAGGGACTCGTCGCTCAGCGCGCGCTCTAGCAGATCGGCAGGCAGGCTCTTGCTGGCGCGCGCGCCCAGGAGCTTGAGCTGCTCGCTGCGGCTGACCAGGTTGCCGCGCCCTTCGCAGAGCTTGTTGCGGGCCGCGGCATAGGCCTTGTCTACCTGCTGCAGGCGATTGCCCAGCTCGTCGAGGTCCTGGATGAAGAGCACGAACTTGTCGTAGAGCCAGCCAGCACGCTCGGCGATTTCACGTGCGTTCTGGCCCTGCCGCTCCTGCTTCCAGAGGCTGTCGATGACGCGCAGGGTCGCCAGCAACGTGGTCGGACTGACGATCACGATCTGCTGATCGAACGCTTCCTGGAACAGATTGGGTTCAGCCTGCAGCGCCGCCGAGAATGCCGCCTCGATGGGCACGAAGAGCAGGACGAAGTCCAGGCTGTGCAAACCTTCGAGACGGTTGTAGTCCTTGCCGGAGAGGCCTTTGACGTGACCGCGTAGCGACAGCACGTGCTGCTTCAGCGCGGCCTGGGCCTGGGCCGCGTCAGGGTCGCTGACGAACTGTTGATATGCCGTCAGGCTGACCTTCGCATCCACCACTACCTGTCGACCGCCCGGCAGCATGATCAGCACATCGGGCTGGAAGCGTTCGCCTTCGGCGCTCTTGAGATTGACCTGGGTGTGGTATTCGCGGCCCTTCTCCAGCCCCGCATGCTCCAGGACCCGCTCCAGGATCAGCTCGCCCCAGTTGCCCTGGGTCTTGTTGCCCTTGAGAGCCTGGGTGAGGTTGGTGGCTTCGTCGCTCAGGCGCTGGTTGAGCTGCTGCAGGCGCTCGAGCTCCTTGCCAAGCGAGAAACGTTCGCGGGCTTCCTGCTGATAGCTTTCCTCTACCCGCTTCTCGAAGGACTGGATGCGCTCCTTGAGTGGGTCGAGCAACTGCCCGAGACTCTGCTGGCTGGTCTGCGCGAACCGCTGCTCGCGCTCGTCGAAGATCTTGGTCGCCATTTCCGCAAACTGGGCACGCAGGGTGTCGCGGGCCTGCTGCACGTCTTCGAGACGCTGCTGATGGCTTTCCTGTTGCTCGCGCAGTTCTGCCTCCAGGCGCGCGGCCTGAGACTCCAGGCGCCGCAGCTCGGCTTCGCGCGCGGTCCGTTCGGTCTGCCAGCCGTGGATGGCATCACGGGCGTTGTCGCGATCGATCTGCAGGAGTTCGAGCTCGCGCTGCTGGGCAGCCAGATTGGCCTGTTTGACGGCATTGGCCTCACTGAGGTCGCTGATCTCGTCGCGGCTGGCCTCAAGTTGAGCCTGCAATCCCTCCTGAGCCAGCTGCGCGCTGCCCAAGCGCTCTTCAAGCATTGCCATTCGCGCTTGCAGGGCCCCTGCACGGCGCTGTCCGTGTAGGGCCCAGGCCAGACACGGCAAGGCTGCTGCCACGATGCCCAGCAACAGGCTGGCCAGATCCACTGTCATGGTTACCCCGGTGTTGGCTGATCCTGACGGCAGCTTATCAGGCCGACGCCCCGCTGGTCTCAGTGCAGAGGCAACTGCGTGAGCAGGCGTTGTGCCTCGTGCGAACCCTGCGCAGCCGCCAACTCCAGCCAGTAGCGTGCCTGTTCGGGCTCGTTGAGCTGCGGCTGGGCGCACAAGCGGCCATATTCGAGCTGCGCGCGACGGTCGCCGGCCCGCGCGGCCTGACGCAGCAGTTCGTGACCAATGCGACGATCCCGTGCGTTGCCACAGTCACGACACAGCATCTGCCCCAGTCGACTCTGGGCCACGACCACGCCCTGGCGCGCGGGTTGCTTCAACAGACGCCCGGCGAAGTGCTTGACCCTGGGGCTGCCACCCAGACTCGGGCTGTCGAGCAGCCACAAGGCTACCTTGAGTGAAAATCGCCCGGTATTGGGCGTTGAGGAAGATGACGCGAAAGCGAGAGGTTTACTACGAGGCTTCATGACAAACAGTGAGGACAGCTCGAGAGGCGCGCACTCTACTCCTTTTTCCTGCATATGGCCCGAGCGATTTCCATACGATTTGGAAAAAATTTTACCGTACATTTCTTGACGTTTTCCGTAACAACCAGAAACAAGGACTTTCCACGTCAGATTGTCAGACAGACCTCAATTGGCTGGCACGCCCGTCCTAGAGCAACCGCTCGCGACAATCCACAGAAGCTGTGGATAACTCAGTGGACAACCTCCTCAAGCTGCCTTAAAACCCTTATGGAATGGGGCCTGCAGTCAAACTGACGATTTTTTCACCAGTAAAAATTAGTGTTTTTTTTCATTGACTTAACGCCTCCGTCAAGTCATTGGCTATGACTTTCAGGGCTGTAGCGGCCGTGTTACATCTTTAATTTCGCGTGTGCACAAGTGCCGATCCCACGTAACAATCCACCCTCTCGTCGATAAGCCGAGGTCATCGCCCCTTGTTGTTGCCCCTTTCCAATCGTCCGCGAAGCCGCCATACTGCTCGGCTACCTACGGCAGAAGCAAAGCTTGCCAAGTACACTTTATCGGTGTAATGTGGCCGCCGTTAGTACCCAAGCTGAAAGTCAACTCTGGCCAAAGCAGTCTCTGCAACGTGTCATCCACCACTTGGATTTTCACCTCTTGCCGTCAGACCGGCCCATTCGATGATTTCCTCGACAGCCAAACGCTGCTCAAGCACGAATCACGTATCAGATTGATCAGGATCTTCACCCTCGGCATCGAACCTTGGCCGTCGTGTGTTGCCTGCCTTCCCAAGTACCTACCAGTCAGCTCAGCGCCCACTTTTGCATGCGCCACTACTGGCTGCCCTGTTCCAGGCAGGTTCTGCGCCATCCTTTTCGGCGCCACTGGAACGTTTCTATCGTGCACGGTTCCAATCCGTGTCTATAGCAGGAACATCCAAATAATCATGACTACACATCACAATATCCAGGCTGCCATTGGCACCCTCTCCCAGGCGTTTGCTCCCCTCAAGTGCGTCATTCAGGCTCCACGCAAGGGAAGCTTCAGTTTCACTCTGGTCGACCAGTACGGTATCGCCTGTCATAGCGAACGGCTGTATCCCGAGCAGTACCGTAATCCAGCACCTTTGCAGGCTGTCATCGAGCGCACTCGACAGTCGTTGGTCGCATAACGCACCGTGGGCCTAATTGCCTTGTGGCATATAGGCCGGGCGTTGAGACCGTAAACGATTTAAAAACAGCCCTTTACATCATGTTGATCACACTACACTTCAACTCAGGTGGTACACGCCGCCTCCGACGGGCCTGATCATTCATCAGCTGCCAAGCTCCAGAGCCCGTCGACCTCTGACAGTTCGGGGGCACCATGGGCATCGCTGCTAACGAGTTGAGCCAGTATGTGATCAGACCGACCCTTGTTTATCTGGATCGGCAATGCGACAGCGCGCAAGCCTTGCTCCTGGGCGTTGCCGCCAGCCAGTCGGCACTGGGTTCGGCACTGCATGACCGACGCGGGCATGGCCTGTATCGGATCGGCGAGTTACGTCATCAGACTCTGTGGGACGACTTCCTTTCCAAGGATCCCGATCTCGCCAGCCTGGTCCGAGGGTTGGCCAGCCAGCATGCGTTCCTGCGCGGACCGCATCTGGAATTGACGGTCAATCTGCGTTATGCCACGGCAATCGCCTGGCTGTTGATCGAACAACAGACGACTACCCTGCCCGCCGCCGACGACGTGCTCGGACTGGCTCGGATCTGGCGGCAGATATTCCACCCGCAAGGCCGCCTGCGAGACTTTACCCAAGCCTGGCAAACATGCATCGATCCGGCGATCCTCATCGCCTCATGAGAAGGATCTCAAATACATCGGAAAAATCTTACGAATCTGGTCGGATTGTCCTACAAATCCGCTAAAACTCCTGAGATCTCGCCTATAGCGCCCCATGAAAAATGTTGGTAGCTTCTGGCCCCGGAGATCTCAAGGAGTTCTAATAATGAAAAAAGTAATGCTCAAAACCTCCCTCGGCATTGCCGTCACCCTGGCATCCAGCCATCTGCTCGCCAGTGGCTTCGCCATCAACGAGCAAAGCATCAGCAGCATGGGGACGGGCTTCGCCGGTCGTTCATCTTCCGCGGACGATGCCAGCACGATCTACGGAAACCCTGCCGGCATGTCGCGCATCAAGCGTGAACAGGTCACCGTCGGTGGCGCCGCCATCATCGCCAAGACCGATATCAGCGGCGGCAGCAACCTGGGCGGCGAGACAGACGGTGATATGGTCCCTGTCGTCGGCGTCCCCATGGGCTATTACGTCAAGCCGATCGATGATCACTGGAGCGTCGGCTTCGGCCTGTATGTGCCATTCGGCCTGGTGACCGACTACGGCAGCGATGACGCCGCCCGCTATTGGGGCAAGAAGAGTCACGTCGAGGTCATCACCTTCCAGCCAACGGTCAGCTATGCCTTCAACGACAAGGTCTCCATCGGCTTCGGTCCGACGATCAACCGGATCAAGGGCGAACTCGGCTCCAGCCTGATCAATCCGGCCAGCCCTGGCCGCAACGACGGTGAAGTGAAGATCAAGGGCGACGATACCGCCGTGGGCTATAACATCGGCATCCTGGTCCAGGCTACCGACCGCACCCGCCTGGGCCTGACCTATCACTCGATGGTCGATTACAAGCTCGAAGGCAAGACCCGCGTCAGTTCCACGCTGATCGGCCCCTTCAGCGGCAGCAAGTTCGACGCCGAGCTCAAGATCAAGACGCCCGAGTCGGTCGACTTCTCCGTCACCCACGAGCTGGATGACCAGTGGACCCTTCATGCAGGCAGCACCTGGACCCGCTGGAGCCGTCTGGAAGACATCACGGTCAACAACGAAGTGCCGGCGCCGCTGGCATCGACGCCCTTCGCTACCATCAGCGAAGAGCAGAACTGGCACGACACCTGGGCACACGCCGTGGGTGCATCGTACAAGCTGAACAAGCAGTGGACCCTGCGTACCGGGTTCAGCGTCGATCAGTCGCCAACCAACAACCAAGACCGTTCGCCACGCATCCCTACCGGTGATCGCCGAATCTTCAGCCTCGGCGCAGGCTGGAGCCCGACCGACGACTTGACCGTGGACGTTGCCTATTCCTATCTGTGGGAAGAAGACACCAAGGTCAACCAGGTCAGTGCGACCAAGGGTGCCTACCAGGCCAAGTACGAAAACAGCGCGCATGGCGTGGGTGCCTCTCTCACCTATCGCTTCTGACTCGCCTAGCTCGTTGGAAAGACCGTCTTCGAGGCTGATGCCTGTCAGTTAAGCCCCACAATCTGCAACTGGGGCTGCTTCGCCCCCCCTTCGCGGGCAAGCCCGCTCCCACAAGTTGAGCGCTGAATTCAGGAACTGCGCACTTCCTGTGGGAGCGGGCTCGCCCGCTAAGGGGGACGAAGCAGCCCCATTGCCTTAACTGACCAGCATTAGCCTTCTAAGCGGTTTTTTTCATGCCTGATCGGCCAGTTTTCTCCCAGACAGGCCTGCAGGTAGTCCATGAATGCTCGCACACGGGTCGTCATGGCGAAGCGGTCCGCCAGACACAGGAAGACATCCATTGGCTCCGTCTGGGCGTAGACCTCGTTATCCTTGCCATATTCGAACAGTGGCACCAACCGTCCTGCATCCAGGTGAGGTCGAGCAACGAACTCGGCCAGGCGGGTGATCCCACCATCGTTGATAGCCATCTGGGCCAAGGCGTCGATGTCGTCACTGATCAGCACCGTACCGAATTCTGCCTCGAAACGTAGCCCATCGCGCACGAAGCCCCAACGCATTAATCGACCGTCGACGGGATAACGCAGCACCAGACATCGGTGCTCGCGGATGGCCTCGGGAGTAGCAGGCAAGCCGGCAGCGGCAAGGTAGGCCGCAGAGGCGCAGCAGATGAAAGGGATCCTGGCGATATGTCGCGCCAGCAGGCTGTCTTCCAGTTGAGGCGTGATCCGCACACTGAGATCGATGTCCTCACGCGCATGATCGACCCTGCGATCAGTCGCTATCAATTCTATCGAAAGCTGGGGGTAGCGAGCGCTGAAGCCGGGAAGCAAGGGGGCAATCACATGCCGCCCGAACGCAGAAGTCGAGGCAATGCACAGACGCCCTTGGGGAATGCTTTCTGGCGTCGTCACGGCCTGCTCGGCCATCAGCAGGTCACGCTCGACATTGCGGATCTTGTCGTAATAGACCCTTCCGGCAGGTGTCAACGCCATGCTGCGCGTGGTACGCGATATCAGCCGCACGCCGAGGTGCTGCTCGAGGCGAGCCAGGTTCTGGCTTACCGCCGCAGGTGTCACGCCCAGCCGACGCGCGCCACCGGCAATGCTGCCGGCTTCGGCCACTTTGATGAAGCTGCGAATGGCATTGAGCAGGTCCATGTGCCTTTCCTGGATTCGTAATGATTTCTTTATAAAGAACTCACCGGGTCGGGTCTACCGTCTATTGCCAGGGCATTGCTAACCTCGCCTACCTATTTCCAGGAGGCATCATGAATACATCGACCCAGCAAACATCCAGGCGCAAACTCCATCCCAGGACCACGCCCTATGTCTTCGCCTTTTTCATGTCGTCCATCATGGCCTTGCTTATGTGCTTCGTGATCACCGCTGCCAATGGCGGGCTGGACGCCCACTACCTGCGCAATGTGCTGAACGCCTATCAGCTGGCAATGCCGGTGGCGTTCGTCTGTGTCCTGATGGTGCGCCCGCTGGTCACGCGCCTGGTTGCACTGACGGTTCATGCGGGCTGAGCGATCATGGCGAGGAGGCAATGGCCTTTTCGATAGCCGCCCGGAAGGCGGGATCTTCCGGCTTGGTCAGGCTGGAAAAGTTGCCGATCACCTTGCCTCGACGATCGACTACATACTTGTAGAAATTCCACTTGGGCGCACTGCTTTGCCGAGCCAATTCGTTGAACAGCGGGACGGCGTCCTTGCCACGCACCGCTTGGGCCTTGGTCATGGTGAAGGTCACGCCGTAGTTGGCGTAGCAGACGTTGGCCGTCTTTTCGCTGTCGGCGTCCTCCTGCTTGAAGTCGTCGGAAGGCACGCCGAGCATCTCGAGGCCTTGCTCGTGATATTCCTTGTAGACCTTCTCCAACCCCTCGAACTGAGGCGCGAACCCGCAATAGCTTGCGGTATTGATGACCACCAGGGGCTTGCCGGCAAACGCCTCGCAGAGATCGACCTGGCCCTTGCCACGCAGCTCCGGCAGGCTGCCCTCCAACAGTGCCGGACATTGCGTCGCCCAGCACGATGTCGCGGCGAACAGGCTCAACAGCGGTACCGCCAACCAGCGTACGTGCATTTTCGGTCTCCTGAGCAAACGGTCCTTGAGCTTGCAGAGTAGCGCCTGAGACTTGATGTTGCCCGCTCGAGATGCAGGGTATGTGGTCCCTGTCGCCTTCTACCCGCGACGAATCCTTGCCAATGATCATGAGAACGTCAGATGAACCGTTCGGCAGGTAACGGCAACCGTTGCCGCCAAGTTGGCTCAGATGCAGTGAAGCATCCCAATAACAGGTAGACCTGGAGATGTAACCATGACCAATCACCACAAGCCGCACTACGGCCCGTCGGATCCGGAAAAGGCAAGCCATGGCGGCGGCGGCACGCCACCACCTGTCGACATCAAGACCGATCGCGCGGAGAAGGCAAGGGTAGGCGGCCAGCACAGTAATGGCGGTACGCGTCGGCGTGATGACAAGTAGCACAACCGACAGACTCTGATGGCTTGTCCATGAAAGTGATGCCACAACTCACTGCATGGAAGTCATCAGAGCCGCTTCGATCCGATGTACACCCGACGTTCGCCCTGCCTCAGAAAAGGTAGTGAATGATCTCTTTCGAGCATGCCCTACCCTACGGAACAACCGAGCGTGCCTGCAGCATTTCCGCAGGGTCGTGGCTGCAGAAGATCTCCACATGCCCTGCCTGGCCTAATGCCAGCGCACGTAACCGTTGCTGGTTATGAAGGCGCGCCTGCCGATCGGTGTCCATCATGCGTTGATACAGCCGCATCCCCGGCGGGCATTGCCGCTGGGAAAGATGGACTTCATCGTGATGGAAATAAGCGTCACCGGCGTGCAATTTCCACCCCTCGGGCGTACGAACCGCCACGCCCGCATGACCTTCGGTATGTCCGCGCAGAGGCACCAGGAGAATGTCTTCGCGCTCGGCGCCTAACACGGCCCGTACCGAGTCGAAGCCGAACCAGGCCTCGCCCTCGGGACCGTAGAGCTGCCAGTCTTCGACACCACGCCATTGGGGTGCGCGAAATCTGCGTCGCCCCTTCCAGCCGACTGCGCCGAAAGCCTGCTCCCGTTCCGCGGCCATGACGTGGACCCGGGCCTTGGGAAAGTCCTGCAAGCCACCGGCATGATCGAAATCGAGGTGGGTAAGGAGGATATGACGAACATCGTCAGGGCTGAAGCCCAGGCGCCGTACCTGGTCCAGCGCGGTAAAGCGATGCTCCAGACGGATATTGTTCAGCACCCGGAAGAACAGACTCAAACGCTCCGGATGCTGGACGTCACCCTGGCCAAAGCCGGTGTCCACCAATACCAGGCCACTGTGATCGGTTTCGATGAGCAGACAGTGGCAAGGTACCGAGGCGGTCAGGCCACGACTGTAGCCGTCGAACAGCGCCCCGCCCAGGGGACACATGCAACCACAGTTGAGATGATGGACATGCATGGCCTGTCTCCTTGCGCATTGTGCGGTGCCGGATGGTCCCCGGTGGCCTGTGGGGCCACTAGGCAACCGACTCGACACCGTCCGCCGGATTCCACCTAGACGACAGGTGGCTAGGTGCTCAACAGGCGCCCATGCCCAATTGCATCAATGCCAGGCCACCCTGCTGCCAGCCCCACCAGACAACGGCCAAGAGCAGCGAGCCAGCCGCCAGCACGGCCAGTCGCGTCATCCAGAGGTTCATGCGCCCTGGGCCTGCAGCCGTGCCACGGGCCGTTCGCGCACAGGCCAGTTCAGCGCAGCGGCCAGGAGGCTGAGCAGTATCGATATCTGCCAGACCAGGTCGTAGCTGCCGGTAGCGTCATAGACCACCCCGCCCAACCAACCGCCAAGGAAGGCACCCAACTGGTGGAAGAGAAAGACGATTCCGCCCAGCATCGACAGGTTGCGCACACCGAACAGCGTGGCCACCGTGCCGTTGGTCAGCGGCACCGTGGAGAGCCACAGCAAGCCCATGGCGATGCCGAACAAGTAAGCGCTGATCTGCGTGACGGGTGCCAACAGGAACAGCACGATCACCACGCCACGCAGCAGATAGAGACCAGTCAGCAAGCGCGGCTTGGACATGCGTCCACCGAGCCAGCCAGCGGTAAAGGTGCCGACGATGTTGAACAGGCCAACCAGCGCCAGCACGGTCGTGCCGGTGGTCGCGGGTAAATGCTGATCCACCAGGTAGGCCGGCAGGTGTACGCCAATGAACACCACCTGGAAGCCGCAGACGAAAAAGCCAAGCGCCAATAACCAGAAGCCTGAATGCGAGCAAGCCTCGCGTAGCGCTTGGCCGAGAGTCTGCTCGGCGCCACGGCTGGGCAAGGGGCGGTCACGCAGCATGCCGACCAACGGCACGATGAGGGCGACCAGTCCGCCAAGTACCAGCAAGGCAGCCGACCAACCGAGCCAGCTGATCAGACCCAGGGTGCCCGGCAACATGGCGAACTGGCCGAATGAGCCGGCCGCACTGGCGATGCCCATGGCCATGCTGCGCTTTTCGGCCGGCACCGCACGCCCTACCACGCCGAGGATGACGGAAAACGACGTGCCGGACAGTCCGATTCCGATCAGTAGCCCGGCACTCAGCGACAGCGACCAGGCCGAGTCGGCCATGCCCATCAGCCCCAGGCCCACCGCGTAGAACAGCCCACCGAGGATAACGACCCGCGCGGCGCCAAAACGGTCCGCCACGGCGCCCGCGAAGGGCTGCGCCAGGCCCCAGATGAGGTTCTGCAGCGCGATCGCGAAAGCGAACACGCCACGTCCCCAGCCGTAATCGGCGCTCATCGGTGCCAGGAACAGGCCGAACCCATGCCGGACGCCCAGCGACAGCGCAAGGATCAACGCTGCCGCCAACAGAACCCAACCGCTGGTTCGCCATACCGAGGTCATTATTGTTATCTCCAGCAGTTCGCAAGGCTCGCGGGTGTAGACCCGCTTATGGTTGTCGTCGCTCTCGACATGGATAGGTGTCTATACCCGCAACTCAAAGGTTGCAAGATATATCCGGCAACGTTTTATCCCCCATAGGCTACATAGAGTCAGTTTCCGGTTAGCGGTAACATCGGGATAAGGCGATCCAATTGCTCCTGTGCCCGACGGCCGAACACCAGTAACAGGTCGTTCAACGTATGGGGCAGCGCTTCGGTGGCACGAGTCACCGCGTATAGGGTAATGGGCAACGACGGTTCCAAGGGGCGAATGGTCGTTGCGGCGGGGGAGGCACCGAGCGCAGTGAATGGATCGATCAGCGCCAGACCGGCACCGGATTCCACCATCGCCCTGGCCAGTGAATAGGTCTGTACGGCAATGCGCACCCTGGGCGGTGGCTCGACCGCTTCGAAGTAGCTGTCGAGCCGGGCCGCCAATGGGTCGGTGCTGGACAAGCCAATCAAGGGTGCATCGGCCAGGGCCATCAGCGGCAGGGGTTGCCCAGCCTCTTCGTCCAACCAATAACCTTTCGGCGCCAACCCCACCATTACCCCCGAAGCCAAGGCTTGAGCCTTCAATCCAGGATGATCCGGCCGCTGCAGGGTCAGGGCAACATCTACTTCGCGCATCAGCAGGTTTTGCACCAGTTCGCGGCTATGGGCGCTGGACAGCTCGCAGGCAATGTCGGGGTAACGCCTAGCCCACTCGTGGATGGCCGGTGGCAGTAATGACAGGGCCAGCGCTGGGGTGGCGCCGATCCGCAGGCTGTGGCCCGGTTCACGTCGCAGGCTCTGGGCCAGGCGCCGCACGCCTAGCAGGCTTTCGCTGACCTTGTCGACTTCGCGTTCCAGCTCCAGCGCTTCCGGCGTCGCCTGCAACTTGCCCCGTACGCGCAAGAACAACGGAAACCCCAGTTGCTGCTCGGCATGCTGTAGCACCTTGGTCACCGCTGGTTGCGAGACGTGCAGCAATTGCGCGGCCGCGCTGATCGAACCGGTCTGGCGGATGGCCTGGAAAATCTCGATATGACGTAGTCGCATGGGCAGGTCCATAACCTTCGCTTATGGGGTTGGCATCTTTATTCATTGTTCGCCGCTTGTCATCTGGCTCTACTCTCGGCCTGGTCTTCACGGTTTTAGGGACGGACATGGCTCAGCGTATATGTATTATCGGCGGCGGCGTGATTGGCCTGACAACGGCCTATGCGCTGGTGCGTGACGGCTTCGAGGTGACAGTGGTTGAAGCCAGGGACTCGCTGGGCAGCGAAACCAGTTTCGCCAACGGCGGCCAGCTCTCCTACCGCTACGTCGCGCCACTGGCCGATGCCGGTGTGCCGTGGCAGGCGATCGGCTGGATGCTGCGCGGCGATTCGCCCTTGAAGCTGCGCCCGCGGCTGGACCCGGCACAGTGGCGCTGGATGGCTTCATTTCTCGGGGCTTGCCGCCGCTCGATCAACCGCGAGAACGCCGCGCACTTGCTGCGCCTAGCGCTGTTCAGTCAGGACACGCTGAAGACCTGGCGCGAGGAAGATGGGCTGGCGGGCTTTCAATGGCGACGTAACGGCAAACTGGTGACTTTCCGCCAGCGCAGCAGTTTCGAACATGCGCGCCGTGGTCTGGCAGATCCCCGGCAACAGCAAGTGTTGTCGCCGGCCGAATGTGCGCAACTGGAACCGGCACTGGCCGATACGCCTTTTGTCGGCGCGATTTATACCCCGGACGAAGAAGTCGGCGATTGCCACGCGTTCTGTCACCAACTGGCTGCGCGCCTGAAAGCATCCGGTCGCTGTGAGTTCCGCCTAGGGCAAGCGGTGACCGGGATTCGTCAAGCCAATGGCTGTGTCAGTACCATCGAGTTGGGCGAAGAAGTGCTAGCAGTCGAACAACTGGTGATTGCCGCTGGCCATCGCAGCCCTCTGCTGGCGTTGCCCGGTCTGCAATTGCCACTGTACCCACTCAAGGGCTACAGCCTGACGGTGCCGATTGGTGCCGAGCACCGGGCTCCGGAGGTAAGCATCACTGATTACGATCGTAAGATCGTCTACGCCCGCATCGGCGAACAGTTGCGGGTGGCGGCGATGGTCGACATCGTCGGCTTTGACCCCGCTGTGGACCCCAAACGCCTGGCGCTGATCAAGCGCCAGGCCCGTAGCACCTTTCCCGATGCCGGCGATTACGAGGCTGCCGTGCAATGGGCCGGCATGCGCCCGGCCACCCCCAGCGGGGTGCCATTGCTGGGTGCTACGGCATATCGCAACCTCTGGCTCAACCTCGGCCATGGCGCGCTCGGCTTTACCCTGGCCTGCGGCAGTGGGCGCTTGCTCAGCGAACTGATCGGCCAGCGTCAGCCTTCTATCGACCTGCACGGTTTCAATCATCGTGCGGCGTGAATTTCTGCTCAAAAGGATACCGTCATGAATATTCAATGCCTGCATAGCAACCCGCGCCTCTCCGGTGCCGTGATCTTTGGCGATCTAGTGTTTCTCTCCGGCCAGGTACCGGGCGATGCCCTGGACGCGAGTGGCCAGACCCGCGAAGTACTGGCGAAAATCGACGCCTTGCTGGCCGAGGCCGGCAGCGACAAGGAGCATCTACTCAGCGCAACCATCTACCTGAAAAACATCGCCGAGGATTTTGCCGCAATGAACGAAGTCTGGTCGGTCTGGCTATCGCCCGGGCATGCACCGAGTCGCACCACCGTGCAGGCCGAACTGGCTCGCCCACAGGTGCTCGTGGAAATCACCGTCATCGCCGCACGCGTGAAATGACCAGCACCCAACACCCACAACGGAGAATAACAATGCAAAAAATCACGTTGCTCGGCTGCACCCTCGGGCTCCTGTTCGGTAGTCAAGTCCTGGCCAATGAAGCGGCACAGACCGGCACCTTAGGCAAAATCGCCAGAACCAACTCCATCACTCTGGGCTATCGCGATGCGTCGGTGCCGTTTTCTTATGTGGGTGATCACACCGGCGAACCGATGGGCTATTCGGTGGATCTGGCGAGCAAGATTGTCGAGCGTATCCAGCAGCAACTGGTGCTGCCAGATCTCAAGGTGCGGCACAATCTGGTGACCTCGCAAACCCGCATTCCACTGGTGCAGAACGGCACCGTGGATCTGGAGTGCGGCTCCACGGGCGTGACCGCCGAGCGGCAGAAACAGGTGGCGTTCTCCTACGGCTTCATCTACGTCAAAGGCCAGTTGCTGACCGCCAGGGACAGTGGGATCAAGAATTTCGCCGACCTGCGTGGCAAAAACGTGGTGACGACCGCCGGCACCACCAACGAACGCTTTCTGAAAAGCTACAACGTCGACCATAAGATCGACATGTTCGTGATCAGCGCCAAGGACCATGGCGAAGCCTTCCAAATGCTGCAATCGGGGCGCGCCGCGGCGTTTTACATGGACGACGCGTTGCTCTACGGCGAGCGAGCAAAGGCTCGCGACCCGCACAAGTGGGTGGTGGTCGGGGAGGAGCAATCGCGGGAAATCTACAGCTGCATGGTGCGCAAGGACGATCCGCAATTCCTGGCCCTGGTCAACGGTGTATTGGGCGATTTGTATAGTTCAGGGGAAATCAACGGCATCTATCGGCGCTGGTTCGAACAGCCGATTCCGCCGAAAGGATTGAACCTTGAGTTTCCCATGACCAGCGAACTCAAGGCGATCATTGCCAAGCCGGTGAGTGATCCGGTGCAGTAGTTCTTCAGCGTTTGCCCTCTAGACCGTGGCGCGGCTATTCAGGCACGCTGGTCGTTCACGGTCAACGACACCCAGTACATGGACCTGGATTGTCCGATTCAGTGGAAACCTGCGTGAAAGCCGGTCGATTCCCTTATCGCCCGCCTCCATCCCTCTGAAGTCAATCTGCGCCAGTAATCACTGCGCAAGCCGCCGCCGTATCGGCTCGAACGCCAGCGCGGCCTTGCGCATTATCGGATCAGGCTTCCCCTGCTCGATCGCCTGCCAGTACGCCCACGGCACCTTGGCCGAGCCCAGCTCGTAGTCCATCCCATCCCAGCTGTCTTCGCGGAAACTGTAGAACGCCCAGTGCAAGCGGTGCTCGTCGAGCACGGTCAGGACATCCTCCAGGTATTGCCGACAACCAGGCAACCTGCGCATGCAGCCGAACTCGCCCACCACCAGCCGCGAATGCGGTAGCTGCACGGCATCGGCCCAGCGCAGCGGTTGCTGCAGATACTCCTTGACCCGAGCCGCGTCCCAGTACTCGGTCTCCCCGGCGAAAGGCACGCTTCCCGGATAATCCAGCGGCTGTTGCCGAACCATGTTGGGCGCACTGGTGGCGGCATAGGGTTCATACATGTGCACGCTGTAGAGCACGCGCTCGTCGGCCAGCGCCCGTGGCCAATAGCTGAAGGCATCGGCACCGGCATACCAGCCGGCATCGACCATCACCGGGGTCACGGGGTCGACTTCGCGAATGGCCGCGATGACATGGGCATAGAACTCAGGCAGATCACGCGCGGTGCCTTGCGCCTGCGCATACCACTGGCGCATCGCCTGGGCATTGGCATGCTCCATCAATCCGCTCTCCTTCTCCGGCGCAGGCTCGTTGATCAGGTTGTAAGCGGCGATGGCTGGATGGTCCTTGAGCGCCTCGGCAAGGTCGCGCCAGAAACGCGCGGCTTGTGTCCAGTAGGCTTTGTCCTGCCAGAGACGGTCGTCGAAGCGACCCTGGTTGTTCTGGGACCAGCGCATGCCCGGCAACGACAGTGGCGCGATCACTACCTTGAGCCCGGCTTCGTGCGCGTGATCGAGCGCTCGCTTGAGTCGTTCCAGATCGGCCGGAGCCAGCCCCTCGTAGTGGTCGGCGTTGCCCAGGAGAAAGTCCCGATCAGCCGCCTGCCATTTGTCGTACGACAGCCTTGTCCACGTCGCGCCGTAATCGCTCAGGGCCTGAAAATAGGCCTGGTCCGGTGGCAAGCGATTGAAGCTGTTGCCACCGTAACGAGGGATATTCCAGAAGCTGATCAGGTCAGCAGCAGCGGTGGGCAGGCTGCACAGTACCAACAGCCATGCCAGTAACGTTCGACGCATAAGGGGCCTCCCTGGCCTGGATGAAAGGAGTGCAATCTTAAGTCCTCATTGGCCGGGAAAGCAGTCTCGGAAATTTGACTGAAGGTTACGTTTAGCCGCCCAGGCCCAGTGCCAGGCTCAACAGCACCACCAATTCCAGCAGCTCGAGCACTGCGCCCGCAGTATCGCCGGTGGTGCCCCCCAGCCGTTGGCACATCATCTTTCTCAAGGCACCGAAGGCCACTGCTGCGAGCACCAGCGCGGTGACGCCTGCCACGCCGGCGAGCAGCACGCATGCAATTGCGCTGCCGAACAATACCCACCGCGCCAAGTGGCGTGGCAGATGCTTGGCCAGGGCATCGCCAAGCCCACCGGGTCGCACGTAAGGGGTCGATAGAAACAGCCCCAGCAACCCCGCGCGACCGATGACCGGCGCCAGCAGCAGCGCGACAGGTTGCTCATGCTCGACCAGCACCCAGAGCGCGCAGAACTTGAGGAGCAGCACCAGCATCAGGGTCACGACGGCGATGGGGCCGCTGCGGGGGTCCTTCATGATGCGCAAGGTTCGCTCGCGATCGCCGAAGCCACCGAGCCAGGCATCGGCGCTGTCGGCCAGGCCATCGAGATGCAGCGCGCCACTGAGCACGACCCAGAGCGTCAACAGCAGGGCCGCGTGCAGAGGCGCCGGCGTACCTTGGAGCAATGCGCTTGCCCCCCACAGCAACAGGCCGAACAACAGCCCGACAACGGGATACCACAAGAGCGAACGGCCCATCTGCTCGGGGGCCGGCATGCCGGGCAAACGCACCGGCAGACTGCTGAGAAATTGCAGTGCAATCCAGAATGGCAGCATCTCAGCGCACCTCGCTCATCCAGTTGTCGTCCTCGACACGCAGCCGCATCAGGGCGCCATGGCCGACCTCGACCTGGAGCAGCTGTTCGCGGGGCAAGCCGCGAGCACTCGCCAGCAGCAAGCGCATGACGCCCCCATGGGTCACCAGCAGGACGCGCTTGCCGGCATGTCTGGAGCGCATGCGCTGAATGGCGGCCGTTACGCGCTCCGCAAAGGCTGCCACCGGCTCGCCCTCGGGTGGCGTGAAGGCATAGGGATCGGTCCAGAACCGCCCCAGCGCGTCGGCATCGGTCTCCATCAACTGCGCCGCGCTGCGACCTTCCCATTGCCCGAAATGCAGCTCCTGCAGGGCGGGGTCGCGGAACACCGGCAACCGCAGGCGCGCGCCAAGTTCGTCGGCGAAGAGGCCACAGCGCTGTAACGGCGAGCTGACCAGGACGTCCCAACCACCGTGGTTCGCCACGGCCTCGCGCATCTGGGCCCAGCCTTTGGCGGTCAGGGCATCGTCGAGACTGCCGCGCAATCCGCCGCCTTGTTCGGTTTCGCCGTGGCGCAGCAGGTCGAGGATCATGCCGGGCGATCCGCTACGGCGGCTTCGGCGAAGGTCGCCATCTGGCCGTGCAGGGCACAGGCCAGGCGCAGCAACGGGACCGCCAGGGCCGCACCGCTGCCCTCGCCCAGGCGCAGGCCGAGGGCAAGCAACGGCTCGGCATCAAGGGCGCCGAGCACCGCCTGATGGCCGGGCTCGGCGCTCTGATGACCGAACAGCAACCATGGCTGGCAGTGCGGATTGATACGGACCGCGACCAGCGCGGCGACGCTGCAGATGAAACCGTCCACGAGCACGGCGATGCCTAGCTGGGCACAGCCCAGGTAGGCACCGACCAGGGCGGCGATCTCGAAACCGCCCACACAGGCCAAGGCCTTCAGCGGATCGCCAGGCTGTAGCGCGTGCAGCGTCAATGCACGTGCTATGACATCTGCCTTATGCCGCACGCCGGCGCTGTCCAGGCCGGTGCCAGGCCCGCTCAGCTCGGACGGCGAGCACGCCAGGAGCACGCTGGCCAGGGCGGCGGCGGCCGTGGTATTGCCGATGCCCATCTCGCCACCGATGAACAACTGCGCGCCCTGTTCGTTCGCACGCATGGCAGCCTCGCGGCCTGCCTGCAGGGCTGCCTCGAGCTGCTGCTCGGATATCGCCGCCTGCCGGGCAAGATTCGCCGTGCCCGGGCCGATATGCAGATGCCGAACGCCCGGCAGTTCCAGGCTGGGATCGATGGTGCCCAGGTCGATGACATCGAGCCTGGCACCCAGCTGCTGCGCCAATACGCTGATCGCCGCGCCGCCACCGACGAAGTTGCGCAGCATCTGCCCGGTCACTTCCTGCGGATACGCCGAGATCCCCTCTTCCGCCACGCCATGGTCAGCCGCGAAGATCGTGATGCTGACCTGCTCAAGGGCGGGTCGCTCGCACCCTTGCAGACCCGCCAGGCGCACGGCCAGGGCTTCCAGCTGGCCGAGCGAACCGCTGGGTTTGGTCAATTGTCGTTGACGAACCAGAGCCAGCTCCCTGGCGGCGCCGTCAGGTGTTTGGCAGGCATCGCGCCACCAGGCTTGAGTCATAAGGTAGGTCCCTTGAGCATGAGAGGAAGGCCGGCGACCGTGAGCACCACGCGCTGGCAACGTTCGGCCACGGCTTGGTGCAGCCAGCCGGCCTGATCGACATAGCGACGGGTCAATTCGCCCATGGGTACCACCCCCAGGCCGGTTTCGTTGCTGACCAGGACAAGCGTCCCTGGCAGCGTTTGCAGGCAGTCGAGCAGTGCGTCGCGCTCGGCCTCGAGCCGCTGCGGGTCATCGAGCATCAGCAGATTGGTCAGCCACAGGGTCAGGCAGTCCACCAGCAGGCAGCGATCCGCCGCCGCTTCGGCGCGCAACACCGCGGCCAACGCCAGCGGTTCCTCGATCAGACGCCACTCGGCCGGGCGGCGATCGCGGTGCAGGCGAATACGCTCGTTCATTTCGCCATCCAGGGGTTGGCTGGTGGCGATGTAGGTCACCGCCAGGCCGCTGGACGAGGCCAGTTGCTCGGCCAGCCGGCTCTTGCCGGAACGGGCGCCGCCAAGGATCAGGTTGAGCATGTCAGTCGAGTCCACAGAGTTGTCGCAGGCGCGCACCGTCCAGGTGTTCTTCCACCAGGTCGGCCAGGCGCTCGATATCGCGTTCACGCAGGGCTGCATAGTCGATGAGCCGGACGTCTTCGAGCCCGGCCCAGCGCAGCAGCGCGGCACAGGACTCGCCGCTTTCGAACAGCCCGTGGAGGTAGGTGGCAAGCACCTGGCCATCCTCGCTGATCGCACCGTCGTGGCGTCCATCCGCCAGGTGCAGCGCCGGGCGCTCGAGGGCGGCGCCCGTGGTCACGCCGGCATGAATCTCGTAGCCGCTGACCGGCATCCGCTCGAGCTGCAGCGTTCCCGAGACATTGCGCAGCTGCTTGTCCGCTTCCAGGACCGTCCTGTAGTCGAGCAGGCCCAGCCCGGAACTGTCGCCGGGCGCGCCTTCCAGGCCCAGCGGGTCGCGCACCTGCAGGCCGAGCATCTGCAGGCCACCACAGATGCCGATGAGCTTGCCGGCATAGCGCAGGTGCCGTGCGATGGCCTGCTCCCAGCCACGGGCACGCAGCTGGGCGAGATCGCTGCGGACACTCTTGGAGCCGGGCAGGATGATCAGGTCGGCGGGCGGAATCGGCTGACCGGGGCCGATGAATTGCAAGTCCACCTGAGGATGCAGGCGCAGGGGGTCGAAATCGGTGTGGTTGCTGATGCGCGGCAGCACGGGGACGATGACCTTGAGAACGCGTCCCTCCTTGGCGGGCTGACGCGCATCGACGGCATCCTCGGCTTCCAGGTGCAGATCGGTGACGTACGGCAGCACGCCCAGCACCGGTTTGCCGGTACGTTGCTCCAGCCAGTCCAGGCCCGGCTGCAGCAGCGCGATATCGCCACGGAAGCGGTTGATGACGAAGCCCTTGACCCGCGCCTGTTCGCTGGGCGAAAGCAGCTCGAGCGTGCCGACCAGGTGGGCGAAGACGCCGCCGCGGTTGATGTCGGCGACCAGGATCACCGGGCAGTCGACCGCCTCGGCGAACCCCATGTTGGCAATGTCGCCGGCACGCAGGTTGATCTCGGCCGGGGAGCCCGCGCCTTCGACCATCACCACCGGATAGGCCTGGCTCAGGCGCTGGTGCGACGCCAGCACCGCCTGCATGGCGATGGCCTTGTAGTCGTGGTAGGCAACGGCGTTCATGCAGGTCACGGCGCGACCGTGGATGATCACCTGGGCGCCTGTGTCGCTATTGGGCTTGAGCAGGACCGGATTCATGTCGGTATGCGGCGCCAGACGGCAGGCCTGGGCCTGTACCGCCTGGGCCCGGCCGATCTCGCCGCCATCGTCGGTCACGGCGCTGTTGAGGGCCATGTTCTGAGGCTTGAACGGCACCACGGCGACGCCTTGGCGCAGTAGCCAGCGACACAGCGCGGTCACCAATGTGCTCTTGCCGGCATCGGATGTGGTGCCTTGTACCATGAGGGTAGTCATGCCGATTCCTTCTGATAGATCGCGAGGGCCTGGCCCAGTCGTTGCCAGTCTTCCTCCGTGGCGGGCAGGCCTAGACGCAAGGCCGAGGGCTGTTCGAACAGGCGTACCAGGATGCCGCGTCGGGCGAGGAACTCGTGCAGCCGCGCAGCCCGCTCGATCCGCACGTACTGGAACAGCTCGCAACCGCCAGCAGGGCTCAGGTCGGCGCTGTCGAGCAGGCGTGCCAACCGTTGGCTGGCGGCCGCGCAACGGTGTTTCTGCGACGCATGGGCAGCGGTGTCCAGCAGGCATGCCTGGGCGAGTGCGCGGGTCGGTCCGCTGATGGCCCAGGGGCCAAGCCATTCCGCCAGTCGCTGCAACAGCGAGACCTGGGCCACAACGAACCCGAGGCGCACCCCGGCCAGGCCGAAGAACTTGCCGAACGAGCGCAGCACGATCAGGCCAGGCCGCTGGGCAGCCCCGACGATGCTGTGCTGGGGCGTCATGTCCATGAAGGCTTCGTCGACCACCAGCCAGGCGCCGCGACGGCTGAGTCGGGCATGCCAGTCCAGCAGGCGCTGCGCGGACAGCAGGCCGCCGGTAGGATTGTTGGGGTTGACCACGACCAGTACATCGAGGCTGTCGAGCGCCTGTTCGGCCCGGGTTTCATCCATGTCCACCAGCGCATGGCCAGCCCGTTGCCAGGCGTGGGCGTGTTCGGCGTAACAAGGTGACAGCACGCCGACTTTGCCGGGGCGGCGCAGGTACGGCAGTGCCTGGATCGCCGCCTGCGATCCGGCGACCGGCAACAGGTGTTCGACCTGGTAATAGGTACGCGCTGCCTGCTCCAGACCATCCTCCATCTCCGGCAGGCGAGCCCAGGCCTGCGTGGCAATCGGCGGAATCTCGAAAGACCAGGGGGCAATCCCGCTGGACAGGTCGAGCCACTGCTCCCGGGGGATGCCATAGTGCTGCACGGCCCGCAGCAGGCGACCGCCATGTTCAAGCATGGAGTTCCGCTCCCAGGCAGATCAGCAACAGCCACAGCCAGACGCCCTTGCGTACCAGCTGCCAGCCACGCTCGACGGAATCGGCGTTCGCCTCCGGCCCCTCGCCCAGGCGCGGACGCTCGTGCAACTCGCCGTGATAGACCGCTGGCCCGCCCAGTTCCACGCCCAGCGATCCGGCGCCCGCCGCCATCACCGGGCCAGCATTCGGGCTGTCCCATAAGGGTGCCTGGCGACGCCAGCAGGCCAGAGCCAGGCGGGTCTTGCCAAGCACCGCATAGGTCAAGGCCACCAAGCGCGCCGGCACATAGTTGAGCACGTCATCGATGCGCGCCGCCGCCCAGCCGAAGCGCTCGAAGCGTTCGTTGCGATAGCCCCACATGGCGTCCAGGGTATTGCTCAGGCGATAGAGGACCACGCCCGGCGCGCCCGCGACAATGAACCAGAACAGCGCCGCGAACACCGCATCGCTACCGTTTTCGAGTACCGACTCGGTGCCGGCGCGAGCGATGGCGGGCGCGTCCAGTTCGCCGGTTTCGCGGCTGACCAGGTAACCCACGCGTCGTCGCGCCTCTTCCAGGTCACCGCGGCGCAGGGCTTCTGCCACGGGCAGCACATGTTCGCCCAGGCTGCGCATGCCCAATGCGACATACAGCGCGAGAATGTCGACCAGCCAGCCGATATACGGCAGCCAGGACAGGATCAGGGCAACCAGGGTCAAGGGCACCACGGCGATGAACCAGGCACTGACGCCATGGCTGCGCCAGCCTCGGCCACCGGCGTTCAGACGCTGCTCCAGGCGCGATGCCAGACGACCGAACGCGACCAGCGGATGGCGGCGTTGCGGCTCGCCGAGCAAGGCGTCCAGCGCGACGCCGGTCACGGTCAACAAGGCCACGCTCATCGTCTGGTCCCCCATTGGTTCTCATACAGCATTTCACTCAAGGGTTTCTCTTCGGCCCAGCCTTCCCGAACCAGCATGGGGGTCGGGTAGAACTCGGCGACCGGTCCCAGGCACAGCACTGCCAGCGGCTTGGCGCCAGCGGGCATGCCCAGCAGGTCGGCCAGGGCGCCAGGCTCGAACAGGGACACCCAACCCATGCCCAGCCCTTCGGCGCGGGCCGCCAGCCACAGGTTCTGGATCGCGCAGGACAACGAAGCCAGGTCCATCTCCGGCAAGGTGCGGCGACCGAAGATGTGCGGCTCGCGATTGTCCATCAAGGCCGCCACCAAGACTTCGGCGCACTCGCCAATGCCTTCGACCTTGAGTTGCATGAAGGCATCGGAACGTTCTCCCAGGGCCTGGGCGGTGCGCACGCGCTCTTCCTCCACCAGTGCCTGGATCCGTTGCCGCAATGCGCGATCGCTGATGCGGATGAAGCGCCATGGCTGCATCAGGCCCACGCTGGGTGCCTGGTGCGCGGCGCCGAGCAGTCGCGTCAGCAGCTCGGGGGCCACCTCGCCACCCGTGAAGTGGCGCATGTCGCGTCGCTCGCCAATCACGCGGTAGACCGCGGCGCGCTCGGCTTGGCTGAAATCCTGTGTACTCATGGTCGTAGCAACGCCGCCGCCACGTCGGGCCCGGAGGGGAAATAGAAATGCACGTACGACGCCGTGAGCCGACCGCATCGATAGACCGCTTCGGCTCCGCGCCCGCCATTGGGGCTTTGCCCTCGGGCGATCGGGTCGAGCGGCGTGCTGGTCAGCGAGTGGTGATAGGTATGCCCACGCAGGCTGCCTTCGGGCAACTCGACCTGCTGCAGGGCCAGGGCCGCCAGGCGCTTCTGCATGGTCGCCTCGCCAGGCAGCAGGCCGAGCAGGTGCGCACGTTCGCCGGCGACATCGGTCAAGGCATCGAGCAGGTAGAGCATTCCGCCGCACTCGGCGAGCAAGGGTTTGCCTGCCTGATGATGGGCACGAATGGCTTCCAGCATCGACCCATTGGCCGCGAGGGCATGGTGGTGCAGCTCAGGGTAACCGCCTGGCAGGTAGAGGCTGTCGACGCTGGGCGGACGCTGGTCATGCAGCGGCGAGAAGAAGGTCACATCGGCACCCATGGCGCGCAGCAGATCGAGGTTGGCCCCATAGAGAAAGGCAAAGGCTTCATCACGGGCCACGCCGATGCGCACGCCCTCCAGTAGCCGCTCCGGCGGCGACAGTTCGGGCGCGGCAAAGGTCACTGGCGGCGGCAGCGTGGCGTCACAGCTGGAGCCCAAGGCGTCGGCGGCCGCATCCAGGCGCGCATCGAGGTCGTTCAATTCGCTGGCCTGGACCAGGCCCAAATGTCGGCTTGGCAATTCGATGCCGCTTTCGCGCGACAGCCCACCGTACCAGCGCAACCCTTCGGTCAGGCTGCCTTCGAGCAATTGCGCATGGCGCAGGGTGCCGACCCGGTTGGCCAGGACCCCGGCGAACGGCAGGTCCGGCTGGTAGCGCGCCAGACCCAATGCCAGGGCGCCGAAAGTCTGCGCCATGGCCGTCCCATCGATCACGCCAAGCACCGGCACACCGAAGTGACGGGCCAGGTCCGCACTCGACGGGGTACCGTCGAACAGGCCCATGACCCCTTCGATGAGAATCAGGTCGGCGTCGGCGGCAGCCTCCCAGAGCAGGCGACGGCTTTCCGCTTCGCCGATCATCCACATGTCGAGCTGGTACACGGGCGCACCGCTGGCGCGCTCGAGGATCATCGGATCGAGGAAATCGGGCCCGCACTTGAACACCCGCACCTTGCGACCGAGGTTGCGGTGCAGGCGCGCCAGGGCCGCGGTGACCGTGGTCTTGCCTTGCCCGGAGGCCGGTGCCGCGATCAGCACCGCCGGACACTGTCGGGGCTGGCTCACAATTCGACGCCCTTCTGCGCGCGAATCCCGGTCTGGAAGGCGTGCTTGATCATGCCCATCTCGGTGACGGTGTCGCCCAGCTCGACCATTTCGGGCTTGGCGGCACGTCCGGTGACGATCACGTGCTGCATGGGCGGGCGGGCCTGCAGGTCGTTCAGCACCTGTTCCAGGTCGAGGTAGCCATGCTTGAGCGCGATGTTCAATTCGTCGAGCACCACGAACTGGATCGAAGGATCCTGCAGCATCTGCCGCGACACCGCCCAGGCCGCTTCGGCGGCGGCGACGTCACGCTGGCGGTCCTGGGTCTCCCAGGTAAAGCCCTCGCCCATCACGTGGTAGCGCACCTGCTCGGGAAAGCGCCGGAAGAACAGCTCTTCGCCCGTGCTGTTGCGGCCCTTTATGAACTGCACCACGCCGCATTGCATGCCGTGACCGAGGGCCCGCGCCAGCATGCCGAAGGCTGAGCTGCTCTTGCCCTTGCCGTTGCCGGTCAGCACCAGCAGCAGGCCGCATTCGTTAGGGGCGTTGGCGATACGCTCGTCGATTATCGCCTTCTTGCGCTGCATGCGCGCGAAGTGGCGTTCGTCACGCTCGGTGGATTCGCTCATCGAAGTTCTCCGCAAGCTGTCGGTGCATCGGCAAGGCGACGCACGCTGGCGGGTACCAGGCGACGACAGGTAAATGGACAGGCTCACGGGAACACGCAGGGCTACGGCAGACACCGCCATGCACCGCGCATCACCCTCCGTGATGCCGTTGGCTGTAACAGGCCGGTCTCCGGACTCGTGAGCGGGGCTGATAACCCGGAACCGCGCGCCTTCCCGGGTACGGGCACCCAGTGGCCATGCGCAGCCTTGACTCACTTACCGTTGCGGGGGCAGCGCCGGACTCGCGCCTTTAAAGGCGCCCACCGGCTTCCCAGTTTCACTCTGCCGGACCATGGTCCGCAGAGCACCTGAAACACGCCGCGAAGGGTAGAGGGTTGCACCCTGAGCGTCAATGAAAGGGGCAGGATTCGACCGCTTGCGGCTTTCCAGAAGCGCTTTAGCCACACAGTCGCCCTGCCCTGCCGGCAAATGAACCTACAGGCGACTCGTCGCATCTCAATCTTGACACCCAACGAGGACATCGAGCATGGAGAAGTCACGCATTGCGGTACTGCTGGTACTGGCTACGGGTCTGGCAGGCTGCGGCGAGACCGCCCTGCTCAATGTCAGCGATGGCACCGGACCGTCGCCCCGGTTACCCGCGCCCAACAAAACCCTGCTGCCCACCGTCAACATCGCACCGGCAATCGGCTGGCGGGACGGAGCGTACCCCACCGCCGCATCAGGCACGCGCGTGGTCGCCTTTGCCGAGGGGCTCGACCATCCGCGCTGGCTGTACGTGTTGCCCAATGGCGACGTGCTCGTGGCCGAGACCAACGCGCCACCCCGCCCGGAGGAAAACAAGGGGATTCGCAACTGGGTCCAGGCCAAGGTGATGAAGAAAGCGGGTGCGGGCGTCCCGAGCGCCAACCGCATTACCTTGCTGCGTGATGCCGACCACGATGGCGTCGCGGAGATGCGCCTGCCTTTCATCGAAGGGCTCAACTCGCCATTCGGGATGACCCTGGTAGGCAAGGACTTCTATGTCGCCGACACCGATCGTCTGCTGCGCTTCCATTATGAGCCAGGGGCCATGCAGATAAAGGCGCAGGGCGCCAAGGTCGTCGACTTGCCGGGCGGAGAACTGAACCATCACTGGACCAAGAACGTGGTGGCCAGTCGCGATGGCAAGAAGCTCTATGTGACGGTCGGTTCGAACAGCAACGCCGGTGAAAACGGCCTGGACAAGGAACAGGGTCGCGCGGCGATCTGGGAGGTCGACCCGAGCACTCGCCAGAAGCGGCTATTCGCCTCCGGCCTGCGCAATCCTAACGGGCTTGCCTGGGAGCCCAACAGTGGAGCGCTTTGGACCGCCGTCAACGAGCGCGACGAAATCGGTAGCGACCTGGTGCCCGACTACATCACTTCGGTCAAGGATGGCGGTTTCTACGGATGGCCCTACAGCTACTACGGCCAGCACGTGGACGAAAGGGTCAAGCCGCAAGACCCGGCCAAGGTGGCCCAGGCCATCGTGCCGGACTATGCGGTCGGTCCCCATACGGCGTCGCTGGGCCTGACCTTCGCCGAACCGGATGCGCTGCCAGCCCCTTTCGACCGCGGCGCCTTCATTGGCCAGCATGGCTCGTGGAACCGCAAGCCGCTCAGTGGCTACAAGGTGATCTTCGTGCCGTTCGACGCCCAAGGCAAGCCGGCCGGCAAGCCGGTCGACCTGCTCACCGGCTTCGTCGACAAGGATGGCAACGCGATGGGGCGCCCTGTGGGCGTGGTGAACGACAGGCAGGGCGGTCTGTTGGTGGCCGACGACGTGGGCAACGTGATCTGGAGAGTCAGCAAGGCGCCCTGATGACAAGCTCGGGGCCATTCGGCCCGAGCCCGGGATCTCAGGGATTTTGCGCCAGATGACCTTGAGGCAGTACGCGCTTGGCCTGCAGGTAGGCCCTGGCCCAATAGCTGTTGGACAGGAAGTCCAGACGTACGGTACCGCCGGTGCGCGGGGCATGCACGAAACGCCCTTCGCCGACATAGATTCCGGCATGGCTCACCTGCGAGCCGCCGTTGGTGGCGAAGAACACCAGATCACCGGACTGCAACGAATTGATATCGATGCTCGGAGCACGCATGACGATCATCTCGCGGGTCGATCGCGGCAGACTGATACCGGCGGCATCGCCGTAGACGTATTTGATCAGGCCACTGCAGTCGAAACCGGAATCAGGGGTATTGCCACCCCAGCGGTACGGGGTACCGACCAGACCGATGGCGCGGAACAGCACGTCCGCGGCAACGGGAGAGAATGACGGTTGGCTCGACATCACCACCGGCTTGGCTACGACGACCGGAGGAGGAGCCGGAGCGTGACTCGAGCAGGCAGCGAGCAAGGCTGCCAGAGATAGGAATGCGAAGCGCGCCAACATCGCCATGTCTGAACTTCCTGTCAGAAGCTGTTCGGTCGGAACCGGAAAGAGTTGAGAAACTAGATTAGACGCTTTCTGTAAATACGCACGGCGGCTCGCTTTTCAGCTACGCCGCCGTGTCAGAGTATTGCGCGGGAGATTCAGTTCCGAGAAATCATCGTCGGTGCCATCGCCAAGGCGCGCTTGGCCTCGATGAAAGTCTTGCTCCAGTAGCGATCGCCGAGGTTGTCGATGCGCACGCCACCGCTGCGGCGGCTGCTGGAATGGATGAACTGGTTGTCGCCCAGGTAGATGCCCGCATGGCTCACACGACCACGACCGTTGGTGCTGAAGAACAGCAGGTCGCCCGGCTTGAGCTTGTTGCGCGACACCTTGGGGGCATCGACATTGATCATTTCGCGGGTCGAACGCGGCAGGGTCATGCCGGCTTCCTCGCGGAACAGATAACCGATGAAGCCACTGCAGTCGAAACCGGACTTCTCCGAGGTGCCGCCGAAGCGGTAGCGCGTGCCGATCAACGCCATGCCGCGCTCGAGGATGCTGTCGGCAAGGGCTGGCAACTGGTAAGGCTTGCTGTTGCTGGAGAAGGCTTCGAGCTCTTCTTCACCCGCCACTTCCGGCTCGCCGAATACGGCCGAAACCGATGGCTTGGCCTTTACGGGGGCCTGGGTGACAACAGGGGTGTGTTCCTGAGGCTGGGTAATCGGGCCATTGGCCGCGCAGCCATAAAGCAGGGTCACGAGTGCGAGTGGCACGAGGGGTGCGAAGCGACTGAGCATGGGCACGACCGTGGCTGAGATCCTGGAAGCGGGAAACTATGCCTTCTATCGAATCCATTTGCAAATTCAATCGAAAAAAATGTGACTTTTTCGTTTTGGCGCTGTAGTCCGCGGTTTTCCAAGCTACCAGCCGAGGGTTTCCTTGAGGAAAGGAATGGTCAATTTGCGCTGGGCCTGCAAGGAAGCCTGGTCGAGTCGTTCGAGCAGATCGAACAGCGCGCTCATGCTGCGCGTACCTCGGGTAAGAATGAAATGACCGACTTCATCGGTCATCTGCAGACCACGCCGCGATGCCCGCAGCTGCAGGGCACGCAGCTTGTCTTCGTCGGTCAGGGCGCGCATCTGGAAGATCAGTGCCAAGGTCAGGCGCGACTTCAGGTCGGGCAGCTTGATCGGCAGTTCCCGCGGCGAGCTGGAGGCCGCGAGCAACAGGCGGCGACCGCTGTCACGCAGGCGGTTGAAGAGGTGGAACATGGCCTCTTCCCACTCCGGCTTCCCGGCGATGACATGCAGGTCGTCGAGGCAGACCAGCTCGTATTGCTCGAGATGGTCGAGCAGTTCGACCCCACGGTTGAGCAAGTGCGCCAGCGGGAGGTAGACGGCGGGCTCGCCGCATTGCTGGAAACGGTGAGTGGCGGCCTGGAGCAGGTGGGTGCGACCCACGCCCTGTTTGCCCCACAGGTAGATGAGGCTTTCGGTCCAGCCGGCGTCGGCTTCGCACAGCCGCTCGACGTAGCCCAATGCCGCGGCATTGGCGCCCGGATAGTAGTTGATGAAGGTGGCGTCATCGCGCAGACGCACACCCAGGGGCAACTGGATCGGTTTCATGCTGGCGGGCGGTCGCGAGGGACCACAGGGGGCCTTTGGAGGACGGTGCGCAAAGTCTATACCTGCTACGCCAGCGGCACAATCAGCCCGGGGAAGAGCGCAAGGAAAATCAAAGGCTTGCGCCCTGCCCCGGTATTCACAGTTCCGGGTCCACATCGCCCGCATACAGGTCCGACCCTTTGTACAGGTCATGGACATGACGCAGCAGCACCATGATCACCGCCGCCACCGGCAAGGCCAGCAGCACGCCGGTGAAACCGAACAGCTCGCCGCCCGCGAGGATGGCGAAGATCACCGCCACCGGATGCAGGCCGATGCGATCGCCGACCAGCAACGGCGTCAGCACCATGCCCTCCAGCGCCTGTCCCACTATGAACACCGCGACGATACCGAGCATCGGGTAGAAGTCGCCGCCGAACTGGAACAGACCGGCAATCAGCGCCGCGCCGATCCCGATGATGAAGCCCATGTACGGCACGATCGCCGCCAGCCCCGCCAGCAGGCCGATCAGCAGTCCCAGTTCGAGCCCCACCAGCATCAGGCCACCGGCATAGATTATCCCCAGCGCGACCATCACCATCAGCTGGCCACGAATGAAGGCGCCCAGCACTTCGTGGCACTCCCCGGCCAGCTTGATCACCTGACCCTCGCGCTGGCGCGGGAGCAGGCCGCGCAGCTTGGCCATCATCAGGTCCCAGTCACGCAGCAAGTAAAAGCCGACGACGGGAATCAGCACCAGGTTGGCGAGCCAGGCGATCAGCGCAAGGCTCGAAGCCGTCGCCTGGGAGAGCAGCATGCCGACGATGTCGGTCGTCTGCCCCATGTGCGCGCCAATGGCGGCCTTGATCTTGTCGAACTTCCAGAACCCGTCGGCCAGGCCCAGTCGACTCTGCACCCAGGGCAGGGCCACGTGCTGCAACCAGTCGAGCATCTGTGGCGTCAGCTCGTACAGGCGCACCAGCTGCTTGGCGAGCATCGGGATGAGCACCAGCAGCAAGGCCAGGAACACCAAGGTGAACAGGCTGAATACCACGACGACGCCCCAGGTACGCGAGAGGCCCATCCGTTCGAGACGGTCGACCAGTGGGTCGGCCAGGTATGCCAGCAGGATGCCGATCAGGAACGGCGAGAGGATACCGTGCAGCAGGTACAACAGCACGGCAACGAGCAGGGCGATACCCACCCAGGCCCAACGGCGCATGTCCGTCATAGGTGACACTCCTTACCAGCCAAACCGCAGGCCATCGAAAGGCACCGGCGCAGGTGTGGGCGTAAGCGCAGGCGCTTCACCGGGTTGTTGCGCGGTCGGTGCTTCGGGCGTGACGGGCATCGCCGCCTCGGGAGGCAGCTCACGCAGTTTCGCCAGGCCGAGCTGCGCGCGCAGTTGGTCCGGGTTGCCGGTAAGGGCGTAGGTCAGGGTCGTGCCATCGGCCAGTTGCAGGCGCGGACCGTAAGATTCAAGGACTCGACCCAGTTCGGCATAACGCTGCAGGGTCATGTCTTGCACCTGGATCCGCAGCTCGCCGCTGGCGCCTGGCCGGGTGACGAAGCGTGGCGCGAGGCGGCTGCCGACCGCCGACATGACCGCATCGGCCAGGGCCGCCTGATCGGCGGCTTCCACCGTCCCCTGTTCGCGCTGGTCGCCTAGCCACAATTGCCATTTGCCTTGCCACTTGCCATCGGCCTCGACGGCATGGACGGTCAAAAGCGCATCCGCCCCATAGCGCTCGGAGGCCTCACGCAGGGGGCCGGGGTCCTTGTCGTCCAACTGCTTGCCATTGGCCACCAATTGCTCCTGCAGGTCGGCCAGCGGCAGGCGCAATGGCAGGCCCCGGTGCTGCGCCGCCCGGCGCAGCGTCACGGCACTGGATTGACCGTCGCCGACCAGACTGCTGCCCTCGACACTGTCGAAAAGCCACCAGCCGAGAATCGAAGGTCGGTTGCTCCCCCACAGTGCCAGCCCAGCCTTGCGCAATGCCCGATCGGTGCTGCCAGGATCGAACTCGACCATTACCGTTTCCGGCGGCCCGGCCTCGAAGCCGAACTGACTGATGATCTGCTGCGGATCCTTGCGCAGCTCGGCCAGCGCAGGGCTGCGGGCTGCCTTGGAGTCGCCGGTGAATCGCTGCACCAAGGTGTCCAGCGCCTTGCCGGTGGCGTCGGCGCGCGCCTGGGCGCCCTCCCCGACGACAGGCTCGCGCACTTGGTACAACCCGGTAACGGTTTCGGCCTGGGCCGCGACGCTGACGAAAGCGAGGCAAGCCACTGCCAGATAATTTAGAAGACGCATGGGGTATTCCTGTCCTGTTGACCTGGGGGCGCGGAGCCCGGGCATGCTGACTGTGACCGCGAGGCCGCGATGAACGCTCAGCGTCGCCGGGCTATCTGGTCCCGTCGCCATGCCTATACCTTATACAGCCAACGGCGCGGCAACCAGTCGCGTACGGTCTGCGGAAGTTTTTGGCGTTTTCCGGCCTGCCCGTCGGCCTGAGGATGGCCGCTGCCCGGCAACCCTGATAAAATCGCGCGCCTTCGCAGACCAGCGACGTTCAGGCAGCCGCACCTCCATATCCGGCCTTGTCCCTCGCGGTCGATTTTTCGAATCCCTCCCCCTAAAGGCCTGGATCATGAGCAAGCAACCCTCCCTGAGCTACAAGGACGCCGGTGTAGACATCGACGCCGGTGAAGCATTGGTCGAACGCATCAAAGGCGTGGCCAAGCGCACGGCGCGCCCGGAAGTCATGGGTGGCCTGGGCGGTTTCGGCGCTCTCTGCGAGATCCCGGCCGGCTACAAGCAGCCAGTCCTGGTCTCCGGCACCGACGGTGTCGGCACCAAGCTGCGTCTGGCACTGAACCTGAACAAGCATGACAGCATCGGCCAGGACCTGGTCGCCATGTGCGTCAACGACCTGGTCGTCTGCGGTGCCGAGCCGCTGTTCTTCCTCGACTACTACGCCACCGGCAAGCTCAATGTCGATGTAGCCGCCACCGTGGTGACCGGCATCGGCGCCGGCTGCGAACTGGCCGGCTGCTCGCTGGTTGGCGGCGAAACCGCCGAAATGCCAGGCATGTACGAAGGTGAAGACTACGACCTGGCCGGTTTCTGCGTGGGTGTAGTGGAAAAGGCCGAGATCATCGACGGCTCCAAGGTTGCCACCGGTGATGCCCTGATCGCCCTGCCTTCGTCCGGTCCGCACTCCAACGGCTACTCGCTGATCCGCAAGATCATCGAAGTCTCCGGCGCCGACATCGAGACCATCGACCTGGACGGCAAGCCGCTGACCGAACTGCTGATGGCGCCGACCCGCATCTACGTCAAGCCGCTGCTGCAACTGATCAAGCAGACCGGCGCGGTCAAGGCAATGGCCCACATCACCGGTGGCGGCCTGCTCGACAACATTCCGCGCGTGCTGCCCAAGAACGCCCAGGCAGTGGTCGACGTGGCCAGCTGGCAGCGTCCAGCCGTCTTCGACTGGCTGCAAGAGAAAGGTAATGTCGACGAGCACGAGATGCACCGCGTACTGAACTGTGGCGTCGGCATGGTCATCTGCGTGGCCCAGGACCAGGTCGAAGGCGCCCTGCAATCCCTTCGCGATTCCGGCGAACAGCCCTGGGTCATCGGCCACATCGCCGCCGCTGCCGAAGGTGCCGCGCAGGTCGAGCTGCAGAACGTCAAGGCGCACTGATGCCTGGCAAGACCTGTGATGTCGTGGTGTTGCTGTCAGGATCCGGCAGCAACCTGCAAGCGTTGATCGACAGCAGTCTCGAGCAGGACAACCCGATGCGCATCCGGGCGGTGGTTTCCAACCGCGCCGACGCCTACGGGCTGCAGCGCGCCCAGGCAGTGGGCATCGAAACCGCCGTGCTGGAGCACAGCGGTTTCGATGGGCGCGAAGCTTTCGACGCGACCTTGATGGACCTGATCGACGGTTTCGCACCGGACCTGGTGGTGCTGGCAGGTTTCATGCGTATTCTCAGCGCCGGCTTCGTGCGCCACTATCAGGGACGCCTGCTCAATATCCATCCCTCGCTGCTGCCCAAGTACAAGGGCCTGCACACCCATCGCCGGGCCATCGAGGCAGGCGACGCCGAGCACGGTTGCAGTGTGCACTTCGTCACCGAGGAACTCGATGGCGGCCCCTTGGTCGTACAGGCTGTGATATCGGTGACGCCCGACGACACCCCGGAGTCCCTGGCTAAGCGGGTCCACCGCCAGGAACACCAGATCTACCCACTGGCAGTGCGCTGGTTCGCCGAACAACGCTTGCGTCTTGGCGACGAGGGTGCATTACTGGATGGCCAACCGCTGACGGCCAGCGGTCATTTGATTCGACTCTAGGAGAGATTATGCGTCGCGCCCTGCTCTTGGCTCTCGCCGTGCTTGCCCTGCCCCTCCAGGCAGCTGAACTGAAGCCTTTCTCGGCGAGCTACACCGCCGACTGGAAGCAGCTGCCCATGAGTGGCACCGCTGAACGTAGCCTGGAAAAGAATGCCAACGGTACTTGGAACCTGAATTTCAAGGCGTCCATGATGATCGCCAGCCTGACCGAGCAAAGTACCCTGCGCATGGAGAACGACACCTTGCTGCCGCAGACCTACCACTTCGAACGCGGTGGGCTGGGCAAGGCCAAGAAGGTCGACCTGGACTTCGACTGGAACAGCAAGAAGGTGACCGGTAGCGACCGTGGCGATGCGGTCAACCTGCCCTTGAACCGCGGCGTGCTCGACAAGTCGTCCTATCAGCTCGCCTTGCAGCACGACGTTGCGGCGGGCAAGAAGAGCATGACCTACCAGGTGGTCGACGGTGACGAGATCGATACCTACGACTTCCGCGTGCTCGGTGTCGAGAAAGTCACCACCAAGACCGGCCAGGTCGATGCGGTCAAGGTCGAGCGCGTGCGAGACCCGAGCCAGAGCAAGCGCATCACCGAGCTGTGGTTCGCCAAGGAATGGGAGTATCTGCTGGTGCAGTTGCGTCAAGTGGAGACCGATGGCAAGGAGTACGTGATCGTGCTGCAGGACGGCACGGTCGATGGCAGGTCGGTCAAGGGCAAGTGATGGTGTGCTGATCTGGAAACCCCGCCTGGTGCGGGGTTTTCTGTTTCAGGGTTGCAGGAAGCCTCGCGGGGCCAGCCCCCCTCACAACGGGTACGGTGCAACGCAGACACGCTCCAGGTGGCGAGCGGGCTTGCCCCGCGACGAGGCCCTCAGCCTCACAGAGGATTTAAAGGACACAATGCCAAGCCTCAGCATCTGGAATCCCGAACGCTCGTCCTTAACTAACCGGCATTGCACCCAGTACAAGATTTTCTGATCGTGACTGCAGAGAAGCTGCACTCAGTAACTCTGACAATGGCTGAGCCCTACCCTTCTCAGCTCCACATGAAAGATCTTTCATCCCCATTTTATTTACTTAGTCAGCTAACAAACCCTATAAAGAAGGCGTGCGACACAGTGTCGCATCTAACCGAAAAGTGGAGTTTGCCGATGACTGTTCAAGTAACCGAACGTGACGAATCGAAAATGTCCCACGAAGGCCTGGCCGCCGGTGTGCGGATCTGGGATGTCCATCAGCAAGGTCAGCTGGTCGGGATGTTCCATGATGAATCCGAGGCCAATCAGTACCGCAGCGAGCTGGAATCACTCGAGACCCAGCGCGCCACGCAATAACCCGTATTGCACGAAAAACCCCGCCAAGGCGGGGTTTTGTCTTTTACCACATCAGATCGTCCGGGATCTTGTAAGCCGCATACGGATCGTCCGCATCCGGTTCCTCGACCTGGGTGTTCAGCAGCAGGATGCGCCTGGCATCACGCTCCTGGATCTTGACTGCCGCTTCGCGAGGGATCACCTCGTACCCGCCGCCATGAGCAACGATCGCCAACGAACCGCTGCTCAGCTTGCTGCGCATGAGGGCGTTGACCGCGATGCGCTTGACCTTCTTGTCATCGACGAAGTTGTAGTAGTCCTCGGTGGTGAGCTTGGGCAGGCGCGACGCTTCGATCAGTTGCTTGACCTGGGCGGCACGGGCCTTCTGTTCGGCCTTTTCCTGTTGCTGACGATTCAGCTCCTGGTCGCGCCTGGCCTTCTCGGCCACGGCCTCCCTGGCCTGACGCTGCTGGCTGTCGTCGATTTCCACCTGGCCTTTCTGCTCCAGGCGTTTCTGTTTCTTTTCGGTTTTGTTGACCTGCTTGACCTGTTTCTGGTTGACCAGTCCGGCCTTGAGCAATTGGTCGCGAAGGGAAAGGCTCATCGATGTTCACTCACTTATGCATCGGCTCAGCCGCAGCTGGGCAGGTTCTTTTCCTGACGCTTGGCTTCACCCCAGAGGGCGTCCAGCTCGTCGAGAGTACAATCTTCAATCGGCCGGCCATTATCGCGCAATGCCTGCTCGATGAAACGGAAACGACGTTCGAACTTGCGGTTGGCACCGCGCAGTGCGTTTTCCGGGTCCAGCTTGAGGTGCCGGGCAAGGTTGACGGTGGCGAACAGCAGATCGCCGACTTCGTCCTCGATCGCCCTGGGGTCGCTGCCGGCCATGGCCTGCAGCACCTCGTCCAGTTCCTCGCGCACCTTGTCCAGTACCGGCAATGCGTCGGGCCAATCGAAGCCGACCTGGGCCACACGTTTTTGCAGCTTGGCCGCCCGTGACAACGCTGGCAAGGCCGCGGGCACATCGTCGAGCAACGACAATTGCTCCGGCACCTGCTTTTGTGCCCGTTCCTCGGCTTTGATTTCTTCCCAGCGCCGCTTGACCTGGGCTTCGCTCAGGCTCGGCGTGTCCAGCGGCGCATGCAGGTCGCCGGTGGGGAAGACATGCGGGTGACGACGAATCAGCTTGCGGGTAATGGCATCCACCACCCCGGCGAACTCGAAGCGTCCCTCCTCACGGGCCAGCTGGCTGTAGTAGATCACCTGGAACAGCAGGTCACCCAGCTCGCCCTGCAGATGCTCGAAATCGCCACGCTCGATGGTATCGGCGACTTCATAGGCTTCTTCCAGGGTATGCGGGACGATACTGGCATAGTCCTGCTTCAGGTCCCATGGGCAACCGTGCTGCGGATCACGCAGGCGGGCCATGAGCTGGAGCAGATCATCAAGGGTGTAGGTCATCTCGGGTCCTATGGATCGCGGGCCCACTCACGGGCCCGCGATCGATGTGATCAGGGCGTGCGGTTACGGCGCGTCTCGATGATGTTGGGCAACTGCGAGATTCGTCCCAGCAGGCGCCCGAGGGCATCCAGGCCGGGGATCTCGATGGTCAGCGACATCAGCGCGGAGTTGTCTTCCTTGTTCGAGCGGGTATTGACCGCCAGCACGTTGATCTTCTCGTTGAGCAGCACCTGCGAGACATCGCGCAGCAGCCCCGGGCGATCGTAGGCACGGATGATGATGTCGACCGGGTAGGTCTGCACCGGCACCGGCCCCCAACTGACCTGGATGATACGTTCGGGCTCGCGGCCCGTCAGTTGCAGCACCGAGGCGCAGTCCTGGCGGTGAATGGTCACCCCGCGGCCCTGGGTGATGTAGCCGACGATGGCTTCGCCCGGCAACGGCTGGCAACAGCCGGCCATCTGCGTGAGCAGGTTACCGACACCCTGGATCTGGATATCGCCCCGCTTGCCCGAACGCACGCCGGTAGCCTTGCGCAATACCAGCTCGACCTGCTCGCTGCGTTCCGGCTCGAGCAGTTGCTGGGCAGCGTTGACCAGGTGCGCCAGGCGCAGGTCGCCAGCGCCGAGAGCGGCGAACAGGTCTTCGGCGGTCTTGAGGTTGGCCTTCTCCGCCAGGCGCTCGAAGTCGACCTGCGGCAGGCCCAGGCGGCTCAGCTCACGCTCGAGCAAGCTCTTGCCGGCCGCGACGTTCTGGTCGCGCGCCTGCAGCTTGAACCAATGGACGATCTTGGCCCGCGCGCGCGAGGTGGTGACGTAGCCCAAGTTGGAGTTCAGCCAGTCGCGGCTCGGGTTGCCGTGCTTGCTGGTGATGATCTCCACCTGCTCGCCGGTCTGCAGGCTGTAGTTGAGCGGGACGATGCGCCCGTTGATCTTGGCGCCACGGCAGTTGTGGCCGATCTCGGTGTGCACCCGGTAGGCGAAGTCCAGCGGCGTCGCGCCCTTGGGCAGATCGATGGCGTGGCCGTCCGGAGTGAAGACGTACACCCGATCAGGCTCGATATCGACGCGAAGCTGCTCGGCCAGGCCGCCGATGTCGCCCAGTTCCTCGTGCCACTCCAGCACCTGACGCAGCCAGGAGATCTTCTCTTCGTAGTGGTTGGAGCTGGGTTTGACGTCGGTGCCCTTGTACCGCCAGTGCGCACAGACACCCAGCTCGGCCTCTTCATGCATGCCATGAGTACGGATCTGCACCTCGAGCACCTTGCCCTCGGGCCCGATGACGGCGGTATGCAAGGAGCGGTAGCCGTTTTCCTTGGGGTTGGCGATGTAGTCGTCGAATTCCTTGGGAATATGCCGCCAGAGGGTGTGGACGATACCGAGCGCGGTATAGCAATCACGGATTTCGGGAACCAGCACGCGCACGGCGCGCACGTCATAGATCTGGCTGAACTCGAGACCCTTGCGCTGCATCTTGCGCCAGATCGAATAGATATGTTTGGCTCGGCCGCTGATATCGGCGTTGACGCCGGTAGCCAGCAATTCATTCTGCAACTGATTCATCACATCGCTGATGAAGCGTTCGCGATCGAGCCGACGCTCGTGCAGGAGCTTGGCGATCTGCTTGTACTGATCCGGCTCCAGGTAGCGGAAGGACAGATCCTCCAGCTCCCACTTGATGTGCCCGATACCCAAGCGATGGGCCAGAGGCGCATAGATGTCGAAGACCTCGCGCGCAACGCGCAGTCGTTTCTCGTCGTCGGCAGCCTTGACCGCGCGTATCGCGCAGGTACGTTCGGCCAGCTTGATCAGCGGCACGCGTACGTCGTCGACCATGGCCACGAGCATCTTGCGCAGGTTCTCGACCTGCGCCTGCGAACCCAGCACCAGCGATTGGCGCGGGTTAAGGCTTGCACTGATGGCAGCCATGCGCAGGACGCCATCGATCAGCTTGGACACCACCGGCCCACATCGCTGCCCCACTTCGGCAAGGGTGACCTTGCCTTCGCGGACCGAGCGGTAGATCACCGCGGCCACCAGCGAATCCTGATCCAGCTTGAGGTCGGCAAGAATTTCCGCGATTTCCAGGCCAGCCTGGAAACTGGAGGTCCCGTCGGCCCAGGAATGCTTGGTCGGGTTACCTTTCTTCTCGACCTCCAGGGCGAACTCGCAGGCCTCCTTCAGCGCCGCGCGATCGAGCGCCGAATCGACGCTTACCACATGATCCAGCCATCCTTCGAGATTGATACTGCCGTCTTTGTTGACCGGCTGGTGTACTCTCACCTGTACCATCTTTTATCTACCTTTCCATACAGCGCACCACGCGGGCGCGCTGGCAAACACCTGCGCCGCTCCCGATCCGTGGGAGCCGCACCAAGGGGCCAGTCGTGACTAGCCCGCTTCGAATAACGCCATGGCCTCGACATGTGCCGTCTGAGGAAACATGTCGAGAATCCCGGCCCTTTTTAACCGGTAACCCTGACCGACCAGCACCTGCGCGTCTCGCGCCAGCGTGGCCGGGTTGCACGATACGTAGACCAGGCGCTTGGCGCCCAGTCGTGCGATGTGTTGCACCACCTCGAAAGCACCGTCGCGCGGTGGATCCAAGAGTACCGCAGAAAAGCCTTCGTCAGCCCATCCCGCTTCGGCCAGAGGCTGCGATAGATCGGCCTGGAAGAACCGCGCGTTCTGCACATTGTTGGCCCGCGCATTGGCCGCGGCGCGGTCGACCATGGCCTGCACCCCTTCCACCGCCACCACTTCGCGCACCTGCCTGGCCAGCGGCAAGGCAAAGTTGCCGAGGCCGCAGAACAGGTCGAGCACCCGCGCATCCTTATCCGGCGCCAGCCAATCCAGCGCCTGCTCGATCATTGCCGTGTTGACCTGAGCGTTGACCTGGATGAAGTCACCTGGACGCCAGGCCAGTTCGAGATTCCAGGGCTCGAGCCTGAAGCCCAGCTCTTGCCCGGCCTCGACCGGCGTGGGCGGTCCTTCACCCTGCAGCCACAGTTGCGCGCCGGCCTCATAGCAGAACGCTAGCATGCGATCGAGATCCTGGCCCGACAAAGGCGCTACATGACGTAACAAAAGCGCCTGCGCGGTACCGCTGAACAATTCGACGTGGCCCAGCGCCTGCGGCTTTTCCAGGCTTCGCAAGAGCGTTGGCAGATGGCGCATGATCGACTGCAAGGGCTGTACCAGAACCGGACATTCCTCGATGGCCACGATTTCCTGGCTGGCCTCGGCGCGAAAGCCGACATCCAGCTGGCGCGTCTTCGGGTCCCAGCGCACCGCCACGCGTGCTCGTCGCCGGTAGCCGAACTCCGGGCCGACCAGAGGCGCGGCCCAACTTTCCGGTACCACGCCAGCGACGCGCTGCAATTGCTCGGCCAGTTGCCGTTGCTTGAGCCCGAGCTGATCCTCATGCGGCAAATGCTGCAGATTGCAGCCTCCGCACCGGTCGAAATGCTTGCAAGGGGCCAGGCGACGTTCCGCGCTGACGTTCAGTACCCGCTCCAGCCGTGCCTCGACGATCTTGCCCCGGGCATTGAGCACCCGCGCCTCGACGGTTTCACCGCCCAACGCGCCACTGACGAACCAGGTCCGCCCGTCATGGAACGCGATGCCGCGGCCGTCACCGGCAAGGCGCTCGATGTCCAGACGCTGCTTCTTGCCGACCGGCACCTGGGAAGGGCGATCACCGCCGGCGGGCTGGAAGCGCAGGCCACTCGTACGTTTCTGTCTGGACATCAGGTAGCGTCGAACAGGCCGGTGGACAGGTAGCGGTCGCCGCGGTCGCAGATGATCGCCACCATCACGGCGTTCTCGACTTCACGCGACAGACGCAACATGGCTGCCACGGCGCCGCCGGAGGACACGCCGCAGAAGATGCCCTCTTCACGCGCCAGGCGACGGGTGGTCTGCTCCGCCTCTTCCTGGGACATGTCGAGCACACGGTCGATACGCTCGGCGTCGAATATCTTCGGCAGGTACTCTTCCGGCCAGCGGCGGATACCGGGAATGGACGAGCCTTCCATCGGTTGCAGGCCGACGATCTGTACTGCCGGGTTCTGTTCCTTGAGGTAGCGCGAGCAGCCCATGATGGTTCCGGTGGTGCCCATGGAACTGATGAAATGGGTAATCGTGCCTTCGGTCTGGCGCCAGATCTCGGGGCCGGTGCTGGCGTAGTGAGCTTCCGGATTATCGCCGTTGCCGAATTGGTCGAGTACCAGGCCGCGACCCTCGGACTGCAGTTTCTCGGCCAGGTCGCGAGCCCCTTCCATGCCCTCTTCCTTGCTGACCAGGATCAGCTCCGCGCCATAGGCGGTCATCGCGGCCTTGCGTTCGGGGGTGGAGTTGTCCGGCATGATCAGGATCATCTTGTAGCCCTTGATCGCCGCCGCCATGGCCAAGGCGATGCCGGTATTGCCCGAGGTGGCTTCGATCAGGGTATCGCCGGGCTTGATCTGGCTGCGCAGTTCCGCGCGCGCGATCATCGACAATGCCGGCCGATCCTTGACCGAGCCGGCCGGATTGTTGCCTTCGAGCTTGAGCAGAAGCGTGTTGCTGGTCTCGCCACCCAGGCGCTGCAGGCGAACCAGGGGCGTATTGCCGACGCAATCGGCGATAGTTGAGTACTGCATGGTCATGGCGTATTTCGCAATCTGGACGGCAGGGGCGACTATCATACCGGCAAACCTTTCCAGGCCATATCACGCAATCGATGGTCGATATAGCGTCGAGCTATAACGACCGATGGGCTCAGGCAATGCCAGGCGCGATCCTTTTCAAGACAGGCTCGCAGGCCCTCAGATACATGCACAGCCGCAGGCCGCTCCCGGAATTTTCGGCCCAGAGCGTGCCGCCTTGGCGCTGGATGGCACCACGGGCAATGCTCAGGCCCAGGCCGAACCCGCCATCCCCAGGACGCGAGCCATCCAGCCGGGTAAACGGCGCGAATATACGTTCAAGGTCCCGATCCGCGACGCCCGAGCCCTGATCTTCCAGCCAGATCTTCCAATACTCACCCTCGCGCTGCCCGCCGAGGCGGATCAGACCCTCGGCGGGAGAGTGTCGGATGGCATTGCGCAGAAGGTTCTCCAAGGCTTGCGCCAGGTGATCGAGATTGCCCTCGACCCAGCACGACGGCGGCAGGTCGCATCGCAGTCGTTCCGACGCCCAGCCGCTTTCGAAGCACGCGTCCTCGACAAGCATGTCCCACAAGGCCTGAAACTGTATGGCCTCAAGGTGCATGGGCGCCCGCTCGGTATCCTGCCAGGCCAATTGCAGCGCATTTTCCACCAGCTGTTGCATACCATCCACTTCACGACCGAGCCGCTCGCGCAGGCGCGTGATATCGAGCTCGCTGTCACAGGCGACCCGCAGGCGACTGAGCGGAGTGCGCATCTCGTGGGACAGGTCGCGCAACAGTTGCTGCTGCGCGGCAACGGTGCCTTGCAGGCGCTCGGCCATCTGATCGAAGGCTCGCGCCAGCTCACCCAGTTCGTCGCGCCGGTTGATGGTGCGACGATCGAGTCGCGCCGACAACTGATCGGCGCGCCAGGCATTGGCCTGCTCGCGCAGCTGATTCAACGGTACGATCAGCATGCGATAGAGACCGACACACAGCAGCAGCGTGAACAGCCCTGGAATGATCCCATTGGTGACGATGCGCCAGAACAGACGGTATTGGCCTGGGGCGAGCCGTTCCGGCAACTGCATGACCAACATGCCTTGCCCTGGATTGTCGGGGAATGGCAAACGTAGCCATGGTTGGTCGACAGAGCGGCGGCTCATGGGCCAGTCGACGCCGCGCAGACGGGTCAGGCGTTGCAGTTGCACGCTATCGAGCGCGTCGCTGCCCAGCGGTCGCAGTTCGCTATCGAGGACCCCGATCCACCCCTGCTCGCGTTGACGCATCTGCGCCAGCCAGCGATCGACGCCCGCATGGCCGCCGCCACGCCAGGCCTGCTCGGCCTGCGCGGCGTAACTGCGCAACAACTGTCTGGCCGGCTCGGACAGAAAGGCGTTCTGGTGCTCCATGTGTCGGCCCCAGGTGTAGCTCAGGCCGATCATCAGCAGACAGAAACCGACCAGCAGGATCGATAGCTTCCAGAACAGCGGATGCCGGTCGAGCACTTCAGCCTGCCTCGCTGGCGCTGAGTACATAGCCCTTGCCCCAGACCGTGCGCAACTGCTGCTCGTGGTAGCCGATGGCCTTGAGCTTGCGGCGGATCTGGCTGACATGCATGTCGAGGCTACGGTCATGCCGGGCGTAGCCGCGTTGCAGGACCTGTTGATAGAGGAAGGGCTTGGAAAGCACGTCGTCCTGGCTGCGATACAGGGTATCGAGCAGGCGGTATTCGCTAGGCGTCAGGCCGGCCCATTGATCGCCACGGCGGACATCGCTGGCCTGTTCATCGAAGCGCAGCTGGCCGGACGGTGCTGTCCGCGGCTCCTGATGTCGGCGTTCGAGAGCCACGCGGCGCAGGATGGCCTCGATGCGTACCTGGAGTTCAGCCATGCTGAAGGGCTTGGGCAGGTAGTCATCGGCACCGCGTTGGAAGCCGGAGATACGGTCGGCCTCGGCACCGAGCGCGGACATCAGGATGACCGGAGTAGCGCTGTGTTGGCGAAACTGGGACAAGGCGTCCAAACCGTTGAGGCCGGGAAGCAGGATATCCAGCAGTACCACATCGAACGGGCGTCGCCCTGCCTCCTCCAGACCCTCCAAACCGTTACGGCACCACGTTACCCGAAAGCCCTCGCGCTGCAGCTCTTGATGCAGATAGGCTCCCAGGATGGGGTCGTCCTCGATAGCGAGGATAGTGGCGGCTGGGACAGTGACGGGATTCATTGGCGGCTGCTAGCAATTCTCAGTTACATGATTATTGTGGAAATGGTAGTGATGGGCAACAGATTACGACGGACGCCACCGTCGCTGCCGTTGCTCTTGCTCTTGCTCTTGCTCTTGCTCTTGCTCTTGCTCTTGCTCTTGCTCTTGCTCTTGCTCTTGCTCTTGCTCTTGCTCTTGCTCTTGCTCTTGCTCTTGCTCTTGCTCTTGCTCTTGCTCTTGCTTTTGATCTTGATCTTGATCTACCGCCCCATTCCAGCAGGCCGAGTGGAGGTGTCATGGAGGGGGCCGGGCGCAGCCCCTCTGGCGAAGCCGGAGCGCCGTACGGAGGGCTTTAGCCCATAGTCGGCGGAGCCCCCGGAGTGGCGCCGGAGTGAGGGGACCCGTAGCGAAGCGGAGGGCCCATGGTGGGGCAGATTTTTTTGGTTACTTTTTTCATCGTTTGGAAAAAAGTGACCCGCCGTAAGGGCGGAAAGGTGAGCATGAGCCGCCATCGCCAATGGATATTCACTCCATATAAGTGCCTCAGCAACGGTGCATGGCAGCATGCAGGATCAGGATCAGGATCAGGATCAACGACAACGACAACGACAACGACAACGACAACGACAAGAAAAGGGCAAGACCAAGATTGGGGCTATAAAGGAGTGCATTACTTTTCAAGCCAGAGTACTTTCCCGCCTAACCCCCGTCTCCCGACGGCCTCACCCCAAACCTGACAGGAGCCCGATGTGTTCGATCGCTTGGGAATCCGAAGCCGCGTCGTTCTGCTAGCCCTCCTCCCCGCAGGCCTGATGGCCCTGGCCCTGGGCAGCTATTTCACCTGGCTCCAGCAAAACGACCTCCGCACCCAGCTCCTGCAACGCGGAAAAATGATCGCCGAGCACCTGGCGCCCTTGGCCGCCTCTTCCCTGGCTCGCCACTCCGAACCGCAACTCGAACGCATCGCCGCCCAAGCCCTGGAACAGGCCGACGTCCGCGCCGTCGCATTCCTCGCCCCAGATCGCACGCGTCTCGCCCATGCCGGCCCCAGCATGCTCAATCAGCCCCCAAGCGGCGGCAACGGCACGCAATTGCTGCAACGCACAGGCAACGATGCCACCCGCTACCTGATGCCGGTCTTCGGCCACCATCGCGACCTCGCCGCCGACGCCATCCCCGCCGAAACCGAACACCTGCTGGGCTGGGTGGAAATCGAACTGTCGCACGACGGTACCCTGCTGCGCGGCTACCGGAACCTGTTCACCAGCCTGTTGCTGATCTTCGCCTGCCTGACCCTCACCGCCCTGGTGGCCTTGCGCATGAGCCGGGCCATCAACGACCCGATCAACCGCATTCGACACGCCGTCACGCAGCTCAAGGACGGTCATCTGGAAGAACGCCTTCCGCCCATGGGCAGTCACGAGCTGGACGCTCTGGCCGCAGGCATAAACCGCATGGCCGAAAGCCTGTACAACGCTCATGAGGAACTGCAACACAGCATCGATCAGGCCACCGAGGATGTCCGCCAGAACCTCGAAACCATCGAGATCCAGAACATCGAACTGGACATGGCGCGCAAGGAAGCCCTGGAGGCCAGTCGGATCAAATCGGAATTCCTGGCCAACATGAGCCACGAGATCCGGACTCCGCTCAATGGCATCCTCGGCTTCACCCACTTGCTGCAAAGAAGCGAGCTGACGCCACGCCAGCTCGATTACCTGGGTACCATCGAGAAATCCGCCGACAACCTGCTGGGAATCATCAACGAGATCCTCGACTTCTCCAAGATCGAGGCCGGCAAACTGGTGCTCGACAACATCCCCTTCAATCTGCGCGACCTGATTCAGGACACCCTGACCATCCTTGCCCCCGCGGCCCACGCCAAGCAGTTGGAGCTGGTCAGCCTGGTGTACCGCGACACGCCGCTGTCGTTGATCGGCGACCCGCTACGGCTCAAGCAGATCCTTACCAACCTGGTGAGCAACGCGATCAAGTTCACCCGCGAGGGCACTATCGTGGCCCGTGCCATGCTCGAGGACGAGCGTGAAGAGAGCGTGCAATTGCGGATCAGCATTCAGGACACGGGCATCGGTCTTTCGCCGCAAGACGTGCGCACCCTGTTCCAGGCATTCAGCCAGGCCGACAATTCGCTGTCGCGCCAGCCTGGCGGCACCGGCCTCGGGCTGGTGATATCCAAGCGCCTGATCGAGCAGATGGGTGGCGAGATCGGTGTCGACAGCACGCCCGGCGAGGGCTCGCAGTTCTGGATCAGCCTCACCCTGCCAAAGGCCCGCGACGATGCCGAGGAGCTGCCACTGCAACCGTTGCTGGGCCGCCGAGTCGCCGTGGTCGACGATCATGAGCTGGCGCGCCAGGCACTCGAACACCTGCTCGAGGATTGCGGCTTGAGCGTGAGCCTGTTCCCTGGCTTCGACCAACTGCTACAGGGCGTGGAAGCGGCCAGCCTGGCGGACCAACCTTTCGACTTCGCGGTAATGGGTGTCAATCTCGGCAACCTGTCGCCAGAGCAGCTGGGCCACTACAACCAGCAACTCGAACGCCAGCGATGCCAGTGCGTGGTGCTCTGTCCGACAACCGAGCAGGCGCTGTACCACCCCTACCTGCCCAATGGGCATGGGCAATTGCTGTCCAAGCCGGCGTGCACGCGCAAGCTGCGTCGGCTGCTGCTCGAGCTGATCCAGCCGCGCCGGGCGAATGTCGAGCACCGCATCCCAGGTGGCCAGCGCGTGCCGAAGATCCTTTGCGTCGACGACAACCCGGCCAACCTGCTGCTGGTGCAGACCTTGCTCGAAGGCCTGGGTGGCGAGGTATTGGCAGTCGATAGCGGCTATGCGGCGGTACAGGCCGTGCAGGACGAACCCTTCGACCTGGTGCTGATGGACGTGCAGATGCCGGGCATGGACGGTCGCGCCTGCACCGAACAGATCCGTCAGTGGGAAAGCAGCCAGAGCGGGCCATCGCTGCCTATCGTCGCCCTCACCGCTCACGCCATGGCCAATGAGAAGCGCGCCTTGTTGCACAGCGGCATGGACGACTACCTGACCAAGCCCATCAGCGAACGCCAGTTGGCGCAGGTGGTGATGAAGTGGACCGGCTTGAACCTGAGCACGCCGCACCGGGAACGCCCCGCGCAGCGCCTGCCCGAGAGCAGCGAGCTGGAAGTCCTCGATCCGGAGGAAGGCCTGCGCCTGGCCGCCGGCAAGCCGGATTTGGCCGCGGACATGCTGGCCATGCTCCTGGCGTCCCTGGAAGAGGACCGCGAGGCCATTCGTGTCGGGCGCGAGACGGCCGACCGAAACGCCTTGATCGAACGTGTCCATCGCCTCAACGGTGCATCGCGCTACTGTGGGGTCCCCCAGTTGCGCGCAGCTTGTCAGCGCAGCGAGACCTTGCTCAAGCAGGAGCATCCGCAAGCCTCGCAGGCGCTGGATGAACTGGACCACGCCATCTGTCGCCTCGCCGCCCAGGCACGCATGAGCGTGTGAAACCTGGGAATGAGGGGCGAGGATGGCTCGCTAGATTTCGTGAGCAGGCCACGGGATGGGGCGATCTCGATTAGCGGCCGTGAATAAAAACTCGACAGGCCCTAGAATACGCCGCCTATCTGGAGGACCCATGGTCGAGCACGATTTCCGCTACACCCTATTCAACCCGCAACACACCTTGATCGAATGCCGCGCGCTGGTCCCTGGACGCTACCAGGTTACCGGCAATGGCGGCTCGATACAGAAGGACGATGTCCTGCTGGTCAGCCTCAAGGGCAGCAAGGGTTTGTCCATGCGCCTGACCGTGGAAAGTGTGCGCCATCTGATCAATCCACGCGGCCAGTGGGTTGCCGTGGCCAGCGGGCCGGTGTTCGGCGAGCTCGAGATTCGCAGCTGGCAGGTGAAATGCGATGGCTGCGGCGCCAGCCTCGATTTCGAGTTCGCCGTGGATGCCAAGTTAGGCAACAAGGCTCGCCAGCCTGCTGCCAGCGCCCGTATCGTCGAGCTCGGCTGGACCCTTCGAGGCGATCGCCACCTGTGCCCACGTTGCCAGGAGGCTGCTCAGTGAGGCACCTGCTGACTGCTGCGCTGGCCTGCACCGGCCTGCTCGGTTGCGCCGCCGAGCCCGTTCAGTTGCAGCAGGAGCGCAGCTATGTGCTGGAGTGGATAGGCGAACGCCCGTTGATCGATTACAGCCATCTGACCCTGACGCTCGCCGCCGATGGCCGGGCCTATGGCAATGCGGGTTGCAACCATTGGTTCGCGCCCTACTCTCTCGACGGCGAACGGTTGACCTTCGGCCAGGTCGGCAAGACCCGCAAGCTGTGCGCACCGGCCCTGATGGAGCAGGAACAGCGCTTTCTGGATGCTTTGCAGACGGTACAGCGCTGGGATGTCTCATCGATCGAGCAGGTGCGGTTCTGGCCGGTCGAGGGCAAGCCGCTGCGGTTCTGGCCTGAAGAGGGTTAGGTGACGTGCCTGTCATGGCACTTTCAGTGCTCTCGAGATCGAGCGCCGCCCGCGCGGCGCTTCGCGGGTAAATCGCATCGGCGAACCGCCGCTCCCACATTTGTTGCACCGTGCCATGGCCTATGAGATTGGGGTTGTCAGCCTTGGTGCATGGCTGAAGATTGCATCAAGGCTGTTGCTGACGCCTCGATATCTTTGTCGTACAAACAAGGCTAAGAACTCGGTCTATCAGGCCATGGTACGGTGCAACAAATGTGGGAGCGGCGGTTCGCCGATGCGATTTACCCGCGAAGCGCCGCGCAGGCGGTGCTCGATCTCAAGGGCGCCGCAAGGCCCAAGACATGCGCCTGGCCGCCATAACGCGCTCTAAAGCCTGCCCTGCCAGCTACGACACCCTCCCGAATCCTGTCCTGCAACCCCGAGACACCCTCACCCACCCCAAAAAACCTCAAGCCCCCTTGAGCGCCTTGATCTTCGCCTGCAACCCCTCGAGCGTCTGCTCGCCCATCAACTGCTCACGGACCTTGCCCTTGTCGTCGATGATGTAGGTCACCGGCAGCGCTTCGCTGCGTGGCAGGTCATAGCGCTCGGCCGGGTCCTCGGCCAGGACGGTGAAGTCAATGCCCAAGGTTTCGCTGGCCTGTTTCAGATCCTGGCCCTGCAAGCCATCGAAATTCACGCCGACCACTTTGATGCCCTGCGCCTGCCACTGCTTCGCTGCGGCGTTGAGCTCGGGAATTTCCGTGCGGCACGGGCCACACCACTCGGCCCAGTAGTTGAGTACCAGCCATTGCCCTTCGAGCTGTTCGGCCTTGACCGTGTTGCCATGCTGGTCCACGCCGTAATCCGCGCCGCAACCGCCGAGCAACAGGCTCGTGGTAATGGCCAGTGCTACTGCGAAACGCCTTGCCATGGGTCAATCCTTCTCTAAGTTTCAAGCAAAGGGAGCAGTCCCTGCGGTTAGAATAGCCGCCACACCCAGCTGGATGCGACCCGTCATGACTGATCTGATTCTCTATCATAACCCGCGCTGCTCGAAATCCCGTGGCGCCCTGGAGCTGCTCGAAGCCCGCGGCCTGGCGCCTACGGTCGTGCGCTATCTCGAGACGCCGCCGGACGCCGCCACCCTCGTCGCCGTGCTCGACAAGCTGGGCGTCGCTGCGCGTCAGCTCATGCGTACCGGAGAGGATGAATACAAGTCCCTCGGCCTGTCCGATCCGGCCTTGACCGATGCGCAGCTGATCGAGGCCATGGTCCAGCATCCGAAACTGATCGAACGGCCGATCCTGGTCGTCGGCGACAAGGCCGTGATCGGTCGACCACCGGAGAAGATACTGGAGATCCTGCCGTGAGCGCGCCTTACATCCTGGTGCTTTACTACAGCCGCCACGGCTCGACCAGCGAGATGGCCCGGCACATCGCCCGTGGCGTCGAGATGGCCGGCATGGAAGCGCGCCTGCGCACCGTCCCGGCGATCTCGACCGAGTGCGAAGCCGTGGCGCCGGACATCCCGGTCACTGGCGCGCTGTACGCCACGCTCGACGACCTGCGCCACTGCTCCGGCCTCGCCCTGGGCAGCCCGACCCGCTTCGGCAACATGGCGGCACCGCTGAAGTACTTCCTCGACGGTACCAGCAGCCTGTGGCTGGGTGGCGAACTGGTGGGCAAGCCGGGAGCGGTGTTTACCTCTACCGCGAGCCTGCATGGCGGTCAGGAGACCACTCTGCTGTCCATGCTCCTGCCCCTGATGCACCACGGCATGCTGGTCCTGGGCCTGCCTTACAGCGAATCGGCGCTGCTGGAGACCCGTGGTGGTGGCACTCCCTATGGCGCCAGTCATCACGCCGGCGCGGACGGCAAGCGCGACCTGGATGAGCATGAGATCGCGTTGTGCCGCGCCTTGGGCAAACGCCTGGCGGAGACCGCCAGGGCCTTGGCGGGCGACCGTGGCTAGCAGACCGAAAACGCTACCGACGCTTGCCTGGCTGGCGCCGCGCCTGCGCCTGGCGCGGGCCCTGAGCATGGCCAGCCTGCTGGGCCTGATCGCCCTGCTGGGCATTCACGACCTGTGGTTTGCCAACCTGCACGGCGCCCGCATCGAAGTGATCCTGGCCATCGAGCTGTTGCCGCTGCTGGTGCTGTTGCCGGGCATGTGGATGGGCAGCGCCCGGGCACATGCCTGGACCTGCTTCATGGTGAACCTCTACTTCATCAAAGGCGTGCTGGCAGCCTTCGATCCGGCGCGCATGCTGTTCGGCTGCCTGGAAGTCGCGATCAGCCTGGTGCTTTTCGTCAGCGCGCTGCTGTACGTGCGCTGGCGGTTCCAGCATGACCGGCGGGTGGCGGGGGAAGGGGCCTGATCCTGTAGGGCTGCCGCCATTCGCGGGCTTGTCCTGGTTTCGGCCAGTCAAGCCTCACAGCCTGCGTTCAAGGCCGCATGGCAGCCCATTGGCCCTGACTGACCGGCATCAGGGCTTGCCCGCGAACGAAGCGCCGCTGACTCAATGATTCACCGTATGCGCCAGCATCACCGACAGCTGGCACAACGGCCGACCGCTTTGCTCGTGCCACAGGTTGAATGCCTGCTGCACCTGCGCCAGGTCGCGCTGGCTGGTAGGACGCTTGTCGATGACCTCCTGGGCGATCAGCGCGGCGCTCATGTCATCGGTGGGAACGAAAGTGTCCTTGCCGATCATGCGCAGGAAACGCGGCGCGGAGAGACCGCCAAGCTGATTGCCATGCTTGACCAGGTATTTCCACAGGCCGACGATGTCGGTCACCGGCCAGTCGGCGATGAAAGCCGCGAAGCTGCCCTTTTCCTTCTGCAGGTCGAGCATCATCTGCGCGTTGCGCGGCACACTCTTGAGCTTGCCCAGATGGCGGATGATGCGCGTGTCCTGCATCAGCCGCTCCAGGTGCTCGGCGCCCATGAGCACGACCTTCTCGGGATCGAAGCCAAAGAACACTTGCTCGAAGGCGGGCCATTTGGCATCGACCAGGCTGTGCTTGAGCCCGGCTCGGAACACCCGCCGAGCCAGCATCGACAGGTAACGGTCTTCCGCGATGGCCCGCAACTGCGCGGCAGTCTTGGGCTGTGGCAGGGAAGCCTCGAGCGCCGCGGCGGAACCGAAGCGATTGAGGCAGTATTCGTGCAACCACTGGTAATCGCGCATAAGGTCAGAGGTTCAGCACGTCGAGGAAACGCGGCGTCGCGCTCTCGTCGATCGTCAGGCTGCCGAAGTCGAACAGGTTGCGGTCGGCGAGCTGCGACGGCACCACGTTCTGCAGGCCGCGGAAAATGCTTTCGGTACGCCCCGGATGCTTGCGCTCCCACTCCACCAGCATGTCCTTGACCACCTGGCGCTGCAGGTTCTCCTGGGAGCCGCACAGGTTGCACGGGATGATCGGAAATTCCTTGAGGTCGGAGTAGGCCTGGATGTCCTTCTCGCTGCAGTAGGCCAGCGGACGGATCACCACGTTGCGCCCATCGTCGGCGCGCAGCTTCGGTGGCATGGCCTTGAGAGTGCCGTTGAAGAACATGTTGAGGAAGAACGTCTCGACGATATCGTCGCGATGATGCCCAAGCGCCATCTTGGTCGCGCCGATCTCGTCGGCGAAAGTATACAGGGTGCCTCGGCGCAGACGCGAACACAGCGAGCAGGTGGTCTTGCCCTCGGGGATCAGCTCCTTGACTACCGAGTAGGTGTCCTTCTCGACGATGTGGTACTCGACGCCCAGGGTAGCCAGGTAGGCCGGCAGCACGTGCTCGGGGAAGCCGGGCTGCTTCTGGTCCATGTTCACCGCGACGATCTCGAACTTGATCGGCGCCACCTTCTGCAGGTGCAGCAGAACATCGAGCATGGTGTAGCTGTCCTTGCCGCCGGACAGGCAGACCATGACCTTGTCGCCATCCTCGATCATGTTGAAGTCGGTGATGGCTTCGCCGGCGAGGCGTCGCAGGCGTTTTTGCAGTTTGTTCTGGTTGACCGAGAGGGTGCCCATAGCGCTTGAATCCGCGAGGTGTGACAAAAGCCGACTATTTTACGCACAAACCGCGCGCTGGCGTAGGCCCCTTCCGATAAGACGGCAAGGGAATCAGCAACAGCCCGGAGAGCGCGATTTGCTCTAAAAAGCCGACTGTGCGCCGAATGGCGCTTCCTATACTCCGTCATAAGGCCACTTCGCCGCTTGATCGGTCGTTGGCCTCCCCCCTCGGGTCTCCCGCGTCTTAAACGGGTGCGGGCAACGACGATAGGAGTGACTGGCATGATCCACCACGTTCTGGGGTTGTTCACCCATCCCGACCAGGAATGGAAGGAAATCCGGGGAGAGGATGAAAGCATCGGCCACATGTACCTGACCCACACCCTGATCCTTGCGGCAGTACCGGCGATATCGGCCTTCATCGGCACGACCCAGGTCGGTTGGGTGATCGGCGACCGACCCGCCGTGATGTTGACCACTGAAAGCGCCCTTTGGATGAGCATCATGTCTTACCTGGCGATGCTCGGCGGCGTGGCCGTCATGGGCGCTTTCATCCATTGGATGGCGCGCACCTATGACGCCACGCCCAGCATGGCCCAGTGCATCGCCTTCGCCACCTATACCGCCACCCCACTATTCATCGGTGGTCTTGCGGCTCTCTATCCGCACCTCTGGCTAGGCATGGTGGTGGGTACCGCCGCCATCTGCTACACGGTGTACCTGTTGTATGTCGGGTTGCCGACCTTCATGAACATTCCCTCGGATGAAGGCTTCCTGTTCTCCAGTTCGGTGCTGGCGGTCGGTCTGGTGGTCCTGGTGGCGATCATGGCCGCCACCGTGATCATCTGGGGTCTGGGCGTCGGACCTGTCTATACCAACTGACGCCCGGTACCGAAGGATGCTTGGCCAGGGGCGATACGCCTCGGCCCCTGGCGACGCGCCGATCGGAGGCTCCGCAGGGCTCGCGCGCTTGCGGCATAATGTTGGCGAGGAGACCCTATCGCCATGCCCGAGCTGCTCAGACACCGAGTCGAAACCTGTTACCAACAAGCCGAAGCCTTCTTCAAGCGTCCCTTTCCCCGTGCCGAAGTGAGTTTCAAGCTGCGCGGGCAGAAAGCGGGCGTTGCCCATCTGCACGAGAATCTGCTGCGCTTCAACCTGCAGCTGTATCGGGAAAACAGCGAAGATTTCCTGCGCCAGACCGTGGCTCACGAAGTTGCCCACCTGGTGGCCCATCAGGTGTTCGGCGATCGTATCCAGCCTCATGGCCAGGAATGGCAAGCGATCATGCGTGGCGTCTATGAACTGCCCGCGCAGCGCTGCCACAACTACGCGGTCAAGCGGCGCAGCACGCAACGCTACATCTACCGCTGCCCTTGCCCGGACAGCGATTTCCCCTTCACCGCGCAGCGGCACACGCTGGTCCGTCAGGGCAGGCGCTACCTGTGCCGGCGCTGCCGGGCCACCCTGGTGTTCAGTGGTGAAATCCGGGTCGAGTGACCATCACCCGACCCAGGATCGCGCTCAGGTTTTCTTGACCCTGAACCAGGCGGCGTACAGGGCCGGCAGGAACAGCAACGTCAGCGCGGTGGCTACCGTCAGCCCACCCATGATCGCCACGGCCATCGGGCCATAGAACACGCTGCGCGAAAGCGGGATCATCGCCAGCACCGCCGCGAGCGCGGTCAGCACGATCGGCCGGAAGCGGCGAACGGTAGCCTCGATGATGGCCTGCCAGGGATCGAGACCCGCGCTGATATCCTGCTCGATCTGGTCCACCAGGATCACCGAATTGCGCATGATCATCCCCGCCAAGGCAATGGTACCGAGCATGGCGACGAAGCCGAACGGCTGACGGAACACCAGCAGGAACAGCGTCACGCCGATCAGCCCCAGCGGCGCGGTCAGGAACACCATCACCGTGCGCGAGAAACTGCGCAATTGCAGCATCAGCAGGCTCAGGACCACGACGATGAACAGCGGCATGCCGGCGTTCACCGACCTCTGTCCCCGCCCCGAATCCTCCACGGTACCGCCGACTTCCAGCAGGTAGCCATCCGGCAACTTCGCTTCCACGGCGGCCAGGGTCGGGTAGATCTGATGGGTCAGGGTTGCCGGCTGCTCCTTGCCGTAGATATCGGCGCGTACCGTCACGGTAGGCAGGCGGTTGCGGTGCCAGATGATGCCTTCCTCGAAACCGTATTCCAGGGTCGCCACTTGCGACAGCGCCACGCTTTGACCGTTGTCGGTAGGCACGGCGAGACTGCCCAGACTGCTCAGTTCGGTGCGCTCACGTGAAGTACCGCGCAGAAGGATCTCGATCAGCTCGTTGTCTTCACGGTACTGGCTGACGGTCGAACCGGTCAGCGAGCTTTGCAGGACACTGGCCAGGCGCGCGGTGCTCACGCCCAAGGCACGGGCGCGATCCTGGTCGATATTGAGGAAGATCGTCTTGCTTGGCTCTTCCCAGTCCAGGTGCACATTGGTGACACGCGGGTTCTCGCGCACCTTGGCGGCGACTTCCCGCGCCAAGGCGCGGACCTGTTCGATGTGCTCGCCGGTCACGCGAAACTGCACCGGGTAGCCTACCGGCGGTCCGTTTTCCAGGCGGGTAACGCGTCCACGCAGCTCAGGGAACTGCTCGTCGAGCGTATCGATCAGCCAGGTCCGCAATGCTTCCCGGTCCTCGATGGAACTGGCCAGCACCACGAACTGGGCAAAGCTGGTCGCCGGAAGCTGTTGGTCCAGCGGCAGGTAATAACGTGGCGACCCAGTGCCGATATAGGCCACGTAGTTGTCGATACCTGGCCGTTCCTTGAGCAGTGTCTCCAATCGCTTGACCTGCTCGGTGGTGTTGCTCAGGGAGGCGCCCTCGGCCAGCTTGAGGTCGACCATCAGTTCGGGGCGCGCCGAGGCCGGGAAGAACTGTTGAGGCACGAACCGGAACAGCAGGATGCTGCCGACAAAAGCGGCCAGGGTCAGCACGATCACGGTCTTGCGGCGCTGGACACACCACCCCACCACGCGCCGCACGCGCTGATAGAAGGGCGTGCCGTAGGGATCGCTCTCCTGTCCACCGCTGCCATGGCGAGCGGCATGGCGCTTGGCCAGGTCCGGCAGCAGACGATCGCCCAGGTAAGGGACGAAGACCACCGCGGCCACCCAGGAAGTCAGTAGCGCAATGGTCACGACCTGGAAGATCGAGCGGGTATATTCGCCTGTGCTCGACGCGGCAGTGGCGATCGGCAGGAAGCCCGCCGCCGTGATCAGCGTGCCGGTGAGCATCGGGAAGGCCGTGCTGGACCAGGCATAACTCGCCGCCTTGAGACGATCGAAACCCTGCTCCATCTTGATCGCCATCATCTCCACCGCAATGATCGCGTCATCCACCAGCAAGCCCAGGGCCAGCACCAGCGCGCCCAGGGAGATCTTGTGCAGGCCGATGCCCAGGTAATGCATGATGGCAAAGGTCATGGCCAGTACCAGCGGGATGGTCAGGGCGACCACCAGGCCGGTACGCATGCCCAGCGAGAAGAAGCTCACCAGCAGCACGATGGCCAACGCCTCGACCAGCACCTGGACGAATTCGCCGACGCCGTTCTTCACCGCCGCCGGCTGGTCCGATACCTTGCGCAGCTCCATGCCCGCCGGCAGGCTGTGGGCCAGGCGGGCGAACTCGTTCTCCAGGGACTTGCCCAGTGCCAGGATGTCGCCGCCGTCCTTCATCGATACCGCCAGGCCAATGGCGTCCTCGCCCATGAAGCGCATGCGTGGCGCCGGCGGATCGTTGAAACCGCGATGGACTTCGGCGATATCGCCGATGCGCAAGGTGCGGTCGCCCACCTGGATCGGGAATTCCCGGATCTGCTCGACACTGTCGAAGCGTCCGCTGACCCGCAGTTGCAATCGCTCGCGCGGAGTCTCGAAGAAACCCGCCGTGCTCACCGCGTTCTGCGCCTCCAGTGCCTGCTGCACCGTCGCCAGGGGAATGCCTAGGGTGGCCAGCTTGACATTGGATAGCTCGATCCAGATTTTCTCGTCCTGCAGACCGACCAGTTCGACCTTGCCGACATCCTTGACCCGTTGCAGCTGGACCTGGACACGATCGGCATAATCCTTGAGCACCGCGTAATCGAAACCCGCGCCGGTCAACGCATAGATGTTGCCGAAGGTGGTGCCGAACTCATCATTGAAGAACGGCCCCTGGATACCGGGCGGCAGGGTGTGATGGATGTCCGCGATCTTCTTGCGGATCTGGTACCAGAGTTCGGGGATGTGATCGGAACGCAGCGAGTCGCGGGCCATGAAGGTGACCATGGACTCGCCTGGACGAGAGAAGGAGACGATCTTTTCGTACTCGCCGGTCTCCATCAGCTTTTTCTCGATACGCTCGGTGACCTGGCGCGACACTTCTTCGGCACTGGCGCCCGGCCACAGGGTACGAATCACCATGGCCTTGAAGGTGAAGGGCGGGTCTTCGCTCTGGCCCAGCTTGGTATAGGACACGGCCCCGATCATCGCGATCAGAACCATCAGGAACAGGACGATCTGGCGATTGCGCAACGCCCATGCGGAAAGGTTGAAACCCATCGAGACCTACTCCTTGGCCGCCTGGCTTACCGTACGGTTGGTGCGATCGACGGGGCGCACCTGCTGGCCTTCCTGCAACACGTGGCCGCCGGCGGCAACCACCCAGTCGCCGGCCTGCAGGCCTTCGAGGACCGGGACGCTGTCTGTGCCATAAGGACCCAGGCGCACGGGCGCGCGCTCCAGGCGATTGTCCTTGCCGATGCGCCAGACGTAGGCATGGCCCTTCTCGGCGGTGACGGCCGACAAGGGGACGGACAGGGTCATGCGCCCGGCTTGAGCCATGGAGACCCGGGCGCTCTGTCCCAGTTCGGCGGGTGTTGTGTTCGACGCGAAGGCGATGCGCGCGGCGAAGGTGCGCGAGCGCGGGTCGGCGGCCGGCGACAGCTCGCGGATACGCCCTTCGAAGCGCTGCCCCGGATGCGACCAGAGTTCGATGCTCACGGGCTGCCCCACCGCGAATCTGGAGAATTGCTGTTCGGGCACGCCGATGGCCACCTCGCGCTCGCCATCGGTCGCCAGGGTGAATACCGTCTGCCCGGCCGCGACGACCTGACCCACTTCGACCTGGCGCCTGGCAATAACCCCATCCTGAGAGGCTCGAAGCACTGCGTATTCGGCCTGGTTGCCGGCCACGTCGAACTCGGCCTTGGCCTGCTTCAAGCGAGCCAGCCCTGCGCGGTACAGGTTCTCGGCGCTGTCGTACTGGGAATGGCTGACCATCTGCCGATCGAGCAGTTTTCGATAACGGTCACGCTCGGCCCGCACCAGGCTCAGGTTGGCTTCGGCACCGGCAAGTTGCGCCCGATTGGCTTCCAGTTGCAGGCGCACGTCCTGCGGATCGAGTTCGGCAAGGGGCTGGTTGGCTTTTACCCGTTGCCCTTCCTCGACCAGGCGCTTGCTGACCTTGCCGCCGATGCGGAAGGCAAGCTGCGGTTCGAAGCGCGCCCGCACCTCGCCGGGGTAAGTGTCAGCCGTCGTGCTGGCGGGCTGGGGCTGCACCACCAGGGCCGGACGTGGAGCCGAAACCGGCGTGGCTTGCTCGCCGCAACCGCTGAGCAAAAGCGCGGCCGCCACGGGCCGGGCGAGGGACAAGGCATGACGCAACATGATGGATGACCTTTCGCGAGGGGCGCATCGAATATTTATACTGGCGGGTATATTAAGTCAGGGAACCGAGGTGGGGAAGCGGGCGTCGGAGAGAAAATGCGCATCGACCATCGGGCGTTTCATGCAGCCCGAGGTAGTGCAACCCGGTACCATGAGTGTCTTTTCATGCAGATGTCCGCCCCGATGCCCAATGACGCACCTCCAGGCCCCGGCCGCCCGAAGGACATGGCCAAGCGCGATGCCATCCTCCAGGCCGCCAAGGCGCTGTTCCTCAGCCTAGGCTATGCCAACACCAGCATGGATGCGGTCGCTTCGGCGGCAGGTGTTTCAAAGTTGACGGTCTACAGCCATTTCAACGACAAGCAGAACCTGTTCAGCTCGGCGATCATGGCGACCTGCCAGGGCCAATTGCCCGACCTGATCTTCGAGATGCCCGACGATGTTCCGCTCGAACAGGTGCTGCTGAACATCGCCCGCAGCTTCCAGGCGCTGATCAGCAGTGACGAGTCGGTGAAACTCAGCCGGCTGATCATGGCCCTGGGCAGCCAGGACCCAGGCTTCGGCCAGTACTTCTACGAAGCAGGTCCCAAGCGGGTGCTGGCGGACATGGAAAGCTTGCTGCGCAACGTCCAGCAACGTGGTCTGCTGCGCATCGACAATCCGCTACGCGCGGCCGAGCATTTCTTCTGCCTGGTCAAGGGCGCTCCGGACTACCGCCTGCTGCTCGGTTGCGCCCCGCCGCTGCAGGGCGAGCCCGCCGAGGACCATGTCCGCGAGGTGGTGGGCCTGTTCCTGCGAGCCTATGCGTAGCGGCCTCAGGAGGGCTTGAGCGCCTTCTTGGGATAGATATCGTAGCGGCTCGACTTGCCTTCCAGGCTATGGCTGGGCTTGGGGCCATCGATGATCGGTGCCTTGCGCGGGCGCTTGACCACCACACGGTGAGTCGCCAGCGCGAGGGCGGCTTCGAGCAGCGCGGGCGCGTCCATGTCGTCGCCGACCAAGGGGCGGAACACGCGCATCTCTTTCTTGACCAGCGCGCTCTTGTCGCGATGCGGGAACATCGGGTCCAGGTAGATGACCTGCGGCGGGTCGCCTTGCCAGGCGCGCATATGTTCGATGGCATTGCCGTTGAGCAGGCGCATGCGCTCGACGATCGGCGCCACTTCAGCGTCGGCGCGGGCCCGCGCCAGGCCGTCCTCGAGCAAGGCCGCGATCAAGGGCTGGCGTTCGATCAAGGTCATCCGGCAGCCCAGGCTGGCCAGGACGAAGGCGTCCTTGCCCAGCCCTGCAGTCGCATCCAGCACCTGCGGCCGTATGCCTTGGGCGATCCCCACGGCCTTGGCGATCATCTGCCCGCTGCCACCGCCGAACAGCCGCCGGTGGGCCGCCTGGCCTTCGACGAAATCCACCCGTACCGGGCCCGGCGCCTGCGGCCCCAACTGCTGGATCTGCAGGCCGTCGGCGCCGACCTGCACGGCAAACGCCGCTTCGCTGTCATCTTCCGGCAACCCCAGGCGCCGGGCCCACTCGCCGGCCCGAGCCTGGAACTCGGGCGCCAATGCCTCGACCCTCAGACGCCCATCCTGTTCCAGGTGCTGCTCTTGCTCCGCCATCTGTTCCCGCGCTCAAAAAGATTAATGAAACCCCGGCCACGGCCGATATCTGCTGTATCCGCCTATTGTGCCAGAGCACACTACTCGCGACTGCCATGACAGACATCCTTTCCATCGGCTTGACCTACCTGTCGCCTGTCGGCAACTACGGTCGGCAAAATACCCAGGCACTCGGGGGCGTCAGCCATCTGTGGCAGGACTTCTTTGCCCGGGCGATGGCCGAGCGGCAGGGGGAAGACGATGCGGGCCTGTTCCAGGCGCCGGCGCTCCATGACGAGGTCAGCGGCGAACCCATCGGCGGCGCGCGCCTGCTGGCTCAGATCCAGACGCAGCGTCTGTGCGACGTCCGCGAGACCGAGATCGCGCCGCCAGAGCCGCTGTTCCTGCCCAAGGCGGAATTCGAGACCGATCTGCTGGAGCCTGCGCCCGAGCCTTTCGGCGCGGCCGAACTGATCGAGCAGCAACGTCAGTTCGACCTGAGCAACAGCTGGCTGCGACCGGTAGTCATGAGCCAGGGCCATCCTCACCCCGAACCCAGCCCTGGCCCGACGCCTCGCGCATTGTACCTGCCGATCGCCGAGCTCGAGCTCGACCTGCTGGACAAGGCACCCGAACCCTACGGCGACGCGACCTTGGCCGAACAACGGTTGGCGCTCGCGTTCGACAACCACTGGGCACGCCCGGTCGTGCTGAACAACGTTCGCGTCCAGTAGGGCAGGTTAGCCAATCCTCAGGTGGCAAGCGGGCTTGCCGGGATGCCGGACCACCCGCGATGAGGCAATCAGCCATCACGCAAGGCTTGAAGTGCAAGGCAAATTCAGCGGCAGACCCGCCACCCACCCATGTCCAGGTGGAAATGGTTGCGATGGGCCGCATTGTATTCCGGGCCCAGCACCGTATTGAAATGCTCGCAGGCGGCCTTGTGCACCTGACGCAGGAAATCCGCCTTGGCCCCCTGCCCTTGCCAGTCACGCGCCAGCACGATGCGTTGGCCATCCTTCAAGCGAAAGCCGCTGATGTCCAGGGCATTGGCCGTCGCGTGCTGGCTGAGCCGTCCTTGCTTGCGGTGGTAGACATTGCGACAGGCGAAGCTGCCCAAGTGATCGATCCGCGTCACCGGCTGACCGAATACCCGCTGGGCCGCAGGCTGAAGACCGTGCTCCTCGAACAGGGCGTAGGCCACGGCCAAGGGGCAGGTCGCGAGAAAGCTGCTGCTCAACCGCGTCTCGCCGCCCTCGACCCGCAGCACATTGCGCAGAGGGCAGTTGGCCGATGCCGGGCTGTCGGCCTGGGCTCGATAGCGCACGGTCGAGGTCTTCATCGCCTGCTCGCAGAGTGACGGATCATTGCGCAGGCGCGACAGCTTGTAAGGTGTCAGCAGATTCGGCGGTTGGCGGATATCCAGGGCCGCCCAGGGATCCCACTCGGCTGGAGGACGCCAGCCGAGATGCCAGAGCACGCCCGCCACGATGGACAGCCCGACCAGGAGCGCGAGAAAGGTCCGCATCCGGATCAGCGATGGAACAGATCATTGAGCCTGGCGAACGGCAACGCCTGCTCTGCGTAACCGAACGTGCCTTGCCGATGGATCTCGCGCGCGGCGCGCTCCAGGGCGCCATAGGCCGCACGCGCCAGCGACGAGCCGACGCTGATGCGGCGCACACCCAGATCCTCCAGCTGATTGACACTCAACGGGACGCCGGACAGGCCCATCAGCACGTTCACCGGTTTGGGCGCCACGGCCTGCACCACGGCGCGGATCTCGTCGATACTGCGCAAGCCAGGGGCATACAGCACATCGGCACCCGCCTCGGCGTACGCCTGCAAGCGCAGGATCGTATCGTCCAGGTCCGGTCGATCGTGCAGCAGGTTTTCCGCCCGCGCGCACAAGGTGAAGGGAAAAGGCAGGCTACGCGCGGCCTGCGCCGCGGCGCGCACCCGCTCAACGGCGAGACCGAAATCATAGATAGGCGCCTCGGCCTTGCCGCTGGCATCTTCGATGGAAGCCCCCACCAGTCCGGCCTGGGCCGCCTGCAGGATCGCTTGGGCGCAACCCTCGGACAGATCGCTGAAACCGTTCTCGAGGTCCGCCGTGACCGGCAGCGCGGTCGCATCGACGATCGAACGGGCGTTGACCAGCGTCTCCTCCAACGTCATCGCGCCCTCCGCGTCTGGCCGGCCCAGCGTGAACGCAAGGCCCGCGCTGGTCGTCGCCAGGGCCTCGAAACCCAGACTGGCCAGCAGCTTGGCCGATCCCGCGTCCCAAGGATTCGCGACGACGAACGCGCCATCGCGCTCATGCAGCGCCTTGAAGGCTTCGGCTCGCAGGGTTTGCACATCCATGATTTCAAGCTCCGACAGTGAAAGTAGGGTCAGAGTAGACCCAGTTGTTCGACCTCGGGCGCTCGCGGCAATTCCGGCAACGGTGGCAAGCCGGGCAAACGCTCGCGCAGCCGCTCATGGAAGCGTTGCGCCAGCGCGGCGGCCAGACGGTTGTCGGCGGTGTGCAGGAAGACGTAAGGACACAGGCCTTGTTCGATCCAGCCGGCCACCTTGTCCAGCCAAGGGACCAGGAAGGGTTCGTTGGCCTCCAGCTCCGGGTGACCGATGAAGCGGACCTGGGGGTGTGCGCTGAACGCTGTCGGGCGTGGCGGGACTCTCGGCTTCTTCGCCTGGGCCTCGAGTATCCTCGGCTCGCGGGAGGTGCAGCTGAACAGCGCGCGCGGATCGAGGCAGATGCGCTCGATTGCGCGTCCATGCAACAGGCGGTTGAGCTGTCGCTCTTCATCGCCACGGGCAAAGAACGCGTCGTGGCGCACCTCGACGGCGATTGGAACCTCGATCTGATCGAGAAACCGGTCCAGCTCGGCGAGCCGATGGGGACCGAAACTGGCGGGAAGCTGCAACCAGTACGGGGCGACACGTTCACCGAGGGGTGCCAAAAGCCGAGTGAAGGCTATCGCGGCTTCCAGTTGCTCTCGCAGGTCACCGTCATGGCTGATGTCACGAGGAAACTTGGCGGTGAAGCGAAAATGCGGTGGCATGACGCGCACCCAGCGCTCGATGACCGCTTGCGCCGGACGCGCATAGAAGGTGGTATTGCCTTCGACGGCGTTGAAGACCTGGGTATAAAGGCCAAGGAAGTCGCTCGTACTGGCATCGGCGGGATAGAGATAGTCGCGCCAGGCGGGTTCGCTCCAGGAGGGACAACCGAGGTGGTAAGGCAGCAGGGATAAGCTCATGGCTCAAATGTACAGGTCCAGCCCCAGTACTTCCATATCCCAGTCGGTAAAGCCCGCGGTGCTCAGGTAGCTCGCCAGGGCCGTGGCGGTGCGGCGGTCGCGAGTACGCGCGAAGATCAGGTCCTGCTGGCGGGCCGGCAAGCCACCGCCACGACGAGGGCGCGCCTGCTGGGTGGCGTCGGTGTCTTCGACCAGCTCGGCGTCTTCGATGGGTTCTTCGCGCAGCGGTGCCTTGCGTGGCGCACGCTTGATCGGAGTGGACTGCGAGGAGAAACCGTCGATACGCATGAGGCTGATACTCGGAAACGTGATAGCAATCTAGCAGCACCTGTGCCGCTTCGCTAACAGGCCGCTGATAACTGGACCACATATCCGACAAAATGTTTATCGTGGACCGCAATAGCCGACGAAATGCACTCAACGCGCCTTGGGCGTGGCCACGTTGTCACGCAGATAGACCGGTTGCGCCTGATCCGCTTCGATCGCCTCGCCGCGTTTCCAGGCATGAGTGGCCAGGGCCAGGATATCGAGCGCGTTGGGCAGCGATGTCGCATCGCAGGCCTCGACCGCGGCGGCCAGGCGAGGCGCATAACCCCATCCCGTACCTGCACCGAACCAGGTTCCGGCGGCGCCTTCAGGCAGGACGGCAAGCTCGGGCGCCAGTACCGCTTCCTGACCGACCAGGCACATTTCGCCTTCTCGGGCCTGGTAACAGCCCCAGTACACCTCATCCATGCGTGCATCGATGGCGCAAGCGACCTGTTGGACAGCGCGTTCGCGCAATGCGCCCTGGGCCAGCGCCGCCAGGTTGGAAACCGGCAGCACAGGCCGCTCGAGGGCGAAGGCCAGGCCCTGGACCACGCCGATGGCAATGCGCACACCGGTAAAGGCGCCAGGTCCGCGACCGAAGGCGATGGCATCGACAGCGCTCAGGGCGACCCCGGCATCACCGAGCAACTGCTGGATCATGGGCAACAGCTTCTGCGCATGCATCCGTGGGATGACCTCGTAATGGCTGGTCACCCGGCCGTCATGCAGCAAGGCGACGGAACAGGCTTCGGTGGCGGTATCCAGGGCCAGCAAGGTGGTCATCGAACGGGGTTCCAGGTACAGGGAAAAGAGCGGCAGTATAAACGACAACGGCCCGCAAGCGGGCCGTTGTCTGCAAGCGCGGGGCTATCAGCTCAGGGCCGCGAGCACCTTGGCGGTGATCGACTCGACCGAGCCGACGCCTTCGATGTGGCTGCACTTCGGCTTGCCGTTGCTGGCCGACAGCTTCTCGTAGAAGGCCACCAGAGGCTTGGTCTGCTCGTGATAGACCGACAGACGATGACGGACGGTTTCTTCGGTATCGTCCTTGCGCTGTACCAGCTCGTCGCCGGTGACGTCGTCCTTGCCTTCCACCTTCGGCGGGTTGTAGACCACATGGTAGACACGACCGGACGCTTCGTGGACACGACGACCCGCGATGCGCTGGACGATCTCTTCGTCCGCGACGGCGATCTCGACCACGGCGTCCAGTTCGACCCCCGCGCTCACCAGGGCTTCAGCCTGAGGGATGGTGCGCGGGAAACCGTCGAACAGGAAACCGTTGGCACAGTCGGCCTGGGCGATGCGGTCCTTGACCAGGTTGATGATCAGCTCGTCGGAGACCAGCTTGCCAGCGTCCATGATCGCCTTGGCTTCCAGGCCCAGCGGTGTGCCGGCCTTGACGGCGGCACGCAGCATGTCACCGGTGGAGATTTGTGGAATACCGAATTTTTCGGTGATGAACTTTGCCTGAGTACCTTTACCGGCCCCGGGAGCTCCCAGCAGAATAACGCGCATCACGTGCTCCTCATTTTTTTAATGTAGATCATGGAGTCGGCACACTGGGCCAAGTCCGCAAAATCGGGTCATGACCATGAATCGGCCAAAAGGCTGCCCAAGATACACAGCGCCCGGCGGCCAGACAAGCATCCCAAAGTGTGAACAAAGCACCACCTGCGCCCCATTCGCGAGGTGGTTGCGCTCTTCGCAACCACTTCGCGCGCAGCCCCGATCGTCTGGGTACGCGCTGCGCGGATGTATACAGCCTGCGGCCTCAACCCGTGTTGCGCAGACCTGCCGCGATACCTGCCACCGTCACTAGCAACGCCTGCTCCAACGGGCTGTCCAGAGCGGCTTCACGCCCGCGCGAGCGCGCCAGCAGCTCGGCCTGCAAGCGATGCAGCGGATCCAGATAGGTGTTGCGCAGCCGGATGAATTCCAGGGTTTCGGGACTGTGCGCCAGTAGCACCGGCTGCCGGGTCAGCGCGAGCACGACCTGGCAGGACTGCGACAATAGGTCGCGCAAATGTACACCTAAAGGAAGCAACTCCGGTTGCACCAGACGTTCGTCGTAGGCCAGGGCGATTTCGGCGTCGGCCTTGGCCAGGACCATCTCGAGCATGTCGATACGGGTACGGAAGAAAGGCCATTGTTCGCGCATCTGCTCCAGCATCGCGCCCTGCCCTCGCGCCAGGGCGTTGCCCAACGCGGTTTCCCAGCCCAACCAGGCCGGCAGCATCAGCCGTGTCTGCGTCCAGCCGAAGATCCAGGGGATGGCCCTGAGGCTCTCGATACCTCCTGCGCGGCGCTTGGCGGGCCGACTCCCCAGCGGCAGTCGGCCCAGCTCCTGTTCCGGGGTCGATTGGCGGAAGTACTCGACGAAATCCGTCCGCTCGCGCACCACGCCGCGATAGGCCTCGACGCCATCGGCGGCAAGTTGGTCCATGAGCTCGCGCCAGGCAGGCCGAGGGGGCGGCGGAGGCAGCAGGGTAGCCTCGAGGACGGCCGCAAGGTACAAGTTGAGATTCTGTTCGGCAATGCCTGGCAGGCCGAACTTGAAGCGGATCATCTCCCCCTGCTCGGTGGTGCGGAATCGTCCAGCCACCGACCCTGGTGGCTGGGACAGGATCGCCGCATGCGCGGGGCCTCCGCCACGTCCGACCGTACCGCCGCGGCCGTGGAACAGCAGCAACTCGACCTGATGCTCCTGGCAGATGCGCACCAGCTGCTCCTGCGCGCGGTACTGGGCCCATGCCGCCGCGGTCGTGCCAGCGTCCTTGGCCGAATCGGAATAGCCGATCATCACTTCCTGCGGACCGTGCAGGCTGGCCCGATAACCTGGCAACTCCAGCAGCTGCTCCATCACCGGGCCCGCATTGTCGAGGTCGGCCAAGGTCTCGAACAACGGCACCACGCGCATGGGTCGGGTCAAGCCAGCTTCCTTGAGCAACAATTGCACGGCCAGCACATCCGAGGCGGCGCCAGCCATGGAAATGACATAGGAACCGAGAGACGCCGCAGGTGCCGCAGCGATCTCGCGGCAGGTCGCCAGCACCTCGGCGGTCTCCGCCTCGGGCTGAAAATGCGGAGACAGCAGAGGACGACGGTTTTGCAGCTCGGCCTGCAGGAAGCCGATGCGTCGATCCTCATCCCATGCCTCATAGCGCCCCAGGCCCAGGTAATCGGTGATCTCGGACAGCGCAGCCGTGTGCCGGGCAGCGTCCTGGCGCACATCCAGGCGCACCAGGAACAGGCCAAAAGTGACGGCTCGACGCAGACAGTCGAGAAGCGGCCCGTCGGCGATCACGCCCATGCCGCAGGCATGCAGCGACTGGAAACACAACTGCAGCGGCTCGATCAGGTCGCGATTGTCTACCAGCACCAACGCACTCGGCGGCTGCGAGGCCGTCAGCGAGGCATGCGCCCAGTTACGCGTGGCGCGCAGGCGCTCGCGCAATTGCTTGAGCAGACTGCGATAGGGCTCGGCGCTGTCGCCCACCCGCTCGATCAAGGCGGGGCTCGCCTGCTGCATGGACAGCTCGGCGGCCAGGTCGTCGACGTCGCGCAGGAACAGGTCGGCGGCCATCCAGCGCGCCAGCAGCAGGACTTCGCGCGTCACGGCGGCGGTCACATTGGGATTGCCATCGCGATCGCCCCCCATCCAGGAAGCGAACCGGACCGGCGCGGCCTCCAAGGGCAGGCGCAGACCGGTAGCGTCGAACAGGGCCTTGTCGGTCTGCCGCAGATGGTTGGGAATGGCCTGCCAGAGCGAATGTTCGATCACCGCGAAGCCCCACTTGGCTTCGTCGACGGGTGTCGGGCGGGTACGGCGGATCTCTTCGGTGTGCCAGGCTTCGGCGATCGATCGACGCAGGCGTTCATGCACCTGTTCGCGCTCCGTGGGGGTCAGGTCACGGTGGTCCAGGGCAGCCAGTTGCGCGGCGATCGCATCGTACTTCTGAATGAGCGTACGACGCGCGACTTCGGTGGGATGGGCGGTGAGCACCAGTTGGATATCCAGCTTGCCCAGCTGTCGCGCCAAGGCATCGTTGCCGTGGCCGGCCTGCTTGAGCCGCGCCAGCAGTTCCGGCAGCACCCGCGACTCGAAGGGCTCGGCCTGATCGGCGTCGCGACGGCGGATCAGCTGGTACTGCTCGGCGATGTTGGCCAGGTTGAGAAACTGGTTGAAGGCCCGCGCCACCGGCAGCAGATCCTCTTCGGCAAGGTTGTCCAGGGTCGAGCTCAACTGCTCGGCGCTACCGCTGCGATCGGCCTTGGCACTGTGGCGAATGGCCTCGATCTTGTCCAGAAAGGCTTCGCCGTATTGCTCGCGAATGGTCTTGCCCAGCAATTCTCCCAACAGGTGCACATCCTCACGCAAACGCAGATCGATATCGGTCATCGGGCCTTCTCCACTCCAGGGAACAGCACTCCCCTCAGAGTGCCCACTCCTATCGGCCCTTTCAAGACGACTTTGGGGCAATGCAAAGCAACTAACGCGTCCGCGCGTCATCACAAGCAATGCCCCTCACCGAGCCTTTGCCAGAGGTCATCATGAAAATTCGCGAACTTGTCCAACACTGGGAACAGAATGCCAAAGGCCACATGAGCCCCACCGGCCATGTCCTGCACCTGGACATGGAATCCGAGGCGCGCCTCGCCGCGCTGATCGACATGTATCCCAAGCGTCAACCCGAGGAGCTGCTCGGTGAGCTGGTCGCCGCTGCCCTGGAAGAACTGGAGGCCAGCTTTCCTTACATCAGGGGCCAACAGGTGATCGCCACCGACGAGGAAGGCGATCCGCTCTACGAGGACATCGGGCCCACGCCGCGCTTTCTGGCGCTCTCCAGGCGCCATTTGCACGACCTCAGCAGCAACGTCGACGACGATGGAAAATGAGCCTCGAGGCTCGCTCGGATGCCGCTTCGCGACGTCGGGCGTACCCTTCGCGCAGGGAAAAGTTCCTCGCCAATTCCGCTGACCAATTAGTCAGCAAAAAAGTATTTAGTGTGCAGGTTTTTCTGAACTATTCAAAAAACACCCCGGTCCGAGCCAATAGCCATCAAGGTAAATCTCTGCATTCTCGAGCCTTGCCGCACAGCGCCAATGCGCTCGCAACTACAGGAAATAGCGATGAACTGCCAAGTACATCGTTGTTTATCAGGAGTGTTCCAATGGAGTTGACCATTATGAAGAACCGCACCGCGAAACCCTCGTCCACCCCTCTGCGCGGTATCAAGTTGGCTGCCCTGGCCTTGGGCAGTAGCTTGGTATTGGCCGGCTGCGCTGGCAACCCGCCGACCGAGCAGTACGCTGTCACCCAGTCGGCGGTCAATTCCGCGGTCAGTGCCGGCGGCACCGAATTCGCGGCCGTGGAAATGAAAGCGGCCCAGGACAAGCTCAAGCAGGCGGAAATCGCCATGCATGACAAGAAGTATGACGAAGCCAAGCGCCTGGCTGAACAGGCCGAATGGGATGCTCGCGTCGCCGAACGCAAGGCTCAGGCAGGCAAGGCCCAGAAGGCCGTACAGGATGCCCGCCAAGGCGTTGAAGAGCTGCGTGAGGAAGGCATGCGCGCCGCCGAATGAGGCCCGCTTCCCAGCCCTCTGCTTTCGTTATCGATCAAAGGATGAACACTATGCGCAATTCCGTCATGATTCCCGCCCTGCTGGCACTGAGCGTCGGCCTCGCAGCTTGCTCGCATCAACCTAACCCGAACCTCGAGTCGGCTCGCACCAATTTCTCGGCCCTGCAGAGCGATCCGCAGGCCAGCAAGATCGCTGCCCTCGAAACCAAGGATGCTCAGGATTGGTTGAACAAGGCCGACAAGGCCTACATGGACCGCGAGGACGACAAGAAGGTCGACCAGCTGGCCTACCTGACTAACCAGCGCGTCGAAGTGGCCAAGCAAACCATCGCCCTTCGTTCTGCCGAGGGTAACCTGAAGAATTCCGCGGCCCAACGTGCCCAGGCTCGCCTGGATGCTCGCGATGCCCAGATCAAGAAGCTGCAGGACAGCCTGAACGCCAAGCAGACCGACCGTGGCACCTTGGTGACCTTTGGTGACGTTCTGTTCGACTTCAACAAGGCCGAGCTCAAGAGCAGCGCCTACCCGGATGTCGCCAAGCTGGCTCAGTTCCTGTCGGAAAACCCTGAGCGCAAGGTGATCGTCGAGGGTTACACCGACAGCGTCGGTTCGGCCAACTACAACCAGTCCCTGTCCGAACGCCGTGCGGCCTCGGTGCGCATGGCCCTGGTACGTGCCGGTGTCGACCCAGCGCGTATCGTCACCCAAGGCTATGGCAAGGAATACCCGGTCGCCTCCAACGCCAGCAACTCCGGCCGCGCCCAGAACCGTCGTGTGGAAGTGACCATTTCCAACGACAACCAGCCGGTGCAGCCGCGCTCGATGAGCCAGGCCAACTAAGCGATGCATGACCTCTGGCCGGTTTCGTGACAGGCCAGGTATCACCGCTGTTGCCAGCGACATCTGATTGCCCTTCTGACAGCCCCTTTATGTGGAGAAGTCAGAAGGGCAATTTTTTTGGCTGGATGAGTTGGACTGGGCTGCCGACGGTTCGCGCATGCTGACAGTTTCTTCAGCGGCCTTGAGATCGAGCGCCGCTTGTGCGGCGCATCGCGGGACAAGCCCGCTCACCACCAGTGAGCAGTGTAGGAAAAATATAGTCCCGCTGGGCAGGGGTATAGCAAAAAACACAATCCCGCTGGGTAGGGGTATAGGAAAAACACAATCCCGGTGGGAGGGCTATAGGAAAAACACAGTCCCGCTGGGAGGGCTATAGGAAAAACACAGTCCCGCTGGGAGGGCTATAGGAAAAACACAGTCCCACTGGGAGGGCTATAGGAAAAACAGTCCCGCTGGGAGGGCTATAGGAAAAACAGTCCCGCTGGGAGGGCTATAGGAAAAACACAGTCCCACTGGGAGGGCTATAGGAAAAACAGTCCCGCTGGGAGGGCTATAGGAAAAACACAGTCCCGGTGGTGAGCGGGCTTGTCCCGCGAGAGGCCATAAGCTTCAAAAGAAGGCTTGAGAGAGAAAAGCAAAGACATGACGTTCGAAAGTCGAAGGCTCTTTCTTCGAACTCAAGACTGCTAAAGCCCCAGCAGCATGCATCATGAGATGCCCTATCCAGTGACGAAACCCAGGCGTTCACCGCATCACATCGCTGGCACACCGCACCGCCCGCTTGCGATTGTCCACCAATACGCCCGTCAGCCCTTTCTGCTGCGTGTCGAACAGCACCAGCACGCCGTCGATGCAATGCGCCACTTGCGCAGCCGGATCGAGGGAAACCTTGTAGTCTTCGCCCGGAACGGTCTTGAGCATGGTGAAGTCCGACAGCAGCAAGGCGTCTTCCGGCTTGGCGAAGTGCAGGTAGCCGTAGTACCAAAGCGCTCCCACCGTCACGATGACGCTCGCGATACCGGTCAGGATCAACGGGACGGCGTTGCGTTCTTCTGTCATTGCTTGTTTTTCTCGTCAGGGTAATTGGGCACTTCGGCCAACCGGCGCAGACCGTTGAAATGCGACGGATCATCGAGGAAACGCATCATCACCTCACGCCAGGTCGGGTCGGCGAACGTCTGCACGTGACCACCACGGGTCAGTTGCAATACCCGGGGCGGCGGGGCGTGCTGGTACAGGCTGATGCCGTTCTGCAACGGGACGATCGGGTCGTCGATACTGTGGAAGAACAGCTTCGGCGGACTCTCCACACGTTCGACCGAGCGGATTGCGCTGTCGCCGTCAGGTACCACCCAGGACAGCGGCACCTGCAGCGGCCATGTCAGCCAGGAAGTACCGAGGGCGAAACGTCCGACGCCGCGGTAGCTGGCCGGCACGCCGTCGAACACCAGCGCCTGGAAGCGCTGGCGTTGCTCGGGATGCGCCGCCAGGTAATGGATCGCCATCGCACCGCCAAGGCTCTGCCCCAGCAGCACCAACGGCTTGCCCTTGACCTCCGGCGCGCTGGCCAGCCACGCCATCGCCGCGCCGATGTCCTGATAGATCGCCGGCAGGCTCGGTTTGCCCTGGGACAGGCCGTAGCCGCGGTAATCGATCATCAACACCTGGTAGCCCTGCTCCGGCAGCCAGTAGCTGGCGCCCAGGTGCCAGGCCATGTTGCCGCCGTTGCCATGCAGGTGCAGCACGGTCCCCTTGATCGGCACGCCCGCCTTGGCAGGCAGCCACCAGGCGTGCAGGCGCGTCCCGTCGCTCGCCGTGAGGGTCAGGTCGCGGTAGTCCAGTTGGGCTCGCGCGGGCGTGAACGGCTGGCCAGGCTCGGGGTAGAACAGCAGGCTGCTGCATCCGCCAAGCCCCAGCAGCGCCAGGGCAAGGACGACGTTGCGGGAAGTTTCAGAGAATATTCGCGTAGTCGGCTTCAATGCGATCCAGGCTCAGGTGGTTGAGGAAGTTGGAGAAACACATCCAGGCGGACAGCGCATTGAGATCGCGGAACTGCTCGGGCAGGTACTTGGGCGGTTCGACCAGGCCTTCATCGACCAATTGGCGCAGGGTACGCATGTCTTCCAGAGTGGTCTTGCCGCAGAACAGCAAGGGGATCTGTTCGAGCTTGCCTTTCTTGACCGCCAACTGGATGTAGTTGTAGATCATGATGAAGCCCTTGAGGTAGGACAGATCCTTGGTGAACGGCAGGCCGTCGGGCACCGAGCCGCGGAACACCCGGCTGGCATTGCCATAGCTCTCCGCCATCTCGAAGCCCTGACCTCGGAAGAACTCGTAGACCTGCATGAAATCCGCGCCCTCCTCGACCATATGAATGGCGCGTGTGCGGTTGGTGAGCTTGCGCAGGCGGCTGGGGTAGGAGGCGAATGCGATGACTTCCATCAGGATGGCCAGGCCCTCCTGTGTCACTGTCGACGAGGGCGGGCCCTTGGCGAGGAAGGTGCAGATGGGCTGGTTCAGCCCGTTCAATGTGGTGCCGACATGCACCAGCCCCTCATGGACTTCCAGCGCGCGTACGTCACGATTGTTGAACACCGCGTCGGCGCGCACCTTGATGTAGTCGGCGCCCGCTGCGGCGTCGGCAACGATGCCGTCGGATTCGAATACTCGGATGGTGCCTTCCGCTTCACCGAATACCTTGTTGAGACGGCGTTGCAGGATCTCGACCGTCTCCTTGGCGGTAAGGTTCTTGGGCTCATCCTTGAGGTCGCCGCGCCCATCGATGTTGTTCAGGTAGTCCGACAGCATCAGGCCCAGATCGGCCAGGGTCGGGTCGCCGGCATGGAACGCGTCGGATGCCGCGCCATAGAGCTCCTGGGAGATCAGGCCGAAATCCTCGGTGCCGCGCGCCTCGAGCATGCGCACCACCATGCGGTACTCCTTGCACATGCGCCGCATGATCTGCCCCACCGGATTGAACTGGCCGAGCTGGCGGGTGATATCGCGCTCGATGCTCTGGAATTCGGACTTCACCGCGGCGGAGTCGAAACCCAGCGGTCGCGCCTGATAATAGGCCCGGTCGACCGCTGGCATCTGCTTGCCGCGCGCGTCAAGAAACCCCTGACGGATGCCATCGTCCCACTTCACCGCATCGAGCACGCGAATCGGCGTCTGCGCCGCGACAATCCGATCGGACAGCGCGCGTATCGTCTGCTGGTACTCGTCCACCCCACACTCCTTGAGTCAGAACACTCACTTGCCGGTACGCTGAAAACGCGCCACTTCGATGAACAGGTCGGAATTGGCCGGGTCGTCCAGGTAAGCCAGGACGCGTTCGGACGGACTGTCGATGAGCACGCCCTGGCCATGATCTTCGGATACCTCTGTTGCATGCCCGGCCAGTTCTTTCTGCTTCACCGCCTGCCGGACCTGCTCGATGTCGAGGGTGTAGAGCACCAGCTCCCTGCCGTCGAGCACTTCGAAACCGCCGATCAGGAAGTGCCCGCCCAGACGCTTTGGGACCCCGGCCGACAGATACCAGCGGTTGCCATGACGCGATACGCTGAAGACGTACTCCTCGGGCGCCTTGCCCTTGCCCCGGGCGACCGCCTTGTAGGTATCGCCGCCGGCGCGGGTGATCGAGAGCTTCAATGGTTCGCCCCAGGCGTCCTTGCTGCTCCACTGCCCGAGCAGCGTCCGTGGCGCCTGCTGGTTGCTCGGCAATGGCTCGTCGAAGGTCACCAGACAACCGCCCAGCAGCAGGAATGACAAGGTCAACAGCACACGCCAGGCTTTCATCCGATTCTCCTTGGAAGGTCAGTCGCGCCTCATGCCGATGCCAGCACCAGGTGCAGGTAACGGGTAAGGATAGCGAGCATCTGCCCATCGGCTTGCGCATGCGCGTCGCTGAGCAGGCCCTGATATTCCATCTGCTCGATGATGGCCGTCAACACCAGCGCGTCCTGCTCGGGCTGGCGCGAGCCGACGACCTGGAGCATCTGTCGCGCGCCGTGCAGGAGAATCTGCTCATGCGCCTGGACCAGCTCGGCCAGGCGCGGGCATAGCAGTGCCTCCTGGCGGAAGGCCTGTTCAGCCATGAGGAAGTCACGGCGGTTGTTCAGTTGGCGGATGACATAGTCGGCGGTCATGCGCGCCACTTCATCGGCCAGGGTCGCTCGCCATTGCGCGCTGCCATCGCCCTGGGACAGCAAGTGACGCAACACCACCTCGGTATTGGCCCAGAGCTTGGCCATGTAGGCAGCGCTTCGCTCGACGTACTGGGCGAAGGTATCGGTGAGCAGGTCCTCGATATCCTTGAAGTAATAGGTCGTCGCCGAAAGCGGCACGCCCGCTTCGGCGGCCACCGCGCGGTGACGCACGCCACGCACGCCATCGCGCACGACGATGCGCATGGCCGCATCGAGGATCTGTTGGCGACGCTGCTCGCTGCCCTGGCGGCTGGTCTTGCGTCCCTGGTATTGCACGTTTTCAGCGACGGCGGTGGCCACGCCGGCGGCGCCTTGTTGAGCCATTGCAGGTGTCACGTTGATACCTCGTGGAGTCGCACACAAGAAAAGCCGCCCCTGGAGGCCAATGCCAGTCAGTCAACGAAGAGCAGTCGACTCAGATGGTGACGCGTATCCGGGCAGCTCTCGAACTTTCTGTGAAGCTAAGGGCCTCGTCGCGGGTCAAGCCCGCTCGCCACCGGTAAGCGCATATCCCGGTGGCGAGCGGGCTTGACCCGCGACGAGGCCCTTAGCTTCACAGAAGATCCAGCAGAAGAGCGCCAAGCTTCAGCGCTCAAAAACTAGAATGTGTTCCTTGACTGACTGGTATTACCCCTAAAAGCGGTTTGGTCAGGATGCTCAGGCCTGTGGTCGCATGTGCGGGAACAGGATCACATCACGAATCGATGGCGAGTTGGTCAGCAGCATTACCAGACGGTCGATGCCGATACCTTCGCCGGCTGTCGGCGGCATGCCGTATTCCAGGGCGCGAACGAAGTCGGCATCGTAGTGCATGGCTTCATCGTCGCCGGCGTCCTTCTCGGCCACCTGGGCCAGGAAACGCTCGGCCTGGTCTTCGGCGTCGTTGAGCTCGGAATAGGCGTTGGCGATTTCGCGACCACCGATGAACAGTTCGAAGCGATCGGTCACTGCCGGGTTTTCGTCGTTGCGACGCGCCAGCGGGGACACTTCGAACGGGTATTCGGTGATGAAATGCGGCTGCTCCAGCTTGTGCTCTACCAGCTCCTCGAAGATCATCACCTGCAGCTTGCCCAGACCTTCATGACCCAGGACCTTGGCGCCGGCTTTCTTGGCGATCGCACGGGCCTTGTCGACGTCCTGCAGATCTGCGGCGGTCAGCTCGGGGTTGTACTTGAGGATCGAGTCGAACACCGAAAGACGCACGAACGGCTCGCCGAAGTGGAACACCTTGTCGCCGTACGGCACGTCGGTGCTGCCCAGCACCAGCTGCGCGAGTTCGCGGAACAGCTCTTCGGTGAGGTCCATGTTGTCGGTGTAGTCGGCATACGCCTGGTAGAACTCGAGCATGGTGAACTCGGGGTTATGCCGGGTCGAGACGCCTTCGTTGCGGAAGTTGCGGTTGATCTCGAAAACCTTCTCGAACCCGCCGACCACCAGCCGCTTGAGATACAGCTCCGGCGCGATACGCAGGAACATCGGCATATCGAGGGCGTTGTGGTGGGTCTCGAACGGCTTGGCCGCCGCGCCGCCTGGAATGGTCTGCAGCATCGGCGTCTCGACTTCGAGGAAGTCGCGCTTGGCCAGGAAGCTGCGGATGTGCGAGATCACCTGCGAGCGCACGCGGAAGGTGTGACGGGTTTCTTCATTGACCATGAGGTCGACATAGCGCTGGCGGTAGCGCTGCTCGGTGTCGGTCAGGCCATGGTGCTTGTCCGGCAGCGGGCGCAGCGACTTGGTCAGCAGGCGCACCGAGGTCATCTCGACGTAGAGGTCGCCCTTGCCGGAACGCGCCAGCGTGCCTTGCGCGGCAATGATGTCGCCCAGGTCCCAGGTCTTGACGGCTGCCAGGGTCTCTTCGGGCAGGGTCTTGCGGTTGACATAGACCTGGATGCGCCCGGTCATGTCCTGGATGACCATGAACGAGCCACGGTTGAGCATGATGCGGCCGCCAACCTTGACCGGGATCGCTGCAGCTTCCAGTTCTTCCTTGGTCTTGTCGGCGTACTGCTTCTGCAGGTCGTCGCAGTAGCTGTCGCGGCGGAAGTCATTGGGGAAGGCCTGGCCCTTGGCGCGTTCGACGGCAAGTTTTTCCTTGCGCAGGGCGATCAGGGCGTTTTCTTCCTGTTGCAGGTCTTGCGGGTCGAGTTTGAGATCGCTCATGTCGTCATTCATTCCATCACGGGTTCGTTGCCCCCGCCCGCAGGCGGGGGCCTTGTAGCAGCTTGGAAGGCTCAGAGCCCCTGTTTGAGGCTGGCTTCGAGGTATTCGTCCAGGTCGCCGTCAAGCACCTTGTCGCAGTCGCTGCGCTCGATACCGGTGCGCAGGTCCTTGATCCGCGAGGCATCGAGGACGTAGGAGCGGATCTGGTGCCCCCAGCCGATGTCGGACTTGCTGTCTTCCAGGGCCTGGGACGCCGCGTTGCGCTTCTGCATCTCCTGCTCGTACAACTTGGCCCGCAGCATTTTCATGGCGGTGTCCTTGTTGGCGTGCTGGGAACGTTCGTTCTGGCAGCTGACCACGGTGTTGGTCGGCACGTGGGTGATACGTACCGCCGAGTCGGTGGTGTTGACGTGCTGGCCGCCCGCGCCGGAGGAACGGTAGGTATCGATACGCAGGTCCGACGGGTTGATCTCGATCTCCACCTTGTCGTCGATCTCGGGCGACACGAACACCGCCGAGAACGAGGTGTGGCGACGGGCTCCGGAGTCGAACGGACTCTTGCGCACCAGGCGGTGCACGCCGATCTCGGTGCGCAGCCAGCCGAAGGCGTACTCGCCCTTGATATGCACGGTAGCGCCCTTGATGCCGGCGACTTCGCCTTCGGACAGTTCCATGATGGTGGCATCGAAGCCACGCTTGGCAGCCCAGCGCAGGTACATGCGCAGGAGGATGTTGGCCCAGTCCTGAGCCTCGGTGCCGCCGGAGCCGGCCTGGATATCCAGGTAGGCGTTGTTCATGTCCATCTCGCCGCTGAACATGCGACGGAACTCGAGCTTGGCAAGGTCCTGCTCCAGGCTCGCCAGCTCCTCGACCACGTCGCCCACGGCATTTTCGTCGTTTTCCTCGACGGCCATGTCCAGCAGGTCGCGGCAGTCACCCAGGCCGCCGGACATTTTGTCCAGGGTCTCGACGATCTGCGCCAGCGCGGCGCGCTCGCGGCCCAGCTCCTGAGCATATTCGGGCTTGTTCCAGACGTTCGGGTCTTCGAGTTCGCGGTTGACTTCGATCAGGCGGTCAGACTTTTGATCGTAGTCAAAGATACCCCCGAATAGACTCGGAACGCTCGGTCAGGTCCTTGATGGTGTTCAGGATCGGGTTGATTTCCATGGGCGGGCAGCTCTCGTACGGATTCTGTGAAAAGCCCGTGAGTATAACGCATCGGACTGGACGCGGCAGCCGCTTCAAGCGCTGGCCGAGCAGCGGACGTGTGGAAGCGGGTTCCCCCGCGAGTGCGGCAGCTGATTCACCGGCGTATTCGCGGGTGAACCCGCCCCACAGGGTACGGCGGCGGCACCAAGCTAGCAGCGGTACGCTCGATGTCGGGAGTGGCAGGAAGACACGTTCGCCAGTCGGGCAAATGCGCTCGATAGTCCTTGCGCTGGCGACCTCAGGCGAGGCCGACCTGGTTGCGGCCGTTGTTCTTGGCCAGGTAGAGCCCCTTGTCCGCCGCCGAGATCAGCTGTCGACTGTGACTGCCGATGCTCGGGACCTGGGTCGCCAGGCCGATGCTGACGGTCAGGCGGGCGTCGGCAGCCGGTGAAGTGTGCGCGACGTCCAGAGCGAGCACCATCTGGCGCAGCTTTTCGGCCACCAGCCGGGCGCCCCCGGGCGAGGTGCTGGGCAATACCAGGGCGAACTCTTCGCCGCCATAGCGGGCCGGCAGGTCGGTCGGCCGTGAACAGGAGCCCCGGATCGCCTCGGCTACCCTGCGCAGCGCCTCGTCACCGGCAAGATGGCCGAAGGTGTCGTTGTAGGCCTTGAAATAATCGACGTCGATCATCAGCAACGACAACTGGCTTTGCTCGCGCATCGCCCGGCGCCATTCCAGCTCCAGGTATTCGTCGAAATGTCGCCGATTGGACAGCGCCGTGAGACCGTCGGAATTCATCAACCGCTGCAGCATCAGGTTGGTGTCCAGCAGTTGCTGCTGGCTGACGCGAAGGGCGCGGTAGGCCTCGTCGCGTTGCAGCAGGGTCAGGTACGAGCGCGAGTGATAGCGGATGCGCGCCACCAGCTCGATGTTATCCGGCAGCTTGACCAGGTAATCGTTGGCGCCCGCGGCGAAGGCGGCGCTCTTGACCAGGGGGTCCTCCTTGGTCGAGAGAACAATGATCGGAATGTCCTGGGTCGCTGGATTGCTGCGGTACTCGCGCACCAGCGACAGCCCGTCCAGCCCAGGCATGATCAGGTCCTGGAGGATGACCGTGGGCTTGATGCGGATGGCCTGCTCGACCGCCTGGTGCGGATCGGCGCAGAAATGAAAATCGATGTTTTCCTCGTTGGCCAGCCCGCGTCGCACGGCTTCGCCGATCATCGCCTGATCGTCGACCAGCAGGACCATGGCCGAATTCGCTTTGGCACTTGCGAAACCATCGAGCATCAGGTTACTCATTCCTGTTCACCTGTCCGCGACCTTCCAGTCGGCGCGACTCAAAACAAATCGTCATTTCGAAAAGACTTCCATCAAACGTGGGCCGATCCGCTCCAGCGAGCGGATCTCCCCGGCGGCATCGATAGCCGCAGCTGCTTTGGGCATGCCGTAGACCGCACTGCTGTATTGGTCCTGGGCAATGGTAAGGAAATGCTGTTGGCGCATCGTTTTCAACCCCTGGGCGCCATCGCGGCCCATGCCGGTCAATAGCACGCCCACGGCATCACCGGTCCAGAAACGCGCCACGCTTTCGAAGAACACGTCAATGGAGGGCCGATAGATCTCGTTTACCGGCTCGGCAGTGTAAGCCAGTTGACCGTTTTTCAGCAGCCGGATGTGGTGATTGGTGCCGGCCAGCAGCACCTGCCCTGGCTGCGGCGTCTCGCCTTCACGCGCCAGGCGTACCGGCAGGCCCGAGGCACCGCTGAGCCATTCGGCCATGCCGGCGGCGAAGACCTGGTCGACATGCTGGACCAGCACGATGGCCGCCGGGAAATCGCGTGGCAGGCTCTTGAGCAGCACTTCCAGCGCGGCCGGCCCGCCCGCGGACGAGCCGATGGCCACCAGACCGGGACGTTGCGGAGTAACGCACGGCGCGCTGGCCAACGGTCGAGGGGCAGCGTTGCGCTGCTGACCGATCAACCAGCCGATATTGAGGATCTTGCGCAAGAGTGGCGCGGCGGCTTCGCGCGGATCGCCGGCCCCGAGCGCCGGGGTATCGACCACGTCGAGGGCGCCATGGCCCATGGCTTCGAACACGCGATGCATGTTCTGGTTGCGATCGACCGTGACGATGACGATGGCGCAAGGCGTTTGCGCCATGATCCGTCGGGTTGCCTCGACGCCGTCCATGACCGGCATGATCAGGTCCATCAGAATCAGGTCGGGTGTCTCTTCGGCGCAGTGCTGCACGGCCTCGGCGCCGTTGCCCGCTACCCAGACGACCTGATGGTCCGGCTCGAAGGCCAGGGTTCGGCGCAGGGCCTCCACGGCCAGAGGCATATCGTTGACGATGGCAATCTTCATCTCGGCGCCTCTCCGATCAAGTCGACCACCGCATCCAGCAACGCGTCGTCATGGAAACTGGCCTTAGCCAAATAGTAGTCGGCGCCAGCCTCCAGTCCACGACGTCGATCTTCTTCGCGGTCTTTGTAGGACACCACCATGACCGGCAGCGACTGCAAACGATGGTCGCGGCGCACCAGTGCCACCAACTCGATGCCGTCCATCCGCGGCATGTCGATGTCAGTGATCAGCAGGTCGAACTCCTCGCTGCGCAGCGCATTCCAGCCATCCATGCCATCGACCGCAACGGCCACGTCGTAGCCGCGATTGCTCAGCAACTTGCGCTGCAACTCACGCACGGTCAATGAATCGTCGACCACCAGAATCCGCTTGCGTACTACTCCGCGACCCGTCCTGGGGCCACGTTCGATACGCTCGAGGCGACCTGTGCTGAGCAGCTTTTCCACAGAACGCAGCAAGTCTTCGACATCGATGATCAGCACCACCGAACCATCGTCGAGCAACGCGCCAGCCGAAATGTCCTGCACCTTGCCCAGGCGCGCGTCGAGCGGCATCACCACCAGCACGCGTTCGCCGATCAGGCGTTCGACGGCTATGCCATAGAGCTGGTCGCGCTCTCGGATCACCACGACGTGAAGGCTCTGCTCATCGCCCTGCCTTGCCGGTCGGTTGAGCAATTGACTGGCAGCCACCAGGCCGATGTGCCGTTGCTCGTGCCAGAAATGCTGGCGGCCTTCGATCTGCACGATGGCGTCGGCGGGAACGTCGAGGATGTGTTCGATGTGCGCCAGCGGGAAGGCATAGGCCTCGCCGCCGACTTCCGCCACCAGGCTGCGCACCACCGACAAGGTCAGTGGCACTTCCAGCTGGAAGCGGCAGCCCTGACCGGGCGTCTGCGTCAGCTCGATCGAGCCACGCAGCTCGCGGACCATGTGCTGCACCGCGTCGAGCCCGACGCCCCGCCCCGAGACTTCGGTCACCGTCTCGCGCATGCTGAAGCCGGGCAGGAACAGGAACGTCAGCAGTTCCGCCTCGCTCATCTGTCCGACCGTCTCGGCCGGCGACAGGGCGCGTTCGACGATGCTCCGACGCAGGCGGTCCAGGTCGATACCGGCACCGTCGTCGCTCAGTTCCAGCACCAGCAAGCCGGCCTGGTGGGAAGCCCGCAAACGTATGACGCCCTCTTCCGGCTTGCCTGCCTGCTGGCGCGGCCCCGGCGGCTCGATGCCATGGTCGACGGCATTGCGCAGCAGATGGGTGAGCGGCGCCTCGAGCTTTTCCAGCACGTCTCGATCGACCTGGGTCTTCTCGCCCTCGATCTGCAGGCGTACCTGTTTGCTCAGGGTGCGCCCCAGGTCCCGTACCATGCGGCTCTGGCCGGTGAGCACGTCGGCAAAGGGACGCATGCGACAGGCCAGCGCCGTGTCATACAGCAATTGGGCACGCTGGCCCGCCTGCCAGCCGAATTCGTCGAGGTCGGCGGCCTGCTGCTGCAGGATCAGCTGGGTTTCGCCGAGCAACTGCTGGGTCTGGGCCAGGGCCGCGAGCACTTCAGCGCTTTGGTCACTGTCTTCGAGTTGGGCCTTCAGGTCTTCCAGCGCGCGCATGCCTTGGCGATGCATGCGCTTGAGGCGCTGCAGGGTGACCAGGTAAGGCTTGAGCCGCTGGGTTTCCACAAGGGACTTGCTCGACAGGTCGAGCAGGCTGTTGAGGCGGTCGGCGGTCACTCGCAGCACCCGCTCGCCACCATCGCCCTTGCGCTTGGCCTTGCCGACCGCCACCGCCTCCGGTTGCGCTTCGGGCACCACGACTGGCAGCGGCGTGGGCGCTGCTTCCACCTGCGGCAAGGCAGACGCAATGGGCAATGGAGGCCGTGGTGCCGGCACTGTCGAGGGGTCCAGCAAGGCAGCCATCTGCACGAGGAAGACCGGTACCGCGGCTTCGCTGGCCGTATCGGCCGGCGTCGCGATACGCATCAGCAGGTCGGTGCCTTGCAGCAAGGCATCGATATGCTCGGGACGCAGCAACAGGCGACCTTCCTGCGCGGCGACCAGGCAGTCCTCCATGACATGAGCCACGCTGACACCGGCATCGACACCGACGATCCGGGCTGCCCCCTTGAGCGAGTGGGCGGCCCGCATGCAGGCTTCCAGCTGGTCCGCCTGAGTGGGGTCGCGCTCCAGCGCTAGCAGGCCGGCGTTGAGTACTTGGGTCTGCGCTTCCGCTTCCAGGCCGAACAATTCGAGCAGCGATGCGTCGCGCATTTGCTCTGGGGTCATGAAAGGCTCCGGTTCACGGCAGACAGCACCTGTTGTTCATCCAGCACCCGAACGCTGCGCCCGCGCCACAGCAGCACCGCCAAGGTGAAGCGCCCGCTCTCGCGCCCGACGTCAAGCCGCGCCGGATCCAGACGGTGGATCCCGTCGATCTCGGCAACCGGCATCACCACGGCTCCCCCTTGCGCGGCAAGGATCAGCATGCGCGGGATCTCGCGGCCCTGGCGTTCCTGAACAGGGATGATTTCCATGCCCAGGAGATCGGCCAGGGACAAGCATGGCACCAGGGCACCTCGAACATTGGCCACGCCCTGCAACACCCGGGACCGCTGATGGGGCAGAGAGTGGACGGATTGGACCGGGGCAATTTCGGCCAGACAGCTGGTCGCCAGGGCCAACCACTCCTCACCCAGGCGAAATAGCAGCATCGAGCGGCCCGTGGCAGGCTCCTCGAGCGTTACCTGTTCTTCGTGCTCGTCCTGGATCAGGGCATAACGGTCGAGCAGGCGGGTAGCGGCCGACGCATAGATTTCACAGTTGCGACAGTGCACATGTCGCGCCAGCAAAGGGCACTGCTTGTTGCCATGAATACCGATGCGGTTCCAGCAATCGTCGATGCCGTCGCTATCGTCGGCGACCACGTCCATCATGTCTCCTGTCATCGTTCAGACTCCCTTCCTGCCCGCTCTGCCCTTTCCTGCAAGCGCAGGGCGCCGGTCTTGTCACCCAGCGAAGCCAGGAGCGCGGCAAGGTGCACCAGAGTCTCCGGGTGCTGCGGTTCCAGGTACAGGGCCTTGCGGTAGTGCCTGACCGCCTCCTGGCTGTTCCCCTCGGTGTCGCTGAGCAGGCCGAGCCAGTAATAGACCTGTGCCGTGGGCGCATGGCGTTGCAGATAGCGCTCGCAGTCGGCGCGGGCCTGGATGGCATTGCCAGCGTTGGCCTGTTGGGCGATGCGTGCCAGCAGCTCATGCTCGCTGTTCGCATTCGCGGCGCCGTCCACCTGTCCCCGCGGCACCGACGCAGGCGCCGGGACACGCGGGCGCGCCGACATTGCGGGCACCGGCTGTTTCGTGCGTGTATCTGCCGCTGCACTCGGACGCGCCGCTGGGGCCTGATCGTGGCGCACATAAGCGAACGACTGCGCAATACCTACCGGGCGCATGCCCAGGCGCGCCAGCAGGCTTCCTTCCGCGGGGCCTATGAACAGCACGCCGCGCGCCTCGATCATGAGCTTGAGCACTTCGAACACACGCTGCTGGGTGGCCATATCGAAGTAGATCAGCAGATTGCGACAGAACACGAAGTCGTACTGTCCCTCGCGCCGCTTCAAGGCAGCGTCGAGAACGTTGCCGACCTCGAGGTTGACCTGGTGACGTACCCTCTCATCGAGACGATGGCCTTCGTCACTTTCGCTGAAATGGCGCGAGCGAAACGCTAGGTCGCCGCCACGGAAGGCGTTGCGACCGTAGACACCTTGCCTGGCCCTGGCAATCGAGCCAGGGCTGATATCCATGCCGTCGACCTGGAACGAAGCCGGGTTGATACCGCCATCGAGCAAAGCCATGGCAATCGAATAAGGTTCTTCGCCGGTCGAGCACGGCAGGCTGAGCAGTCTCAACGGGCGTACGCCGGCGAGCTCGGCAAGGCGCTTGTGCGCCAGGCTCACCAATGCCTTGAAGGAGTCCGGGTACCTGAAGAACCAGGTCTCCGGCACGATGACCGCCTCGATCAACGCCTGCTGCTCGTCAGCCGACTGCTGCAGGCACAGCCAGTAGTCCTCCAGATCACGCGCCTGAACCGCCACGCAACGCTGACGCAAGGCGCGCTCGATCATCGACGTGCCTACGGATTCGACATCCAGACCGATGCGTTCCTGCAGGAAGCGGAAGAAACGTTCGTTCATGCCTGCACCTGCGGGGGCTCTTCAGGGAACAGCAAGCAGCGCACACTTTCCGGCAGCAGATCGTCGACGTGTATCCGTTGCAGCAGGCCCCATTCATCCTGGCGCACCGGTCCCAGGTAGCGGGCCTTGCCGTTGTCCAGGCCATAAGGCTGGAAATCGTCGGCCCGGCAGCGCAGGGTCTCGTTGGCTTGCGCGAGGATCAGGCCAAGCTGCAGCGAGGGCCGCCTTGCATCGGCGCGGTAACGCACCAGCACCAGTCGCGTGCTGGTACGCGCCGGCGCAGGCTGACCGAGGCTCAAGGTCGACAGGTCGATCACCGGAATCAGCGCGCCCTGGTAGGCCAGGATACCCGCCACCCAGGCAGGCGCCTGGGGTATAGGCTTGAGTGTGCGGCGCGGCAAGATCCTGATCACTTCACGGGCTTCCAGGGCAAAGCGCTGGTCACCGATCGTGAATTGCAGGTACAGCGTACCTTTGGCGTTCTTCGTAGTGTCCATGCGCGGCGCGGAATCCGTCATCATCGGTCAGACTTTGAAGCGCGACACACCGCCGCGCAGGCCGGCCGCCACCTGGCTCAGCTCGTCGATGGCAAAGCTGGCCTGGCGCAGCGACTCCACCGTCTGGGTAGAGGCATCGCTGAGCTGGGCCAGGGCCTGGTTGATCTGTTCCGCGCCGGTGGCCTGGGCCTGCATGCCTTCGTTGACCATCAGCACCCGTGGCGCCAGAGCCTGCACCTGGTGAATGATCTGCGAAAGCTGTTCGCCCACCTGCTGGACCTCGAACATTCCGCGACGCACCTCTTCGGAGAACTTATCCATGCCCATGACGCCCGCGGACACGGACGACTGGATCTCGCGCACCATCTGCTCGATGTCATAGGTGGCCACGGCGGTCTGATCGGCCAGGCGGCGCACTTCGGTGGCGACCACGGCGAAACCGCGACCGTACTCGCCGGCCTTCTCCGCCTCGATGGCGGCATTGAGCGACAGCAGGTTGGTCTGGTCGGCCACCTTGACGATGGTGACCACCATCTGATTGATATTGCCCGCCTTCTCGTTGAGGATCGCCAGCTTGGCGTTGACCAGGTCGGCGGCGCCCATTACCTGGTGCATGGTGTCTTCCATGCGTGCCAGCCCCTGCTGGCCGGATCCTGCGAGAATCGAGGCCTGATCGGCAGCCGAGGTCACTTCGGTCATGGTGCGTACGAGGTCGCGGGACGTCGCGGCGATCTCCCGTGAGGTAGCTCCGATTTCGGTCGTGGTAGCGGCGGTTTCAGTGGCCGTGGCCTGCTGCTGCTTGGACGTCGCGGCAATCTCGGTGACCGACGTGGTTACCTGAACAGATGAGCGCTGTGCCTGGGTCACCAGGTTGGCAATGGCCTCCACCATCTCGTTGAATCCGGTCTCGATGGTGGCGAATTCATCCTTGCGGTCCAGGTTGAGGCGCGCGCTCAGGTCGCCCGAGCGCAGCTTGTCCAGGCCCAGTGCGATGCGCTGCATGGGCGCGCTAATGGTGCGCATCAGCAACAGCCCACAGACACCTGCCGCGATGATCGCCAGAACCAGGGACACGATCATGCTGCCCTTGGCGGTCGTCACTGCCGTGACGATGGCGTTCGAGGCATGCTCGGCAGTCTCGCGGCTATGCTCGATCACACCACCGAGGTGCTGTCGGCCCTTGACCCAGGCGGGGGTGAGCACCGTGGCGATCAGACGTTCGGCTTCGGCATAGTTTTTCTGCTGGTAGGCCGCCAAGACCTGGTCGATGGCCATGAGATAATTCTTTTCCAGCACAGTGAAGGCGTCGAAGCTTGCCTGGTCTTCGACGTCGTGGATGGTCGCCTGGTAACTGTCCATGTACTGGCGCAGACGATCCTCGAAGCTCTTGTACAGGTCCAGGTCGGCGGCAGTGATCTCGCGATGATCGCTCAGGCCGACCAGCTGCTGGGTTCTGACGTAACTGTCGACCCACGCGCTGCGGATCATCGAGCTGTAATAGACCCCGGGAATGCTGTCGGAACCGACCGCCTCCTCGCTGGTTTCGATCGCCACCAGTCGCGAGTAGGCCGCCACGATCATCAGTAGCATGATGGCGATGATCACGGCAAAGCTTGCCAGGATCCGTTGGCGCAAGGTCCAGTTCTTCACAATCAGCCCTCAGGAATTCGATACGAGCGGGAAAAAACGCCAGAGTATAGCCCAGGCTTCCTACGCTTATATGTCTGAGCTACCCGAGGGAGGGGCTTCCGTGCCCGGTGTAGGGCTCGACTTGACTGATCATTGATCCGCGGCAAGCCTGATCTGGCTTTCCAGCTCCTGGCGCAGCTCAGGGTCCAGGCGCAATTGGCGGGCCAGCTCATCGAGGTAGGCACGCTCCATGAAGTTTTCCTGATCAACGACCATCACGCTGGCCAGGTACATCTCGGCAGCCATCTCCGGGGTCTGTGCCGCGCGTGCCACTTCCACCGGGTCCAGGGGCTTGTTCAACTCAGCGTGCAGCCAGTGCTGCAGCTCCTGGTCGTTATCGAGCTTGACGAATTCACCTTCGATCAGAGCACGTTCGCGCTCATCGACATGGCCATCGGACTTGGCCGCGGCCACCAATGCCGTGAGGATGGCCTGGCTGTGCAGCTCCACCTGGGCTGGCGGCAGACGATCGAGGGTGCGGGGTTCCGGCTGGTCGACCTGGCCCTGACGCGCCTGCCAGTTGCCGAACGCCTTGTAGGCAATCACTCCCAACGCCGCCAGACCGCCATAGGTCAGCGCCTTGCCGCCGTATTTGCGGGCTTTCTTGTTGCCCAGCAGCAACCCCAGGGCACCCGCGCCCAACGCGCCGCCACCGCCACCGGAAAGCAGGCCGCCCAAGCCGCCGGCACCTTTGCCCTTGACGCTTTCAAGCAGACCGCCGAGTCCGGACGCCTTGTTGCCAGCGCCGCTGCCCTGATTCTGCAGCAACTGCTGGCCGGATTTGAGCAACTGGTCAAGCAGGCCACGGGTGTTCATCTGGGGCACCTCATCACGTAGGAAAGAAGGCCCAGATTAGGTCCGTTGGATGAATCGAGGCTTAATGCAATTGCATCCGGATGTTGCCAAGCGCTGCCTGGGTGGGGCTTTGCAAAGTGCCTGTCATGGCATCCTCAGCGCCCTTGAGATCGAGCGCCGCCCGCGCGGCGCTTCGCGCTATGCCTGTCATGGCACTTTCAGCGCCCTTGAGATCGAGCGCCGCCCGCGCGGCGCTTCGCGGGTAAATCGCATCGGCGAACCGCCGCTCCCACATTTGTTGCACCGTGCCATGGCCTGTGAGATTGGGGTTGTCAGCCTTGGTGCATGGCTGAAGACTGCATCAAGGCTGTTGTTGGCACCTCATTATCCTTGCCATACAAACAAAGGCTAAGACCTCGGTCTATCAGACCATGGCACGGTGCAACAAATGTGGGAGCGAGTTTACTCGCGAAGCGCCGCGCGGGCGGCGCTCGATCTCAAGGGCGCTGCAAAGGTCATGGCGGGCTCTGCGAAGCGCCGCGCGGGCGGCGCTCAATCTCAAGGGCGCTGCAAAGGTCATGGCGGGCTCTGCGAAGCGCCGCGCGGGCGGCGCTCGGTCTCAAGGGCGCTGCAAAGGTCATGGCGGGCGGCGCTCGGTCTCAAGGGCACCAAAGATGCCATGACATACAGCAGCTATATACCCATCAATCCCTGAGATCGGACTCATGGATGGGGTTGGCTCGGCTGGTCGCGCGCTGGTACTGGGCAGGCCAGGTCGCCTTGTGGCCACCCAGGTCATCATCGGCGTGCAGGGGCCAGTACGGGTCGCGCAGCAGCTCACGGGCCAGGAAGATGAGGTCGGCCTGTCCCGTGCGCAGGATGTGCTCGGCCTGCGCCGGCTCCGTGATCATGCCCACGGTACCGGTCGCGATATCTGCGTCCTTGCGCACGCGTTCGGCGAAACGCGTCTGGTAGCCAGGGCCGGTAGGGATTTCGGCATGCACCGAAGTACCACCGGAAGATACGTCGATCAAGTCCGCGCCCAGTGCCTTGAGTCGCTTCGCCAACTCGACGGTCTCGTCCGGGTTCCAGCCGTCCTCGACCCAATCGGTCGCCGAGACACGCACGAACAGCGGCAACTCGCTGGGCCATACTTCGCGGACCGCTTCGGTGACCCGCAAGGTCAACCTTATGCGGTTCTCGAAGCTGCTGCCATAGCTGTCACGACGCTGGTTGCTCAAGGGCGATAGAAACTGGTGCAGCAGGTAACCGTGGGCGGCATGCACCTCGACCACCTTGAAACCGGCTTTCAATGCGCGCCGGGCGGAAGTAACGAAAGCCTGGATGATCTCTTCGATCTCGCTTTCGGACAGTTCACGGGGCGCGGTGTGTTCAGGATCGAAGGCGATCCTCGAAGGGCCGACCGGCTGCCAACCACCCTCTTCGATGCCTACGCTGCCGTGCTTGCCCAACCAGGGACGGTGGGTACTGGCCTTGCGCCCGGCGTGGGCCAGCTGGATGGCAGGCACGGCGCCTTGGGCAGCGATGAAGCGAGTGATGCGCTGCAGGGGTGCGATCTGCTCATCGTTCCACAAGCCCAGGTCCTGGGCGGTGATACGACCATCGGCGGTCACGGCGGTGGCTTCGGTGAATATCAGCCCGGCGCCGCCAATGGCGCGGCTGCCCAGGTGTACCAGGTGCCAGTCGTTGGCCAGCCCCTCGGTACTGGAATACTGGCACATCGGCGAGACGGCGATGCGGTTGGGCAGGCTCAGCTGACGCAGGGTGTACGGCTCAAGCAGCAGGCTCATGAGGGACCTCTCGGGACTCCAATGGTTTTTTCGGCCCGGACACTCTTGAATCCTGTCGGTCCGGTACCGCTTCACTTGAGCCTAGACCAGTTTTGTCCGCCCCCGGTTCAGCGCGCCTCGATATGGGCAATCAGCAATTGCACGCTTTCCTGCCCGCGGAATTCGTTGACGTCGAGCTTGTAGGCCAGCTCGACCCAGCGCACCGTCGGGTTGGGCCACTGCTCGCGGTCGATGCCGAACGCGATGCCATCTAGTCTGACCGAGCCACATTCGCTCTTGAGCACGACCTTCAAGTGCCGCTCGCCCACCACCCGCTGCTCGACCAGTTGGAATACACCATGGAACAACGGCTCCGGAAAGTGCTGCCCCCAGGGTCCGGCATGGCGCAGGGCGCGGGCCAGCTCCAGGTGAAACTCCTCCACCGCCAGGCTGCCGTCGGACAGCAGGCGGCCCGTCAGGTCTTCCTCGCGCAGTTGGCGACGTACCTGTTCGTCGAACGCTTCGGCAAAAGCCGGGAAGTTGCCTGCCGGCAGCGACAGGCCCGCCGCCATGGCATGCCCGCCAAACTTGCTGATCAACTGCGGGTGCCGTGCCGCCACGGCATCGAGGGCATCGCGGATATGGAAGCCTGGCACGGAGCGCGCGGAGCCCTTGAGCATGCCCTCCCCGGCATCGGCAAAGGCGATGGTCGGGCGGTGGTAACGCTCCTTGAGTCGCGAAGCGAGGATCCCGATCACGCCCTGGTGCCATTGCGCATCGAACAGGCACAGGCCGAACGGCATGGCGTCGAGCGGCAAGTCCTTGAGCTGGGCCAAGGCTTCGCGCTGCATGCCTTGCTCGATGGATTTGCGGTCCTGGTTCAGTTCATCCAGTTGCACTGCCATCTCGCGTGCCATTTCCGGGTCTTCGCAGAGCAGGCATTCGATGCCCAGGCTCATGTCGTCGAGACGGCCGGCGGCGTTCAGGCGCGGCCCGATGATGAAGCCCAGGTCGGTGGAGGTGATGCGACCAGGATCGCGGCGGGCGACTTCGAGGATGGCCTTGAGACCGGCCCGCGCACGACCGGCACGAATCCTTTCCAACCCCTGGTGTACCAGAATGCGATTGTTGGCATCGAGCGGGACCACGTCGGCGACGCTGCCCAGGGCAACCAGATCGAGCAGCTCACCGATGTTCGGTTGCGCCTGCGTCTGATAGCGCCCCAGCTCACGCAGCCGCGCCCGCAGCGCCATGAGCACATAGAAGATGACGCCCACACCGGCGAGCGATTTGCTCGGGAAGTCGCAGCCTGGCTGATTCGGATTGACGATGGCATCGGCATCCGGCAGTTGCTCGCCGGGCAGGTGGTGATCAGTCACCAGGACCTTGAGGCCGGCGGCCTTTGCAGCCGCGACACCCTCGACGCTGGAGATGCCGTTATCCACGGTCATCAGCAACTGCGGCTGACGCCCCAGCGCGACCTGGACGATTTCGGGCGTCAGGCCGTAGCCGTACTCGAAACGATTGGGCACCAGGTAGTCGACATGGGCAGCGCCCAGCAGACGCAGACCAAGGACACCCACGGTACTGGCCGTCGCGCCGTCGGCGTCGAAATCGCCGACGATGAGGATGCGCTGGCGCTGGTCGATCGCCTCGACGAGCAAGTCGACCGCCGTCTCGATGCCTTTGAGCTGCTGGAACGGCAGCAGCCGTGCGAGGCTCTTGTCCAGTTCCGTCTCGCACTGCACGCCGCGAGCAGCATACAGGCGGGTCAGCAGCGGAGGCAGGTTGCCGAGAAACGGCAGGGTCGCCGGCAAGGGACGCGGTTCGATGTGCATAGGTCTTCGTCAATCCGAGAGTGGGTTCAACCGCGGTCGCCAAGCAGCCATTCGAGCTGCAGTTCATGCTGACCACGGTCGTCGGTGACGAACACCGTGCCTTCGCTGATCATCACATCCCACTTGATCGACCGAGGCATGTCGGTGGCCAGGGTTTCCAGCACGTCCTGGGGGACGGCTGCGATATTGACGTTCTTCAGGCCTTTGACCGCATCGACGACCTTGGTCTGCCAGACCCGCAGGCTGCCATAGGCCAGCAGGCTGGTGCGATCGGTACGACGCGAGCACCAGGTCAGGCGCTCGGCATCCGGTTGGCCGACCTCGATCCAGTGCAGGACGCGGCCGTCCAGGCTTTTTTCCCACAAGGCCGCTTCGTCGACATCCGAAAGACCACGCCCGAAGGACAGTTGCTCGTTGTACCAAAGGGCGTAGGCCAGCAGGCGAACGGCCATGCGCTCCTCGGTTTCCGAAGGGTGGCGGGCGATGGTCTGCTTGATGCTTTCGTACACGCCGCGATCGAGATCGGTCAGATTCAGTTCGAACTTGTACGTGGTGGACGGCTGGGCCATGGGGAGGGGCTTCTTGCGGGAGGAAAGTCGCACAGTCTAACCGATCCTGTCCTTCGTTGCCCTGCGACAGTTTCTGCGATCCTGGACCTGTGGTAAAACCACGGGCCACGCCCTGTTGCCACGGATGCCCCATGACTACGCCCAGCAAACCCCTCGCCGGCCTCAAAGTGATCGAGCTTGGCACCTTGATCGCGGGCCCCTTCGCATCACGTATCTGCGCCGAATTCGGCGCCGATGTGGTCAAGATCGAGTCGCCCGATGGCGGAGATCCGTTGCGCAAGTGGCGCAAGCTCTACGAGGGTACGTCGCTGTGGTGGTTCGTCCAGGCGCGCAACAAGCAGTCGCTGACGCTCAACCTCAAGCATCCCGATGGCCTCGATGTGCTGAAGCGGCTACTGGCCGAGGCCGATATCCTGATCGAGAACTTCCGCCCTGGCGTGCTGGAAAAACTCGGCCTGGGGTGGGAGGTGCTGCATGAGCTCAACCCACGGCTGGTCATGGTGCGGTTGTCGGGTTTCGGCCAGACCGGGCCGATGAAGGATCAGCCAGGTTTTGGCGCGGTCGGCGAGTCCATGGGCGGGCTGCGCTATATCACCGGGTTCGAGGATCGACCGCCGGTGCGCACTGGTATTTCCATCGGCGATTCGATCGCTGCGCTCTGGGGCGTCATCGGCGCGTTGATGGCCTTGCGCCACCGCGAGGTGAACGGCGGCCAGGGCCAGGTAGTGGACGTGGCGCTCTACGAGGCGATATTCGCGATGATGGAAAGCATGGTGCCGGAGTTCGACGTGTTCGGTTTCATCCGCGAACGCACCGGCAACATCATGCCCGGTATCACGCCCTCCTCCATTCATACCAGTGCCGAAGGCAAGCATGTGCAGATCGGTGCCAACGGCGATGCAATCTTCAAGCGCTTCATGCAGGCCATTGGCCGCAACGACCTGGCCGATGACCCATCGCTGGCCAGCAACGATGGGCGGGACCTGCGTCGTGACGAACTCTACGGCGTGATCGACCGCTGGGCCAATAGCGTGCCGCTGGACGAGTTGATGCAAACGTTGACCGATGCCCAAGTCCCGGCCAGCCGGATCTATTCGGCCGAGGACATGTTCCGCGATCCGCAATTCCTCGCCCGGGAGATGTTCCTGCAAGGGCACCTGCCGGACGGCAAGGCCTTCAAGATGCCGGGCATCGTGCCCAAGCTGTCGGAAACGCCCGGTTCCAGCGAGTGGGTCGGCCCGGCGCTGGGCGAACACACGGAGCATGTGCTGGCCGGCCTGGGCTTCGACGCGACCGCCATTGCCCGCCTGCGCCAGTCGGGCGCGGTCTGAACGCGCGCTCGAGCTGCCATGCGCACCTTCTTGCCACGCCCGGGCCGTATTGTCCTGGCCTTGCTCCTGTCATTGCCCTTGGCCTTGCAGGTGGCTTCATCGCAGGCCAGGGAACGCCTGCTCTGGCTGGTGCAGGACCTGCCGCCCTTTACCATATTCGAAGGCCCGCAGAGCGGTCAGGGCGTGGTCGATCATCTGCTGCCGAGGCTGATCGAGCGGCTGCCCGAGTATGACCACAGTGTCATCAGAGTGAACCGCGCACGGGGCTTGCAGATGCTTCAGGACAAGACCTTCGCTTGCGATCCGGCATTGCTCTGGACGCCTGAACGGGCTCGCTATATTCACTTCTCCAAGCCCTTCCTGAAAGTCGTGAGCAGCGGTTTGGTGCTGCGTCGGCAAGACAGACTTCTGGTAGAACCTTTTCTGCGAGGCTCGCAGGTCGATTTGAGCAGGTTGATGACCGAAATCCATCTGAAGCTCGGCATCGTGGCTCGACGCAGCTACAGCGCCCAGGTCGATCACATCTTGCGCGGCCTGCCGGAAGACTCGGTCAGCCGGCATTATGGTAACGACGCTACGGCAAGCTTGCTGCAGATGCAGGCGCTGGGGCGTGTGCAGCTGGTACTGGGCTACTGGCCAGAAATAGGTTATCTGATCCAGCGGCAAGGAGGCTCGCTGGATACCTATATGTTCTATCCGGTCAGCGGCGTGGCCCCGTACCAGTTCATGCATGTCGGCTGTTCCGACACCGCGCTGGGACGCGAGGCCCTCGAGCATATCGATCGAGTGCTGCCTTCGCTCCGTCGCGCAGGTCTGCGTGAACGGTATGCGCGCTGGCTGCCCCCGAAGCAACGTGCGCACTATCTGGAACGAGCGGCCTACCTGATCGAGGAAAAGGCTGAAGAACCGTCCATCACTGTGCCGGACAGGCAAAAAGAAACCCCGGCCGCTGGGGAGGACGACCGGGGTTAATCGAAAATCCAGATGGACTTCCAGAAGAGCCTTGGCGACACCGGAGCAAAGCGCCCCATGACTGATCTAAAGTGTCTGACGGATCATTCAGGCAAAGGTTCCCTGGGCTTGCCGTTGATGTTGCAAAGCAGCGATCACACAAGGTTGCAGGCGCCCTTCGGCGATTTGCAGGTCACGGTGCAGGCCATCCACCAGATCGACCAGCAGACGCTGATCCTGCAGCTGCGCGGCGGTTACCGAACGTTGCAGGACAGTGCGTCCCTGGTTGTCGAACAGGGTCAGCGATCGGTTGGCGGCGGCATCCGCCTCACTCAGCCGGGCTTGATACGGGGTCAGGGCATTGTTGAGCAATCTGCAGATTCTTTCCATCCGGCTTACTCGCTTGTTCTGAGGACGTATGGGAACTGACCTTCAAGCGCAGCGGAAAGTTCGGCTCACCTGCGCTTTCAGTGAGCATGCGCGTAGCGGATGACAGTTTCAATACTCGGCTGCGCGGGAACGCAGCAGCCCCGGCGTAACGCACGCAACTGCTTGTGCAGGTCCCACGCCGACAGCGGCCATGCCAGCTCACTGAGCACCCAGAGGGTCCGCGCTCGGGCCTCGCGCGCGAGGTTGGGGGCATTGCGTCGGGGTTGCCCAACGAACAATAGCGCGCGCGTGCGCTGCCCTTGCACGATATCGTCCAGCAATGCCATGCCATGGCTCGTCGACATGGCATGGTCAAGTATCAGCAGGTCGGCGGGCGTTCCCTTCATGACCCGCTTCCTGGCAGAGGCCAGGTCTTCCGTCACCTGAACGTTGAACACGCCTTGCGCGTTGCAGGCCTGGTGCAGGTATATCTGGTGAGCGGGACGTTCCTGGTGGATCAGGACCTTGAGCCGGTGCATTGGCATCTCCTGGAGATAGGCATCTTCCATTTATAGGTGCCGGCCACTCTAGGTAAACTCACACAAGGGCAATGTAAGAAAAAGCTGAAGCCCCCATGGATAATTCGGAAAGGCTCTCCACAGATTGAGGGGCGGAAGGAGGGGTTCGGGACACCGAAGACAAAAAAGCCCGTCAGAGACGGGCTTCTTGTTGATCACCTGACACTCAGAGCGGCTTGCCCCGATTACCGTGTTGGCTGACGAACGTCTGGACGGTCTTCAGATCATTGGCCAGTACGGTGCAACGCTCTTCCCGGCTGAACAGGTCGGCCAGGTGGGCTGGCAGTTCCAGGGCCTTGCCGACACCGGCCTTCTCGACGGCCTCCGGGAACTTGACCGGATGCGCAGTCCCCAGCACCACCATCGGCGTATCCAGGCTGCGTCGGCATTCGCGAGCCGCTCTCACACCGATCGCGGTATGCGGGTCGAGCACCTCGCCCGTGCTGGCGAAGACCTCGGCGATGGTCTCGCAGGTTTGCGCATCATCGACGGCCAGGGAATCGAACAGCTTGCGCGCTTCGGTCCAGCGATCCTCTTCGACGCTGAAACTACCGTTCTGCCTGAAGTTGTCCATCAGGCCGGCGATGGCAGCGCCGTTGCGGCCATGCAGATCGAACAGCAGCCGCTCGAAGTTGGAAGAGACCATGATGTCCATCGACGGCGACAGCGTGGCGTGCAGGGTTTGCTTGACGTACTGGTTGCCGCTCATGAAGCGGTGCAGGATGTCGTTGCGGTTGGTGGCGACGACCAGCTGGCTGATCGGCAAGCCCATGTTGCGCGCCAGGTAGCCGGCGAAAATGTCGCCGAAATTACCTGTCGGCACCGAGAAGGCCACGGACCGGGCCGGGCCGCCCAACTGCAATGCCGCGTGGAAGTAGTAGACGATCTGGGCCATGATCCGCGCCCAGTTGATCGAATTCACGGCAACCAGGCGGGTACCCTTGAGGAAGCCCTGGTCGGCGAAACTGGCCTTGACCATTTCCTGGCAGTCGTCGAAGTTGCCCTCGATGGCGATGTTGTGGATGTTTTCGCCAAGGATCGTGGTCATCTGACGACGCTGGACTTCCGACACCCGCTGATGCGGATGCAGGATGAAGATGTCGACATTGTCGCAACGACGGCAGCCTTCGATGGCCGCCGAGCCGGTATCGCCACTGGTGGCGCCGACGATCACCACGCGTTCGCCACGCTTGAGCAGTACGTGGTCGAGCAGGCGGCCCAGCAGTTGCAGGGCGAAGTCCTTGAAGGCCAGGGTCGGGCCGTGGAACAGCTCCATCACCCACTCGTTGGCGTTCAGCTGACGCAGCGGAGCTACCGCGGCGTGGGCGAACTCGCCATAGGTCTCTTCGAGGATCTTGCGGAAGTCGGCATCGGCGATGCTGCCCTCGACGAAGGGGCGCATCACGCGGAAGGCCAGCTCGTGGTATGGCAGCCCAGCCCAGGAAGCGATCTCTTCCTGAGTGAAGCGCGGCAGGTTTTCCGGCACGTACAGGCCGCCATCGCTGGCCAGGCCGGCCAGCAGGACATCTTCGAAATTCAAGACCGGGGCCTGGCCGCGGGTACTGATATAGCGCATGAGTGCAAAAACCTTTGTTTTAGCTGCGAGCCTTGCCGCCAGCTACAAGGAAGCGCCTAGGGCGTCGATCCTCCAGCCGCGGCCAGGCTTGCCGCTTGAGTTATCGATTCGAATCCGGGCGTTGGACGGCCGTCAGTTAAGCTGCTCGACGCGGATGCGCACGACCTTGCCGACCACGTCCTGCAAGGCTTCGAGCGCGACGATGGCGTCGTTGATACCTTTTTCGACCACGCGGTGGGTCAGCAGGATCATCGGCACCAGTCCATCGTGCTCCTCGGCTTCCTTCTGCATGATCGACTCTATATTGATACCGCGCTCCGACAGGATGCTCGCGACCTGAGCCAGCACGCCCGGATGGTCCTTGGCCTGGATGCGCAGATAGTAGGCGCTCTCGCAGGCTTCGATCGGCAGGATCGGATGAGCCGACAGCGAGTCGGGCTGGAACGCCAGGTGCGGTACGCGGTTTTCCGGATCGCTGGTCATGGCACGCACCACATCGATCACGTCGGCAACGACCGAGGAAGCCGTTGGCTCCATGCCGGCACCGGCGCCGTAGTACAGGCTGGAGCCTGCCGCGTCGCCGTTGACCATCACGGCGTTCATCACACCGTTGACGTTGGCGATCAGGCGGTCCGCCGGGATCAGGGTCGGGTGCACGCGCAGCTCGATACCGGCGGCAGTGCTGCGCGCCACGCCCAGGTGCTTGATGCGGTAGCCCAGGGCTTCGGCATAGTTGACGTCGGCGGTGGTCAGCTCGGTGATGCCTTCGGTGTAGGCCTTGTCGAACTGCAGCGGGATCCCGAAGGCGATGGATGCCAGGATGGTCAGCTTGTGGGCGGCGTCGATCCCTTCGACATCGAAGGTCGGGTCGGCCTCGGCGTAACCCAGCGCCTGGGCTTCGGCCAGGACGTCAGGGAAGGCGCGGCCTTTCTCGCGCATTTCGGTGAGGATGAAGTTGCCGGTACCGTTGATGATTCCGGCCAGCCAGTTGATACGGTTGGCCGACAGACCTTCGCGAATCGCCTTGATGACCGGGATGCCACCGGCGACGGCGGCTTCGAAGGCAACGATCACCCCCTTCTCCCGTGCCTTGGCGAAGATCTCGTTACCGTGTACGGCGATCAGGGCCTTGTTGGCGGTGACCACGTGCTTGCCGTTCTCGATGGCCTTGAGCACCAGGTCATGGGCGATGGTATAGCCACCGATCAGTTCGATGACAATGTCGATCTCGGGGTTGCTCGCGACCTCGAACACATCGGCGGTAATGGGGGTACCGGCAATCTGGCAGTCGGGGTTCTGCGAACGCATGGCAATCTGTGCCACTTCAATACCGCGCCCGGCACGGCGGGCAATCTCCTCGGCGTTGCGTTGAAGTACATTGAAGGTACCGCCACCGACGGTCCCCAACCCACAGATGCCTACTTTGACCGGTTTCACTGTGAACTCCCCATTGAACGGACGGCGATTGGCCGACCGTGAAAATGGCCGTCTCCCCATGGCGACGGCCAACTACCTGATGACTTGGGCTGGCTGGTTACTTGCCCTGGGCCAGCGCCAGCTTGGCGACCTGCGGTGCCGGCTGGTAGCCGGGAATCACCTGGCCGTTCTCCAGCACGATGGCCGGCGTGCCATTGACGCCGATCGACTGGCCCAGCTGGAACTGCTTGCCAACCGGGTTATTGCACTTGGCAGCCTTGATTTCCTTGCCTTCGACCATCTTGTCCAGCGCCGCGCGACGATCACTGGAGCACCAGACCGCCTGCAGCTGCTCATCGCCCGCCGAGCCGAGCCCCTGACGCGGGAAGGCGACATAACGCACTTCGATACCGCGACGGTTGAGTTCGGGCACTTCGGCGTGCAATTTGTGGCAGTACGGGCAGGTGGTATCGGTGAACACGGTGATATGCGACTTGGTCTCGCCCTTGGCAGGATAAACCACCATCTCGCCGGCTGGAATGCCATTGATGAGCTTGGCGACACCCAGTCTTTCGGTCTTCTCGGTGAGGTTGACCGGCTTGCCGTCCTGGATCTGGAACAGGTAGCCCTGCATCACGAACTGGCCATCGGGGCTGGCGTACAGCACACGCCCGCCTTGCAGCTTGACCTCGTACAGTCCATTGAGCGGGCTGCTGGAAACGCTCTCCACCGGCACGTCCAGCTCAAGCGATTGAAGGGTCTTGCGGATCGCCTGTTCGGCGGCGTTCTCGGTAGCCGCGGCGGCGGCAAAGGTGCTGACCAGCGCCAGGGCGGCGGCGGCGAAAATCTGGGTCACGCGCATGGAAACTCCTGAAGGCGGACGTCGGCCGGGATGTCGCGCACGGATGGATGGCAGCGACCGGACAGGCCTCGTGCAAAGCGCCCAAGCCTACCACAATGGAGCGCCGCTGAACGTCCTCGCGCACGCCAGTCGACGAACATGAATACTGCTCATCCGCGCGGATGATGCTCGGCGTGAAGTTGCTGCAGACGTGCCTTGGCCACATGGGTATAGATCTGCGTGGTCGACAGGTCGCTATGACCGAGCAGCATCTGCACCACCCGCAAGTCCGCGCCGTGGTTGAGCAGGTGCGTGGCGAACGCATGGCGCAGGGTATGGGGCGACAGCGACTTGTCTATCCCAGCGACCCGGGCCTGGTGCTTGATCCGGTGCCAGAAGGTCTGGCGGGTCATCTGCTCGCCACGCTGACTGGGAAACAGCACATCGCTGGGCCGACCATTGAGCAGTTCGGCGCGACCGTCGCGCAGATAGCGTTCGACCCATACGACCGCTTCCTCGCCCATGGGCACCAGACGCTCCTTGCTGCCCTTGCCCATCACGCGCAGCACGCCCTGACGCAGATTGACCTGGTCGAGCGTCAGGCTGACCAGCTCGGTCACCCGCAGGCCGCATGCATAGAGCACTTCGAGCATCGCCCGGTCGCGCTGACCGATGGCCTCGCCAAGATCGGGTGCCTGCAGCAAGGCCTCGACATCCTCTTCGGACAGTGACTTGGGCAGTGGTCGACCCAATTGTGGCATCTCCACGAGCAGCGTCGGATCGACCGAAACGAGCTTTTCTCGCAGCAGGTAACGGTAGAAACCACGCAGTCCGGAAATGAACCGGGCCGTGGAGCGGGGTTTGTAGGCTTGATCCAGGCGCCAGGCCAAGTGATCCAGAATCAGTTCGCGCCCGGCATCGGGCAGCGCTACGCCCCGCTCTTGCAGCCAGCCATTGAACAGGGCCAGGTCGCTGCGATAGGACAGCCGAGTGTTGTCCGACAGGCCTTTTTCCAGCCACAGGGCATCGAGAAACTGGTCAATGAGAGGATGATCGAGAGCAGGCATGCGGGAAATGATCGATTCCGAGGGGGCGATAGTGTTTCACAGGCTGGGTACCGACGAAAGCCACGGCAACGCGCGCGCGGGCGCACACTCAACTCAGACGGTCCGGAGCCATTGTGGCCCCGGCGGAGGTCGACAAGCGTCGATCTAGTCTTCGCGCAACACGGGCACCGGGCGCTTGTCCTCGTCGATGGCCACGAAGCTGAACACGCCATGGATGGCGCGCTCACGCCCATCCAGGTACATGTTCTCGACGAACACCTCGACTTCGACCTGGAGGCTGGTAGTGCCGACCTTGCTCACGGTCCCGACCAGTTCGATGATCGATCCTGCCGGAATCGGATGCTTGAAATCGATACGGTCGGTGGAGACGGTCACCAATGGCAAGCGACAGAAGCGCGTGGCGGCGATGAAAGACACTTCATCCATCCACGCCAGGGCGGTACCACCGAACAGGGTATTGTGGTGATTGGTGGTCGATGGGAAGACGGCCTTGGTCACGCGGGTAACCGACAGCTCGGTGCGGCGCTGGATTTCCTGTTCTCGGGAGCTCATGGCATTCATTTCTCTGGAGGATAGAAAGCAAAAAAGCAGCCCGAAGGCTGCTTTTTCATCTCGCAGGGCGGCAGCAGCCGCCCGGGTCAAACTGCACTCAGGACAGTTTTTCCTTGATGCGAGCGGCTTTGCCGGACAGGTCGCGCAGGTAGTACAGCTTGGCTTTACGCACGTCACCACGACGTTTCACGGCCATGCTGTCGATCTGTGGGCTGTAGGTCTGGAAGGTACGCTCGACGCCAACGCCGCTCGAGATCTTGCGCACGGTGAAAGCGCTGTTCAGACCACGGTTACGCTTGGCGATGACAACGCCTTCGAAAGCCTGCAGACGGGAACGCTCACCTTCCTTCACTTTCACCTGGACGACAATGGTGTCGCCTGGGGCAAAGGCAGGGATTTCCTTGCTCATCTGCTCAGCTTCGATCTGCTGAATGATTTTGTTGGTCATGCTGTGCTCCTAAGGTAAATCGTCGGATCTACCATCGATACGTTAACTATCGTCCCGCCCGCGGAGATACTCCTCGAGCAGCTTCTTCTCTTCTCCAGAAAGTGAGCGACTTTCCAGAAGATCGGCGCGTCGTTCATAGGTCCGCCCAACGGACTGCTGTAAACGCCAACGCCGGATGTGTGCATGGTTGCCACTTAGCAACACGTCGGGTACACGCCGATCCGCATACACCTCAGGTCGGGTGTAGTGCGGGCAATCGAGCAGACCGTCGGTAAAGGAGTCCTCTTCCGCCGAGTCCACATGCCCCAAAGCTCCGGGCAGCAGCCGTGTAACCGCATCGATCAACACCATGGCCGGTAGCTCGCCACCGGAAAGCACATAGTCGCCAATCGACCACTCTTCATCGACATGAGCTTCGATAAAACGCTCGTCGATGCCTTCGTAACGACCCGCGATCAGGATCAGAGATTCCTGTTGCGCCAGGTCCTTGACAGCCTGCTGAGTCAGCCGGCGGCCTTGTGGCGAAAGGTAGATCACCTTTGCCGTCGCTCCGGTCGCTTGCCTGGCATCGGCCAGGGCATCTTCCAGAGGCTTGATCTTCATCACCATGCCCGGACCACCACCAAAAGGCCGATCATCCACCGTATGGTGACGATCAGTGGTGTAGTCCCGCGGGTTCCAGCAGGTCACTTGCAGCAACCCCTGTTTCGCCGCGCGGCTGGTAATGCCGTACTCGGTGATGGCCGAGAACATCTCGGGGAACAACGTGATGACGTCTACGCGAAGGTTACCCATCGTCTAGAAGTCCGCGTCCCACTCGACCCGCATAACACCAGCTTCAAGATCGACTGCCAGCACGCATTGCGCCGTATAGGGCAACAAACGCTCGCGATCATCCAGGCTGCCAGTGCAAGGCTTGACCACCATTACATCGTTCGCGCCGGTCTCCAACAGGTGATCAACCGTGCCGAACAGCTGTTCGTCCTGGTTGATGACTTTCAGACCTACCAACTGGTACCAGTAGTACTCGTCTTCGGTCAGGTCGGGCAAAAGGCTGCGCGAGATACAAATCTCGTAACCGCTCAGAAGACGCGCTTCGTCACGATCATCGAGCCCTTTGAGCTTGGCGACCAGATCCTTTTTATTGGAACGGCCACTGACCAGCTCTACCTGTTTCACCACGCCTTCGCGCCGAAGCGTCCAGTTACGGTAGTCCAACAGGTTTTCAATCGGATCGGTAAAGGAATAGACCTTCACCTCGCCGCGAACGCCGTGAACCGAAAAAATCTTGCCGACGACGATCAAGTCGTCCGCTTTTTCTGGCGTCGCGCTCATACTATTCAGGCAGCAGCCTTGGCAGCTTCCTTCAGCAGCTGAGCAACGCGCTCAGACGGCTGTGCGCCAACGCTCAACCAGTGAGCAACGCGGTCTTCTTTAACGGACAGGCGAACTTCCTGACCACGAGCGATCGGGTTGAAGAAGCCAACCTGCTCGATGTGGGAGCCGTCACGCGGGTTGCGCGAGTCGGTTACGGTCAGTTGGTAGAATGGGCGCTTTTTGGAGCCGCCACGAGCAAGACGGATGGTTAGCATTGAACATCGTTCCTGTAGTCGGTGCTGCAAATCATGATGCACAGCGGGCACACGGGTGCCCGAAAGGCCGCATATTCTCAAGGAATATACGGACTTTTGCAAATGCCTTTTTAGTCGAACAAAGGCCAGCCTGCTGATCTGCGGTTTGAGCCGCCTCTTTATAAAGGCGGCGGTGTACCCGCCAGGGCGGGTTGCGGTCATCGGCGAGCCAGTCGCCAACGACCAGAATCGGTTTAGAGCTTGGGCATGCCGCCCGGCATCATTCCCCCCAGGCCGCGCATCATCTTCGACATGCCGCCCTTGGTGGAGAATTTCTTCATCATCTTCTGCATCTGCTTGTGCTGCTTGATCAAGCGACCGATGTCCTGCACCTGGGTGCCGGAACCCATGGCGATGCGGCGCTTGCGCGAGCCGCTGATCAGGTCGGGATCACGGCGTTCGGCCGGGGTCATGGAGTTGATGATCGCTTCCATCTGCTTGAACTGCTTCTCGGCGGCGCCCTGGGCATTGCCCATCTGCGACAGGTTGACGCCACCGATGCTCGGCAGCTTGTCCATCAGGCCACCCAGGCCGCCCATGTTCTTCATCTGCTGGAGCTGGTCGCGGAAGTCTTCGAGATCGAAGCCCTTGCCTTTCTTGAGCTTCTTGGCCAGCTTGTCGGCCTTGGCCTTGTCGAGGGTCTGCTCGGCCTGCTCGATGAGGCTGAGCACGTCGCCCATGCCCAGGATCCGCGAAGCGATACGGTCCGGGTGGAACGGCTCGAGGGCCTCGCTCTTCTCGCCCATGCCGATGAACTTGATCGGCTTGCCGGTGATCGCGCGGACCGACAGCGCGGCACCGCCACGGGCATCGCCGTCGACCTTGGTCAGGATCACGCCGGTCAGCGGCAGCGCCTCACCGAAGGCCTTGGCCGTGTTGGCCGCATCCTGGCCGGTCATGGCATCGACCACGAACAGGGTCTCGACGGGCTTGACGGCCGCGTGCAGATCCTTGATCTCGGTCATCATCTCGGCGTCGATGTGCAGACGGCCGGCGGTATCGACGATGACCACGTCGATGTACTTGAGCTTGGCTTCACGAATCGCCGCTTCGGCGATGGCGACCGGCTTCTGGCTGATATCGGACGGGAAGAACGTCACGCCGATGTCGTTGGCCAAGGTCTCGAGCTGCTTGATCGCCGCAGGACGGTAGACGTCCGCCGAGACCACCATCACGGTCTTCTTCTTGCGCTCCTTGAGGAAGCGCGCCAGTTTGCCGGCGGTGGTGGTCTTGCCCGCGCCCTGCAAGCCGGCCATCAGGACCACGGCCGGAGGCGCCGCGTTCAGGGCGAGGTCTTCGTTGGCCGCGCCCATCAGGTCCTCGAGCTCGGCCTGGACGATCTTCACGAAGGCCTGGCCCGGGGTCAGGCTGCGTGACACTTCGGTGCCGACCGCGCGCTCCTTGATCTTGGCGACGAAATCCTTGACCACCGGCAAGGCAACGTCGGCCTCGAGCAATGCCATGCGCACTTCGCGCAGGGTATCCTTGATGTTGTCTTCGGTCAGCTTGGCCTTGCCGGTGACATGGCGCAGCGTCTGTGACAGGCGGTCGGTCAGGTTTTCGAACATGGTGATCCTTTCAGGCTTGGCAAAGCCGAGGTTTGTCAGGCGTCCTGGCGGAAAACAACACGCACGGGGCGCAGCAAGCTGGCGATTATAACGAAGACTGCGACCGACGCACACCATGGGTGCAGCCGCTGGTCTTCCTTGGCGGCGGCGTTCTATGCCAAACTCCGTTCCTTTAGGGCTTGCCCAACAGGACTTATGCTCTCCTCACCCAGTCTGCTTCCCAACCTGATCGCCGCCTGCCTGTACGCGGCCGCGACTTTCTACCACGGTTCGCGCCTGGCCAAGGGCGCCCGCGCCGACAAGCGCCTGCTCGGACTCCTCGGCACCCTCGCCGTGGTAGCGCAAGGTGGCGCATTGTTCTGGCAGTTGCTGACGCCCCTGGGCTTGAGCCTGGACTTCTTCAGCGCCGCCAGCCTCATCGCCAGCGCCGTCATCGCCCTGACCCTGCTCGCCTGCCTGCGCATACCGGTGGAGAACCTGCTCCTGCTGCTGTTCCCGCTGGGGGCGGTGACCGCCTTGCTCGCGCAGTTCGCCCCGCCGGGCACGGTACCGTTGATCGACGAGGAGCCAGGCATCCTGGCGCACATCCTGTTGTCGATTCTGGCCTACGGTCTGTTCACCATTGCCATGTTCCAGTCCCTGCTGCTGCTGCTTCAGGACCACCAGCTCAAGCACAAGCATCCTTCCGGGCTGATCCGCAACTTCCCGCCCCTTCAGACCATGGAAAGCCTGCTGTTCGGCTTCCTGTGGGCCGGCTGGGCATTGCTCTCGCTGTCACTGATCTCGGGCTGGCTGTTCCTCGACAACCTGTTCGCCCAGCACCTGGTGCACAAGACGCTGCTGGCCTGCGTCGCCTGGATAGTGTTCGGCGTGCTGTTGTGGGGGCGCACGCGCCTGGGCTGGCGTGGTCACAAGGCGATCCGCTGGACGCTTGCCGGATTCTGCCTGCTGATGCTGGCCTACTTCGGCAGCAAGCTGGTACGCGAATTCATCCTGCATATCTGATGAGCACGCCATGAACACCCTGCCGCATGCCCCGTTGTTCGGTTCCCTTGCACTGGCGCTGCTCTGGTCGATGCTCTTCAGCGCCGTCGACGCGGCACGCCAGCAACTCAACGGCCATCCGCGCCAGAGCGACATGCCGCCCGGCGACCTACCCGCCCAGGCCCTGGTGCTCTGCGCCAGCCTGGGCAAGCTACTGGTACTGGGGCTGGCCTGCCTGATCGGCCAGCGTTACAGCGGCGAACACGGGTTCTGGCTAGCCGGCCTCTGCGCTGCCGCGACGCTGGTGGTGCTGGCCGATTACCTGCCGCGCCGCCTGGCCAGGCGTCACCCCCTGGCCCTGCTCGAGTTTGGCGCCAGCCTGTTGAAACCGCCCCTGGCAATAGTACAGCCACTGGCCTGTCTGCTCGATGGCTGTGCCAGATTGATCCTGCGGCCTTGGCGCGCCGCGCCCAATGGTACCGCCTTGCATGCCCAGGCCAGCGACGGCCACGACGATGAAGAGCTTGACGCTCCCTCGCGGCCCGGCCTGCTCGAAGGCTTGCAATCGCTGGACAAGATCACCGTCAATGACATCCTGGTACCGCGCAGCGAAGTGGACGGTATCAACCTCGACGAACCCATCGAGCGGATCGTCGAGCAACTGATCATCAGCCGCCACACCCGCTTGCCGATCTACCACAACGACATCAACCAGGTCGAAGCCGTACTCAACACCAAGCTGATCAGTCATCTGCTGCCTCGCGCGGAACTGACGCTGGAGGCACTCCACGCCGCGTGCCACGAACCCTATTTCGTTCCCGAGAGCACGCCACTGCAATTGCAGCTGTTGAATTTCCACAAGCAACAGCGCCGCATGGGCGTAGTGGTCGACGAGTATGGCGAGGTCCTAGGCCTTGTCACCCTGGAGGACATCCTCGAGGAGATCGTCGGCGAGTTCGAGGATGAACAGAGCCTGGACAACCCTCATGTCCATCCGCAACCGGATGGGCGCTATGTAATCGAGGGCAACGCCTCGTTGCGCGAGATCAACCGCAGCCTGGGCTGGCACCTGCCCTGCGACGGCGGCCCCAAGACCTTGAACGGGCTGGTCACCGAAGCGCTGGAGAGCATCCCGGAATGCGCCGTCTGCCTGAAGATCGGTCGCTATCGCCTGGAAATTCTCGCCACGGAAGACAATTGCGCCAGTCGCGTGCTGGTGTGGACCGTGACTCGATAGTTATACTCGGGTCACGCTTACCCAGCCCTGCCGTGTCGCCCGCTACCCGCATCCGACGACAGACGGCCAGTCCGCACGACTGACACGCTCACGGCCCTGCTTCACCACCCCGAACAGTGCCCGCCCCGCCCTACCCCCACGGGCCAGTGTCAATCCGGCGACCTACAACAATACGCTCCGGCGTCCGCGTGCCCGTGCCTGCCTGGGCCGCGCGTGGACAATGCCCATGGAGCATTCCGACTGTCAGGGACCTACGCATGACAACCAGCAGCACCTATGCCGGCTCGACCCCGGACGCCCCGGTCAACTCGCCCGCGCGCGTGGCCACGGCCAGCTTCATCGGCACCGCCATCGAATTCTACGATTTCTACGTCTACGCCACCGCCGCCGCCCTGGTGATCGGCCCGGTGTTCTTCCCGTCCGGATCTGGCACCGCACAGATGCTGGCGGCCTTCATGACCTTCGGCATTGCCTTCCTTGCCCGGCCATTGGGTTCTGCGCTGTTCGGTCATTTCGGCGACCGCATCGGACGCAAGTCGACCCTGGTCGCCTCGCTATTGCTGATGGGCGTATCCACCACGCTGATCGGTGTTCTGCCGGGATACGACAGCATCGGTGTCTGGGCGCCGATCATCCTGTGTGTGCTGCGCTTCTGCCAGGGCCTGGGCCTGGGCGGCGAGTGGGGCGGTGCTGCCCTGCTGGCCACCGAAAACGCCCCGGAAGGCAAACGCGCCTGGTTCGGCATGTTCCCGCAACTGGGCCCGTCCATCGGCTTCCTCGCGGCCAATGGCCTGTTCCTGACCCTGGCTCTGGCGCTCAGTGACGAGCAGTTCCGCGAATGGGGCTGGCGGATTCCCTTCCTGCTCAGCGCCGCGCTGGTGCTGGTGGGGCTTTATGTTCGCCTGAAGCTCGAGGAGAGCCCCGTGTTCGCCAAGGCTGTCGCGCGTCAGGAGCGCGTGAAGATGCCGGTGGTGGATGTCCTTACCCAATACTGGATGCCGACCCTGCTGGGCGCGGGCGCCATGGTGGTGTGCTACGCACTGTTCTACATCTCGACGGTGTTCTCGCTCAGTTACGGCGTCTCGACCCTGGGCTACAGCCGAGAGACCTTCCTCGGCCTGCTGTGCTTTGCCGTGGTCTTCATGGCGCTGGCCACGCCGCTGTCGGCCTGGCTCAGTGACCGCTACGGGCGCAAGCCGGTGCTGATCGTCGGTGGCCTGCTGGCGGTCGCCTCCGGGTTCACCATGGAGCCGCTGCTGACCTCGGGTTCGACCACGGGCGTGGCTCTGTTCCTGGCTATCGAACTGTTCCTCATGGGCGTGACCTTCGCGCCTATGGGCGCCCTGCTCCCGGAGCTGTTCCCGACCCACGTGCGCTATACCGGCGCGTCGGCAGCGTACAACCTGGGCGGTATCGTCGGCGCCTCGGCGGCACCGTTCTTCGCTCAGCAACTGGTGAGCATGGGCGGACTGAGCTGGGTGGGAGGCTACGTATCGGCAGCGGCCGTGCTCAGCCTGATCGCCGTGCTGTGCCTGAAAGAGACGCGCAACAACCAGCTATAGGCTATGCCTGCCGATGGACAGCGCCGCACCAGAATCGAGATGACGGAGCTGTCTATGCGGCGACTTGATCCAGAGGGCGGGCTGCCATGAGGCGAGCCCGCGACCAAAGCCTCAGAACTCGATCTTGACCGCTTGAGCGGCGCGGGTCGCCTTGGCACGCGCAGCCTCGATCGACTCGTCCCGCGCCAGGCAGACGCCCATGCGGCGCTGGCCATCGACTTCCGGCTTGCCGAACAGGCGGATGGCCGTATCGGGTTCGCCGAGGGCCGCGCCCAGGTTGGCGAACGCGGTCTGGCTGGACTTGCCTTCGACCAGGATGACCGCGGAAGCCGAAGGGCCGAACTGGCGAACTGTCGGGATCGGCAGGCCGAGGATGGCGCGTGCGTGCAGGGCGAACTGCGACAGGTCCTGTGAGATCAGCGTCACCAGGCCGGTATCGTGCGGGCGTGGAGAGACTTCACTGAACCATACCTGGTCGCCCTTGACGAACAGCTCGACCCCGAACAGGCCACGACCGCCCAAGGCGTCGGTCACTGCCTTGGCTACCCGCTCGGACTCGGCCAGGGCCTTGGCGCTCATGGCTTGAGGCTGCCAGGATTCCTGGTAGTCGCCTTTTTCCTGGCGGTGCCCGACGGGCGCCAGGAAGGTAGTGCCGCCGACATGACGCACGGTCAGCAGGGTGATCTCGTAGTCGAAATCGATGAAGCCTTCGATGATGACTCGACCCTTGCCCGCGCGACCGCCTTCTTGAGCGTAATCCCAGGCCTTCTGCAGGTCGTCGGCGCTACGCAGCAGGCTCTGGCCCTTGCCGGACGAACTCATCACCGGCTTGACCACGCAGGGATAGCCCAGGTCGCCGACAGCCTTGCTGTAGTCTTCGAAGGTATCGGCGAAGTGGTATGGCGAAGTGGGCAGGTCCAGTTCTTCAGCGGCCAGACGGCGGATCCCTTCGCGGTTCATGGTGAGCTGGGTGGCGCGGGCGGTAGGTACTACATTGAATCCTTCCTGCTCCAGTTCGACCAGGGTCGCGGTGGCGATGGCTTCGATTTCCGGGACGATGTAATGCGGCTTCTCGGCTTCGATGATCGCGCGCAGGGCGACGCCGTCGAGCATGTTGACGACATGACTGCGGTGAGCGACCTGCATGGCGGGCGCATTGGCGTAGCGGTCGACCGCGATCACTTCGACGCCCAGGCGTTGCAGTTCGATTACCACTTCCTTGCCCAGCTCGCCGCAGCCGCAGAGCAGTACGCGGGTCGCGGTGGGCGACAATGGGGTTCCGATACGGGTCATCTCAGGTCCTCGAAGGCGTCCGGGGCTACCGAGGGGTGGGGGTAGCCCGCTGAAAAGGAGCGATATTCTACACCCGAGTCGGGACTTTTGGGGTCCGGGTTGCCTTCTCCCTCTACCTACCCGCCCCGCTTGATGACCCTGGTGGCCTCGCGGCTTACCGTGTTTTTGGCCGGATCGGGGCGCGATTCTGTCTGGCGACGTCGTACATTTCAAATGCTATGCCAGTGCAATAGCCCGATGTTGCCATGGAAACGACCGGCCCCTTGCGAGGCCGGGAGCACTTCTCAGGCGGCCAGACGCCCGCTTGCTATCGCCTCCGATGCCGCGAGCATGGCGCGCAGCAACACCGCGCAGCCGGCGGCCAGGTCCTGTGGCGTGGCGTTCTCGATCTCGTTGTGACTGATCCCGCCCTCACAGGGCACGAAGATCATCCCCGCCGGCCCCAGCTCGGCGAGGAAAATCGCGTCATGCCCTGCCCCGCTGACAATATCCATGTGCCCTAATCCCAGGGTACGCGCCGAGTCGCGCACGGCTTGGACGCAGCTGTCGTCGAAGTACAAGGCGGGGAAGTCTGCCGTAGGCGTCAGCTCGTGGCTCAGGCCATGCTTGGCGCAGGTGTCTTCGATGACCTGGCGGACCTGCGCGATCATCGCGTCCAAGTGCTCGCTCTCCAGATGCCGGAAATCCAAGGTCATGCGCACTTCCCCAGGGATGACATTGCGCGACCCCGGGTAGGCCTGCAGGCAGCCAACGGTGCCGCAGGCATGCGGCTGATGGCCGAGGGCCGCGCGGTTGACCGCCTCGACCACCGCGGCGGCGCCCACCAGGGCGTCCTTGCGCAGGTGCATGGGCGTGGGGCCGGCGTGGGCCTCGACGCCGCGCAGGGTCAGGTCGAACCACTTCTGTCCCAGCGCGCCAAGCACTACGCCGATGGTCTTGGCCTGGTCCTCGAGAATCGGTCCCTGCTCGATGTGGGCCTCGAAATAAGCGCCTACCGGGTGTCCGAGCACCGGGCGCGAACCCGCGTAGCCGATGGCGTTCAGCGCATCAAAGACGGTGGTGCCCTGGGCATCGCGCTTGGCCAGGGTCTCCTCCAGGGTGAACTTGCCGGCGAATACCCCGGAACCCATCATGCAGGGCGCGAAGCGCGAGCCCTCCTCGTTGGTCCAGACCACCACTTCCAGCGGCGCTTCGGTTTCCAGGCCCAGGTCGTTGAGGATTCGGATCACCTCCAGCCCGGCCATCACGCCGAAGCAGCCGTCGAACTTGCCACCGGTGGGCTGTGTGTCGATGTGGCTGCCGGTCATTACCGGTGGTAGCGCGGGATTGCGTCCAGGACGGCGGGCGAAAATATTGCCGACCGCGTCGACACTGACGGCGCAGCCGGCGGCTTCGCACCATTGCACGAACAGATCACGGGCTTGGCGGTCGAGGTCGGTCAGCGTCAGACGACAGACCCCGCCCTTGGCGGTGGCGCCCAGGCGCGCGAGATCCATCAGTGACTGCCACAAGCGCGCGCTGTCGATATGGCTCTCGGTGGATTGCAGGACATCCTTGACAGGATTCATGAGTTGTCTCCTCAGGCGGGTCTTTCTGCATGGGACCGCGCCGTGACGCGGCCGTGGGGTAATCAGGGCAACGGCTTGGCCAGGCGCACCGGGCGACGCGCCACCATGCCGCCCAAGGCGTAGTACAGCGCCGCGCCGAGCAGCGAGCCGGTAAACCAGCCGTAATCGTAGAACCAGCTGAAGCTGCTGTTGCCAATGGCCATGACGGTCAGCGCCACCGGCAGCGCGAAGGCGGCGAAGCCGGCCCAGTTCCAGGCCGGGTAGACGTCGTCGCGGTACAGACCGGCAAGGTCCAGGCGCTGGCCGCGGATCAGGAAGTAGTCCACCACCATGATCCCGGCAATCGGTCCGAGGAGGCTGGAATAGCCCAGCAACCAGTTGGAATAGACGCTCTCCAGACTCACGTCGGAAACGATCCAGCCAAGCTTCTTCAGCAGCTCGTGCCCCATCAGCAACAGGCCGATCAGGCCCGTCAGGAGTACCGCTCGGGTGCGACCGATGTGGCGTGGCGCGATGTTCTGGAAATCGTTGGTCGGCGAGACGATGTTCGCGGCGGTATTGGTCGACAGCGTGGCGATCACGATCAACGCCATGGCCAGGGCTACCCAGCCGGGGCTCTGGATGCGGCCGATCAGGCTCACCGGGTCGGACACCGTTTCTCCGACCAGCGAGGCCGAGGCCGCGGTCATGACCACGCCCAGGGCGGAGAACAGGAACATGGTCAACGGCAAGCCGAAGATCTGCCCGAGGATCTGGTCTTTCTGGGTCTTGGCGTAGCGGCTGAAGTCCGGAATGTTCAGCGACAGCGTGGCCCAGAAGCCGACCATCGCGGTCAGCCCGGCGCAGAAGTAGCCGACCACGCTGGCCCCTTCAGGACGTTTTGGCGGCTGGGCCAGCAACTCGCTCATCGACATGTGCGGCAGCGCCCAGAACAGCAAGCCGAAGCCGACCGCGACCAGCAACGGCGCCGAGAGGGTTTCCAGCCATTTGATCGACTCCGCGCCGCGCAGCACTACCCACAGGTTGAGCGTCCAGAAAATCATGAAGCCAATCACCTCGCCGGTGCCGCCCAGCGATTTCCAGCCTTCGAACATCGAGCCGAGGAACAGGTGAATCGCCAGCCCGCCGAACATCGTCTGGATGCCGAACCAGCCGCAGGCGACCACCGCGCGGATCAGGCAGGGCACGTTGGAGCCGAGGATGCCGAACGAGGAGCGCAGCAGTACCGGGAAGGGAATCCCGTACTTGGTGCCAGGAAAGGCGTTGAGCGTCAGCGGTATCAGCACGATGAGGTTGGCCAGCAGGATCGCCAGCAGCGCCTCGCCCACGCTCAGGCCGAAGTAGGCCGTCAGTACGCCGCCGAGGGTGTAGGTCGGGACACAGATGGACATTCCCACCCACAGGGCGGTGATGTGCCACTTGTTCCAGGTGCGCTGATGCACCTGGGTGGGCGCAATGTCGTGGTTGTAGCGGGGGCTGTCGAGGACATCGCTGCCGGCGGACAGCTCGTACAGCCCATCCTGCTCGATCACTTCAGATCTGCTCTGTTGCATGGGGCCTTCTCCAGATTTTTTTAGTTGTTCGCTCATCGGGCTAATGCGATGGCCGGAGTACATACACCACCAGTACTGCACCTGCGGCCCGGCCTGGCTGCGGGCGCACTCAATAAGCGTGCCGGGTTGGCCTAAGCCGTCCCGCTGGCCGCCGCCTACCGGAGGTAACTGGCTGATCTGCAAAGCCTTCCTCGACAACCGGAAAAGTCGCGCCAGCGCCCTCTCTCACCGCTCGCACCACCCCGGGCCAGCATTGGCCACTGCGTCAGGTTTCAATCTGGTGCAGCCTGGATTTTTCTCGGCGCGGCCCGCGCCTTACACCAGGTTTCAAACGGCTGATTTTGCATGGAAAATCTTGACCAATTTGGCTTCTTGTCAAGTGCGTCAAAATGGTGATGGAGCTCACCATTTTGGTGATTTAAGAAAAAATTACTTAAACTTCAATAATTTAAGTAAGTTATAAACTTATAAAAAAATTTCTTGAAGAATATCAATTCGGCATCTAGATTTCATTCTTGTCAGGCCTGACAGGATTGCAATGGGTCCTTCGGTTATCTGGCAACACCATAATTTCAAGAACCGGCCAAAGACCGGTCAGCCTGCGAGGAAGACGGCATGTCCCTGTTGATCCGTGGTGCCACCGTGGTTACCCACGAAGAAAGCTACCCCGCTGATGTCCTGTGTGCCGATGGCTTGATCCGTGCCATTGGCGAAAACCTCGATCCTCCCGCCGGCTGCGAGATCCTCGATGGCAGCGGCCAGTACCTGATGCCCGGCGGCATCGACCCCCACACCCACATGCAATTGCCGTTCATGGGCACGGTCGCCAGCGACGACTTCTTCAGCGGCACCGCTGCGGGCCTCGCGGGGGGGACCACCTCGATCATCGACTTTGTCATCCCCAGCCCGCAGCAATCGTTGCTGGAGGCCTTTCACACCTGGCGTGGCTGGGCACAGAAGTCTGCCGCCGACTATGGCTTTCACGTCGCCATCACCTGGTGGAGCGAGCAGGTGGCCGAAGAGATGGGCGAGTTGGTTGCTCACCATGGGGTGAACAGCTTCAAGCACTTCATGGCCTACAAGAACGCCATCATGGCCGCGGACGATACCCTGGTGGCCAGCTTCGAGCGCTGCCTGCAACTGGGCGCGGTGCCCACGGTGCATGCTGAAAATGGCGAACTGGTCTATCACCTCCAGCAGAAGCTGCTGGCCCAGGGCCTGACCGGGCCCGAGGCGCATCCTCTGTCGCGTCCGCCGCAGGTCGAAGGCGAAGCCGCCAGCCGCGCCATTCGCATCGCCGAGACCCTCGGCACGCCGGTGTACCTGGTGCACGTGTCCACCCGCGAGGCCCTGGACGAAATCGCCTATGCCCGGGCCAAGGGCCAGCCGGTGTACGGCGAAGTGCTGCCCGGCCACCTGCTGATCGACGACAGTGTCTACCGCAACCCGGACTGGGCCACCGCCGCCGGCTATGTGATGAGCCCGCCGTTCCGTGCGCGCGAGCATCAGGAGGCGCTGTGGCGCGGGCTGCAGTCGGGCAACCTGCACACCACCGCCACCGACCACTGCTGTTTCTGCGCCGAGCAGAAGGCTGCCGGGCGCGACGATTTCAGTCGCATCCCCAATGGCACCGCCGGCATCGAGGACCGCATGGCGGTGCTGTGGGACGCGGGCGTGAATAGCGGACGCCTGTCGATGCACGAGTTCGTCGCGCTGACCTCCACCAACACCGCGAAGATCTTCAACCTGTTCCCACGCAAGGGCGCGATCCGCGTCGGCGCCGACGCCGACCTGGTGCTGTGGGACCCGCAGGGTAGCCGCACGATCTCAGCGCAGACCCACCACCAGCGCGTCGACTTCAACATCTTCGAGGGCCGTACGGTGCGCGGCATTCCCAGCCACACCATCAGCCAGGGCCGCGTGCTCTGGGCCGATGGCGACCTGCGCGCCGAACCTGGCGCCGGCCGCTATGTAGAACGCCCGGCCTATCCCTCGGTGTACGAGGTGCTCAGCCGCCGCGCCGAGCATCAGCGCCCGACCCCCGTCAGCCGCTGAACCCATCCGCAATGCCGCACCGGCTCGCAGAAGCCGGGCGGCGGCGTATTGCCGTTGACTGCCATCCACCCAGAACGGACCGCGCGGGTAACCGCCGCCTGGTCCAACAAAAAAGAGAGAGGCTACAACCGTGATCGATGCCCTGAACCACTTGCCGCGCCCCCAGGCCGGCGCCGATCAGCTGGCCCAGAACTTCGGCGACCTCGCCCCGCCCCTCACCGCCCGCCAGGCCGCCGTGGAGAGCGCGCGCTGCCTGTACTGCTACGATGCGCCGTGCGTCAACGCGTGCCCGAGCGAAATCGACATCCCCTCGTTCATTCATCGCATCAGCGACGAGAACCTGCAAGGCGCCGCCGAACGCATCCTCTCGGCGAACATCCTCGGCGGCAGCTGTGCCCGCGTCTGCCCGACCGAGATCCTCTGCCAACAGGCCTGCGTGCGTAACAATGCCCAGGAATGCGCGCCGGTGCTGATCGGCCAACTGCAGCGCTACGCGCTGGACAACGCCGCCTTCACCGAGCACCCGTTCAAGCGTTCGCCGCCCTCCGGCAAGCGCATCGCCGTGGTCGGTGCTGGCCCCGCTGGACTGTCCTGCGCCCACCGCCTGGCCATGCATGGCCACGACGTGGTGGTATTCGAGGCACAGGAAAAGGCCGCGGGCCTCAACGAGTACGGCATCGCCCGCTACAAGCTGGTGGACGACTACGCCCAGCGCGAGGTGGCGTTCCTGCTCGGCATCGGCGGTATCGAGATCCGCCATGGCCAGCGCCTGGGCGCCAACCTCAGCCTGGGCGAGTTGCACCAGCACTACGACGCGGTGTTTCTCGGTCTTGGCCTGAACGCCGTGCGCCAGCTGGGCTTGCCGGACGAAGAAGCCCCCGGCCTGCTCGCCGCCACCGCCTATATCCGCGAGCTGCGCCAGGCCGACGACCTCTCGCAATTGCCGCTGGCCGATCGCTGCCTGGTCATCGGCGCCGGTAACACGGCCATCGACATGGCCGTGCAGATGAGCCGCCTGGGCGCCCGCGACGTCAACCTGGTGTACCGCCGCGGCCACGCAGACATGGGCGCCACCGAGCACGAACAGGACATCGCCAAGGCCAACCAGGTGCGTCTGCACACCTGGGCACGGCCCGACGCCGTGCTACTGGACGATGACGGACGCGTGCGCGGCATGCGCTTTGCCCGCACGCAACTGGTTGAGGGCCGGCTGCGCGATACCGGCGAAACCTTCGAGCTGGCCGCCGACGCCATCTTCAAAGCCATCGGCCAGCGCTTCGACGATGCCAGCCTGAGCGACCCGCTGGCCGCACAGTTGGCCCGCGACGGCGAACGCATCCGCGTCGACACCTACATGCGCACCAGCCTGCCCGGCATCTATGCCGGAGGCGACTGCACCGCGCTGGGCCAGGACCTCACCGTCCAGGCCGTGCAACACGGCAAGCTGGCCGCCGAAGCCATCCATGCCCAACTCATGCTCAACGTGGAGGCAGCATAATGGCCGACTTGTCCATCGAATTCGCCGGCATCAAGGCGCCCAATCCCTTCTGGCTGGCCTCCGCGCCGCCGACCGACAAGGCCTACAACGTGGTGCGCGCCTTCGAGGCCGGCTGGGGCGGCGTGGTCTGGAAGACCCTTGGCGAAGACCCCGCTGCGGTCAACGTGTCGTCACGTTACTCGGCCCACTTCGGCGCCAACCGCCTGGTGCAGGGCATCAACAATATCGAGCTGATCACCGACCGTTCGCTGGAGATCAACCTGCGCGAGATTACCCAGGTGAAGAAGGACTGGCCCGATCGCGCGCTGATCGTGTCGCTGATGGTGCCGTGTGAGGAAGCGTCGTGGAAGTTCATCCTGCCGCTGGTCGAAGCCACCGGCGCCGACGGCATCGAGCTGAACTTCGGCTGCCCCCACGGCATGCCCGAGCGCGGCATGGGCGCCGCCGTCGGCCAAGTACCCGAGTACGTGGAGATGGTTACCCGTTGGTGCAAGACCTATTGCTCGCTGCCGGTGATCGTCAAGCTCACGCCCAACATCACCGACATCCGCCAGTCGGCCCGCGCCGCGCATCGGGGTGGCGCGGATGCGGTGTCGCTGATCAACACGATCAACTCGATCACCAGCGTCGACCTCGATCGCATGGTCGCCCACCCCATCGTCGGTGACCAGAGCACCCACGGCGGCTACTGCGGCTCGGCGGTCAAGCCGATCGCCCTGAACATGGTCGCCGAGATCGCCCGCGACTCAGAGACCCGCGGCCTGCCGATCTGTGGTATCGGCGGCATCGGCAACTGGCGAGATGCCGCGGAGTTCGTGGCCCTGGGCTGCGGCGCCGTGCAGGTGTGCACGGCGGCGATGCTGCATGGTTTTCGCATCGTCGAAGACATGAAGGATGGCCTTTCACGCTGGATGGACCAGCACGGCCACCGCAACCTGGACGCCTTCCGCGGCCTGGCCGTGGGGCATACCACCGACTGGAAGTACCTGGACATCAACTACAAGGTCATCGCGCAGATCGACCAAGATGCCTGCATCGGCTGCGGTCGCTGCCACATCGCCTGCGAGGACACTTCGCACCAGGCGATCGCCAATGCCGTGCAGGCCGATGGAACCCATGTGTACAGCGTGATCGAGGAGGAATGCGTGGGCTGCAACCTGTGCCAGATCACCTGCCCGGTGGAAAACTGCATCGACATGGTGGCCCAGGAGACCGGCAAGCCATATCTCAACTGGACCCAGGATCCGCGCAATCCCTACCGCGAAGCCAGCTGAGACCTACGCGCTGAGCGATTGCGCAGGACGCATGGCGTCTGCGCCGCCAATTGTCCTGCGGGGCTGCTCAAGGCTCCAGGCCTATGCCCCGCAGGATTACGCTGGTCACCGTCTGCACGGCATTTTCAAAGGCCATGTCCGACAGCGGCTCGCCGCCGTTGAGCAGCTTCACCTGGTAGCCGAAGTCGGCATAGTGCTGGGTTGCCGCCCAGATCATGTACAGCAATGCGGAGGGTTCTACCGGCAGGATGCGTCCGTCCTCCACCCACCGGCGGATCTTCGCTTCCTTGAGCTGCGCCCAGGGCACCAGGGTGTCGTCCAGGCTCGTGCCGAGCAGCGGCGCGCCGTGGAGCATTTCTTCAGCCCAGATCTTCGAGCCCAGCGAACGCGAGCGCGAATGGCTCATCTTTGCGCGGATGTAGCTGGTCAATACGACGCGCGGGTCATCAAAGCGCTCGAAGCACAGTGCGTCCTGCTTCCAGACGTCGAGCAAGTCCTGCAGCACTGCCCGGTACAAGTCGTCCTTGGTACTGAAGTAGTAGTGCAGGTTGGAACGCGGCAGCTCGGCCTGCTCGGCGATATCGCCCATGGAAGTGCCGCCGAAGCCCTTCTCGGCGAATACCTGCTCGGCGGCCTGCAGAATTTTCTCGACGTTACGCCGGCGAATCGCGATCTTGTGGTTGGCCATGGCCTGTCCAATGCGCCCTAAACCCGACAAGGCTAACAGCTTTGCGACCTCGGCTGAGCGGTCTCAAGCACGCTCTGTGCGAATCTTCCCGGCGAACACGCGAAAATCGAGGGTATTGTACGCAAGCGTGACCGGCACGATGAACGCGAACCCCACCAGCATGAAGAGTTGGCTCGCTCGCGATACTGAAAGCTACGATATTGAAAACTTCAACCTGCCAAAGATTGCCTCCGCCCCCGCCACGCCATTACCAACCACACCACAGTCACCCCAGCAAACTTGGAAGCCATGGCCGTGCCAATGATAACCGGCGTCAAAGCCCCGATCATCCCGAAGAAGATGAAAGTATCCACCGGAATACTCAGCGCCGAACTCAACCACAACCGATCCCGCAACGGCCGCTGCGTGACAGTGAAGACCAACCAATCAATCAATTCCGACACGAAGAACGCCGTCGCACTGGCCAATGCAATGGCCGGCTCCGACGTCACATAGGACAAGACCAACGCCCCCAGCATCGCCATCAAGGCGCCATGGCCATACCGCGTCTGCACCATGTCACGCAGGATGAATACCAACCCACCCCAGGCGGACCAGATCACATCCAGATGCGGCGCACTGGAAAAGGCGTAGTTGATCAGCACTACGCTGCTGATATATGCAAATAGAAAGAACATGGGATCAACCGTCGGACAAGCCGCACAGGGTACTGTAGCGACGGTTCTCGGCCAAGAGCCTGGCGCTCAAAGGCCCATGATCAAGCCCGCGGCCACCGCTCGTTCATGACACAGTTCGAGGACACTGCGACGCTCGGAGTTGTCCATCCGGCCCCACTGGGTGATTTCGGCCACGGTGCGCTGGCAGCCCACGCAGATGTCATCCTCATCCAGCGCGCAGACGCTGACACAGGGCGAGGCGACTGGGCGCTCGTTCTCGCTCATGTCAGTCCTCCTGCGGCAACAAGTCGCGAGCATAGCGCTCGGCGTTGTGCACATAGTGAGCGGCACTGGCCTCGAGCATGCGCTTCTGAGTATCGGTCAACTCGCGCACGATCTTGCCAGGCGAACCCATGACCAACGAACCATCGGGAATCTCCTTGCCCTCGGCGATCAAGGCATTGGCGCCGATGATGCAGTGCTTGCCGATCCGAGCGCCGTTGAGCACCACCGCATTGATGCCGACCAAGCTGTAATCGCCCACGGTACAACCATGCAGCATGGCGTTGTGACCGATCGTTACGCCCTTGCCAAGGGTAAGCGGCGAACCCATGTCGGTATGCATCACCGTACCGTCCTGGACATTGCTGTCCTCGCCGATGTCGATCAGCTCGTTATCGCCGCGCAGCACCGCGCCAAACCAGACGCTAGCCCTGGCCTGCAGACGGACCTTGCCGATCAGCGTGGCGGTTGGCGCGGCCCAACTGGTGGGATGAGTCTCGACCCTCTGGTCGCCCAGGCGGTATTTCATCGGTGGTTCCTCACTGTCCTGCGATAGTGGCGGGTTCGGCCCCCGCTCATTTCTGGCTGAAACGTTCAGGCGGCTGGTTCAGATCGATACCGGCGTCGTACAGCAGGTTCACCAGTTCGACGATCATGATCGCCGACAGGCCCCAGATCTTGTACTCGCCATAGCGATAGCTGGGCACATACCAGCTGCGTCCTTCGTAATCGATGCGATGGGTATGATCGCGAGGGTCCTGGCGGAAAAAATCCAGCGGAACGGTAAATACTGCCGCGATTTCGGCATCGTTGGCCCGATACTCGACGTAATCCGGAATCAACCCGACGAATGGCGTCACTTTCAGTCCATGCAACGAAACCAGGGGGCTGAGGGGACCGAGCACTTCCACCAGCCCAGGGGGCAGACCGATTTCCTCCTCGGCTTCGCGCAGCGCGGTGAACACCAGGTCGGGATCCTCCGGGTCGCGGCGTCCGCCAGGGAAGGCCACCTCGCCGCCATGGGTGGACAGGCCCTTGGCGCGCAGGGTCAGTACCAGCTCCGGCTCTTCGTTGCGGGTAATGGGCAGTAATACCGCGGCCTCGGGAAAACGGCGATCCGTTTCCAGAGACGCCGGGGTATGGTTGCTCATTCGGCGAAGAAGCTCGTCCAGCATTACGCACGCTCGTGTCCAGGTCCTGTCCTGCATGATGCACCAAAGCCGTGAAGCACCCAAGTCCTCCCTGACAGTGGCTTGCGGTCCACGGGCCAAGGACGCCAAGATAGCTCGTCATCATAGGAAGCGAAGAATGAAATTCTGCAGCGCGTGCGGACAAGCCGTCACACAGCGGATCCCCGAAGGCGACAGCCGCCCGCGGTACGTCTGCGATCATTGCCATACCATCCATTACCAGAACCCCAATATCGTCGCCGGGGTACTGCCGACCTGGGGCAGCAAGGTCCTGCTGTGCCGCCGCGCCATCGAACCGCGTCGGGGCTTCTGGACATTGCCGGCCGGCTTCATGGAAAACGGCGAGACACTGGAGCAGGCCGCCGGACGCGAAACGATGGAAGAAGCCTGCGCCCGGCTCGGGCCGATGAACCTCTACCAGCTCTTCGACCTGCCGCATATCAACCAGGTGCATGTGTTCTTCCGCGCCGAACTGGCGGACCTCGAAATTGCCGTGGGCATCGAAAGCCTCGAGGTGCGGCTGTTCGAGCAACACGAGATCCCATGGTCCGAACTGGCTTTTCGCACCGTCACGCGCACACTAGAATGCTATTATCGCGACCGCATCGAGCAGCATTATCCCATCGGGAATGAGTACCTGCCGCCGATGAACCTTTCGTCGCCCATCACCTAGTGCTCAGGTATCGTTCCATGCGTTGGTTGCTTGCCCTTTTCTGTATGACCGTGGCGTCGGCGTCCCAGGCGGCCTTCACCGAAACCATCATTCGCAAACCCTTGTCCGACATGCCTGCCCAGACCCAGCCGCGGACCGGGTTCCAGCCCCTGGTCGATAAGGTGCTGGTGATCAAGTCACAGCGCCGCCTGCAGTTGATGAGCCGTGGCGAGCCGCTCAAGACCTACCGTATTTCCCTGGGCAAGCAACCCCTTGGCGCCAAGGAGCGCGAGGGCGACAGAAAGACCCCGGAGGGCTTGTACTGGCTTGACTGGCGCAAGACCAGCGACCGGTACAACCTGGCCATGCACATCTCCTATCCGAACATCAAGGACGCGGCCCACGCCCGTAACGAAGGGATCAGCGCCGGTAGCATGATCATGGTCCACGGCACCCCGGTCGACCAGGAATACCCCGAGTGGTACTTCCATACCCTGGACTGGACCGAAGGGTGCATCGCCATGCGCAACGATGACATGCGCGAAGTCTGGGAAATGGTCAAGGACGGCACTCTGATCGAAATCCGCCCCTGAGGTCCTACATCCGTGGGCAGAGTGTCGGAATCTGCTTACGGAGTTATCACTCCCGCCTGAACCAGCAATGGTCCGGTCTCGCATCCGAGCCCTTGGCTGATCTCTCAGATCCTCGTATACGTTCGCCGATTCGACTTGCCGCGCGGCGATGCTCGATCTCGAGGCGCCAGCTCACTCACACCATGCATCCGATAGCCCCACCCCCAACAACAGAGCCTACCATTCCACCCCACGCTGCAGCTCTCTGCCCCCAGGCGCCAACCATTGCGCGCTTCGCAGCAGAGGTGTAATCGCAGCGCTCTCCTCCACGCTCACCCTCAACCGTGCCTGTCGAGCCAGCAGGTCGGCATCCACGCTTGCCTGATGCTGCCCCGCCAGGTCCAGCCGTCCCAGCAACCGCCAACCCTGGCGACAATCCATTTCGATCACGCCCTGCCCCAGCGTCAATGACCAGGGTGCGGCAAGGGCGAGGTCGACCACCGCGATCCGGCCCTGCGCAGCGCTACATCGCCGACCCTGCCCTGCGAGCTGGATAACCCCCTGCCATTGCCCCACCAACCGGTGCTCGGCAGGGGCCCCATCTGGTGCCTGCCACGGGGTAATCCGAGCGTGCCAGGCCCATGGCCAACCACGCACGTCCAACGCCCACGCCTGGCCCTGCACGCCGACCCTGGTCTGTGCCTGCAAACGCCAAGGACGCCAGTCCCACTCGATCGGTCCGATCGAGCCGATGTGCCGCGCCTGCCCTCGCCACACGGTGCCACTGATGCCCGTGGCAGCCCAACCCAGCCCATGCGCCACCCAACTGGCCGGCAACTGGATCAGCAGTGTCAGGCAGAACACCAGCAACACCCACGATCCCGCACGCCAGCTCATGGCCGCACCAGCACGTCGAAGCGCAGCCCCGAGACGTCCTGTTCCAATGCCCACTGCAACGGCAGCGCGCCTTCGGCTTGCAATGCGAGCAGCCATTGCTGCAGCGCCTGCTCACTGGTCACCTGCCCGTGCACCTGCCAACCGGCGTCACTGGGCTCGACACCCGCCAACTGGATCTGTCGCGACTCGGCCGACTGGCGTAGCCGTTCGAGGTTGATGGGCGCGCGCGCTTGCAGGCTGGCGGCCGACTCTGCCAAGGCTTGCCACTGGCTCAGGTCTCGCCATCGCCCGAGGCCTTCGCGGACCAACAGAACCGCCAGCAGCAAACCGATCATGGCGCATGCCAATGGCAGGCGGTAACGCTGATAGAGAGCCTGAGTCATGACGCCGCTCCAAGGTCGAACACTACCTGCCACTGCGCTGGCCGGGCACCCGGCTGCACCTGTACCCCGGCGCCTGCGGCACTGGCCAAGGCCTGCCACGGCGGTGCGTCGCCTTCGCCGTCGACGCGCACATGCCAGCGCTGGCCGTCGAAACGCACGCCTCGCAGGCGCCAACCGGGATGCTCGCGCAACCAGCCGTGCAGTTCGGTCTGCAGCCCCTCGAGCTGACGCAGGCGCAGTTGACGCTCCCTGTCGGCCTCGCGAAGACGCTTGAGCACCTGCGCGGCCTGACGTGCCGTTGCCTGTTGACCGGTCACTGCCTGCACTTGCGCGCGGTACAGGTCGGCCTGACGCCACTGTTGGGCAAACCACAGCCCACCCCAGATGCCCGTCAGCGCCAGGCATGCCACGGCCAGGCGCCAAGGCAATCGAGGCAACTCGGTCCGGCGACCGCCACGGCGCTGCTCGAACAGTCCCGGCAGCGTATCCAAGGCGCCAAGGTGGGCGGGCCAGTCTCCTTCGAGCGGGTCGACCTGCAGGCCTTCCCACTGCGCGGGACGCTGATCGGCCAATGCCGCGGGCCATGCCAGCCAATGATGCCGCCCTTCGACGCAGACCCCTTTGAACAGATCGCGTGTCTCGTCCTGGCGCCAGTGCCAACAGCACCCAGGCGCGGGCTCGGGCAACAGCTGGAACTCGGCCCAGCAGCGCTCCGGCACCACTCCCCACGCGGCACAGACCGCGCGCCAGTCGTCGAGGCGCTGGCGCTCCACCGTGACCAGCCGCAGCTCTCCTGCAGCGCCCCCCAGGCTCGTGCACAGTACTTCTTCCGCGCCCTGCAACAGACGGTCTTCCAGCAGTAGCGGCCATTCCTCGCGCTTGAGCCCGGGCGGCGCCGGTACTTGAAAATGACTGCAGGCCTCGCCGGGGACGATCAACGCCGGGCGCGCCGACAGGCCGGACGGCGGCATGCCCTGCCCTTGACGCACTGGGCTGCCCGCCTCGACCAATGCCCAGCGCCACGCCGCCTGTTCCGCTCCTGGTTTTAGCAACAGCCAGGACGAGGGCGCGGTCGGACGTCGCCACTCAAGCTTCATGAACGCCCCCAAGGCAGGGCAAAGGTACAGACATAAGAGGCTCCATCATGTTGCAGCTCCAGGCGCACGCCACGGTCGGGGTGCGCCGGTTGATCGGAAGGCCAGGCCAGCCAGCGGCCGGTCTGGTAATAGAGGAAATTGACCGCTGCGACTTTCTCCAGACGCTCGCGCAGCACCCAGCGTGGCGCACCCGCGGCGTAGAGGTCCGCCGAGCTTTCCAGCGACAGACGCTGCTCACGTGCCTCGAACCTCAGGCGCTGCCGTTGCAGACGCGAGCCACCGTCCACCTCCGGCCAGGCTGCCGCGGCAACCCACAGCAGTTGCTGGCGGTCGGCTTGCCAGTCCAGCCAGCGTACCGTCAGCGGTAGACGTTGCTCATACACGCGCCGCAAGACCGGACTGTCGAAGCGCCGTTCCAGCGCCAGGCAGAAGTCCACCACGCTGCTGTCATGAGCCGGGACGGCCAGCCGCTCGCGAACCAGCAGCCAGCCATGTACCAGCGCGGCCAGGAGAATACCCAGCAAGGCCGTCAGGGCCATCGCCACCATGAGTTCGATCAGGGTCAGCCCGGTTTGCCGCTGTTTCATGGACGCTCCAGGAAGACCACGTAGTGGCCCAGCGGCAAGCGCTCGTCGCGGTCGGCGTAGAGTTGCAACTCGCCACGGCGCAGGTCGCGCACGCCGGTGTTGCGCAACTGCAGGTGCCAGTGACAGGCCTGTCCACCTTGATGAAGAACACCCGTGTTCTGCTGGGTCGTCGGCCAGTAGCGTTCGACCGTGAAGCGTGCCTGCAACTCGCGGGCGCACAGCACGCCAAGCCGATGCTGCTGGACATTGTCCTGGATCGCCAGGCGCTGGCGCAGGACCTGGCTGGTAATCACCGCCAGTACCGCGGCGATGGCCAGGGCGACGCTCACTTCAAGCAGGGTGAAGCCTTGCTGCCTGCGCCTCATGGCATCACCGCCACCTGCAGACGGCCGTCCCGGCTCCATTGCCAGCGCTGACGGCCTTCGACACCCTGCCACAACACGCTGCCGGGCTGCGCCCAGCCTTCGGGCGTGAATACCAGCGGCGGTACCTGGCTTGCCGGCCAATCCGGACGCAAGCCCTTGGGCCATGCGCCGAGCCGGACGGGCTCGACCACCCAGCCGCCGTTCACGCGACGGACGAATTCCGGGTGCTGGCCATTCCAGCGCAACCCCCTCAGTTGCCCTGCATGTCGCGCCAGCGCGGCCTGCTCGCGCGTCTGCGCCGCCAAGCGCGCGAGGGCCTGATCCATGCCTGCCTTGCCGCTGTCGAGCCAAGCCACGCTGAGGCCGGTCATCAATCCGGCGATCGCCAGCACCACGAGCATCTCGATCAGGCTGAACCCACGCTGGCCAGACAAGAGGGGGGCGCTCTTGCGGGCGCTATCGCGGGGCAAGCCCGCTCGCCACCGGGACCGAGTCTGCCATTTGGACCAGGTTTGCCATTTGGAACAGGTCTGCCATTTGAAGCAGGTTTGCCATTTGGGCCAGGTCTGCCATTTGGAGCAGGCCTGCCATTTGGAACAGGTCTGCCATTTGGGCCAGGTTTGCCATTTGGAACAGGTCTGCCATTTGGAGCAGGTCTGCCATTTGGGCCAGGTTTGCCATTTGGACCAGGTTTGCCATTTGGAACAGGTCTGCCATTTGGGCCAGGTTTGCCATTTGGAACAGGCCTGCCGTTTGGGCCAGGCTTGCCATTTGGAACAGGCCTGCCATTTGGAACAGGCCTGCCATTTGGACCAGGCCTGCCGTTTGGACCGGGTCTGCTGCCTGGACCGAGTCAGCCAGGTCACAGCGCCCAGTTACCCAGGTCGGCGTCCAGGTCCTCGCCCCCGGCCATCCCGTCGGCGCCAAGCGAGAAGACATCGACCCGACCATGTTCGCCCGGCATGCGGTACTGATACGGTGTGCCCCACGGATCTTCAGGCAAGCGTCGGATGTAGCCGTCGCTACGCCAGGCACGTGGTACCGGCTCTTGCTGCGGCCGCTTGACCAGTGCGGCAAGCCCCTGTTCGTTGCTCGGGAAGCGCAGGTTGTCCAGCCGGTACATGTCCAGCGCCTGCTCCAGCGTCGCCAGGTCGGCCATGACCTTCTGCCGCATGGCCTTGTCCTGGTTGCCCAGCACGCTGGGCGCCACCACGGCGATGAGCAGGCCGATGATGAAGATCACCACCATGATTTCCATCAGGGTGAAACCAGCCTGGTGCGCGCGTCGTCTTTGCATGTCGTTCTCCTTGTCACAGTTGCAGACCCTGGTTCAGTTGCATGATCGGCAGCAGTACCGCCAGCACGATAAACAGCACGACGCCGCCCATCACCAGGATCATCAGGGGTTCGAAAAGCGCCATGGCGGTGTCGACCTGACGGGCGAAGCCCCGCTCCTGGTCATCGGCCACCCGTTCGAGCATGTCCGCCAGGGTGCCGCTGGCCTCGCCACTGCCGACCATGTTCACCAGCAGCGGCGGGAACTGGCCGCTGGCGTCCAGGGCGCGGTGCAGGCTGGTGCCGCCCTGCACCTGCCGCCCGACCTGCTCAAGGGCCAGGCGCACGCGGCGGTTGTTGACCGTGGCGGTGGCCACTTGCAAGGCTTCGAGCAGGGCCACGCCACTGCCGACGAGGATCGCCAAGCTGCGGGCCAGGCGCGCGCTTTCCAGCACCTGCAGCAGCGTCCCGATACGCGGCAGGCGTAGCAGCCACTGGTCGCGGCGCAGGCACCACTGCGGCTTGCGCAGCAGCCAGCTGGCGCCCAGCGCCAGCAGCAGGCCCAGGCCGAGCAGCCAGGGACCAGCCATGACCAGCCCCTGACTGAGGCCGATCAGTAGGGATGTCAGCAACGGCAGGCTCTGCCCGGAGTGCGCGAATTGCTCGGTAAGCTTGGGCACCACGAAGGTCATCAAGCCGACCACCACGGCCAGCGACACGCCCATCAGCACGCTGGGATAGATCAATGCCGTGCGCGCCTTGTGCTGTTGCCGCTGGACCTGTTCCAAGTGATCGGCAAGCCGCTCCAGCACCTGGGCCAGGCGCCCGGAACGCTCGCCGGCCTCGACCAGCGCGCAGTAAAGACCGGTGAACGGCGCCCCTTGGCGTGCGAGGCTGCGCGCCAGACCCAAGCCTTCGGCCAGTGAACCGCGCAACGACACCAGCAAGCCGTGCAAGGCAGGTTGGCGCAACTGCCGCTCCAACGTGGCGAGCGCATCGACCAAGGCGATACCGGCTCCGACCAGCGTCGATAGCTGACGGGTCAACTCGCACAGCTGGGCGCGAGTCAGGCGCTGCCGACGAGACTTCGCCCGCCCGGCCTCATGACGCTGCAACTGGCGAGCGAACAGGCCCTGCTCGCGCAGCAACTGCCGGGCATGCCGTTCGCTGTCGGCCTGGACGCTGGCCTTGTGCGACTTGCCGGCGAGGTCCACGGCCTGGTAACGATAGGTCGGCATGGCTCAGCCCTGCACCGCGCGGAGCACTTCGGCAAGGCTGGTCTCGCCTCGGGCCAGGCAATCTCTGGCCATGGCCAGCAGGCTCTGGCGTCGTTCGGCCAGGTAGGCCTGCATCGCCACTTCGCTGGCACCGTCGTAGAGCAAGGCGATGAGGCCGGCATCCAGCTCGACGAACTCGTACAACCCCAGGCGCCCGATGTAGCCACTGCCTTGACACGACTCGCAGCCCACCGCGTGATAGCTCTGGGCCAGGGACGCCAGCTCGGGCCACAATTGCCGTTCCGCGGGCTGCAAGGGTTGCGGCGCGGCGCAGCTGCACAGGCGCCGAACCAGGCGCTGGGCCAGCACGCCACGCAGGCACGAAGCGATCAGGAAGGGCTCGACGCCCATGTCGCGCAAGCGCGTCACCGCGCCCACGGCGCTGTTGGTGTGCAGGGTCGAGAGCACCAGGTGACCGGTCAGGCTGGCCTGGACGGCGATCTGCGCCGTTTCGCGGTCACGGATTTCGCCGAGCATGATCACGTCCGGGTCCTGGCGCAGGATCGCGCGCAGGCCGCTGGCGAAGGTCAGGCCGGCGCGCGGGTTGATTGCCGTCTGGCCGATGCCGGTGATGGCGTACTCCACCGGATCCTCGACGGTGAGGATGTTGCGGCTGCCATCGTTGAGGCTGTTGAGGCTGGCGTAGAGGGTGGTGGTCTTGCCCGAACCGGTCGGCCCGGTGCTGAGGACGATGCCGTTGGGGCGTCCGAGACAGGCGCGCAGTCCGAGCAGCACGGCGTCGGGCATGCCGAGATTGTCCAGCGCCAACAGGCTGGCCTGTTTGTCCAGCACGCGCATCACCACCCGTTCGCCGTGAATGCCTGGCAGCGTCGAGACGCGCACGTCCACCTCGCGTCCAGCGGCACGCAGGGTGATGCGTCCATCCTGGGGCTGGCGTTTCTCGGCGATGTCCAGACGCGCCATCACCTTGATCCGTGACACCAGCATGGCCGATAGCGCCCGCGGCGGACGCAGGACCTCGCGCAGGTGGCCATCGACTCGCAGACGCACGACCAGGCTCTGCTCGAAGGTCTCGATATGGATATCCGACGCGCGCAGACGCAGCGCCTGGCCGAACAGGCCGTTGATCAGCCGGATCACCGGCGCCTCGTCGTCGCTTTCGAGCAGGTCTTCGATGCGCGGCAGTTCGCTCATCAGGCTGTCGAGGTCGACATGCTCGCCAATGCCTTCGATCAATGCGGCGGTCGCGGCCTCGCCGGCCTGGTACAGCTGGCCGAGCCGTTCATCGAAGGCCTTGTCGTCCAGCCGATGCAGCACCGCCGGCTGGCCATGAACGCGCAACAGCTCCTGTAATTGATCACTGTCGGCATCACGGCGCAGCCACAGCTGCCAGCCCTCGGCGCCAGGCGACATGGCCAGACCGGCCTGACGCGCCATGCGATAGGGCAGCATCACCAGTCGCCACCGTCCAGCCGCGCCCGACTGGCAGGAAAGGCCTGCAGCAACGCGGCTTCATCGGCCTGCCCAGGCAGCTTGAGAGCGGTGGTGGTCTGCAGGTGTCGGTACTTTTCCTGGCTCAGGCTTGCCAGGCTCTGGCCATCACGCAGGATGCGAGGGCGGATGAAGACCATCAGGTTCTGCTTCACGCCGCGGTTGGCATCGGAGCGGAACAGCCGGCCCAGCACAGGGATGTCGCCCAGCAAAGGCACTCTCTGGTTGCTGGTGCTGTGTTCATCGCTGATCAGGCCGCCCAGGATCACCAGGCCATTGTCTTCGACCATGACCTTGGTCTTGATCTCGCGCTTGTTGGTGATCACGTCGCTGGCGCTCGCGCTGTCGGCGATCGACGACACTTCCTGGACGATATCCAGGCGCACGCTGTTATCGATGTTGACCTGAGGCTTGATGCGCAGCTTGACCCCGACTTCCTTGCGCTCGATGGTCTGGTAGGGGTTGGCGTTGTTCTGGGTCACCGAGCCTGTGACGAAGGGCACTTCCTGGCCCACCAGGATCGACGCCTCGGCGTTGTCCAGGGTCAGCAGGGTGGGCGTGGAGAGCAGGTTGAAACCGGTCTTGCCCTTGAGCGCGTTGACCAGCATGGCGAAATTGAAGCCCCCGCCGAAATGGCCGATGCCCGCGGTGGCCCCGGCGGTCGCCGAGAGCAGATCGCCCAGCGCCGAGCTGTCGCCGCTGGCGGCTGCCCCGGCGACAGTGGCGATGTTCACCCCGTTGCTGCCGAAGTTGACGATGCCGGCGCCCAGGTTCTCGTCGGCGAACAACCATTGCACGCCCAGCTCTTCGGCGCGGGTGTCCGAGACTTCGGCGATGATCGCTTCGACCACCACCTGTGCGCGACGGATGTCCAGCTGTTCGACGATGCTGCGGTAAGCCGCCAGTTCGCTGTCGGGGCCGACCATGACGATGGCGTTGGTGCCTTCTTCGTACTCCAGGCGGATACCCGAATCACTGGCGGTGATCACCGGCTTGTCCTTGCCTTCGCCCTCGCCTTCGCCTTCGGTGGCGGGCACCGCGCCCTCTTGGCTGAGACCGCGCAAGACCTTGACCACTTCCCCTGCATTGGCATGGCGCAGGTACATCACCTGGGTATTGGTGTTGTGCAGGTTGTCGCTCGGCCGGTCGAGCTGGGCCAGCAACGCGCGCACACGTTCCCGACTGTCGGCACTGCCCCGTACTAACAACGCATTGCTGCGCGGGTCGGCGACCACCTGGGCGCTGTCGCCCCCTTGCTCGCGCTCCAGCAAACGGGTAATCAGCTGACTGGTGTCGGCGGCGCTCGCATGACTCAGCGGCATGACCTGCAAGGGTTCGTCGCTGACCTGATCGAGCTGGCGCAGCAGGCTGTCGATACGTTCCAGATTGCTGCGCCAATCGGTCACCACCAGCAGGTTCGCGGCCGGGTATGGGGTGATGACACCGACACGCGGATCGATCAGCGGCTTGAGAATGCCGAGCATCTGCTCACTGGCGGCGTTGCGCACGTTGAACACACGCGTGGCGACGCCATCACTGCCTTCGCCGCGCTGGCCGGCGGTCTCGACAGGCACGGGTTCCAGGCGCGCCGCCTGGTCGGGGACGATCTTCACGCTGCCGTTGGGCAGGTCTACCGCCGCGTAACCCTGGGCCCGCAGTTGGGCGAGGAAGATGTCATAGATGGCTTGCGCGTCATGCAGGTCCACCGTGCGTACGGTGACCTTGCCCTTGACCCGTGGGTCGACGATGAAGGTGGTACCCGTGATGCGCGACACGCTGTCGATGAACTCGCCCAGGTCGGTGTCGACGAAATTGACCTCGTAGACCGGCGTGCCGCCCTCGTCCAGCACCTGTGGCTCTTCGGCCCAGGCCAGTGAAGCGGACAGGCTCAGCAGGCCGACCAGGCAGTATCTTGCGATCATCATTCATCCTTGCCGCTTGAAGCCGGTCACGGCGGGCCGTGGCGGCCAGGGCAGACGTTCGCGCCGCCCCTGGTTATCGAAGATCAGGCCTTGGCCATCGATCTCCTGAAGTACGATCCCTGGCGCCAGTCGCTGGCCAAGGCCGAGCGTGCGCACCTGCTGCCCATAGCGCAGCACCACCACGGTGGCGCTCAAGGGCTCGGCCTTGAGGCCGCCGAGGTAGTGCAACGGCAAGCGTGTCAGGGGGATGGCGCCCTCGTCGGCCGCAGGCTGCCAGTGGCCGATCATCAATCCCGGCAGGGGCGTCTCGGTAACCCTGACGGCATTCGCCGGGCGCGGCTCGTTGGCCAGTTGCAGGACACATTGCGCGGCGAGCCAGGCTGCCAGGGTCAATCCGAGACCGCGCAGAAGGCGAGGCCCCAGGCTCAAGAGGTCACCTGCCGCGGATGCCAGCCAGGATGCCCTTGCACGTATCGCACCTGCGGCAGTTGCAATGGCGCAAGCTGCCAGTCCTCCGGCTGCCTGCGCAGCCAGGCCTCGACGTGTTGCCATAGGGGCTCGCCGGCCGTGGGGTCGAAGTGCAGGCCGAAGGTCCGGCATAGCCCTTCGGTGGACTGCAGGCCGGCGATACGCTTGCCCATGGGGCTGTAGCTGACCTCCCAGGCCTGGTCGAACCAGCGCGGCAGGTCCTGGCTGTTGTCCAGCAGCAGCGGATCGCCGAACAGTTGCTCGGCGGCATTTTCCAGTACTTGCGCGACCTGCCGGGCAGGGGCTTCCACCACGGGTGCCGAGTAACCGCCCGTCAGGCTGATCAGGTGTTCACGGGTGATCGACTCACCACCCTGCAACGGAAAGTCATAGCGCAGGCCCGGCATCAGGATCGGCATGCTGCTGCCATCGGCCAAGGCCTGGTGCAACAACTGATCCCAGCTCCCCCCTCGGGTGTCGCGTCGCCACAGGGCTCGCGGCGCGCGCGCCAGAGGCTGGTCCAGCCAGGCCGCATGGCCCGTGCGCTGTTGCTGGAGCACCGTACGCAACTGGCTGGCGCGGGCCTGGCCCGATGGCGGCAGCGAGTGTTCGAATGCCGGGTGGAAGCGCGCCTCGAAACGCCACTGCCCCGCCACGTGCTGGCACCGCAGCTGGAACGCGCCGCTACCGCGGCACCCGGCGAAGAGCACGGGCACGCGCCGACCGCTGGCTTGGGTGACGTTCACCGGCGTCGGCCAGAAATCCTGGCCGCGAGCACAGAGGAGCACATCGACTTCAGGCAGCCGCTCGGCCAGCCACAAGCCCGGGCCGGTACCCACGTCGGCCAGGGCGACCACCAGGTCGGCCTCGCGCCGCGCCTGCTCGAAGCTCGGCAGCAGCGATTGATACCAGTGTTTGAGCGAGGCTTTCTGGTCCTGGGCGTAAGGGTCCGTGACGCCGACCACGGCGATCCGCCGACCGGCCTTGTGAAATATCCGCAGGGCTTCGATGTCCAGGCTTTGGGCCTGGTCCCTGGCAAGGCCCGCGCCCAGGGTGACCGCCGCCGACTGATGATAGAGGCCAGCGCAGCGACGCGGCCAGAGTACGCGTTCGTCACTACTGACTCGAACCTCGCTGCCCAGCATCCGGCTGCCTTGCACGCCACTCTCGCCCTGGGTCAGGTAGGCCAGCCCGCTGCCGTTCCAGCCTTGGCCGTTCTCCAGGGTCAGGCAGTTGCCCTCGCCGCTTTCGCGCCGCAGTTGCTCAAGCACGGTGGCCAGCACTGCGTAGCCGCCCAACCGGGCGTTGTCGGCCAGGCTGGCGTCGAGCAGAGGCGCCAATGCTTCCTGTCCGGCACGCGCGCTGCTGCCGGTCATCCACGGTGCCCGCCCCAGGTGGGTCACCGGACCGAGACGAGTAGCGGGGACCACGGCCTGCCCTGGCATCCGCGCATCGAGCGTGTCGGCCACATACAGCAGATCGAGCGCCGTGCCGCCGTCACCGCCGGACGTGGGCCAGGCGGAACAGGCGCCCAGCAAGGGGGCCATGGCACCGACGCCCATCCAACCGATCAGTTCGCGTCTGCGCATGCCCCGCCATCCTTAACCCGTATTGACTGTGGGCCCGGATATTGCGGAGGTTAGATGACAGTTTAATGGCAGTTATTCGACAGCCATTCCAGAAAATTCCTTCAACTCGTCGCTTAATAGCTGCAGGTTTTAAGCATCCTTTAATAAAACTGCCAATGAATCATCATACTTGCGCACTAAAGTCCCGGTTTCTTCCACTTCGCACTCCCAAAAGAAGGACATACCCTGATGAGTCGAGATACCGGTGACAACCTTGACCGGAACCTCAGCGGCAACTTGCCGATGGCCAGCGTCATGGACGCCTACCTGAGCCGTCGCAGCGTCGTACGTGGCAGCCTGGGCGCGGCGATCGCCATGATTGCCGGTACCGGCCTGACCGGCTGCTTCGATGGGGATGGTGGTTCGGACGACGATCCCGTCGTCGAACCGCCAGTGACGCCGGATCCGGAACCGGAAGTACCGAAACTCAAGCTGGGCTTCGACTCGATCCCAGGTTCGCGCACCGACGCCTGTGTCGTCGCCGCTGGCTACAGCGCGTATGTCCTGGCGCCTTGGGGCACGCCGATCAACAGCAACGGCAGTGTCTGGAAGTCCGACGGCAGCAACACGTCCACCGACCAGGCCAACGCCATGGGCATGCACCACGACGGCATGCATTTCTTCCCCATCAACGGCAGTTCCGAGGATGGCCTGCTGGCGATCAACTTCGAATACATCGATGCCGACGCCCTGCATCCGGCCGGTCCGACCCTTGATGCCAGCGGCAAGCGTCCGGTCGAAGAAGTGCGCAAGGAAATCAACGCGCACGGTGCCGGTGTCATTCGCCTGAGCAAGGTCAACGGTCGCTGGCAGGTGGTCGACAACGACCCGCTCAACCGCCGCTTCACCACCGCCTCGCTGATGGACATCACCGGTCCGCTGCGCGGCACCGATCACGTCAAGACCCAGTTCTCGCCGACCGGCACCCAGGCTCGCGGCACCAACAACAACTGCGGTAATGGCTATACCCCGTGGGGCACCTACCTGACCTGCGAAGAGAACTGGCCTGGCATCTTCGTCAACAAGGCCACCCGCCCTGAAGACCAGCGCCGCATCGGCGTGGGCACCAGCGCCGGCAACTACGGGTGGGAAACCGCGGCGGGCGACCCGAGCGAGGTGGACGGTGAGTTCAGCCGCTTCGACGTGACCCCGACCGGCGCCAGCGCGACGGACGACTACCGCAACGAAGCCAGCACCTACGGCTATATCGTCGAGATCGACCCTTACGACAGCAGCACCCTGGCCACCAAGCGCACGGCCCTGGGACGCTTCCGCCACGAAGGCTGCTGCCCCGGCCTGCCGGTCGCGGGCAAGCCCGTGGTCTGGTACATGGGCGACGACTCGAACAACGAGTACCTGTACAAGTTCGTCTCCGACGCGCTGTGGGACCCTGCCGATGCCACTCCGGCCAACCGCCTGGCCACCGGCTCCAAGTACATGGATCAGGGCAAGCTGTATGTCGCGCGCTTCAATGCCGATGGCACGGGTGTCTGGCTGCTGCTGGACGTCGGTACGCCGACCTCGGCGGGCGGCACCCTGGGTGCCTTGTACGGTGATCTGGCGGGGATCATCCTCAATACCCGAGGCGCTGGCGATGCTGTCGGCGCCACGCCGATGGACCGCCCGGAGTGGACCACCGTCAACCCCCTCAACGGCGATATCTACCTGACCCTGACCAACAACAGCGCGCGTACCCCGGAGAAGGTCGATGCGGCCAACCCGCGAGGCCCGAACCGGCATGGCCACATCATCCGCTGGCACGACAGCGACGACCAACTGAGTTTCACCTGGGACATCTTCGTATTCGGCGCCAACGCCGCCGGTACCGCCGAGATCAACCGCTCCGGCCTGACCGAGCTCAACCAGTTCGCCAGCCCCGACGGTATGAGCTTCGATAGCCGCGGCGTGCTGTGGTTCGAGACCGACAACGGCGAGACCACCCTTACCGACTACACCAACGACCAGCTGCTGGCAGTAATCCCCACCGACCTGGTGGACGCCACAGGCAAGCAAGTGCCGATCAATGCGCAAAACCAGGTGGACCTGCGCCGCTTCTTCGTCGGGCCCAATGGCTGCGAGGTAACCGGGATTGCCTTCAGTCCGGACAACAAGTCGATGTTCGTCAACATCCAGCACCCGGAAAATTGGCCGTATACCGACAAGGCCACCGATGTGACGCCGGCGGGGGCTACGGTACGGCCGCGGGCTTCGACGGTGGTGATCCAGCGTGATGATGGGGGGGAAATCGGGACAGTCTGATCCAAGGCCGGTCAGCCTTCCTTGCGCTGACTGTACCGGCCTCTTCGCGGGTTTACCCGCGAAGAGGCCGGTGAGTTTCACCAGAGCATCGGCTCCCGGCTCTTGACCCGCACCTGCTGCGCCGGCACCCGCGCATGCCACTGCACCACACCCAGCGCCTCCACCTGAAACTCGCTGTGCATCGTCCTCCCCTGTTCCTCGAACGACAGCTGCAACAGAAAATGCCCGCTGTTGAGCAACAACCCTTCGCTCAACCGTTCGAACGTTTCGTCATCCACTGCGCCCAGCGCCTGACGCAACGCCCCGGCATCTTCATACCCCGACGCCGGCCGGCCACTGACAATTCGGCTCAGCAGCGCGCGCGAATAGCGTCCTTCATAAAGCGCCTCGAGCAACGGCAGATGCTCGAGCCCCAGGGCATTGGCATTCAGGCGCCAGCCCGTGGTCTGCGGCAAGGCGCACAGCATCGGGGAGCGGCGTTGCCGAGCGGCATCCGGCTCGAGCAGCAGGTTCAGCTCACTGGTTTCAAGCATCGGCTGGTTGGCCGCCAGGCGCGGCGGTTGCTGGCGCAGGTACTGGGCACTTTCGGCGCCCTGCAGGCGCGCATCGCTGTCACTGTCGAGCCAGTCGGCCAAGGCATCGACCAGGCGTTCAGCGGCCATGTCGTCGCCCAGCAAGTAGCGCAGCTGACGCTCGGCACGCTCGGCGTCCGCGCCAAGCAACGCGTTGACGTTGAAACAGGTGTGCTGGTCGCGTACCCGCAACTGGGCGACGCCGTCGCCGAAATCGTAATCCAGCGATTGGCCACGCAAGGCCTGCCAGAACAGCGGGCTGGCTCGCCAGGCAGGGTCGCGCAGCGCCTGTTCGGCATAGGCCAGGCCCGCCTGCTCCATGGCTCGTACCTGCACCCGCTGTTGCAGCAGGCGTACGCCATCGACCTGTTGCCTGGCACCCTCCACCAGCCAGGTCAGCCCCCCCGCCAGCATCGCCAGCACGACCAGAACCATCAGCAGCGCGACACCGCGTTGTTGCTTGCCTCCCATGCCCGCACTCCCCTTCTTCTATGAAGGCGCCAGTCAACACGGGAGTTGTTTCAGGCAGATGGCAAACGTGCGGCGAGTCACGTGGCCGTCATATAGGACAGGCAGGATGACGCCTTCCTTTTCATGATCCTGGAGTTGATTCATGGGTGGCATCGGTATCTGGCAACTGGTAATCGTGCTGTTGATCGTGTTCCTGCTGTTCGGCACCAAGCGCCTCAAAGGCTTGGGCAGCGACGTCGGCGAGGCGATCCAGGGTTTTCGCAAGTCCATGGGTGGCGCCGATGATGCCGACACCCCGAGCGCACAGGTGCAACAGCCTCCGCTGAGCGCTCAGGTCGTGCAGCAGCAACACGCGGACCGCCAGGCCTGATGTTCGAGATCGGCTTCACCGAACTCGTCCTGGTGGGCATCGTCGCCCTGCTGGTGCTCGGTCCCGAGCGCCTGCCGGTGGCCGCGCGTACCGTCGGCCGTGGTCTGGGGCAGGCGAAACGTGCGATGCATGCCCTGCGTGCCCAGGTGGAGCGGGAGATCGACCTGCCTACGCTGGACAGCGCACCGCTGCAACGTCTCGAGCAGGATATTCGCCAAGGCATTCGTCTGCAGGCCCCGCCGGCCAATGATGCGACGCCTGTCGCACCCGCCAGGGAGCATGCCTCATGAGCGCTGCCGTGCAAGACGGCCGGATGCCGTTGACCGATCACCTGCGCGACCTGCGCCGACGCCTGGTGCGCTGCCTGCTGGCCATCGGCCTGGTATTCGCCGGGCTATTTCCCTTTGCCCAGCAGCTCTACCATCTGGTCTCCGAACCCTTGCGGCGCTACCTGCCAGAAGGGGCCAGCATGATCGCCACCAGCGTGACCTCGCCGTTCCTGGCGCCATTCAAGCTGACCATGATGTGCGCGCTGTTCATGGCAATGCCGGTGCTGCTGCATCAGGCATGGGGCTTCATCGCACCCGGCATGTATCGCCAGGAGCGGCGCATTGCCTTGCCCTTGCTGCTGTCGAGCATCGTGCTGTTCTATGCCGGCATGGCATTCGCGTTTTTCCTGGTCTTCCCGATGATGTTCGGTTTCTTCGCCAGCGTGACCCCGGACGGGGTGGCGATGATGACCGACATCAGCCTGTACCTGGACTTCATCATGGCGCTGTTCCTGGCGTTCGGATTGGCGTTCGAGATCCCGGTTGCCACCTTCATCATCGTCTGGGCGGGACTTACCGACGTGGCTACGCTGCGGCGCAGCCGGCCTTATGTCGTGGTCGGGTGCTTCGTGGTGGGGATGATCCTGACGCCGCCGGATGTGTTTTCGCAGACGTTGCTGGCGGTGCCGATGTGGCTGCTGTTCGAGGTGGGGTTGGTGGCGTGCGGGAGTTTGCGAAGGTTTGACTTGGCGCGATGAGTGCCAGCCAAGTACAGCTATGCGCTTGGAAGTTCCTCGCCTGACTTTCCCATTTCACCCATGCACACGAACACGCCTGAACAAATAGCTTGGTTGATGACTGCGGTGAAGCGATCCTCGAGATATACGGCAGCAACAGACTTCATGGATCGCCGAAAGACACCTGTGGGGCAATGCCAGTTAGTCAACGTTCGGTTTTCGAATTTTCAGAGAGGCTGATGGCTTATCGCTGGACACGCCCGCTCGCCACCGGACGCATATTTCGCTACACCGCATACCAGTGGCGAGCGGGCGTGTCCAGCGATAAGCCATCAGCTTCTCTGAAGATTCCAGAAGCCGAAGGCCAAGCATCAGCATTTGATCGAAGGTTACTCCTTTATCTGATTGGAATTAGCTATGGGATCCTGTCAATCCTTCCCTGCCCAGAAGGCCGAGCAGGTCGTGCGCCGGGGCCAACGCCAGACCCAATTACCCAAACGGAGTCCATGCCGCACGGAGAACTCCATATAGTGCGTGTAAGAATGTGAAAACGGTACGCGGCAAGTTCAAGCTTCATACCGGATGACGTGTTTTTCTGAATAACGCCACAGCGGCTCCCAATAGGAATTTATGAACGCGCTGACGGCGGGCTCGCCCTCGATAAGATAATTAAATTCAGCCAGATAACCAGGGTACATATTGTCAGACCCCACCACATAGAACGTGTCGTCAATAATGGTCACCTTCGCATGATTGCCAGGCGCTGATGGGACTTTCGGCACTGCCAAGCCGCTGGCTTTGATCAACGACTGAAGAGGATAACCTATGACCCCAGCTCGCGGCGGCTTTTCCGAGAGCGGCGATTCTTTGAGGGTGGCCGTATGGGCCTCCTCTGCCTGGTCCGGCCATTGATAGGTAGCGCCTTCGGTTGATCGCTCAGCTGGGACGTCGGTATAAAAAAATGGCGCGACTTCCAAGCGGGCCAGCGCGGCGCGGCGTATGCCCTGTGGATCATCCAAAAGAGCATCGGTATATTCGTCGTGCATCATGTAGTAGGCCAGTATGTCAAACGTTCGCTTGGCACCCGATCCAAAGGAATATTGGTCGCCCTCGGCGCCCGCTGCCGCGTCGAGAGGCGAAACGACCACCTGCACACGCAGCTCAGGGTTAGCCAGCAATGCCTCGATCAGCCATCGACATACATCGTGGTCTCGCCACTGCTTTTTCCAGGCGCTTACAATGTCCTGTTGTGACATACGAATGCTCTTCTTGGCATTTTTTATGATGAACTCTTTCATGATCTCGGACCCTTTTTTATAGTCCGTTCGCCGATCAGGCCCTGTCCAGTATTTACCGACGGACAGGATCCGAGCGGACCTTTCGTAGTCTGACTCGGCAGGGCGAGTGTTCATGTATTCCTTGTGCTTATCATCGACATATTTCAGCACTTTACTTTCACTCAAAGGGTCACTGGGCTGACCTGAAAGACCATCCGCATTCACCCAGGACAGAGTGTCGGCATCGAAATACTCCTTGGTCAACAGATCATTGCCCGTCTCCCAAAGCTCGTTCAAAAAAAGCTGAGCACTCAGGGCCGCCTTTCCCAGCACCTTTACGGACACATCGTGCACAGGCGGATAACTTTTGAAAAGATCCGTATTCAGGTTATGCCCACCGACGAATGACTGAACGCCATCGACGGCAATTATCTTGGTATGATTCCAAGTCATCGCAGTTTCAGCATCATCGATGAGATCATCTGGAAACAGTTTTTTAAGTGCGGAGCTCTTCAAACCCTCCGCTATTCGATAGTATCGACCAATCCAGATATCCGGCTTAAGCCCCCACTGCTGCGCTCTCTGCTCAACCAGTTGCGCGACCGCGTCCTTCAACGCAAGATATTCCGGCGTGCCTCTGAAATAATAGGGTACTCCTTTCAGCAGCACCGTAGGCGTCTGGGCGAACAAGAATCTTATTTGCGGCTTTCCTTGCTTTTCAGCCTGTGCGCTTAGCGCCCCATCGATCGCCGACAGGAGCGTCTTGCGCCACTCGGCATCCGGTGCATTGAGTGAAGAAATATCGCACCGATAGCGCAGATTCCGCACCATGCTCACAATCCCAGCTTCAAACTCCTCTGCGCGTTCCACGGCCTGCGGCATCATGTCCTTACCGAACACCTGCCCCCAGATCCTGGGAGTATCGTATAACTTCACATAACCGGTATTGACTGTCTGGTTAAAACAGCCTTCAAGCGCGTCTGACAATGCGTCAAACACATCCGTCTTCGCGTTTTTTTCAGACGCTGTTTTAGCAAGCGTTACGGTCAGGCTTCCAGCATGCTTGCCGTACTCCCCCGCATACCCATTAATGTAAAAGTAGACCTCGCCTTCTCCGGTAGCAGGAGCGTCATAAAGGGGTGGTCGTATCGCTCGCTCCGTTTCAGGCTCACGCTTGCCTTCAGTCGCTATTCCCATGACCAACGTTCCAACCGGTGCACCAGGAAAGAGCAAGGTACGGTTGGAGCCATCCGTAGATTTTCTCCGTTTGATCGTATAGGAGACGTCGACCCATCCTCCATCAAGAGGCTTTAAAACCTCCGCACCGTTCACTCTCACAGGCAGGCTTTTTCCCGCATGTTTCTGGGTCACCTGGTAGGTTTTCGGCTGTCTCAATAACGAGCTCCCATCCGCGGTGGTGCCGCGCCAGATCACCGTTACTTCGTCACCCGCCTGGAGTCCTGCCGAGGTGGGGACTATCACGTGCACTTGCTCGCGATCGGCCTCGATCCAATCCTCCTCGACCTTGTGCAGGGACGGAGCTGCCAGGCCGCCAGGGCGTGAACCAGTAATACTGACGAACGTACTCTTGGAGACGCGCACCTCCTCTTTGCGCTGAAGTGTATAAAATGCCCGTGCCGACCCCTCTACAAGATCCTGCAGGTCCGTATTAGCGACAGTAAATCGCAAGGATTTCTCTGTGATGCTCACGTTCTCTGGGCCCAACACTCGAGAGATGACCTGGCCCTCCACGGTAGTTCCGTTCCAGCGGAGCAGGACGCTATCATCAGCTTGCACCTCCTCAGCCGTCTGCACCTCGATTTCCAGGCTCGCCCCCGATAGCTCATCCAGATCGACTTCAGTGACGGAGTCACTTTTCTCGCTTGCCTTCAGACTGACAATCGCAGGAGCGCTGAGCAGGTTTTCTTCAAGTGCAACCTTGATGATTGCGTCCTCGGACCACTCAGACTCGTTCCCGACTTCATCGGCGATGAAGTAGTAGACTGGCAGCGCCTCACTGTCACCGGCGGCACGAATCCTGTTTTCCGGGACCTCGATGACAACAGGCCGGTTCACATCCGGTGTTTTCACCGTCTGCTCAATGACTTCTTCGCCCCAATACAGATGGATACGATCATGCTCTTGCATGTTGGGATAGGCGGGGATCGTCACCTTCACAGCCGATGCGGCCTGTGCCACCCCGATCGATCCTGACGCAGGAAGGGCAACAATGGGGGCGGGTAATTCCACCGCTTGCTCGGCGCCTGTATGGCCTGGCTGTCCGAAGCGGACCAATGTTGCGGTTGGCGGCGACCTGTACGGAATGCTGGCCCCGTGCACGGTGTAATACAACTCGTGGTGACCGGCGGGCACTTTGTCGCTGGGTACATTGTAGGTCACATAGGTGTTCAGCTGATCCGCCTTGAGCCGCGCACCTGCCACCTGCTGGCCATTCCAGATGACCTGGATGATGTCGTGTTCACTCATGCCAGTATAAGGCGGAATAATAACGATCACGCCGTTGTCCGGCTGCCAGACCATAGCGTCGCTTATTCCGATATCGGCCGTGACGATAGGCCAGTGGGACTCAAGCACAAAGGGTCTCGGAAAGTTTGATTCAGCATTATCGAGATACTTAGGCTGGAGAGCCGCCTCAAAGGACTTCGATAGTTCCTTGAGCCCGCCGATTCCGGCGTTGTCTTCGGCAACGACATCAGCCTCATTCAAATCTGCTTGGCTGTCCAGCGAATGCATATAGTCCATGTGTCTTCCCCTGATGGGTCCAGCGGATGGAGGGTATGTCTTTGCCATACGCACAAGCGCGATAATCACTGGCGGCATGACGGCATAGCCAGCTCGGCGCACAGCTCGGAAACTTTAAAACAGAACAATACTGTGAGGCACTCAGCGCTTCGGTAGTAGCGGCTTAGCGTAAGCGCCTAGTGGTATTTCATGGCCATGGCGCCAACAATGGCTCCGTTGTATGTGTTGGCAAAATAGGACGGCGACTTCATCTGGGCGTGATAAAACCAACCGGCATCGTGGTTCAACCTGATGCACGTCCACGTGTGCCGAGTGATAGGCAGCGATTTACCATACTTTGCTGCAAGCTTATGAAACTCCCTAGTCCCCAGAGGGACCAAGCCTGTTCTTCTGCACCACTGCTCAGCGGTAATCAGGTTGTAGTTACCCTCCGCCAGATAGACATTGAAACACCCTGATACTTCTATTCGGTAGGTCGCCGTGTCGTTCCGGCTGTCGGTGACAATGATAGTAGCCGCGCCATTTTTCAAGCCTGTCACATACCCTTCGTTATCGACAGACGCAATGTCCTTATTGCTGCAACTAAAAGTGAACGGCCCCAGTCCTCCCTCGGGTCTTCTTTGTTGGCGCGCGACGTTATAGCCGCGTTGGGTACGCCAACCTGCAGATACAAAAACGCCACCGCGGGCCTGGTATACTTCAACAGCGCCGCCGTCGATTTTCATGACTCCCTGATTGACTTCAATGCGCGGAATCAGCATCGAAGGCTCGGCAATTTTAAAACACAAGTCGGCCGACGCATGGTCTGGCTTTCCTTCCTTCGTCACCACATAATAAACTTCGACATCGACGGGCTTATCACCCTTGAGCTCTAGTTCCTCTCGAGGAATCAGAAACGCTGAAAGCGCCTTGTCAGTATCAACCTCTTGTTCATCCTCGAAGTAGCCACCTGCCGAGGTGCTCCATATGACGGTGACCTTATAAGGCGCTTCAAATCCTTCTATGGCTGGAATCACAATGTCCACGCCGAATTCGAAATCACCTTTTGAGGGGTCAAGCACGTTATCCGGGAGCTCGGGGTCAGTCGTCGGCGCAGGTAAGGTTTCCTGAATATAGCCAACATAGATGCGGAGCAGATCAGACTGGCGGGCAGACTGTCCTGCCTGCCCTCCGCTCGTCTGGGTGTCATCTACGGTAAGCTCGCCCTCGGTGACCACGCTCAGCTTATCGCCTGACCGGACCTGCACTCCTGTGAAAAACAATTGTTCTTCGCTGGATGCCAGCGTGTCTGACCAATAAGCTTTGTTGGCATCGAACAGGGGCGAGGAAGCGAGGACTTCGTACCAGCTGGAAGCCAAGCCGGTAGTAGGGTTATAGGGTTGCCCTTGGATGGAAGAAAACTTTCTTCCTTCATTGCCGTATGAGACCGTGCGCTCGCCATCAGTGGTATCGGTCCCGACCACGTATACGGTACTCTCCATTGTCTGGTAAAGGGTGGCAGACTCCTCGATACTGCCAATATACTTAAGAAGTTGCCCCCCACTCAGGTCGAGCTTTTTCTCAAGTGGGGTACCCCATGTGGCCAGGCAACACTCCGAGAAGTGGCGAACGATAAGACCAGGTTCTTTGGCCACCCTACCGCCGGAAACGCCATCAGCCCCTGCATTGCCGACCAAGGTAGCGTGTCTTCCAGCGATGGGATAGACATGAATGGATGTCTTGGGATCGGTCTTGGGTATCACGCAGCTGAACCCCTTCGAGTGTTCGTTGCGCGCATAGAAACCGACATACTCTTTCACATTACTTTTCAACGTCACTTTATTAGGTTGAAAATTACCTGGGCCTGGGACAGGGTCAATAGCAAGAATATTAACAGGAATATGCTTAAGTTCATCGTCTTCGAACATGGCGTTTGCGAGCATGTGACAACTGACCCCACCGCGACTCCACCCCACCAGGTTCACTTTCGCCGGAATCACGCCATCCTTTCTAAATGTTCTCACAATCTGGGCCTGCAACTGCTGCTGGGTAACCTTTCTATCCCCGTAGTCGTAGGTTTTTAAGTAGTGCCCGCTGGCTGTCGCGTCGTTGATTGGAATACCTGCAGCCTTTAATAGTTCATACTGCTTGGCAGTAAGCTTTTGACGCTGCCAGTTAAAATTCCCCTTGATAATATGAAGGGCATGCCTGACATTTTCCTCCCATCCATTACCGAACGTAGCACCAGAAAAATAACTGTAGTTGATGAATTCTGTCCAAAAGTCATCCGCTTGCAGGTTATCGCTTCCAGGACCATCTATAACCACCCACTCCGCGAACTCTCTACTCATGGTTGAGGCCGCCAGGTGAGCGATCAGCTCGCCTTGCCAGTACAAGGGGTTAGTATCATCGAACTTTGTGGAGCTCGTTCCACAAAAGTAGATCGTCAAGATGGTCATGCCTAGCCTCCCGGCTGCTCGTCTTACCTAGACTCCTTTTTATCGCGGCCTGGCTAGGCACGTCACCTGACAAAAATGCTAGAAATCGCCGGGCATACTATTTTTATAGTGATGGTCCATCTCATTAACGACATAATGTATTTTGGTATCTATAGCCATTTGCATGTACGTGCATGAGCCCCTGGCTACGCTCAGAGGTTCAGAACAATCTTATGCCGCCTAAAAAAAAGCAGCCCTCCACGTGGATGACGTGGAAGGGCTGCTCTGAATTCGCTCGAATGTGGTCAGATGTCAGCCAGCCGCCACACCTCATACGCCGGTGTCTCGTAAGGATGGTTCTGCTTGAGCGCAGCGACGACCTGAGTGATCAGGTCGTCGGTCACCACCAGCTCCACCTTCCATTCCTCCACCCGCTCGACTACGCCAGTCTGCCCCAGGTAGGGCTGGCTGCCATCGAGGGGGCGGAACTGGCCTTGGCCCAGCACCTGCCACGCGCAATGGTCATAGTCGCCGATACGTCCGCCACCGGCGGCGAATACGGCAGCCTTGACCACGTCCACGTGGCTGGGCGGAACGAAGAAGGCGAGCTTGTGCATGCTCAGTTCACCCAAACCCGCGCGTTGCGGAACATGCGCATCCAGGCGCCGTCTTCCTGCCAGTCGTCCGGGCGCCAGGAGTTCTGCACGGCACGGAATACCCGCTCGGGGTGCGGCATCATGATGGTCACGCGACCATCACGGCTGGTGAGGCCGGTAATGCCGCGCGGCGAGCTGTTCGGGTTCGCCGGATAGGCTTCGGTCACCTTGCCGTGGTTATCGACATAGCGCAGGGCCACGGTGCCGGAGAGGTCGGCTTCAAGCAGCGCTTGCTCGCTGGCGAACTCGGCATGGCCTTCGCCGTGAGCGATGGCGATCGGCATGCGCGAACCGGCCATGCCCTGCAGGAAGATCGAATTGGACTTCTGCACCTCGACCATGGCCACGCGCGCCTCGAACTGCTCCGAGCGATTGCGCACGAAGTGCGGCCAGAACTCGGTGCCGGGGATCAGTTCGTGCAGGTTGGACATCATCTGGCAACCGTTGCACACCCCCAGGGCGAAGCTGTCGTTGCGCTCGAAGAAGGCCTGGAAGGCATCACGGGCACGGCTGTTGAACAGCGCCGACTTGGCCCAGCCTTCACCAGCGCCGAGCACGTCGCCGTAGGAGAAGCCACCGCAGGCCACCAGGCCCTTGAAGTCGGCGAAGTCGACACGGCCGGCGAGGATATCGCTCATGTGCACGTCGATCGCGCTGAAGCCGGCGCGGTCGAAGGCCGCGGCCATTTCGACCTGGCCGTTGACGCCCTGCTCGCGCAGGACCGCGACCTGAGGACGCACGCCGGTCTTGATGTACGGCGCGGCGATGTCTTCGTTGACGTCGAAGCCGAGCTTGGCGCTCAGGCCCGGGTTGTCTTCTTCCAGCAGGGCGTCGAACTCCTGCTCGGCACAGTCGACGTTGTCGCGCAGGCGCTGGATCTGGTAGCTGGTTTCTGCCCACTGGCGCTGCAGCAGGCGGCGGTCGCCCTTGAACAGCACTTCGCCATTGAGACGGATGACGACTTCGGCATTGTTGATCGGCTGGCCGATCACCGCGACGCAGTCCTCGCCCAGGCCCGCGGCGCTGAACTGTGCCAGCACGACCGGGGTAGCGTCCCGGCGTACCTGGATCACGGCGCCCAGCTCTTCGTTGAAGAGGATGGCGGCGGCCTTCTCGCGGCGGCTGGTGAGGGTGTCGAGCTCCAGCCCGAGGCCGCAATGACCGGCAAAGGCCATTTCCAGCACGGTAGTCGCCAGGCCACCGTCGGAACGGTCGTGGTAGGCCAGCAGGTGTCCGTCGGCATTGAGCCCCTGGATCACGGCGAAGAATGCCTTGAGGTCTTCGGCGTCATCGACGTCGGGCGCCCGGCTGGCCAGCTTGCCGTGGGTCTGGGCGAGGATGGAGGCGCCCATGCGGTTCTGACCACGGCCCAGGTCGATGAGGATCAGGTCGGTCTCGCCCTTGTCCATGCGCAACTGAGGGGTCAGGGTCTTGCGAATGTCGACCACGGGAGCGAAGCCACTGACGATCAGGGACATCGGCGAGGTGACGCTCTTCTCGGCGCCCTCGTCGCTCCATTTGGTCTTCATCGACATGGAGTCCTTGCCCACCGGAATGGTCAGGCCCAGCTCCGGACACAGCTCCATGCCCACGGCCTTGACCGTGTCGTACAGGCGGGCATCTTCACCCGGATGACCGGCGGCGGACATCCAGTTGGCCGACAGCTTGATGTCGGAGAGCTTGCCAATGCGTGACGCGGCCAGGTTGGTCAGGGTCTCGCCGATGGCCATGCGACCGGAGGCCGGGGCGTCGAGCAGGGCCAGCGGCGTACGCTCGCCCATGGCCATGGCTTCGCCGGTATAGACGTCGAAGCTGGTAGCGGTGACGGCGCAGTCGGCCACCGGGACCTGCCAAGGGCCGACCATCTGGTCGCGGGCTACCAGGCCGGTGATGCTGCGGTCGCCGATGGTGATCAGGAAGCTCTTGCTCGCCACGGCCGGATGACGCAATACGCGTTCGACCGAATCGGCAAGTTCCAGGGTGGCCGGGTCGAAGTCATCGCCCAGTTCGGCTTCACGGGTTACCGAGCGGTGCATGCGCGGCGGCTTGCCGAGCAGGACGTCGAGCGGCATGTCCACCGGGGTATTGCCGAAGTGGCTGTCGGTGACGGTCAGGTGTGGCTCTTCGGTGGCTTCACCGACCACGGCGTAAGGGCAACGCTCGCGCTCGCAGATGGCCTTGAAACGCTCGAAGTTGGCCGCATCGACCGCGAGCACGTAGCGCTCCTGCGATTCGTTGCTCCAGATTTCATGCGGGGCCATGCCCGGCTCGTCGTTGGGCACGTTGCGCAGTTCGAAGCGACCACCGCGGCCACCGTCATTGACCAGCTCCGGGAAGGCATTGGAGATACCGCCCGCACCAACGTCGTGGATGAAGGCAATCGGGTTCTCGTCGCCCAGCTGCCAGCAACGGTCGATGACCTCCTGGCAACGGCGCTCCATCTCAGGGTTCTCGCGCTGTACCGAGGCGAAATCCAGGTCGGCCGAACTGGCACCCGTGGCGACCGAAGAGGCCGCGCCGCCGCCCAGGCCGATCAGCATCGCCGGGCCGCCGAGGACGATGAGCTTGGCACCGACGGTGATCTCGCCCTTCTGCACGTGGTCTTCACGGATGTTGCCCAGGCCGCCCGCCAGCATGATCGGCTTGTGGTAGCCGCGCACTTCATCGCCGTGCGGAGTGTCGATCGACTGCTCGAAGGTGCGGAAGTAACCGGTCAGTGCCGGACGCCCGAATTCGTTGTTGAAGGCAGCGCCGCCCAGCGGGCCGTCGATCATGATGTCGAGGGCGTTGACGATGCGCTCGGGCTTGCCGTACGGCTTCTCCCAAGGCTGCTCGAAACCGGGGATCCGCAGGTTGGAAACGGTGAAGCCGGTCAGGCCCGCCTTGGGCTTGGCGCCACGGCCGGTCGCGCCCTCGTCGCGGATTTCGCCGCCGGAGCCGGTGGAGGCGCCGGCGAATGGCGAGATGGCGGTCGGGTGGTTGTGCGTCTCGACCTTCATCAGGATGTGCACCGGCTCCTGCACCGCGCCGTACTGGCGGGTATCGGGATTCGGATAGAAGCGGCCGGCGACGCTGCCGACGATCACCGAAGCGTTGTCCTTGTAAGCGGACAGCACGCCTTCGCTGTGCATCTGGTAGGTGTTCTTGATCATGCCGAACAGGCTTTTTTCCTGGCTCTGGCCATCGATATCCCAACTGGCGTTGAAGATCTTGTGGCGGCAGTGCTCGGAGTTGGCCTGGGCGAACATCATCAGTTCGATGTCGTGCGGGTTGCGCTTGAGACCCTGGAAGGCGGCGACCAGGTAGTCGATCTCGTCTTCGGCCAGGGCCAGGCCCAGTTCGACGTTGGCCTGCTCCAGCGCGGCACGACCACCGCCGAGGACGTCGACGGCAGTCAACGGCTTGGGCTGGGCATGGCTGAACAGGTCGGTGGCTTCTTCCAGGCGGGTCAGCACGCGCTGGGTCATGCGGTCATGCAGCGTGGCGTTGACGAGGGCAGCGTCGGCGTCGCTCAGCTCGCCACTGACGTGATAGGCGATGCCGCGTTCCAGGCGCCGGATGTTCTGCAGCCCGCAGTTGTGGGCGATGTCGCTGGCCTTGCTCGACCAGGGCGAAATGGTGCCCAGGCGAGGCACCACCAGGAACAGGCGGCCCGTCGGCTCCTGCACCGGGACGCTCGGACCGTACTTGAGCAACCGACCCAGCACCTGCTGTTGGTCGGCGGTCAGTTCGCCATCGACCTCGGCGAAGTGGGCAAATTCGGCATACAAACCAGTAACAGCGGGGACTTTCTGGCTCAGTTGCTCGAGTAATTTACCGTGGCGAAAGGCAGAAAGGGCAGGAGCGCCGCGCAGGATCAACATCGTCGGGACAGCCTCAGGAAGGGGTGTGCTTAGAGGCCGTGCATTCTAGCCTAAATCCGCGGCTTTCGGCACCCGCAACAGGGTATTGCTGCCCGACCACATGTCGGTGCCTGAACCGGACTTCAGGGTCAGAAAACAGGCTGTAAGAAAAGCCAACGCCCCATATCGGAAAACTCGCTACCAGACAAGCTCGGCATTGTCGAGATATGGCGGGACCGGCGCTTTGCGTATACTGCAACCTATGTTCGCCCACACTGCTTTGCGCCAGCGTTGCGCCAGATGGCTCTTCGCAACCGGACTCTTCCTGATGCTCGGTGCCTGTGTTGAAAAACCTAGCACACTCGAGCGTGTCAAGGAGGACGGTGTGCTGCGCGTGGTTACCCGCAACAGCCCGGCTACCTATTTCCAGGATCGCAACGGCGATACCGGTTTCGAATACGAGCTGGTCAAGCGCTTTGCCGACGACCTGGGCGTCGAGCTGGAGATCGAGACGGCCGACAACCTCGACGAGATGTTCAATCAGCTGGGCAAGCCCGCCGGCCCCGTGCTCGCCGCCGCCGGGCTGGTCAGCAGCGAGAAGCGCAGCGTCCAGGCGAAGTTCTCCCACCCTTACCTGGAAGTCACCCCGCAGATCATCTACCGCAACGGCCGCTCGCGCCCGACCGATGCCAGGGGCCTGGTAGGCAAGAAGATCATGGTGCTCAAGGGCAGCAGCCACGCGGAACAGCTGGCTGCGCTGAAAAAGCAGTATTCGGCGCTCGAATACGAAGAGTCCGACGCCGTGGAGGTAGTAGACCTGCTGCGCATGGTCGATGAGGGGCAGATCGACCTGACCCTGGTCGACTCCAACGAGCTGGCGATGAACCAGGTCTACTTCCCCAAGGTGCGCGTGGCCTTCGACCTGGGCGACGCCCGCGACCAGCGCTGGGCCGTTGCCGCTGGCGAAGACAACAGCCTGCTCAACGAGATCAACGATTTTCTCGACAAGGCTCAGAAGAACGGCACCTTGCAGCGTCTCAAGGATCGTTACTACGGCCATGTCGACGTGCTCGGCTATGTCGGCGCCTACACCTTTGCCCAGCACCTTCAACAGCGCCTGCCCAAGTACGAGAAACACTTCCACGCTTCGGCCAAGGTCGAGCAGGTCGACTGGCGGCTGCTGGCGGCGATCGGCTATCAGGAATCCATGTGGCAGCCCGAAGTCACGTCCAAGACCGGTGTACGCGGCCTGATGATGCTGACCCAGCGCACCGCGCAAGCCGTGGGCGTGTCCAATCGGCTGGACCCCAAACAGAGCATTCAGGGAGGCGCCAAGTACTTCATGATGGTCAAGGAACAGCTCGATGACAGCATCGAGGAGCCTGATCGCACCTGGTTCGCCCTGGCCGCCTACAACGTCGGCAGCGGCCATCTGGAGGACGCGCGCACCCTGGCCAAGCGCGAGGGCCTGAACCCGAACAAGTGGCTGGACGTGAAGAAGATGCTGCCGCGCCTGGCGCAGAAGAAGTGGTACAGCAAGACGCGCTATGGCTACGCGCGTGGCGGGGAGCCGGTACACTTCGTGGCCAACATCCGGCGCTATTACGACATCCTGACCTGGGTGACCCAACCGCAGCTCGAGGGTCAGGTGGCCGAGGGCACTCTGCATGTGCCGGGCGTCAACAAGGACAAGCCAGAGCAGTCACCGCCGATGTGATCCCACGCGGTGTCAGGTTGCCTGAACTGAGGCTACTGCGCAGCCTATCGCGGGCGGTTCGGCGCTCCGGAGAAGTCACCCCTACAGGCCTTGGTGACGGCCCTGGAAGTCTCTCAAACACCCTCGAAACCTTAGGACTCTGCCTAGCCTGGTGGGCTGCACTGTCGCGCAAAGACTTTTCTGTAGCCCCCGCTGTATCTGTGGGAGCGGGTTTACCCGCGAAGAGGCCGCCCATGTCATCGTCTTTATCGGCAAGGTCGCGCCATTGTTCGCGGGTAAACCCGCTCCCACAGATATGGCAGCGGCTCAAAAAATCATCAAGATCAGTGAGATAAAAGCTTTTTCATGAGAGCGGCCTTGTGTCGTGATGACCCGCAATGGTCTCGGCAGCTACACTTTCGCCCGCCGCGCCTTGAAGAATTCGCTCAGAATCCGCCCGCACTCTTCCGCCAGCACCCCACCCTCGAACATTACCCGATGATTGAGAAAACCCTGGGTGAAGAACTGCCCCTGGCTCTGCACCACGCCCGCCTTGGGCTCCAGGGCGCCGTACACCACGCGCCCGATGCGTGAGTGGACAATCAGCCCCGCGCACATGCTGCACGGCTCGAGCGTGACATACAGGGTGCTGCCCGGCAGACGGTAATTGCTGACAGCCTGGGCCGCGGCTCGAATAGCGACCATCTCGGCATGTGCACTGGGATCGCTGCCGCTGATCGGACAGTTGAAGCCGCGCCCCACTACCTGCCCATGCTGCACCAGCACGGCCCCCACCGGTACCTCACCCAATGCGGCGCCCTCGGCAGCCAGTTCCAAGGCCATGCGCATGAATTCCTGATCGCGGCTGCGATCGATGATTTGAGGACGCATCAGACCACCGCGATCGCGGCCATGAGGCCGGTTTCCATGTGATCGATCACATGGCAATGGAACATCCAGGTGCCCGGGTTATCGGCGACCAGTGCCACCTGGGCCCGCTCGTTCTTGCCCAGCAGGTAGGTATCGGTGAACCAGGGCTCGACGATCTTGTGCCGATTGGACGCGATCACCTTGAAACTCATGCCATGCAGGTGAATCGGGTGCTGGTACTGGGTCATGTTCTTGAACTCGAAGATGTAGCTCTTGCCCAGTTTCAAGGTAGCAATGGGCCGATCGGCACACGTCTCGTCGGTGATGTCCCAGGCCTGGCCGTTGATCTGCCACAGGCTGGGTGGCCGACCTTCCTCGGTATTCACCGAGACCTTGCCTACCCACTCGAAATTGAAGTTGAGCTTCTCGGAAGTTTCCAGATCGGGCTCGGCGATCGGGTTGGGCGGCAAGGCTGGAGGCCAGTCGCCGGGCGCTTCATCGCTGGCCACGGAGCGAAGGGTGCCCAGGCGCACGAAGCCGTCGCGCAGGGAGATTTCCTCACCTGCCTCGGGAATGCGGATCGCCAGGCAAATGCGCATTCCTGGGCCGAGCCAGTAATCCTTGCCCAAGGGGCGCGGGGTGATGGGATTGCCGTCCAGCGCATAGACCATCGCCTCGCAGTCGCCGCGCAGGTTGATGCGATAGGTCCAGGTGTTGTCCAGGTTGAGCAGACGCACCCGCACGACCTGGCCGGCCGGCAACTCGGTCACAGAGTCGGGTTGGCCGTTGATCGTGATCAGGCGCCCTGCGGTCCCGTTGCGCGCTGCCTCGCGGGGGATGCTGAAAGGCGTGAAGACGCCCTGCTCGTCCACGTGCCAGTTCTTCAGGCTCAGCGTACGCTCGTGACGAAAGCCCGTCGGCTCGCGCTCCTCGACGATCAGGGGGCCCACCAGGCCGCGGCCCAGTTCCTCGGAGCTGGCGACATGCGGGTGATACCAATAGCTCCCCGCATCCGGCACGCGGAACTTGTAGTCGAAGAATTCGCCCGGCTTCACGGGCAGCTGCGACACATAAGGCACGCCGTCCATTTCCAACGGCAGGCGGATGCCGTGCCAATGGATGGTCGTTTCTACCGGCAGATGGTTGATGAAGCGCACCCGCAACCAGGTGCCCTGGCGCACGCGCAGCTCGGTGCCGGGAGCCGACGGGCCAAAGGCCCAGGCTTCAGTCTTGAAGCCCGGCACCAGCTCGACATCCAGGGGCGCAGCGATCAGCTCATAGTCGTGCCCGGCCTGCTCGTCCTCGACCTTGCCAAGCCAGTAGCGCGCGGCGCCGCCGGCACCGAGGCCTACGACCACCAGACCGGTCAGGCCCTTGAGCATTTGTCGACGGGTAAAGGACATTGGAGCAGGTACCTCGTATTGCGAAATCAGTCTGCCAGTAAGGGGCTGGCGAAGAAGGGCGAATACGATACACCCGCAATTGAGAAAGATTAAGTGAAGAGTGGTTTAAATGGCATCGAGCCTGCGTTCGAGGAGGCGTACAGCCCTCACGCCATGCGAACTCATGGTTTTTCCTGCGTCAGGCAAGAACCTAATATTTCGATACAACAGACCTAGGACGATTCAGACGCGTCCTACAGCATCCTCATACCGGAAGCGCTATCTTCCGCCGCTTTATCAAGAACAAGTACGAGGCGCCACTGTGAAGACCATCAATCACGTCGCACTGATCGTTACCTTGCTCATCGCATCGGTCATCGGCACGACGAGCGTATTCGCCTCCCCGGTACTCGGCGAGCAGCTAGGCAAAACCGCGGCCCAGATCGAACAGCGCACGGGCGGTCGGCTGGGCATCAGCGTAACTGACCTGGCTTCCGATACCCATTGGTCCTACAAAGGTGATCAGCGGTTTCCCCTGGCCAGCACCTTCAAGGCCTTCGCCTGCGCAAGCCTGTTGTCCCAGGCGGACCGGGGCAAGCTCGACTTGGGACAGCGCATGACTTATACGTCGCGGGAGCTAGACAGCTATTCACCGGTCACGCGCGATCATGCAGATGGACCAGGCCTATCGTTGTCGCAGCTGTGCGATGCCGCCATGTCCATGAGCGACAACACCGCCGCCAACCTGGTGCTCAAGGCCGTGGGCGGGCCTGCCGGGCTGACGGCATTCATGCGCTCCATCGGCGACGGCACAACGCGCGTCGATCGCTACGAACCGGAGCTCAACAACGTCTCGCCCGGTGATCCACGCGACACAACCAGCCCCATTGCCGCGGCGCAGAGCCTGCGGGCGCTGTTGCTGGGGAATGTGCTATCCGAGACCTCGCGCCAGCAGTTCGAAGCCTGGCTGGTAGACAACAAGGTCAGCGCCCCGCTGTTTCGCGCCAGCCTGCCTGGAGGCTGGAAAATCGCCGACCGCACCGGCGCGTCCGAATATGGCTCGCGAGGCATCATTGCGGTGATCTGGCCCACGGGCGATGACACGACGCATGGCCCGGTGGTGGTAGCCGTCTATCTGACCGGAACGCGCTTGTCATTGGAGGAACGTAATACAGTGCTGGCCGAAGTGGGGGCTGCGCTGGTGCGCGACTTGAAGCCTCTCTAACGCCCAGACAAAACTTAGCGTAGAGGCCCCGTCATCATCCCGTGTGCCACATCCTCGACCAGCGCCTTGGCCATCCCACTCAGGCAATGCGCTGCCCACACCAGTTCGTCGCCCCGCTCGCGTCCTGCCGCCAGCGTGATCTTGTAGACGCAGCTCATGAGTACCGTCGCCTGCTCCAACGCATATTCCGCGTCATGTCCCGGCGTGACTTTGAACAATCGGTCTGTAATCTTTCCCTCGACACCCTCACCAAAGGTGCCGACACCAGAAGTCTGCACATCCGACGTCTTGGTTATGCTGCTCATACCTAACCTCCATCGCATGCGTCCGGGCTGACGCAGAGCCAGCCCAGCGCACGTACTATTCCTATGGGCGGTTCGCCGATGCGGCTGACCCCGCGAAGAATCCAGCTCGGTTCAGGCGTCAGGGGCGTGGCTGCAGCCGACTCAGCGCCATTTCTACCAGGCTGCGAGCATTTTCGATTTCATGCATCGTCGCCAGGGTCATGACCTGAGCAGCAGGCTTGGGATGGAGCAACACCGTCTGCTGGGCGACGGTCAGGGCGCAGACCAGGTATTCCGAGGTCTGGAGCAGGAGGGTTTCGATGGAGGGGTTTGCGTTATTTGCTTGAAGCGGCGGGTCGGAACGATCTTCAACATAAGGATAACTCCGTCTCTTCTCAGGGTTGAAGCCGCCACATGCCTGCTGTCAAACAGGCAGGTGGCAGCTGTACGCGGGTTGACAGACTGGGAGAAGTACACGGAAAAGACCGGCGCACCGAAGTGCCCCACGCACAGCCGCCATAACACGAGACGCGCGCGGTGTCTTCTAACACGGCCTGTCAAAACCGGTCGTAGGGTCAACAACGACTGGTCGAGGCTAGACCGACAAGAAAACCATCGCAAGCGCTTAGAGGCGAAGAAAGCATGATTCGGAAAGGTCCAACAGGATATAGGGTAAGTCTGAAGTTTTTTGTAAGAAAGTGCATAAAGCTGTGTATGGAGTTACTCCTGGTTCACAGCTTTGTAGAAGCTTGGCATGTACTCAAACCCTTATCAGCGCAGAGGTGGCCCAAGGTTCGGATAACGCCAGAGCGGCCTGGCCTGATCACCGCCGTGAAAGACGAAATTTGACACCACGCCATCCGGACAGGTGGTTGCGCACGCGCCCATTGCCGTCGGCCAACGGGTGAATGTAGACGAAGCCAAAGGCTGCAATGGCGCTGCGCATCACCCGCGACTGCCCCTCGGCCCTTTCGAGGAACACACGCAGCCCTACCCGCCTGATCTCGGTGATGCCCGTTGCTGGCCGACAGCTGCCTGTCACGAAGGGCTGCTATCGGCCCAAAGCAGCCCTTCGCGCAGCGCTGCTCACGGCCAGAAGCAGACTGCTTGGCAGAGGCGATCCTGTGGGAGCGGGTTCACCCGCGAACACCGGCAAAGCCGGGGCCATACACAGCGTCGCATTCTTCGCGGGTAAACCCGCTCCCACAGGGTACGCGCAGCGCTTGCGGGCGTTGATTACCTCGCATGCTCGCCGGTACTTCCTCGCGGAGACTGCTCTGAAAGCTCAGGTCCGCTATAGGTCCGAAGCTGCCAGTGACGACCGACCGCTATCGATCCAAAGCAGTCGATCGCACTGCGCTGATCTAGCCTCAGGCTTACCAGAGTCGAACCGTGTAATCCACGTTGACCCTCAGCTCGTTGTCGTCCCGGTGCGTGGCGCCGGCCAGGAAGTCATTGCGATACCACGCGTGCCGCAGGCGCAGCGCTACGCCTTCGAGCGTGCCCTGCTGCACGGTGTACGACAGCTCCACGTCCTTCTCGCTCTCGCTCAGCCCGCCCCCGCCAAAACGCGCCAGTTCGATATTGTCGCCACGCACATAGCGCAGCATGCCCTTGAGCCCGGGCACGCCGAACGGGGCGAAGTCCTGGTCGAACTTGACCTGCCAGCTGCGCTCCTTGGGGTTGATGAATTCGGAACTGAGCGTGCCCTCGGTGATCACCAGCGGTTCGGTCCCGTACAGGTAGGGCATCGCGGTGTCGCCATCCAGGCGCATGTAGCCAACCCCCAGGCTGTGGCTGGCCCAGGCGTAGGTGAGCATGAGCGCGGTATTGCGGTTGTCGACCGGGCCGGCCTTGGCGGCGCCCTCCTCGCCGGTGACAAACAGGCGGAAATCGCTCTTCAGGCGGCCCGGCCCCAGCTTGCGATCATCGACGAAGCCGAAGTAGTCCTTGCGATATAGCTGGTCCAGCTCGGCATGGTAGTAGCGCAGGGTCAAGGAGTCGGACCAGGCGTAGTCACCGCCGAGGAAGGTGAAGCGGTCGGAGGTGGCGACGCCGTTGAAGCGGCCATTGGGCCCGGCGACGCTCATCTGCTGGTAGTCGGTTGAGTCGCGCAGGTTGATGCGGTCGAGCCAGCCGGCGTGCAGGCTCAGCCGATCGATATCGCTGGAGCGCAGGTAGGCACCGCGAAAAGTCTGCGGCAAGAGCCGGGTCGGGCTGGCGAAGGCGATCGGCAGGAGGGTGCTGATGGTGCCGCCTTGTAGCTCGGTGCGCGAGATACGCATCTTGCCGGTCAGGCCCAGCTCGGAATAGTTGTCGGCAGGCTTGCGGGTCACCGGGTCGAACGGTAGCAGGCCGGTGCCGGCACGGTCGGACGAGGAGTCGAGCTTGACGCCGAGCATGCCCTTGGCATCCAGGCCGAAGCCGACCGGGCCCTCGGTGAAGCCGGAAGTGACGTTGAGGATGAAACCCTGGGCCCATTCGCGGGCGGCCGCCTGTGCGGTCGGGCCCAGGTAATTGCGATCGAAGTAGTAGTTGCGCAGCACCAGTACGGCATGGCTGTCGTCGACGAAACCAGCAGCATGGGACGAATTGGCGCAGAGCAGGCCGGCGGCCAGGGCCAGGCAGGTTTTCGGGGCCTTGTGCATGTCACTTCACTTTCTTGTAGTTGTAATAAGCCCTGCCGCTAGCGCAGCAGGGAGCACAGCAAGGTTGAACAGCGCGCGGGGTCAGGCCGGGCGGCGACCGATCAGGCGGAACAGCGCCAGGGCGGCAATCACCACGCCGGGTGCCGAGGCCAGCAGCACCCCGGCCGAACCGGCGCCGAGGGCGAGCATCTGGCCGGCCACCAGTGGTCCGCTCATCGCCCCCAGGCGCCCGACCGCCACCGCCGCGCCGACGCCGGTGGCACGCATGCGCACGGGGTAGAAATGCGGCGCCAGGGCGTACAGCACGCCCTGCCCGCCGGTGGCGAAGAAACCGGCGAAAAAGCCGGCGACAAGCATCCCCGGCAATGTACTGGCCAGCCCCAGGCCTGCCAGCGCGGCGAGGATCCCCAGGTACACCAAGGCTGTCGTGGCACCGGCCGGCAGGCGCTCGAGCACCTGGCCGAGGACCAGTGTGCCGATGGCCGCGCCAATTTGCAGGACGAACATCACCCAGCTGGCGTCACGGCTGCTGAAGCCTTGGCCGATCAGCAGGCTCGGCAGCCAGTTGATCAGGATGTACACCACCATCAAGGTGAAGAAGTAACTCAGCCACAGCAGCCAGGTCGCGCCCTGGCCGAACAGCTCGCGGCGCAGGCTGGGCGCGTCGTCGGCCTGGGCGGTGGCGCGGAACTGGCCGGACTCGGGCAGGTACAGCGCCAGCAAGGGCAGGATCAGCAGCGGCCCGACGCCACCCACATGGAACACCCGCTGCCAGTCGCCGCTGTAGCCAGCGATGCCGATGCTAGCGGCCAGCGCCGCGCCCAGCGGCACGCCGCAGTACATCAGGCTGACCGCGCTACCGCGCAGGCGCTGGCCAGCGGCTTCGCTGGTAAGGGCGATCAGGTTGGGCAATGCGGCTCCCAGCCCGACCCCGGTGAGCAGCCGGGCCAGCAGCAGACTGGGCAGGCTCCAGGCGTGGGCCGTGGCCAGGGAGAACAGGCCGAACAGCGCCACCGAGCCGATCAGGATACGCTTGCGCCCAAGGCGGTCAGCCAGCCACCCACCGACCAGGGCGCCGGGCAGCAGGCCGAGGATACCGGCGCTAAAGACCCAGCCCATTTGCAGCTTGTCCAGGCCAAAGGCACTGGCCATGCCTTGGGCGGCGATGCCGGCGGCCTGCAGGTCGAGGCCTTCGAGCAGGGCGACGAGGAAACACAGGCCGATGGTGATAGCCACGCGAGGCGGGTTGTTGGCAGAAGTCATGAAATCACCCGTTTTGTTTTTGTATGGGGTCGTTGTTTGTAGGGGGCCGCAAAGCGGCCCCGGGTTCACATCAGCGCTCGAGCAGGTCCAGCGCCACATCCACGATCATGTCTTCCTGCCCCCCTACCATCCGTCGCTTGCCCAGCTCGACGAGGATGTCCACCGTCTTGATGCCATAACGCGCAGCGGCCAACTCGGCATGACGCAGGAAGCTCGAGTAGACCCCGGCATAGCCCAGCGCCAGGGTTTCGCGGTCCACTCGCACCGGCCGGTCCTGCAGCGGGCGTACCAGGTCGTCGGCGGCATCCATCAGCGCGTACAGGTCGGTGCCGTGGTTCCAGCCGAGCTTGTCGGCGGCGGCAATGAACACCTCCAGCGGTGCGTTGCCGGCACCGGCGCCCATGCCGGCGAGGCTGGCGTCGATGCGGTCGCAGCCCTCCTCCACCGCGGCGATGGAATTGGCCACGC